>NC_018025.1:3290000-4490000 GCF_000266945.1 Desulfomonile tiedjei DSM 6799
CGGCGGGTTTTTCTCCCGACCATGTTCGCCCTCGTGGCGAATCTCCGTAGACTATAGCGGATCGGGATTTGTGTCAAGCCTTAATTCAGACATGCCGACGAAGCCCTCTCTTGGGGTTTTGTTCCGGATAATCGGGATGTTGTATCTCCATACCCGCTCTCTTCTTCCCAATACAGAGAAAAAGTCCACCGATTTATTCTGCATTATTCTCGCAGCTCGCGCATGCTTTCGAGCGCGCCGAATTCGGCGAAACCGCTTCGAGGGGCGAGATACTATCCTGATATTTCAGCTATTAATCGTTTAGATGCCTGGTCTCGAGATATAGGATTCCGGAATGCTTTCTTCTCCGATACGCGCCGCAGAGGTTCCATAAACGTCCTGTCCCTGGGACCGCGTTCCCCTCGAAAAATCCAGGCGCAGCGAGTGCACAGCGTTCTCGTCAAGCCGTTTGTCGGAGCGCGTCGCGTCGGGTCGATTTGCTCCCGATGAATGATTCCGGACTATGTTGACCAAGAAAATTATATGAAACGATCTATTGGTCGGATGACGGGCATAGGCTTTAGAATAAGAGCATCCTGCCCATCTTGATGGGTCTCGCCCCCAGGCCTGACCGAAGACGCGTTTACGAACTCACACGCATGAGCCATCAAAGAGACAGATAATTGTCATTGCGAGGAGCGCAGCGATCCCGCGGCTCGCGGGACAATCGCCTGGTACTCAGGCGCTTAATTTCAGGCGATTGCTTCGCTTCGCTCGCAATGACAGTCATTCAGACACTCTGGCAAAAACGATGAGGTTCGCTTTGGTCATCACATCCTGAGCCGGATTCTTATTTTATCGCCTATGCGGATGACGGGACGGTGAGTTCCAAATAGAGTCAACTCTGCAGGGCAATCTGGAGGTTCAGAGACTGTCTCAAAATTCTCGAATGCACAAAGATCGTGCCACGATTCATCGTCCTTGTAGAGGCAGATCTCGTGCCTGCCCTCCTGCAATGACCGGCACGGAGGACGGTCACTACCAGGCACCCACGAGGGGCGCCCCTACAATCAGGCCGTGAAGATCATGAGAACTTCGTGCCACGATCTGGGATAAATTTTGATTTTTGAGACACTTTCTTCAGCACAGGGCTACCGGAAGTCTTGGTGTCCCGCTGGCAAGCAGAATTCCTCAGTCCGGCAAAAAGGAGAGCGATCCGCAACTTGAGGAAAAACGAGGCCGCTCGAAGGCCGGCCTCATTCTTCCTCAGTATTGTCATGTCGAGAGAGCGGGTGTCAGGCTATTTGTTTTGCCGCTTCCGGCCAAACCAGTTGAATTGCGTGCACAGGACAGGCTTGCTCACAGAGACCGCAGCCGACACAGGCTTTTGGATCGTACAGACCGGCGATGCTCTCGCCGTCCAATTCGCCCATTCCGAGTGCCTGAAACGGACATACTGCCGCACATACTTCACAGCCGACACAATCTTCTTTCCAGACGTACGGTTTCGGCCATTCGTTCTTTTTGAGCCTGGGGGGCGTGTTTCCCTGGGGATCGCGAATAGCGCCGTACGGGCAACCTCTTGCGCATACTCCGCATTCGATGCATCGGGTCACGTCGATGGCATGCGGCTGCTTCTTCTCACCAACAGAAGCATGAGTAGGACAATTTCGTGCACAGGTCTGGCAGCCTCGACACTCCTCGGTGACGATTCTGTAGGGCATTTGATAGCTCCTTCGCGTTGAATTATTGCAAGCACTGCGATGGTAAAGTACTTCAAAGAGAACCTTTAAGTTACCGCTATACCAGCCGACTGTCAAGAATGATAGTTGAAATTATTCATTTATTGGTGAGCCTGGAGGCAAGTCTATCTACGATGCGATCTACCAATTCTTCCATAAGTTTTTCCGAGAGCTTGTCGACGACTTTTGCAACTATTTCTTCAGCGAGAAGATCTGCCGATTCTTCGGCAAGGACGACGACCGTTTGCGAATCACTAGGATTCTCCAAAAGACCGAGCGATTCAAGTTCCTCCGAATCCAGCGCGGCCCCTGCATCCTGGAAAGGTTCTTCAAAATTTTCTTCTTCGCGATTTTTCGTGGCAGGTTCACTGAATTTCGGTTCAACTCTCCGGGGCGAATGTTCCACAGCAGCCGCGGCTGCCAACCCCACTGAAGTACTCTCAATGAAAGAACCACTTTTTGCCGGAGATCCGGCCCCACCGAGATTCAGTTTTTCGAATTCCTCGAGATCGTAGCGGAAATCAGTGTTGATATACTTGATTCTGCATTCAGCATCGTGCGGCGGCGTCTTGCAGTTGTGCGTCCCGGGCAATCGCAATACTGAGTCCACTTCTACCGGGCTGTTGCATTGAAAATATCGATTTATTTTGGCGAGAAGCTCTTCAAAAGCCGAAATATTATCCAGTCTTGTGAGTTCTCTCAGCAGCCAGTACAAGTGCAGCCCGGTTCCGGACTGCACGATGATGGACGGAGGCAGAGGAAAACTTCTCACCGCCTTTGCTGCCTGTGCATGTCCGAAAAAATATACTTTTTTCCCGGAATATCCCTCAGGGCTGATGTCCAACCCGGACCAAAGTGCTGTCACATACTGAATGCAGTTCTTTTCGGGTTTCATCTTCTCGTGAGGACAGACTCCGAAAAAGACATGCTGGTCGGACTGGTATTGCTCTTTTGAGAGGATCTCGATATTCGGAAAATATCGAGTGCTGACCCGCTTATCCATGTTGCGGACAGTTCTTACGAGGATGAATCCTTCTTTTCTCCTGAAATAATCATCGAAAAGCGCTTCCAGAAAGTCTTTCCGCGTAAACTTCTTCATTGCCGAATCCAGGTTGCGGTAATATTGGGAAACGCTCTATAGTTATCATATATATGAGGAAAGACGTACAGGAAATGTTTGCAACGACGTAAGAATTTACAGGGAATATATCGGCGACTTTCGGGCAAGCGGACGTCGGTGGGCAAATAATTATGATTACCCGAAAGTCGCACTTTCCTGTAGGAGATCGACTTCGTGTTCAAGAAAGCCCATCTCCAACTTTTTCTATGACGTGTACGAATGCCAAAGTGGAGCAACATACGTACCAAGCAACTGTTCGACACTCTACTTCTTAATTTCCGCCCTGGAATTAAAGAGTTACAGAGTATCAACCAGCATCTGAGTCTGGATCGTTCGGTGTTTTTTTCCAAAAATGCGTCAAGAACACGCTCTCTTATTACCCAAACACGGAGAAACGAGGGTTTAGGAGCCTCTTAGTGCGTATTTTTCACGCATTTCATCTTCATCTGTGGGCAATATTCGCGACCCCCATCTCGTTAGATGTTCGTCACTCACATAATAGAAGAGTATATCCATACTGGAGCACTACTCACGTTCTAGACAGGTTGCTCAGATTATGGTAGAGGAAAACTTATGGCTTTTCGTCCCCTTGAGAAGACCGCGTTAGTTCATAGAGGAGGCAAAAGGATGAAGAAGGCTGCTCTTGTTATTGCTCTGTTTGCGGCAATAGGATTCGTAACACTAGTAAGCGCCGATACAGCTTCGGCGTTCTTTTTCGGTGGAAAAGGACTCTTCGGTGGCAAGGCCTCTTACGGCTGTGCGACGCCTGCTTATTACGGCTGTTATTACCCTACCTGTGGGTATGCCTGTCCTCCGGCAGGCTGCAAAGTATGGAAGAAGAAGAAAGGCAAAGCTGCACCAGCTGCTGCAACAAAAGCCAAACCGGAAAAAGCAAAAAAGAAGTAGAATCGTATTCTATCTGGTTGGATAGTGCGGTTTGATCAGGGGGATGAATATAGCCGCAATATTGTGCGGCTATATGTGACCGAATCGTTTTTGACTATCTTTATCCGTCTACCCACCCGTCCTGTCGCGGGACGGAAATCTTGTCTGTCACTCCTGACGATCCCTCAAAGTGCCGAGAACCTCCTCCATTAGAGACACAGCAGAGTTCAGCATTTCAGTGTCAAAAGCAAACCGGGCACCTGCGGTTTCGAAAAGCATCGGCAATGAAGCGGTTCCTCCGAGCGCTAAAGCGGCGCGATATGCCTTGATGGCTGCGGTTTCATCCTTCATGGCGTTTCGCCACACCTGGACAGCCCCAAGTTGCGCGAATCCGTATTCGACGTAGTAGAAAGGCACAACATGGATGTGAAGCTTGCGATGCCATCCGGTCATTGCCTCCTGTTCCAGCCCGCTCCAGTCCAGCCACGGCATGAAACGCTTTGTCAGTGCCGCCCATTCTTTGTCACAGTTTGCCGCGTCCACGGATACATTCGGATTCTCGTACACCCAGTGCTGAAATGAATCCACCATAGCCATGTAAGGCCAGAAGAGAATGCTGTCTTCCAGGTGTTTGCTCAAAGCACGAGCGGATTCCGATTCGGAGTAGAATCCTCCTCGATCCTTGCGGAGGTAAGGCGATGCCAGCAACTCCATTCCCATGGACGCAACTTCGGAGAATTCCATGCCTACGGAACGCTGTTGATGAAATGGCAGGCCACTTCGCTCGAATGCATGGAACGCGTGTCCCGATTCGTGCAGGAGGGTCTGGATGTCTTCGTGTATGCCAACAGCATTCATGAAGATGAACGGTCTCTTGGACGCGGCAAATTCAGTGCAATATCCACCCGGAGCTTTATTTTTCCTGTTTTCGAGATCCAGTAATCCTTCACGTTCCATAATCTCGAAATATCCGCCAAGAACAGGATCCATCGACCGAAATACCGACGCGGTCTTGTCCCTGAGTTCGGATATGACCTGAAAAGGACGCAAGGGAGATCTGCCCAGAGGATCGACGTCCATGTCCCAGGGCCGTACACTTGAAAGCTCAAGGAGTTTTCTTCTTCGATCCACGATACGCGCGGCAACAGGGACGACCGCCTCTTCGATTGCTTTATCGAATTGGAGTGAATCTTCAGGGGTATAATCGAAGCGAAGCATCTGTTTCCACCGGTACGAACGATAGTCCCGGCAATCGGCATTGCTCGCCAGCTCCAAGCGGACTTTCATGAACTCTTTCCAGAGTTCCGATATTGCGGAGCGATCCTGGAGTTGTCGCTCAAGAGACGTTCGCCACGCCTTTTCTCTCAACTTGCGATCCTGACTTTGGAACACCGGCCGGAGCTGGACAACGGTGACTTCTTTTCCTTCCCATTGCACAGTCTGCGCGCCGACGATCTTGTCGTATTCGGTTGTGAGTTTGTGTTCATGGACTTGCAGCTTAAGATTATCTTCTCGGAAGAGTTCAGCTTCAGCCTTCATTTTCTTCATCGGTACCGCAAAATCCGATGGAACGGTCCCCAGTTCCAGGAGCTTCTTCTTGAGTTCCTGTTCCGCTTCCTCAGATGGAGGGAAGACATTCTCGAGAAATGCGTGAAAGAGTTCTTCCGCAGCTTTGTCTGAAGTATCTACCGTCATGAGGACATGGAGCCGGCTGTAAGTCTCGTCTATAACTTCATTGATCCGCGTCCAGTCGGTCAGAAATTCGGCAACTCCGTCAGATGTCAGTCTCCGACCGATCAGATCTTGATAATAAGGTTGAAAATCGGACCATGACCAGGTTTTCAGAATTTCAGGGTCCGAAGGTATGGAATCGAACATTTCTTCCCCCTTCGACAGAAGGTTTTCTGTAGAACATTGTTCCCAATGCAATCGACAATGCACCGGGCCATTGTGAGCGCGCTAAGAAGAGCAGTCTACACTATTAAGACAAGCGTCACACCTGACGTCAACATTTACCAATATTTGCTTTCCATGGGCATTGATTCGGCAGAAACGCTCTCGTGAGGACTCCGTTGACTGACCACCGGGTTGAGCTTTGATTCCGTGGTTTCGAGGAGGCGACCAACCGCTGTGAGACGAGACGGTTCCTTCAGGTACATCAAAGCTTTGCGGAAATCCTCGGCAGCCGAAGCAAGATCCCCTTTTTGTTTGAGGGCAACCCCCCGATTCGCCCAGGCCAACCCGTGTGAGGGCTCTAATTCAATTACTTTGCTGAATTGCGTAATAGCCTGATCCAATTGATTGTTCATGAGAAAATTCTTCGCGAGCCCGTACTGTGCCTCCACGCCGGCCTTTTCAGCATCCAAGCGAATCGCTTCCCGGTAATCGGCGATGGCTTCGTTGTAGTGCGATTCGGCTTCGTGAGCCTGTGCTCTGGCAAGAAGTGCTTCAACATCGGCTGGATCGATCTTCAGAATACTGTTCAGGTCTGCAATAGCTTCGTTGTATTTCTTAGCCATCAACCTCGCGCGCGCCCGATATTCCAGGATTTCCGGTCGATCTGGTTCATCCTGGAGAGCGCGGGTGAAATCTGTTTCGGCTTCGGCCGGTTTTTTCAATTCCAGAAGGAGCTTGCCACGCGCAAAGAGAATACCCGGATCCGCTCCCTTTATTGAGAGAAGCTGCGTGTAATCCGCTACGGCTGCATCAATCCGATTCGTTTGCGTATAGAGTTGGGCCCGGTTTGACAAAGCGAGAGCCAATTTAGGATTGATTTTCAAGCTCTGAGTCAAATCCTCAATAGCACCCTGGTAATCGCCCAGTCCCCTTTTTGCCCAGCCGCGATTCGTGAGTGCATCCACATTCTTGGGATCGAGTTTAAGCACCCGATTGTAGGCATCCAGCGCTTGTTCGGTCTTGCCCTCGGAAAAAAGTATGTTCCCGAGTTTGAACAAAGCTTTTGTATTTTGAGGATTCAACTCGATCGCTCGGTTGAAATCGCTCAAAGAGGCTGCCAACGATTTCAAATTCTGGTGAGCGACACCTCTGAGAAAATAGGCATCGGAATCATCGGCATTGGACCTGAGGGCAATATCCAGGTCGGATATAGCTGCCTGGAATTGTCCCAGGCCGAGTTCGGCTTCGCCTTTGACTCGATGTACCCCGGGATAATCCTTGTTGATAGTCAGAGTACGAGAGAAATCCTGCACGGCTTTGTCGAACATGCTTCTCTGACGATAGTATTCCCCGCGTGCAAAGAAGGCTTCTGCGAGACCGGGATCTTTTTGGACGGCCTGGTTGAAATCTGCAAATGCCTTTTCGTTTTGCCCCTTGGACCTGTACGCAGCCCCACGATTGAAATAGGCCCGTGCATTATTGGGATCGGAGCCTAATACTTTCGAGTACAACTGAATGGCTTTATCGAGATTCCAAGCCCAGTGAGCTTCCAGGGCTTCGGAAAACGTGCTTGTCCCGTTTGCTGCAAATGCGGATAAGCCTGAGGCAAGCAGGAACACAGCCATTACAGTAAAGAAACGCAGGAATAAAGAGATCATGTTCGTGCCCGTTTCAGCGAAGGTTTGTATATTCTCGCACAAGGGACGTGTTAATCGGCTGTCTCAGTCTTGGGGAAGTCTCTTCTTTCATTTGCAGGCCTGTGGTGAAATCGTTCCGGGAACCTTTTTTGTCTCCGAGAAGGTCGCGAGCTACTCCCCTTCTCAAGTAAGCTTCCCGATTTTGAGGATCCAGTTGTATGGCCCTGGTGAACTCTTCCACCGCTCGCGCTAGAGAGCCGCTCTTGCCCAGCGCCATTCCAAGATCGACATGGGCAGCGGAATCATTCGGGCGGAGATCGACCAATTTCGTGAACATTTCCAGAGCTGCGCTGTAATCGCCTGCAATTTCCTTAAGAGAGCCCAGAGTCTCCAGGATTTCAGGATTTGTCGGATCCAGAGCATAAGCTTTATCCAGATCGCTTCGCGCTCTGTCGGTTTGATGCATGCTCAATAAACATTCTGCCCGGAAAACGTAAATGGCCGCAGCACTGGGGTCCAGTTCCAAAGCGCGATCGAAGTCCGGCAAAGCTTTGGGGCACTCACCAATACTCTTATGAATCCAGCCTCTGTTGGTGTAGGCCTTTGAGAGTTCCGGATTGAGGGAAACGGCCTTTGAGACGTCCCTTAGAGCCTGCGCTATGTTGCCTTTCTTGAAGAAGACCCATCCTCGATTATTGTACGGATCCGCAAGGATCGGGGAAATACGAACTGCTTTATTGTAATCGTTAAGAGCTTCGTCCAACAATCCCTTGCGAACGTATGCATTTCCCCTCTGAAGGTATGCCGTCGCAAATTCCGGGTTAAGCTCTATGGCTCGCGACAGATCCTGTATTGCTCCTTCTACATTGCCTGATTTGAGTCGGGCATTGCCGCGATTTGCATACGCGAGGACATAATTCGGATCCAGTTGAATTGCCCGGTCGAAGTCTTCGATGGACTTGTCGATTTCGTTAACCTGCAGATAGGCCCAGCCTCGGTTGTTGTAGACGTCTTTGTCCCTGGGGTCTATTTGGATTGCACGGGAGAAATCCTCAATCGATTTTTCAAATTGTCCTTTACCGTGGTACGCATTACCTCTGTTGTAATAAGCAAGGCCGTAACCGGGATTAAGCTCGATTGCCCGACCATAATCCTTTATTGCTCTGTCGTATTCGCCCAGACGATAATAAGCGCTTCCCCTGTTGTTCAGAGCAGTCTCCATACGAGGATCGATTTCGATGGCTTTGGAATAATCCTGAACTGCCTCGTTGAGCTTTCCCAAACGCTCATGAGAGACCCCTCTCCGAAAGAAAACGTCTGAATTCAGGACTCCATTGCGGATGGCTTTTGAGAGCAGATCTACGGCCTTGGCGTGCTCGTTTAATTTTTGAGCCATTTTTGCGCTTTCAAATAATTCTTCACCCGATTCCTGAGCCGATGCAATTGAGATCGATAACAGGAAAATCACCGCTGTGAATATCTGCACACTGTGTTTCATGTAAGAAATGTCCCTTTAAGTTGCAGAACTGGGCACCTAAATTTTAGCATAACATTAATATGAGTGTCTAGTTTTCTGTCACTTTGTGACATTTTACCAGCCCCCCCTACCTCTTTCCTGCGATTGTGTCCAGCTTCTTCGTCAATTGCTATTCTCTGATCCTCAGATAACGCGCAAAAACTGATGAGACACAGGTTGTCCTCCCCGAAGGTCCGTTGTTCAGATACATAGCGAATAAGCCGGTTTTTTTCCACACATGGAATTCCTGTCAATCTTGGCCAGAGTAAAAAACATTGCACACCAAAAAATATCTTGAGGCTTACCAGTCACGAGGCCTATATTGTATAGATCGAAAAAGGAATCCCCATGTTCGCGTCGTCCGCGTTTTCACTGCTCCTGGTGGTTGTGTGGAGGAGGCTATGAAAAATATTGCCGAAATGATCAGGGACATGCTCGACAGTGTTCCGGGTCTGATCGCTGCGGTAGTAATAGATAGTGATGGTATTCCCATTGCGATGGAAGGAAAAATTGATATGGAACCCGAGGACCTCGGGGCTATGTTGGCTTCAGCATTTCAATGCTATCAGGCGCTGGGTGATGGCTTGGGCCAGTTCTATTGCGAGTTGGTTACCGCTGAATTCGACGGCATCAATGTTGCCCAACAGATGATGCCACGCGGATCACTGATCCTGGTTGCCGAAAAATCATCTCCCATGGGCGTGGTGAGAATGGCAGCCAAAACAGGAAGACAAGCCTTGAACGAGGCAATGGAGACTACCGCCGAAGCGAGAAAACGGTTCATGGAGGAACACAAGCTCCGTCTCCCACGACTTCCCGGAGATCAGGGTAAAGCGAAACCCGTGAGTCTTCTAACGTTCCTGGAGAAGAAAAAGAAAGGATGAAGCACATTGAAAGTCGTTGGTGACAGGATTTATCTAAAACTCATCTTTTTCGGGACCGCGCTTGCCGGCAAGACAACTGCGTTGGAATGGTTGTTCTATCATGCCATTCCTGACGAGATGAAACTGGTGAAAGAACTCAGGCAAGTGAAGACTTCTTTCGGTCAAACGCTGCTCTTCGATTTTGCACCGATTGAAATCTCACAAAACGTGATCACCCGAATGTTCTCCGCAACAGGGCAGGATTATTACAAAGGAACAAGAACAAAAGTGCTTGCCGATTCTGACGGTATATTCATTGTGGTGGATTCCCAGAAGAATCAACTTGAGAACAACCGTCTGATACTTCAGGAACTGGAAAAATGTCGCCGCGAAATGGACGGCTTGTCTGAAGCGGAAATAGTTGTCCTGTACAATAAGAACGATCTTGAAGAAATCTATCCAATGGATTTCCTTAGCGGGGATCTCGGGTTACAGGCTTGGGAAGGTTTTTCAACCTGCGCGCTTACCGGAGACAATCTGGAAGAAGCATTGATAGCGATGCTTCGCAAGCTTACTGAAAAACTCAGGGTCCAGGGTTTTGACGTGGAATGATAGTTTTCGACGAAAAAATTCAAGATGCTTTGGACACAGGTCTCGCTCTGCAGATAGTTCTCGCGGATTCCGACGGATTCGTACTGGATAATGGCGGGTATGTTTTCGATCCGGACCAGTTGGTCGCTCTCTTCATGTCGACTCAGCGCCAGATGCAGGAAGGCGCTGTGCGCTTTGATTTCGGGCAGATTTCGGAATTCAGCTTTTGTCTGACGGGAACCGAATTGACAGTGGCATGCCGCCGTATTTTCTGGCCCGACGGAGGCTGCGTCGTAATCGTTGTTCTTCCTGTAGGGGGGGCTCAAAATATCATCATAGCCGATGTCATAAGAGCTTTCGGCAAGTACGTCGAAGATCAGAGAGCGGCCTTACGAAACTCCTGAGTGCTATTCACATCCCCTGCTGAGCCGACCATTCCGGAATCAGAGTTTTTCCAGAGCTTTTCGGTAAATATCCAGGTCCGACTGGGAAAACAGAACGAAGACAACTTTTTCAATTTGAGGAAACCTCTTGAGCTGCTCGAGACTCGTTCTCAACGCTATTCCGGACGCTTCGGATATAGGATAGCCGTACGCCCCCGTGCTTATGGATGGGAAAGCGAGCGATTGCAGGTTGTTTTCCGCCGCCACTTCAAAGCATCTCCGGTAACAGCTAGCAAGTAATTCCGGTTCTTTCGATCGACCGCCTCTATAAATGGGTCCTACCGTGTGAATCACGTGTTTCGCCTTAAGCTTGTGACCTTTCGTAATCTTGGCATCTCCTGTTTCACATCCTCCCAACTGACGGCATTCAGCCAAGAGCTCCGGACCTGCTGCCCGATGAATCGCTCCGTCCACTCCACCACCTCCGAGGAGGGAGTTGTTTGCGGCGTTAACGATAGCATCCACATCTGCACTCGTAATATCACCTTGCAATAAATGGATTTTTGCTTTCATGCGGCATCTCCTCACTGTGTCATATCGGATTAATAATCGTAATCTTGTCTTGACAGATACTTAACGCTAGTGCATACACTCAATTATTCTTGTTTATGACGTCGGGGTGCCCATTCCGCAGGTTACAGAGCGGGAGATCACCCTTTTTTGATTTGAGGCACGCACCTTTTCTTTCCCAGAGACTAATGCAATTGCATGATCTGATTCGGGTTGGGTCACCTTTTTTCTCATGATTAATGACTCAGTATACCCGATGCCTTCAGTTGGATTCAATTCTCACAAAACGGATTATCGATGTGAAAGGAGATATAGTGTGAAAAAGACCCTTCTTCACGCAAGCTTTGCAATTCTTTGTTTGGCGTTGTTGCTGGTCTCTTACTCCTGGGCTCAGGGAACAATGGCTCTGCGCGTCAACGGAGCCGCCATGGCTTCCGACCAGGTTGCACTGTGGGCTAAGTCATTTCATGCAGAGAATCCGAACATGAATGTGCTTGTTGTAGGCTCCAGCGCAGGAAAAGGTTTTGAATCCCTATTCGAGAAACGTGCGGAAATTGGCCTTGCCAGCCGTCTGATTTCTCCGGAAGAGATGAAAACTGCAGAAAGCAAAAACATGAAATTGGCAAACCGGCTGATCGGCTATGCCGGGATGGCGGTTTACACAAGTCCTGAGAATCCTGTGAATGAGCTCACTATGGAGCAGCTCAGGAAAATTTTTACTGGAGATTTCACGAACTGGAAGGACGTGGGCGGACCCGATCAACCAATCCGGTGTTTCACCAGAAGGGTGCCCGAATCAGGCGGCGCCGTGTTCTTCCAAAACACCGTTCTCAAGAAAGCTCCATATGCTCCCTCTACCATAAAGGCTGAGAGCTGGGGTTCAATAATCAAAATATGCGCCAATGCCAAGGATTTGCCGATTGGTATCGGCCCTGTACCAATCAACGGGACGTCAGGGGGTGCGAAGGTCCTTGGGGTGAAAGCCGACGAAAACTCTCCAGCGGTGATTCCATCCGAAGAAACGCTGAAGAACAAAACCTATCCAATTCTACTTCCCTTCTACATGTACTGGGACGCGGATACCAAGGACAAGAGAGTGATGGATTTTGTCAATTATTGTGAACAAAGGGGAATACATTAGCCCGATCGAGATGGCGAACCTTCTCTATTGAACAAGTTTGCATTCAAAATCCCCCCATTCCCCCCTTTAATAAAGGGGGGATTTTTGTCTAGCTTTGAAAGCAAATTGCTGTTTTAGCTAATATCAGAACTTTTGTCCGATTGCGAAAAGCGCTTTTCGAAAATCGGTGGTGTCGTGCCTTCGTGCCGGCACACTTTTCATAATGAATCGACCAGTTCGGTCCGGCAGAGACGCCGGGCCCTACCGTTTCTTATAAAAGGAACGGTGTTAACTACCAAAGACTTGATATTCCGTACGTAGCCGCTTTAGGGGCTGTAAAAAGAAGAGAATCGCAGAAAACGGTATATTAAACGTCGTCTATCTTGATGGCATTTTGCGGACAAACGGCTGAACAGGATTCGCAACCAGTACATTTGGATGGATCGAAAACGCAGACCCGACAGTCTTCATCCTTCAGGACAAGCTTGGGACAAATCCGTGCACAAGCCAGACAATTCGTGCATTTATCATCATTGATGAACGGGATATACATCTTCGCCTCTCCGATCCATGAGGAGTTGAACATACAATAAACATGGGTATCCTTCTTGTCCACATTCTATAGCAAGTGTATAGAACAGTGTTGTCCAATTGCGAAAAGCACTTCTCGGCAATTGGCAGGTGCCGTGCCTCCATGCCGGCACATTTTTCAAATACAAATCAACCGGTTCGGGCCGGCAGAGACGCCGGCTCCTACTGATTTATTTAAAGCACAATGTGTTCAAAAGGTCAGAAATTGTGTCGTCTGCTATAAATGAGGACATGGTTCAATTAAGCCGACACAGGTTTGGAAACGGATTTTGCCGTTCCGAGCGAACTTTGCACGAGGTGCATCCGCTTCAATTCTTTCCTCAGTACTTTCCCGACCTGGCTTCTGGGAAGCTCTTGCAGAAATTCCACAAGTTTCGGGACATTTTCGGGAGGCAAGCGTTTTTCGCAATGGCGAATAACATCTGCGGCTGTCAGTGTCTCGCCTTTCTTCACAACTACATAAGCTTTCACTATTTGACCGAGGTCCCTATCGGGAACTCCCAAAGCGCATGCTTCCATGATCTTCGGGTGAGCAAAGAGGACTTCATCGATATCCCGGGGAAAGATTTTCTCCCCACTGGAAACGATCATTTCCTTCTTCCTGTCCACGATGCTGAAGTATCCATCTGTATCCATGACAGCAATATCGCCCGTAAGTAACCAGCCGTCCCTCAGCGTTGTGCGAGTCTCCTGCTCGAGGTTGACATACCCTTTCATTACCTGAGGACCTTTAATACAAAGTTCCCCGCGTTCCCCCGGGGTAGTTATCTCGGTTCCGAAATCATCCACATCCACCAGCTTTATGTCTGTGTCCGGCAACGGAAGTCCAATTGTTCCGATCTTAGTTTTGCCACCGAATGGATTGACGTGACTTACGGGAGAGCATTCCGTCAATCCGTAGCCCTCACAGATCTGCCCACCGGTAAGCCTTTCGAACGTTTTCATTATCTCGAGCGCAAGAGGAGCACCACCGGAAAAGCACCCCTTGAGGGACGTAAGATTGTACCTTAACAGATGTGGATCGTTGATCATACCAGTATATAAAATCGGAAGAGCCGGGATGAAAGTGGCTTGATATTGGCTTACAGCTTCAAGGATGTTTTTTGGATCCGGCAGTGGAATGAGAATGTCGGTAAAAGCGTAGAAAATGCCAATATTAAGCGAGCACGTCAGTCCGAAAACATGAAAAAACGGCAGGCACCCCACGACGACTTCTTTTCCATCCCTGAAGACAGGAAACCAGGCACGGAGCTGCTGAACATTGCGGCTCATGTTGCTATGCGAGAGTTCGACCCCTTTGGATTTACCGGTAGTTGCACTGGTGAAAAGTATGAAAGCAGTGTCATCCATAGACGGCATGTGCGATCCCGTCATGGGCTGTGCGGAATCCATGAAATGCGAAAACTCAAAGAGCCCTTCCTTTTCCCGTGTTCGAAGGTGGAGTTGCTTTCTTACGAAAGGAAAGAGCTGCTTCTTCAGGAAAGGTAGATAATCTCTGATGTGGCATGAGATAATAGTCCGTACGGAGGTTCGTCTTTGTATTGTTTCCACCTTTGGTACCAGAACATCCAGACACACGACGATTTCCGAGCTCGCAACGTTCAGTTGATGCTCCATGAGCATGTCATCATTACGCGGGTTATGCATGACCGCAATTGCACCAGCTCTTAAGGTTCCGTAAATCGCAACCGCCGTCTGGATCAGATTTGGCAATATAATCGATACCTTTGCACCGGGTTGTATACCAAGACCTTTGAGTCCCCCGGCGAATCGCGATACCATTTCATCTAATTCGCGAAAAGTGACCCGGGTTCCTTCGAATATGAGCGCGACATTCTCCGGATACTTTTTTGCGGTTATGGATAGTGCCTGTTGAAGAGGTATGTCATTATAGGCGAGAGATGGAGGCACTCCCTTTGCGTACGACTTATTCCAGATCCTTTCCATACGAAACTCCTTCTTACTGCAAGAGGATTGTCCGGAACAATCCGATGTTAGGACATAATGGAAAATACGGAAGAAAGCCGATTGTTAGGGCTGGTTTTATTGCTATTTGTTATAACACGATTGGAATGAAGAATATCTAAAAACCGTATGCTTCACATAGAAAATTTTCTTTATGTAAGGTGCGGGGTGATTAAGTCACTTGAGCAAGTATAGATAAATTGGTGAGATCGATGACAAGAGAAATGAACTTTGACGGGCTTGTCGGACCGACCCACAATTATGCCGGGTTGTCATACGGCAATCCTGCATCTATGGAACATGCATTGACAGTATCGGATCCAAGATCGGCGGTGCTACAGGGTCTCGAGAAAATGAAACTGCTGGCAGATCTTGGAGTGCCTCAGGCTGTTATTCCGCCGCAAGATCGACCTGACATCCCTATGCTGAGAAAACTCGGGTTCAAAGGGAACGATTCGGATACGATCTCGGCAGTGGCACGCGATTCAAAGGCTCTCCTCGCGGCAGTTTACAGTTCGTCTTCCATGTGGGCCGCAAATGCTGCAACCGTTTCTCCATCCGCGGATACTGAGGATGGCAAAGTTCACTTTACACCGGCTAACCTCATCACTCAGTTTCATCGATCGCTCGAACCGCGCTTTACTGCGCGGGTTCTCAGGAAGATTTTCCCTGATGAAACACAATTCGTTCACCACCCGCCCCTGCCCTGCGCTCTCCACTACTGCGACGAAGGAGCCGCGAATCACGTCAGACTCTGTTCTTCAGTGGGAGAAAAGGGCCTGGAGTTGTTCGTGTTCGGCAAGAGGCCTTTCGACACCGGGGACATCGGTCCCTTACTCTTTCCGGCGCGCCAGAGTTTTGAAGCTTCCCGGGCGATCGCTCGCCTGCACGGTCTCGATCGAAACGCAACGATTTTCCTGAAACAGAGTTCGCTGGCAGTAGATTCGGGAGTCTTCCACAACGACGTTATCTCTGTTGGCAATCAAAATCTGTTCTTTTTCCACGAGCTTGCCTTTGAACAGCAACTCAAGTCCATTGCCGCTGTGAGAGATACTTTTGTAAAAATGTACGATGCCGAGCCGATCTTCATTGAGGTCGCCAATCGACGGGTTCCCCTTGAATTGGCTGTGAAGACGTATCTCTTCAATATTCAGATTGTCACGCTGGCAAACAATGACATGACCGTCATTGCGCCTACGGAAATTGCCGAGACCCCGCAAACCGCCGATGTTATTGATAACATTATTGAAGACTCGAACAATCCCATAAAAAGCGTGCACTATGTCAACATACGGGAGAGCATGAAAAACGGGGGCGGCCCCGCTTGTTTGCGCTTGAGAGTGGTTCTCAGCGAGACAGAGAGACAAGCGGTTCATCCAAACGTGGTCCTCACTTCCACGCTCTACCATGATCTGGTTCGTTGGGCCGGAGCTCACTATAGAGATCGCCTCGAACCGGAAGACCTTGCCGATCCGCAGTTGATACAGGAAACAAGAACTGCATTGGATGCGCTCACTCAAATTCTCGGGTTAGGTTCTCTGTATGATTTTCAACGAACCGGCGGTGAACGGGGGTCCTGACACCCATTCGCTTTTCTTCTCATAATCTGGGAGGCTGAAGGTATCCTTCGCTCCGGACGACGCAAAGCCGTCTAATCACTCCGCTCAGAACACCTCAGCCTGCGCCAGGCTTATATGCATTATTGCGAAATGGCATGAACTCATTCGGAAGCTACTCGTCCGAATACAGGCTTGTTGCTTATAGCAAGTGTACAAAACAGTGTCCAATTGCGAAAAGCTCTTCTCGGCAATTGGTAGGTGCAGTGCCTCCGTGCCGGCACATTTTTCAAATGTAATTCAACCAGTTCGGTCCGGTAGGGACGCCGGCCCCTAGGTTCACTTATAGCAGTTGTCAAAAATTCTGTCCGAATCAAAAATCCCCCCTTTCCCCCCTTTAGAAAAGGGGGGGATATAGATGCCGTCTTTACCCCCCTTTTCTAAAGGGGGGCTGGGGGGATTTTCATGGGATTAGCCGTAGCGAATTGAGGTCATTATTCTTGACAATCGCTATAAAGCACAATGTGTTCAAAAGGTCAGGAATTATCTCAACTGCGATATGAAAGAAACGTGAGACGGACTGTACTGAAACGGTGTGCTGCAGGATGACGTATGCTGATTATTTCCGGAAATCGTCGGATGATTTTCTTCGTGTACCAAGAAATATAAGTAATGCAGCGATTACCAGGAGAACACTGCCCACAATCGCTTCCGTAACTTTCCCTCGTTCATGAAGCAGGTACAGACTCGCTCCGGCAATCACCAGTACGAAACCTGCGAACCAGCTATTTGTGAGTACCCTCATTATGGTGTTGAACATGACATTCCCGATGAGAGTCACTATTGACGCGACAATGATTCAACCTTTTTCGGATTTTGCTTCATGTTGAGATAT
Source organism: Desulfomonile tiedjei DSM 6799 (assembly GCF_000266945.1). Classification (NCBI taxonomy): domain Bacteria; kingdom Pseudomonadati; phylum Thermodesulfobacteriota; class Desulfomonilia; order Desulfomonilales; family Desulfomonilaceae; genus Desulfomonile; species Desulfomonile tiedjei. The sequence goes on from NC_018025.1 coordinate 3,307,310, forward strand.
CGCGTGTAGTCCAATTTCCGGAATGCTTCCATCGCGTGCGAGTATGCCTGTTCGGCCAGTTCGCTCTTGCCTGATTTTTCATATACCCTCGCCTTGTCTGCGAGCACGGAAGCACTGGAACGATCGTAATAATCAAGGGCGTCCTGAAGACGCCGGGCTTTTTCATAGCCAGTGGCTATGGCATAGAGTGCCTGGGTTTCAGTCTGGTTATCGTTCGCCATTCGCGAGCGCCAGAGATTCTTCAGTGCCTCGATTAGGGTGTTTTCGAGCTTCATTTTTGTAGCAAGAGAGCGAGCAGCCCGAGCAGCGGAATCAGCTACTTTAGAACCGGGATCGATAACGGACGCGCGGGTCAAATCCTCGAGTGCAGCAGAAAGTTGTCCCATCTGCTCTTTCAGCGTCCCGCTTTTATAGAGGATCTCGTCCAATCCCTTGGTTCTTCCGAGCTTCTCTCGAAAAGCGAGCGAGGCAGAGAGTCCGTGCAATGCTTTTTCGTAATCCTTGTTCTTGGTGAACTTTTCAGCAATTCGCTCCAGCACGACTATCATCTGGGACTCATCTTGTTTCTGTCGAAGTTTTCTCAATTCCGACAGGTCTTGCTGGATACTCTTCGCCATGTCTTTCGTTTCTGCATGACTTGGCCGCACTTCCGGTTTTACAGGGACTGCTGCAATGTTTGACTCCGACAATTTAGCAGCGAGTTTCTTCCGTCCTTCAGGTTGGAGAGCTCGATGGGCATCTTCAGATGCGAGCTTCTCTTTTGGCTGAAGCGGGTTCTTTATGGACAAGGTAATGCGTTTCGGCTGTCCGGAGTGGTCGTTCCCGGGTGCACCACCGGTTTCTGTTGCAGGTCCTTTACCTACTGATTCAATCTTGCTGAAATCCTGCTTCTGGGCCGGAATCTGGGGCTGGTTAGGTTTTACCGGTGGTTTCACTTCCGGGATTTGCTTTTTTTCATCCGGGGCAGTGATTTTGGCGATCACAATCGAAGGCTTGGTTTCGGTAGTCCGTTTTACCTCGGGTTCCTGAGGTGGTGTCTTTGCCTGGGCAACGGTCGTCTTCTCTTCCGGCTGGTGCTTCGGTTTCTCTGAAGCTGTTTTTTCCGGAGCTTTCTTGGGTGGTTTTCCGGCAGCGACATCCTCAAGTGCTGAAGCAAGTGTTGAGTAGCCTCGTGAATTAGCTTCATCTATGGCACGAGAGTAGAAAGATGAGGCTTTCTCCTTCTGACCGAGCGTCTTCTTACTCGCTGCTAGCTCTACAAGCGTAAGAATTACTTCATCACCGGCCTTTTGGGACAAGAAAGATCTTAGAGCGTCCTCGAAATATGCCGCAGCGCGAGCATGTTGGTTGAGTCTGGCATGTACTCTTCCCAGTTCCAGCGCATTCCATCCCACTGCGTATGAATTCTTGCTTCTTTTCTCCAGTTGCGAGCTATCCTCGAACCGAATAAGCGCTTTCTGCACATCGGATTGCTCTACGAACTGAACACCCTGTAAATAGATCTCCCGGGATGCAGGAGAGAATCGTTCCAAGGCTCTCGCGCGGCTCTTGCGCTCCAGTTCTTGAAGACTCTCGATGGGTGGTTCCGATGTCTTCTGAGAGGCAGAGGAGGTATTGGTCGGCGGTTTTTCTTTATAAACAGGCTTCGGCTCCGGCAGCGCCTCGGGCAACGGTCTGGCGAGCTGAATTCCCCTTTTGGGCTGGATCTTTGTCTGTTCGGCGGCCGTATTCCCAGAATCCGTCCTTGGTTCGCGGGTTGGAGAAAAGGAAATGTTGCCCGATCCCGGCAGTGCAGTTTTTTCCAGCAATGCAATCTTTCTCTCTATTTCTGCTGCTGCGGATGGATCGCTCGCCGCTGTGCGTGCCTTGCGATACAGTTTGAGAGATTGGGCCTTCTCTCCCAGAGCCTCCAAGGACTCAGCCATAAACAGAAATGCCCGCGGGTCTGTCGGTCGGTTCGCAATAGCTTTTTCGAATTCTTTGACGCTGTGTTGATAATCCGCTTTTTGAGCATATGCGAGACCCAGATTCGTATGTACGGTTGACTCCAGTCCGCCGTATTTCAGGGCTTCCATAAAATCCTGGATTGCTCTTTCAAAATCGTTTTTTTGAAGAAAGACTACCCCGCGATTGTTCAGGGCGTTTGTATAATCGGGGCGAATATCCAGAGCGCGCGTGTAGTCTGCCAGAGCTTTCTCCAGTTCTCCGCTCTTCTTGTAGGCGACTCCACGATCGTTATAATATCTGTAATTCCCCGGATCGAATTCAAGTGCCTTGGTGATGTTTCGTATGGCAGCGTGATTATCACCGGCTTTAAGAGCTTGCAGCCCTTTTTGATAGCTATTCGGATCACCAAGTGCCGCCCCCCCGGATAAGAGGAATACGACACTCGTCAGCAATGATAACGGAAGGACAAGTGTCCTTTTCATAATAATCCCCTGCAATAAAATGGGCTCATTACGTACACAGGACCGGATTCTTTCGAAAAAGGTCCACGTGCGTCATCAGGGCGCTTTCTTATTGATGATGCCGAATTGGCTAAGCAAATCCGTTATCACTCCGGCAACTTCGTCCAACAATGCGGGACACTTTTCGGCAATCGATGCGGCAGGGCCATTGCTGGAAACAACATTTGTACGCGTTTTCGTTGCATCGACTTCAAGACGCTCATATCCGACAGCCCACGCGTGCACGGTTACTCCTAAGCCGAGCAGCATGACCAAACCTAACATTTTGCATTTTCCACTCATAAGAAAAGACCTCCATTATTCGGCCCACAATGATATCGAAGTATTGCATTAAAATTGTAGCATAACACTTTGAAAATTACCAGTCTTAAGGTGTCATCTCCTCGAACTGGAGCAGCAGTTTGCGTTGAAGAAAGATTTAATCGTAACACTGAGGCAAATTCTGCAACTTTCCGTGATCGTGTGCATCAATGTAAAATGAATCATGACACTCGATTCCTTTGAGCAATATCTGTAAGCACGAGGAGATTACGGTGAAAAGCATCGGAGAGTTGTTGAAAGATAAAGATGTGGCACGCCTTATCGATTGGGACCTGCATCCTTTTGACGCGGTGACAAGGTACCTGGAGTGGGGAACAAACTGGTCCCGCGGTTTGAACCATGCAAAATCTTGTAATGAGGAAAGCGTCTACTTCAAGATCAATGCAATAAAGAAACCCGCTCGGCTAATGCTCGTCCGACAAAGCCACCATGATTACGAGATTATCTCCGAAGTGGAAGCGCCTCAGGAACTCATCGACGATTCCGTTCGTTTCTATGCCTGCAAGAATGCCGCATGCGGCCTTACTGAAGAACTAAAAGCTTGGCTGAAAAAGGATGCCGCTTCAAGCTAGTCTCTCTTGATTAGACACATTCCGAATTGGTGTGCCCATCGGTCGGGCTGCTTGCCGATGGGCCGGTTTTTGTGGCCGCTTGCCGGTTGTCCTATTCTTTTCAGGAGTATTCTCGATGGATTGTCACTGCAAAGACCATCTTCCAGGTGAATGGCATTCTCATGAAGACTGCGACTGCAAGCACCATCACTCTCCCACCTATTCCTTTGTTATCACGAAAGTAATGGAAGAAGATCCCGGTGTAGGGACTGTCTATATTTCAAAAGCCTTTATGGAAAATCTCGAGGTCCAAGACGGAGACCCTGTGGAACTTCTGGGACCGACCACATGCGTGGTACAGGCCAAATCTCATCCCAATCCCTGGATTGATACCCGCATGATATCTATCGATAAGCACACGATGGAAAAAACGGGTGTCCAACTGTTCGGTCAGATAAGAATCAGAAAAACTGCCTGCGAAGAAGCCCAGTGCATCACTTTACAGGTTCCCCCGGGCAGCAATGTTACACGGCTCGGGCTTCGGGCCATGCTGGATCGGGCGGATGGAGCAGTGATAACGGGTAGAGACTATCTGACTCTCAAGGATCGGCGCGGACGGGAACTCCAATTTCGTATCGTAGAGAGCAACCCGGATCAGATGTCCAGGCTCAGTAAAAAGACGCTTATTCGTCTGGTGGACGAGAACGGGAACGAATACCTTGCTCGAAACGACACATCTTTTCAAGATGTTGGAGGATTAGACGAAGCAGTTAGCAAGGTGAAAGAAGTAGTTCAACTGCCGCTGAAACATCCGGAAATCTTCTATCGGCTGGGAATAGACCCTCCTCGAGGCGTGCTTCTCCACGGACCGTCAGGGACGGGAAAAACGTTGATAGCGAGGGCCGTTGCCGGAGAAACGGGATGCTACTTCAAGGCCATCAGCGGCACAGAGATCATGGACAAGTACTACGGCGAGAGTGAAGCCAAATTAAGGGCCGCGTTTGAAGAAGCGTATCAACATGCCCCTGCCATCATTTTCATCGATGAGATCGATGCCCTGGCACCGAGGCGTGACACTTCCGAAGGAGACGTGGAAAAGAGGGTCACGGCTCAGTTGCTGGCACTCATGGACGGGATGGAAGATCGCGGACATGTGATCGTGCTTGCGGCCACCAATCTGCCCAACGTGCTGGACAACGCACTTAGGCGACCCGGCAGATTCGACCGTGAGATACTGATCGGGGTTCCGGATAAAGCAGGCCGTAAGAAGATACTCGAAATCCACACTCGAGACATGCCTCTAGGGACTGTGGACCTCGACGATATTGCACAGCGGAGCCACGGTTTCGTGGGAGCCGACATAAAGGCGCTCTGCCAGGAAGCCGGATTCAAAGCGCTTCGAAGAATACTTCCGGGCTTGGAACACACGGAACAGGAGCTTTCCGAAGATTTTCTCGAGGCCATTGCTGTTGAGACCAAAGACTTCGAAAGTGCGCTCAAGGAGATGCGTCCATCTGCAGGACGAAGCTTTGAGATCGATTTGAGAGACTGCGGCTGGGATCGAATCGCCGGATACGCGAAGGAAAAAGAGTTTCTCAAGGACATTGTTCTCTGGCCGCTCCGCAATAGCGAGACCCTTTTCGCCCTTGGAGTGAACCGCCCGGAAGGTCTCCTCATCACGGGTCCGTCCGGAATCGGAAAAACACTGATGGCCAGATCGCTTGGAAAAGAGAGCGGTTTCAACGTAATCGAGATTCGGGGACCTGAGCTGCTGTCCAAGTACATGGGCGAGAGTGAGCGAAATATCCGGGAACTGTTTCGGCAGGCTCGTCAAATGGCGCCGACGGTGCTCATATTGGATGGAATAGAAGCAATGGCCGTGTCGGGCTGGTCGGATTCCAAAGCGATCGACAGAATAGTGCATCAGCTCGTCACGGAGATGAACTCGGTTTCCGGTGAAAAACCTGTGCTCGTGGTGGGTGTGGCTACGTCTGCTAACGCATTGCCTCCGGCACTGAAAGCCACCGGGCGCTTCGGGTATGAACTCCCGCTCTCTCTGCCAACCGAAGAGGAACGGGCGGAAGTATTCAGACTTTATTTGCACTCCGGGAATGTGAGCTTCAAGGGGAATCTTCAGGAAATAGCAGCTAACACCAACGGATTGACACCCGGTAATATAGAGGAAATATGCTGCAGAACTGTGCTTCAGGCCGCGCACTGCGCGATTGACTCGGATTCTGTTCCCCCCTGTTGTGTTGAAGTCACCGACACTGACGTGCTCAAAATGCTGGACCGATGGAAATTGATGACGGCTGATACCATTTCGCAATTATGCATATAAGATGGCGAAGTGCTGAGGTGTTCTGAGTGGAGTGATTAGACGGCCTTGCGTCGTCCGGAGCGAAGGATACCTCAGCCTCCCAGATTATAAAAACAAAAGCGAATCGGTATGAGATGTGCCTGGCAGCGACGCCGAGCGCTACTGATGCGCTTTAGTATCTGTATATGATGACTTCAAAACTTTTGAGAAACGCCATAGATCAAAAACCGGAGGGATTGCGTTCGGTTGTCCTTGACCTTTCCCGTGGATTCATTGATAACAATTCACGGAGAAGGAACGAATGCCATCCATAGAAGTCGTATATTATCAAAATGATAATAATGATGTTCCTATGAAAGACTGGTTGGAGTCCCTCAGTCGTCAACCGAAGCATAGGGCCAAGTGCATTGAATGGATTGGACTGCTGCGGGATAACGGACGCGACTTGCGCCGACCCATAGCAGATTATCTGAGAGATGGCGTTTACGAATTACGGCCACGGATTCAGAAAATCCGGTATCGCATGTTATATTTTTTTCATCTGAAAAAGAGGGCTGTAATTACTCATGGAATAACCAAACAGACTGACAAGGTTCCTCCGATAGCTGTAATGATGAAGAAGACGTACGAGAAAGCCCCTGATGAGCACAGTTACAGGGAGATAGATCATGAGTAGCAAAAAGATCGTCACTGATGCATACCAATGGTCGTACGATCGTTATTTAAGGGATGAGCCTGAATTGGCGGAGATTGCTCGAGATATGAGGTCAAAGGCGGAGGAAGCCCGACAGATTTATGATGCTCGTGTTGAACTCCGACTGACCAGGGAAAAACTTGCAAGGCTCTCCGGTCTGACGCCGGCGATTATTGAAGATCTGGAGGAATCCGATTACGAGGGCGACTGGGCCCAAGCAATGGCTCAAGTGAAAAGAGCTCTCCATGGTCTCAAAAAAAGAGGTAATCTGGAATTCAAGAATAAGGGGGGACAGAAGGCTCGCGCCGGTAGATTCACAAAAGCTGAATTACTCTCTCAAATTGCTATCAGAACAAAGGTTTCACCAGAAGCAGTAAATGAGGTTCTGAAGTCGCTGATCGAAGCTATTTTGGAGGGCCTCAAAGAAAAGGGGGAGATAACTATTCCCGCACTGGGGACATTCACAGTCGTCAAGAAACCGGCCCGCATTGACACTAAACCGCAGACAAAAACCGAAATCGAAACACCTGTCAGCAAAACGCCACATTTTAAGGCAGCAAAATCATTTCAAGAAGCAATAAAGAACGCCAAGTGAATCGCCCCGAAACAGGTTCTCGCGATGTCCCAGACATCCCATCGTTCAAGAATCAGTCAAGCAGAACCGAGAATAGTGTTACCAAATTCTAACCGAACCAAATATTCGATCATTGTCTCAAAATGATATAGCTTAGAAGACATTCAAGTTCGGTTAGCAGGAACTTGGGATGACAGTTGCCAAAATTCTTAATGGGGAGAACAAGATGTCGTACTACGATGCAGGAGATCTTCCGAGATTTGGAGAAATTGGAGAAGAAGCACCCGAACTGTCTCGAAAATTCTTTGATTACTATCAGTCGGTGTTCGCCGAAGGTGAGCTTTCCGAAAGAGAAAAGGCTCTTATTGCACTTGCCGTGGCCCATGCTGTTCAGTGTCCGTACTGCATAGACGCGTACACGCAAGCATGTCTGGAAAAGGGTTCGCATATCGGCGAAATGACGGAAGCAGTACACGTTGCTGCGGCAATACGAGGCGGAGCTACTCTGATACACGGGCTACAGATGCGGAAGGTCGCATCGAAACTATCTCTGTAGGATGGTTCTCGATGTCCGACTTACCTCATTTTTCTACTACGCTTGCGCATCACGATCTTGAGCTGAGGCGTGCCGAATTGAGTACGCTCCAGGTCAACATTGGATATTTGTGCAATCAGGAATGTAGACATTGCCATCTCGACGCGGGTCCCACGAGAACTGAAATTATGAATTCGACGACCGTGGACGAGATCGTCGCGTTTGCACAAAGGTATTCTTTTCAGGTAGCCGATATTACGGGAGGAGCTCCGGAATTAAATGCACACCTTCCTGAGTTCATCCTCAGACTTGCCCCCCTGGTGGACCGTCTCATGGTGCGCTGTAATCTCACTGCGCTGCATGATTGCAGCGAAAGATCGTCATTATTGATCGACTCGTTCAAACGTTGCGGAGTCGTCGTCGTAGCTTCGGTTCCATCCTCAAATCGAAGCCAATCTGAATCTCAGCGCGGTCCCGGCACTTTTGAAAGATCCATCCGGATGCTTCAGGGACTGAACAGAATCGGATATGGACAGCCGAGATCGGGCCTGGAACTCAACCTGGTGTGCAATCCTACCGGCGCTTTCTTGCCTCCTCCGGAAGCTCAACAGGAAAAGAAGATTCGAAGAGATCTGCTCCAGAAATGGGGAATTGTGTTCAACAACCTGTTTGTCTTTGCGAACGCCCCATTGGGAAGATTTCGGGAGTGGCTCGTGAGTTCCGGCAATCTGGACAGTTATCTGCGTAAACTCGTGTCCGCTTTCAACCCATGCACCGTATCGGGGTTGATGTGTCGGAGCCTGATCTCGGTTGCATGGGACGGATACGTGTACGATTGTGATTTCAACCTGGCAAGAGGAATACCTGCAGGAAATAGCAGAATCCATGTTTCCGAACTTGCCGCCCCCCCTCCCCCGGGCTCATCCATTGCCGTATCGGACCACTGTTATGCATGCACTGCGGGTGCGGGATTCACCTGAGGAGGATCGATTACCGCTCGAGTTTGAGCGGGCCTCTCCTACTATGAATGGACTGTCCCTCCAGGACTCAAGAATGTGGTATTAATTTCACATCACCGGTAGAAAATTGTCGGCCTTTCATTGGCTGTCAGCCGGTGGTGGCCGTGCCTCCGTGCCGGCCAAAATTGGCTTCATAAAAGCGAATAGGTATTTTAATGCAAAAGCGACCGGAAGAAAAAGCAGTTGTATTGCTGTCCGGAGGACTCGATTCCACAACATGTCTGGCGATTGCTCGGGCGCAGGGTTATCTCACATATGCGCTGAGTTTCTTCTACGACCAGAGGCACGAAATCGAAATGCGTGCGGCAAAGCGAGTGGCTGCAATCATGGGGATTACGCATCACCTGATTCTGCAAATCCCTTTAGGCAAAATAGGCGGATCTGCGCTGACCTCAGACCTGCAGGTTCCAAAAAGCGCGGATATCAGCCACATGCCCCAAGGCATTCCCCTGACCTATGTTCCCGCGCGGAACACCATATTTCTGTCGTTTGCCCTTGCCTGGGCCGAAGTGCTCGAAGCCGAAAACATTTTCATCGGAGTGAATGCTCTCGATTACAGTGGATATCCGGACTGCCGCCCAGAGTACATTGCTGCGTTCGAGACAATGGCCAATCTGGGGACCAAGATGGCAGTGGAAGGGTTTATGCGGTTCCGCATTCATACGCCGCTCATACGGCTTTCCAAAGGAGAAATTATCAAGAAAGGGATAGAACTGGGTGTGGACTATTCGGCGACACACTCCTGTTACGATCCCGACCCGGAAGGCATGGCTTGCGGCCATTGCGATAGTTGTTTGTTGAGAAAGAAAGGGTTTGCGGAGGCAGGGGTACCGGACCCCACAGTGTACGTGGAGTGATCAGAACCATCATTTATCAGCGAGATTAGATATTGATACCGGAAATCTTTATGGATTTTGACAGGCGTTGCATTATTTTGTCCACAGAATTTCCTACGTACAGATTTATGGCAGGTGTCGGAGTATGGAGTGCGGCAAGAAAGGTATCATTCTTACAGTGGAGCAATGCCAGCCTGCCGGTACCGTGGCTGATTGACGTGCCCAGATTTGCAGCAAGCGCCCTTCGTTCGAGATACGCGGACCAGCCATGGTTGGCAATGAATTCAATTGCTTCTTCCCTTTTGGTCTTCTCCGCTCCTTGCTTCTGAGTCGGATCCGGCAGCATTTCCACAGATCCTCTGAACAGAAGTCTGTGGACCTCGAACGCATATTTCTTGCCGTGCAATGCCACCTTGAATTTGGCCCCCCTCATTTCTTCTCTTTTGATCGAGAATAGCTGCAGAGCCCATGAATTATTCTTCTCCGGGTCTGTGATGACAAAGGTGGCAACATTTATCGGTTTGCCTACCGGCTGCACGAGCGGACGCGGTTCGGTCTGATGAATCTCCGGACGCGGTAGTTCAGCAACTGCGGGTTTGTGAGATTTCCACTGCTTGAATTCTTCCTTGCTGAACATTCCTTTTCGGATGAGCATCTTCAGCAATTCCTCAAACTGATGGAGCGTCAGCCCGTATTTGTACAGGAACCCCTTGGTACGCAGACCACCCCGCAGATCCTCGAGAACCTGATGCAAATCTATTGCTTCGTCCTGTTTTTCGATGGTTGCAGTAGTCTCGTCATTCATGTTTTCGTCGTCCGGAGGTTCCATGTGACCGGAAGCCGTCGTTGTGCCAGTTCTCTCACAATTCAGAGTGGTTTTAGGCTGTCGTATGATAGCACAGATCGAATGCAACCGGAACAGCCAAAATGGAAGTCAAGCGTGGTTCCATTAGCCTGCAATCTTCGACAGATCGGGTGGTTGATAATGCTCTCGAGTGAAAGAGCGTTCCAATGTATGTACCTGATCGGCAAAATGCACGACAGCTTCCTGATGCGAAATTGCAAATATCGTCATTCTTTCTTTGAGTTGCTGAAGAGTGAGACAGATGTCTTTTTCAGTAACCGGATCCAATGCGGACGTTACTTCATCGAGAATGAGCAGCCTTGGATTTCTCACAATGGCTCGTGCAATGGCGATTCTCTGGCGCTGACCGCCGGAAAGCTTCATTCCTCGCTCACCTACCGGAGTTTTGGTCCCATCAGGCAATTCGCAAACAAAATCCCATGCGCCTGCAGACTTGAGAGCGGCTGTAACGCCGGACTCGGAAATCTCGGGATTTCCGAGAGTAACATTCATATGAATCGTATCATGAAAAAGAATCGATTCCTGGGGCACATATCCGATCAACGATCTCCAGGCTCGCATATCCACCTCGGAAAGAGACACTCCGTCTGTGAGAATTCTTCCGGAAGAAGGTGGCAACATTCCGGTAATCAGGTCTGCCACAGTGGTTTTTCCCGTTCCTGACGGCCCCATAAGAGCGACAAACGAGTATGCCGGAATACTCAGGGAAAGGTTCTGAATTACGGCTTTTTCCGCATAGGAAAAGCTCAGGTTTTCCAAACGGAGTTCCCGCTCCAGGGAGGGGGTCGTCTTACCAAGATTGGACTCGCTATATCGGTTTGCAGCGTCGATACCCGATCTCAGAGATTTCATGGCGCTTTCCACGCGTACGAGCTCCTGGATTTGTGCCTGAATCCCGTCTATTCTCCCGAGACCTCGCCAAAAAATGAGACCGAGGACCACCATTCCTTCGGCATCGGCATTCCAGTAGACGACCCCCACGTACACTGCCCCGGCCAGGAGCACCGCAATCAGCGGTTCATTGAGCGCAAAACGTCCTTCGGTGCTGAGGATTTCTTTCTCTCGGGCCTGTTTGAGTTGACCGATCTCAGATTCGAGCAAAGGCCTCAGGAGGTGTTCGCATGCCATTGCTTTCAAGGGCTTGAGACATTGCAGCCCCTCAACGAGCCTCGACGAAAGCGAACTGAGCAGACGCGTCTGTTTTCTCCCTGCATCCCGGGTCATGCCAAGGAAGAAACTGAACACAAAAGCTCCCAGTACGCCACATATGGCGACGGAGACACTCAACTGCCAGGAAATCATGAAGCAGATGATTACGTACACCAGAAGCTGAATGCTGTAACCTATAACGAACAACATACGACGATATCCGTATGCAGCCCTTTCCGCCTCAGTGATGATAGCATTCGTTACCGCTCCATCCCGAAGCGAGGAAAAATACTCCCAGCGTGCCTGCATTAATGCCCGAATAAGCGAGAGCCTCAAGTCCGCTTCCACATGTGCGACCGTATAGCCTACCTGTTTGAGCGCAATAAGAACGAGGATCGCTTTTGCAGTCATAGTGACGACCATTACGATCAACAGGCTCCCCAGAGTGGGCTGGAGGTTCACGTAAGAGAAAGCCTCCTGAACGTAGCGCCCTAAGTCTCCGGTCAACGACGGACCTTTTCCGACAGCGAGAGAGATCAACGGTAGAACGGATGCTATCCCCACACCTTCAGCCAGAGCCGCAAACGTGAGGCAAATCGTTGCGACTGCGCTTCGTCCCGGATACGCGATAAATAGGGATCTTAAGATGCCGGATCCACTCTGATTGTCATCCATCAAATTCCGCTCCGTCTGTTTCCTCTTTGCTCGTCGCCTCGGATTATACGATCATGCGGCCTATGCGGGAATCCCGCTGAAGACCAATGTGATAACCACAGTTCCAGAACGAGTAAAGCATATAGTAGAACTGTCCCATTAATCCCGGACCGATCCGGATCTGCCAGAAGTGAGTCTATGAATGTATCGTCCACATACGATCGCACTATGGCGCTGGGGGTTCCGATAGTATCAACAAGGAGGGGTCGCAATTCATGCTTCAGCCATCCGGATAGGGGCGGCTCGAAACCTCGCTTGCTTCCGCGAATGACCTCCTCCGGTAGCAATCCTGCGTACGCATTTCTCAGGATCGCTTTGGTACGGCCGAATCTGATTTTGTAGGCATCGGGAAGTGTGGCGGCGAACTCTGCCAATTCGTGGTCAAGAAGCGGTGAACGGGCCTCAAGAGAAGAGGCCATCGCAGCCATATCCATTTTCACGAGCAAGTCGCTTGCCAGTAAAACACGAACATCCATGGACATCACATCGTCAAGGGATGCGCAATTCTCACAGTTGACCTGGTTCAACAATTCTTCCGTCCATCGATTTTTGGATTTCAACCACACGCTGTCCTTTTGCTCTCCTGCGAGCATATCCAGTGTCCAGACCAGATATCGGGAACCACCGGTGCAGGCCCAGCCTCGAATCGTCCTGGCCGCAAAGCCGGCAAGAGATCGTCGATTTCCGGGGAACATCTGTGTTAATCGTCCAAACGTTCTCAGGAGAGATCCGGGCATCAGCGAAAACGCTGCCCCATAGCGAAGTGCCAGGTATCGGCGATATCCGGCAAAAAGCTCATCGCCTCCATCACCGTTAAGAACTACTTTGACATGCTCGGAAGCGAGTTTTGAGATCCTCAATGATGGAATCGCACTGGGGTCCGCAAAGGGCTGATCGTACACGCGCACAACATCCTGAACATCTCGAAGAGGATCTACATCGAGATCGAGCAGCGTATTCTGCACGCCAAGATACTCCGAAGTCCGACGCGCCACAGACGATTCATCGAGAGAGCTGCCGGGCATGCGAACCGTAAACGTTCGCAAAGATGCTCCAAGAGCACGGGCCGCTTCATAAGCCACGATTGACGAATCCATTCCACCGGACAGAAATACTCCAAGGGGCACATCGCTCCGAAGGCGCAATTTCACGGCTTCGCTCATGAGATTCCGGCAGCGGTCCAAAAGGTAGTGATACGGTTCACGGGTCTTGGGCGAGTATGAAAGTGTCCAGTATTTCCGTCTCAGGCTTTCTCGCCCGTCAAATGTCATCCAGGAGCCCGGCTCAAGGGCATACACGTTGTCAAAAATCGTGGACGGCTGAGGAATGCACCCGAGAGACAAATAATCGAAAATGCCTTGGTCCCGTACAGACCAGGTCGATCCAACCTGATGAGCGAGCACCCTTAAGGCCTTCAATTCTGATGCGAACAACAACCGATCTTTTGTGATGCTGTAGTATAAAGGTTTCTTTCCGAAGCGATCCCGGGCAACAAAGAGTTGTCGGTTTAGGGAATCCCACAGCGCAAAGGCGAACATGCCCCGCAGCTTTCTGCACATCTCCGTACCCTGTTGCTCATAAAGGTGGACCAGGACTTCCGTATCGGTTCGAGTTCGGAAGATGTGGCCGCCAGCCAGCAGAGATTCCGTTAGTTCGAGGTAGTTATAGATCTCTCCATTGAACACCACAACGATAGAGCCGTCTTCATTGAAGACCGGTTGCTTCCCGCTCTCCAGGTCGATGATCGACAAACGGCGGTTCCCCAAAAACACGTTTTCCCCGACAAACGAGCCGCTCTCGTCCGGGCCGCGATGCCGTATCGTATCGAGAGACGCTTCGATACACCGGGGATCGAGTCCTCCGGGAACCCACCCGCCTACAATTCCGCACATGTTCTTTTTGTCCGAAAGTAACATCCGGAAACCTTTTCTGTAAAAAGGTTCCCAGATCTTATCTTTTTTAATGCAGATCCGTTTTAGGCAAACCGGCCGGATCAACCGCGAATTTCGCGATTTTCGCCATGATACTCTGATAGTTGATGCGAGTCGCAGCATGTACCCATGAATTCCTCCATGGTTGCATGCCCTTCCTGCGTAAGCCCTTTTCCCGAGATTACCATCAGCAAAGTCCTTGCAAGAATCCGGAAATCGAGCCAAAGGGACCAGTGGTCCACGTACCAGACATCCAGCCGGAACTTCTCCTCCCATGAGAGTGCATTGCGGCCGTTTACCTGAGCCCATCCGGTGATGCCCGGTTTGACTTCATGCCGTCTCATCTGTTCGGGAGTGTATCTATCGAGATACTGCATGAGCAGCGGTCTCGGCCCCACAATGCTCAAATCGCCTTTCAGCACGTTCCACAGTTGAGGCAGTTCGTCGAGGCTGAATCGCCTGATTGTACTGCCTATCCCGGTAAGACGCTGGGAATCGGGAAGAAGACGCCCTCCCCGGTCTCGCGCGTCGGTCATGGTTCTGAACTTCAGGAGGGTAAAGGGTTTGGCGCGCAGCCCCGGTCTCTTCTGCCTGAAAAGCACGGGAGATCCCAAGCTGAATCTCACAACCAGCCCAGTCACAAGTATGATCGGAGAAGCGACGACAAGCCCGGCAGCCGATAAGAAGATATCGAGAAGTCGTTTTACGGCCGAACGCATTGAAAGAAGCCCGGTCAATTCTTGTGAGCGGAAACGAATAACCCGCCGCTCATCGGGATTATATCCGCAGTATGGAAATATGGGCGAACCATTCGCTGAATCTGATGGGAGGTGTAATAGTAAATGGGGCATCTTCGGATCCAATTGTAACGGATCTTTCGATGAAACCCTCGAAATGCGCTGTACGTCGGAAAAGTGCAGATGAATACTCGAGAAGTCAGACGTGCTGCAATGTTGATAACCGACTCCGCATCCGCAATGTAATCGAATAATCCTATGGCAAGAACTATGTCGAACGGTTCGTGAAAAGCTAATGTTCGCACATCCCCTTGCCTGAACGAACAAACATTCTCTACTCCCATATTTTTCGCCATGACCCGGGAAAACTCTATCATCGAAGGAGCGAAATCAACTCCGACGACTCGAGCGGCGCCACGCTTGGCAAATTCGATACTGTACCGCCCGGTTCCGCAACCCATTTCCAGAACGGTCGATCCGGGAATATGTCCGCATTTCTCGAAGGTGAGCTCGTACCTCTGGAATAGTCCCTTTCGCATAATCCGGTTGAATGCATAGCGGAGACGATTTTCGTGGGAATACAATGCATCCCATTGGTCAGGAACGGAGTCAAAATAGACTTTCGCTCCCTCAGACGGAGAGTTCATGCGCCAGCACCTCTTTGAAAGAAGCGAACTTGAATTCCGTGAGCAATGCCGTGAATTTCCGGGGAACTCGCCGAAGCAGCAGGTTGTATTTGCATTCAGTCTTGAAAACCTTCATCCCTGAGCCACCATTGTCGGGGACGCGAAGCGCTGAAGGGCTAAATTCGTACGGATGGCAATAGAATACGAAAGGAAAGCCTTTGTTGTTTATGGTTCTCAGCAGTCTTCGCATAAGCGGGTACGGCATGAGTCTGAAGTAGCTCCCACCCGTGAGAATTCTATGGGTGAGGAACGAGACCGTCGAAGGTGGGATTTCTATGATGGATTTGCCTGCACTGAGCTTCGGGATTGTTCTCTCGGAGGCTGGCGGATATGCGTTTCCAGTCGGAAGGATACTGCTGTCGTACCGAATGCCTTCGGCCGCAAGCGATTCAATCGCCCAGGACATTGACTGACTGAGGCTGAATTCCGGTGCTCTGAAGCCTATAACTTTTTCGCGGGTAATGGATTCCAGCAAACTAACCGATTTCCGGATTTCCTCGCGAAATTGCGGAGGTGCCATACGGTCGAGCACAGTATGGCTGTACCCGTGAGTCGCTATTTCGTGACCGAGGCCGTGAATGCTCTTTACCAGCTCGGGAAACGCTTCTGCAATGTTTCCCAGTACGAAGAATGTCGCTTTGATGCCCTTGGCCTCGAAGATCTCCAGCAGACGATTCGTCGCTTCTATAACATTTTCGGAGCACTGAATGGTCCGGCCGGTCAGCCTCCTGTAAACGAGTTGCTCCCAGCATTCCAGGTCTACTGACATGACATTCAGGACCGGCCCCACACGCGGGTGATTCAGAGCCTCACGGTTAAGGTTCGTTTGCGGTTGATGCCGGTTCATAGCCGGGCCGAAGCTCCTCTGTCAGAATACCGGACTGTTTTAAGAGATGAACGTATTCTTCAAATACAGCATTCCAGACGAATTGGGGTCGGAAATCTTTCAAGACCCGTTCCCTCGCACTGTGTCCGTGTCGGACACACAAAGCAGGATCTCGCAGATAGGTGATTACTGCTTCAGCCATTTCGTTGATATTTCCGGGTTCTACAAGAATGCCGGTCGATCCGTTCACCACCGCGTCTACACACCCGGTGACTTTCGTCGCGACCACCGGAATCTCCATGGCTGCGGCTTCAAGGGGCACATTCGGGAATCCTTCAGATTCCGTGGGGAATATTACGACATCGATCATGTCATAGTACAAAGGAAGATCTTCATTCTTGACGAAACCCGGCATCCGGACCCGTGGATCGTTTCTGAAGAGTTTCATTGTCTCGAAATCGACAGGAGCCTGTTTTTCCTCAGAACCGACGAGCAGGAGGACAGCTTCATTACACTGCTCTCTTATCGAAAGCCATGCGCTTGCCAGGTCGGCAATACCTTTTCCCGAGACAAGGCGTCCGATAAATCCGACCACTCGCACTTCGTCTGAAATGTGGAGTTTGTCTCTGATCTCACGTGCACGCGTGCGGTCCATCAGTGCGGGATTGAAGCGGTGTTCGGCATCGACTCCGTTGCTGCTCCCGTTTGCAAGCACTTTTATTTTCCCCGGGCGGCAGAGTTTTTCGGCAATCATCACTTCTGAAACGGATGGGCTGACCGAAATGACCTGCCCGGCACATCGGCATGCAAGCCATTCCAACAACTTCAGAATGTTCCGCATGAGCCCGGTCCTGCGATCGATCATGACTCCACGGAGCGTGTAAATTCGGATGGGTACCCGTACCAGCCATGCGGCGATCATCGCAAGAGGTCCTGCTTTGCTGGTCGAAGAATGCACAATGTGAGGCTTCAAGCGCATAAAGAGACGCATTAGTAGAGCAAGGGATACGAGATCCTTCAGCGGAGACGGCTCACGCTGAAATGGAATGGGAAATACGTCTATCTCGTCTCTTTGGGCAACATCCTCCAGCTCAGCTCCCGGAGAAGCAGCAGCCATCACGGTGAATCCGCGCGATTTGACGTAATCGATCTGGCCTCTCATAAAGAGTTTTAGAGTGATGGGAACCGTGCACACATGAAGAAGTCGAGGTCTCATGAGGTCAATTCGTCGGTATCTCTGTGCGATTCTTCAAATTTCTGCGAAAAGCCAGATACGCGGTGAATGTTGGAGAGGAGTAGAATCTGCTGTCAAGATCGGGTCTCTCAATGGGGTCCGGGACAGACGAGCCGATCCGTGAGAGCAAATCGACTGCCATGTGGATTCCAACTGCATGCTGCTTCAAGGCAAGAGTCCGGGGAGTATCCGAAGATTCCGGTTCAATGGTCGACTGAGCGAGAATGGCCCCTGTATCCAGTCCCCTGTCAATGAGATGCACGGTTGTACCCACATTTTCCCAGTCATTATTTGCCACTGCCCAGAATGCGCCGTGATTGCCGCGATACCGAGGCGTGATTCCGCAATGAATATTCATCACGGGAATCCGGCCGAATGCCTCAAGGAGAGGCGAACCAATAACCGACACCCCGGACACCACTACTGCGTCCGATCTGGTTTGGCTTATAAAATCAAGCACTTCCGGAGAATTGACTGCGTTCGTTTTCAGTACTCGAGATTCCGGGAGCAAGTCATCGGGAAGTTTAATCTCCTGAGCGAGAATTTCCTCCGATCGGGCAATCGTACCCGGCCTGAACACAACAAAATCCAATACCTTAAAGAGAAGCTGATTCAGAATCGTCGAGAAGCCGAGCTTCTTCAGACGCTTGAGGAAGATTCCGGCAAGCACAGGGCCTCGACGCTCCAGGACAACTCCAGACACGGGAAATCTCTGTGCAATAGCATTGATCAATGCATATTGTGGGGCTCCACAACAAGCAAGGATCATGACCCGCGGACTCTCGGGATTCATGCAAGTCATCCAATTCAGCTAGCGTGCATCTGAGGGCACCCCGGAAAGAATTCGCGCGGCGATCTCTTCCATGGTCATGGAGTGCATATTGCCTGCTTCAACCATCTTGCTCACTTCAAACAGGATCTCTTCCAAAGCGTCCATCAGTTGGGACGACGAAGCAAGGTTTACAGGATGGAACCAGAGATGGAACAACGCCTTTTCTCGAATGGCCGATGCCAATCCTTTCTTGGCCTGCCGTATGCGATCCGATATGCTCACCAGCCGCCAAAGTCCTTTATACGGAGTGAAGAACATGGAAGCAGGAACATCCACTATTACAGATCGTTCGTTACCGCAGAGGAGACATTCAAGCTCCGGGTACACGGGCGGGCTCACAGCAAGCAGCTTGTCCGCGAAATGGAACAATTTGGAAGCATATTTCGGTGCTTCCGTCATGTTGTACCAGCTTTTTTCGGGTCCCCGAAAACACGTAAAACCCAGTTGGCACAGGATGTCCAGATGACCTATGGAATTTCTCGGAAACACCACAGAGTGCAGACGGACTCCTTTTTCTTCCGCGAGTCTTCGGCACTCCGTAAGTTGAGATCGCGCCACATCTCCGGAACACTCCGGATCTCCGAGAATAGCATGGCTGAATGTATGAGATGCTATTTCGTGCGCTTGGGAAGACCCCAAAATGGCATCCACAATGTCCGGAGCATAGAAAAAGGGATCTTTGTCAACGTCAGAAAACGGATCGTGGCTCAACCAACCTTGAGGGTACCAGGAATATTGCGGCTGAAGCACGCGATTATGGCTGGTCGGCCCGTTCTTCGCGCATCGTTGGAGAAAGAGGTGGCCGACAATGGCCCAAGTTGCCTTAATGCGGTATCTCTCAAACAGAATAAGCAAATCCCGGATTATCTCACGTTCCAGGGCATACTCTTTGTCATATTTCCGCAGTCCGTCGCGATCGAAGGAACCCCAGGCCAACTCGGTATCGATCGAAATAGTGAAAGCCGCCTCTCCGAGAGGGATCTTCTTCTTTTCTTCGGTCCAGGGTGTCAGGGGTTGGCCGGCCAATGGAGTCCCGCTTCTGCAAGCATTTGATCGAGATACTGCCTTCCCTTGATCAGCCTCGCCCACCGAACGAGCTTCTGATCGATTTCCTCAGGCAAAAGGCTTCGGATAAAGGGTTTCACGCCGTTAGGCTGGGTGTTCGCTAATTCCTTCGCAGAGAAACAATCTCGCACCGACAAGTCCGGTTCTATTCCTGCTTCACGGCATACCTGCAGGCCTTCGGGCATCCATTTTCCTTGGACGAGACCGTTGCAGTATTCCATGGCAGGTTCGTAAAGCCCGAGGTACCTTTCCGGCATCATGTCGCTCACCAGACTGGCTATCTCTTCAAATTGCCAGGCGGTCATTCCCGGCCAGGCCAACGATCTGAGAAGCTCAGTGCTCCAGATTCCCGCTTGAGTAGACACTCTGAAATCATCTCCTTTTCTGATTTCGCCTACTCCGGGAATATCCGGAATCCTCTTGCTGGGTGGAGGCAGGGGAAAGAGTCTGAAACATCCGAGGTCGAGTTTTTCCGCCAATTCCACCATCTTGACAACAAGATCCGTATTCGTCTCCTTGGTCAGGAAAAAATCTTCCAAAAGGAGAATGATCCTGGACCTGTCCACAGCATCCAGCATCAGGTGGAGATTCTCTGTCCAACTCCGGTCTTCCCCGACAGGAATGCAGGTGACCCCTTCGAATCTGAAATCAACGAAATTCGATCCCAGGTACACAGGGTAAGGGCAATCAGGCCATCTCTTGTGAAAGAGCCGGAAATACGGTTCCCATACATCGGAATACTTGTCGCACGAAACCACGAGAACAGCTAGATCAGTCATTGCTATTGTGAAAACTCCACTGGCTTAATGTGAGATAATGAAGAAGCTTGAGACGACTTCTTATTTTACCTAATTGGCTTCTTACAGCTATATGAATACGATTTTGCAGCCATCCCACCGGTGTTCTCAAGAAAAGGTTTTTTCTTTCCAGAGCATTGAGAAATGGAACTGCTTTTTCCCGTGCAAAGGCCATGATTCCATCCATAGTGTCGTAAGCCCTGTGCAACGCGCACTGTGAAAGCCGATCCATGAACATTGCTTCCATGTCTCCCTGAGATATGCCGGATGTAATGTATTCGTAATTTAATTTTGCGGAAATGAGCGGTCGTTCTTTTATTCTTGTATGGCTGACCATATGTTTGTGGACGCGATATTTGATGTACGGTCGTGAAATTCTCCCAACAGGTCCCCCGTAGTGTTTCAACCGCAGGAAAAAATCGATGTCCTCCAGGATACGGGCTTCGCTCCTGTGGACCGGGATTGTTCTTGCTACGTCGGCCCGGTAGAGGAAGCACTGCCATGTGAACTCCTGGTATCCGATTCGTCTGCTTTTTTCATCGATGATAAGACCGTCGGTGCTGACGGCTGCAAATTCTTCGTGTTCCTGCATATAGTTCCACATGACTTCAAATGCGTCCGGCATGTAAACATTGTCATCCGAGGACCAACTCCAGTATTTGCCGGATGCTTCACGAAAACCCCGATTCATGGCCTCGGCCTGCCCCCGGTTTTCCGTTTTTATAACCACGAGCCGAGGATCGTCGTACTGCTGCATGATATACTCGGACTTATCCGTGCTTCCGTCAATAACCACAATCAGCTCTAATTCTCGAAAAGTCTGATTCAAGCATGAATCGACGGATTCCCGAAGAAATCGCTCCCCATTAAAGGTTGGCAGCACAATCGAAATTATCGCCACGAATAGTCTCCTCGAAGACTATATTCCTGCCGCGCAATTCGGGCACGCCGCTGCCATTCGCGATAGCGCAGAAAAGTCCCGGTGATAAACGGAAGCAGCGCGAGCACAAGCAATCCGGGGACAACCTGTACGCGTTGTCGCACCAATAAGCCTTCATTTGGCAAGTATGTGAATATGACGGAAAACATCAAGATCGCCAGTATACTTACGCGGACAATGGGCATGCTCAGCAGCCATCTTCTTTGTTCTCTTCGTGCCCGCAACCATCCGACAATAATGAGACATGTCAGGCTCCAGGTTTCCACCGAGCTCACAAATACTCTGGTGGATTTGATATCCCATGGAAACGGTCTGAAGAACACGGCAGTGAAACCGGATATGAAAAACGTTGCACCTTCAGGCCCATAATCTATGTAGGACCCCTGAGTCGGATCTGCAACACCGGTTGCACGTTGTGATAGGCTCTTGACCATCATATCCGGAGAATCCACTTTTGTGCCTGTCACGCGTTCCAGTCCCTTGAGCGTTAGAGGGATGGAGACAATCAGCAGAATTACCACCAGCCCCCTCTTCCCACGCTGGATGAGTTCCACTGCTGCGCAGGCCAGCAACCAGACTGCGCACACGTGAGGTCTCAGGATGCCTCCAATTGCTACACCGGCTATGGCAGAAAATCCTATTGTTGAGGCTTTGCCCTGGTTCATTGCGGGCATGATGGAGAGAATCTGGCAAACGCTCCAGTACATGAGTCCTTCTTTCATGTTACTGGTTGTCCAAAACACCGCGGATGGGAAGAAAATTACGAGATAACCCCATAATTCGACGTTCTTCACGGGTACAAAGCCGCGCATAAAGGTTCTGGCCAGAGTGAGTCCCCCCATGAACCCCAAGAAAGCGTTAATAGATACTGCGCTCAGTTCGGTGACTCCACCGAAATAGTTAAGATAGGCAAGGTACGCCACATAGGCGTCATTGGATAGTGGGAACGAATCTCCGAAGGGCCATTCACCTCTTGCCAGATTTGCGGACATGGTCAACGCGCGCGTCCAATGCACTCCTCCATCTGCACGAGAAATACCGAGAAGGTAAT
This sequence comes from Desulfomonile tiedjei DSM 6799, assembly GCF_000266945.1. NCBI lineage: Bacteria > Pseudomonadati > Thermodesulfobacteriota > Desulfomonilia > Desulfomonilales > Desulfomonilaceae > Desulfomonile > Desulfomonile tiedjei. The sequence continues at coordinate 3,329,455 of NC_018025.1, forward strand.
AGACGTAAGTCTCGCTCAGCCAGGAATACGCCAACCAAAGCAACCCCAGAATCATCACGTTGTGCCGGAACGAGTCGGTAAATGTCCCTTTTCGCAGGTAATGACCTGTCGCTACGGGAACAAGAATCATGAGGAGAATGAGGACCAAAAGATCCGAAATATTCCACTCGGACATCGTTCGTATTACCCGTTACGGCCTATTCTTCTCGTGCATTCACGTACTGAGAAGGATGAGATCAAAAGTAATCGCGGTTTGTGCAGAGCGATTCATCGAGATTGGCAGCCACCGGCCTCGGTGACGCTGGACTAGATTTAGATATATCAACCGATTGTGCCCGGCAGAGACGCCGGGCGCTACTGATACTTTTCTTGTAGGTATCGGATTACTTCAAAACTTTCGAGAAACACTAAGTAGGTAACCGTTCAGTCACGTGGAGCAGAGAAGATCTTCTCACATGATTGTGAAACCACTGACTTTTTAAATCCCCCCTACCCCCTTTATTAAGGGGGGAATTGCACGTGCCTTCTTTACCCCCCTTTTATAAAGGGGGGTAGGGGGGATTTTTCCCACGAATAGCTGAAAGGATACATAAGTCGTCATGTTTCTCTGATGCGTAATTCATCAGCCCCGCAACCTGTTCGTGCAGAAACGCCTTACTCCGAGACGAATCGATTTGCTCTTTCTTCAGCAGAAGCAGTTTGAAATGCGAGCAATTCCGCGTACAACGCGAGGAGACGTCCGGCAGCCGCATGTAAAGAAAACTGCTGCTGTATCCGCTCACGCCCTGCCCTTGCCAACTCTTCAGCCGATCCGGGATTCCTGAGAAGCTTCAGAACCGAATCGGCCATGCCGTCGGTATCGTGTACGTCGTGCAACAATGCCGTAGTTCCTTCTTCAACAGCTTCCGAAAGTCCCGGAATTCTGGATCCTACAACAGGCAGCCCTGCAGCTTGAGCTTCCAGAGCGACCACCGGCAGGCCTTCATGGAGAGAAGGAAGGAGAAACATATCACTTTTCGTCATGAGATCGAGAACATCATCCCGCAATCCCAGGAATCGAACAAACTCGTCCAGTCCAGCGGATTCGACCATTTCCCGTATTACTGTCTTCAGAGGGCCTTCTCCTATCAAGATAAGGCGGGCATCCGGGAAATTGTTCACTAGTCTCCGAAATACCTCAAGCAAACCTCTGTGGTTCTTCTGTTCGATAAATCTCCCCACATGGAGAATGAGTTTGCTGTGCGGGCCGAATCCAAGGGATTCACGGAACGATCTCTTCCCGGCTTCACAAGAGACAGGAGGTACGCGGACTCCCAAATAAAGGACTCTCGATTTTCGCGACAGATCGGTTCGCCCGGAGATCATTGCATTCAGGACCCCCTGAGAGACTCCTGATAATATGTCAGTATGTTCCAGCGCATACCGAATGCTCAAGCGAGCGTACAGGTTCCTGAGCTGACTGAGAATTGGCAAGCGCAGCCACCACATGGATGCCTGCGTGAAATCGGTATTATGAAACGTAGTGATAACCGGGACACCTTCGTTCCGGGCTATCCATACAGGGAACCCGCTGTATACCCCCAGATGATTGTGGATAAGATCGTAGTTTTCCTGCTTCAGCACCCTACGTAGGCCGGTGTAAAAGCCCAGATGATCCGGACGTAGAGGAATGTGAAATACACATGCGCCAAGTCCTTCAGCCTGTTCCGCCCAAGGACCGGTATCAGGCCCCATGCAGCACACATCCATTCGGCAGGATTCCGGCGAGACTTCTCCAAGCATGCTGATGAGCCAGCTTTCCAAACCTCCCCTGTAAAAGGAATAGATCAAATGCAACACACGCATGAATGTGCTTCTTAGCCGAGGTTCCGATCGGTTCCAAGGTAAATGAGTTCGAGTTCCCCTAAGGAATGTCGTATGTTGAACTGGCTTTCCTCTGCTGTTCGAAGAGCCTCGTCTGCTGTAACAGGACGATCTGCATGAAGCAAAGAAATAACATTCTCAGCCCATCGATCCGCAGTCAACGACAAAGGCAGCCGGGTGATCAACTCGAGTACAATGTCCGCTTCGTGAGGAATGTTCTCGGAGATGAGACAGGGCAATCCTGATGCTTGTGCTTCGATAACAGCCAATCCCATCCCTTCGTAAAGCGACGGAAACAGGAAAAGATCGACTGCGGACAGGATGCGGGGAACGTCCGGACGAGATCCGAGGAACCTGACATGACCCTGCAAACCGAGCGCTGAGACCTTTTCTTGAATCTCGCCTTGCAACGGGCCGTTTCCGATGAACACCAGACGCAGGTTTGAATCCCTGTTCAGCGCGTGCGAAAAGACCTCGAGGACAAAGGGACAATTTTTCGGCTGGGTGAATCTACCCACATGGGCAACAATCTTGTCCGTGGGGTTCAGCCCCATTTCAGCCCTGATGGTATGGCGTTCGTGGGTTTCATGAAACGGAGAAAAATCGATGCCGCAGAAAAGGATGCGACGCTTCGGATGAGTTTCCCATTTCGGTCCGAACAGATCTTCAGCCGCAAGTCTCCCGGCAGCTAATCCGAGCGTTGCGTATCTTTCCAGCGCCTTGTCCATAAACGCCAAATAGGCACGTCTGGAGATTCCCCACTCGTTTGCCACACTTCTCAGATCGCTATGGCTATGGGCAATGCGGACAGGGATACGTGCTCTCTTTGCCAGCCACAAATTCACGCCGGAAAACCGATGACAGTGGCCGTGCAGCACGTCGTACGGTCCGTATTCTTTGAGGATACGCGAAAAGGTCCGGCAGTAGGTGACTATATTTCGATATTCAGGGCAGGGAATGACCCGAGCCCCTAATGAACGTGCTTCTTCGTCGTACGCACACGGTTCGTCCGTATGGACCAGAAAATCCAGATGGAATGTGTCACGCTCGATATGGCGCAAAACGGTCATGAGCCAGGTTGCAATCCCTCCTCTTTCCATCGAATCCAGCACGTGCAGGATCCGTCGGGGACGCCGGTACGAGTTCATGTCTTTTCCGACCGCTCCATGGCTTCGATCACACGTCTGGCTCCGTAGCCGTCCACTAACGAGCCAGAAACCCGAGCGAACTCTCTGAGTCTGTCGGTGTTGCGGAGAAAATCGCCCAATCGTGCGGAAAGCTCTGGATCCTGAGCTTTTCCCAGAACGTAAAGAGCCCCGTCATCAGCCAAAGCCTTTGTGCCGGGTTCCTGGTTGTCAGCCAGAATTACCACCGCGGCGGGAATTCTCATGAATGCCAGTTCCCACAATGTGCTTCCTCCGGCAGTTATGGCGACGTCCGCCCAGGCCATGAGATCGGACACGTTGAAAGGATTTCGTACAGTTTTAAATGCTCCCGGATCGTTTCTGGACATTAGGGAAAGTTCTTCAAAATGCGAGAATGCAGGTCCGGCAAGTACCTTTACCTGCGTATCAGGCAAATCGAGACTTTTCAATGCTCTTAGCACGCAGCACGTGGCGTTGTCGGGATCTGCAGCCCCCATGGTGACAAGAATATTGCGGACCCTGGAGGGAAATTCGCGTTCCCGACCATGCCATTGTTTGAATTCAGGTCTCAGCAGCGTATAGCGAGTCCCAAGGAGCAATCTCGTATTGGTTTCGCATTTGTACACGAGAGATTCAGCGCCGAAATTCTGATTCAGGATGATATCTGCAATGTAACCCGTCTGGTGCGCGGTATCGTCGATGACGAGCAGACGAAATCCAATATCTTTCAGAGCCCGTTGAAAAGATATGTCAAAATGATATCCATCCAGAATCACCCACGTATCAGCCGGTGCGAGATCCCGCGCTAGTCTTTGCATGAGAGCGAGATCCGAGGCATCCGGATACGAAGCTGACGGACTGATGAGTTCGATCCCTGCATCCTGAATTCGAGCTTTCAACGCATCACTGTCACAATGGCTGACGAAGACCGCTTTTCCACCTGTCGTCTGCCATTCCAAAGCCAAGGCGAGACATCTCATGATGTGCCCGGCCCCGATGCGGGTCCCGCCATCAGCCCTGACAATCATGGAATCAGCCCGAATTGAGAGATTTTTTGGAACGAGTTGCGGGGAGGGACTTTTTGCAAAAAGTCCCTCCCCGCGCCCCTCCCCAAAAACTCTCAATATATCTGTCGATACTTGCGACATTTACGGTCTCATATTCAGAGAGTCTTCTGCTCAACGTGTCGGTTGATTTCCAGCAACTCCGGCTTCTGTTTCAGCAACTGCACTGCATCCCTGTACGAGAACCGCGGATTTCCGAGATGATTGAATACGCTCCGGGCGAATTCCAGGTCTTCGGGAGTATCGACAGTCCAGCGCATGTATGCGAGGTCTTCTTCGGATATCATGCGTTTTACGGAAAACAGATCAGGATGAGAGTAGATGAATGGCGTCACGTGCTCTCGCCATGCAGGGTTTTTGTCCTCTCGCCATGCCCGTTCCAATGACGAAAAGGAAAAGACCTCCGCAGAAAGCCCAAGCGGAAATCCTCCTTCTTCTGACGTCACATAGTCCGGCTGTGGCTGAGAATCGAGAAAACAATGTACTGCTTCGTCAACGAATCTTCCGTCTACAAAGGGATTATCCCCGGTTAGCCTGACAACGACGTCTGCACGGAAGAAGACAGCAGCTTCATAATAACGATCGAGCACATCGTTTTCCGATCCTCTGTAATAAGGAATACGAAGGACCTCTGCCAATCGCGCCAGTTCATCGTCAGTTTCGAGCAGAGTTGTTGCCAAGACCAGAGTATCGAGCGTCTTCGAGTCAGACAGTCTGTCGAGAATGATGGAAACCATAGGTTTGCCGCAAATCGCAGCCAGAACCTTTGCCGGGAGACGCGTCGATCCTGTACGCGCCTGGAGAATACCGACGATTCTGGGATTGCGCTTCATGCCATGCAAACGAGTGGAAAGCTGATAAGATCTGGGAAACCCTTCTTGTAAGAAGTGTTTCCCAGCCCCTTCTGCTTTGAAAGCAAATTGGTAATCAAAGATATTGGCCGGCATCGACCTTGATTATCTGTCCGGTGACGTGCCGTGCTGCATCGCTGCAGAGGAAGCTCACTACCGGTGCAATGTCTTCAGGGGTTCCGAGCCGTTTGATGCTGCACTCTTTGAGGACCAGATCGCGAATCAGCTCGGGCGTGTTCGTCTGTGAAGGAGTCTCTATGTAACCAGGGGCAACGAGGTTCACATTTACGTTAAATTGGCCCAATTCCGCTGCCGCAGTTTTCACCAGGCCCGTGAGACCGGCCTTTGCCGCATTGTAACTTGCAGTGCCAATGCGCCCGCGGAGACCGTTAATGGAGCCGATGCAGACAATTTTGCCGCGCTTCTGTTTTACGAAAACGGTGCATGCAGCCCGTATGTAGTTGAAAGCGCCTTTCAGGCACACGTTGACCGGTTCGTCCCAATCCTGTTCAGTCATGCGCCATATACCCGCAGCTCGGGCGATACCCGCATTGCATATAAGAATGTCCAGGCCGCCTAGCTTTTCGGCAATTTCTTCCACTATTTCGTGGGCTCTTGAGAAATCCGCGGCATTCGCCTGGAACGCTTCGGTTCTCCTGCCGATTTTCTGGAGTTCATTCTTGGTAGCTTCGGCTGAAGCAGCATCCTCCAGGAAGGTGAATGCAACATCAGCCCCTGCACAGGCCAAATGCAGAGCGATTTCCCTGCCGAGCCCGCGAGATCCTCCGGTCACCAGCGCTATTCGTCCCTTGAGCTCTGTCATTGCAGTTTTTCCATAATACCTTTTTCCGCTGCTGATTTGGCCGCCAGTGCTGTTTTCAACACCAGAGCGGCCTGTTCGAGTCCCACAAGGGGATTCCTTCCTTGCAAAATACAGGCGAGAAAGTCACGCACCTCTTCCACATACATGTCATTCGGATCGCAGGACACCTCGATAGTCTGCCACTGCTCCGAGTCGGAACGGAACAATCGCACCTGTGCGGCTCCGTAGTCCCATATGATGGTTCCTTTTTCTCCGACGAGCCTGCAGGAACGCGCATAGTCCCGTTGCAGGAAATCCATGTGAATATCAGCTTGAGCACCGCTCGAGAAGCGCAAGAGAATTGTCGCGCAATCTTCCACATCCACCTGGAGATCTCCTACTGTCCCGGCCATACATGCCACTGCAACAGGTTTCTTCAGGAGATCTATGATGTAGTCTATTTCGTGAGACGCATCGAGAATGATCCCGCCTCCGAGTTCCTTCCTGGCAGTGTAGCTCAGACGATAGTCCTGCCAGGGTCGCCAGTCAGGCAGATACTGCGCTACATGTGCCGAAGCGTACAATACTCTGCCAATGTGCCCTTCCGAAAGGAGTCGAGCAGTCTCACGGAACCCTGGATGAAAACGCAAATTGTACCCGACCTGCACAATGTGGTGAGAATTTTTTGCTTCCAAAATGAGATCGTCAACATGCTTGAAATCGTGGGAAAGGGGTTTTTCCACAAACACGTGAGCACCCGCCTGGAGCGCTTCCCTTGTCTGTTGAACGTGGTATACGGGAGGCGAACATACGAATACGACATCAGGACGAACTTTTTCCAGGGCGTCTGAATAGTCGGAGAAATCTATTACGCCCAATTCCTCTTTCACGGGAACAAGTCGTTCAGGATCGGGATCTACTGCAAACAGTCGTTCCGCACCGAGTCCGTGCAGATTTCGCATATGTCTGCGGCCGATGGAGCCCGATCCTGCTACCAGGATCTTTGCATGCCGAATTGCAGGGCTGTGGTCTTCGTTCATCTCTTTAACACCTTGGAGAGCGCTACAATGACTTCCTGCACGTCCTGGTCCGTCATGCGTGGAAACATCGGGAGAGAGAGAATTTCGTCGTATGCTTTCTCCGCTACGGGACACAATCCCGGTCCGGTGCCGAATCTTTTTCGATAAAAGGGATGCAGGTGAACGGGAATATAATGCACGTTCACTCCTATGCCCTGTTCCCGCAGTTGCCGAAAAACGTAATCCCTGCCAAACCCTAGCTTCTCCGCTTTGATCCTGACCACGTACAGGTGATATGAATGCACGCCATCAGGAGACGTGCCGAGTGGTTCCACGCCCACAATTCCTGCCAAAGCTGCAGTGTACATGTCCGCAATCTGTCTTCTCCGTGCGATCCAGCTATCAAGTTTCTTCAATTGGCTCAATCCCAGAGCACATTGAAAGTCGGTCAGGCGGTAATTGTACCCGAGATCGGTCATTTCGTAGTACCACGAGCCGGCATCCATACGCTGTTTGTGATCGGTCGTTATTCCGTGATTTCGGAATGCATTCATGCGCGCGTACATGACGGGATCGTTCGTGCACACCGCACCGCCTTCACCAGTGGTCACATGCTTGACCGGATGAAAGCTGAAAGCAGTGGCATCAGCGAGGTAGCCGACGGAAACGCCCTTGTATTTCGCACCGAGAGCATGGCAGGCATCCGCAACCAGAAAGAGGCTGCCGTTGAGAGCGACTTGCCTGAGTGCGTCATAATCCGCTGGTTGACCTGCATAGTCTACCGCAACGATCGCTTTGGTCCGCGGATTTATCTTGGCTACCACTTCTGAAGCATCCAGGAGAAGGTCTTCTTGCTTCACGTCCGCAAAAACTGGGATTCCTCCCTGGTACACCACCACATTGGCAGTTGCAGCGAACGTCATGGCTGGAACTATGACTTCATCTCCGAGACCGATCCCGAGACCGTACATGATCGCGTGCAAAGCGGCGGTTCCACTGCTGACGACTACTGCATGCCGTGTTCCTGTCTTCGCTGCAATCGCGCGCTCGAATTCCTTGACAACAGGGCCGGTGGTAAGCCAGTCCGAACGAAGCACGTCCACGACTGCTTGAATATCTTCTTCATCGATCCACTGCCGCCCGTAGGGAATCATTTGTAGCCAATGTTAAAATTTTTGTTCGATTCCGAAAAGAGCTTCTCGAAAATCGGTGGGTGCCGTGCCTCCGTGCCGGCACATTTTTCATAATAAATCGATCAGTTCGGTCCGGCAGAGACGCCGGACCCTACCGTTTCTTTCTAAAAGAAGAGTGTTCAAAAAGGTCAGAAATTATGTGAACTGTACCTTAGTCCTGGGAACCGTCGTTTTGGAGCAATTCTCTCATTTGCTCTACAGAGAGCCAATCCGTATTGCTGTCACTCGAATATCTGAATCCTTCAGGACACGGCGAGCCGCCGTTTTTCGATGCGTACGTCTCAGCGATCTGCGGTCTGAAAGCAGGCAGAATCACAAATTTGTCTTTAAATGCCAGAGTATTACGGGCATCATCTTCCGGAATGAGCACTTCATGAATTTTCTCGCCCGGCCTGATCCCGATGATTTTCACTTCACAATCCGGACCGATCGCCTGTACAAGATTCATGATGCTCATACTGGGGATTTTCGGAACGAATATCTCTCCGCCCTCCATGAAATCCAGGCAATCGAGAACAAAATGCACTCCCTGGTCCAAACTGAGCCAAAAGCGTGTCATATTCGGATCTGTGACCGGGAGCGTTCCTGTGGCGCTGAGTTTCACGAACAGTGGGACTACGCTTCCCCTGCTGCCGATAACATTTCCGTATCTGACTACGCTGAATCTGGTTTTGTGGACTCCGGAATAGCTGTTGCCTGCCACAAAGAGCTTGTCCGAGCACAGCTTGGTTGCACCATAAAGATTCACGGGTGCGGCTGCTTTATCGGTGCTCAACGCCAAAACCTTTTCGACGCCACGATCTATTGACGCCTCAATAAGATTCGCTGCGCCGATGACATTGGTTCTGACTGCCTCGATGGGATTGTATTCACATGCAGGAACATGTTTGAGAGCTGCTGCATGAATGACAATATCGACGCCGTCCAGTGCCCTTCTGAGCCGGTCACTGTCCCTGACGTCGCCGAGGAAGTAGCGCAGCCTTTCGTCATCAAAGCCGCTCGTACGCATTTCATGCTGTTTGTATTCATCGCGGCTGAAGATTATGATTTTCTTCGGAGCATAATCTTTCAGTGCGATTCGGGTGAACTTTTTACCGAAAGAACCGGTTCCTCCGGTAACGAGGACGACTTTGTCATTGAGTGCCATATCGCATCTTCTTTTTGAGAGACTTCTTCTCAAGCCGAGCACGCTTCGCGCCCGTTGTTCTTATGTAAGCTGTTTACAATATTAACTTTTTATTCTGAAAGCAGGAGAATCGATCTTCTCCCTGCTGGAGTCATAACGTTTGGTGGCATCGTGCAGGAATGTGTGTTACTGTCAAATCCTTTATGATTGGGCATGGCAAAGAAGCAGATAGAACTCTCTCGATTCCTATTTTCTCTTTACTCAAGCAGTAACAAACGCTATTCACAGTGAGAAAATGTCCGATTGGCACGGGATTGTCAAGATTTTTGGCTCGTACGGCTCACAGTTTCCTCGGATTCCTTTGTTGAACTTAAGGATTTGCTCCCACCGTATTTTTCTCTCGCATAAAATAGCAGAAAATCACCGGTCTAGGGTGAAATTTGTGATAAAGAACCATTCAGTTACGCATGAGAGAAGTTTCTTCAGCCCCGAAGGGGCTACCCAACAGTAGCCGTGGGTGCAAACCCACGGAAGCGATACGGCAAATCCTTTATCTTCAGGACCCTGAAAGGGTCCACCAAGGACATTTGGGAATCATTGCCTGTTGGTCGACCCTTTCAGGGTCGTTGAACCATGCTTATGGACATCGCGCTGTCCACGGGTTGACGAAACTGTCTCAAAACTCCATTTTGGGCTCGCGATTTGCCAAGAGATGTACTAGAAAGGAGAGGAATTCAACAACCACGAGGCTGTCATGGGCAAACAGATCCGGGCCGATTACGAACAGATCTTGATGTTTCCGCCGTCAGTGGAAGACTGGGTGGCTAAGGATCACCCGGCGCGCTTTATCCGAGATTTCGTGGATTCCTTGGATCTGTCCGAGTTGGGAATCGAGGTTCCCGACAGCGATACAGGACGTCCTCCGTATGCGCCAGATCTTCTGTTGAAGGTGTGGCTTTTCGGATACTTCAATCGGATCAGGAGTACCCGTAAGCTTGAGAAGGGTTGCCTTGAGAATATGGGGCTGATTTGGCTGACGGGGATGAATGCTCCGGATCATAATTCCTTATGGCGATTCTTCAAGGCGAACAAGAAATCATTGAGGCATCTGTTCAGACAGTCGATTCGTGTTGCTCTGAAGGCCGATCTGATCGGTCTAGCTCTTCATGCCGTGGACGGGACCAAGATCCAAGCCGTCTCATCCAACGACAAGGCTCGGGGTCGTGAGCACCTGGAGAGGTTTCTGGAAAGTGTTTCGGAGAGATTGGACCGCACGATTGCCGATGCGATGACTGAGATAGAGAGAGCCGAGCGGGAAGAGACCGGTGAGTATCGCCTTCCGCAGTCCATGCAAGACGGATTGAAACGGAAACAGCGGATACAAGAGGCTCTGAAGGAGTTGGATGAATCGGACAAGAAGTCAGTTCACCCTTCGGAACCGGAAGCTCGCTTTATGAAGAATCGCCGGACCAAAGACTTGTCGTACAACGCTCAGGCGGTTGCCGACCAAAAGAGCGGCCTTATCGTGGCCGCAGATGTGGTCACGGATGGGGCCGACAACGGGCAATTGGTCCCCATGCTCGACAAGGTGAAAGAGAATCTGGGCGCTGTGGCAGAGGAAAATGTGGCGGACGGGGGATATTTTTCCTCAGGGCAGATAGGTCTGGCCCATGAGCGAGAATACGGCATTCTTATCGGGAAATCGTCAGGGGAAATTGTTTCCGAGAGAGGTGCGGATGAGGATCTCTATCACCGATCCCGGTTCGTCTTTGATCAGGAGCGTGATTGCTTCATATGCCCTGAAGGGCGCTTGTTGCCTTTTCATCAGCGGAAAATTAACGGCAAGAACCACAATGAGGTTCGCAGGTATCACTGCAAGGATTTTCTAACGTGTCCCAATCGCTGGAAATGCTCCAAGAGCAAGAACGGACGCCTCATAGACCTCAGCGTTTACGAGGCGGCCCTAGAACGACACCGCAGCAAGAGGGAAAAACCAGAGAACAAAGAGCGCCTGAAGACTCGAAAGAAGATTATCGAGCCACCGTTTGCCTGGATCAAGAGCGCATTAAGCTTTCGGCGATGGACCGTGGCCGGAATCGACAACGTAAAGGCCCAGTGGGACCTTATTTGCACGACCATAAATCTCAGGAAGCTCTACCACCATTGGGTATCCGGCGAGGTGGCATTCACGTAAGCAGCCGGAGGGAGACCATGACCTTATAACGGACAGTACACTCGGATCGAACCTCGCCTGATCTTCACTTGACGGGACTGCTTTTTTCCCAGAAGCAGGTCCTCCCGTCCGGCTTGCGTGATTCGCCGCAGTGCGCAGGTTTTGAGACGCTTTCTGACACCCGTGGCTACTATTGGGCCGCCCTTCCAGGGCGCAGAATCCCTAGTGCCCGCTGGTAACTGAACGATTACGTGATGAAGAATTCTTCCGGTGCGCCCGGGTTACTATGGAAAGGGAGTTCCCAGTCTTAATGGCACAAGAAATCTTCTTATTCGGGGCAGGCGGACACGCCAAAGTTGTCCTGGACATCATCGAAAAGCAGGGCCTGTACCAGGTCGTTTCCATATTTGACGACAACGATTCCCTGGAGAATAAAGGATTCTGCGGATATCGCATTGCCGGCGGGAGAAGCAGGCTTCTCTCGGCCCGCGATTCTTTTGGGATCACAACGGGTATCGTTGCAGTAGGAGACAATGTAAACCGTATGGAACTGGCTTCCTGGATGAATAGGAGTGGTTTCGATCTCATCAGCGCTGTTCACCCTTCATGTCAGATCGGACACGGCGTGCACATTGGAAGCAACACGGTCGTAATGGCAGGAACCGTCATTAATTCGGACAGCTACATCGGCAACAGCGTTGTCGTCAATACAGCGGCAAGCATCGATCATGATTGCTCAATCGGGGACGGAGTCCATATCGGGCCGGGATGTCGTTTGTGCGGAAATGTTTCTGTCGGATCAGGTACTCTTCTGGGAGTAGGAACGGTCGTCATACCAGGGATTCGCATCGGGGAACGTTCGATCGTCGGCGCAGGTTCGGTGGTAGTGAAGGATATTCCGGACGGAGTGACTGCAACAGGAACACCGTGTACGATCACCACCTCGCGATAACGACGGGTTGGTTTCTCGACTGATGCGGTTCATTTCATTCACCGCATCCTACGCGACTTTTTAGTCAGAATGTGGTATTTCGTTTTCTGACATTACACGTCCTCCACAACAATCAATTTTCGAAACATCGCCGTCTGTTCAAAATCTTCAATTTTTCTACCTGAGATCTCGGCCAAGAGACTGTTTAGTTTTTTCACATCTTTGGGGTCTGCCAGATGTTCGAGATAGGAAACTCCTGAAAGGAGAAACACATTGAGAATCCATCCCCAATGCTCATTCAAATTTTGGTTGGAGATACTTTTTCCGCACACTCCCAAAGTAGGATTCCAGTAGCTTCTTAGCCTGGCATTTGCCAACATTATCTCTCGTGTTCCCGTCAACTTCCATACTTTCGCTATTCTGTCCTTGTAGAGACGTATTTCTCTAAAGAGAAGCAGGTCAATGAGCCTAAGCAAAAAAAGCAAAAAAATAAAAAGGCCAATAATCCTGCTAGAGAGCTTTACCCCTGGGGCGAAAAAGGTGCATATACCGACAAAAAGAACGCAAAGAACTAAACCACTGATTGGTATAGATTTTCTAAGCCAGCGGTATTTCAGGATAAACAATGGCTGATCGTCAGATTTTTCTTGTATGGCTTTATTGTTCATTCCTTTTTACTTCCCATTGTGGTGTCCGCCCTCTCGAGACTGTTAAGCCGGCATCCCAGCCTCTCAAAGTAACGAAATACGGCTGCACTTTGCGTTAGCCCACTTTAAGGATCGGCTTCTCGATGATGCGATTCATTTTCATACGCCGCTATCCGAGAACCGAAACGAGACAATCACAAACTCGCTGTTGCTGCTCTTCCGTCATGTGAGAAAAGAGCGGCAATGCAAGAGATTCCTGTGATGCAGCTATTGTGTTGCGCAGATCCCCCACAATCCGATGAGGAACTCGCTTCAAGGCCGGCTGCTCGTGAACGGGCGGGAAAAAGTAGCGTTTGCTCTCGATATTGGCCGCTCGGAGTTCCGCACGGACCGCATCCCTGTCCTTCTTTGCCTTCGGCCCTATGAGCAGGGTGAAATAGTTGCCGCTGGAAGTGCGATCTCCAGGAAATTCCTGAACTCTACAGCCCCTAAGGTTTTTGGTCCGGTGTCTGTATGTCTCTATCAATCGGAGCCGAGCGTCCACGAGATTCCGCGCATTTTCCAGACTGAGCAATCCCACAGAGGCATGCAGCTCGCTCATCCGAGCAGAAAGCCCATTCAGGACCATCTCTTCCCCGCCCGGACCCTTGCCGTAGTCTCGCATCATCCTGAGTTTGTCTGCAAATTCACTGTCGTCCGTAGTGATCAGTCCGCCTTCGATTGCAGTGATCACTTTTGTGGGGCTGAGGGAAAAGACTTCACACGTACCGAATCCCCCCGAAGGTTTTCCTTTGTACGTGGAACCGAGCCCCTGCGCGGAGTCACAAATCATGGGTAACCCATGCTGTGAGGATATTTGCTGCAACTCGTTAAAATCCGGAGGCAATCCGTAGATAGTAACAGGGCAGATTGCTGCAGTACGCGGACTCAACGCTCTTCTCACCTGATCCGGATCGATAGCGAACGTGCCCGGCAGGCAATCGACATATACAGGGGTGAGCCGATTCCAGACAATAGCCTGGACCGTGGCAGCAAAGGTGAAAGAGGGGACGATTACCTCCGAAGCTTCGGGAAACTCCATAGCTGCGAAAGCAAGCATGAGACCCGATGTGCAGCTTGAAACTGCAAGGGCATGGGCCGTTTGCGTGAATTCTGCCGTGCGCTCTTCAAGAGCGGCCGTGACTTTCCCGAGCGTAACTGCCCCGAAATCGTACGATTGTTGGAATGTCTCGACAATCCTTTCCATGGGGGGTAACGTGGGGCGAATTATAGGAATATTTTCCACTGATCTGCCTTGAATTTTTATCAATCTGCTTTCGACGCTGTAATCTCGGCCACAATGCATCCCGGCATCGAAAGCAGCGGGTTAATGGAAAACTGCGAAAGCGGCCCGCGTGTAAGCTCATTCCAGAAGCCCTCCGGAAAGGCTGCAAAAACCCGCTTGTGGGACTTCAGGTAGAATTCCACAATTTTGGGAAAATCTGCAAACCTATCGCGACCCGGAAAGCCAATTCTGAGCCGAGGCTTTTCCACCAGTTTCAAGAATGGGTCTATAAACGGAGCAGTGAAGAAAACAGAGTCGTCCGGAATCAATGGAAGCACTTTTTCTCCCATCTCATAATTCACTGCTCGTTGTCTCGAATGCAAGGGATAATCGTAGAAGAACGCTGTCAGCGAAGCCCATGTCAAACTTATGGCAAGAATAACAAAAGCCGTATGCCGCACAAAAGAGCCGAGCGTTCCTTTTAGCAAGTCTCCACCGATGACCAGTATCAATAACGTAGTTGCCAGGATCAAAGGAAGATTCAACAGAGGCAGTTCCAGCGCTTCCACATCCATAACATTGCGTCCCACGAACAGAAAAAACACTGCTGCACCAAGGCCGATTGCCGAGATCCAGACCATAGGACCGTCAGGAACGCTCCATTCGGTGCTGATTGTGCGAAGAGCAAATGCGGTCAGTATGGACGTAAAGGGTAATGCGGCAAGAAAGAAACGCAGATTGAGACACAAGCCTCCATGATCCCTGGTGAACCCAAAGAAAGCACCGAGCAAAATGGGAACGACGAAGAGAATCAGGAGGGAGCGTGTTTCGGAACTACCCCGTAAAATGCGAAAAACCGGAATCCAGAGCGCTGCCGTCAAATAAGGGAGACTCTGTATCAGAGATTTCTTCAGCCCCAGTATGTATACGATGGCTCCGCTGGAGGTGGTTCGCAGCGCCTGCTCGATAATCGCGGGATCACGAAAACGAAGATCCACGACCATCATGAGCATACCGACGGAAACCTGCAGCACCATTGTCCTCGTGTGAGGGATGACGAGCACCAGGAGTGCGGCCAGGCAGATTCCTCCTAGAGCATATCCCCAGTGCTGTTTCAAGAACCGAGTGACCGGCGACCGAGTCAAGATCCAGAGAAGAACAAGCCCCGACAATCCTGCACCTGCCAGTACCCATGGCACGGTGGGAACATAGCCATCTAAGGGAGTACCATACGACAGAGGGTTGAATGTGCCGAATTTTATGGAGTTGGTCCAGGATAGGACAGCTAGCCCGGGAAGGCTGCCAGCGGCAACCGCAATGGTTTCCAGCGGACGCCATGGGCGGCTCAAGAGAAAAATCATGAGAATTGCGCCGAGAACTAGAATTGTATCCAGTCGAATTCCGGGCGCAAACCCCGCCACTAATCCTGCTGTGAGAGCCAACAACAGCCGATGAGACGTATTTTCGGAATTATAAGACTTCACAGCTAGATAAAAAGCCGTTGTGGTGAAAAGGAGAGCGGTCATGTGGGGCCAAGCCGCTTGCGAGTATTCCCAGGCGTAGGTTCCCAAAACGAAAACGAGGCATGAATTTGCTGCCAGATCGTTGTCGCTGAACAGGTCTCGGGCTAGAAGATATACGAGGAGAACAACTCCTGCAAATGCGAAGGAATTGATGAGGAACAGACCGTAAAAGCCGAAGACAAAGTACCATGGTGTTGTGAGCACGGGGTAGAGATAAGGATACTGACTGAAGGTTCTCCCGGAATAAACTCGCATAAACTGATGCAGCATTTCCCGGGAGGAATATTCCGGATAACCCGTGAATACTTCCAGGCCTCTCGCGGGAAAATCGCGAGCCATCATGTGATAGATGGCCTCATCTATGCTGAGATGAGCGGGTAGAATCGTTAACGTAAGAATAACGTGGAAGAATCCCAAGGCAAGGAGGAAGACGATCTTCCAGTGTCGAGAAACAGCATCCAAGAAAGGCTGTTCTTTCCCCGGAATATAATTCACCAAAGGAAACGGCCTCCAGATTAAGACGGCAAACAGTCTGATTGAAATCTCTTGTTTTGCAGCTTCATTGCATTATAGCAACCGCAAAGTCAACACTCTTTCGATTCCGCAAACTCACAACACATTATTTCGATTCCAGGAGTCGGATTATCTTTTTCAGATCCTGAAACCCTTCTCTCGAAATTCTGATTATCTCGAAACCGGCAACGTACTCTCCGGACGATTTCTTTTTCACCCATCTGCATTGGGCATAGAATGAGATCAAATCAATGGAAGCTAATTCTGTAGGGTCTAGAACCAGATGCTTGGTCTCCCCCACTTTCGATGCCAGCCCTCTTATGCCTACACCCTGCTCGGAAATGTTTCTGACTTGCCCTTTGCCATCGGGATCGTTCGATTCATATACCGGCAAAGGCATTGCCAGGGGCCCTTTCACAAGCTCCTTCATGTCTTCGGCTGTTATCACTTCATATAGAGGAAACCGCTCGTACAACTCTTCCGGGCTGATGGCCTGAACGTTCAGCAACTTCTTCAGAGCGCTGCGTAACCCTTTGTAGGTCAGGCGGTATTTCTCCATGAGTTGTGCATCGGTCATTCCGGTGCGAATATCAAAAATCAGATCCTTAGCCTCAATCTCTCTTTTAAGATCCATGGAAGTCCCTCAGGGAATGCGGGGCATGACAGTGCGCTTACGTAGGCAAAAGAGAAGCAAAACCTCTCTGTAATGTCGAAATCTTAGTGAGACCGATGTGCGTTCAAAGTTGTAATATCAGGGAACCTTTTTGTAAAAGGATTATGCCGTTAGCTCAGTTCCGAATTGAAAGCATCGGTTTTATCAACAGTAATTACATGATCTTGGCATTGCGGGCGAAGCCGTTGTAGGGGCAGGTCTCGTGCCTGGCCTTCCGGATGACCGGCACGGAGGCCGGTCGCTATCGGGCACCCACAAGGGATGCCCCTACCCGATCCGCATTGGCCCTGATCCGCCCGACCAGGAATAGCCATTACCAGAGTTTCTGACTGTCTCTCAACTAAACTAAGGACATAATCCATTTGTAAGAAGTGTTTCCCAGATTTTCTCTTTGAATGCAAATCAGTATGAACCGAATTCTGGAGCCGATAGAAATATAGCACACGGATTTGCCCGCCTACAAGAGCATTTACTATTGCAGTTCGCTACTATTATAGTAGGTGGCATAATTTCTGACCTTCTGAACAACCTGCCCTATATAAGGAACGGTAGTGCCCGGCGTCGCTGCCGGGCAGAACTGTTTGATTTGTTTTAATAAATGTGCCGGCACGGAGGCCGGCACCCACCAATTTTCGAGAAGCGCTTTTCGCAATCGGACATAAATTCTGACCTTTGCTATAAGTTGAGGATGGTTGATTGCAGCGACAGCATGGGCTCCGGTGGAGCGGAATTCAGCGACGCCGGACCGATGCATTATTTCTTCTTGCCGGCAGGTTCCTGACGTGAGAGGGGGGCAAGTCTTTTCTCGAGTTCCTGCTTTAGATTTGGCACCTGCTCCTGCTTGGCAGCTTCTGCTTTGGACCGTTCTTCTATCTTTTTTCGAACGTTCTTCCACAATTCGTCAGGGACTTCCACCGGTTCAGATGCAGCCAGGTTACCCTTATTCTTGGAGAACGCGGAACACCCGCAGAGGAGTAAACCCACGAGGACCAGGAGCGCTATTCGTTTCATGTGAGCCTCAAACCCGCGGCACCAGATTCGGCATGAACAACGGGCTGCCGCATCGCGTCGGAATGTATGCTCGTTAGTTACCGAACAGTTTTTCCGGCACGTAGTCTTTCGGCCGAACCTCCACCATTGAAATCGCCGATGCGGGACAGGTCACTTGACACAGTCCACATCCCATACATTTATCCTTATTTATCTGAGCCGTATTATCTTCCTCTTGAACGACGGCTCCAAAATAGCATCGTTCCACGCACATACCGCACGACGTGCATAGAGATGGATCGACGTCCGCAGAAAACCGGCTCGGTTCGATGACACTGATATTATGTTGAATGAGAACCGGCATGGTTTGACAGCAACACGGGCAACAACTGCAGATGAAATGGTCCACATTCTGTTTATTCATCACGACATGAATGAGGCCGTCTTCTTCTGCCTCACGCATGAGATCCAGCGCCTCTTCTTTAGTGAGTTGACGTCCAGTGCCTCTCGCAAGGTTGTAGTCCGCTGCCCGGTTTATCTGAAGGCAGGCGTCCAATTTGCGATCGCATTTTTGAGCGGTCAAACGGCACGTACACTTTGTTACGGAAATTGTTCGCGCATTTTCAATGATGTCTTTGATATCTTCGAATGCGAGTACGTGAGTCTTGGCAGGTACGGTGATGCCTACGGGAATAACTCTCGTGAACGGTCGGGGCATGATCTGGCTCATCATCTTGGCCACGGAGGGCCATTCCACTTCCATGAAGTCCTGCCAGAGATCGAGAAAATCCCGCGGAGCATCGGGCCAGAGAATCGATGCATCGTGAAACTGCACGAGATCGCGGCACATTCGGTACATGACGGGACTGCCCTTGCCCGACGGAAATACCAAGCCTTTCACGAAAAGCGTGTGGAGCATTGCCGAGACAGTTTCTTCCGATTTACCCAAATCGGCCGCTATCTTGGAGGCATCGCCGGGTAAAGCGAGCAAGAGCGCCGCTTCTTCCGGATCTGCAATAAGAGCAAAGATTTTCGGTATTCTCTCCGATTGACCGAGACCTATTCTATTCGCCAGTTCCACATATTGATTCTGCATGCTTTCTCCGCCGCGCGCGTATAATGCACAATTGCTAGTGCCCAGCATATGAGCACACTGGAGCCTCTTCGTCAAGGATGCATTCGTATTCAGGTTAGATGATAATAGGCGGTTAGTTTAGAAGGGTATGCCTACTTGTCCGCCGAAGATCCAATTCTGGGCTTCGAAATTCAGACGGTAATCGACTGCCGGATAGGGAACACGTGCCATGAGATTCGTGGTTAACTGACCGCTGACAATATTGAATTTGAAAAATGCTCCCAAATTGAAATATCCATAGCGAACGGAACAGTCTGCAAATGTCTCCAGGAAGTATCCACCCGATCTGAATTCATCACTGGCGGGAATTCCGGGAACAGAGTTCGCGCCCACTCGGATGCCGGAAGGAATGCTCTCAATATATGAGATCGCCCCCCAAAGCATAGGCCAACCGACCACTCCTCCGGTTATGACGGCTCCGCCATTCATAGCGAAAATCCTGGTCATCGCTCCTATAGTGGGAATATATGCGGCAAACGTCAAATTTGCCTGATTCCCTTGATTCCCAAGCTGGTTAATCTCGCTTACCGGTGTTCTCAAATTTGCCATGAACGATTCATAGCGAAATCCGGTAATGAGAGTGATCGACGGGTGAGCATCATAGGTAAGAGCAATGCGGGCATTCCACCATTGATTGGTGCTGTCCCAGGTTCTGGCAACGACGTATGGCAAATCGTAGGAAGTGGTAGCATCACCGGGGATGGAAAACAAGTACCCCGTTGCAATGACCAGTCCGAAAGGACCTGTGCCTTTCATTGGAAATCCGATTTCGGTCCACACACCTTTCACCGGAACGTGTGCTCGAAATCCTGACAATCCGCCGCTCACATTGGTGTCCATCTTTAATGTAGGGACATTGCCTTGGAAAAAGTATCCCGTATATATGGTGGGTTCCATCCAAGAATAGGAATAACACATGCCAGGGCCGCCGTAGAGTCCCTCCGCACGAACATCAGTCGAAAAGGTTGCCAGCAACATAAAAATGAGGGCAATCGAGCCCCCAATAAACTTAGATTTCATATTCTTTCTCTGGTTGCTTTGTCCGGGATGACTTGATGGGCGTATGATATGTTAATTGACACGCTTCTGTCAACATTTATTGCTTCAGAAGCGCTTATGCGTTCATCAAGTTGAATCGCACACAAAGAAGAAATCAGTACAGCACCAGCTTAACCGGTCGTGCCAGATTGATGTAAACACCGTTAGGGCTTTTTGATCTAGTCGTGGTCCCCACATACATTTTCAGAGTATCCGCCAGTCGCTTGACCGAGATGTTCAGCAGGCGAACGCATCCATGAGACTGCCCTTGCCCTATACTCCACGGTGAATCCGTCCCGTGAATTCTGTACATCCCTCCGTCAATCATCTTCATCTGCACTGCTATGAGATCGGCATCCTCCTCATGAACAGTTTTCTCTCCCTCAACTGCGGGGACTTTCTTGAAAAACGGGAGCATATGACCGCCATATACAGAATTACTCGGAGACTGACCGTACGCCCAATCGCTGGGAGGCGGAATCCAAAGAGGTTTGTCATCGTAAATTCGACAAATGTAGAATGTACCTTTGGGTGTTGGGTATTCCGGGGAACCGAGTCCGGCTTTACAATCGTACAGAAGGACCTTTTCATCGCCATTCGATCCGAAAAGTCGTACAGTGTATTCTTTTCGATCGACGAGAATCTCAAAGCTGGAGAAAAGATCGACAGGATCTCCCACGAGACTTCCTGAGTTCTCAAGACTGGGCCCGGAATCCAGGAGTTCAGCGGCCTCACTTGTTGCAGCCGACATAGGGAGGAGAGAAGCAACTCTCGTTCGCTTCCCTGAAGTGATATCCAACGAATTCGCTCCGGGAAAGAGCCCTAACTCGCGAGACGCGGATTCTTCAGGAGCAATAGCGAATACCGCCGAACCAAAGCGGCTACGGTGCTCGACTCTCGAGAACGAATCAGATAACACTCTCTCAATGACCGTATCGAATGTTTCATCGTGGTTCAAATCGCTCGAAACGTGAGCTGAACTCAGCAGCAATTCCTTGGTATATACTTCTTTGGCGTTCGTTTCGGATACGCAAACCAACCAACACAACCCCAATGCCATCCACACGAAAAACCGCATACTCTTTCGACTCCTGATTAAGACAAAAAACAGAGTGCATCGCACAACTGCACCGAAAATGTCCGTACGATACAGTGTCCGCAAACGGCAACCAGCACGCATTATTACGCATTTAAATTATTACACAACGGATTGGGGGGAGGTGTCAAGCCAAATCGGCAGTCAGCCGTACAGGGATTGTAAGGAGAGAGGCGCTTATCTTCAGAAAGAAAGCGCGAGGGGTATTCGGGTGAATGCCCCTCGTTATCAGAACACTTGCATCTTCATTCAGCTACATTCAGAAATGGAGGGAATCAATAGCTAAACAAGGGATACGGATTACAGCCGTAATCTACGCCGTGACAGGGGAGCCGCACGGATGGGCATGCAGTGTCAAAAGCACATGGCACTGCTTGCTTCTGAATTCCCGGGATTCGACAATCAACGGCACACGGATTCATGACCGGGGGGAAAATACAGGGCGCCTGGCGGCATTGAGTCAAGCAGTCGGAATCCCTCTGAAGGCCAAACGAAAACCCTGCATGTGAAATCGGGGCAAAAGCGACAACCATCACCATAATGAGTAGACCTGAAATGATCTTCATTTCATTCTCCAAATTCGTGCTGAGGCATGTGGCACTCAATATCAAATCGGTTATTTCTGTGCGTATAATAGCAAAGGAACTGCCTATATGTCAACCATTGCATGAGTATTTCATAGAATTTACTTCATCAATTAAGTAAAAGCGCCCTTTTATCTATGAATTTTTCCTAAGGATTTGACCTTATTTGACCAGATTGATACATTATGGAGCGGCAGGTCTAGCTGTTTTCGGAGGTAAAGACTACGATGCAGAAACGCGGTAACCGTCAATTCTCGGTTCAGCAACGGCGGCCCGGACAGAAGCAGAAGCAGAAGCAGCAGTTCAGTAATTTCAATGCAACTGAACTGTATTGTCCGAAGTGTGGGAGAGCCATGCCGGTGAGAGAAAGACTTCTTCTTGTCCTTCCTGAAGGAGACAAGTACGAATACTTATGTGCTTACTGCGGAACTGCCGTTGGCGACAAGATCGTAAAGGGAGAATCCTCGCCCCTTATCCTAATTTAGTTCGATCTCTTGAACCGGGTGTGTTCGTCAGCTACGGCAAACGTACCGTGCAATCACAATCTCGGTTCAGGGTTGTTCGCCTGCCAGCATGTCCGTTCTCGAACGTCGCCCTGAAATCCCACGTAAAGAATATCTCTGTTTCCGACCATTTTCAGGACTTTCTTGGCCAGTTTTCTGCGGTCCTTCCCGCCAATGCCACAGTGGAATGTGTATTCTCCGAGAAGTCGGGATCTCTGCGCGGGCCCCAGGCTCAATGGAGAAGAAAGAAAGATTTGCGTGAGATTCTTGGCTCGTTGCTTCCATGAGACGCTCCGTTGGAATCGCACATCGTCATAGTCCAGGAGAAAAAAGCGGATCCGATCCGCATCCTCCTTCACTAAAATGTTACAGGTCTTGAGATCTGCATGAGCTATTCCGGCAGAGTGCAACCGAGCCAGATACCTTCCGAAAAGCCGTACCATACTACGCTGTTCTTCCGGTTCCCAATTTTCGGAGATTCTTTTGAGAATATAACGATCCAACTCCAGACCGTGGGGGATGAACTCCATGATAACCCATTCCGATTTCACCAAACCGAATGTGGTGTCACGCATGAGAGCCATTGGCCGAGCAGCGAGGAATCCCGCGCGGATGAGGAGTTCTCCGTTTCGGAAAGTACGTAATCCCTGGGTCGCTCGGAAGAGTCCTTTGGCCGCATGGAGCGCCCCTCGCCATCGGAACTCTTTGACACACACAGGCGGACGGTCAGGAAGTTCAACCACCGTTACGGCAGTCTCGAGGGAGTTCTTCTTGACGGCATCTCCGCCTGCCGAGAGAATTCGGCGGTGCTCGTCGAACACATCTCGAGCAAACTGTCTCAATTCTTCTTCAGATCCAATCAAGCGAACAGCTTCCGGATTCAGAGATATGGAAAGGTTCACTTCTTCACATCCGGTAGATTTTTATTTCCACGTCTCCTCAATACCCTCATCACAAGAAATTTAAGAAAATATCGCCAACTCCTCAATCTCCACGGAGTTCTCTCTACGGAAGATCTAAACCAATAAAGAGCGTTTTCAAAGTCACCGTTGTTCAGATACGCTCGTCCGAAAGATATATCATGATCTGAAAGAGTTCTCAGAAAAACTTGCACTGGGATTCTCTCCGGATCGTAGTTTTGCAGGAGGATATCGTACGTATCCGACCGCACCCCTACCCTGTTGTGGCTCGTATTCGCCTCATAGAACCTGATGAAGACGAGAGGTTGGTTACAATAGGCTATGGGATAGCGTGCAGCGATTTTCAGCCAGACATCAAATTCGTCAGCGAATCGATACCGAGAAGGAAAGCCTCCGACGTCGGCAAGAACATCCCGCCGAATCATGACGGAAGAGGTGTGAATGAAACTCTCCCCATATTCCTTTTCCAGCAGATCGCCGTATATCCAGAGCGATTTTCGCGGGGTACGATACGAACTTCC
Organism: Desulfomonile tiedjei DSM 6799; assembly: GCF_000266945.1. Lineage (NCBI taxonomy): Bacteria > Pseudomonadati > Thermodesulfobacteriota > Desulfomonilia > Desulfomonilales > Desulfomonilaceae > Desulfomonile > Desulfomonile tiedjei. The sequence continues at coordinate 3,353,029 of NC_018025.1, forward strand.
CAATCGAACATGTTTGATGGCAATCAAGCCTATTTCGGGATGCTCTCGGGCAAACCGGACCTGAACTTCCAGCTTCTCGGGCGCCCACAGATCGTCATGATCCAGAAAAGCAAACCACGCACCGCGAGCCTTCGCAGCACCGTTATTTCTGGATCTGGCTATTCCCTGGTTTTTCTGGTGGACTGTTCGGATGTCCGACTGAGAATCGAGCCATTCCTTTGTTCCATCTGACGATCCGTCATTCACCACAATAATTTCAAAATCTTTGAATGTCTGATTTCGCACAGATTGGACGGTCTCTTTCAACAGCTCCACTCTGTTAAAAGTGGGAACGATCACACTGACGAAAGGGTCCGGTGTTCTTGTCTTCCACAGCGGTGCATCAGGAGTAGCGATCATCCGATGAGGCGTTCCAGTTCCCGGAGAACATTTTCCGGTGTAATGCTGTTCATACAAGGATGGTTCTGGTGAGGACAAGTGAAATGCCGGCACGGTGCACACTGAGCGGAGCCCTGCACAATGTGAGCCTTTTCGCCGTAAGGAGCGGTAGCGCCCGGAATAGTAGGCCCGAAAATGGTCAATACACGTGCAGACGATGCCACGGCAAGATGTGCGCTCCCCGTATCATTGGAGATCACGAAACGGGATAAGTTCATGATTGCCATGGAATGCAGAATATCCGATCTTCCCGCAAGATTGACAGCAGGAGAGTGCATTTCCCTGATAATGTCGTCGACGATGTCTCGCTCGCCGGGAGCCCCCAGAAAAACCACCTGCCCTCGTGCTTGAAGCCGATCCGCCAGATTTGCGAAATTCTGTCGCGGCCATCTCTTCGCCTCCGAGTTAACCGAACCGGGACACAGACAGAAGAAATCCGCTGACTGAGAGATTCCGTGAGATGATAGCAATGCCATAGCCTCTTCGGTGGCTTGGGCAGGGATGCGGACCGAGCAATCGGGATTCCGCGGGGCGGAGGGATTGCCAACCAGGTTCGCCAGATATTCGGTAATCGCGAGATAGTAGAACACCTGATGCTGCTTCCGGATTTTCTCTGTCAGGGGGACCTTCACGTTGAGCAGAGGTCCTCGCAGGTCCGTAGGAAATCCGATCCTTAACGGGATTCGCGCCAAAGCCGAAGTAAATGCACTCTCGAATGCATTCTGGAACAGTACCATCATTCCAAATTGCCCGCGTGCCAGCTCTCGCCTCATGCGAAAAGGCCGGACAAGCGCCCCTCCGTGCGATGCGTCAAAACAGATGAGATCGTCCGGGACTTCCGTCGCTTTGATGAGAGGAGCAAGACCCGATGTGGCCCACACCGTTATGTGCATCTCGGGAAAGAGTCTTCTCAGGTTGCGCAGGGCCGGGATACTCATGACCGTATCGCCCACCCAATTTGTACCTCTGACTACAATACGCGATATCTTGGATAGGTCGAATTCGGGCATGGTACCAGTCGGTTCAAGCCAGACTTTCTTCCGTCAGAGGAATGGCTTCATCGATGAGCATAATGGGAATATCGTCCTTGATAGGATACTTGACCTGACAGGACCTGCAAATGAGACCATCTTGATTGGACGTCGGAATCAAATCGCCCTTACACTTCGGACACACGAGAATTTCCAATAACTTGGGGTTAACCGCCATGATTTCACCTGTATTTTCGCCGACAGCTTGTTTTCTTGAGTTATGTACGAGGCTCCAACAATATCGGAATAATGTCAAGACTTCTCAAAAAAGGCCCTGCTCTTTAACGGTTGTTCGTCAGTTCCTGTTTCCAGAAGAAATTTGCGGCCTCCGCGTACGCCCGTTTCGGCGCGATTTCCGCACTCACTGCCTTCATCGATTCTTCGGAAATTACACCGTTCTTCACAATTTCGGAACCGGCATTTTCTGCTGCTTTCAGAACACCGGCGATCTCTTTCGGCATCATTTCCGGGTAGCGAAGCACAGGTCCGTGCGGTCTCAAAAGATGTCCGGCATAATCCGCATTCAGATTGAGAGACAGTTTCCTGCAATGCATCACCAAAGCATCGAAATTGTCAGATTCGTGGAACCCGCAGTTGCTGATAAGGGCAAGCTTCGAGGCTTTCAACTCCCGTCGTGGATGTCTGCAATGTTCGTCTCGGAAAACGATTTCAGGTTGAAGAACCGGTATCATACGATCCAGGAAAACTTTGGATTGACCGGACATTCCATCCGCGTACAAGGGAGTGGCGAGTACGAGCACATCTGCCATGAGGAATTTTTGCAGTATCTCGGCCTGGTCGTCATTTATGGCGCAGACACCCGGTGTCTTGGTCCAGCAACTGAAACATCCCAGACAATAGTGTATCTTCTTCTTATTGAGAAAAACCTCTTCCACATTGGCACCCGCCTCCTGTGCCCCTTTCACGAACTCCTTTTGTATGATGTATGTATTACCCTTCTTCCCTGAAGGGCTACCGTTGACTACGAATATATTCACACTACCTACACCTCCGTCCTGAATACTATCAGTGACATACCTCAGTGTCCCAGTCCGGGATAATGATCATTTGTCCGGGAACCTCGGCGTCCTCACCTTCTTTTATCTCTCCAAAGCGTACGATTCCGGAACTATCTTTTGAAAACTGTTGGACCACTATGTACGGCCGACCTCCCTGTATTGCCGTTGCTGCCACGAGACAGTGGCGCTCTTTCCCGGTTCGCGAATCAACTATTTTGGCGGATGTTACCGTCGTAACTGCGTACGCTCCCAGGAGAACAGCCTGTTCTTTTACGTGCGCGATCAGCGCGGTCCTTTGAGCTTGATCTTTAAACGGCAGCACCATAGGAATCATTCGTTCGATGGTATGGAGTATTGCTGTAGGCAAATGGGTCCCTTGCTCCTGAAGAGTGAACCGCGCAATTCCGAGTATTTCTCGAACAGTCTCAACGATAGATTCTTGTAGATCTACAATCACGAGCACTCTTTCAGCGGTGATTTTAATCTGATGAAATAATGGAAAAAGACAATCTTGACTATTTCCCGGGTCCTCTCATGGGTCCGCAGTCATGACCGCACGCCGAAATGCGTCTCAGTTATCCGCTAGTACTATTGTTACATGATTCCTCCGCAGCGCGGAAGGAAAATGTCCGGGCTTATGCAAGGCTTCAGTTTCGGACGGTGGTTTGAGAGGCATTTTCGTTTGAGTACGTAGGATGTCGGCGAGCGAAGCGAAGCAATCCCCTGAAGGTGCAGGCACGTATCAGGAGATTGCCACGTCGCTCCGCTCCTCGCAATGACATGTCCCCGAGCGGCTCATCTCCGTGGATAACTGAAGGAATACAGGCTTACCGCTTGCCTCATGACAAGTCGAGGACATCATACCATTCAGCAGTTATGCCTATAAAATAGCAAAGGCTGGGGTGTCCTGAGCGGAGTGATTGGACGGCCTTGCGTCGTCCGGAACGAAGGATACCTCCAGCCTCCACATTATAAAAAGAAAAGCGAATCGGTATTAATTATTGTCCAGTCCCCATTTGTACTTTCGCGCAGGTCCGGGGTCAGGCTTTTCTGCTTTTGCATCGACATCCTGCACATTGGACGATCCTGCCGGAACCCCCCAGATGTATTTTTTGGGGGATTTATCGGGTTCGGTTTCAATGGGAATGGGACGGTCTCTCACTTCGTGATTTGCCGTTACGACAGGAACAGTGGGGACGTCTGCGACGATGAAATTCGCTCGAATCAGCACATTGTCTGCCCGCAAATCGTCAGGAAAAGGCGGAAACGGTGCTGCAGATCGAATAGCTGCTATGAGAGAACGATCGAGTTTCTTGTTTCCGGAACTCTGGATCATCTCCACAGACTGGAGCGATCCGTCTCTGTCGACCGAGTATGTGATGCGCATACGGCCTTTCAATGCCGTGGGGATCTCGAGATTCAGCGGTGCGGTCCACGCCCTCTGAATGGCATCTCTCGTCAAGAGAGTGTAATCATTAAGCGTCTTATTACGAGTGGAACGATCTACGACAATCTGGTCCGCCCAAGCAGAGCCACAGTGGACGGCAAGCAATCCTGAAATAAAGAGTACAATAGCAAGTTTTTTCAATGTAATCCTCCTTGGTACTCGGGACTCCGGCGTAAATGATGCTGAAAGAAGCTGATGATGACCTTTTCCTGAAGTCAGTTAAGAAGTAACTGCAGGTTCAAGTTGAGGTTCTCGTAGCAACTCCTTGATCACAGGTCAAGAAAATAATCGCTTCTTTTCTTGCATTCGGTTGAGACAGGCCGGGAGGTCGATGACTCATACCATTTCGCAAGTATGCATATAAGGTGGCGCAGGCCGATACGCACGTTGCGTATGACCCGACAAATATCGATTGTTGAGAGAATTGTTTTGCAGTAATATGCCGGACCAATATTCCTATGTCCCTTACAAATAGATCCGTTTTCAGCGTGCATCCCTACAAGGGGTATGTTCGCGATTAGATTGAGGAGGTCGTTCGTGAGAGGCTGCTGCATTCTCTTATCGGTCGTAATCGCATTGGGATTGGTTTCCACAGATTCATATTCTCAAAACTCTGCTGTAACCGATTTTGTCTCTGCCGTGGCCGGCCCTTCATTCTTCAGCGCGGGCACGCAGACTCCAGGCTGCCGGAAAAGCGAAATGTTCGGTTCTCCGAATCTCTATGTTGGCTGGTTAGAGCATCATAAGGGAGCTACCTGGGTTACCAACCGTCAAGGCGGTTCGACCGGCACTGCAGAATGGCCTCTGAGGGGTTTTTGGCTCAGTCTGAGCGAGAGTATTATGCCGCAGGACCGGTTCGGCCTCTTGCTCTCAGGTTCCGTTTTCTTTCCTCATCGGGGAGCAGGGTCCTGGTATACAACCGGTGGAATCGGTGCAATCGATTTTGAGGTTCCTTCGTATTACTGGTGGGCTGTTGATGGCTTCGTCAGAGGAGGTGTGTCCGATAATTTCGACATTCTGGCAGGTTTTCGCTGGGACCACACGAGCACGAGACTAAAGTACAGCGACAACACGGACGACGACTACGTTTTGAATCTGTATTTGCCGCTTATCGGCGCGCAATTGCACCAGCAGTTTGCAGGCGGTGAATTGCTGTTTCGCATCATAGGGACTCCTTTGGTTCCGGGTCGCGTTAGGTACAATTTCTGGACCAGCACCAATTTCAGTGAATTCGGTGACTTTGATGTCGCACGCGGGTCTTTTGTCGAAACGTTGCTTGACTACCGCTTCCGGATGGCTTCGAATCTGAATCTGGGCGGTTTCGTAAGATGGAACATGATGCATGTGAACACCCGCGAGAATTCCCTCTCAGGTTCGACCACAGAGTCGATTTCCTGGACCGTGGACATCAGGTCGTGGACTGTCGGCGGAAGCTTGTCTCTGGGATTTTGAATCGCAACACTTTTGTACTGAATCGCTTTCTTTGAGCATTTTGAGCGCCAGGTACCGCTGCTTGGATGGATGCGATCTATGTCCTTTTGCTAAATGCATTGGGTCAGGAAACGATCGATAACAAGAGAGACCCTTCCCCCGTGCCCGAAAACCGCCGATGTATGGGCCTTCCCAACTTTTCCTATGACTTTTTTTGTTTTCATACTCAAGCTAATGATGATATGGTTGGAACTGACTTTTTGAACCATTCAGACATTCTGATTCCATGATCGTCCGCTTTTAGACTAGGATTCCGAAGATCCAGTCGATCCTTGCGGCTGTTTTCTTGAGGATGGCGAGTATGAGCAGAGATCGCGTGAGAGGCCTTTTGCTGCCGCTTCTCGCTTTTTTGGTGTTCGGCGGGTTGTGGGAGATCGTATCGTCACTTGGGATTTGGCCGCCATCAGCATTCCCTTCCCCCAGACGTGCAGCAATTGGAATGTGGGAATTAACTGTGAACGGAACGCTCCTTAAGCATTCCGTGGCAAGTCTGTTCCGTGTCACCGCGGGTTTCTATTTGGCCGTGGTTTTGGGCGTCCCTTTAGGGATGATGCTGGGCTGGTGGAAAACCGGCCAACTGATGTTCAATTCTATTATTCAGTTCTTACGGCCTATATCTCCCCTCGCGTGGATACCGCTCGCGATGCTCTGGTTCGGGATTGGGGACAAGCCCGCAATTTTCCTAATTTTCTTATCGAGCTTCTTCCCGTTGTTGGTCAACACCGTCAGCGCGGTGAACCGCATTAATTCCTTATATTTTCAAGTTGCTGCAAATTTCAATTTTAACCGGTTCGAGACTTTTTCGCTCGTCATTTTCCCTGCTATTTTGCCAGCGGTCATGCCTGCTTTGAGAATATCTTTGGGAATTGCCTGGCTTGTCGTGGTTGCAGCGGAGATGATTGCAGTCAAATCGGGACTGGGATACCTGATTCTCGATTCCCGCAATGCGCTCCGCATGGATTATGTCGTGGACGCGATGATTGCCATTGGAATAATAGGAATTTGTTTGGACCGAATTATAGTGAAACTGACCAGGATTAAATCAGTATCGTGGGGTTCGGTTTAATGGGGCATATTCAAGTCTGTGGATTATCAAAGCAATACATGGAGCGCCGGACGGCGCCCAGGACAGTCAACTGTTCGCCTAACGTGGAACAGGGCACGTATTTGGAGGTCCTGAACGACATAAATCTCCACTTTGAGGATGGAGAGCTTGTATGTTTGCTCGGACCTTCAGGTTGTGGCAAGACCACGCTCGTACGCATCATTGCCGGATTTGAGCAACCGACTTCAGGGTCTGTAACGATTGACGGGAAGCAGGTCAAGGGCCCGAGTTCCAATCATATCTTTGTCTTTCAGCACAATGGTTTACTGCCGTGGATGACTGTTTGGGATAACGTCCGGCTGGGGTTGCGGCACATGAGCGACAAAGAACAGATGGGCGACCGGATTCGGGAATATCTCGATATTGTGAACCTGACCGGTTTCGAGCACCATTATCCTCACCAGCTTTCAGGAGGGATGCAGAGACGTGCAGAATTGGCGCGGGCTCTCGTCGTAAATCCGGACGTATTGTTAATGGACGAGCCTTTCGCAGGACTGGATTTTTTGACTCGCCTCAAAATGCGGGAAGAAATTATCAACATGCATGAATACTTTCGCAAGACCATCCTGTTCATTACTCACGATATTGAAGAGGCTCTGGTCATGGCAGATCGCATGGTGGTTTTCAGCGATCGGCCTGCTCAAGTACGCATGAATCTTAAACTTAGCTGTTCTCACCCGCGTGATTTTACGAAGGAATCTGCCCTCGAAGATTTGAGACGATCCGTCTACATGGAGCTTGGAGTTCATTATGCTCTCTAGGCTTTACAATAGAATTTCAACAGGCTTGTGGATTGGCATGCTCGCGATCCTGTGGCTCGCAATTATTTCAGGTCTGCACTTTTGGCTGAATTTCGACCATGACACCAGAAAACTGGTACGCATGGGTTACATGCCGGTGGTCACCAATCTGGCTGCTCCTCTGCTGGACCGTGCTTGCGAAGCGAACCGCCCGGTGCGTTACGAAGCATTGAAGTTTTCTTCGTTCGCAGAGATGGGCGAAGCCCTGCGCAACGGCCAGATCCAGGCAGCGTTTATAATAGCGCCATTATCTATCGTCCTACACCAACAGGGTGCGGGTGTGAAAATAGTGTACATCGGGAACCGTCATGAGAGCACCCTAGTTTGCAGGAAAGACTTGCAGGCGAAAACATTTCGGGATCTTGCCCGGAAATCTATTGCCGTGCCCATGCGATATTCCGGTCACAACATTGCAACGAGACTGCTTGCGGAGCAATTCGGTCTTCAAGGGCCGGACCTCAACGTTGTGGAGATGAATCCTCCTGATATGCCGTCGGCATTGGCTACCGGAGCACTCGACGCATACTTTGTTGGCGAGCCGTTTGCTGCAAAGACAGTGCGAGCAAACGAATCGAACGTGCTCTGCTACGTTGAACAGGTTTGGCCCGGTTTCATCTGCAACCTGATGATCGTGAGAGACGAACTCATACAGAACGATCGCGAGACAGTCCGGGACCTTGTTCATACAGCGGCCCGATCTGGAATATGGGCCAAACGGAATACGAAATCTGCCTCGGAAATCGCTTCAAAATACTGGAATCAGCCAATTGAGCTGGTTGAATATGCTATGGACACGCCGCCCGGAAGAATCGTTTTCGATCAGTTTATTCCCAAGAAAGAGGAGATTCAGAATCTTGCCGATCTGATGGTCAAGTTCAAGCTCCTGGAAAGCAACGACATTACGGGTCTCGTGGATGACAGCTTCGCCAGAAGCGTTAATCTTGAAGGAATAACCGACCTTCGGAGCATTTTTTCCGAGCAGAGGAAGTGACGGAAAAACAGAGAAGGAATTGCTTATAGGAATTGCTAAAACTAATGTCCGATTGAGGACAGGGGTACTGGTGGGTGCCGTGCCTCCGTGCCGGTACATCTTCAATATGATCAATGATATCGATAGAATGGACCGGCAGAGACATCGGTCCCTACCAATATCCTGTAATTCCACACGCGGGATAAACGACAGAATTCTTGGCACTGACTATAGAATTCTGCAAACTTTCTTCTCGGAAAACTCATTGCGCGACGCGTTGATTTGAGGTACTTCTTTAGGGAACAATGGTGATATTCAAGGAGAGTCTTCTTTGAGATCAGAAAAACCGCAATACCGATTCAATACGTTGGCCGTGCATGGCGGTCAGGAACCGGATCTGGGCACACTCGCCCGGGGAGTACCCGTTCATCGCACATCTTCCTTCATATTCAAAGATGCCAAACACGCCTCAGATTTGTTCTCATTGAAAGAATTGGGATTCATCTATACGAGGTTGACCAATCCCACATCCGATGTTCTCGAAAAGCGTATGGCCGCGTTAGACAACGGAGTAGCGGCACTCTCGCTTGCCTCCGGTACTTCCGCAATATTCTACACCTTGATAAATGTGATGGAATCCGGTGACGAGTTTGTGTCCACATCGAACTTGTATGGTGGAACGTACACCATGTTCAATGACATCTTGCCCCAGTTCGGCATGAAAGTACGATTTGTCGATTACCGGGATCTCAAAGCAATGCGGGACTCGATTCATGACAAGACTCGTGCGATCTTCCTTGAAACCATAGGTAACCCTGAGCTGGGCGTGCCCGATTTTGAAGAAATCTCCAAGATAGCCAAGGACGCACATATTCCGTTCATCGTGGATTCGACATTTACCACCCCTTATCTCTTCAGACCGTTAGAACATGGAGCGGACATTGTCATACATTCTTTGACTAAATGGATCGGCGGACACGGAACAGGAATCGGCGGAATTGTGGTCGACGGCGGGAAATTCGACTGGTCCGATCCGAAATTCACGTTGTACAATCGTCCTGAGACGTCCTACTCGGGTATTCGCTTCGGCAGTGACTTGGGAGATCTTCAGTCTTTGGCCTTTATTCTGCGTATGAGACTTGTTCCCCTTCGGAATCTTGGGGCCTGTATTAGTCCGGACAATTCATGGATGTTTCTCCAGGGAATCGAGACACTGTTCTTGAGGATGGAGCGTCATTGCTCCAATGCACTGGCTGTTGCCGAGTTCCTGAGTAACGATCCGAGAGTCCAATGGGTACGGTATCCGGGACTAAAGGCTGACCCGAGCTATGCTAACGCTCAGAAATATTTCTTCAAGGGACTTGCGGGCGGCGTCGTAGTGTTCGGTCCAAAAGGCGGACCGGCGAAAGCCGAAGCATTCATAGATCGCCTCAAATTGTTTTCACATCTCGCGAATGTGGGCGACGCAAAGAGTCTTGCCATACACCCGGCGAGCACAACGCACTCGCAGTTGTCCCCGGAGCAACAGATGGAAGCGGGATTCGCTTCCGATCTGGTCAGGCTTTCGGTAGGCATCGAAGACATCGACGATATTATTGGGGATCTCGATCAGGCCCTAGGTTAGGAGGGATGAATCACGCCGAGGCTGTTCTGGAACAGCGATTCGGCGTATCTTCGTAGAGCAGTATTCCTCGGTCTATTTCTTCGACTTCACATCGGCATCATGTGAATGCGGGCTGTGGTGGTGATGGCCATGATCGTGGGAATGCCCATGCCCGCCATGCGCGTGATCGTGACCGTGCTCGGAGACTGACCCACCAAGTATTGTCAGTGCCCGTTCGAATTCATGGTTGGCTGCCTTTACCAGACTTATGGCGCGGCGCACATCCTCTGCAGCTTCGTTCAGGCCCATCCCCTCAAGGTTCCCGGCCATCTCGACATAGCCCGTCAAATGCTCGTTATTGTGGTTGATCCAATGAGTCAGACGCACTCTGTTCTTCTGAATATCATCCATCGTTTTCCCTCATACAAAAGTATTTCCAAACCAATCTCTGATGGCTCGTAATAGTGCACGCTAAACGAGTGAAATCGGGGAATCCCTTCTGGTAAGAAGTGTTTTTCCGAACCTATCCGACGAACTTCTAAAATCTGCGCATAAGTGTTAATTTCATACTTAAAAATATGTACTTACACGCGACATCGAAATTGTTGATGGTTTGGGGAACCTTCTTCCACAGGGAACTCCCCAAATCTTACTGCTTTTAGCGCGTATTGTTAAGAGCCACCATCTTGAGGAAATTGGCCAGGAGGATTTTTCCATCGGTGCAGGTATTTTGAGGCAAATTGCCGGTACGTTCGGGATGGAATGCCATTCCATACACGAGTTTGCCGGGTATTCGGATCAATTGCACTTCGGACAGATTGCTTCTGGCCAGGTTCACAAAAGGTTCAGGAATGCTCTTCACTTCTTCGTAATGGCTTTCCATGACTTGAAAAGACCCCGGTATCGCTAATCCTGAGAATATGGGATCCGGTCTCAGCATCTCAAGTTGGGCAATACCTTTTTCGGATACAGCCTCTTTCGGATAACGTTCTGGAAAGAGGACCGAAAACCGCGTGTCTATGAAGTCTACTTTAGCCCCGAAGGTCAGAGCCAGGAACTGGTGTCCACCGCATATGCCTAGGATCGGCATGCCACGGTCTGCAACAAGGGATTTCAGCACCTGTTTCGCATATTCAAGCTGTTCGCCGGCCCGGCCGCGGTACATGTGCCAGGGAGTGCTTTGAGGGCTGAGCACCAGGAAATCAGGTCGTATACGGTCAAGTGCACTGCTGGAGAATTCGGAATAATGCAGGTAACTCAAATCGGCTTTCAGGTTTCTTGCAGCCGGTACACTTTGACTCACGCCGTGAGTCAAGACGTGCACAAGCTCCCGGTAACGGTCCTGTTCGGGACCGGAAAGCTCAAGGTCAATCAGGAGACCACGCAGAATGTGTTCACTGGGAGTCAAATACCACATCAGAGAAACTATCAGGATGCAGGCCACTATGACAGAGATAAGCACCCGATTCAAAGAGATCTTCGGCGAAACGCCTGCCATTGTTCAGGACCTTGAGTAATACTTGAGGAACCTTTTTTGTAAAAAAAGGTTCCTCAAGCTCCTCCAAAAAACTTCTAACACTTGTTCAAGACATGGTTTTTTCGATAGAAAAAACCATGTCTTGAACCAAATGCTAAAAGTTCTTGGGAAGAGGCTTGGGCCCCGCCAGACGCGGGGTTACAAGAAGGGTTTCCCCAGTATTTACTGCTTCAACGCAAATAGGTATCAGGTATTATTGCATTCCCGTTTGGGGAGGCCCGTAACCGGGCGCGTACCCGTATGGTACACCCCAGGGGTTCGGCGGTCTCCGCAAGAAAACCTTGTACGTGTCTCCGGTAATATCTCGGAAAAGGCCTCTTATGGTTCCATCGGCATAGAGATTTCCCTGGAACGTATTTCCCTCTTTCTCTCCGAAGATGGTATTTCCTCGAATTTTGCCGTTGATTTTGAACCGAGCTTTTCCCAGGAAGTTGCTGCCTTCGACGATTCCTTCGATATCTTCGCCTTTTTGATAGTGGATGGTCACGCTGCCTTCAGCGCCGAAAATCGGACCCTTGGCATTTCCCACCCATTGGCCCCGGATATCATATCCCGATGCACAAGAAAAGGACGCGATTCCAACCAATCCCACAACGCACATAATACAGAAGTACTTTTTCATAAGAGTATCTCTTAACACATGAAGGACATGAAATAAAGTCAAATATCAGCTATGTTCCGGAAGTATTCAAACTTCTTGCAGAAGTTTTTGAGTTTCCCGAAGCTTCTTTTTCCAGGATTGCCAGATTCTCCTTTTCTCCCATGGAGATGAGTGTATCACCCGCTTCTATAACCGTTTGAGGACCGGGGTTGAACACCATCTGACCGTTTCGCTTCTTAACAGCAATGATAATCAGATTCAACTCCCGGCGGATCTCCGTTTCTATGAGCTTTTTTCCGCAGTAGGGGGAATGCTCTAAAAGTTTTACTTCTTCAATCTCGATGTCATATTTTCTGTGGTCCATTGCGACTTCCAGAAAACTCATGACTTCGGGTTTCAAGATTCCCATGACCAGCCGCATGCCGCCTATTTTGTACGGGCTTATCACACGAGTCGCTCCAGCCCGGAGCAGTTTCTTGGCTGCGGATTCTTCACCGGCCCTTGCGATGATCTCAAGCTCTTCATTCAGCTCCCGCGCTGTAAGGACAACGTACACATTCGACGCATCGGAATCGAGTACAGACACAAGACCTCTCGCGTTCTTTATACCAGCCTTCAGCAATACATCCTCTTCCGTGGCATCTCCCGGCGAAAGGAAGTAACCTGACTGCACGATTCGGTCCTGAATTTCGCTCCTGTTTTCAACGATTACGAAAGAAATTCCCCTCGCGTGCAATTCTTCACATATGAAAGAGCCCATGCGGCCGAATCCGCAAATGATGAAATGGTTCCTGAGTTTTTCTATGGCCTTCATGGAGCGACGCCTCGTCAGAATCTTGTTGATCTCTCCCTCAATCAGCATTTTAGTGCCGGTAACGAGGGTGTATGCAACGACCCCAAACCCGGAAAGAATAATGAAGAGAGTGAATATTTTCCCTTCATTCCCGAGGTCATGAACCTCTTTGAATCCTATACCGGTGATGGTAATTACGGTCATGTAAAAGCCATCCAATAACGGCCATTCGAACAATAGGTGATATCCCGAGGTACCAATCACCAGAACGATAGTCAGTCCCACCAGCGCCCGCACAAGTGCGTGCTGAAAGCTAAAGAATCCGATTTTCCGGGGCTTCTGTGTCGGCATTCTCTCAGATTTCCATTCGTCGAAACACCTGGTTATCCATTGGTTGAATCGTCATCTTCCAGAACGTACAGACTACCGTGACATCTGTCCTGCTCGTCACAGTCCAGACCGTATCCGACGATAAATCCTTCTTCGATTTTGAAGCCGCAATAATCGAGGTCTACGTGTTTTTCGCGTCTTCCGGTCTTATTTACCAGCGCAGCCAATTCGAGAGTTCTGGGTTTTCTTTCGAGAAGCTTTTTCTTGTACTCGCTCAGGGTGAGGCCGGAATCCACGATATCGTCCACAAGAATCACATTTCTATTTTCCACTGACATTCCCACATCCAGAAGGATGTCCAATTTTCCACTGGAGACCGTCGCATCTTTGTAGGATGAGATTCTCACAAAATCCACCTGACAACTGACACTGATGCTTCTCACGAGATCGGCCATGAACATGAAAGCACCTTTCAGTATCCCGATCAGCAACACATTTCCTTCGGGGTATTTGGTCGATATCTCCCGGCCGATCTCTGCAACCCGAGCAGCAATAGCGCGCTCATCAAAAAGTACTTTCTTGGTCAGGTGCCCCATACTGATTTCCTACCTCTCTCTATCAGAATCGAATCCCATCGCGGGGACTATTACCGCATAAGATTGTATTACCAGCGGCTCTTTGCACCGAAATCCAGGTTATCCACCATCCCCAAGGAAAGCAGGCTGGCCGCCCGCGCGGCAATCATGGCCCCATTGTCGGTACAAAGCCTTGGCGAGGGAAACACGGTTTCTATTCCTCGTCGGATTCCCTCGGAATTCATTTTTCGCCTCAGCTCGCGGTTTGCGGCTACTCCTCCACAAATTACCAACTTATCAGCCTGATACATTTCAGCGGCTCTGAGTCCCTTTGCGGTGAGGACGTCAGTTACTGCATCCTGGAACGCGGCAGCAATGAGCTTGACCCCGGAGTCCACCCCGCTTCCTTTATGGGGAACAGGAAGGGGATGAAAACTCCCGGGAAGATTCTTATATCCTGCCTGGCCGTACAATTCCTCCGCTTGCCTGAGGACTGCGGTCTTCAGTCCTGAAAAAGAAAAATCGAGATTATCATTTTCCATCAATGCCCTGGGAAATCGCAGCTTCCCCGGATCCGTGCCATTGGACAGACCATCAATGACTACTCCTCCAGGGTATCCGAGGCCCAATAGTTTTGCCACCTTGTCATAGGCTTCTCCAGCCGCGTCGTCTCGGGTTCGTCCCAGAAGTTGGATTTCCAGAGGTCCTTTCACATGATACAGACTGGTGTGTCCTCCAGAGACAACCAATCCGATAAACGGAAACTGTATGTCGTTTCGTTCCAGGAAGACAGCGAACAGATGCCCATGCAGGTGGTTGACGCCTATCAAAGGTTTGTTCAAGGCAAAAGCAATGCTCTTTGCCGCACTGATCCCCACCAGCAACGCCCCGATGAGACCGGGCCCGCGTGTCACGCCTATACCGTCCAGCTCTTCGGGATTCACTCCCGCTCGTTCCAGTGCTTCCTGAATCACCATCGAGATTACCTCGACGTGCTTCCGTGAAGCCAGCTCAGGAACAACCCCGCCGTATTCTTTATGAATATCGACCTGTGAAAGAACGACATCCGACAATATGGTCCTGCCGTCACGTACTACCGCAGCAGCGGTTTCATCGCAGGAAGTTTCGATTCCGAGAACCAGCATCAGTTTTGGCCTATGAGCATTCTAATTGTTTGAAGTCGATCCTGAATGAGTTCCTTGGAAACCGTGGCATACCGATCCGGCAGGATTTCTCTGGAGGTACACTCGAGGACTGCGAGAAGCTCCTGATATTCGCGCTGTCGCGCAATGTCGGACGGGATGAAATCTTTAGCTTCTTCGAGCACCATTTCCGGTGATAAAGAGCCCTCGATGACACGGCGACGTTTCAACTCAGTAACCAGTTGATCGAAATCCGCGGGAAAATATTCGTGGGTCAAACGAAGGAATTCTTCCTTATACGCAGAGGAAAAGTCCACAAGATCCACCCCGGCCTGGGAAAGAACGTGCTTGACGAAGGCCTCTTTTTCTTCTCCTTCGCTCGCGAATACGGGCAAATGCTCCCCTGCCCTGCCCGAGCGCTTTATATCCGGCTCCAACCTGTCGGGTCTGGCGGTGATGATGATCCACACTATTCGGCCGCGATTCTCATCCGCGGACATCATCTTGAGAATATTCCCGAAAAGGCGTCTGTCAACATCGTGGGTCTGGGCGCTGCGACCTCCGATTTCAGTGTCGGCCTCGTCATAGATGACCATGACATTGCCCATGGCTTCGAGAACGGAACGTATACGCTCCCAGTTTTTCTCAGTCTGTCCCACATAAGGTCCGCGGATATTCTTGAGGACAACGGCAATCCAGCCGCATTCTTTGGCGAACGCTTTGTATATGAACGTCTTGCCCACTCCGTTTGCACCCGGAACAAGTATTCCCACAGGCATTATGTCCGGATCGCTCCCTCGAAGGCATGCTTTCAGCTCATTAAGCTTCTTGAGTAACCTGGACGCTCCGATGACCTTTTCAAAACCGTACGCAAGATTCGGGAACTCTATGTGTCCTTCCAATTCTTTTTCGATAATTTCTTTTGATTTTTCAAAGATCAGATCGGGAGTCAGCGTGTTTCCCTTGTATGCAGCCTGTCGGAATATCTGGCGTATAGAAAGCAGCGTAAGACCGGCACTGCTGTAAGCAAGATGAGCCGATGAGACATCCGAGGAAACGTTCTCTTCTTTCAACAGGTATTCGATATAGCGTTTTCGCTCTTCTTCCTTGGGTCGATCTATTTTGATAGCCGAACAGTAGGGGAGATCGACAATGCGTTCGTTAATGCCGTTCAAGGTTTCGGCGGTCATAAATACGATATCCGGAGAGGCAATGAACCCGCTGTCAGACAGCCAATTTTCCAGCGTGATGATCTTCAACCGATCGGAATCCAGCGCGACGTCACCGCGAAACGGCGGAGCAACAGCTTCCGCGTACCGGATAATAATTGCGAAGTCTTTGCGAATCGTCCTCCCGGGAGAATCTTCCTTCGGGACCATCACATTGAAGCGGGTCAGTTCCCTCATGACTGCGCATGCAACGATAACGTCCCCTCTTGATGATTCCAATACCGTCCGAAGTCTGGTCTCTCCCATGATGTTCGCGAGCAACTGACGGTCGAGAGGATTGAGGAACGAGATGCCGGTTGCCGGATCGTAGAGCAGAACAATTCGCGGAGCAGTCGCCTTATCCGGTTTTATGAGGGCTTCAACCAGGAAATCCACCAAGTTGACGTATCTGTCTTCCGACACCGGGTAGATATCTTTGGTATTCCCGTAAATAATAAACGCGTTCGATTGAGACGAAACGTACTTTTCTTTTATTTTCCGAGCAAATTCTGGTGGTTCAGGACCATTCTCATTCATAGTCTTGCTTGTAGATCGAGGATGCCGAGCCGGATTTTTACTCTGGAAGTATAGTGATTTCAGCCGAGTTCTCTCTCTCGATCGGGTGTTCCGGCTTTAACCCCGGTTCTTGCTTTGAGCAGCTCGTCAAATTTTGATGCAGCTTCTCGTTCCGCCCCCACTTGTTCGTACGTGCGGTCCTGAGTGGCCAGAGTCGCACTGCTCATCTCAGTGGCAATTTTGGCCCGGGAACGCATTGTGGCAACTTTTTCTCGGATCGCGACAATAGATTCGTCAACGGCCGTTTCGCCCAGACCTCTCAGCCTGTCTTCAAGATGAAGGACCTGCTGGGTGGAGACAAACTCTGCGATCATCTCTCCTTGTTCTCTTTGGAGTCGCGTGATCTCTTCAGTAAACGAGCGCAACCGCATTTTGTATTCTTCGACTTTGGTCCGTTGGGATTCGAACTCCGTTACCAACGTTGCCTGTTTTTCGTCAATCTCCTTGATACGGGCCAGATAACGTGTTCCTGCCTCACGGTGCGCAGGATTATTGGGATCTGATTCTGCGGAAGCCAAAGCTCCGTCGAGCTTCTTTTGCAGCTCCACTTCTTCCCTTTCAAGATCTCTCAGGGTTGTCTCGGTGCGATCGCGTTCCCGTGCCAGAAGTGCAACTGCGTTCTCCATTTCTTTGTAGCGCTTCTTTGCTTGATCGATTGCTGTGGCATAGGTCGCACGTATAGCTTCCGGGCTCGAGGACACCACATCATCGCCGGCAGTGATAAATATTCCGCGTATTCTGGCCCACAGTTTTCCAAAGAAACCCATTTTCGATTCTCCTTTGTCAGGGGGAACACCAGGAATGGAGATTGTTACGCCGCCATTTTATCGAGGATCGCCCCGGTGTCAAGCACGATAGGCCTTGTGCACAGGCCGTTCCGATTCAAATTTGTGAGGTTGCCTCGTGGTCGGGAAAGACTACTCGATGGTCGCATTCGATTCGATAAGCCAGCTTTCGAGTTCGGACCAGTTATGAAATCTTTTCGTGACAGGTATTTTGGTCTCACGATTCCACGGCTGAACCATAAGCCCCACCCCGATCCCCATATCGAGATAATCCTGTAGATGAGCGGGATCGTCCTCGACAATGAAATCCACCGCGTGGTCCGCCAGGAAGGAGCGCTTGTCCCTGTTCCCGCCGATCACGATCATTTCAGGAACGGTGGGATTCCAGGGAAGAGCTTCGAGCTGTCTCAAGGCTGTTTCCGGTGCGTGACGTCCTGTTATAAAAAGCAGAGGAGAATTTAACTGCTTATACAATCTGCTCAATGTCAACACTGCGCCCGCATAAGGTTCGATCTTCTTCCGGGCAAACATGTAGGTCACTGCATCGTTCAATACGTTAAAATCAAGTCCCAGAGGTTCCAATTCCCATGATTTCAGATCGCTCGGCTGCAAATTTCGGCCGGTCAAAGCGTTCACACGCTCAAGAATTACCTCAATCGACCTGAGAACCACTCCGTCTACATCGAATGCAATTCTCATATATGAGAGCTCCCTCTCTTATGTCCGTCATTACGCGGGCATTCTCTCGAAGAGAAAAGCCCCTGCTAACGTTGCCACGACAGAGAATACCACAAGTACGGCAAGATCGAGCAAAGGAGAAAATTCATAAGGACCGCCCAACGCGAATCGCATCCCATCAATGCCATAGGTGAGAGGATTGATTTTCGTCAGGATCGAAAGCCATTCGGGAATTCCTTCCAAAGGAAATAGAGCGCCGGAAAGAAAGAACACCGGCATAATAAGAAAATTCATGATCAACTGGAATCCGTGAGGATCGCTCATCAAGGCCGCAGCAGCTATGCCGAGCGCTACGAAAGCCGCAGAGATCACAAACATGAATACCAGTGCAGCCAACATACCGAAAATATCGACCCGCACAAGCCCCGCTATGGCCAGTGCGGCCAATAGCAGGCACCCTTTGATCATAGAAGTCGTTACCGTACCAATCGTTTTTCCGGCCATGATCGATACACGGCTGACCGGCGCAACAAGTATTTCCTTGAGGAATCCGAACTGCCTGTCCCAGAGGACACTCAGTCCGCCGAACATGGAGGAAAACAGCAAAGTCATGCCGATAATTCCCGGTCCGATGAACTGGACGTACGAGACACCGCCCCTGTACTGGAAGAAACCGCTGAATCCGGTTCCCAGGACAACGAGGAACAGCACCGGGAACGCCATGGACCCCACCAGCCTGCTCTTGTTCCTGACGAACTTCTTCATCTCCCGGAGCCACAAGGTGTATATCGTAGAGATCATCGTCTCCGTCTCAACATGAGAATACGCATCCTCTCCGTCGGTTCGGCTACTTCCGATTCGCGTATTTCCCTGCCCGTCAACTCAATGAACACATCTTCAAGGTTCGGTTTTCTCATTGAAACCGAGGTAATGGCCACTCCGAACGTCTGCGCGGTTTGAAATACTCTCGGAATAATCGCCTCTCCCTGATTTACGGTCAGAAGAATCCGACCGTTTTCCAATGCAACATCCTGTACGCCTTCCATTGCCACCAACTCGTCCGCGAATCTCTCTTGGGGGGGCGAGACTTCCAATTCAAGGAGTTCCCCTCCCAAACGGGCTTTCAGGTTTTGAGGCGTATCCAGAGCCACAATTCTTCCGCTGTCGATAATGGCTATCCTGGAACACAACTGATCGGCCTCATCCATATAATGAGTCGTGAGGATGATCGTCGTTCCGAAGACCTCCTTGAGATTCTCTATGTACGCCCAGATTTTTCTTCTCGTCTGAGGGTCCAGGCCGAGAGTCGGTTCATCCAGAAAGAGCACCTGCGGCATATGCATGAGACCCCGGGCAATTTCAAGTCTTCTCCGCATTCCCCCAGAATAGGTTTTGACCAGATAATTCTTTCGGTCTTTCAGATCGACGAGTTCCAGCACTTCATCAATTCGCCTCCGGCGCAGTGCTGCTGCAAGTCCGTACAATCTGCCATGGAAATCAAGGTTCTCCTCACCCGTGAGATCTTCATCAAGACTAGGATCTTGAAACACTATACCAATGCATTTTCGGACTTTGGCCTGTTCACGCTCGATGTTCCTCTCGCAAACCATCGCGGTTCCGGATGTCTGCTTGAGTATTGTGGCCAGAATGGAAATGAGCGTGGTCTTGCCTGCCCCGTTGGGACCGAGCAAGCCGAAAAGTTCGCCCTGTTCGATCTCCAGGCTTATTTCATTCAGTGCGGTGACGCCTCCGAACTTCTTGACGAGTGCGTCTATGGTTATTACTGCGGAAACGGGGCATCCTCCAATGAGAAGAAGGGAACAGCACAAAGCCGCTGACTTATCGGCGATGACGTCGGGCCCAGACAGATTTCCTTGCTCAGGCTGTTCATTGTTTGAGCTTGTCTTTGAGCAGTTGTCCCAGCGTGCCAAAAGAGGACTCACGATTCCTGCCGCTCACGAATTCCTTGAACTGTTCATCTTCAGCATTTTTCTTCAGAGTTTTCGTGCTCAAAGAAATCTTGCCCGAATCGGGCTCGATGGATAGGACCTGCACCTGGAGTCTGGAGTCCAAAGGAAATCTCCCCCGAAGATCGCCGCTCCGGCCGTCGCCAATTTCCGAAACATGCAGAAGCCCTGTTTTGTTCCCGGGAAGGCTGACGAATACACCATAATCCTTCACGGACTCTACCGTTCCTTCTACCACGTCCCCGGACTGCAGTGCTGCATGCCCTTCGGATTCTTCAGTCGTCACGGAGTGCTTGAGCTCCAAACCTATGCGACGAGCGCCCTGATCGACAGACAAAACGCGAGCTTCCACGGAATCCCCTTCCGAGAGCACCTCTTTCGGATGATTGATCCGACGCCCCATGCCCAGATTGGAAATATGGATCAATCCTTCGATTCCCGGCTCCAATTCTACGAATGCACCGAAATTCATCAATTTCTTGACTGTCCCGCGAATTACGGATTGCTCCGGAAAGCGCTGTGCAACAGTATCCCAGGGGTCTTCGAGAACCTGTTTCATGCTCAGGGATATACGCCTGTTCGCCCAATCCAAATCCATGACTTTGACAGAAACCGATTCCCCTGTCTTGAGTACGTCCGATACATCCGCAACCCGATACCACGCGAGTTCGGACATCGGGATAAGACCTTCGACTCCCCCGATATCGACGAAAGCTCCAAAGGGGGCGAGTTTTTGGACCGTTCCCTGAATAATGTCACCGGGCTTGAGGGTCTTCTTCAGTTCTTCGGCCTGTCGCATGCGTTCCTCTTCCATTATGGCTCTTCGGGACACCACAATGTTCCTTCCACGATCGGAATATTCCGCTATGCGGAATGAGAAACGCTTTCCGATGTAATCATCCGGCATGCCACCAGACTGAATATCTATCTGCGAAAACGGACAGAAGGCCTGCTTGCCGAAAATGGTTACGGTATAACCGCCCTTTCTTTCTCCGGTAACAACCCCTTCGACGGGCACTCCGCTCTTTTGGGCTCCTCTGATTGCATCCTCACCGGCAGCAGCAGTCATCTTAATGCTTAGCAATACTTCGCCGGCCCGGGTGCTGACCACATATGCGGAAATCGTATCTCCAACTCGGACCTTTAGCTCACCATCATCATCCAACAGCTCTTCACGAGATATCGCCCCCTCGGTTTTGGCCCCGATATCGACAAAAATCCATTCAGAACCGATGGAGACGACAGTTCCTTCTATCTTGGTGTCGCGCTGGACGCGAGTATCCTGTTGCTTTGAGCTGGCTTCAAAAAGCGATGTAAAATCCTCTTGTTCCTCTTCCTCGACCGGAGAGAAAGGTACATCTCCCGGCTGGTTCTCTGTCATGGCCACAATCCCTTCTTCATGTATTCGGAATTCTTGTTACCTTTTTTTGCCGCGGGTTGCAAGAGGCCCCAGTTTCTGGTAATAGGATAGAATAGGCTGCAATTCGACAGTTTTTTCATATGGACATTCGTCCAGGCTTGACGAGTTGTTGCCCCATGAGGCATTCACCCCCAGTTTATAGCAATACATCTCTACGGGTACAGGATAGCTGCCGCTTGAATCGGGCTCGGATTCTTCATTGCTGGTAGGGGTTGATCCGCTTTTTTGTCTGGGCTCCAGTTTTCCTGAGGTAGAGGAGGCTTTTTATCCATGCCAGCATTGCGACGGAGTGAAATAGGATGGAACGAGAGATTCCGTCGATGTTTGTATTTCTTCTTGAGAGATGAATTGGACAGCGTTCTGATTACGCAAAGCCTTATCGAATCCTATAAAGCTTTCAAAGAAAAGGGACAAGAATATCCATTCGTCGAAATGAGAGAGTTAAAACCGAGAGCAAAGATCCACGGTCGCGAGTATCCGGAACACAAACAATTTATCGTAATCTTTAATGAAGAGATGCTCCCGTCCGATGCAAAGCTCTTTATAAGATTCTTTGATTCAAATAAAGTTACAAAAGAGAATTTAATGCTGCTTTCGGTATTCGATCTTCAAGATGTGTTTCATCAAAGGATGCGCTATTTTGAAGATACGGAATTTGTAAGTCTGCTGAAGAAATTATTGGGAGCAGATTACGCACTGCTGATTCAACGGGATCCCAGTGTCAAAGCCAGATATAGGTTCGGTCTCAGTCATTTTCACGTTCGCATCGATTGGCCTGTTGCGGCTGCTGCCCAGGACCTCGGGCGGTATCTGCGATACGTGTCGAAAGATCTGTACGAGAAAGGTGAAAAAACAGGGGAACTGCTACAGCAGAAACTCTATGAGTATTACGGATTCTACCATACTGCAGGAGGCCGCAGGACGGCCGGCATTGTGGCAGCCCGCTTTCTGGCACGTTACGATTTTATCTCTACTGTGTATATTGCATCGTCAGAGGCACGCACTCTTATTCGGACATCCGAGCAAGGAGTCTCCAAATATGTGCTCATAAGAGTGCCAAATTCGGACATCGAAGATTTGGCAAAGATAGCCAAAATGAAAGAAAGCGATTTTTCTTCAGCGTACTTGATCGATAGAGCCCCTGATTACGGCGTGGGGATTTTTCAGGTCAAGTACGCTCACAATGAATATTCCACGCCTCCCGCGGACGGAAAACTGCGTGAGTTAAATCCTGAATACCACTGGCTGAACGTCGATCTACAGCTTCTGATCCCCCCTCCGACGAGCGGAGATGCCAGACCTCTCATCTATTCGCGGGTGTATGGCTGAGCTGTTTCGTTTCCTGCACCGAACAGGTCAGAGGATTGCTGCCAGGCAGCGCTCCTTGCACTGACAATCGCTCAGTCTCTTAAACACAGACATATCGCGCAAGACCGAAATGACGAAGCATCAGGGGAACTACCGCATTGGCTCAGTCCAATTCTTTGCCCGTGGTGGTCATCGTAATCTTGCCGTGCTTGACTCCCCGTGTGGAAATCAACTGTTCCCCGGCTTTGCGCACCTCTTCGGAACCACCGCGCATGATAAGGACCTCAAGACAATTGTGCTGGTCGAGATGGACGTGCACCGCCGAAACGATAAGATCGTGTTTGGTGTGCTGAATTTCCGTCAATTTCTGAGCTAGATCGCTTTGCTCGTGATTGTAAACTACCGTTACCGTCCCTACCACGTCGTGCGTAGATTGGCTCCATTCGTGATCCACCAGGCGATCCCGTATGAGATCGCGAATAGCTTCAGACCGGTTTGTATACCCCTTGTTCGAAATAAGTTCGTCAAACCTTTCCAACAGATCGTCAGGAATGGAAACCCCGAATCTCACCAGATCCGCCATGAATCGACCTCCCGCTCAGGATGCATTGTGTGTGCGATAGAGTATATCAGATATGAACGTTCAATGTACAAAAGAAGCGCGTCTATTCGGAGGAGGCAGAGGAAACGCCGGGCGCTAACCCGGCATTTCCGGAATTCTCTTAAGACTGAGATTCTTTGAGTTTCTTTTCAATATTATCCACTATACATTTTGCCCAGACATCAGTGACCGAGTAGATCATCTCGAGCCCCTGCCGTGTGGACGTTATGATGCCCCTGCTCTTTAAGTGAATGAGATGCTGAGATACCGTAGCCTGATGAAGTCCCAGGCACTCTTGCATATTCTTCACGTTACAGCCCCCGACTTTCAGCAGACCGTATACGATTTTCAAACGAACCGGGTGCCCCAGCGCCTTAAAGATTTCGGCCTCTCTGGAAAATTCCAGTTTCTTTATCTCGTTAAACAGTTCTGTCAGATCCTCGGTCTCTTCGCCTGTTTCATACTGAGTTCTTGTGGGCTCATTCATGCTAACTGCCCTCGCTTAATCGATGTTTCGTCAGTCTTTTCCTTTGGCGCATCCGTTCTGTTTCGTCCGATCCGCGGACTTGGCGGGAGCCATTCACGTGGCAACACCTGCGCGCGGCAACAACCACATGTTAACAACAAACCAGCCAATGACTAATCCGATAATTAAAAGCAATTCCATATATTTCTCCATTCAGCTCATCTGCGCTGAAAAGCAAGAGCTGCAGATCCATTGAACGCGTGTTCCTCAGATCCACTGAGAATCCGATCCAGCCATTCGGGAAGTCCGGGTGCAGTTTCTCGCAATTTTTCGCTCAGAAGTCCGGTCACCCACTTCGTAACGGACGGATTGCTCCAGGGTACCAGCCCCATGTGAGTAGCCACGACTTTTCCCTCTTTATTGATCACGTACGTGGACGGAAAGCCCTTCACTTCGTAAATTGCCTCATTCGAGCCATTCAAAACGAAGTACCCCAAAAGCTTTCCTCGCACCATATTCTCCATCACGGCCTGGCGATTGCCGACTCTCGTCACAATGGTGAAGGGTCCTTTTGCGTAGTGGGTTTTCGACCGCACCCAGGATGGGTCGTCCCAAAGATTTACACATAATACGGCCAGGTCACTGTTCTGAAGAGAGTGCATCATGGAGGTTAAATGGGTCTTCTCAATGTCGCAGTAAGGGCAGTTCTTTCTCCAGAAATTGAGCAAGACCACCTTTCCTCTGTAACTGGCGAGATTCACGATTTTTCCATCGAGCGTACCCATCTGAAAATCGTTTGCGTCCGCGGGATTGCTGAAGATCTGAAACTCGGCCCCTTTAGGTCCTGTTGTCGAGGTTGCTGCGCCCGCCCCCAGACAAATCGTAAAGATCAGTATCACTGCGAGAGTTCCTGATGAACACCATTTTGCCACGAACACCATGCCCTCCTCGGGACAGGATTTTGGATATATAAATATCTGAATATTGTTTTTTTGTCAACACACTTTTCGACGGAGCGCGCGATCTAGAGAAATTGTTTGATTAAAATCTTTATTTTTAATAAGATGAGACAACTACTTCAGGTAATGAAGTATATTTTTTGTATATCGTCTAAATATGCCACTATCTTTCATGAATCGCATCCGCGCTGTTCTCGTCCTCCTTGCCTGTGTGCTCTTCTATACAGGCTCGTCTGCTAACGCGCAGGTATCGACCGGAATTAGCAGTCCCCTGGGATATGTCTCTTCGTACATGCCGTTCATGGGGCCAAACGCCTCAAAGTCCTCAGATTCCATCTTCCCTTTTTCGGCTTTCGGGTTCAGCCCCAATTTTCGGGGTGAACTGAGAGGGACTGTCTTTCTCGAAAACCTTCAAAACGGCACATTTCGGAATTCAACAACCGGCACTTCTTTCGATTTTGTGAAGGATCTGGGATTCCAGAAAGATGGAATATTGTTGGAATCCATGGCACGAACCCAATTGAGCAGATACGCATTGAGAGCATATTATCGCACATATTTGAGAGACCCCAATGGTAAACAGGCCAAACTGAACTGGCCGGAGTGGCGGGTGGGAGCGGATTTCGATCTTATCGATTATTGCGGATTGCGATTGGGGCTCGATGTGGATACGACCTGGAAACAGCCCACATTCGGGTATTCTCCCGCTTCCGGAACGGCTGAATTCATTGCTCTGCCCCGTCCCGTCACCATGGGAGCACATCTGTCGTACAATCCGTCGGATTTTGAGAACATCACTCCTGTCGTGGATCTCCGCTATCGTATGCCTGCCATTCAGGGGAGTTCTGTGACCGAATTCGAAGCAGCCGCGGGATTGAAGACTCCGCGGAGTTCCCGGGGCACTTCAGGACTTATGGTGGGCTGGCGGTATACGACTTTTGAACACGACACCGGAAATCGTCGGCTTGATTTCTCCTGGTCTGCATTCTACCTGCAATACGTCGGTTTCTACTGATCCGCTCAATCTGCGCACAGACAATTTACCAGGATTACGACAGAAATTGCCACCACTTGCGGCGTTTCACTACGGGTTCCAGGACGGGAAACGGCGTTCCATATACGATGGCGGCAGGAACATCTCGCACCATCTGATTTGTCCGAGCGCTTCCTACCAGGTCCGATGCGATTTCAACGGCTTTTGAGAGAATTGGAGGCCGATATTCCGCAGCATGGGCATCCGATGCTATCACATGCACGCACGATCTGTTCAGTAAAAGACGGGCCGCATTGTATGCCTGTTTTCCGGCCTCGCCGGTGAGGCTATCCGCGGAAATCTGAACAAGCAGATCCCATGTTTCGTCGGTCTCCAGCCAGCTTATCAATTGTTGTATGTTATCCTGGATTTGCAGGTTCTTTTCGGGATGTGCAAGCACCACGCCGTGCCCGCGAGCTCGCATGAACTTCAGGAGTCGATCGAAACCGGCCGGGACGTGAGCAGGATGAAACTCCAGGAGAAAGTACTTTCCCTGATTTAACGAAAGCAGGCGTCCTGCAGAAAGAAGTTCGACGAACTCGGGAACAATACGAATTTCCATTCCCGGCAAAATCTTTAGAGGCAATTTTTCGGATTGTAACCTGAGATTAAGGTCGGCCACGCGAGCCAGAATAGTGTCGGGATCAGTCACATGATCCCCGTTAAACGAGTGGGGAGTGGCAACCACGCAGCGAATGCCGTCACCGACCGCCATACGGCACATGCGGAGACTCTCATCGGTTCTTGAAGGTCCATCGTCAACTCCTGCAAGAATATGGCTATGAAGATCGATCATAGGAAGCCTCAGTCGGTATAAGCTCGTTCCTTATTACTGGAGACTCCCCGGAAGAGAAATTCGAGAGCTGAGCACAAGTCATATTCCTTTCCAAGAATTTTGAGCACAAAGATCGTTTGAGTACAAATTTAACGACTCGGGAGGAAATCGGCGAAGCTCTCTCCGCACTGAGTTCCTCCCGTCCTTCACCTTTCTCATGTGAGAACCGGAGCGGAATCGTTTTCCCGGGTAGAGAGAATCATTGTGAAATATGTGATTTCAAGTAATTACGCAGATCCTCCGGCATGCTTCCGCCGACTTCTTCAATTTCCAGATCCGGCATTCCGTCCCAGATGGCAGCGGCTCTGCGGATGATCGGGTCCTTGAATGGGGTGCTGATATCCACTCTTGAATAGTTTTCCGATTTCAGCAGTTCTCCAAAACCCCATACGTAACTCACCAGCCAGCGGTTCACCAGGCCGGGGCACAGATCGTACCAATCGAAAATCGGAGCCTTATAAAACGCAGGGGTGAAATTCTCTCGATTCCAGTGCATCCAACTGAGGGAGATCATGTCGTGTGCAATTAACGAATCCGAGGCAAAAATCAGGCCGGGGTCGGGTTCGGTCTTGTATCCCCAGTCAGGTCCGAAGGTAGTCAGTACCTTTGTGGCAACGGAAAGAGTAAGCCGCAGCTTTTGATTCAAAATAGCCGCATCGTTGATCTCGGCAATCTTATCGTAAAAAGTCCAGGCATCCCGGTGCAATTCCAGGCGGCTGTCGTCCCGGAGCCAGCCCACAGCAACCTTGAGTCCCAGTGTCGATCCGGCGAGGCAATGGCGGCTCACCCGCGGCAACATAATGATATGATCTGTTTCGTTCAAGATGTTCGGGAGAATCAACTCCCCTTTCCAATGATTCGCATGTTCAGGTCGAACAGCAAAATATGCGTCGAATCCAGCCTCGTCAAAGTAATGCGGTTCTGCTCCGGATTCCACCGCAGCAGCATGCAGACCGTTTTTCGTCATCACTTTCCGACTGGAGCTCTTCGTTTTATCCTTGAGTTGGATCACCCACTCCACTCCAGGTTTATCTGCTACAATAACCTTTCCTGCACCACGTTCTTTGAGCAATGCCACCATGGCCCGGACTGCGAGTGGAGAGGTGGTGGAGGGATATTTTTTCGGAGAATTCGCCGCAACCTTGAGGATGACCGTATCACCTCGAGATAGCCAGGAAAAATCCGTTGCAGCCTCAGCAACACGCTTTGTCGCTTCAATAACGATTTCATCGTCTGCCCCTCTCGGCAGGGACTGAATAGCCACTCGATCCGTTCCCTTGAGAGAATACCCCATAGAGAATTACCTCCACATAATGTGCGCGATCGGCAACGTGATCGTCACGATGTCCGCATTAATCGGCATTTCCGGATTTTTGACGTTTTATACCGGCGATGGCCAGTAACGAATCCAGCTCCTGGCAACGAAGACCAAATGCTGAAACAGCGAATATTGCTAACCCGCCTAGTACGCATCCGCTAAGGACGAGACCGTTGGTTGCCGTTAACCCCGCCGGCCACGTTCCGAAAGTTCGGCCGTACAGAAGAGCCCCCCCCATAATAGCTGAAGCCGCACTAACTCTTAAGAGAGATTTTATGAATTGCTCCGTGGGAAATCTTCCAAGTCGTTTCACAAGAATCGCAAAAAGGACCAGCACGTTCAATGCAGCGGCAAGAGAAGTGGCCAGGGCAAGGCCGCCTTGAGCCATGGGGCCCATGAGCAGCAATCCCCCAACAAGATTCACCGCGACGGCGCCCATGGAAACCCACAAGGGTGTGCGCGTATCTTTTAGAGAGAAAAATGCCTGGACCACAACTTTCAGCCCGGAGAATGCCCAAAGTCCCAGCGTGTAGTAGAACAATGCGTACGCCGTTTGGGTGGTATCTGTTGAGGTAAATGCTCCTCTTTGAAAGAGCACGGCAATGATGGGTTCCGCAAGGACGATTAAAGCCACGGAAGCAGGAATGGTGAAGAATGCTATTAACCTGAGACCGAAGGACACTGAACGGGTCAGACCCGCAAAATCGCCATTACTTGCCTGCCGCGACATGGAGGGCAGAATCGCAGTCCCCAGGGCGATCGCAAAAATCCCCAGAGGCAATTCCACAATTCGGTCAGCATAGTATAGCCAGGAAACACCGCCCACCGGAAGCATGGATGCGAGAATGGTTCCCACCAGCACGTTCAACTGGTATACGGCTCCTCCGAAGGCTGCCGGAAGGAAGAGAAGGCCCATCCTCTTGAGCGCGGGATGCCTGAGATGAAAATCCGGATACAGCTTTACTCCTAGCGCCCACAAGAAAGGAATCTGCAAAGCCAATTGCAGGACCCCGGCGACGACCACTCCCCAGGCCAACGCGTAAAATGGCGGCACCTTAAGCCATGTTGCACAGATCGCAACACTCGTGATCATAGAAAGGTTGAGCAGCACAGGAGCTGCCGCGGGTGCGGAAAAGTGCCCGAGCGAATTGAGAATTCCCGATGCCAGTGCGACCAGAGAGATGAAGAAAATGTAAGGGAACATGGTCCGGGTTAATTCGACGGTGAGCCCGAACTTCGATGGGTCATCAAAAAAACCCGGAGCCGTCAAGCGAACAATTAATGGACTGAAAGCAATTCCCGTAAGGGTGACCGCAGCCAGTGCAATCGTGGTGAACGTGAAGGCAATACGCGCGAGCCGAGCAGCCTCAGTTTTCCCGAGCTGCTGGAGAGTGTCGACGTACGTAGGGATGAAAGCCGCAGATAAAGCGCCTTCGGCAAATAATCTCCTCAACAGATTGGGAATCCGAAACGCCACGAAAAAAGCATCCGCGCCCGGCCCGGCCCCAAGAAATAATGCGATCACCATGTCCCTGACGAAACCGAGAACACGGCTCAGAGTTGTCCAGAAGCCCACCACCCCGGCGGCGCGAGCTACCAATTTCTGTTCCGAAACTGCAGGTTTTTTCGGCGTTGAGGAAAAGGCTTGACTTGAAATAGGGTTTTCTGCCATAAAAAGTGTTTCCGTTAACGGATTGTTCGTCGACCGTGGAACTTCCGGACCGCGGAGGAGACATTTTCCCATAGAAGAGAAAAAGAATCGCCCAGTAGGAGCTTCGAATGGCTAATCATGCTTCAGCACTGAAGAGAATGCGTCAGAGTGAGAAACGGCGCGTAAGAAACATGTCGTACAGATCCAAAGTGAAGACTGCCATCAAAAAGTATCTCCGTTCCATTGAAGAAAAGGACGGTCAGGCCGCCGGCCTCTTGAGCGAAGCGACCTCCCTGCTTCATAAGGGTGTAACAAAAGGCATTTTTCACAAGAATACCGCTTCTCGTACAGTGGCAAGGCTCAGTAGCAAATTGGCCGTCTGATCGGTGACGGGACCGTGAGTCCCGCTGTTCAAAATTCCGCTCCTTGCGCCTGCCTTGAATTTCACAAACCTGGATCTCCCATGAGAATCCAACCCGTCCAGGCTGGAGGTTTTCCGCTGAAGGAAGCGTCCAGTCCTGCCGGTATTTCCCGCGTATAACTCCCGAAGACTTGAGTCACTGGAACCTTCTGGGCCGCATTCTTAAGGATTGAGGACAGAAACGGCTCGTCTGAACCCCAGTTTGGATCCGAGTAGTTGATCATCCCCATGCGTATCCCCGCATAATGGATTGCCGTGGCAAACAGGAGAGGCCCCTCTCCCAACGCGGATTCTTTATCAGGAACATCGAACCAGGACACGGGCACAATGAGCAGCCTTGAGCCGAGGGGAAGATTGAAGAGTTCCTTGGCAGCGAATTGCCTCCGGCCTTTACTGTCAGGAGAAAAGAAGAAACAGGGTTGACGGTCCGGCACAACGCCGTCGGTCATTGCCGCAGGCACTGCAAGAATGGCAACATCATCCCCCCGGTCCTTGTATTCGCGGAATCTGTCCATTGTTGCCGTGGGTCCTACCCACACATCGAATTTGGCGAACATCCTCTGGATCAGAATTACGATTTCCGATGCTTTCGGGTACACCGGGTTACTGAGAACAAGGTGCTCGATCCTTTGCTCTTCCGACATTTTCTGAACAGCAGGCTTCTTCCTCCCCGAAGCTCCGACAGGTTCTTTCACTTCTTCTTCAGCTATCCAGGGAATGGACTCGAACAGGAGAAGTTCTCCATTGAATCCGGCTGGCTGTGCACCGGGAGAAGTTCTCGTGAGTTTCAGCACATCTGCGGACGCCAGAAGCGAAATCAAACGGTCGCTGCCAAACGGCCTGTCTTCTGAATCCAGCATGACCGAGAACGGCAAATACCAGAGGGACCGATCGGGAATCACGAAGACCGTGGTTTTATCAGAAGGCAGACGAGGTATTCGCCCTAGCAGGTTTCTGTAAATTCTGCGGCCCGCTTCTTTCCAGGCATGTCCCATAAAAGTGGCACGGGAGCCGAGATTGAACTCTTTCAGCTTCTCCTGAAGATGGAAGACCCCTTTGTCTATTTCCGCTCTGTTTGCAGCAACCTGATAGTAGATTGCGCGATCCGTCGTGATTACTCCCACAACGATACGATCCGAAAACAAGCTGAAATCGAGAATCATCTCGTGTTTTCGGAGAATATCTTTACAGAGCTCGGCGAGGGAGACGTGATTGCCGGTTCGTAATGCCGAATAATGAGGCGTACCCTTGAGCAGCTTTTTGCGAGTATCTGCAAGAGCGGTCCTGAGAGCGGCTTCCGCCTGGCGGTTCGCATGCGAGGGACCTTCTGCTTTCAACTGAATGATTTTCCTGAGAATATCAGCCTCGTCAGTCAACAGACTGTTTGCAGCGTCGAAATAACGAATAGGCCCGGCTTTCTTTAAAGTGAGATTTCGTCGACAGGTCCTTCTGCGTTCCAGGACATGAAAGATGCCGCCGGACAATTCTTCCTTCGGGTCTACATGAACCGGACCGAGCACTTTGGTGGCCAACTCGTCAAATATCACGAACCGCTGCTCCATTTCAGCGAGCAATCCGTGTCCCGGCGGGATATCTTCCAGGATTGACTCGAACTGGTCCACTGCATTTCGATATTTCAGGATCGCATTCTCTGTCTCACCGGAAAGGTACAACTTCCTGGCGAGCTTTATTTCGCGATCTAGAGGCTCCAACAGGGTAGAAGTTTCCGGCTCCGCGGCAGGAAGTTCCGGAGTCTTCTGACGGAACAGCCATTGATATTTGCGGGAAGAATCGGATTGACCATCCGGAGTCGGTTCGGACTGGGATACGCTGTCTTCTGTTTGGCCAGCTTCGTCTTCGGCCAGAGAGGTCACAGTTGAAGCACTCAGAAGTAAAGCCAAACAGCATAACCCCATGAGAGTGAACCGAACGACCGAGTCAAAACTATTTCTCGCTTTTGTCTTCTCTACCTGCATGGACCCACCATTCGTCTCCTTTTTCCTTGAACCACCATGCGGCAAAATTCGTGTTCAGTATGCTGCGTGCAAGTCTTTTCCCGTCATCGGTGCGGAGCCTTTTTATGGCAGTGGTTATCCAATCTGCCGCATACCTGTTTCCCAGATCCCCTAGTTCCTTCAATTGCAGTATTATCTCAAGCTGGTCGGCATCGTTCGCTATTTGGGCCTCTGTCGAGGAGCACGAATCGAATTCTTCCGTCAAAACCCGTATTTCTTCCCCAAAGGGCAGATTTGCCGTCATATCTCTGACCGCAGCCCTTTCATCTGCTTTTACGTACAGTTTATTAACGTAATTCAGATCTCCTGTTCGAGCCTCTACGAGATCGTGAAACAGGCACATGAGCACTACTCTTTCCGTGGATATATTTCCGGACATTTGCGAAAGAACATATCCTATCACGGCCGTTCGCAGACTGTGTTCCGCAACGGTTTCTTTTCCGGTTCCCAGGAATTGGAAGCCCGATCGAGGCGTTCGCTTGAGCATGCCGACTTCAAACAGGAAATCAGCAATTGATTTTAGATCCAATGTCAAACCTCACTTACTCTTCGATCCCGGCTTGAGTATCATGAATTCCGCTCGGTATCAAGAGGATCGTTCCGTTCGGTAGAGTTCCGCAGCCGAGGAAAGCGAAGTCTTGCAGAGTTGGCCGAGTGAACTATAATCGCGGTTTATCCAATTAGCGGAGCTATGATGGAAACCGATTACGCCAGAGAATCCGTATTCTGCGATATATGCAATTCCGGGAATCACGAGTTGCTCTTCGAAAAGGAAGGCTTCCGTCACGTACGGTGCAACGTATGCGGCCTGGTATTCGTGAATCCCAGGCTGAAAGAACATCTCACCTTTCAGCAAGTGTCCGGTACCGGCAGCATGGGTGAACATGAGCTTACCCCTGCCCAAGTCCGGCGTCTGGATGCCGAACTGGACCGGTTCGAACCCTATCGCCTGCTCAACCGTATTCTTGAACTGGGGGCCGGTCGAGGCTGGTTCCTGGATCGGGCTGCCAGGTCAGGCTGGGAAACATGGGCGGTTGAAGTCAACCAGGACGCAATCCGACAGCTTCGCACCAAACGCGTGACTGAAATAATCGCACAGCCGGCTGAGGAATTCGAGGCGCCTGCCGATTACTTCGATGCAGTAAGGATGTGGGATGTAATCGAGCATTTGAAATCGCCGCGTAAGGCAATAACGAACGTTCATAAAGTCCTCAGAACAGGCGGATTTCTCAAACTGGCCACCACGAATTTCGCTTCTCTGTCCAGGAAAGTGAACGGACCCGAATGGGTGTACCTCAATGGAGCGGACCACATCGTGCTGTTCGAACCTGCAACTATTACTCGGCTGCTCGGTGAAATCGGCTTTTCGAATATTACGATCCGTACAAAATCTTTCAATCTGAGGCGTAAACTCTATTTCCCCGAACGGGAACTCCCACCTCCATCGACAATTCTCCGTCCGTTCCGAAAACTGATCGATGAAGCAATTCGTTTCACTCTCTCCGGACACCAAATGCTCGTAACCGCAATTAAATAATAAATCTAGGAACTTTGTTGCAGACTCGTGTTATGCGATTCACGAAAGTCCTAAAGTGGTCCAAACCAATACAAAATATCACTAGTGCCCGGCGTCTCTGCCGGGCCAATTTGATTGATTTGTTTGCGTCTTATCCATCGGCACGGAGGCCGGTGGATACCGTGTTCAAGAAATCGCTTTTGATAATAGTTACTTTCAAAATCTACTCCATCCAGCATAGAAGTCTTCTCTACGCTCTAAGCTGAGCTTAAAATTCTGCCAAAGAAGCCATCGTTCTTTGGATTCTTTGCCACTATCGAGCCTGAATCTCATATTTCTGGATGCCCGATTCATAGCTGATACGCATTCCTGGATAGGGTATCCCTTAAAAAGCAAGTGATAGAAAGTAATGTATGCAACTGCGGCATCCGCCCAATCAACCGAATCTTCATTTCCGACGAGAAATCCGAAGGGCTCGCTGGTGTGCCAAGCCATTCTGCACCCCGAGCTTCCGAAACATGTTGACATACAAATCAGCAACCCACTATTAAGACCTTCAATTAAGAGAGAAAGCTCTTGACGAAGCTCTTCCCACGATAATCGCTCGCCACACGTGAGTCCTATTCCGGAATCATCGCCATGCATACTCAGATGGAGTATCGGAATTGCTTCTGCTTTCTCATAGTATTGTAAAGCAGCGGTCATCCGTTCCAAAAGAGCTCTTCTGAAAGTAGCCCTGTCTGTAACCAGGCTGTAATATCTCGGAATCGCAGCTAAATCCAGTGCTTTGACTAAGGCCTCTCCTTCAAGATGGTTTTCCAACAAATCCATGCTGGAAGGTGATTCTATTACATAAACAAATCTCTTGAGAGCCATTGCGCTTGCCTCCGAATTCGACATCACAGGACATGCCTCTAACATGCCGGTCTGACAATAATTTCAGATAATATCCTGGAGTTTGCCATGGGACTTTATCCTCAAGACAATCAACGGTCAAGGCAAAAACATAAAATTCATAATCGTATAAGGGGAGTTCCGATTTAATTCGATTATAGTAATTGCCAAAATTAACGTCCGATTGAGGATAGGAGTATTGGTGGGTGCCGGCCTCCGTGCCGGCACATATTCAATATAATCAATGATATCCATAGAATGGACCGGCAGGGACGCCGGCCCCTACCAATATCCTGCAATTCACAGGCGGGGATAAACGACAGAATTTTTGGCACTGACTATAACGCTCTATTTCACACTATTTAACAATTTCGAACGTATCGCTGCGGACTGTTGTGAATCCGCCGGTGCTTTTTCCACTTTTCCTTGATCGGTTTTCATTACCAGGTCTTTTCCGAGGACATGGAGTGCATAGGCGTCGTAGGTTTCTTTGGCACTGACTGCGTCCCAGTGAGGTTCCACCTGCAGAATGACGTCCTTCTCCACAGTGAGTCCATGATCGTCTTGATAGGGACCTCTCACCGGCCCGACCGAGTAGTATCTCCCGTAGCTCGAATAGAAATTTTCTTGCGTGGTTATGGCATTCTGGACAGCCTGAACAGCTTCCGCGTCTTTTTCAGCCGTTTTGTAGGTCAGGAAATAATTGAAAGTCAGATGGAAGAGAAACAGTGCAACGATAAGGTTCAATGCCAGAGTCGTGATTGCGACCCTGAGCACTCCACGCTGCTTCACCTTCGTGTACCGACTCATGACATAGAGCCAGCCGGCATAGAGAGATGGAGAGAAAAGCAGAATAAATATACAAAGATAAATAATGACGATAATCGACGTGGTCAGCAGTTCTTTGACCATTTCAACATCTCCACTTCAGTACAACCATTCGGGTTCCCCTTGCCTCTAAATTCGGCAGAATTCAATCATACTCCAAGATTTCTTCGGTCTCGGTGGGTCTTGGGTCCAACCGATATTCGCACAGGTTCGCGTTCTTTTTCCCGAGAATCCGTATTGCCTCCCGAACCAGCACGGAAGGGAGATTGGGGGACTCAACGATCTCCTGCAGATCCTGCAGATTCATGTACGTAAGTAATCTCATGCTCATGGCAAGAGGTGAAGAGGGATTCATCACAATGACTTTTTTTATGGAATAGCGATTTATCCAACGAGGATGATTATAGATTGTCTCGATGACCTTGGGCGATGTCGGGCGAGTGGATCCGATTTGCACGACATCCATTTCCGTGAGTCGCGGGTTATCGAGCAAATGCCTTATCACTCTGTGGTCCTGGTCCCGTGCAATTCGCTTGATCAGCTTGAAATCCGGTTTTCTGGCGAGCGATTTCCGCATGCCCAGGGGAACTTCGCGCAACCGGACATCGAGATAGGGCTGAAACGGGCTCTCATCCTGACCTTCGGGTGGAACATCCATGAGAATCGCCACAAGCTCATATTCCTGACTGCTTTGAAGCGACTCTACAATCGCAGAAAGCCTGACCTGGTCGAAGACTTCGGAAAAGGTTCCGGAAACCATGAGGCTATTGTACAGGAGCTGACAATCGGGTTCGCCCATGAGACTTCGTTCTCTTATGGTCCGCAAACAATAGACGATAAGATCGTCTTCAAACCGCCGCAATCGATCGGCCAAGGAAAAACTTCGCTGACGCGCATCCGATATTCTAGAGAGTGTGACGATCATGTCACGGAATATGAGATCGTAATGCGACGAATCCATAAGCAAGTCTCTCAGCACGTATTCCAACAATACTTCATTGCAGAGTTTTTGTATTTTGCAGAAGAAATGCTTCCTGTGATGTTTCTTCTGCTTCGGGTTCGGGCGTCTCTGTTCTCAGCGGAATTATATGCAGATAATCCGCTATGGGCCGTTGAATGAATTTGAGATCTTCATGGGTGATCTCAACGGGCATAGCCTGTTTCTTTTCCTCTTCGGAAAGCTTGAGTTCACCGCTTTCAGAAGCCAATACAATGCGTTCATTATATCGCAGATGTTCCTGGACTCTTTCAGGTATCCCAAAACCGTAGTTGATGTGACCGCTTCCGGCTATCACAACCATTCCGGCATCTTTTCCGCGTTCGGATTCGAAAAACGAGATCACTCGCTGAGCCATGATCGCGTCTCTGATTGCCTGTGCGAGGACCACATTGTCCAGGCTCTTTTCATGAAATGCTCGATGTACTTTGAGTCTGATGCGCATCAATTTGTCGTACGCGGGGTCGATCTTATCGAAACCCTTTGGGAGAATGCGTCTCTGTTCGTCAGTCAGTCCGGACAATCCCTCACGGGCTACTTTTCTGACAAAATCATCGGGTGCATTGAGTCCGATTATGGGAATCTTCGCATTCCGAGCAAAATACAGCACTGCTGCGTAATCTTGCAGGTTGGTCCAGTGTTTTCGGCCGAGTTTCCGAATGAGCGCTGCAACATCTTCAGTACCGGATTGCCACCAATCAAGGATCTCTTGCTGATCCGCGGAAAACATCTCCATCCCGAGGGCGATATTTGGTTTTCGGTCTGCAATTCCTGTCAGAGTATCCAACTGCAGTTTGTGATGGCGTTTTATAGTGTGGTATTCACCGAGATAAACGATCCGAACGGACGCGAGGTCGTCGAGCATCATTTCCTGCGGAACAGGTTCACCTGCCAACATATCAATAATGATGCTATCGTTCTGTTCGGCACCGGCCAGAGAGACTGACATTGACACAATGACACCCAGAAAAAATACCAAAGGACAAATTTTGCAAGCCTGCTTTACCACAAGGTTCCTCCAGTGTGCCTGATCTCGAAATCACTGAATTCTCCTGTAGGGGATTCCTCATAGATCTTCAAGTCCTCCACCCGGCTGTGAGAAGGACCTCTTCTGCACCATTCGATCATCTTATAGACGTTCTGCTCTTCGCCCTCGAATGTCGCCTCGACTCGCCCGTTCGCCAGATTTCTGACCCATCCGAGCAGTCCCAGTTCTCGTGCTTTGGATCTTGTATACCAGCGAAATGCCACTCCTTGCACCAGTCCGGAAATTACGACTCTCCGACGTATCACCATGTGCAGGCTCCTGAACGAGACCGGTATTACGACGCTGCTTCCACGAGGGAACGGAACTCGTCTTCCGAGAGAACAGTGACTCCAAGTCCACGAGCTTTGTCCAATTTTGAACCGGCTTCGTCGCCGGCGACAACATAGTCTGTTTTTCGACTCACCGATCCACTCACCGTTCCACCGGCAGTTTCGACAAGCTTTTTCGCTTCAGAACGAGGCAGCGACAACGTGCCGGTAAACACGACGGTTTTGCCGGTGAGTACTGTTTGTATTTTGTCAGACGGCCTGGCCAACGGTTCCGGATTTACCCCCGCTGACAAGAGCCGATGGATCATGTCCCGATTATGTGGTTCGCGAAGATATGAAACCACACTCTGAGCAACTTCCGGTCCTATTCCGTGAATCTGCTGCAAAGCAGTGGTGTCTTGTTCCGAGAGAGTTGCCACATCCGGAAAGGCGGTCATAAGAATTTTTGCCACATGCTCTCCAACCAGAGGAAGTCCCAGGCTGTAGAGGAAACGGTCCGATGTGACAGTCTTTGAACGCTCTATGGACGCTACGATATTGGAGGCCGATTTGTCAGCCATGCGCTCCAGGCTCTTGATAGTCTCTTTCGAGAGATAATACAGATCGGCCGGATTCTTTACGTGTCCGAGATCCACGAGCTGTTCGATCAATTTGACTCCCAGCCCTTCAATGTCCATGGCGTTTCTCGAGGCAAAATGCCGGATCGTTTCCTTCAGGCGGGCCGGACACGTGGCATTGACACATCTCTTTGCTGCTTGTCCCGGCAAACGGACTGCAGAAGACCCGCACACAGGGCAATTGTCGGGAATAGTATAGGGTCGGCTGTCGGCAGGCCTCAGATCTTTCAGCACTTCAACAACTTCGGGGATGACATCTCCCGCGCGCTGGATGACCACCATGTCTCCTTCACGCACGTCCTTACGATCCACTTCGTCCTGATTGTGCAGAGAAGCCCTTGAAACGGTTACCCCCCCCACACTCACCGGTTCCATGATTGCTACTGGTGTGAGTGTGCCTGTACGGCCGACCCCAACTTCGATACGAAGTATCTGTG
The DNA here is from genome assembly GCF_000266945.1 of Desulfomonile tiedjei DSM 6799. Classification (NCBI taxonomy): domain Bacteria; kingdom Pseudomonadati; phylum Thermodesulfobacteriota; class Desulfomonilia; order Desulfomonilales; family Desulfomonilaceae; genus Desulfomonile; species Desulfomonile tiedjei. The sequence goes on from NC_018025.1 coordinate 3,391,758, forward strand.
TGCTGGTGCGGAGCGGCTGAAATTTGAAGGCAACCGCCCACCGCGGAGATCGGGCTGTCATACCCAAGATTGCTTGCTCGTCGAGTGAGTTTATCTTAAGCACCGCACCGTCGATTTCGTACGGCAGAGTGTCTCTGTTCTCTCTTAAGTAGCGATAATGCTCCAAAACCTGCTGGATGTTTTCACAAAGCCGAGTCAATCCCATGTTCACCGGCAAGCCGAGGGATTGAAGTTTTTCCAGAATTCCATACTGGGTTTCCGGAATCGATCCTTCGATTCTTCCCACACCATGGGCAATGAAGCGCAAGTTTCTCGAAGCGGTGATACGCGGATCCAGTTGTCGAATGGAACCTGCAGCGGCGTTTCGCGGATTGGCGAAGGTGGCGAATCCGCGTTTTTCCCGCTTTTCATTCAGACGGTCAAAATCGGCTCTGTTCATGAGGATTTCGCCTCTGACCTCGAGCAGTGCGTCGGAAGCTCGCGTCTGCAGTTTCAGAGGAATCCACTTTATGGTACGCACGTTCGCCGTGACATCTTCCCCCGTGAAGCCGTCCCCCCGCGTAGCCGCTGTAGACAAGAATCCATTCTCGTATATTAATTCCACCGCAACGCCGTCCAACTTGGGTTCCACCACGTACGAAAGTTCATTTCCGGTACCCAGACTTCGTTTTGTCCGCACATCGAATTCCAGCAATTCCGATTCATCAAAAATATTAGACAGCGATACCATGGGAATTGCATGCCTGACTTGACCGAATTTTTCTAAAGGCTTGCCCCCCACCCGCTGGGTAGGTGAATCGGGAGTAATCAGCTCAGGATATTGAGTTTCCAGGTCCTGAAGGCGACGAAACAGCTTATCGTATTCCGCGTCCGTAATTTCCGGGGAATCCAGTACATAGTAATTGAAATCGTGATCTCGAATGGTTTTTCTCAATGCTTCTACTTCGTCAATGATGTCTTGTGATGGGATCGCGTTTTGGCCGGACATGACAAGAAGAATACTCCCGGAACATTTTGCCGTCTTTCAAGCCGACGGCTTTGGCAGCTCAATGATGCAGGAACAGGGCTTTTTTCGCAAGTCCGTTCCTGAAAAGATACGGCAAGATTACAAGATATTGAGCTATTGCGAAAAGCACTTCTCCGCAATTGGTGGGTGCCGTGCCTCCGTGCCGGCACCTCTTTCAAATAAAAATAACCAGTTCGGGACCGCTGGGACGCCGGGCTCTACGGTTTTTTAGAGAACGATATGTTCAAAAGGTCAGAAATTATGTCATGCCAATCTGCTTTCAAAGTTGGACGAAAATCCCCTCTACCCCCATATGCGGTAACTTTGCTGTCCAGTCTCCTTCGTCCCGACGGGACGAAAAGAAAATAGCCCGGCGATTCATCGCCGGGAAAGCCCATCAAACAAACGTCCTCGTCCCAGAGGGACGATTGACTGATTATACCGATTCTCGAAAGTAATCACGGATTGTCAAGAGCAGTTCCCAGCAATTGGTAGCGCCGGCCTCCCAATGCTGTTGAATTAAGGAAAGGGTTCTTGATTTTTCACGTTTAACCTCCGAGAATTCAGAAGGAATTGTGTTGACATGCGGGTAGTTACGCGCGATAAATTCTTTCAAAACAAGCTGCTGAAAGGATTTTATTATGGCACGCATTATGCTTTGAAGAACCATGCCAACTTAGCGCGTACGCTGAAAAATTTCTTCACATTATTCCCGGACAAATCGACCCTTCCAAGAAACGCTCGCCTCAGGACTTTACTCGAAACAGAAAACTCGCCTTTGGAAAGCTTATCACCTTCATCTTGTCCATTGCCGCCAGTGGAAAGGGTAAAGGAGTGGACATGAAATCCGGTGAATTCTTTCGACATGCCAGAATTCTTGGCCTTTGGCCTGACGCCGAGGCGATCCATCGAAGCGCGCTCACCAAGGCGCGCAAAAAGGTGGATTGGAGGATCTTTCGGCAAATACTCGATGATGCGGTTGGTCTGGCTTATGAGTGTTGGCCTAAGAGCCCGAAGGACGAGTGGCATGGTATGTCCACTCATGCGATAGATGGCTCCGACTATACGCTTCCAGCCGCCGATGAGCTCAGGGCCGAGTTTGATCCTGAGAGCGGACTTGGGCAAGCGGGCAAAGGACATTATCCTCAGTGTCTTGTATGCACGCTCTATGACGTCTTCAGACGTCTGCCCATCGCAAGAACTGTGGTCCCGGTGAATTCTTCGGAGCGGGACCAAGCCAAACATCTCCTGCCCCTCGTGCCTGAGGGAAGTGTCTTGCTCCTGGATCGAGGTTACCCAGGATATGAATTTCTCAGCTACCTTTTGGACAAGTTCAAAGGCTATTTCGTGATACGTTGCCCCGCAACGTCCACCTTCGCCACAGTAAAGGAATTCATTCGGAGCGGGAAGAGCGAAGCCGAAATCGTGATTCCTCCGACATCGAACTATCTCAGCCAGGTGACGGCTGAACAACGAAAGGCCGCCAAGCCCATCAGAGTGAGAGTCATCAGACTGTCCAATCCTGACGGAACCCTCTCGGTTCTCCTGACGAATCTTTACGACAAGGTGGAGTTTCCGAGACAGGAGATCACTGACCTCTATTTCAGGCGATGGGAAATCGAGAGCTATTTCCGGGATGAAAAGATTGGGCTCGAAATCGAAAAATTTCATGGCAAAACCTGCAACAGCGTCCTGCAAGAACTCTTTGCAGCTGCGATCATGGCTGTGATCTCAAGAACTCTCATGGCCATTTCCACCCAGTTACTCGGTGGAGAGCTCGGAGAACCTCAGTTCAAGAATGCGGTCATGACGCTCGCGTCTGAAGCCGCCGTGCTCGCCGCAGACGATCCTGAAAGAGCCATCGAAATCTTTCAGGATATTCTCAAAGAAATCTATCGTGTCAAATACTATCGACCAAACAGTCAGCGACCACCCCAACCAAGGGTGAACAAGCAAAGCAAAAACAAATGGCTTTACCGCAGGTACAAAAATGTCCCCGCAGCTTAAGTCAACAGCATTGCGCCGGCCTCCGTGCCGGCGAACAATTCACCGAACAAATCAATAAGTTCTCGCCGGCAGGGACGCCGGCGCTACTGATTCTTCCCATAGCAGGCATTGGATTCCATCAAGACTTTCGATAACCGCTATAGATTGTCCCATTTGCGGATCAGCCGTTCCTCTGGAACTCAAAAATCCTTAATTTGACCCATTTGCCGGCGATGAATCGCCGGCAAATTATCTTCTGTTCCTCTGGAACAAACGGCCAAATGGAGCCTAAGTTAGCGCCTATGCCCTCTACCCCCTTTACCCCTTCTTTATTAGAGGGAGAAATGGAGGGATTTTGAATGCAAATTGCTGTCAACTGCTGTGCAGCAAAAAGCTGATAAAAAAAGACGGCCCATATGAGCCGCCTCTTTTCCAAACCTACACGAAACCGGGAACGTTCTTGATCGCCTTCCTTACCGGTACTCTTCTGGAGCGGAAGGGACTCCCGAGAACACCGTTACTGCGGTTTCTTCGGACTACTTCTTTGGTTTTTCCGGATTTTCCCATTTCCCGGAAAAAGTTACCTGATGTTCTTTATCTTTTGCATCTTTGAAGAGTGCTGTTCCACCCGAGACAGTAATGGGGAAATCAAAGTCCCCGACGGTTTCCCACCATTTCTTGGCGAGTGCTCCGGCGGAGGTCTTCATTTCCTGGATTCTCGATACGTTTCCGGCTCCCACCATGAGACTGCTTATAGTCGGAAGCGCCTCGTTCGTCACCACGACTTTGAGTTGATTAGTCTTGCCGGCAGGAATCCAAGAATCCTCATATGCAAAAGCCGTATTCACGTCGAATCCGTCAAATGATACGGTGAAGGTCATTTCATCGAGCATGACGGGCTCTTTGTTCGGATTCTTGATGTTGAAGATGTAAGCCATATTCAGTATGGAACCAACCGGGAGGTCCTTTCCTGTGTCTTTCTCATCCTTGTAACCGACCCGAGGTTTTGCAAAAAATGGCTGAATGCTTGCCACTTCAACGCGATCGAGCGTAATTTTAGGATTTTCAAAAGCAGTGGCAGGCAAAACGGCAAAACCGAAGAGAGCCACGAACAAACCGAAAACTGTCAAACACTTAATCATTTTCCCTCCTACCCCTGAGCGGGGAGTCTTAGGCTAACCAGCGTTTTCGTCGTTTGTAGTGCTTGACCTCTCTGAAGCTCTTTCTTCCGCCAACATCCGTAAGGCCGAGGTAGAAATCCCGAATATCGGGGTTTTCTTTGAGCTTCTCGGAAGTGTCATCCATTACGATGCGGCCGTTTTCCATCACATAAGCATGAGGAGCTACTGTCAAAGCGAGTTTGACGTTCTGTTCCACAAGAAGAATAGGAATCTTTTCTTCCCGGTTAAGTCTCTGAATAATCTCGAAGATCTCTTTAATGAGAAGAGGAGCAAGCCCCATGGAAGGTTCGTCAAGCAGCATCAGTTTCGGCTGAGCCATCATCGCTCTTCCAATGACGCACATCTGCTGTTCACCGCCACTGACGAATCCGGCCATTATGTTCCGTCGTTCTTTCAGTCTCGGAAAATAGTGGTACACCATGTCCAGCCGCTCTTTTAGTCCTGAGGGTCTCAGGTGGCCTCCGACCATGAGGTTTTCTTCGACTGTGAGGTGCTCGAATACGCGTCTTCCCTCGATAATCTGGAAGATCCCGCGCCTGGAGATCTCCTCAGCCGGCAATTTATGGATGCGCTCACCCATAAACTCGATGCTGCCGTCTGTCACCTCACCATCTTCATGGTTGAGCAGTCCGGAAATTGCCTTCAGGGTTGTGCTCTTACCAGCGCCATTCGCCCCCAGGAGTGCCACAATTCCACCTTCCGGAATCTTTATGGAAACGCCTTTCAGGACGAGTATGACCTCGTGGTACCTGACTTCAATATTGTTGATCTTCAGGATTTCATTATTCTCGGACACAAACCTTCTCCCTTTTCTCCTGACGCCCATATGAGTGATACGGCTTTTCTGCGGGTGGCAGAATGCCGCCCCAGCCATTCATCAATCTACCATCCGAGCCAGCTCTGCCATTTGTCAGGAAATTTTTCCTTCATGTTGATCTTCGTGAAAAACGTTATTTTTCCGTCCTTAATGGTGTAGAGCAAAGAAACAGGGCTGGGCCTGTGGTCGGTGCTCGTGATCGTGGTGGGCGGACGACCGAGAGCGTTTTCTTTGTCGAAAGGATACCAATCCTTCAGCGATTCCAGGGCTCCCTTGATGCTAGGGCCGCTGAGCTTGCCCGCTTTGTCGGCTCGCTGTAGACCCGCGCATGCAAGAGAAACTTTCACCCATGCCTGGACGGTTCTGATGTCTCTTTTTTCGAGGGGAACGTCGGGATTCACTTTCTTGGTGTATTCGATCACCTTGTCCATGTAAGGAACGTCATCGCCGAGGAAAGCGCAGGCTGCACAACCGATCACGCCTTCACCGGCAGGACCGGTCATTCTGACGAGGTTTTTGTCGAAGCCCCAGTTATTCATGATATGATCTGCTTCCAATTGCAGAGCATATGCATCTTTGATAGCAGTGGCTACCGACATGGTGGTATTGCCGTGCCAAATGACGTTTGCTCCCTCACCCTTTGCTCCCAAGACCTGGCTTTTGGCATCCAAAGCCGTCAATGACACGTCTTGGTCTTTCACGACTTCTATACCCAGAAGTGCGGCCTGATCTTTGATTGCCTTGATCGGTGCACTCGAGTAAGGAGCGGCAAACATGTAGAAACATGCCAGTTTCGGTTTCTGTCCTGCTTCTCTGGCCTTTTTCCATTTGTCGCTTTTTTTCCAGACTTCCTCGTACCACGCCGTAAGGGCTGCTCTGGCATTAGTGGAATAGTCAGTGCTGTAAATGAAATTGTACGGGGTCTTAGCCGGATCGCACAAATGACCGGATAGGGAGTCCGAGATGGTGACCATTTGATCCTTATTGACTGTCGGAGAGAGAGCTTCCGTGTCTCCTGTACCCCACTGAAGCAGCATGTTGACTTTGTCTTGGCTTTTGAATCTCTTGTACAACGTGTGGGCTTCCGGAATTCTGTACCCGTAATCCTGCAGAATCAATTTAACTTTTTTGCCGTTAATGCCTCCGCTGTCATTCACGTACGTAAAGGCTTCCCGTATACCAAGAGCGGCATCTTTTCCCACGTCTGAAGTTGCGCCGGTAAGGTCGTTTATGGACCCCACCTTGATCTCGTCTGCAGAAAAGGCATTCGAGCAAAAAATCAGCATTATTCCGAAACATACAAACAGGATTCGTTTCATCTTGTCACTCCTCGCTCTTTTTGGTTGCACGTCCAACATGTTCCACTTCCGCCTCTAGGATAAAAGCCTGTCACCTCCTTCCGGTTGCTGTCTCAAACTATTTCCCCGTATATGAGAACGGCCAAAGGTTGAAATAATTTTTTAGTTGCCAATATCGATAGCTGAGCCCGTTGGGTTCGTATATGAGGAAAAAGATGATAGCGAGTCCAAAGGCGGATTCTTTAAAGAAAATGAATTTCGTGGTCATCCAACCAAGACTGGGATACGATTCCATAAGCATGTCGCTTGCCCCCAAAACCGCCATCTCGAGGAACTTGAAAACCAACACAACGAATGCCGAACCAAAAACCAGTCCCTGGATGCTGCCAACACCTCCAATGAGAATAATGCCGACCCAGAGCAGCGAATAAAACCATTCATAATGCTCGGGACTGACGAAAGAAAGTGTGCTCACATAGAACGAACCGGCAATCCCGGCAAAAAAACCTGCAACAAAAAAGGCCAACAATTTGTAGCCTACAATGTTGACGCCCATGGTTTCCGCCGCAATATCGTTGTCCCGAATTGCAATCCAGGCGCGACCGATCTTGGATCGAAGCAAATTGCCCGTTGCCACGAGACACAAAGCGACAAGCAACACTGAGAAATAGTAAAGCTTCATGTCCCCGGAGATTTCCCACGATCCGAGCATTGATGACTCATCAATTGCGATAGGGCCGATCTTAATCGTTCCCGGAGGAATGGAAAAAGCTTGGCCGCGACCTCCGATTTGGCTCACATATTGTGTGATCACGAGAGGAACGGTGATCCATTGTGCTGCCATGGTAGTCATGATGAGATAGAATCCTTTGACGCGAGCCGAAGGAAGTCCAAAAAGAACAGACCACAATCCGGCAGCAAAACCTGCTGTTATCATGCTAATCGGATAAGCCAATCCCGCGTCTACCATGAATTGAGGCCAGGGGATAAACAAGACCATCATGGCGCTGCAGTACGCACCGACTGCCACGAATGCTGCGTGCCCGAGGGTGATTTGCCCGCAGTACCCGATGAGAAGCTGAACGCCGAGGGCGGCCAGAATGTAGTAGTTGATGGTGTAAGCGACTGAGAGCCACTGAGAGTCGAAGAATGCCGGAAAACTCACCAGCACGAGCACCATAAAGATCATCTTGGCTTTGATGAACGGAGTGCGCCACCATTTCTGATCTTCACCATAGTTCTCGAAGTACTGACCGCAGGGAAGATAACTCATGAACTACACCCTTTCTATTCGTTCCCAACCCCACAGCCCATAGGGTTTGAACAACAAGAAGATGACCATGAAGATGAAAGGAGCGATTTCCTTAATGCCGCCCGGAAAATAGTAGTCCAGGTAACCGCCTGTAAGGTTTTGCAGCACCCCTATCGTAATCCCACCTACGATTGCGCCTGGTACAGAGTTTAGCCCTCCGAAAACCACGACCGGGAGAACCAGAAGCCCCAGAGAGCTTACCGAATAGTTCAGACCGTTAATGTTGCCGAGGAGTGTGCCCCCGACTCCGGCAGCCATAAAGGCAATACCCCATGCCAGAGCGTAAACGAATTTTGCGCTCACCCCTAAAGAGAGAGCTGCCATTTCGTCATCCGCGCAGGCCTGCATGGATAAGCCCCAGCGGGTGTACTTGAAAAAGCATATGAACATTACCATGAGTACCAGCGCCGCAACAAAACTCCACAAATAGACGCGGCCGATGGCAATTCCGAATATCACCAATGGTTCGATCGGAAACACCTGGGGAAGAAACACCTGGGTATCCGTATCCCAGATGATGAACACCATGCCTTTGAAAAAGAACGACAGCCCCACGGTCACCATGATGACCGCCAGAATGGGCTCTCCGATCATTTTTCTCAGAAAAACGCGTTCCGTAAGCAACCCAAGGATAAGCCCGATGAACAGTGTGCCTATGAGCGCAAGAATAAAGGCATAGGTTACCGGCATAGCAGTCACGAATCGCTGATAGAATGCAAGACAGACATAACCGCCTATCAGCGTCAGCTCTCCCATGGCAAGATTCAGCACGCCGGAACATTTGTAAATGAGCACCCAACCGAGCGCCAGGACCGCAAAGATAGAGCCCAGCATAACTCCCGTAATTGCCAGTTGCAGAAAGAGGTCCATCTACTTCTTTCCTCCTCCCTCGCCAACATCCTGAAGCCTTATGTCAGCCTTTATTTCAACTACTCGGCCATCTTCGTACGTGATATTGGTCTCCATGTGGAGTATTTCGTCATTGGAATACAGTGCTCCAATGATATCTTTGTAACGATTCTCGACGAACGCCCGACGAATCTTTCTTGTTCTCGTCAACTCATCGTCGTCGGCATCGAATTCTTTGTAGAGATTTGCAAAGCGACGGATCTTGGCTGAATCCGGGAGAGTTCGGTTCACTTCTCGTATGGATTTTTCCACGAGATTGTAGACCTGGGGTATCTGCGATAATTCGGTGTAGCTGGTGTAGTTAATGCCGTTATCTTCAGCCCATTTTCCCACCGTTGCGTAATCGATACACAAAATGGCAGTGACATACGGTCTCTGATGCCCAACGATGAGTGCATCCTTCAGATACGGGCTGAATTTCAAGCGTGCTTCCAGGAATTGCGGTGAAAACTTCCGGGCATCGTTCAAAATCATAATATCTTTGGAGCGGTCAAAGACCACCAGGTGACCGTCCTCGTCGATGAATCCGGTGTCTCCCGAGTACAACCATCCATCTTTCAACGTCTTCTCGGTTTCTTCGGGCATTTTGTAGTAACCGATGAACACGGATGGACTCTTGGAGACGATCTCGTCAGTCTCGGTGATCTTCACCTCGGTTTCCGGTATGGGAGTGCCCACAGTATCGAACTTGATGTCGCCGTCCCTGTGAACTACCGAAATACCCGCGATTTCCGTCTGGCCGTAAATCTGTTTCAGGTTGACGCCTATTGCATGAAAGAATCTGAAGTGGTCAGGCCCCATTGCTGCACCGCCCGTATATGCGTGACGAATATGGCTTAACCCGAGGTGATCCCTGATCTTCTTGTAACAAGCCAGATCCGCTAACTTACGAAGCGCTTGCCAATATACGGGCACCGGTTTCTTCTCGAATTTGAACTCCGCAGTGACATAGCCTATCTGCATGGACCAATCAAAAATCTTGCGCTTCAGCCATGAAGCGTCAAGGTGTTTTACCTGTATGCTTCTGGTGTACTGTTCGTACAGCCGAGGCGGCGCAAACATCACATGAGGCCCGATCTCTCTTACGTTATGTTGGGCAGTCTCGGGCTCTTCAGGGAAATTGATCGTGAATCCTATCTGGAGACCGCATGAAATAGACATCATCTGTTCGCCGATCCACGCGAATGGGAGATAGGAGACAAAGTCATCACTCGGGGTGCACGGGTCCACCCTCATGAGGTTCCGCCCCATGGTAAGCATGTTGTAATGCGTAAGTAATGCACCCTTTGGAACAGAGGTGGTTCCCGAGGTATAGAACAGGAGACATACGTCTTGACCTTTTCCCCTGCTCACCAACTTTTCGAATAATCCGGGATCCTCCTTGTCCTTTTTTCTCCCCAGTTCCCGGACCTCATCGAGGCTGATGAGCATGGGATCGTCGTAATGGCGCATTCCCTTGGGATCGTCCCAGATGATCTTCTTGAGTTTTGGGCATTGGTCCCGGATGGCCAGGGCTTTGTCCACCTCTTCCTGGCCTTCTGCCACATAGAATTTCGAGTCCGAGTGGTCGACAATGTATTGCACTTCATCCATGAGGCAGTCCTGAAAGAGCCATACGCCGATACCGCCTCCACACATTGCCGCCATTTCCGTCCATAGAGCTTCCGGTCTGTTGTCCCCGATCATGATGACTTTGTCTCCTGATTCGAGGCCCAGCTCTATCAGACCGAGAGTTATTTCTTTCACATTTTCAAGGTACTGACGCCAAGTCACGGGGCGCCAGATGCCATATTCCTTCTCGCGCATGGCAACCTTGCCATCCCCGAATTTGGTCGCCTGTCGGACGAGGAGTTTGGGTAAAGTCAAATCATCGGTAATATCAATCTCACCTGGATAGCGCTCTTTACCTGCGGCTGACATAGAGATCCTCCACCTCACCCAAATAGGCCTTGATGACTTCCGGGTTTTCCTGTACTTCCGCAGGGGTTCCGTCAGCTATTTTCACACCGAAATTGAGAACCATCACTCGGTCGGACAGGTCCATAACGACCCCCATATCGTGTTCCACAAGGACACAGGTGGTTTTCCACCGTTCGTCCTCATTGATATCCACAATGAATCGCGCCATGTCTTCGACTTCTTCCAGGTTTAACCCTGCTAAAGGCTCGTCCAGAAGGATGATTTCGGGTTGGACGGCCAGAGCCCTGGCGAGCTCGATTCGTTTCTGCATGCCGTACGGGAGCATGCCTGTGACCTCGTTGCGGACGGACTCAATCTCGAGCAGATCTATTATTTCTTCTTCGATAAATTTCCGTGCTCTTATTTCTTCGTGACGGGTGCCACCCCAGTAAAACACCGATCCCAGCAATCCGGATCTCAGGTGCAGATGCCGCCCGAGACGAATATTGTCAAGGACGGTCATTCCTCCGAAAAGCTCTATTTTTTGGAAGGTCCTGGATAACCCCAGCGCAGCCCGTCGATGGGGAGAGTAGCCGGTGATATCGAGGCCTTTTAAGAAGAGTTGGCCCTTCTTGGGCTGGTAAAGACCGTTGATACAGTTCATCATACATGTCTTACCGGCTCCGTTCGGCCCGATGATGGAGAAGATCTCACCTTTCCTGACCTGAAAGCTCACATTGGTTAACGCGGCTACACCATGGAAGGACAGGAAGACGTTTTTCGCCTCTAGCATGACTTCCGACATTCAGAATCCCCTTTGCGAAATCCGCAATAAAACTGGAACTATTGCGCATCTATGGCCACACTGATCTGGGGTGAATAGCTGGGGGCTCCTTTCAGAGCTCTAAATCGTTGAATTTTTTGCCGACCGCATGAGATGAGGCATTCGACAATAACAAAAGCTGTCACTTCGGTCAAGCTGAACCTCGCAAAAACAATCCGAATCGATGAATAGCTTCTTAGTGAGGGTAAGCCTCTCGATAGCATGCCGAATCTGATCGGAGCGTCTTGCCCCCAGATGAAAACCACATCGAAGGAGTGCAGTCTTCCCAATGATGAACACCTGCATTCCTTTAAGCTGCGCGGGTATGCCTCCCCCGCATAGGACATGGCGGGCGCACCTCTCCCTCAGAGAGTTTTGCGAGCACCATGTGGCACGTATAGATCGGATCAGTCACGTATATCCGCTAAGTGCGCTAGTTGTTTTGCTGTTGTTCAGTAAGGACGTTAGACGACAGCTTCACGAGGCATTGCCGGGGCCACGCGAAGCAGGGAGTCATTAAGCCTTCATCTGATCATCATGAATAAACTCATATTGAAAAGTCAAGACGAAAAGTGTATGAATGTTGTTGCATTCGGGTTAACCGCCATTCAGGCATCGTTCGATGTTCGCCGAGGTTAATGCGTCGTTCTTGCTTCAATAATTCGCGACAAATTTTACTGAACAATTCAGAGCCGGCCCGACAGCCCCTCAACTTTCGGGCTTTGTGGAGGAAGTAGGGATGGGAGGACAGGACAGTCTCTTACGAGAACTTCACGACGGGATCATGGTGCTTACCATCAATCGGCCGGAAGCGTTGAACTGCTTTGACATGTCGCTTCTTGCCACCTTCGGCAAGGCAGTGGAGGAGATTGCTTTCGATCGTGACGTCAAAGTCGTGATCGTGACCGGTTCCACAGAGGGTAAGAATGCCTTCAGCACCGGAGCGGATCTGAAAGAGCGGGCCGGTATGACTCCGGATCAGGTGATGATTTATATCCGGACGATTCGCAACCTTTTCACCGCTGTCGAGGAACTTCCGAAACCCGTCATAGCCGCGGTGAACGGATATGCCTTCGGCGGAGGTCTTGAGCTCGCGCTCGCGTGCGATATACGCATTGCCGCATCCGGAGCAATTGTCGGGTTGACTGAAACCAGTCTAGCCATAATCCCCGGAGCCGGAGGTACTCAGAGACTTCCTCGGGTCGTAGGAATTCCGAGGGCGAAAGAGATGATATTCAGGGCCAGAAGAATTTCCGCGCAGGAAGGACTGGAAATAGGCCTGTTCCTCGAAGTGGTGGAACCGGACCGCCTCTTGGATAGATCCCTCGAACTGGCGCGTGAAATCGCGGCAAACGGTCCTGTCGCTCTTGCCCAAGCAAAGTACGCGATCAACAAGGGTGCTGAAGTAAGCCTGCCAATGGGATTGGCTATCGAATCGAATGCTTACGCAGTTACAATCCCCACCAAAGATAGAACAGAAGGGCTGACTGCTTTTCGAGAGAAAAGAAAACCGGTTTATACCGGAGAATAGAGCAAGGAGGAGCGCTGTATGCCGGCTTATGAGTTGAGCTATCCCAGGAAAGTTCAAGTTAATGACATCACCGTTCGCGACGGATTTCAGCACGAAGAGATCTGGATTCCGACCGATGCCAAGTTGTTCTATCTGGAAGAGCTGATCCTCTGCGGGATAAAGCACCTGGAAGTCACCAATTTCGGCAACCCTGCCCTGATGCCTCAGTTCAAAGACTCGGACGAGCTGTTCAAACGGCTAAGAGATTCCAAGAAACTGTCCCGCGCAGGGGTGAACTGGAATGACGTGACACTTACAGCCATAACGATCAGAGAAAAATCCGTGGACCGCGCCATTGTTGCGAAACAAGAGGGTTGGGGGCCAGATCGTGTTCTTATGATGGTTTCTACGGACGAGCAGCATCATTTCGCGAATTCTGGAACCACACTCCCCAATTACTGGGATGAGGCCAAGCGATGCATCGAAAAGACCCGCGCTGCGGGAATCAAAATGTGCGGCACGGTCTCCACCATCTGGGGATCCCCCATTTCAGGCCCGACGGAACTCTCCGAGGCGGTTGAATTCACCAAACGATGGCTCGATATCGGAGCATCGGACATAGAGCACGCGGACCACGACGGAAGCGCTCCACCGGATCAGGTGTACAGATATTTCTCCATGATTCTGGATGAAATACCTGACAAAAAGCTCCATATAGCGCATTTCCACGTAACTCGCGGATGGGGACTGGCGAACGTTTTGGCAGCGCTTCAGGCGGGCATTGAAATCTTTGAAGGAACTCTCGGCGGTCTGGGCGGACAGCCGGCCAACTTCCTGGACAGAGTACCCGTTGGAGGTACAGGTGCATATTACTATCGTGACCCGAACGTGGTAGGACTCCAATCGATAGAGGACATGGCGGTCATGATGGATGAGATGAAAATTGATACGGGCATAGACGTGGACAGATTATTAGATCTGGGATCGATGATGGAAAAGACCATAGGGCGTAGACTGAGATCGGAATCCATTCTGAACCGCCGTATTCCCAAAGCTCCTCGTGAAGAATTCAAACGGAAAGGATTGGAAGAAATCAAGAAGAAGCTGGGCGAGGCTCCCGGACAGAAATTTCCGGCAGATTGGCCTGAAAAATCACAGTACAAAGGTTGATCGTTCGGGCCGAAAGCATGTGCCCGAATAAAGGCCGAAGTGCGAACGTTCTACAGCGGGTACCAGGATTCGAAAATTCTTCCGTTCTATAAGCAAATGTCAGTACTTTTCTCCGATTGCGAACAACACTTCTCGAAGTTGATTCAGCCGGCCTCTGGAGGCTGTCTCAAAAGTCTCGAATTCAGGAGAAATCGTGCCACGATTCTCCATCGCAGTAGGGGCAGACCTGTGTGTCTGACCTCATTTGGGCGGACCCGCAGGTCCGCCCCTACACTCAGGCCGGATGAGAAATACGTGCCGCGATCTGAGGTAAATTTCGATTTTTTAGACTGTTTTTCGGTGCCGGCGCATTTTTTCAAAACCTTCGACCAGTTCGGCTCGGCAGAGATGCCGGGCCCTACCGTTTCCTTATAAAGGGTAGAGTGTTCAAAAGGTCAGAAATTATATCAACTGCCATACACTGACAAAGCATTTTCCTATGCCAACAAAGGAGATTCGAGCATGCCCCCACTTTGGAAACCGTCTCAGGAGAGAATCGATAACGCGAATATCACACGATTCATAAAAATCGTAAATGATAAATACAAGTTAGATATCAAGCAGTATTCCGAACTTTACCAGTGGTCTGTCACCAATCGAGCGGACTTCTGGGCGGAAGTATGGGAATTTGGAGGTGTCATAGCCTCTAAACCCTGGGAAAAAGTGCTTGAGGATTCTCCCTCTATGATCGGGGCTAAATGGTTTCTTGGGGCGCGGCTCAATTTTGCGGAAAACCTCTTGAGATTCCGTGACAATGAGATCGCGATTATTTTCAGGGGGGAAGGCCTTCCCTCCACCCGTATCACCTATGCCGAGTTGTACGACAACGTAGCGCGAATGGCCAAGTCGCTGAGAGACGCAGGCGTTAAGACGGGAGATCGGGTAGCCGGTTACGTGCCCAATATGACCGAAACCATCATTGCTATGCTCGCTGCCACGAGTATAGGAGCTATTTGGTCGTCGTGTTCTCCTGATTTCGGTATCAAGGGGGTGCTCGACAGATTCGGCCAGATCGAACCGAAGATTCTTTTTACTGCCAACGGTTATTACTACAATGGCAAAGCCCATGATTCATTGGAAAGAATTTCCGGCATTCTGAAAGAATTGCCCAGCATCGAAAAAGTAGTGGTCATACCGTATACGGAGGAACGAGCCGATATCAGTAAGGTTCCCAATTCCGTCCATTACCGGGATTTCATCTCACCTGCGCAAGGTCTTGAGATCGAATTCGAGCAACTCCCCTTCGATCATCCGTTGTACATCATGTATTCCTCGGGTACCACCGGGTTGCCCAAATGTATGGTGCACGGAGCCGGTGGAACCTTAATGCAGCATCTCAAAGAGCATCTTTTGCACGTGGATCTCAAGAGAGAAGATAACATTTACTACTTCACCACATGCGGCTGGATGATGTGGAACTGGTTGGCCAGTGCGCTTGCGGTTGGAGCCACAGTTCTTCTCTACGATGGATCTCCGTTTTATCCTGACAGCGGCGCCATTTTTCAACTGGCAGAAGATGAAAAGATGACGATTTTCGGCACCAGTGCCCGGTATATCGCCGGAGTGGAAAAATCGGGACTTAAACCGGGAGAGAAGTTCGATCTGAGCAATCTCAAGACCATGTGCTCCACCGGTTCACCATTGTCGGAAGAATCCTTTCAATTTGTGTATAGGGACGTGAAGCAGGACATTGATCTGGCTTCCATATCCGGCGGGACTGACATTATTTCGTGTTTTGCTCTGGGTTGCCCGATTCTACCCGTGTACGAAGGTGAACTCCAATGCCGCGGACTGGGTATGAAAGTGGAGGCATACGACTTCAGAGGAAATTCCGTGATAGGTCAGCAAGGTGAACTCGTGTGCTCAGCGAGTTTTCCCTGTATGCCAATCTATTTCTGGAACGATCCCGATTTTTCAAAATACAAGAAAGCCTATTTCGATGTGTATCCCAATGTATGGCATCACGGAGATTTCATAGAGATCACCGAGCACGGTGGCGTAAAGATCTTCGGTCGCTCGGATGCGACGCTGAATCCATCCGGAGTCCGGATCGGCACGGCAGAAATCTACCGCGTTGTGGAAGCCATAGAGGAAATCTCCGACAGTATCGTTGTGGGACAGAACTGGGAAAATGATGTTCGAGTTATTTTGTTTGTTAAAACGGCAGCAAACGCGGTTCTTGACGATAATCTGAAGAATAAGATCAAGAAACTGATTCGTGAAAATACGACTCCAAGACATGTGCCGGCTTTGATACTTCCGGTTTCGGATATTCCCTGCACCTTGAACGGAAAAAAAGTCGAGCTCGCTGTGCGCAATGTGCTGGAAGGGAAACCCGTAACAAATAAAGATGCCTTGGCAAATCCGGAGGCCCTGGATCAATTCGCGAATATTCCGGAACTCTCGTGAGGCCAATCAAAAGCAGTAAGATTTGGGGCATATGAGCTAACTTAACGTATTTTGGGTCGGTTGTTCCGGAGGAACAACTGAAATAGGTCGGCGATTCATCGCCGGTTAAGGAAAAACCTAATGATTTTCGAGTCCCGGAGGGACGGCTGACACTATATCAGTTGCCAAAATTAGTGACCGATTGAAGATTAGGAAGATTGGTAGGTGCCGTGCCCCCGTGCCGGCACATCTTAAATATGATCAATGATATCGATAGAATGGACCGGCAGGGACGCCGGTCCCTACCAATATCCAGTAGTTCACACGAGAGATAAACGACAGAATTTTTGGCACTGACTATAAATTCCCGGCAATGAATTACCGGGCTATTTTCTCTAGTCCCTGCGGGACAAAGAATTATAGCAAAGTTAGGACGAATGAAGGTTCGGGGAAAAACTTCTTACAAGAAGGGTTTCCCCGATCTTCTCCTCTAACTGAGCAATGGTTCATGGTTCAAAATAGAGGGGCTCGCCGAGTTCTTTCAGGCTGAAGTTGGCCAGGATGTGATGTCCGTCATAATCGAGGATGCGCAGATCGTCCTGCTGATGCAAGTCCCCCATAATGATGTTGTAGTGTTTCCCGTACTTCTGCTTGACCGTGTCCACCGGAACTTCGAATGCCACGAACTTCTTGATTCCCTTGGTCGCAAGCTTGCTCACCAGGGTCTCGTTCATAAGGGAATCGTACGAGGTCAAGAGCAGAATGGGACCGGAACCGGTGACGAAGATTCCCGCTTTCATATGACTCCCTCCTTGTGCTGAGGACGAATTACTTCGTCATGGGAAAAGGGTTAGCGAGAACTCCACTTACAATTACATTATACCACTTTGAACCTGAAACAATGATCTTTTGGAAGAATTCACTTATTAGCAGTTGCCAAAATTAGTGTCCGACTGAAGATTAGGAACGTTGGTGGGTGCCGTGCCTCCGTGCCGGCACATCATAAATATAATCAATGATATCAACAGAATGAACCAGGAGAGAGACTGTCTCAAAATTCTCGAATGCACAAAAAGCGTGCCACGATTCATCATCCTTGTAGGGGTCCCGCGAACACGCGGGATGCCTGCCCTCCCACAATGACCGGCACGGAGGCCGGTCACTACTGGGCACCCACGAGGGGCGCCCCTACAATCAGGCCGTGAAGATGATCAGGACTTCGTGCCACGATCTAGGAGAAATTTCGATTTTTGAGACACTTTCGGGACGCGGGACGCCGTCCCCCACTAGTATCTTGTATTGGAGCATGGCATAAACGTCAGAATTTTTGTCAATCGCTATAAGCACGATTCTGTTAAAGGAGTCTTTGCTCAAGCAGCAGGGGCGGGGCATAAATCGCGGAGGCCGCACTTGGGGCAGTGCCCTCCCATCCAGATGAAATCGAAGTACTCGAGAAACTGAGCGGTCTCCTGCGCGGTTTCATAGAGGAACCCGATCTCGAAGTTTCGTTTCACTGCCGACTTGGCACCAATACCGGCACCGGTAAGATTGGGACTCCCCACAAAGGCAACTCTGCCGTCGACGATGTAGATCTTGGCATGCATGCGAATACAATGAAGAAATTCCACGCCTGCACTCAGAGTTCCTTTCTTGTCAATGTGATCGTATCGTTCACGAAACGGCTTGGAAGGAAGCTCCGCGTGTATGATGCGAAACCCCACCCCCCGGTTCACCAGCAGAGCCATAAGATCCGGAAAGGAGATGAATTTTCTTTGATAGAGAAGACCGGTCGCTTTCACGTTCGCAGTTGCTATCCAGACGAATTCCCGTGCGGACGCAAGGTACTTTTGCGTGAACTGTTCGTAAATCTGTCGCTCGGTCAGTAATTTCATGAGCCCTTCAGGTTAAGGCTGCATCTATTCGTATGGTTCGGCACGAGCCCAGGCCCCGCGCTCTTCGAGATCCTTATCCAGCTCGAGATCGAGTCGCGCTGCAGCCATCATTTTGGAGCCATCGTGCTCGACGGTTAATCGCCAGAGTCTCACGAGTCCGCGTTTCGCAAGATTCCGCATGGCCTGCTCCGCTTCTTCTATTTCGGATGCTTCGGCCGATCGCGGATCTTTTACCACACCCCGGGTTGCCACCCAGCCCGGGCCGTTTACTCTGTCGAGAATTATGTCTTCGAGGCTGCTTTGTAGAGGTTGTTGACCTTTTTCCATAATTTACCCCTGTTGAATCGCGTTATTGAGCTGCGAAATGTTTCCGATCGAGAGGAAATTGAATCTCGCTGCTTTTTCAGTAAGAACCATTTCTTGTGCAAAAGCAAGAACCCGAAAGACGCTTACAGTAACTCTTTGGCATCAGAAACTAATGAGACAACAGAAGGTGAGTGTCGTTAACCGAGGCTCCTCATTCAGGAGCGCTCGGCGTCGGGAATTACTTCTTGACAGGTTAGGAATACCCGACTATTCTATAAGGCCGTATCATGGCTCACGAACATGGGAAAAAGCAGCCCACGGCACGAGGGCTAAACATAATCCACCACAGTCGATCCTGCAGGTAGTACGAAATTCGGCGTCAGAAAACTCGTGTGTGTACCGGAGCGCACGGATTTTTCGCGATCTGCATGATTAATCACGAAGAGGAAACATGGCCGGAAATACTTTCCCAAAGGGCGGAATTCACCCTGAAGAACATAAGGAACTGACCGAACATCTCTCCATCGAAGAGATGCCTGCTCCCGCTCAGGTTGTTCTCCCGTTGTCCATGCACTTCGGGGCTCCTGCAAAACCTGTCGTGAAGAAAAAACAGGAAGTGGCCGAAGGCGAGGTAATTGCCACAGTTGAAAAGGCATTGGGCGCAACAATCCACTCCAGTGTCACAGGGACGGTAAGAGCGATCGAATCCCGGCCTCATCCCACCATGGTGAGGTGCGATGCCGTCATAATCGATAGGGATCCCTCTGCAGCGCCTCGTCGGTATGAGCCGGAAGACTGGGAAAAACTGACCAGAGAGCAGCTCCTCGCACGAGTGAAAGATGCAGGAATCGTGGGTCTTGGCGGCGCAGGATTTCCCACTCACGTGAAGCTTTCCCCTCCCCCCACCGCAAAAGTGGACACCCTGGTGCTCAATGGTGCGGAATGTGAACCCTATCTGACCACAGATCATCGGCTCATGTTAGAGCATCCTGAAAAGGTTGTGGAAGGGACCAAGGTTCTGCTGAAAATCCTGGGCATCAAAAAGGCTGTTATCGGAATAGAGTTGAACAAAGCCGATGCCATTAACGTCATGACCAAGGCGGCACAGAAGGCCTCGAAGGAGATTGCCGTCCAAGGTATGCAGGTGAAGTATCCGCAGGGCTCTGAAAAACAGTTGATCTATTCGTTGACTCACCGCTCCGTGCCGGGAGGAGGACTTCCCTTCGACGTGGGTGTCATAGTGCAGAATATTTCTACCACGCTCGCGGTGTTTGAGGCTGCGAGCATGCAAAAGCCGCTTTATGAAAAAGTGGTCACTTTTTCAGGCCGCGCACTCAATCGTCAGGCGAACCTGAAGGTAAAAGTCGGAACCGTTTTGTCCGATGTCGTGGATTATCTCGGAGGCACACAAGATCTCCTGAAAATCGTTTCGGGCGGCCCGATGATGGGATTCGCCATATCCAGCATGGAAGTGCCTGTCACCAAGACTACGTCGGGAGTGCTCTTCCTGAACAGTAAAGAAACCAGCATCGATCCTCACGGGCCCTGTATTCACTGCGGCTGGTGCATGCAAGCCTGTCCGATGGGCCTGTCTCCGAAAGAAGTCGGTATATATGTCGAGGCCGGAAAAGGCCACTTGACTGAGAAATTTGGTGTATTTGATTGCTTCGAATGCGGGTGCTGTGCCTACGTGTGTCCGGCGAAACGCCCGCTTGTCCAGTTCGCCAGGCTGGCCAAAATAGCCATCAAGAAACATGGATAAACAATTCCAATTCCTTCGCTCTATGTGACAGATGGAGCGAAGGGAAAGGGATTTTTTTGCGTTGCGGGCGTGGGCTTTGCCTGGTGCACGCACGTTTGGATATGTCATAGCGATTTCATAATTCCGGCGTAACGTTTCTCGGGGCGCCCAATCTTTTGAGTGTCCCGGAAGATTCCTTGTGAATCGTCTCTTATGGATATGGCGATTCCACCGGCTGCTTGAGCGATTACGTCCGGGGGAGGATAGGACAATCGAAACGCAAGATCCAAAGAATCCGCAAATGGAACCCCATTGGGCCGTTTCGGTATCTCCTCACATTAGAATGGGGAAAACCACTGCCGGCATCATGTGGACCGTACTCGCATCGCTTATACCTGCGATGCTGCTCTCCGTGTATGTGTTCGGCCTGAGGGGATTGTTGGTCACGCTTGTGAGCGTGATCTCATGTATGGCTGTAGAAGCGATTTCTCAAAAAGCGCTGGGCAGACCGGTCTCAGTCAGCGATGGAAGCGCCGCCTTAACCGGAGTGCTCATGGCTTTCGTGATCCCGCCCGGTGTGCCGTATTGGATGCCGATCATCGGTGCTGTTGCCGCGATTTTCATCAACAAAGAGTTGATGGGCGGAATCGGGTTCAACATCTGGAACCCGGCACTCGTCGGTCGAGCTATTCTCACTGCGGCCTTCCCGGTGTACATGACAACCGCCTGGATTGCTCCTATTGACTGGTCGAAATCCGGTCTGGGGGCTTATGTGAGCGGTTTGGATGCCGTATCCACCGCAACGCCGCTGCAAGTACTCAAGCAGTACGGCTTTTCCGCTCTCACGCAACAATTCGGCGATCTGACCACCATTTACCAGAATTTCTTTCTGGGAATTCGACCCGGTTGTATCGGTGAAACCTCCGCATTGCTGATTCTGCTTGGCGGTCTGTTTCTCATGATCCGGGGCATCATCACTTGGCACATACCTGTTTCCACCATTGCAACCGTTGCAATTCTCTCCTGGACTTTCGGCGGAGAAACATGGTTTTCAGGTCAGCCGCTGGTGCACGTGCTCTCCGGTGGACTCATGCTGGGTGCTTTCTATATGGCCACCGATTACGTGACATCCCCGGCGGTTAAATCTGCTCAGATTGTGTTCGGTATCGGCGTCGGCGCATTGACGGTACTCATACGTTTGAAAGGCGGTTACCCTGAGGGAGTGGCGTATTCGATCCTGCTCATGAACTGCCTTACACCGAGTCTGGATGAGTGGTTTAAACCCCAGAGATTTGCACCGCCTAAACAGGCTCCCGTCGCGGCCGTGAAGTAGGTGTTACGGTGGAAAAGAGGCTTCTATGAAAGAAATCATAAAGATTACAACGAGCTTGACTGCCATTTGTGTCGCTGCTGCACTCATACTTGGGGCTGTATTTGCGAAGACCGAACACGCTCGTAAAGAGATTGAAGAGAAGATGCAACAGGAGACCATCCAATCGCTCCTGGGGTTCGGCCCCGGCAAGAAGATTCCTGAGTCTCTCAAGATCTATGCAGTGTACCGATACGTCGTCAATAGTCCTAAAGGAACTGTCCTTGGCTACGTTATTCCTCTAAAGGACAAAGGATTCTCTCTGATTCTCGTCGATCTCGAGGGAAAACCGGTGCGAGTCTTACCCATCAAAGCGGATGCTACCGCCATTGCCGACAGAGGCCAGCGGGACGCTGTTGTGAGTGAATTGGTGGGGAAAGACTCTAATGCAACATATGCGGACACCTTTTACGTTGCGGAAGAAGGCGGCAAGAGGTTGGGATATGTTGTGCCCGGTGTCACTCAGGGATTCAAGACGTTTATCAATCTGATGGTCTCACTTAATCCCGATTTCACGCTGACCGGTATCGAAATCGTACGGTCTGAAGAAGACCCGGGTCTCGGCGATGAGATCAAGAAAGATTTTTTCAAAAACCAGTTCGACGGAAAATCGCTGGAATCGGTAAAGACGTTGAAAGTGGTGAAAGAGCCGATACCTTCGGACTATTTCCCCGTACTTGAACCGGAAAAGGCCAAAAAGCAGGGTATCAAACCTGAAGAATTGGCACAGATAAAAGAAAAACATTTGAAGGACGACATCTATGCGTTGACTGGAGCCACCATTTCGAGTCGAGCCGTGACCGAGGGTGTCAAAAACACGGTGAGAAAATTCGTGTACCGCCTCGGAATCCTCACGGATGCGCTGAAGCAGGAAAAGGTTCCGGCAGCTTTTTTAGGGGAGGTTTAAGGTGAACAGAAATCTGACGCTCTTATGGAATGGGCTCATCCCTGAGAATCCGATTTTTCGTTTGGCCTTGAGCCTGTGTCCCGCAGTCGCTGTTACGACTTCCATAGAAAACGGGCTCCTTCTCGGCATCGCGGTTATTTTCGTTCAGGTGCTCTCAAGCTGCACAGTCGCGATATTCCGCCCGTTCATTCATCCTCGTATCAGGATCCCGGCATACGTCATCGTCATTGCTTTGTGGGTGAGTGTTATCGATATGATCCTGCCGGTGTTTTCTCCTGAAGCGTATAAGAAAGTCGAACTTTTCGTAAAGCTTATCGTGGTCTTCGCGATCATCATTTCTCGATTGGAGCTGTTCGCATCCAAGGAGCCTCTGGTTCCGTCCTTCTTTGACGGTCTCGGGATGGGTATCGGATTCACCTTCGGACTGTGTCTGACCGGCGCAATTCGGGAATTCTTCGGAGCAGGACAGCTTCTCGGCTATGATATCCTCGGATTCAAGCCATTGCTGGTCATGATATTGCCTGCTGGTGGATTTTTCGTCATTGGCTTCATTATGGCGGCATTCAACTGGATAGAGTACAAGCTCACGGGTAAAATCCCGGCTTCAGGAGGAGGCCACTAATATGAACTTTTCGCGAAATTTTGTCAGAGCCGCTTTGGTTGCCATAGCCGTATTGATGATGGCCGCCCCTGTTTTAGCTGAAACCGCTGGATCAGGATCCTTCAAAAGCGATACGGAGATCGAGCTCAATTTCGGTGTGCCCGTCGACGAAAGTTGGGCCAAAAACACCAGCAATTACACAGTGTTCGAGAAACAAGATCCTGACATTCGAATCAATGTCGACAGCGTTGTACTCGGACCTCAAAAGGTCACTGCAATTCTGAAGTTCAAAGACCCCCTGAACCTCTCCAGCCAATTCGTTATCGAAGCGAAAGCTGTGACCGCCGGTGGAAAGGTTATGGGCGATAAGGATTTCTTGATCAAGAAGAGCCAGATGCAGCTTCTCTTCGGAATCTTTCTCGGCGCAATGCTGATCAATAACTTCGTTTTCACGAAGTATCTCGGACTCTGCATATTTTTCGGCGTTTCCCAGAAGAAGGAAACAGCCATCGGCATGGGTGTTACGTTCACCGTGGTTATGGTGTTGAGCGCAATTATCAGTTGGTTCTTGTATGCATATGTTTTGCAGGTCCTTCACTTGAGCTTTCTAAAAATCATCGTGTTCATCGGCACGGTGGCCATTTTTGTTCAGGCGATGGATACCATATTGAGAAAGATCAATCCATACCTGTTCAAGAAGCTGGGCGTCTATCTCGTGTTGATCACCACGAACTGCATCATCCTTGCAGTACCGTTGATCAATGCGGATAGCCATTACAACGCGTTTGAGAGCCTTACTCTGGGATTGGGAGCAGGCATTGGATTTGCCTTGGCACTGTTCCTTATGGCATCGGTGAGGGAAAAACTGGAAGTCGCGAGGGTCCCTCCGACATACAAGGGACTCCCGATTGCGTTCATAGTGACCGGATTATTTGCTTTGGCATTTCTCGGTTTTTCCGGTCTGTCGATTTTCTAGCAGCCGATCTCCATGCGATTGATTTCTTGAGATCGACGCGTTATGATTGGTTGTTCACAAATAACCTAATCTACAAACAAACATAATTGCAGACCCGTTTCTGCGATATGTGAGGTGGCTACACATGGAGAACGTCTGGACTATCGCCTTTTGGGGCATCGCATTCTTTGCAATTTTCGGTATCGTGTGCGGAGGGGCTCTTGCTTACGCGGCTCAGCGCTTTGCAGTGAAAGTAGATCCCAAGATCGAGGCGGTGAGAGCCTGTTTACCCGGAGCTAACTGCGGCGCCTGTGGATACGCAGGATGCGAATCCTATGCCGAGGCGGTGGTTACCGATCCCGCTTGTCCGCCGGGCAAATGTGCTCCCGGAAAGCAGGAAGTTGCGGAAAAAGTCGCAGGGATTACCGGTAAGAGCGCCGGCGCAGCCAGTGCGGTCATTTCGGTGCTTCGTTGCTCCCGAAATGATGGCGAAGTCAAGAAGAAACACGAATATGTGGGATTCGATACCTGCCAGGCCGCTTCCATAGCGTTTGGCGGCCCATACGAGTGTGATTTCGCTTGCGTGGGCTATGGCGATTGCGAAGCTGCATGTCCGTTCCATGCCATTCACATGAAAGACGGAATGCCGGTGATCGATCCTGAAGCGTGCACGGGTTGCGGTGTCTGCATCAAGACGTGCCCGAAACAGGTCCTCCAGTTGCTGCCGAAAGACGCTCCGGCGTACGTGCCCTGCAGCAGCAAGGATTCCGGCAAAGCCGTGAGTAATGTTTGCAAGGCAGGTTGCATCCACTGCGGAGCATGCACTCGTAAGGCAAAAGATGTGGTCAATATGATCAATGACCGCATAGAAGTGGACTACGAGAAATTCGATGAAGACATGGCCAAAGCATGTGTGTGGTCGTGCAACCGTCAGTTCATCTTCCGGTACCTCGACCCGCAGCGCCAGGCAAAAGCCGTTGAAGAGATAAAGGCAGAACAGGCCGCGAAGAAAGCTGCTGCTGCTAAGAAAGCCGCTGCTGCCGAAACTAAAGAGGCGGCTGCCGAAGCTTAATTTCTAAGAACCTGTTTAGATATTTCTAGAATGAGAATCGGGAAGAGACTCCTTACAAGAAGTCTCTTCCCGATTTTATTTTATGCATGTGGATGCAAGATCGTGCCACGATTCTCCATTCCTGCGGGGCAGGCAGCATAGCCACTGTAGGATGCGATGACCAGCGGGAATAGCATCCGTCGAGGTCTTTCGCGATCGATGCGATTCGCTTCGCTCATCACATCCTACGTGAGCTACAATCACCGCGGGAAGATGATGAAAAATACGTGCCACGATCTGGGGTAAATTTCGACTTTTGAGATAGTTTCGGCACCCCGGTCCCTACTAATACCTTCTTTTGGAGCGTGGGATATACGTCAGAATTCTTGGCACTCGCTTTAATCAGAGGATGTCAAAAAGTATCCGTCCTCGCGTTTTTCCAATTGCAGTCCGTACAAGCCCAGAAAATCTGCCAGAGGTCTTCCGAAGAAGAATTTCATGGTATCTTCGGCCAGCCCAAACCGCTCGGAGATGAATTCACGGACGTGCATATCATATTTCAGCACGTCCAATACGCTGTCTACGGTTTGACCTTTGGTGGCACCTAACCGCGCCATTACACGGGCGAACTCCTCATGAGAACACTTTTCTTCGTGACGCTCGATTATTTCCCAAAGCGCTGGAATGACCGAAAGAAGTGCAGATCGATCCAGCTTCGCGTTGTCCTCAATCGTCGAAATCATCTGAGGATTCCAGCATTCCTGCTTCCGGCATTGTTGAGGTCGATGCTCGTATATGGAACAGCTCTGATCCAATTTCCGGTAAAACGTGCAGGTCTTTTCTCCAGGTATTTCCCGTACTTTCAGCATTTCCTGCTCTGCCGTTCCCGGTTTCTCTTCAATACTTGAGTACACGGGTTCGCCCTTTCGGATCGTGACAATTTCCGAAGGCTTCAAAATATCTTTCCGAAAAAGCTCTATATCTTCGTGCATGAGTGTGGGACTCCCGGTAGTGCAGCAATCTCCACATCGCACACACTGAGGTCTCGTTGCGTATGCCGCCTCAAGGAGCTTCTCACGGATGGCCGACCAGATTTCCTCATCGGTTCTCGTTTCGCCCTCATCGCGAGGAGCGAGTGCCTGCAGGTCGTTGATAACACTTTTTATTACTATCTCCGGATCGACATTCGCGTGTATTTTCCATAGGATCGTCCGGGCCTCCTCTTTCAGGGCAACAAGAAAAAAGTCCGCTTCAGCTTTGTTATATTCGGACATACGCTATCCTTTTCGGGGTTATATCCTGATTTGGTGTGCATCGCTCAGGGCAATATGTATAATACCGTGCAAAATACACTCTGTCTATGGTCTGTTTGACGCGCTAGAGGTCGAGTATGAAGGTTAACTTTTTCGAACTGAGTAAGATGAATTCCGGGGAGCGAGCGAAGCTGTGTCGCAGAACGGGTGTGGATCTGAGAGATCTCAAGATCAGGGTGACTCCAATTCTGGATGCAGTCCGTGACCGAGGAAATGAGGCCGTCAGGGAATACACTGCTCGGTTCGATGGCGTGGATCTGGAACCAGATCTGTTCAGGGTTTCTCTTGAAGACATGGACCACGCGAGGGATTCGCTTCCACAGGACCTTAAAGAGGCAATGGAAGTCTCTATTCGCAATATCCGCGTGTTTCATGAGCGCCAGGTGGAGCCCCCATCATGGGAAATGGAGATAAGTCCGGGAATTATCGCAGGCGAACGCATTGTTCCCATCGCTTCCGTGGGATTGTACGTTCCTCGAGGCAAGGGTTCGTTTCCTTCCATGATGATGATGTCCGGAGTTCCTGCCAAAGTCGCGGGAGTACCGAGAATTGTAGTGGTCACTCCCCCGGATCGACACGGTAAAGCCGATGCAGCAACCATTGCCGCTGCACGTATGATCGGCATTGACGAAGTGTATGCGCTTGGCGGAGTGCAGGCTGTGGCAGCACTTGCCTACGGCACGGAAACCATCGAAAAGGTCGATAAAATAGTGGGGCCTGGTTCGGGATATGTTCTCGCAGCAAAGCAGCTCTTGTCTACAGAGGTCGATACGGGCCTTCCGGCAGGCCCCAGTGAGGCGATAGTGCTCGCGGACGATTCTGCCGATCCGCTCATGGTCGTTACCGACCTGCTCATCGAAGCGGAACACGGACCGGATTCCGCCGCGTATCTCGTGACACACAGCCCTATCCTTGCGTCCAAGGCTCTGGAGCTTATTCCGCAATTGGTTGCAGACCTACCCGAGGGCAGGCGTTCCTACTGCCAGGAGGTGTTCAGGACCAATGGTGGAGTTGTTCTTGCCGAGGACATGGACGATGCTCTCGATTTTGTAAACAGGTTTGCTCCTGAACACCTGCAGATTCTTACTCACAACCCTTCAGCGACATTGGACAAGGTCCAGTACGCGGGTGAAGCGCTGCTGGGCGAATTTACTCCCGGAACACTGGCCAACTATTCCATCGGACCGAACGCGATTCTTCCGACGTCCGGGTTTGCACGAACGGCTTCTGCTCTGTCGGTCCGTGACTTCACGCGCCGGATGTCCTACTCCCAGGTGACTGAAGCGGGTTTTCGGGATCTCGCACCCAAAACTTTGACTCTGGCCAGGTACGAGGGATTCGCTGCACATGCAGCAGCCCTGACACACCGAATGCAGAAGAAATGAACGCGGTAAACCACCGGATGAAAGTCGAGATATGGCTGAACTGACCCATTTTGATGAAAAAGGCCAAGCTGTCATGGTAGATGTCACCGAAAAAGGCATCACCACACGAGAAGCAATTGCTCGAGGACACGTTCGTATGCGGCCGGAAACACTTGATCTTATCCTGGAAGGGCGAGCGAAAAAAGGAGACGTCCTCGGCGTGGCGCGGCTTGCAGGTATCATGGCGGCAAAGAAGACACCGGATCTTATTCCCCTCGCTCATCCGCTCCCGCTTTCTTCAGTAAAGCTGGATTTTTTCCCGGATCGGGAACAGTCACTCATTGGAATACAAGCCACAGTGAAAGTGACCTCGCGCACAGGGGTGGAAATGGAAGCACTCACTGCCGTAGCTGTCGCGGCCTTGACTGTTTACGATATGTGCAAAGCCGTGGACAGGGAGATGGTTGTCTCGGAAATTCGCCTGATGGAGAAGAGCGGGGGCAGATCGGGAGTTTTCAAACGCATAGAGGATTGACGTTTTTTGTATTCCAAGAGCAGATTGTAACGAATGCCTCCGATTTCCCCATGAATGGGAGATTATATGAACGGAGTCACAATGGCGGATGAAAAGACGAAACCTGTCGATGTAACCGAACTCTCAAAAGATGAACTGCTTCGCTTCATTGGGGTAACTCTCGGGGATGTGCTTGTACATTACGGCATGTGGTTCACAGAAGCATTGCACCACCAGGGACCTGATCTCGCTCTGGAAATGGAACGGGATGTGCTGAACCGATATGCCCCCCTGGCCCTGATGAGACTTGCTCCCCATTTCGGGATACAGATGGAAGGCAACGTACCCAAAATCCTGGCCGAGAAATCCAGAGAAGAACTCCTGTTCCTCGCGGGTGATATTGCCAAGACCTGGCTTACCGGTGACGGACTCTGGTTCCAGGCCGTGGAAGCAGCGCGAGGTATGGCTGAAGCGAAACAGACCAATGATACGTGCTGGTCGCATTTTGCTAAAATGGAAGCCTTCAAGCTGAAAGGCTTTCTGGGCATCGGCGCCAATGAAGGCTTGGAAGCACTCGAGCGAGCAATAAAGCTCAGGATCTACACCATTATCAACGCTCATTCTTCTTCCTGGGATCAGGACGGATCACTCATTTTCACGGTAACCGAATGCAGAGTCCAGTCTGCCAGGCGCAAGAAAGGATTGGATGATTATCCCTGTAAATCTGCGGGCATAATCGAATACTCGGAATTTGCCAGAGCAGTCGATCCGCGCATCGCGACCGAATGCGTGTGGTGTCCCCCCGATCGAATACCCGATGATGCGTTTTGCAGGTGGCGATTCAGTATTGATACTTCTCAAGGTTGATCCCAAGATTTACGTGCCATGCGAGAGACAACTATTTGTGTGGCAGACGGAGACATGTAAATGTTCTGGAATCCGCCGGAATGTCCGTGCGATCCTGCTTCAAAAAAGTGGATAGAGGGACGCCTGGAATGGCTCTCCTCTCGATTTCCGCGCAACATCTTCACCGATCGACCTCTGGTGTTGCCGACTCAGGAGTTCTTTCCTCTCGAGTTCGAGCCTTCGAAAGAATGCGCCAAAGCACTCTTTTCCAGAATCTGCGGCTTCATGGGCGTTCCGGAGGACCGCGTCACTCTTAAGTTTTTTCACTCACCCAACAAGAGGACACGGTTCGTTGACGGTACAGGTCGGGACGCGCCAGGGCCGGGCTTTGCCGGGTTGTACACACATTCGTATCGAAGCCACATAATCACATTGGATACAGATCAACTGTATCATCCGGAGCATTTGATCGCCACCATGGCTCATGAACTGGCTCACGGTCGACTTCTTGGAAAGGTTGGAAGGATGAATCATGATGAAGAGCTTCTCACCGATCTCACAGCCTGTGTGCTCGGTTTCGCCATCTTTCAGGCCAATTCGCCGCGAGCCTGGGTCAGCCAGTTTACGAAATGGCCCGGAACAGACTTTAACAAACCTCTCTACATGACATCGCCGATGTTCGGGTACGTTCTCGCGCATCTTGCATGGTTCCAAGACGAGCGCAAACCCCATTGGGCAAAGTACCTCGCCAGCAACGTAATCAACGATTTCAAGGATGCAACGGGATACTTGTTCAAAACTGAGGGGTCTTCATTCCGACCGAAAGGCAGACAACAATCTCGCGGCACCGACTCGAGAAACAAGTCAGGGCAGTGAATCCGCCACAAACAAAACATTACGATTGTTGTGCACGGATCTGCTCGGCTTTTTCCTTCAATGCCTTGGATTCCTCAGGTTTGTCGATCCCTTCATAAAAGTCAGCGAGATTGTCCAATCCTGTTGCCACAATGGGATGATTCGTGCCGAAATTCTTCTCCAGAATATTCTGAGCACGAACGAGGAGGGTCTCGGCTTCTTCATAATTTCCCATTCCCACCAGAGTCGAAGCCAGATTGTTCAAAGAAGATGCTACGTGCGGATGATACGGTCCAAATGCATTTTCCGCAATTTGCAGCGCCTGACGATAGAGCGGCTCCGCATCGCGAAATCGCATCTGGGATTCGTACATGCCTGCCAAATTGTTGAGAGACTCCCCCAGTTGCGGATTGTCCGGACCAAGAGTCTTTTCCTGGATTACTATAGCCCTCTCGTACAGAGGTTTCGCAGCGGGAAGACGTCCCATGGCACGGTTCACTGCCGCCCGGTTCAGCAAAGAGGTCGCCACATCGGCATGGTTCGGCCCCAGGGCTTTCTCCAGGATCTCCACTGCTCGTTTTATGAGATTGTCCGCTTCAACAAGCCTGCCCTGCTCGAAGTACGCGCCCGCAAGATTATTCAGTGAAGTGGCAACATCAGGGTGTATGGGGCCGAGTGCTTTTATGCGTATATCGAGTGCGCGTTTCCATAGCGGCTCCGCGTCTGTATACTGCACTTTAGCTCGATACATTTCAGCGAGATTGTTTAAGGCCCGAGCAACCCGAGGATCTTCGGGGCCGAAGCTTTTCTCTGCTTCTTCCAGAGCTTGCTTTCCGGCTGCGATTGCTTCCGTGTATTTTCCGTTTTGGAACAACTCTACCGCTTGTCTGTTAAGATCTTCCCAGGTCATAAGCACTCCTCATACCCCGAGGCCTGATGGTTCTTTCCTCTATAAGTACGGCATTCTGAGGAAATCTGTCAACGCTCTATCGCTTTCCGGATTACGCAAGGCTCGAAGAAGATTTGTCGGACGTGTTTCACGGAAATGCAAAAAGATTGACCCGCTTTACGAGGTCACGATAAAGTTGGAGGTCCGGTGTTCGCGGAAACAGGACCTTTAGCGCACTCCACAGTTGTACCAGGACGGTACCAAGACTTTAGCAAGCCTGTTTCTGCCGAGCGGAAATACCCAGAGAACAATTACAGATGAAATGCTTGTCTATGTTTGATCGATCACGAAGGAAGGAAAACTTTTTCATACTGCTGGTCCTTGTGATCGGTATTTTAGCTTTTTTTCATCCGATGATTCTTTCCCGGTTCGCTTTGGTACAGACCGATCCCGGAGACACCCGCTTCAACAACTATATTCTGGAACATTCTTATCAATGGATAGCGGGAAATCCCCTCCACAAGAGTTTTTGGGATTGTCCCATCTTCTACCCGTGTAGGAATGCGACTGCCTTCTCGGACATGCTCTTGGGGTCTGCTCCGATCTACTGGTTTTGGAGAATTCTGAGTTTCTTACCGGACACTTCTTTTCAGCTTTGGATGATTACTGTCGGAATATTGAATTTTCTCGCCAGCTTGCTGTTTCTTCGACGCGGTTTGGGTCTTTCCTTGATTGCTTCAGCCGGCGGAGCCTACTTGTTTTCATTTGCGTCCATGAGGGGTACGCAGCTCAATTATCCTCAACTGCTGCCTCAATTTTTTACCATGATAGCCCTCTTCTGCCTTTGCAGAATGTTTGTGCGTCTTCCAGAGCAAGGAACCTACGCAAATAGACGGAAGTGGTTTTGGACTGTAGTCTTTGCTGCTGCAGTCGCCTGCCAGGCCCTTGCAGGCATATATCTCGGCTTTTTTCTCTTTCTCGGTCTTATGATTGCCTTAGCAGTATCTCTTGTGTTCAGAGAACCGAGGAGATCGCTTCTTCTGTTTGCACGGCTTAACTGGCTTCCTTTGGTCGTTTCCGCACTTGTCGTTACGCCCGTTTTGGCATGGACGGCATATCACTACAATTTGGCCAAGACTCTCGTGGGGACCCGTGCATGGTCGGAGGTGGTCCTCATGATCCCTACCCTTAAGTCGTGGATCGACATGGGACCGTGGAATTATGCATATCAATGGTCTCGAACGTGTTTGGATTTTGCAGACATTCACAATGAACCGGCACACCGAATAGGAATCGGTCTTGTCACTATAGCTGTGTCTCTCACTGGTATGATTCGGCTCTTCAGAGTAAGTTGGGGTAAAGTAGTGGTCTGCAGTACCGTTATAATGTTCGCTACAGCACTTGTGTACTATGGAG
Source organism: Desulfomonile tiedjei DSM 6799 (assembly GCF_000266945.1). Lineage (NCBI taxonomy): Bacteria > Pseudomonadati > Thermodesulfobacteriota > Desulfomonilia > Desulfomonilales > Desulfomonilaceae > Desulfomonile > Desulfomonile tiedjei. Next base: position 3,424,115 of record NC_018025.1, read on the forward strand.
ATCTGTCTCCTTGGGTACTGGTTTTCAAGTATGTTCCGGCTGCAGATGCTATCAGGGTTGTGACTCGTGCTTCGTTTCTGATTCTGATCGGGATCTGCATCGGCGTTGCCTACGCAATAAACGGAATCAGAAGCTCTACTCTCGCTATCGTTTTGCTACTTTTCATCTTCGCAGAGCAATTTCAGACTACACTGGCTTACAACAAATACGAGACGAGAGACCGAATTGCGAAAATAGCCCGCGAGATTCCCAAGGATTGTCGTTCTTTCTACTGTGTGTTCAATGTGAAATCTCTCTCGGGACGCCCTTACTGGGCCTATTCCCAATTGGATGCAATGTGGGTTCAGTTGGCCGTAGACATCCCCACGGTCAACGGGTTCAGCGGCAACATTCCACCTGGATGGGCTCCACTGGCGGACCAAATATTCTTCGATTCACCCTCGGGCCTATTCCGGTGTAAGATAAACAGCTTTCAATGGGCAGACCTGAACGGCCTTTCCAGAAACGACATTTCTGTTGTTCCGTTCCCCAGTTGGCCACAGAATCTCAAATTGTCCGAGCTTGCCGGTTTCGATGTCATCCCGGGGAAAGAGGAATCCAACCACTTTTTCGGACCTGGTTGGGGACAGGATGAATTCGATGGTGATGAAGTCTGGACGTGGGCGATTGCAAGACAAGCCAAGCTCTTTGTTCCCCTTTTACCAGGGCTGAAATATACAATGTCCATTACGGCAGCGCCCATGGTGGCGGAGCATCTCAAACAGAGGGCTTCGGTAACGCTCAATGGCAGGTTGGTAGCAACACTGTCATTTGCGGATCGAGTCCAGATTTATGCGGTGACTCTGCCAAAAGAGCTTGTTCATGATTTAAACAAAATCGAGTTCAATTTCGATTACGCCATATCCCCGGCACAACTCGGAAAAGCATCAGATACTCGGGATCTGGCTATGGCATTGTTCAAAATACGCTTTGAAGCGGTACACTCAACGGACGAGTAGCTGCAACATCCGATACCCAAGAATAAGGGTAGGCACTAGGCCTCCCCCTACGAAGATGGCGAATCGTGCCACGATTTGTCATGCCTTCGAGAATTTTGCGACAGTCTCTTCATTGCCGGAAATTCGTGCATCAGCAGCCCTTCCGGGACTCGAACATCATCATATTTTTCTTTGACCGGCAAGGAATCGCCGACCTGTTGTTCCGGGGCCCGCGGGATTCCTCCGGAACAAACGACCAAGAGCGCGCTAAGTTGGCCCACATGCCCGTCGAATGCTGACCGCTCGGGAGGCAGGTAAGGCTTCAGTCTCGGGCGGTGTTTGAGAGTATTTTGTCTGAGCAGGGAGGATGCCGGTGAGCGAAGCGAACCGCATCGTCGATGCCAGAGCGTCTGAATGCCTGTCATTGCGAGCGAAGCGAAGCAATCCCCTGAAGGTGCAGGCAAGTATCAGGAGATTGTCCCGCGAGACGCGGGATCGCTCCGCTCCTCGCGATGACATGTCTCCTAACGTCGCACCTCCGTGGGTAATTGAAGTAACACTTCACCAGCGCCAACCATTCAGTTAAGCATGGAGAGAGGTTTCTTCAGCCTCGAAGGGGCTGCCCAACAGTAGCCGTGGGTGCAAGCCCACGGAAGCAGAACGGCAAATCCTTTGTCTTCATGACCCTGAAAGGGTCCACCAATGACATTTGGGAATCATTGCCTGTTGGTGGACCCTTTCAGGGTCGTTGAACCGTGCTTATGGACATCGCGCTGTCCACGGGTTGACGAGAATGTCTCAAAAGTCGAAATTTATCCTAAATCGTGGCACGACTTCCTTCTTCCCGGCAATGAATTACCAGGCTATTATCCTACGTCCCTCTGGGACGTCAGCTTCCTGAGCCGCGAAGGGGCGGCAGAAAATAGCCCGGGGCTTCAGCCCCGGGTGGTCAGCGTGGCACGATTCTGGGTGTCAGCACAGTTTTGAGACAGTCTCTGACACCCATGGCTACTATTGGGCCGCCCTTCCAGGGCGCAGAATCCCTAGTGCCTGCTCGTAACTGAACGATTACGAGGCAGGCGAGTTTTTCTTGAAAATTATTCAAAAATCTGCTATAGACGCTTACAGAAGTTAAGATTTTACTTTAAGTAAATTGATTAAATATGGATAAATTTAAAAGAATCTTAGCGCGCAGATTCATCGGAGCCGCCCTCCTCGCCCTTTTGCTGGGAGGATGCATCGGGCTGATTCCCTCTCCCTTCAGACCCTACCCCGGCCCCGCCAAGAATCCGCAACTTCATGATCTCGCAGAGGCTTTCGACATTGTATGCCGCAACTACCGGCTCGGCCCGGACGATTTGCTCACCGTTAATTTCCAGACTGAATGGACCATTCCCGCGGGGTCATACAAACTTGATACTCTGGACGAGATTGAAATCGAATTTATTCTCGATCCTGAATTGAACAGAAGAGTGGTCATTCGTCCTGACGGAATGATAACGTTGCCGGGCATCGGTGACATTAAAGCCGTCGGTCTTGCGCCTGAGGAGCTTTCAAAGAAGATCGAAGAAAAATTCAGGAGTGCGAATATCTTGCGGAATGGAGACATCGACCAGCGCTTTCGGAATTATCGTATGGTTACGGTGTCAGTTAGTCAATTTTATCAGAAAGTTCAGCGGCTCGTGGATTCATTGACCACATTGACCTCCGGTCAGCAGACACAAGTGACCGTCAAGCCGGACGGCACGATAGATCTGCCCCTCTTGAAAGATCGCATTCTGGCAGCCGGATACACGGTCAGCGATGTGGAGCGGACCGCCAATAAATTGTACCGTCAAGGCGAGTTGAAACACGTTGTGGCCTCAGTAGCCCTTTCTTCGGCAAAATCAAGAAAAGTTTACATTCTCGGCGAAGTTAATAATCCTGGCGCTTACGAAATTCGCCAGCCGATCACCGCATTGCAGGCGGTTGCTCTCGCTGGCGGACACCGACAAAATACTGCGGATCTCACCAGCGTTATACTCATTTCAAAGAACGTCTACGGCAAACCTATCGGTCGAAGGCTTGATTTGAAACGTATCCTCGACGTCGGAGACATGGCTTCGGCAATACTGGTCAAACCCTACGACGTGATTTACGTGCCCAAAACGTACGTCGCAGATCTGCGGGTCTTCATGGAGCAGTATTTCTCCACAGTTGCCGAAGTGGCCAGTTTCGTGAACACCCTTGCTGACATCGGAGAAAAAACGAACTAGAATAGTAGAGAGTCAATGATGAGTAAGGAGTTTTCTCGTGCCAAGAATCTGTCTCCTCCTGATGCTATTCTTCTTCATCTCCCTGGAGACTGTCGACGCTTTTTCCCTCAGACCGACGATCACCAAGGACAAGGAAGAGTACACGTTTGAGGAGTGTCCCAGCACATTGCGCCAGGCCCGGCTCAAGGCCAGAAAAGATGCTGCGAAATTCACTGCGATGCATCCAAAAGGTACCTGGAGTAGTTTCTTTGCCAAAAATGACGTACGAAAGTGCTCGCCTTATATTAAGAAGATCTATTTCGATGCAGCCAAAAGTTCGTTTTCCTACAAATCCCGCAGTCAAAAGCGACTTTCCCGACTTTCCCCCCACAGATTTCGCACTATGCGAGATCGGTGAAGTCTTCCTCGGTTCGACGGAGCTAACCTGCAAATCCATATACGGCCTCGGTCACATTGAGGACATTGCCTCGCTCCCCTCGCTATGGCATGCCTTCCGCGGGAATTCGCTTTCTTAAAGTAAGTGCCAAACTAATATCCGCGGATATGCGACAGAATTTTTAGCACTGACTATAAACCTGATTTGGGCAGCACGGAGGCCGCCCACTACCGCTTTACGATTGAGTCAGGACAGGACGCGTGATACAGTATCAATTGTAGTTTGAGTATTGGGTCTATTTTGGGATCCGAATATGCCTGAGAGGCAGGGGGCATTCACAATGCGTGAAATTTTGAGCTGGATTGCTTATGCACTTTTTCTCATCGGCGGGATAGTGTTGCTCAGGTGGATAGATGCGCTTTATCGATGAAGTAGATTGTACTATGATCTCGATGACTCCCATTATCGAAATACGTCGAAAAGGTTCTTGAGACCTTCCTGAACGTGTGTAAGCCCCCCCTGGATAATCGAAGCCAAGTCGCTTTCTTCATATACCGAATAAGAATCTCCTATCACCACTTCAACGGGTTTCTTCAGCCAGTGATACGAACCGCGGTCGTTTTGTTTGAGCGGACCGACTCCGGCAGCCGCGATGATAGCCTTCTTTAACGAGCAAGGGTCCGGAACCCGTATACACCCTGCGGACACAGCCCCGAACGTTGCCGGTGAAATATGTCGGCCAGGGGGGATTGCCGCGGCCTGAAGTCCATGAATCCCCAGTTCCCGGTGACGCTGGCACCTCCCCCGTGCATCGCAGACAAGGAGAGGGGCGAAAAATCCGTTGTAAAGACCGGGTATCGGTTGTCCTGAAGCATCAAAGAACACCACATCGGGATAGCAGTAGACATGGTTTATGAGAAAGCTGCCGTCCGGCGTGGGAGAATGAACATCGCCCAGCGCTATGAAGGTGCGGTAAATGTCGTGCACCGTGTTATCGTTCGTTGTGCCTTCCACGAGCAATTCAAAACGGTTTCTGTCTATCAAAATGCGTATGGTCTTGAACTCGAAGCCCCTGTTCTCCCGACCTTCCTGGGCAAACTCCTGCCAATTTGTATACAGTTGCGGCAAACAGGGGTCATTCGGGGCAGTAAGAGGTGGAGGCACATAGATGGATTCCGGCTCTTCCGACGGCTTCTCCGGTTCAATTGTATAGGGCACCGGCTGGATTCGTTCGGCCACTGCCGGAGAGGTCTCCCGGGCGTACGAAGAATCCGCCCCGTATGCAGAGAATGTGGTTATCAGGATGGCACATAACGAACAGATCGGCAGACAATATGGTTTGAGGCCCAATTTCGTCGCTCCGTCTAATCTTGACGGTTGCTGTTCTAGCTGGACTGAATCTGCGTGTCAACAGGTCTGTTACCAATGTGCGTTCAAAGAAGTAATCCCGTCACCGGCGGGAGCAAATGCGGTCCCGGCATGTCTCCGAAGCGAAGTCAGGCGGTGCCGTTCGTAGCGAAGGAGACATGCCGGGACCGGTAAATAACAGGTTTCTCAATATTCCCTTTATGAAAGCACATTGGTATGTTTCATTTATTCAGGGCGGAAATCGAACCTGAAGATTTGGGAATATTCTGCTCCTGAAGGCTTTAGCACGCTCCGAAACAGGATTGCGCGATCTGCAGTGAATGAAGGCCCTGCAACGTCCGTTCTCTCGCGGATCCCCTCCACAAGGTTTGCGATCCCTTTATTGGATCGAACTCTCCCCAGGGTAAGATGGGGTTTGAAAGCTCGTTTCTCTTTGGCAAATCCGAGCGGTGCTAATGCATCCTCAAGCCTGATCGCGAGATTGGACAGATCTGAGGATTCGTCAGAGCACCCTGCCCAGATGACTCGAGGACGTCGAAAATCCGGGAACACCCCGATCTTGGACACCTTGTGAACCGATACTGCCTGCTCCCGACAAATCGGCCGAGCTGCTTGTTCAATCTGCGCCAGCCGATCTGCGGTGATTTCACCGATAAACTTCAGGGTCAGATGCATTCCGGCGGGATTGGTCCATTTGACGTCGCCCCCGCATTGTCTTAATTCTTGTGCAACACTCTTGAGAAAAGACTTGACCTTATCGGGCAATTCAACAGCAAAAAAGACTCTCACGATTTGGCTGCTGCTCTCAAACATTTCGTAGCCTCCTCATGGCAAGCAAAATGGCTGCAGAGCCATCCATCCGATACATTTCTTCTACAGCGGCATCCCAAGGCCGTACTTGGCCGGAGCTTTGGCATAGAACTTTTGTGCTTCAGGAAGGCTTTCATTGAGCTTTCGCACACGCTCTCCATCCGCCGGATGCGTAGAGAGCCATTCCGGAATCGGAGGCTTGGTAATTTTAGCCATCCTTTCCCAGAGGCGAACGGACTCGGACGGATCGTAGCCGGCGGAAGCCATGTAGATTTGACCTATTCGGTCAGCTTCCGTTTCATGAAGACGACTATACGGCAAAATAACCCCGACCGTTCCGCCCATTCCCACAGCAGCTAGAAGAAGGCGCGATTTCCGATCGAGATTCCCGTCTTCTCCTTTGAGAATCTCACCGCCGACCGTGACTGCTCCTTTCACAGCAAGCTGTTGCGTCAATCTTTCTGCTCCGTGTCTCGCGACGGCATGGGCAACTTCATGTCCGATTACAGCCGCCAGACCTGCCTCATTCTTCACGTACGGCATGAGGCCAGTGAAAACAACGATCTTTCCGCCCGGAAGACAAAAAGCGTTCGGTGTATCCTTCTCAATTACTTTGACATCCCACGCGAAACCAGGTTTGTCCACGGATTCAGCGGCTTTGCTTATTCTGTCCGAGACCTGCTTCACGGCTTGGTTGAACCGTTCGTCACTACATGCTTTTTCTTTGGACACCACGTCGTTGAAAGCCTTGAGAGCAACACTGTTCAACTGATTATCTGAAATCATATTGAGTTGACGTCTTCCCGTATGGGGAACGGTCGCGCACGCTGCCAAGACGATTGCAATCAGAGTAAGAATAGCGGCTTTTTTCCGTAAGCGGCCCCAAAGGATCACTTTTTTGTCCTTGCGGTATAAGACTTGATTTATCAAATAGTTCATGCTAAACATTTGTTGAATGCTTCACTCCGACTCTCTGGAGGTTTGCCTTGAAGTGCGAAAAATGCGGTTACATAAGCTTTGATTATAACGTGGCCTGTCCTTCTTGCAACAAGGACCTGAACATGATCCGCAGAAAACTCGGTTTGCATTACAAGCCACCTGAGGTGGATTTCGACGAATATTTCACCGGGTCCTCATCGAGTTACCGGGCAGCCTCTCCAGCGGCCGCGTCGAAACAACAGGAAACCGAACTGGATCTTGGTTCAGGCGAGGAATTCGAATTCACTTTGGACGACTAGGTTTCCGAATGGATTTGTGCTCCGGGATTACATCTCCCGGAGCAGCGACTCAATCCTCTCTCGGTTCCAGTGGCCAGGCGCCTCGATCCTGGAGAACCTGTCTGAGCACTCTTAAAGCCTGATTTACCACAGGCATTCCGCCATAGATCCCGCACTGAAAAATCACCTCAGCAATATCATGAGGACTACAGCCGACGTTTAGGGCCGCATAGATGTGGAGCTTCAGTTCTTCCTCTCTTGAGAGAACAGTCAATGCGGCTATGGTTATGAGCTGACGTGTCTGGTGAGGGATCTTCTCGCGGGCGTACACTGTGCCCGTAACAAAGAGTGAAAGGTCTTTGGCCAACTTTTTGTCAAACGATCTCCACAGATCGAAAGGACGCTCGTCCGAATAGCCGTCAAAGTAGAGCTTTGCGGTCTTTGCAGTCTTTTCCTTCAGATCATCAGCCATAAATACCTCCATAAACTACTATCTGACGCAGCAGATATTCTTCCGGTTCAATGGATTACCTTCAGGCCGTCACGGGTTATGAATACCGGGCAAGGCAGCTCATAGTCCTTGTAGATACGATCGAGCACATTCTGCCATTCATCGCTGCAGGTGGGGACAGGATAAGGAAGATCCGATCCCGGTATGGTTAACGGTGACCGGGGAGGGATTTTCTTCATGAAATTGTTTCCCGGGTCTCCCGGGACAAGATCCATGTCGGAAATATGGACGAGATACACCGCTTTCCGGGGTTTCCAGCGCTTTATGTAATCCAATGCGGATTGAAGGCTCATGTGAAAGGGACGATTGAATTCAGGTTCGTGCAGCCAATGGGCTTGAATGACGAGAACATCCGGGTTCTCGAGCAACTGCGGCTCATCGTCGATACGCATGAAATCGGAAGTATACACCAGTTTGCCATATTGTCCTGCCGTATTGGTTTCAAAAATATAACCCACCGAACCGGCCGCACTGGGACCATGAAAGGTCTTGAAAGGAGTCACTCTTGTCTTCAGTCCGTCAAGCATCATCCCGGGGACGGCGATCCTCTTTTCCACCAGAGATCCGAGAAGGTAGCCGAACCGTACTTCGATGCCTTTCCACGCCGTTTCTGTCGCGTACACAGGGATAGGGTGCCAGGCGTGTGCTGGGATAGATCTGCGAAACACCAGCAGATCGTCCATACCCAGGAAATGATCTCCGTGCTCGTGAGTTATCAGCACTGCATCAGGTCGCGTGAGGTGATTTGCCTTCATCTGGAGTCTCAAGTCAGGACCGCAGTCCACGAGAAGAGACTCGTCATTCCTGATAAGGAGTGAAGTTCGCGTCCGCTCTTCTCCCAACGCGTTCATTTTGGAGCATATTGCGCAGGTGCAAGAGTATTCCGGCGTGCACCACGCTGCTCCTGTCCCCAGAAACAGTATCTCCATGCCCAATCCTCTTAGAGAAATTTCCAATCAAGCTTAGAAGGAATAACCTAAATGCCGCATTTACGCAAGTCTTTGAAGGCATTTCTGAAATGATCGTCTGAAGGACAGGCTTCTCGGACGGAATTATTCGCCGACTGGAGATGCAAGGCAAAATTCGACATTCGTATTGGCAAAAACAAACACAAGTCCAGCCGAACGCGAACTAATGCTGTGACATAATTTTCAGCGGTTCGGTTTTAGATGTGGGGAAAGTGAGGAGTAGCCTGGAAGACTTCCTGAAACCAAACTTATTTGCCCCTGTACACTATCAGGCCGTGCGTCAGATCATATGGTGAAAGAGCTACAGTCACTCGATCGCCAAGAAGAACCTTGATACGAAAACGGGACATTCTGCCGGACAGCTTCGTACGAATACTCCTTCCGTCATCGGTTTCGACCTGATACATGCCACCGGAATGAACCTTCACAACTGTCCCTTCAACTTTAACATTATCGTCTCTGCTCATATTCTTCCTTTCTCCAGGGATCGCTCACGGCGATCGTTGCACAAAAGACCGCTCTAAACTCAGCCCCCATTTTTCGATTCTGCACGAAATATGCATGCACCATTAAGTTTTGTCAAACTATCTTTCTATATGTTTCCCGGACTCGTTCCAGGTCCTCGGGGGTATCTACCTCGATGGAATCCATATCCGTAATCACCACTTTGATTCGAAACCCGTGTTCCAGTGCACGTAGTTGCTCCAGCCGCTCCGATTTCTCGAGAATAGTCTGGGGAAGATTTGCGAACACCTGAAGGAAATTGTTCCTGTATGCGTAAATCCCATGATGTTTATAATAAACGGGTAGAATGGCAGATCCCTTATAATAGGGAATAGTCGCACGGGAGAAATACAAGGCGAAACCGTGAACGTCCATCACAGTTTTGACGGCATTCGGATGATGTATTTCCTCGTCCCTGACGATCCTGTAAATTAATGTACTCATCGGAATGGACGGATCGGTCACAAGCGGAGCGGTCACTTCCTTGATCATAATCGGATCGAAAAGGGGCTGGTCTCCCTGAATGTTGACCACTACAGCATTATCCTGCAACTGCAATATTCTTGCAGCTTCGGCGATGCGATCCGACCCGGAAGGATGCTGATTTGAGGTCAGAACTGCTTTTCCTCCGGATGCTTCAACAGCCGAAACAATATCATGCGAATTCGTGGCCACGTACACGGCGTCCAAAATTCCCGACGTCATTGCACGTTCAAGCACGCGAACTATCATCGGTTTGCCCAAGATATCCGCAAGCGGCTTACCGGGAAATCGGCTGGATTCGGCTCGTGCAGGGATGAATCCTATTATTTTGTGCAAATCCTTCGACATATCCCCAGGTCTCGATGAAGTCCAGGTCGCTTTTTCTGAGAGATGTTTCGGTCGTTCGTGAGTTCCAATACTTACGAGGTATATCGAACTTCAGACATTCTTCCGCGTAGCGATAGGTTCTTTTCACGAGCCGGTGCGTACCGGCTCATGATCGGTATCCCATTATTGCCAACTCGAATTCCGCTGATCTATATCAGGTACTGTTTGGGAACGTCGTCCACAGCCAGAATTTCGAGATAAAACTCTGTCACAGAATCTCTTCGGCAGCAGCCTGTAATTCCACCACCATGCGCCGCAAATGATCTTCGTCCATTTGCAGGAATATGGGCAGCACAACCGTCTTCTCGAGAATTGCCATTGTCTGCGGCAGCATCTCTTTCGAATAGGTCATTTCGCTTCCGTACAACGCACCACCGAACGGATGAGGACCGGGCCAGGCTGTCTTCCTCTCGAGAAGGTGTTCCCAATTATGTATCAGATGCCAGAGGTTGTTCTTGAAGTAGATCGCAGCAATTCCTTTTGAGGCAATATGCTGTTGAAAGGCCTGGGCCTTTTCCGCAGTTGGAAGGAAGAAGCATACATGGGTGTAGCTGTCCTTTCCTTTCTCCGGAATCTCTCGCATGACAATTCCGTCGCGGCTTTCGAGAGTCTCTCGAATGAGTTCCTGATTCTGCTGTTGCCGCTGGATTATGTCCTCCAGCTTGCTGAGCTGAGCCAGCCCCACAGCTCCTTGAAGCTCATTCATACGGTAGTTGAATCCCAGGAAACTCCGCCCATCCAGAGCCCGCCCCACATTGGGATTGTGCTCATGCCCGTGATCTGCGTATTCCGAAGCGCGCTGATATAGTTCCCGATCGTTCGTGATGACCATTCCACCTTCACCTGTGGTAATAGTCTTGTAGAAATCGAACGAGAACGTTCCCATATCACCCCAGGTCCCCAGGCGTTTGCCGCCTACTCCTGCTCCAAGTGCCTGAGCCGTATCCTCGATCACTTTCAGATTGTGTTTTCTTGAAATATCCAAGATCTCCTGGATCCGAGCGGGCGACCCCAGCATATGGACCGGGATCACGGCCTTGGTTCTCGGGGTTATTTTCTTTTCCAAATCTATAGGGTCCAGATTCAGCGTTTGGTCGATCTCAGCCGGCACGGGTACCGCGCCTGCTTCGATTATTGCTTCGAATGTAGCGATAAAGGTAAACCCCTGAGTGATGACTTCGTCTCCGGGACCGATACCGAGGGCAGACAACGCTACTTTGAGAGCGGCCGAACCGGAAGTAACCGCCTGAGCATAAACCGCTCCGGTGAATTGAGCGAATTTATCTTCGAATTCCTTGACCTTATAAATTCCTTTTCGTTCGTTTGGGAACTCGTAACGAAAGAGTATTCCTGTTTCCAGAACATCGTTAATATGCTCTTTTTCTGTTTCACCTATCCACTCGTATCCTGGCATGAGACCTCCTGACAAACACCCGGACATTCAGCCTGAACTATTTGTCAGCACTGATTGCGGGATTCACCACCATACCTGCACGGCTCCCCGGATCCTTCCGTGGAGCCGTGCAGGGCTTATATCAACTAAACGCCATTTCGTAAATAGTTTGAGCTTCTTCTTCTCCGAGTTTCCTCGGATTGTTCTCAACCGGTCGAGTTACCTTCAGAGCAGCTTCCACCAGCATGGGAATGTCAGATCGGGGAACACCGGCATCAGCCAGGCTTGAGGGAATTCCGATGTCGCTACACAGCATGAACACACTTTCAACTGCCTGCTCGGCAGCTCGTCGCAAAGGAAGGCCCTCCACGGGTTCACCGATTGCCGAGGCTATCATGGCAAAGTGCTTTTCTGCAGCAGGCAAATTGAATTCCATTACATACGGGATCAACATGGCATTTGCCAGACCGTGGGGTATGCGGTAATTGCCCCCCAGCGGGTATGCCAAAGCATGGGCCGCACCAACCCCCGCATCGGCAAGGGCAAGGCCTCCAAGAAGGCTTCCCATCAGCATCTGTTCCCTGGCATCGATATCATCCCCGTGAAACACCGCACGCCTGAGATTGCCGGATATCAACCGAATAGCGGTCAACGCGAGAGCTTCCGTGAAGACCGTGCTGGATAGACTGCTTACGGATTCTATTGCATGGGTCAATGCATCCATACCGGTTGCAGCAGTAACATGGGGCGGCAAGGGCAATGTGAGTTCAGGATCGAGCAAAGCAACGCCAGGAAAAAGGAACGGGCTGTTTATCCCGCCTTTCGCCCGGGTTTCCCGATTGGTGAACACTGCAGTAAACGTTACTTCCGCACCTGTTCCCGCTGTAGTGGGAACCATTATGGTGGGAGTGCCCGGCAATTCGACTTTGTTCAGACCGATATAATCCTCAGCCTTCCCCTCATTCGTGATAAGAACTGCAGCCGCCTTTGCCGTGTCCATGGCGGACCCCCCGCCCAGGCCTACTACGAGATCCGCATCTACTGCACGTCCGAGAGCCGCGGCTTCCTCCGCATTATCCATGTACGGTTCGGGTTCTACTGCTTTGTAAACCTCTCCCGTAATTCCGACATCATTCAGTGCAGAAAGCGCCTTGTCGAGAATTCCGACCTGCTCCAGCGCCGGATCTGCCACAAGAAGATATTTTCCTGCACCCGATTCGCGGGCCAATTGCCCGAGATTGGACAACGCCCCTCTTCCGAAGACGACTCTCGTTTTGATCTGGAAATTTCCCAATTTTGGCAGCATGCGACTCCTCGTCCCAAGATGGATCTAGAAAAAGCCTTCAGTTTATATCAGAAAACCCCCGCACCGGCAAGATAGGCGTGCATACAATTCGCTTCAGGAAATGTCTCTCATGTCGATTTCGCTCTCGCGCTCAATTACCTATTACACAAGTCAAGTTAATCGATTATCCGCACCAAAGCAGTCGTTTGGCTCTCATTCTTTCTTTTCTTTTTATCTAAAAGAAAGTAAACTGAAAATACCGGACCATCCGGACTGGAGCGGCCCATGAAGAGACTCAGATTCGGAAGATGGGGAAGCGTTCTGGCGGATCACCGGCATGGTGATGAGATCACCCGGAGAAAAACCGAATCTCTCCCTCCATTAGCAAGTTTTCCGCCAAACGTAATAGCTTTAATGAGCGGCAAAGGTCTTCTCGTATTTGATAACGAGTTCAACTTTGTGCCAATGATTCGTGAGTACCTGGCACAGATTCAAGCCAAATATTGTTGTGGGAAGTGCATCACAGGAATAAAAGGTTCCAAGATTGTGTCAGTGATCCTGGACAAAATGATGCAAGGTGGCTCAGCGGAATCGGATCTCGATGTGCTGTCCAGAATGGCGGACATTCTGAACGATGCTGCCAAATGTTCTGTCTGTCAGAGTGCAGGGGAACTCCTGAAAGATGGGCTCACTTTCTTCAGGGATGACTTCCTGGATGCTGTGAGGAATGGAATTTCGGAGAACTCTGTTCGATATATCGGAAACATTTCCGCCCCTTGTATGAATACGTGTCCCTGCCACATCAATATTCCCGGCTATGTGGAAATGCTGCAAGAGCTTCGTTATGAGGAAGCACTGCAGATTATCCGTGAAGAAATGCCACTACCCGGAATAACGGGCAGAATTTGTCCTGCTCCATGCGAGAAGGCGTGCAGCGTAGCGAACATGGGAGACGTGGCGATACCTATCAAGACGCTGAAAAGGGTCGCTGCCGATTATGAGATGCTTCACGCTATCGAGCCCCCCTTCCAACGAGTCGAACTGAATGGAAAACCTATAGCAATTGTGGGCGCAGGACCTGCAGGTTTGGCTGCAGCGTACTATTTGAACCGCTTCGGCCATCCTGTGACTGTCTTTGAAGCACTTCCAATCCCCGGGGGGATGGTCGGCGTCGGAATTCCGCCCTATCGTCAGCCCCGGGATGTTCTTCAGAAAGAGATTGTTCAAATTCAGCGTCTCGGGGTCGAGTTTCGATTCAAAGCTCGGCTTGGCAAGGATTTCACCATTCAAGATTTGTTTGACCAGGGATTCAAGTCGGTTTTCCTGGGCGTCGGGGCGCATAAGTCCTCGGCTTTGGCTCTCAAAGAAGAGAAACAGCGAATCAAGGGTGTTTTTTCCGGAGGGATCGATTTTCTGCGGGACCTCAATCTCGGGAAAAAAATCCAAGTGGGCGAAAATGCGATCATAGCCGGCGGAGGTAATACCGCCATTGATTGCGCTCGAACCTGCCTCAGGATGGGTGCTTCACAGGTGACCGTCGTTTACAGACGGACTGAACGAGAGATGCCGGCGGATCTAGAAGAGGTCGAAGATTCTCGTGAAGAAGGGATCAAATTCCTCTTTCTCACACAGCCCGTTGCCGTACTCTCCGAGAATGGCAGAATGACTGGGCTCAGATGTATTCGGATGGAGTTGGGGGAGCCGGATCGATCCGGAAGAAGAAGGCCGGTTCCGGTGGAGGGGACAGAATTCGATCTTGCCGGAGACACGCTTATCCCCGCCATCGGGCAGATTGCAGATCTCGAATGGCTCTCAGGCGACGACAATATACAGTTTTCTCGAAAAGGGGCCATAAAGGTGGATCCCGTGACCATGATGACGTCTCGTCCTGGCGTATTCGCTGCAGGCGACGCTGTCAGTGGTCCATTGACTGTGGTTCATGGCCTGGCCGGTGGAAAACGGGCTGCTCACATGATCCATCAATATGTCACGACAGGTTCATGTAAGGCTACAGAACAACAGTGGATGGATGATTTGATCGCAAATATCGAAAAGGATTACGGCGTGCTGGTCACCGCACGCAGCCCTCTTCGGGAGGGCGGAAAGGTAGTGAGGAACAAACTGGACGTCCACGATCGAATTGGGCATTTCCTCGAGGTAGATTCAGGATTCACCCAAAAGGGGTCATTCATCGAGGCCAGCAGATGTCTCAGGTGCTTTCACCTGATACTGGCAGCGGTGAAGTGAACGCCGGCCGAGCGTGCTCTACCACGTGATTCTCGTCTATCGTCGAGGCGAGAGGAAAAACTCGATCCTCAAGAACCTCATATAAGCTAAATCCGGCTCCTGCCCTGACCGCAAGCAGACTCCGTCAGAAGGACCGAAAAATGCCGACCCTTAACATTGACAGAGTGGAAATTACCGTACCTGAAGGAACAACCATTCTTGAAGCGGCGAACAAGGCTGGTATCTGGATACCTACGCTCTGCTACTATCCGAAGACCAGTCCATCCGACTCATGTCGGATGTGCGTTGTAGAAATCGAGGGCGTTCGCCGTCCCATGACATCGTGTAATACCATCGCTGCGGAAGGCATGATGGTTCATACCGATTCTCCGAAATTGCGGTCCATCCGGGAAGAGGTTATGGGGCTCGTGCTAATGGATCATCCATTGGATTGCCCGGTCTGTTCAGCGGCCGGTGAGTGCGAGATACAGAATCTGACCTATCGTCTGGGCATCTACGGAACCGAATACCAGATGGAACGTCGCACCCGTGCTGTGGTGAACGATTGGCCGCTGATCAGGTACGATCCGAATTTATGCTTGACTTGCCTTCGCTGCGTCAAAGTCTGTCATGAAGTTATCGGAGCCAGCGCCCTGAGACTTGCGGATGTCGGTTACGCTGCGCGGATAACCACGCGTGACGGCGGGATTCTTGATTGCGACTTTTGCGGTGAGTGCGTCCAGGCATGCCCTTCCGGGGCCATGTCAGACAAAGTCTCTTTGTGGGCTCGGCCTTGGGAACTGAGAAAAGTCCCCACCGTTTGCTCTTTGTGTTCCGCGGGCTGCAGAATGCTGGTGAATGTCAAGGATAACCGAATCTACAGGGTGACAACAGACATTGAAAGCCACAATGGGGGTACTCTGTGCGTCGGGGGAAGATTCGGGTTTGATTTTGTCCACCACGAGGACAGAATCCTTACTCCCTTGCTGAGAAAGGACGACGAACTCAAACCTGCATCATGGGCTGACGCTCTCCAGTTTACCGCCGAGAATCTCGAGAAGATAATCCGCGAGTCAGGTCCCGAGAGCGTTGTCGGATTGGTTTCGCCTCGCCTTACGAATGAAGACTGTTACGCCTTCCAAAAATTCTTCCGGACTGTAATAGGCACAAACAATATCGACAGCGAAGCGAGATTCAGCATCTTGAGGGTTCAGAGGGCTCTTGAGTTGACGTGCGGCGTCGGAGGATCGTCCGGCCGCATTGAAGACTTGTTGGAAACGGATGCCATATTCCTCATCGGGGTAGATCCTCTTGAGGAAACCCCTGCCATAGGATGGAAAGTCAAGATTGCCGCCAGACGTTACGACAGTAACGTTATAGTCGCGAACTCCCGAAAAACGAGTCTTGACCGGTTTTCCAGAGTCCTGTTGAGAGTCAGGCCGTACTCGGAGAGCGACCTTGTCTTGGGCCTCATGAAAATCATACTGGATCTCGATTTGTGGGACAAAGAATTCGTGCGGGATCGGACTGCGAACTTTCTTCCTATGAAGAACCTGTTGGACAAGATTTCACTTAATGGAATTCTGAAAAGAACGGGAATTGCCAGAGAGGACCTGCAAGAGGCAGCGCGAATACTGGGCGAGGCGCCAAGAGCCTCCATCGTTTTCGGGGGAGACGTAATACTTCAGGAAAACGGGCTGCAATGCGTTATGAATATAGCGAACCTGGCGCTCCTGACCGGGAACATCGGACAATCCAATGCAGGGATTTATCCGATATTCGAGAAAGGCAATATGGTCGGACTCTGCGATATGGGAGCCTTACCAGAATATCTGCCGGGATATCAGCACGCTGCACAAGCTCGCGAGCTTTTTGAAAAGGTCTGGAAAAACGGTATTCCTTATACAAAAGGACGGACCGTGCCGGAAATGGTGCACGGTCTGGAGAATGGCGATGTACGGGCGGTTTATATTGCAGGCGCTGATCCTCTGACTGACTATCCGCATTCCACACGCCTTGCCAAGGCTCTCAGGAAAGCCGAACTGCTCGTTGTCCATGAGATTTTTCCCAGTCCAACGGCTTTGATGGCGCATTGCGTATTCCCGGCTTCGTCTTTTGCCGAGAAGAATGGAACTATTACCAATTTCGAGCATCGTGTACAAAAAATCAATCAAGCCATAGCCCCCCTTGGAGAAAGCATGCCGGACTGGAGCATTCTCGAAGAAGTTGCGAAAGCTATGGGGAAGTCCATGGGCTTCTCCGGAGTCGAGGACATATTCAGTGAAATGAGCCGGACACTACCCTTTTACGATGGGCTGAACATCTCGGATCTGGACGGCGATGGCAAGATAGCAATCCCTCTACACCAAGATCATGGGCGATCTAGGAGCGGCAAACCATATTCTTTTGCTCCGGTGAGGACCTGGGAATGTCCTGAAGGTCCCGAGGCTGAGGCATATCCTTTTGAGATGATAGCAGGACGATCTATGTTTCATTTCGGTTCAACGTCCACAAGATCGAAAAACCTGCTCACGCTTTGTCCTCGGGGTTATGTGGAAATAAATCCCCAAGATGCCGTCAAACTCAATATTTCAGAGAATCAGCCAATAGAGGTCAGCTCTCCAGTCAGCTCTTTTTGTGCTACGGCCAGAATCTCGGACAAAGTGAGTCGGGAGATAGTATACGTTCCCTCCAATTTTCCTGACCTGAGAGTCTACAGCCTGTTCCGGGAGAACACCACGATCTGTAGGGTCAGACTTACCCCTCTGAACGTTGAATCACCATGTGGTGAGGAGACACGCGACGATGTCTCGGAAGCAACTGCTCGAGTCCTGACCGATACCAATTGCCGTTTCCGTCTCAATATCGAACCACAAGGAGGTTTGCATGAACGCACGAGGAAGACCAAAGGCTTCGGTGCTCGTGGTCGATGATGAGCAAATCGTTCACGAAAGTGTCCGGAGAGTTCTCGAAGAGGGAGGCTTTCGAGTCGCTGGCGCACTGAGAGTCGACCAGGCATTGGGTCAACTCGAAAACGAAACCTTCGACCTTACGCTTACTGACCTCATGATGCCCGAGCGGAGCGGAATGGAAGTGGTTGAGGCCATAGCCAAGAAGTATCCCGATACCGGAGTTGTCATGTTCACAGGATATGCCACCGTAGATTCCGCAGTGGAAT
This sequence comes from Desulfomonile tiedjei DSM 6799, assembly GCF_000266945.1. Lineage (NCBI taxonomy): Bacteria > Pseudomonadati > Thermodesulfobacteriota > Desulfomonilia > Desulfomonilales > Desulfomonilaceae > Desulfomonile > Desulfomonile tiedjei. The sequence continues at coordinate 3,442,053 of NC_018025.1, forward strand.
CCATGAAACTTGGTGCTCTGGATTATCTTCCCAAACCGTTCACTCCAGAAGAACTCCTCAAAATCACAAACCGCGCCCTGGAGAAAGTTCTCAAGGCACGAAGAGACAGAGAGATAGAAAAAACCTATGCCGAAGCGGAAAGAGCCCTGAGATCCAGCCTGGATCTCAAGGAAATCCTGAATCTGATCTGTTCCAGTGTCGTCAGGCTCTTCAGAGTAAAAGCAAGTGCGGTCTTTGTATTGCGAAAGCGAGATCAGGCATTTGTTCTGGCTGCTTCGAATGGGTTGAGTGAGGAGTACGTTCAAAAGGGTCTCGTCGATGCCAGGCGAAGCATATCCGAAGTAATGGAGTCTGGAAAACCGGTGATCGTAGAAGACGCTGACTTCGACACCAGGCTTCAGTATCCCGCTGAAGCCAGGAGAGAGAACATAAACTCCATAGTATCGGTACCCATGAAGCTCGAAGAGAATGTTTTCGGTGTCCTGAGGACATACAATTCTGAAAAGAGGGCCTTCAACGTAGACGAAATGGATCTTCTGCTGAAGTTTGCCGAGCAAGCAGCCCGTGCTCTGGAGAATGCCATGCGCTACGAGCAGGTTCGTTCGGATATCGAAGGATTGAAAAAATTCATTCTCGGCCCCCAAGATCAAGACGTCTTTTGATGATGATTCCGGTATTCGCCGAAAAGTGGCGAAACGGATCGAGGAGCACCTTGATTCAGGCGTCATCACTACTTTTTTCGCCAGGAGGGTCCAATGGAAAAGCCGAAAGGAAAGATTCTGGTACTGGATGATGAGCGAATCGTCCTGGATAGTGTGAGCCGTATTCTCGACAACCAACACTATGAAGTGAAGACCGCCCGCAAAGGCGAAGACGCCATCGAAATACTGAAGGAAGGCGGATTCGATATTCTTTTGACCGATTTGAAAATGCCCGGCATTAATGGCCTTCAAGCTATGGAGTCTCTTTCGGAAATAGACCCGGATCTGTCAATGATCATGTTTACCGCCTACTCCACTATCGATTCTGCAGTAGAAGCATTGAAGCTGGGCGCTGTGGATTACATAAGAAAGCCCTTCACTCCGGACCAGCTCCTTGACTTGGTTAATAAGACGATGAAGGATCGGAAAGCTCGTTTCGAAAAACGGTACAGAGAAGACACGTTCGAGGAACTGAAGAAAGCGATCTCATCGACTCTGAACTTGAAAGAGGTGCTGGATCTCATCGTACAGGGTGTGGTGAAGGTAATGAAGGTGAGAGGTAGCACTTTGAGCCTCCTGGACAAAAATCGGGAAAATCTCCGGGTGTTCGCTCACAACGGCCTCAGTACGGAATATGTATGCAAAGGGCCTCTGGATTCCTCCAAAAGTATTGGCGAGACCATTTTGAAGGGTAAACACGCATGGGTTGAGGATGTTGCTACGGATCCAAGAATTCAGTATCCCAATGAAGCGATCCGCGAGGGCATCAAATCTATTTTGAGCGTGCCCCTGATCGTCAGAAACAAGGTTCTGGGCGTCTTACGTGTGTATACCGGGGAAGTTCGCGCTTTTTCCGATGAGGAATTGAAATTTCTCTACGGTTTTGCCGAGCTGGTTGCTTATGCCATAGAAAACGCCCGCTCGTACGAAGACGTCAAGGATGAATGTGAGGCCCTCCGAGACGACCTCTGGGACTCCTTCGATAAACAGGGCTTGCTTTAAATTATCAGGGGATACGAAGAGTCTTTGGAAAGATCCCGCTGCCCCATATGCCGGCTCTGAAGAGTATTAGGGGAAATGCACTTTCGTCATCGGAAAAATATCGGCAGCATCCGGCTTCCTCCCGAGATAACCATCTGATTTGTTTGAATATCATCCGCCGGCACGGAGGCCGGCGGCCACCAAAATCAAGGAATAGCTTTTCCCAATCCGCGATTGCTTTCGAGAACCACTGTAGCAATTGCCAAAATTAGTGTCGATTGAAAGTAAGAATATTGGTGGGTGCCGTGCCTCCGCGCCGGCACATCTTCAATTGATCAATGATATCAATATAATGGACCGACAGAGACGCCGGTCCTACCAGTATCTTGTGTTGGAGCATGGGATAAACTTCGAAATTCTTTAGCAATCGCTATACAGGCGCCAACTCTGCTTTCCAACCTCTTCGTTTGATAGGAACGAAAAGAAATAGACTGGCGATTCATCGCCGCGAAAGCGAACAAACATACTTCGTCGTCCTGTTGGGACGATTGATGTTGGGTTTTCCAGGAATCAGCCAGCGTATGATGCGGTGAACCCGCGATCCGCGCGGGTTCACCGCATCTGTCGAGTCGATCGTGAATTTTCCCGATCGATGCGGGTTCGCTTTCGCTCACCAAATCCTACCAATACTACCCCGCAACTGAAGCTTTACCGGCAAGAAAATAAATCTCTTACATTCAGTCGTGTATTATGCTATTGAAATAAGTTTCAGGATATTGGACCGAATCAGGAGGCGGCTTCGTGCTGGAAATACTAACCCGGGGATTCAGAGACGTTCGACAATATCTCCAGGGAGTCCGAACACTTAATGAAGAGAACCTCTCCGAGGCTCTCGCAATGATCCGCGTTTCGCTTCTGGAAGCAGACGTGGAATTTCAGGTTACACGCTCTTTTCTCGAAAAAGTCAAAGAACAGGCTCTCGGTGAGATCGTCCATGTCAGCGTAAAGTTCAAGGAAAGAAAACTGAAGGTCTCACCAGGGGATCACTTTATCAAGCTCTGTCATGATGAACTGGTCCGACTCATGGGGCCTGAGGATGCCTCGTTAGATCTGCGCAGGAAGCCTGTCAGCGCAATCATGATGGTGGGTCTCCAGGGCTCCGGCAAGACTACCACAGCAGCAAAGCTCGCGCGATTTCTTCAGAAGAAAGGCAATCGACCCATGCTGGTTGCGGCGGACGTATACAGGCCCGCTGCAGTCGATCAGATCCGCAAACTCGGTGCGGACCTCAATGTCCCGGTGTACTCGGATGGAGGAGCGAGACCGCCCGAAATTTGCTCGAAGGCAATGCAGATCGCTTCCGATGCAAACTGCGATGTAGTCATTTTCGACACTGCAGGCCGCCTCACGATTGACGAACCTCTCATGGAGGAAATTCACCAGATCGAAGAGTTGGCTCATCCGGATAACGTGCTCCTGGTCTGTGACGCCATGATCGGGCAAGAATCGGTCAACATTGCCAAAGCTTTTAATGAGCGAATACGTCTCACGGGATTCATACTGACGAAACTCGACGGTGATGCCCGCGGTGGAGCGGCCATTTCCATAAAAGAGGCTACAGGGGTCCCCATCAAATTCGTCGGTATGGGCGAAGGTATGGACCGGCTGGAGGAATTCCGTCCGGATGGCCTTGCTTCACGAATTCTCGGATTCGGAGACGTGGTCGGTCTGGTTAAAGACTTCGAGGAGGTCTTGGACGAGAAGAAAGCCGAAGAAGACGCCATGCGCATGCTGCGCGGCGAATTCGGATTCGGAGATTTTCTCGAACAGATCCGCGCTATCAAGAAAATGGGGCCTCTTCAGGATTTGATCGAAAAGCTGCCTTTCTTTCCCGGAGGTCTCCCGTCTTCGGCCAAAGTCGATGATTATGAGCTGGTTCGTATTGAATCAATCATCAACTCAATGACTCCCGCCGAGCGAAAACATCCGGACATCATAAATCAGAGCAGGATTGCACGTGTAGCCCGCGGATCCGGACGGGAAGAGAGAGAAGTAAAGGATCTTCTCACCAAATTCCGGGACATGAGAGACCTCATGTCTGCCATGGGTGGAGGGAAGATCCGTGGCCGCTGGAAAGGGATGAAAGGCCTCCGAAAGATGTTCGGCGGAGGTTTTTCGGGAATGGGATCTGAAGAACCTGCAATCAGTCCGAATAATCCCTTTGGCCTGCCGGAAATCAAGAAAGGAAACGTGGTCTCGAAAAAGGCGCTGGAGAAACAGCGCAAGAAAAGCAAACAGGCAAAACAAGCAAGAAAAAAAGCAAGAAAGAAATAGAGGCTTGACCTCGAAAATCCGCTTTTGTTTCATTCCGGATGGGGTTTCGATCCGGAACCAATAACCTATGGAGGGCGTCTATGATTTGGAAATTGGTCGCAATGCTTGCTTTGGGGATCCTCAGCGGTCTTCTTAGTTTTTACAACAAGAACTTTTACGTGCGGGTTTTCAACGATATTCTGGGCAAGGAAGAAGATGAGAACGTAGCGGTCAGAGTTGGCCGAGGTTTCTTCTACGGGTTCTTTTTTCCCATTTATTTCTCACTACTCTTGACCGGACTCATCGCACTGGTAGTGTTCCTCATTATCGCCGGCATTATTGCGGCCGTTATCTTCGTCATCGTGTGGGCCACTGAAAAACTGCTCCCGAACGAATGGGTAGGAGAGCTGTTGATCGGTTTATTCGAAAAGGTCGGCATCAAGAGACCCACTCCTGTCGTTCCGGTAACTCCTGCAATTCCAGTTGCTCCTGCCATTTCGCAACCTGAACAACCGAAAACTCCATCCGAACCTGAATCAAAATAGCTCTATCCTCACCTGCCGAGGCGGAATTCGCCTCGGTAAGGCAGAAAACTCTCGTCTTTTCACAAGCGTGTATTCTCGCAGAGTACGTGGTCTTGCCTTTTTTCCGAAAAACCGCTAAAAATTGGTCAATCTTTGGGCCGACCTTCCACGGGATCGATTTGTATTACGGCCGTACACATCTGGAGACCAGTTCCTCAAATGCGTAGTATCGGGAAAGGTGGAACCTTGATTTCGAGATCGTGGATATTGCTAGTTGCGCTATCTTGTTGTGTTTTCCTGGCTTCATGCGTCCCGAGTATTCTGAGCAAGAAAAACGAGGCCTCTGCTCAACAACAGACGCCGCAAAAAGGATCTCTTCTCAAACCGCAGATGGCTTCGTCCAGTGTCGAAAAGGAAATAAAGCCGACCAAAGACGCCAAGGAAGAGAGACTGCCGGAGAAAAGTGCTTCGGATACACAAAATACTCTCATCAAGATGGATAAGCCGGTTCGACAAGAGAGTGAAACAGGAAAGTCACTGCCACCTCCGAAAGAAAAAGAGAAAGAAAAAGAAGAACCTTCAAATCTGAGCACCGCTTCGAAGAAGCCGTCTTCATCGATACCCGAATCGCCGAATCCCAAGCCACTTGAAAAACTCGACGAGGATAAGAATGCCGGTTTTGCCCCTCCCCTGAGTAAGTTCGATCACGCAGAATATATAAAACAGGTGCGGAGTAGAGCCATAGATCTCATCAACAAGGAAAAGAAGTGTTCCCATGCGATTCTCTGCCGTGATTCCCTTACGGATGAATGGTCTGTGACTCTGTTCGTGATGAAAGACAAGACTTTCACGAGGTCTATCTACGTTTGGGACGATATCGATGAAAAATGGGGTGAAACCTACTCTGACCCACTTCCTGTCAAGGAACTGAAAGAAGCCCTGGCGATGGCTACCAACGGCAAGAAATGCGAACCATTAAAAGGGAAGCTTCAATAGTTTTGAACCGACTTTATCAGGAACCGTGATTACTACGACAGACTGCTGTAACAACGTACGCACGCAAGGAGGTCCCCATAAGCCATGCTGCTGACCAGACCTGTCCTTTCAATTGCCACCCTGATCTTCTTCACAGGAATGATTTACATGGCCGATCCGGCATATGCGGACCAGACCCGGGAAGAATGCTACAAATGCTGCGACGATCAGGGACTCGATGAATTTTACCAGGAACAGTGCCGTCTCAAGTGTTTCCGTAACAACGAGCACTGTACGGGAAAACGAAAGAAGCCCGCACCCGTGGTATCCGAGCAGGAACCACCTCGTGAGACCCGCCCTGCCCCTGCTTCGCGTCCTGCTCCTGCACGAAGAGCTTTTCAGTGGCCGAATCCGCTGAATCTCGTTCCCGGGAGGGAATCGGAAGCCGCAGGCCAGATACTGGCAGCAAACGGAATCCCTCCTCAGCATCCACACTATGCGGCTGCTCAGAAGAGCATCGAACAGGTGCTCGTCGAGTTTGCCAGAGCGAACCCCGGTGGAGGCAAATTACCGACTGCACAGCTTGAAAGAGTGCTGAATCAGATCAGATGAGTCGCTCTGCATCGTCTCACCCTGGAGGCCTTTTCGGAATTGTCCGGAAAGGCCCGCCCATAGCTTTCTTGTCAATCTGCCTGCTCCTGGCCATTCTTTGGGTTTGCTGCTTCGCTGCAGAGAATCAGCCCTATTCCACCACTCCGCCTTTAAGCCCAATTCCAGTAGAAAATTCGGGCACATCGGATCTATCTTATCCCCTGTGGTGGGGAGAAGCCCCGAAAGTGGATTCAGGTACTCCCTGTAAGGAGCCGGGCACCTGCATCACATGTCATACCTCAACGACTACCATGGATGCATCCCACGCGTTCGCCTGTGTTCAATGCCACAAAGGTGATTCATCGGCCGTTGAGGAAAAGGACGCTCACCAGGGTTTGATCAAAGATCCCGGTGACCTGAACCATGCTGAGCAAACCTGTGGGAAGTGCCATCCTGAGGAAGTCAGACGAGTTCGTCATTCTGCAATGGCTCTTGCTCCCCGAACGATCAATCACACGCGCTTCTCTTTCGGCGCTCAGAAAGATGCCTCACCGCAGTACGCTACAGTCAAAACAGATGCTCTAAAACAGGTGCCTCACCCTTCGGAATCAGGAAATCTCGGAGACGACCTACTCAGACGTTCATGCCTCCGGTGTCATTTGCATACTCCCGGTTCAACGCGGTGGGGAGAACATCGCGGAGTCGGCTGCTCGGCATGTCATGCTGCCTTTCCCAACAGTGCCGATGGGCGACCTCGCGAACATGCCATTGTCCGTCAGGCGGGAATGACTGCATGCCTCAAATGCCACAATGCGAATCACGTGGGAGCGGATTACGTAGGGCTGTATGAAAGAGATTTTCACCGAGGCTTCAAGTCACCCCTTGTGCAAGGGCGCCTGGCACCGACAATCTACGGAGCTGAACAGCATCGCCTGCTGCCAGATGTTCACTTCCGTGCGGGGATGACGTGTATCGATTGCCACACCTTGGACGAGGTGCACGGACCGGGACACCTCCCGCAGAACCAGGGGAACGGGGTTAAGATTACCTGCGAATCCTGCCATGTGAATGGGGATCATCCGGCAGTTCTCAAGCAGGAAGACGGAACCATGACCCTTCTGCGTGGTGCAGGACGAACGATTCCCCGCATGAATCCGGAATCGGTGCCTCATCGGATCGACTCGCATCGAAACAAGGTCAAATGTTCGGCATGTCATGCTGCATGGTCTTTCCAGGACTACGGACTACATTTGATGCTCGAAGAACGTCCCGATTACTGGAAATGGGCGACAACTGCGGGGCAGAACGATCCGCAGGTGCAGCAACTCTTGAGGGAGACTGTCGGCACGTACGCGGAAATACTCCCTCCGACCGGGGGAGCGGCTGCGGGAACTCCTGAAGAGCACTGGAAAAATCCGGAGACGTTTGACTGGTTGTCCGGGGAAGTACGTCCCGGCGCATGGTTCAGAGGATACACCGAACGGAAATGGTCTCGGCCTCCCCTCGGTCTGGATGCTCAAGGCCGTATCTCGGTTATGCGTCCGATATTTCAGTATGTTATATCCCATGTGGATTCCGGAGGAAGCGTGCAACGTGACAGATGGATTCCCACAACGGGTTCCGGAACTCCTGCACTCATCATGAACCCTTATGCGCCCCATACGATTGGAGCCAAAGGTAGAAGCTGTCAGGATTGTCACGGAGATCTCAAAGCGGCCGGTTTGGGAGAAGGATTGCGCGGCATTGAGAAACCGGGCTTCCATAATCTGCTTTTGCCTGAATCACAACTCCCCGAACACCGCATAATCTGGGATAAGCTCGTGGACGAAGACGGCAACCAACTCCAGTACAGCAGCCATGCAGGTGCACGCCCCCTCGATCAGACCACGCTTAAGAAACTGCTCAATCCGTCGCCGCGGCAGAAGGCCGAGTTCTACAAATATCTCATCCAGCCTGAATAGGCGAATGTAAGGGAATTTCGTGCCACCCTACGCGTCCAATTCTCCGCAATAATGGGTGCCACTGACTGGTTTCCTGGTCAGTGTTCGTTAATTGCGGTTTGATAATTATGGATAAAGCTTTCAGGAGATTGTCGTGCGAGGAGCGGGATCGCTCCGCTCCTCGCACGACAATCACCGAACTTGTTGCTGAATAGTTAACTCCGCCTGCGCTGTTCCTGCACTCATTCCATTGAACATGGGTCGGCAGGGACGCCGACCTCTACCGGAAAATTAGGAGTAGATGCTCCATGAGCGTTAAAATAAGCTCGTGGTTGATCAGCTTTTATTGCATGACACCGGCTCGTAAAGACTTACGTAGGATGCTGGTGAGCGAAGCGAACCGCATCGCTCGTGGACGTTTATGGTCTCATGCGAGAACACGAAACAATTTTTTCTATTCCGGCAATGGTGTCAGGCGATTGCCACGTCGCTCCGCTCCTCGCAATGACAAGCATTAAGTTCGTTGCTGAATCGTGGATTCCCCTGCTGCTCGTGCAGATTTTCCATCTTTATGGGGGCAGAGAGCCGCTCCCCACCAGGAAGGTTGAGCTTAGACATCTTTATTTGACGCCTATGAATGGATGTCTCTATTTTAGCATCCATGGGAGTTTTACTTCTTTCATTGCCGATCTTGACAGTCGAGAGCGGCCGGAGTATGTGTACACGTTTAATTGAGCGATGATCACGAGGGAAGCACACCCCCTGAAAGAGATAATGCACATGAAAATCACACCGGAAGAAGTCGATTATGTAGCCCTTCTGGGAAGACTGAATATCGGACCGGAAGAAAAGAAGAAGTACCAGGCCCAGTTAGATGACATTCTCAAGTACATGGACATGCTTGCAGAAGTTAACACAGATAACGTCGAACCCATGGCCGGCCCGGTCGAACTTCATACTCCCTTGCGGGAAGACGTAGTGCTCCCTTCTCTTCCTATAGAAGACGCCCTCGCAAATGCGCCCGCAAAGATAGGCAGTTCGTTCAAGGTTCCGAAAGTCATTGAATGAAAGATACCGGCGCACTTCCACCGACCGTATCAGTATGACCAGAGATGATGCGCAGCGACCGATTGTATTCATATCCGCTCACAAACAGAGGATAAAAAAGTGCCAGAACTCCATGACATGACCGCTTCCGAATTGGCCCGTGTTTTGATATCCGGAGAAACGACTTCCGTAGAAATAACCCGCTCGTTGCTCGCTCGGATCGACAAACTGGAAGAATCTATTCACGCGTATGTTACGGTGGACCCGGATTCAGCCCTGGAAATGGCTGCAGAAGCGGACCGGATGATTGCAGCGGGAAAAGCGGGCCCCCTGACCGGAATCCCCATAGCAGTCAAAGACAACATGTGCATCAAGGGCCGCAAGACTTCCTGCGGGTCCCGCATTCTCGGGAATTTCAAACCGCCCTACGATGCGACCGTTGTCCGTCGCCTCAAGGATGCAGGCATGGTAATCCTTGGCAGCGCCAACATGGACGAATTCGCCATGGGCTCTTCCACGGAAACCTCATACTGGGGGCCGACCCGCAACCCATGGAATACGGAAATGATACCCGGCGGATCGAGCGGAGGTTCCGCTGCTGCCGTTGCGGCCAAGGAAGCTGTCGTATCACTCGGGTCGGACACAGGGGGATCGATACGATTGCCTGCGGCATTCTGCGGAGTCACGGGCATAAAACCTACGTACGGAGCAGTTTCGCGGTTCGGACTTGTGGCGTATGCATCCAGCCTGGATCAGATCGGTCCCATAGCACGAGATGTCAAAGACATAGCACTTTTGTTGAATCTCCTCTGCGGGCACGATCCCATGGATTCTACCTCGGTGCCGCGAGAATATCCCGATTTCACCAGCTTCCTGGAAAAACCGGTAAAGGGAATGACTCTCGGACTGCCGACGGAATTCTTCTCCAAGCTCGATAATGAAGACGTAAGCCGGGCCGTTGCCGACGCCCGAAAAACCTTCGAGGACCTCGGAATAAAGTTCGTGGATCTGTCCCTGCCTCATCTCGATTACGGAATAGCCGCGTACTACATCATCGCGCCGAGCGAGGCATCATCAAATCTTGCACGTTACGATGGGGTGAAATACGGGCATCGCGCTGAAGAATATTCCGGAATTATCGACATGTACTGCAACACCAGGGCTGAAGGGTTCGGTCCCGAGGTGAAGCGACGCATCATGCTGGGAACGTATGCGCTGTCGTCCGGCTATTACGATGCATACTATGTGAAGGCTGCGAAAGTGCGGACTCTGATTACCAATGATTTCAAGAAAGCCTTCGAAAGTTGTGATGCGATCTTCTGTCCCACAGCGCCTTCCCCCGCGTTCAGAATCGGGGAAAAAATCGACGATCCCATGCAGATGTACCTGACGGACGTGTTCACGATTCCCGTCAACATGGCTGGACTCCCGGGAATGGCCATTCCTGCTGGTTTTTCAAGGGACGGACTGCCCATCGGTCTGCAATTGATAGCTCCCCATTTCAAAGAAGAGGTTCTCGTGCAATTATCCGCAGCGTTCCAGCGGGAGACCGATCATCACCTCAAGACACCGGCATTATAGGATATGACTATGGAATACGAAGCAGTAATCGGACTCGAAGTTCACGCCCAGCTCCTGACGGACTCCAAGGCTTTTTGTTCGTGCACCACGCGTTTCGGTAACGAGCCTAATACGAATACCTGCCCCATCTGTCAGGGAATGCCCGGTGTGCTGCCGGTCTTGAACCGCAAGGCCCTGGAATTCACAGTCAAAATGGCCCTGGCATGCAACTGCACCATTAACGAGACCAGCAGATTCGCACGAAAGAATTACTACTACCCGGATCTCCCCAAGAATTACCAGATTTCCCAGTACGAACTGCCCGTCGCGGAACACGGCTGGCTCGATGTGGAAACCAACGGAGAGATTCGACGCATCGGAATAACAAGAATACATATGGAAGAAGATGCAGGGAAGCTGATTCACGATGAGAATCGCCCCTTCTCCCATGTGGATTTGAACCGGACTGGTGTGCCCCTCGTGGAAATCGTCTCAGAACCCGAGATGCGGTCACCCGAAGAGGCTGCGGATTACCTCCGTGCGCTCCGGTCCATTCTCGTATACCTGGAAGTCTGCGACGGCAACATGCAGGAAGGCAGTTTTCGTTGCGATGCCAACGTTTCCATAAGACCGAAGGGAACCACAGCGCTCGGTGTCAAAGCGGAAGTGAAGAACATGAACTCCTTCCGAAACGTCCAGCGCGCACTCCATTATGAAATCGAACGGCAGATCGAAACGTTGAAGGAAGGTGGAAGAATAGTCCAGGAAACCCGGCTTTTCGATCCTTCCACCGGCACCACCGCATCCATGCGAAGCAAAGAACAGGCCCATGATTACCGGTATTTTCCCGATCCTGATCTTTTGCCGCTTCGCGTGGAACCGGAACTCGTGGAGAGAATGCGCAACCAGCTCCCTGAACTTCCTGCCGAGAAAAAGGAACGTTTCATTCAGCTCGGTATCCCGGCGTACGATGCGGGCGTGCTTACCGCATCGCGCCCGCTCGCTGACTTCTTCGAGCGCACAGTAGAGCTGTTTCCGAATCCCAAAGCAGTAAGTAACTGGATGATGACGGAGTTCATGCGGGAACTGAAAGGGGAAGAAGCCGACATAAGCTGCTGCCCTGTTTCTCCGTCGCAACTGGCGAATCTTCTGAAATCGGTCGAAGACGGCACGATCTCCGGGAAAATAGCCAAAACCGTTTTCGAGGAGATGTTTCGCACCGGGAAAGAGCCCGAAGAGATCATCCGAGAGAAGGGTCTCGTGCAGGTATCCGATACGGACGAGTTAACTGCCGCGTGTCGTGAAGTACTGGATGCGAACGCTGGAGAAGTAGCCAAGTATCTTTCGGGTAAGACGAAGATATTCGGTTTTTTCGTCGGTCAGGTAATGAAAAAGACCAAAGGCAAGGCGAATCCCGGATTGGTCAATTCCATCCTGGAAGAAGAGCTGAAGAAGCGCTCGGAATAGAATATTGGGGAGGGACTTCTCATAATTCTGCCCTAAACGGGACTCTCCTCTCCCAAAGGCGCTAATTATTCCAATTGGTTGTCCCAAAGGGACTGAAGAAGGCCGATTCAATTTCACAGGAGCCTGCCATGCTCACGCGAATCGTAATCGTGCTGGCAACGACAGCCGCCGTGGCAGCGAACCTTTTAGCAGACGCACTCTTGTTCATGGACCCGATCTCCTTCAGCGCAGAAGCAGCCGAATTGCACGATACGAAACGGCTTCACCAGAAAGAACTCAGAACTACAGAGAGCGCCAAACCCCTCAAAAATTTCAAACATGCTGAAGTAAAGGCCCAGCAGGCCCTCACTGAACAGCTTTCTCACGCGATAGAAGAGGAGAATATTGACGAAGTGAAGGCGCTGCTAGCCAAGGGCGCTGACGTAAATCGTTATGACGGAGAAGGCAAGCTGCCGCTTGAGAAAGCAGCCGGGAAAGGCTCGATGGCATTGGTCAGGATCCTCTGGCATAGCGGGGCTGACCCGAACATCAGTAACCGCGACGGGCAGAAGACTCTCAAGGCCGCTTTTATAGAAGCTGTGAGTAATTGCCACCAAGATGTAGCTCGATACTTCCTGAATATCGGCGTGAATGTAAATGCGGCCCGCCCGAAGGAAGGCACGTTATTTCAGCGTGCAGCAAGATGCTCACGGGAATTTGCGGAGTTCCTTCTTGAGAGGGGCGCAGCGGAGATTGACTTGAAGACAGCCAGACTTCCTCTGGAAAGGGATGCTAACCTCCGCACCAGGGATGAGAAAGGCTGGACATCTCTGCACGAGGCGGTCTGGGAGGGACATCTCGATAAAGCCGCTCTCTTGTTGGACAACAAGGCCGAACCTAATGCGGTTGACTCTTTGGGTTGGACCCCCCTGATTCTGGCTGCCTGGAAAGGCCAACCCGAGGCCGTGAATCTCCTTATCTCGAGGGGCGCAGACATACGTGTAGAAGATGCCTTCGGTAAGACGGCCTTCGTGAGAGCGGTCGAGATGGGCCATCGTGACGCTGCCTTGCTGCTCCTCAACAAGGGAGCCGATGTCAATACTGCTGATGTTTCGAGTTGGACCCCTATTATGGCCGCTGTCACGCGGAAGGACCGAGAGATGGTAAAATTGCTTCGGGAGCGTGGGGCCAAAATGACAGTCGCTGCCGCTGTCTTGCTGGAGGACGAACGAGAGATGCAGCGGCTTCTTAAAGAGAGTGCAAAGAAGGGCGTCCAGATTGCGGACGCCTCCATGGCTCTGCTTATTGCCGTGAGGAACCGCAGCGAAAAAGTGGTCAGGCACATCCTGGACAAGTGCCCTGAAATGGACATCAAGGAACCATGCTGCGACACCGCTCTTCTGTTCGCCATCGAGAATAAGTACTCAGGAATCGCCGAAATTCTTTTAGAGAAGGGAGCTAACCCTAACGCGGCAGACCATTGGCGAAAAACGGCTCTTCATTATGCGGTCTGGAAGGGCGATCTCAGGCTGATCCGCATGCTTCTCGAAAAGGGAGCCCACGTCAATGCGCAAACGATAGGGTGGGATGGGACCCCTCTCATGGGTGCTGTGGAGAGGGCGAATGTCGAGATAGTGAAGCTGCTGCTACAAAACGGCGCGAGTCTCCGCGTGGGCCCAAATAGCGATGATCTCTGGATAGCAGCCGAGAAAAGCGGAAACAAAGAAGTCCTGGAAATGCTCAAAGCGCATGCCCTGAAACACCCTGACCAGCCTCAGCCAACTTCGCGTGAAGGCCAGTGATCAACTAATGGGAGGTATCCCGTGGAGGCCCGCTCCAGATTTCTTCTTGCCTTGCTTGTGACGTGGCTTGTATGCTCTCCGGCTACGCTCAAAGCGAATCCTGCACCGATTCCGATGGCAGGAGGAAGCGTTGCGGCACAGTCGCCCCATAAGACCGTTCGAATGGATGCCGAAGACGTAACGATCCGGCTAGGGAGAGGCGCCTACACAGTGAATGCTGTATATCGCATGGTTAATACCGGAGACGCTACATCGGAATGGGTGGGCTTTCCGAGAGGGCTGGAAAGAGAACGGTGGAAGGGAACAGAATTTCCAGAGTTTATTCAGTTCCATGTGTGGATTGACGGCAAAAAGATTCGTTTTACGAAAGAAGGAAAGCAGTGGCTAGCAGCGCGGGTGACCTTCCCTGGGAACGCGACAACCATTATTCGCGTCATGTATGAGGCCCACTATTCGGATCGATACCTATGGAAAGGCGTCCGCTACTTGGATTACATTGTGGGCACCGGTTCACTTTGGAAGGACAGCATCGCCAAGGCCGTCTTCACTGTGGATGCTTCCGAAACGGGCGGGACGAAGGGCTTGTACATCGAACTCAACGCTCCGCAGTGCCGCAAACTGAGTTCTGAACAGGTTGTCAGATTTGATGTAGAGGACTTCAAGCCTGACCCATACGCCACCCTCCGCATTGAGTTCGGTAATCGGAGAAAGGTTATTATGAGATAAATTGTGGGCCGGGACTCGTCAATCGACGACCTAGCGAGCATTCCTGTCCAGCAATTCTTCATGGCCTTTTGCCTCACCCCGAAATTCGTCCATTTCTCCCAGATCGATTTCCAGAATCAGCCTTTCTCTTTTCCCGCATCGCAATCTTGATAAGTTCCTCTCTAATACCTATAATTGAACCAAGCGATAAAACACGACAAAGGCGCTGAACTTTATTCAGCACTACTGAAATAATCTTACATTTGTTAGCGAGCCTTATTCATATTCTAATCGTGCACCATATCAACGCTTGAGAAGCTCATTTTTTGTCTACACAACATGTCTGTTTCATTCAGAGGCTCGCATTTTTTTGCTCTCTGACAAAAAAGTACTTGAAAGAGAAAGCACATTACAGGATAATTTGCAGTTACGGCATTCTTACGGAAAGGGTAAACCCCAACAGAACAATGGAGAAGAACCCCACTAAAATAGTAGTCTATCACTGTACAAACTTACGACTCTTTCATAATGGGAATCAGAAGAAGTTTGCACGGGAAAGGCCCGGCATCAATATCGTCGCTGTTCCATGCTCGGGCAAAGTCGAAGCGCATCATCTACTCAAAACACTGGCAAGCGGCGCGCAAGGCGTTATGGTCCTGGCCTGCGGAGAAAAAGCATGCCGGTACCTGGAGGGTTCCATGCGCTCCAAAAAACGGGTAGAATATGCGAAAGAATGGCTGGTGAAATTAGGAATCGAACCGGAGAGATTCCGATTCATACATGTCCCGCCGATGGATATTACGGCGCTGGACTCAGCCCTGAAGGAATTTGCCGCTGAATTGCAGTCCTTCGGAAACACACCTCCCATCGCAAAGAACCAGACTGAGTTGACTACTAATCCCAGATAACGTGGCTCCTGCCTGAACACTCCGGAAAGAGAAAATCGGCCGGTCCAGCCAATAAGGAGGAAATCCGTGATCGTTGCGGAGCTGAAAGAAATACGTGAGATCAGGAACATGGTCGATCGATACGCGTCCATACTCGTTGTGGGATGCGATTCCTGCGTAGCCGAATGCGCTGCAGGCGGACATCGTGAAACCATGCTGCTGAGTGCAGCTCTCAAGTTGTCTTACAAGAAAGACAACCTGAACCCTGTGATAACAGAAGCGTGCCTGGATCGGCAGTGCGTGGATGACTTCATCGAAGGAATCGCTCACCTCGTGCCCGAGCATGACGCAATACTCTCTCTCGGGTGTGGCGCAGGCGTCCAGGCTCTCGCGAGAGTGTACGCCGACAAGCCCATTATCCCTGCCCTGAATACCCTCTTCATCGGTGAAACCGAAATGAGAGGCGTCTGGCAGGAAAACTGCCTTGGCTGCGGCCAATGCAAGCTCGGCTATTTCGGCGCAGTCTGTCCCGTTACCCGTTGTTCCAAGAAACTCATGAACGGCCCCTGCGGCGGATCCAAAGGCGGAAAATGCGAAGTAAATCCTGAAATCCGCTGCGGTTGGGACATGATCATTCGCCGGCTCGAGGCGTTGGGTGAACTCGACAGACTTACCGAATATGTCCCGCCTCTGGACTGGTCCACATCACATTCCGGAGGGCCGCGCCGTATCGTCAGGGAGGATCAGAAACCGTGAACACCGAAAGCCGTTTGGAAAAAGTTCTCACTTCCGGGAATTTCGCAGTTACTGCAGAATGCGGACCGCCAAAAGGTTCCGATGTTGCCGCTCTGCAGGAGAAAGGCAAACACCTTCTCAATTGCGTGGACGCAGTAAACGTTACGGACAACCAGACTGCTATCGTCAGGATGTCTTCCGTAGCTGCTTCTGCCATCCTGAAGAACATGGGACACGAACCGGTGCTCCAGATGGTAACACGCGATCGAAACCGGATTGCGCTTCAGAGCGATCTCTTCGGAGCATATGCGCTGGGTGTCAGGAATGTCCTGTGTCTCACGGGCGATCACCACTCTTTCGGTAATCAGAAAGAAACCGTCGGTGTTTTCGATCTCGATTCCATACAGCTCCTGAGAACTGTCCGGGATATGCGCGAACAGGGAACGATCATCGGAGGAGAAGCAATCCAGGTTCCACCGAAGATGTTTATCGGCGCAGCGGAAAACCCTTTTGCAGACCCGATTTCCTGGCGAGTCGTCCGCCTTGCAAAGAAAGCGGCAGCAGGAGCGGATTTCATCCAGACCCAATGCATCTTCAATGTGGACCGGTTTGCTGAATTCATGAAGCAAGCCCACGATCGGGGCATCACCGAGAAATTGTACGTGCTCGCTGGCATTACTCCTCTGAAGACAGTCGGAATGGCCAGGTACATGGCAAACAAGGTTGCCGGAATGGAGATTCCCGAGGAATTGATTTCCCGTATGGCCGGAGTTCCCAAAGAGAAGCAGGCCGAAGAAGGAATCAAAATTACCGTAGAGACGATTCAGAGAGTCCGCGAAATCCCGGGAGTAGCCGGTATCCATCTTATGGCCATTGAATGGGAACACAAGGTCCCGGAAATCCTGAAAGCAGCCGGTCTTGACAAAAGGCCTGCTGCTTAGCTCATCGAGCGCTCCGAAAGAGATCGCACATGCCCAAAAAGTATCATATACACGTCCATGCCACACCGAATCGATTCCCGGTCGTGGGAAGATCCGGGATAGTCGACTGGGGAGAAGGCTGTCTGAAATGTGCCGTCTGTGTGAAGCAGCGGTGCGTTTACGGTGTGTACAAATCCCGAACGTTTTCAACCGACATATTGTCCGACACCATCGACGAACTGTGCAAGAGCTGTTTTCGATGTGTGCAGGACTGCCCCAGGCGGTTGATTCATAAAACGATCAACCCCGAATGGGAGGCGCTCGGTGATGACGTTTACACGCCTCAGATAATCGCAGCAACCTGGGAACAGGCGAATACCGGCAAAATACCCGTATCCGGCGCAGGGTATGGGGGTCCCTTTTCCGGTCCCGGATTCGATTCCATGTGGACGGACATGAGTGAAATCGTCAGGCCCACACGAGACGGAATTCATGGCCGGGAATACATTTCCACGGTTGTGGACCTGGGAAGAAGACCCGGTTATTTGAAATTCGGCTCTGAAGGGAATCTGTTTGACGAATCACAGCCCTTCATTCGCATTCCCATTCCCCTGATTTTCGATGTCCTCCCCTTTGGAGACCTGTCTCCCCAGGTCTGGAAGGCTGTTGGAGCAGCAGCGGTTGAATTGCAGACGCTTGCAATCGTTCCCGAAACAGTGGCCAGGGATCTGGCGGGCTTTGAGAACAACCTTGTTCCACTGCTTTCCGATGATCGTTTCGATGGAGAATGGGTCAAGAATTTCAGGATGGTCGAAATACCGGACGGAGATAAGGCGCTGGATCGGAAGGAAGCTCTAAAAGCGATCAAGCCGAACCTGCTCGTTTCCATCCGCATGCAGGCTTTGGCATCGAAAGAACAGGCGGCTCGTGTGGCCGACTATGCTCGAGCCGGCTTCGATCTCATCCATTTCGTTGCAGACGAGCGCGGGTATGAGCCGGGCGTCGAGGATGGTCTTCACATCAAGGATGTCATCAGGTCGTTGCATTCGGCACTTCTCAGCGAGGGAATTCGGGACGAGGTCACGGTCATGAGCTCTGGCGGGGTCGCCATGGCCGAGCACGTGATCAAGTCGCTCCTGTGCGGAGCGAACGTTGTCGGCGTAGATATTCCGCTGCTTATAGCGCTTGAATGCCGGGTGTGCCGAAATTGCCGTGAAGGCGGAGAATGCCCGGTGGATATTTCCGGCATCGATGCTCGCTGGGGCGTTCAGAGAATCATCAATCTCATCGGCGCCTGGCACAATCAGCTACTCGAGATGATGGGAGCAATGGGTATTCGCGAGGCGCGGCGGCTGCGAGGCGAACAGGGCCGAGTTCTGTTTATGGAAGATCTCGAACGCGAAACGTTCGGCCGACTCTTTGCGCGAGATAACTCGTAATAAGGATCTGTTTTCATGCATTACAAGAATATCTGGAGCGAAGTTCCTCCAGCAACGCCGATTCTGACTCCTTCACGATTCGGACGTGCAATCGGTAAATACACGGTCATGATCAGCGAGGCGTGCAATGACTGCCTCCGGTGCGTTTCGGTGTGCCCCGAAAAGGTGTTTGAAACACAGGGTGGAAAGATTGTTCCTCCTCACGATCACCGCTGTCTCGGGATCGAGTGTTCCAAAAAATCAAATCGCTGTATTGCGAATTGTCCGGTAAACGCCATCCGGGTGAACCTGAATCCGAGTGCCGAGGCTCTGGGTGATAAACGCTGGACTCCGGACCTTCTCATGAGCACTTGGCACATGGCGGAAACCGGGGAACTCCCCAAGAACGACCTGGAGTACAGAACCGGCGATTCAGGCGGAGGGTTCGACAAACTTCGCTTCCTTTTTCCCAAGAAGCTTCCCAGGCGTGATCTGGATAAACGGAATATCGATACATCCATCGATTTGAACCGCCGCAATGACGGCCGTCTCAAGATCACCATCCCGATTCCCGTGTACGGTGGCGGCATGTCCTTCGGATCTATCAGTCAGATCACCATGTTGAGCCGAATTCGAGGATTCGCTGCATGGGGATCTTTCACCTGTACGGGTGAAGGCGGATATCCGGAAGCATTGTATCCTTTTGACGATCACATTATCACTCAGGTGGCTACGGGCCTTTTCGGCGTCAAAGAAGAGACGATACAGCGGGTAAAGATTGTAGAATTCAAATACGCTCAGGGCGCAAAGCCCGGTTTGGGCGGTCATTTGCTTGGCGACAAAGTCACCGAGGCCGTGGCTCGTATCCGTGAGACCGTGCCAGGGTCCTCATTGTTCAGCCCGTTTCCCTTCCATTCCGTGTACTCGGTTGAGGATCATAAGAAACACATTGACTGGATAAAGGCGATAAACAATCGCGGCCTGGTCTCGGTCAAGGTGTCCACTCCTTCGGACGTGGACATGGTCGCAGTGGGTTCCTACTACGCAGGGGCTCACATAGTGCATCTGGACGGTTCGTACGGCGGAACCGGAGCAGCTCCGGATGTGGCAAAGAAGAACATTGCCATGCCCATCGAGTACGCTATCCCCAAAGTCCACAATTTTCTCGTTACGGAAGGGGTTCGGGATCAGATTACGTTGATCGTCTCAGGCGGCCTTCGTACTGCGTACGACATTGCCAAAGCAATAGCGCTTGGAGCGGATGGTGTTGTCACAGGGACTTCAGATCTGGTGGCTCTGGAGTGTATCCGGTGCCATAACTGCGAGAGCGGTAGAGGCTGCGCCAGAGGCATAGCCACAACCGACTCGGAGCTGGTGGGATTGATGGAACTCGCGTGGGGAACCCAGAGAATCATCAACATGCTGCATTGCTGGAAAAACCAGCTTCAAGAAATTCTGTTCCGCTTCGGAATGTCCAGCATTAGAGAACTGGTGGGACGCACTGATTTACTGGCCCATCTTGATTACAACTCGGATGTGCCGGATGACGATATCCGGCAGCCGCTCGCATGAGGTTTGAGATGAAGTACGACGGGTCTTTTGCTGAAAAAATACTTGCCACCCGAATACGAGAATTCGGACGAGTCGATTTCTCCACGAATCTCAAGCGTGAGGACGAAGGCGGCTGCGGTGTCACCGGTTTCGCATGCAATATTCCTGTTGCGGGAAAACATATCTTCGAACCTTCCATACGCATGCACAACCGCGGAAACGGAAAAGGCGGCGGTATAGCCGCTGTCGGTTTCAGGCCGGAAATGCTCGGTGTTACGCGGGAAGTGCTGGATTCCCATTATATGCTGAATGTTGCACTGCTCGAGCCTAATTGCCTTCCCTTCCTGAAAGAGCAGTTTGTTACACCGTTTTTCAATGTGGCCAAGGAAGAGGTCATTGATCGTATGGCCGACTGGCGGGATCTTGAAGGCCTCGAGGTAAAACCGCCTGACGTCTGGCGAGCTTTCGTACGAGTCAAACCGGAAATCCTGAAGGATTTTGTGCAGAAAAACGGATTCGAGAAGATGCCCGCGCGCTGGGCTGAAGATGAGTTTGTCAGCCGCAATTCCATTCATCTGAATCGCAGGTTTTACAGCTCGCTTGGAGAAAAGCAGGCGTTCGTGCTTTCCCATGGCAGAAACGTGATGATCCTCAAGATAGTCGGATACGCGGAAAACGTGGTCCGATACTATAAGCTTGACGATTTTGAGGCTCACGTGTGGATCGCCCATCAGCGCTATCCTACTCGAGGTCGCGTATGGCACCCCGGCGGCGCTCATCCGTTCACCGGTTTGAATGAAGCGCTGGTACATAACGGGGATTTCGCGAATTATCACGCCACCTGCGATTATCTGAAGCAACGAGGGCTCGAACCGCAGTTCATGACCGACACGGAAGTCAGTGTTATGCTGTTCGACCTTTGGAACAGAGTATACGGCTACCCTCTCGAAGTTATAATCGAAGCACTTGCACCTACGGGAGAATTGGACTTCGACCTGCTCTCCCCCGAGAAACAGGCACTTTACGACCAAGTTCAGCAGACCCATATCCATGCCTCCCCGGACGGCCCCTGGTTTTTCATTATTGCCCGGAATATCCCGGAGTCCCAGACGTTTCAGTTGCTCGGCATAACGGATACCTCGATGCTGAGGCCGCAGGTTTTTGCATTGTATGACGGCGAAGTCCAGGTCGGTCTCATCTGTTCCGAAAAACAGGCTATTGACGCGACACTGCGTTCGTTGGCGGAATCCGATCCTCGCTTCAGCACGATTGCCGACAAATACTGGAATGCTCGCGGCGGGTCGCGTTCCGACGGTGGAGCCTTCATGTTCAACGTGACGCCTGACGGCAATGGAAGCAACCAGCTTTCCTGCTATGACAAATTCGGGCGAAAGGTCGAGATCGAGAGCCGGAAGCCCATGGATGTCACCCTGCCCGTCACCAAGCCCAACGACTTCGAGTCCGAAATCCAACCATTGCTGAATGATACGTTTTCGGACAAGACCGGGAGGAAGACATTCGAGCTCTTTCAGGACCGGGCAGTGCACTTGGATTACAATACCCTGCGGTACGCGATCAGGAATCTCGGACGAACGGCCCGCAAGCAAAAGCACTTGTTCCAGACCATCATCAATGCATTCACGTTGATGATAGACCGAAAATTCCCGCTTGGAGACAAGAAACGATCCGCTCTGGTGAGGATGGTCACCGAGGAGTTGAACGACACTTTCAGGTCGCTCCCCATGATCACCGAACCCATGAGCATCGGGAACTACGTGCTGGTGAACGCGGAAACCGGAAAGAATTTGCGGCCCCCTCTCGCGGTGGAACGTGCTCTGGTCATCGATGCCAAGGATTTCGAGCCTGAAGGCGACGAATGTGACGCTGTTATGATTGCGGATGCATATCGTCTCGGTTGGAGGAAATTCATCGTTTTCGATCTTCGCGGCCAAAGGTTCCACGGGTCGGGCTTCGGTTCGACTACCGCAGGCGTGCGGATGGATCTGTATGGAGCATCCGGAGATTACATGGCCAGCGGGATCGATGGCATGGAAATCCATGTGCACGGGAACGGGCAGGACCAGTTGGGTCAGATCATGAAGAGCGGACAGCTCGTGGTTCACGGCGATGTGGGCCAGTGTTTCATGTATGGCGCCAAAGGCGGCACCACCTTCGTGTTGGGTAACGCTGCAGGACGTCCTCTGATCAATGCTGCGGGACACCCGAGAGTCGTGATCAACGGGACTGCACTGGACTTTCTTGCAGAAAGCTTTATGGCTGGAGATCCCTTGAAAGGAGGCGGCTTCGTCATCGTGAACGGTCTTACCATGGATGAAGACGGAAATATCATTTTCCGGAACAGACCGTATCCGGGATCGAACCTTTTTTCACTCGCTTCCGGCGGTGCACTCTACATGCGGGATCCCAACCGGATGATCGTGGAAGAACAGCTCAACGGCGGTGCTTTATCGGAGCTTTCCGATGCGGACTGGAACCTGATCTATCCGTACCTGCTGGAAAATGAAAAGCATTTCGGCATCAAGGTGGAAGAACTCCTGACTGTCGATGGAGTCGTCAGAAGTCCCAAGGAAGTGTATCGCAAAATCGAAGCAGTGCCTCTGGCGGTCCTCAGTAAGATCCCCAGCACAGACGATTCAGTCTGGGCGGCAAATCCTCTCGCACCGTAGATAAGCTATCAAGAAGGGCCAAGGGAAACGTTTCTTGTACGAAGTCGTTTCCCCTTGGCCTGCCTTAAGTCTCTATATATCAGTTGCCAAAATTAGTGACCGATTGAAGATTAGGAATATTGGTAGGTGCCGTGCCTCCGTGCCGGCACATCTTCAATATGATCAATGATATCGATAGAATGGACCGGCAGCGACTGTGTTTCTTGTCAAGGAAAAACTACCTGGAAAGGCTGTTTTTCTTGAGCATTGCGTTTAGGATGACGATCATCTTACGCATACAAGCCGTGATGGCAACCTTGAAAGGTTTTCCAGCCTCAATGAGGCGTTGATAGAAAGGCTTGATGACTACATTGGACGTTATGGCCGCGACTGCAGCCATATACAGGGTTGAGCGTACATCCGCCCGTCCACCCGAAATCTCGCGCTTGCCTTTCTTCTTTCCGCTGTCTTTGTTGAGAGGCGCCAGGCCGACGAGGCGACTGATTTCATGACGGCTGACATGTCCCAGTTCGGGCAGTTTTGCCATGAGCACTCTGGCAGTTATGGGGCCCACGCCTTTGAAGGTTCGGAGGAGTTCCTCTGTTTCACGCCACAGAGGCGATTTCCTGATAAGGTCATCGACATCTTTATCGATGTCTTCGATTTCCTTATCTAGGGCTGCTATGACCGTTTGAATGCTGCGCTGCACGCGATTGGAACGGGCTCGATGGAGGCGATTCTTTTCTGATGCACGCAAATCAACAAGCTGCTTTCGACGTGTTACGAGTTCCTTGATTTGCTTTTCGTCCTCCGTTGGCAGCGGCTTCGGTATGGGCCTAACCGTTTGGGCAAAGCGTGCCAGCACATAAGCATCGATGGCGTCTGTCTTGGCGAGTTTTCCGATGCCTTTAGCAAAGTCCCGCACCTGACCAGGGTTGACGACAGCGATCGGCAGGCCGGCGAGACCTAACTGGGCCGCAACGGTTATCTCGTAGCCTCCGGTGGCTTCCATCACGATTACCATGGGGGTCTCTGCGTGGAGGATCTCAATCAGCGAGTCGATGCCTTGAGTGTCATTCTTGACGGTGGTGTGCATGCCTTTTGGCAGCACATGCGCATCCAACTGATCTTTAGAGATATCTATGCCAACAAAAACTTCTTCATGCATGTGTAACATCCCACCCTTGTGGATACGGACTTCTCAACGAGTCCAGGCGACTGTTCGGGCTTTTTACACGAAGGCCTCCGGTGATCCAGCTGCCGGGCAGTCTCAGAGGACCAAGGGACGAACGATCTACCGGTGCCTCTGCCCGACTCCTGCAGAGAGTCTGACAGACGTGCATCCCCCTCTATCAGGACTCTTATATCTTGGCAACCAAGAGTCCTATTTTTTGAAGTACCTCGTATCATTGATCCAGTATCAGCCCCTCCCCTCAGCTCGGTACCGGTTCCAGAGATTCAGTACTTCATGGACAGAAACATACAAGGGACGCCGATCCCTACCAATATCCTGTAATTCACACGAGGGATAAACGACAGAATTTTTGGCACTGACTATAGACCTATTCGTTTCAATTTGCTTGCTAGATTGGATGAGTGTAATCGGAAGACGTCTGCGCAGCTCTGGTAGCACCGGTGAGGCTGTCTCAAAACTTCCTAATCGCTTGGATGTGGGTAAGCAGAAAAGGCCGACACCAGAACTACTCGAGAGTGACCAAGGGCGCTCATGGTGAATTTGGTGAACCTTCTTGCATAAGAGGTTCACCAAATATTGTGATATAAGGCGGGATTAGAAAGTAAAGAACACTTTCTGGAGCACCTTCGGCGTATAGCCTACAACGTCGAGATACAGGGTGATTCCGCCATTGAAGAAGGGCCATCCTGCGCCCATGATCATCGCGGTATCGATGTCTTTGGGATCGGACACGACCTTTTCCTTGAGGATCATGTCTATTTCCATGGTCAGATTGGTGAGAAGCCGGTCCAGGATCTCCTCTTTCACGAACTCCTTGTCACCTCTGTCAGCCCAGATTTCCGCAGCTTTCGGATCGATCTGTCTACCCGGCCCCATGCCGCGGAAGACTGCGGGCAATTTTGCATTTACCAGGTTTTTCAAGTGCTCGTTAACGGGAAATCTCTCGGGCCAGGACTTGTGGCAGGTTTCCAGAACATGACAAGCAACTGCCGGGCCGACCAGTCCGAGAAGGTCGAATGGAGCCATGGGTAAACCGAGAGACAGGGCCGCTTCATCTACCTGATCGAAAGTAGCGCCTTCATCCACCATCTCGAAACAGTCACTCATGAGCTTTGTCAGCAGACGGTTCACGAGGAAAGCCGGTGAATCCTTCACGAGGATAGCGGTCTTCCCTATTTTCTTGGCGCACTCGAAAGCTGTTGCCAATGTCACGTCATCAGTTTTCTCGCCTTTGATAATTTCCAAAAGCGGCAATATCGCCACGGGATTGAAGAAATGGAATCCTACGACTCGTTCCGGGTGCTCCAGTTTGGATGCCATCTCGGTCAGAGAAAGGCTGGAAGTATTCGTCGCAAGGATGCAGGTGGGAGATATCACTGCCTCAGCCTGCGCAAATACGTCCTGTTTGATGTTCATTTCCTCGAACACTGCCTCGATGACGAAGTCACAGTCCGCAAACTGATCCCAGTCGAGGGTTCCGATAAGAATATGAAAGAGATGATCCGCTTTGGCCTGGGTGAGTTTGCCTTTGCTCACAAGCGCCTGAAGCTCGCCTTTGACGTACCCGAGCCCTTTGTCCAGGAATTCCTGTTTAATATCCTTCATGACAACCGGCACACCGTAGCGACGCAGGAACAGAAGCGCCAACTGAGATGCCATGAGACCAGCGCCTATGACGCCGATCTTCTTTATGGGCCTGGCTTTCACATCTGCGGGTTTTCCTGCTGGTTTTTTGGCTCGACGCTGCACCAGATCGAAGCTGTAAACGCCTGCCTTACATTGGCGTGACTTGATCAAATCTCCCAGGGCTTTGTCTTCTTCCGCGAAGCATTCGTCGATGCTCCTGGACAGATCGCATGCCTGCTGAATCAACTGAAGTGCGCGATATGGAGCAGGGGCCGCTCCATGAACTTTGAAGTCCAGGAAGTTCTTGGCCGAATCGATGTGAGTCTGCAGCCTGGAGAAATCCGGCTGCACTCTTTCCACTTTCTCTTTCCCATCTATGAGGTTCTCGAGAAACGCGAGAGATTCATCGAAGAACTCGACCGACTCGAACAGCCTGTCCGCAAGCCCCATCTGAAAAGCTTTTGAACCATCAATCATGCGGTTCTGGTTCATGGGATTGTACACAATCAGTTCAAGCGCCTTTTCCGGGCCGATCAGCCGTGGAACCAGGCTCGATCCACCCCATCCGGGAATGAGGCCGAGAAAACATTCCGGAAATGCTATTGCGGGCACTGCCTTCGAGACAGTCCGGTAATCACAATAGAGCGATATTTCCAGACCGCCGCCCAACGCTGCCCCGTTGATTGCCGCAAGAGTCGGGATCTTGAGATCCATGATCCGTTTCATTGCAGCATGTCCCGCTGCGCCGATCTGGCGCCCCTGCTCGAACGTGTTGATGAACGGTACCTGCATGAGATCTGCACCGGCGGCAAAAATATAATGCTTACCGCAGAGCATCATGCCTTTGTATTCTTTGTCTGCTTCAATCTTACTAACCGCCTCATGTAACGAGGCGAGGGCTTTTTCATCGAAAGTATTGGGCTTTTTATAGTCTTCGCCGTTGTCCATAGTGACAATGGCGATTTTCCCCACACGGGAATTATATGCCGTCACATAAAACAAAGTCGGTGCCTCAGCCATGACGATTCCTTTCCTTGAACGTAAGTGCCACTGGTAAATGGCATCGGTATCTGATGATGCGGCGTGTTCCGGCCGGTTCAGCCCGACGGAACAAGAATTCCACGGACATCAGTCTTTTTTCTTCTTTTTCTCTTTTTCTTTGGGTTCCTCTTTGTCGTGGTCCTTATGTTCGTGTTCTTCCTTGTCTTTGCCATTACGTTGCAGGTTCTTCCAAATAACCGTTCCGCCCTGGCCAAGACCGACGCACATCGTGGTGAGGCCGTACTTCGCTTCGGGATGCTCGGCAAACCCGTGCATCAGGTGACAAGCAAGCCGGACTCCCGAAGAAGCCAGAGGATGGCCGAATGCTATCGCTCCACCATAAATATTGAGCTTCGGATCTTCAGGGAACTGCAATCCGAATTCTTTCATGAATGCCACCGCTTGGACAGCGAAGGCTTCGTTCAGTTCGATAAGACCGATGTCGTCGATGGTAAGACCGGCGACCTTCAGCGCCTTGTGCGTCGCAGGAATCGGACCGATACCCATGATCTCCGGCTTTACACCGGCATATGCGAAGGCTTTGAGCTCCATCTTCGGCTCGATTCCGAGCTCTTCCGCCTTTTCCTTCGCCATAAGGATACATCCCGCGGCACCGTCATTCAGGCCGGAAGAATTGCCGGCAGTTACCTTGCCCATCACTCGGAAAGGAGTCTTCAGTTTGGCGAGTCCTTCTATAGTCGTTTCCGGTCTCGGCTGCTCGTCTTTGTCTGCAACTGTCCAGCCGGATTTCGTATAAACGGTCATGGGAACGATCATTTCACCGATTTTGCCTGACTGGATCGCCCTATTCGCCCGTGCCTGGCAATGGAGGGAGTACTCATCGGCCATTTCCTTGGTAATTTCAGGGAACATGTCATGCAGGTTTTCTGCGGTTTCTCCCATGCTCATGGCGCTTTGGTCAACGAGTTTATCCGTGAGGAACCGGGGATTGGGATCGGCAGTTGCTCCCATGGGATGATGTCCCATGTGTTCGACTCCGCCTGCAATGACCACGTCCGCCGCTCCGAGAGCAACAGCGGATGCCGCTGTAGTGATGGCGCTCATACCGCCTGCACACATTCGGTCAATAGAGTAACCGGCTGTAGTGACCGGCAATCCCGCAAGGATGACCGAGGTACGACCAAGAGTAAGGCCCTGATCTTTTTCCTGGCAGAATACGCCCCATGCATTTTCATCAATCATTTCAGGGTCGATTGTGGGATTTCGGCGCATCAACTCCCGTATGACCTTGACCACCATGTCATCGGCCCGGGTGTTCCAGAACACACCTTTTTCTCCAGCGCGGCCGAAAGCCGTTCTTATTGCATCAACCAAGACTACTTTTCTTGCTTTCATATTTGAACTCCGTTCAGCCTAAAATAGAGCAAAAGATTCTTCCGGAAGATCGATCGCGGAGCGCTCGCCACTCATAATCGAGCGCGCCTTACCCGGTGCCAAAGGCAGAATAGTATTCGCAAAGAACTGGGCAGAGGCTAATTTACCGCGATAAAAGGCGGCGCTCCTGTTGGTTTTCACCAGTTCTGCTTTCTTCTCGGGCGTGTCGGCCTTTGCATCGTCATACAGTTCCTGGAGGCGACGATCTGCTATTACCGCCTGCCAAAGGAGCATGAAGCCGATAGCTACGTCACCGAACAATTCGAGGTACGGGGTAGCATAGAGTATCGGAGTCATGAAGTCTTCGGTAATGCTCTTCAGGCCGAAGTAACGGGTAACCTCGATGAGATGCTTGCGGGCAACATCAAACGGCTCGACAATATCCTTGAGGCGATAGTTCTTTTTAGCGCTTTTCAGGAGAATACCGGTCTCCTGAACGATGTTCTTGAACAGTATTCCCTGCTTGTAGGAAAGCTTCCGGCCGACCAGATCCAATGCCTGAATCCCGTTGGTGCCTTCATAGATAGAAGCGATCTTCACATCGCGCATATTTTGCTCGACCGGATATTCCCGGCAGTAACCGTACCCGCCGTGAACCTGGACGGCCAGTTCCGTTACCCTGAAGCCCATATCCGAGCTCCACGCCTTGCAGATAGGAATGAGAATGTCCAGGAACCCCTGATACTTGGCAGCCTCTTCAAGGGTAGGCGCACATTTGACTCTGTCTTCGCAGTACCCTGCGTAATACAGGAGTGCTCGCATTCCTTCGGTCACACTCTTCATCCACAGAAGCATCCTGCGAACGTCAGGATGATCGAAAATCGGCACTTTCGGAGCATTCGGATCTTTCATGGTGGAAATCTCAGGTCCCTGCTGCCTGTCTTTGGCATAACGCAGAGCCTGCATATACGCGGCACTGGCCTGGGACAAACCCTGCATACCGACGGCAAGACGGGCTTCATTCATCATGTTGAACATGATCTTCATGCCCTCGTTTTCCTGGCCGAGCAGATAACCGATGCAACTCTCTTTTTCTCCGAAACTGAGCGCGCAGGTTGAAGACCCGTGTATGCCCATCTTTTTTTCTACGGCCGTGCAGGCAACATCGTTCGGCACAAATTCGCCATTCTCAATTCGATATTTGGGAACGATGAAGATGCTGATTCCTTTTGTTCCCGGAGGTGCGCCTTCGACCCGAGCAAGGACCATGTGAATGATATTCTCGGAAAGATCGTGATCTCCTGCAGAGATGAAAATCTTGTTGCCAACAATGGAGTATGATCCGTCAGGTCTTTTCGTTGCACGCGTCCGTAAGGCTCCCACGTCGCTGCCTGCTTGGGGCTCGGTCAAGCACATGGTTCCGCACCATTCCATGGTGTACATCTTGTCCATGTATTCCCGTTGCTGTTCTTCGGTTCCGTAGTGTTCAATGAGGCGCGCCGCCCCGATGGTGAGGCCGGGATACATCGAGAATGCCTGGTTGGCTGCAGCGAAGAGTTCCATAGTGGCGCAGTATAAAGCGCTGGGGAAGCCCTGTCCGCCCATTTCCTGATCGATAGGGAGGGATGCCCAACCGCCTTCACAATAATACCGGTATGCCTGGTGAAAAGATTCCGGAACCCTTACCTGTCCGCCTTCAAGAGAAACGCCCTTAACGTCGCCGTCCTGATTTGTGGGGGCAAGTTCTTTTTCCGCGAGTTTCTGAGCTGCTTCCAGGACCATGTCGAACATCTCACGCGAGAACTCTCCGTATTTCGCGTATTGACAGAGTTCGTCAATCTTGAGTTGTTCGTACAGCACGAATTTTTGATCGCGCTCGTCAACGAGAAGATTAGGCATAAGATTCACTCCTCCTTGTCATTTTAGGGCAACGTATTTTTGGTCATTACTTTATAAACTGATGCTTCCAACGATTGTTGGAAACTTAAAAATGCAAACCCCAATATTTACCCAGGGGGCCTCCTTTTTTTATAACCGATTTTATCTGTCACATCCACTTTTTTTTCAGAGTTGGTCAATATTTCTGTCGCACATGTAATACAGCCGAATTTATGTGGTCTCAGAGCAGATTCATCGGTTTCTTGGAACGCACCGTTTGGTTATAGCAACGTCTATGGCTGTCCGATTGAAAATGGGGAATATTGGTGGGTGCCGTGCCTCCGTGCCGGTACATCTTCAATATGATCAATGATATCGATAGAATGGACCGGCAGGGAGAGACTGTCTCAAAAGTCGAAATTTATCCCAGATCGTGGCACGACATTCTCATCATCTTCACGGTCTGATTGTAGGGGCGCCCCTCGTGAGTGCTCGGTAGTGACCGGCCTCCGTGCCGGTCATTGCGGGAGGGCAGGCACGAGGCCTGCCCCTACAAAGATGTCGAATCGTGGCACGATTTTTTGTACATTCGAGAATTTTGAGACACTTTCGGGACGCCGGTCCCCACCATTCTATACCGATTCTCGAAAGTAATCACGGATTGTGAAGAGCAGTTCCCAGCAATTGGTAGCGCCGGCCTCCGTGCTGGCGAACAATTCACCAAACAAAGCAATAAGTTATCGCCGGCAGGGACGCCGGCGCTACTGATTCTTCCCATTGCAGGCATTGGATTCCGTCAAGACTTTCGATAACAGCTATAGTATCCTGTACCGGGGGATAAACTCAGAATTTTTGGCAATTGCCATACGTGTCCTTCATGGTCAAAATGCCGGTTCTATACGTCTGACAGACTTTGTTCCTTTTCGAGGGGGGCTTTGTCGGGTCAAGTGAATCTCCTGGTGTTAGGAAGGAGAAGGAATGTAAAGGAATGCGGAAGGCTGTGGCCTACGAGATATTGGGGTGCCACTGACCTGGTTTCCAGGTCAGCGTGTTTTTCATTCCAGGGTAAATCTGTCACGCAATTCTTCGACAGATTGCGTGGTCCAACAAATCACCCGATAAAGGTCTGAAGGATCAGATGAACATATTCTCCCGTTTTTCCCGTGCAATGGTGGAAGTCGGCGTAGCACCATAATGATGTCCGGGAAGAACAATCGTATCCTCTGGGAGTTTGAACAGTATGTTTCGGATCGAATTCTGCAGCACCTCAAAAGAGCCGCCTGGAAGATCGGTCCGCCCTACCCCGCTCACGAACAGGGTATCGCCGGTAATCACGTATCCCGGCCAGTACAGGCAAATCCCGCCTACCGTGTGACCGGGAGTATGGATGACCTTTACCGATTCATTTCCGAAGGTAATAGCATCGCCGTCTTTCAGAAGCACCGTAGCCTTGGGCGACGCTTTTGCATTGAACATAACCAGCATTGCCTGGTTCGGATTGGCCAGGGCATTTGCTTCCAATTCGTGGATCGCAATAGGAGCGCCCGTTGCGTCCTGCATCTCTTTATTTCCGGTAACATGATCCACATGGCTGTGGGTGTTGACGATAAGTTTTATTTTAGTGATTCCGCGAGCTTTTGCCCGCGCCAGAATCATGTCTGCCCGCCCGCCGGGATCGACAACGATCCCTTCACCGGTTTCAGCATCTCCCAGCACGTAACAAAAGATCTCGAATCCACTGATCTGAATCTGCTCGATAACCATCCTATTCCTCCAACAAAAACCACATATCTGTAGCTACATACTATATATGCACTTCGCCCGGTTCTGTCATCGATAGCCGAGTTGTCTCTTAGCCTTCATGTGCCCGGACTGAGGGCGGGACGTGCGCACAATACGGTTCTTCGGACATGTACCGTCCGGTGTGCTCGTACGCTCTTGCTCGGCAGCCGCCACAAAATCGTAAATAATCGCATTTCCCGCATTTGCCTTCGAGAAGACTGAATTTACGGAGGTTCTTAAATATCTCGGCATTCTCCCACAGGTCTTTAAAGCTTGATTTCCTGATGCTTCCCGCCTGCACATCAAAATAACCGCAGGGCTGCAGTTCACCTTTGTGAGATACAAATACGAACGAGAGCCCACCGAGGCATCCGCGGGTACGCGCGTTCAATCCGAAGGTCTGGTCTGAAACCTCGATCCCCTCAGCTTTTGCCTGCTGCCTCAGGATACGATAATACTGAGGTGCGCAGGTCGCTTTGGTTTCAAGCCGTGAAGATCTGCTCAGGTTGTAGAATTCCACGAGCGTTTCCTCATACTCCTCCGGGCCCATTTCCTCACCGGCCATGTCTTTCGCTCTGCCTGTGGGAACAAGAAGAAATACGTGGAAAGCCTCTGCTCCGATGGACTCGGCCATGTTCATGATATCGGCAAGCCGGTCGCGATTACGCCGCGTTATGGTGGTGTTGATCTGCACCCCAACTCCAGCGGATTTCAGATTCGCGATTCCTTTGAGGGAGGCATCGAACGCTCCGGGAACTTTCCTGAATGCATCGTGTGATTCCGCGGTGGGACCATCAATGCTGATGCTGACTCTGGGGATGCCTACGGCAGCGATGTCCCGTGCCACTTCCGGAGTCACCAGCACGCCATTGGTGGCAAGTACCGCTCGCAATCCGGCTTTGATAGCGTACCGTGCCAGATCGAAAAAATCGGGGCGGATCAGAGGTTCGCCACCGGTCATGATGAGGATCGGCTTGCCCACCTGGGCTATTCCATCGATAAGAGCGCGACCCTCGTCAAAGCTCAGTTGTTCGGGATCGGGGTCGGCGCATGCGCCCGCACGACAATGTACGCAGGCAAGATTACACGCCCGGGTCATCTCCCAGGCTACGAGTCTCAATTCAAAACGATTCACTTCTTCCTCGAAGCCTTGGTGCCGTCCTGCAGGATGCGGGCAGCTTCAAGGGCATGGTACGAAATTATCAGATCCGCTCCTGCTCTTCTGATGGACGTGAGCGCTTCCATCATGCAGCGATCTCCATCGATCCAGCCATTTTGGGCGGCTGCTTTTATCATGGCAAATTCACCACTCACGTTGTAGGCGACGAGCGGCAGATCGAAAGCATTACGAACCCGCCAGATAACATCGAGGTACGGGAGCGCGGGTTTCACCATGATGAGATCTGCGCCTTCTTCAACATCCATAGACACTTCCCGAAGCGCTTCGTCCGTGTTGGCAGGGTCCATTTGATACGAGCGGCGGTCACCGAATTGGGGGGCGGATTGGGCTGCCTCTCTAAAGGGTCCGTAGAATCCGGATGCATATTTTGCGGAATACGCCATGATGGGGAGCCATTCAAATCCGCTTTCGTCCAGTGATTCTCTGATTGCGGCAACCCTCCCGTCCATCATATCGCTGGGAGCGACAATATCCGCTCCGGCATATGCGTGTGATAGAGCTGTTTTCGCCAGAAGATCCAACGTGGGGTCGTTGTCCACGTCATTGTTGCGGATTACGCCACAATGTCCATGGTCAGTGTACTCGCACAGGCACACATCCGTGATCACCACAAGGTCGGGGTACGCATCTTTTATCCTTCGGATTGCCTGTTGTACGACACCGTTTTTTGCGTGCGCACCGGATGC
Organism: Desulfomonile tiedjei DSM 6799; assembly: GCF_000266945.1. NCBI lineage: Bacteria > Pseudomonadati > Thermodesulfobacteriota > Desulfomonilia > Desulfomonilales > Desulfomonilaceae > Desulfomonile > Desulfomonile tiedjei. The sequence goes on from NC_018025.1 coordinate 3,475,538, forward strand.
TGCAGAATCCTTTGTTTCCGGAATTCCGAACAACAGCACTGCAGGAATGCCCCGGTCCACCGGTTCGCGCAATTCTTTTACGAGCAACTCAGCGGAGAGTTGAAAATGGCCGGGCATGCTGGGAAGCGGAGTCTTGATACCCTTCCCGTGATGCACGAAATAGGGCAGGATGAAATCCTGTACGTTCAGGTGAACTTCCCGCACCATACTGCGCAAAGTTTCCGTACGTCTGAGCCTTCTGGCTCTGTATTCAGGGAAGTGCATGGGATCTCCTGTGGTTTTTTGTGGCGTGATGAAGCTCTTTTTCTTATAATCTTACATGGAGGCTCTGTCAACGAATGAGCGTCATGTATTGCCACCGATGCGGTTGCCTGTTGCCGGAAGGATGTACAAAGTATCACGTAGCGGTACGTATCCGCTCAATATTCGATGAAGTACTGCCCGAACGTGAACCGGTCAGTCCGGAACATGAACTGGAACAGATCATGGCGGAAATTGAAACGTCGTCGGATGAGGAATTGAAACGTCAGGTTTACGAAGACGATGTATTTATTTTGTGTCTATCCTGCAAAGAGGCATTCCTTGATGACATCTACTCACATCACCAGCCGACGGCAACCCCCGAGAGCGGCAGACTGCACCTGATACATTGATACGAACTCTTCTTTTCATTATTCTTTTGTGCACAAGCAACACGTTTGCCCATGGGACAGGAGTAGCAATGAGCAACATGAATACTCCTATGGAGTTGAATGCGTCAAAGACGTATCTATTCACATTTGCGCATCCGGATGATGACGTGGGAATCGCAGGCACAATGAGAATGCTCGTACGCAAAGGGGCAAATGTCCATTGTGTATGGGCCACTTCAGGAGATTACTTCGGTCAAGGCAAAAAAAGAGAAGCAGAGGTCCACCACGCCATGGATATCCTTGGCCTGGACCAATCCCACGTGCACTTCTTGCATTTTTCCGATCTCTCCCTGGTTTCCAAATTGTCTGAAGCAACCGCAGCTATGACTGAACTCATGCGAACAATCAAGCCGGATGTGGTGTTTTCGATTGCCTACGAAGGAGGGCATCCGGATCACGATTCAGTGAATTTTCTGGCTGTCGAAGGTGCAGCTCGCGCAGGTCTTAAACCGGACTTATTTGAATATCCTTTATATAACAGCTCTGGTTTCTTCTATACCTTCGGATGGCGGATCAATGCGTTTCCCGATAGCAATATTCCCGTGCTCCACATGAAACTGGACAAGGATGCAGCGGACCGGAAACATCGTATGATGATGGTAGCGTATTCCAGTCAATGGATGTACATGGTCCCGGCACGACTGGCTACACCGAAGCATTTCCTTTTTACTACGGGTGAGCCGTACAGACGTATCCCAAAGGATCGCGATCATACTATCCCGCCTCATTCCGGGACAATCGGTTACGAGCGATTCTTTAACTCTTTTATGCGAACCTCATTCGCTGATTTTCGAGCCGCAGTTCTCAAAGCCCGGACGAATAGATAATTGACAGTGTTTTTCAGAGGTCAAACGACGAAACTGGGGGCGGAGCCTGTGGCAATCTCCTGATCCATGGCTACGAATCGATGATTTCCGCACATTCATTCTAATACGTCATGCAAAGACAATATTGCATCTACATCTTAACTAACCGATACAACACTGTTTTGTATACAGGAATAACGCGTGACCTGAAAAAGCGCGTCCACCAACACCGTGAGAAGCTATCAAAAGGATTCACGAAACTGTACAACATCGAAAAACTAGTCTTCTACGAATTCACTGATGACGTCCGGGCGGCAATTGCACGAGAGAAACAAATTAAGGCAGGTCCTCGGCAGAAAAAGATTGATCTCATAGAAGACATGAATCCTGACTGGCTGGATTTGTATGAGGAGCTCTAACAGGCAGTCCCACTTGAGCCTTGCAGCCGAGCTATCTCTTCGTTCTGGTCAGGAGATTGCCACGTCGCTCCGCTCCTCGCAATGACAATCGTTAGTTTGTTCAATGAAATTAGATTCCGTTGAGGGAGCGAAGTGACGAAACGTCTGGAAAACTTCTTTCTTGTATCGGTTCTCGCCCGGGCTGATTCTTAGGTCAGCGAACAAGACTTGATGGCTGTCATTGCGAGGGCGAAGCTCGTGGCAATCTCCTGACGTTTGGCTGTAAGTCAAATGCTGGCCACAAATCCTTGAAGAAGATCCCACCAGGTCCATCCGATGGATGGTCAAACTCTGAAGTCGGTACAAAGGAGCCCGACAACCGAGCGATCTCGACTATGATGGTCAGGAGATTGCTTCGTTGCTCCGCTCCTCGCAATGACAATCGTTATGTTTTGTTCACTGGGATGAGATGCGATTCAGCAGAGAGGCGTCGCAGTGCGTCATACCTGTACCGATCACGTATCCGTGACTCAGGCCAGTAAATTCCCTTACATAACCGGATAATTACCTCAAACATTATGAAATTGGTTGACTTCCCCGGCAGCGGGTGATAGCTTTACCGATCATTTTCTTATTTATTGAGGAGTATGGATTTGCGAGTTCCCGCCAGATTTCTGTCTGTGCTTTTTGTCGTGGTGATTACAGCCATTTTGTGGCCGACAATCGGGCTTAGTCAAACATTCAGGATCGGCATTCCTCTGAAGGACGGAAAAGTTCTTCCGGCTTTTCTCTTCCTCCCCAGCTACGGAGTAAAGGGACGCATTCCCGGAATTATCTGTGGTGTGGGAGTGGGATCGCAGCATATTCTTCAGTACCAGGATCATTGCCGGCATCTTGCCGAGCGCAATTTTGCCGTTATTCTCATGGACCCGTCCAATTATCCTGAGAACCTGGTTCCTGATGCGTATTCATGGGATCGCGGCGCAGGATACCTCAAGGGAAGCATAAATCAGGGCGTAGTTGCCGCACGGTTAGCTGTCAGCCACGAATGGTATCTGAATTCGATCAAAGCCGCAGTGGATTACCTGTGCTATTCGCCTTTTACAGACCCGACCAGGATCGTGATTTCAGGTTTTTCCCAGCCGGCAAATGCAGCGCTCACGTACGCCTGTAGAGACCCCCGCATCAAAGCCATCGTGTGGAACTACGGAGGATCTCCGTGGGTCATGCCGTACGATGTGCTCAAGTTACCGCCCGTGCTGATTTTTCACGGGGAAGACGACGACGTGTATGAAGTGAAATACGCGAAAAAGCTGGCCGCGGAGTTGCACACGAATGCCAAATACTACGAGGCATACATATACCCCGGCCAGAAGCACATGTTCAATGTGTATTACGATTTACGTACAGAAAACAGATATATGAGACCCATCATCCAGGAGAGTTTCGAACGTCTCATTTCGTTTCTGTACAGAGTCCTGGAGCTTCGACCGGACAAGAAGAAGCACGCGCCGAACTATGCCGTGCAACAGCATTTTCTGAATCCCAATTTCGCTTACTATCCTTTCGAGGCGCCCAAGATAACACACTAATTGCCCGTCAATTCGCCGACCATCAGACGCCACCGGAAAAGGAACCGGCAACGGGGCATGTGTTGGAATAGGCTTTCGATACTTCTTACCCGCTCGGAATAGTCTTTTCCCGGAAACAGACCTGCGGACATGGCGGGTACGGAGAAAAACTCCTTCAGCACCGCCTCGGATAGTTGAAAATCTTCATTCCACAATCGGTACGCTGGAAACATTCCGGCAAAAAACTGCTCGAACTTGCCCTGATCCACAGGCTTGCGGAGACTCACACCCTGTTTTGCCGTTTTCTCTGCAAGTTCGAAAAGATTGCGCTGCTTCGGATCGTATACACCGTCCATGAACGTGAGCCCGAGACTGCCTCCGGGTTTGAGAAGCTTTGCTGCACATTTGAGACTTCGTTCGTAGTCCGGGATCAGAAAAATAGAAGCGCTGTAAATCACTGCATCAAAAGTAAAATCGAAATATTCGTCGAGTCTTCCTGCATCCCCCTCTACGTAAATAATCCTGGAATTCCCTCCGGAAAGTTCCCTCGCTGTTTCAAGCATTGCCGGAGAATTGTCCAGGCCCCACACTCGCCCCTGGGGCAGATAATCGGCGATTTGCCTGCAACTGGCGCCGGTTCCGCATCCGACGTCAAGGACATCGGCAACCGCCGATAGGCTCATACGGCTTATGAGCGTGCGATTGAGCGATCTGAAGAAACCGTGCTTCTGCTCGAAAGATTCGTAAAAGGACGGACTCTTGTCGAAATTACTCCGCACGGCCGACTTGATTTTTGCGACTTTTGCGTTCTCGATCATGTTGTCCTACGATTCTTCAGTAAAAATAATCGTGTCACAAGTTGGGTTTACTTTTCTTTCTCACTTTTGGTGGACAGCGGCAGCCCTTCAGGGACAATCACGAGTCTTTCCAGTTTACGCTTGTAACTTGATTCACTGTGATCGTCACCATGTTTCCACTGACGAAGCAGGGCCTTGGCCTGAGCCTTGTCCAAACCGAGTATCTGACGAAGTTGGCCCATAGTTATGCATTCACGATCATATGCGTAACGGGCAAGGATATCCAACGGATATTCGAACATTTCTTCGAGAGTTGCCTTTATTCCTGCACCCCTCAAGAATCCGTACAATTTCCTGTACGGTTCTTTTTCGTCATGCTCGGGCTGTACAAAATAAGTGGCAGCGCCTTCAATGAAATCCTGGCGAATGGGCGAGAACAGATCGATCACCCTGCATCCCTCAGGGCCCACTACCACACCATGAGGCTTGAACCCGGGTATGACCAGCATGTCACCTGCCTGTAACGTGATCTCTTCGTCCGGAAAAATCAGGGTAACCGAGCCCTCCTGAACCATGGTTATCTGTTCGGATTCGTGTTCGTGGGTTGGAAGCGCAGTTCCAGGATCGAGAGAAAAATGAGTAACCATGAGCTTTTCACCCCAAAACATCTGTCGGGTGATGCTGGGATTCAACTGTATCTTCTCTATTTTTTTCCAGTTCAGGATTTCCATGTAAAGTGCTCCTTCGGAACGGTTTCTGACACCCACAAGAACAACAGACGATTCGCACACATCAACGTGAGATGTGTGCTTCCTGGATGCGGTACATTACATCAACCTCGCAGGTACGTGCATGCAACTTTCTCAGCAAATAATGCGGGGCTCAGAGTTAAGAACTTGTTTAGAATAGCCGTTGTTTTATCTATTTTCAACAGTTACGTCTGGAGTGGCCAAAATTTCGGACGCGCACGGGACAGTACGAAATGTTCTGTTTTGTCCCGGCCCATTCTGTAAATCATGTTTCAAGACTGGCAAAGCGCACTTGACGAACTCGCATCAATACACATTTGTTTATCACCGGGAATATACGGAGGGAGGATATCTCTCCGTCGTTTCAGGCATGTATGATTGCAGGGAGCCAGTTGCGAAAAAAGGCATTATGCCAATTTGCATTCAAAATCCCCCTATTCCCCCCTTTAATAAAGGGGAGTTAGAGGGGATTTGCCCCAACTTTGAAAGCAAATTGGTATTATGCATGCTGGTTGATTCGAGATGCCACCCGGAGCAGTGACCTGGAAAGAATCGCCTCTCTCTTTTGTGTTACTCCCCTTCAGTAGTATTCGGGTCAACTGTAAAAGCTCCACAGGGACTGCAATCATCATCGAGCTGAAGAGCTGAAGTATTTAAAATGTAAGGAGAATACCATGCGAGCAGACAAATTCACGCTCAAATCCCAGGAAGCCCTGGAGCTTGCACAGAATACAGCAGCGAATAGGGGCAATCCGCAAGTGGAGGTCGAACACCTGTTGCTCGCTCTTTTATCCGATGAGGAAGGGTTACCGGTCGAAATAGTAAAAAAGCTCGGAACCGATCTGGACAGGATTCGAAACGAAACCCTGAAGGCTGTGGAACGGCTGCCTACCCAAAGCGGGACCACGACCGCGGATCGGTATTTCTCGAATCAGCTTCGGGAGGTCCTTGAAAAAGCGTTCAAGGAAATGGAACAACTCAAGGACGAGTATCTCTCCGTGGAACATATGTTGATCGCGATTGCCGAGTCTTCCGGAACGCAAGCGGGCAAGATATTGACATCCCGTGGAGTGACCAAAGACAAAATATACGTTGTTCTGACGGATATTCGAGGGACGCAGCGGGTTACCGATCAATCACCCGAAGAAAAGTATCAGGCACTGAAACGATTTACCAAAGATTTGACCGAGCTCGCCCGCAAAGGAAAGCTCGATCCGGTGATAGGACGTGATGAAGAAATCAGGCGCATTATTCAGGTGCTCTCCCGCAGGACAAAGAATAATCCGGTGTTGATCGGCGATCCTGGAGTGGGAAAGACTGCCATTGTTGAGGGACTCGCTTCACGCATAATTTCGGGTGATATTCCGGAAAGCCTCAAGGGAAAACGGGTACTCGCACTCGATCTCGGTCAGTTGATAGCCGGAGCCAAATATCGAGGTGAATTTGAAGACAGGCTGAAAGCCGTTTTGAAAGAGATCACCGGAGCATCCGGTGAGATAATCCTGTTCATCGATGAAATGCACACGCTGGTAGGAGCTGGAGCGGCAGAAGGTGCAGTGGACGCCTCCAATATGTTGAAGCCGCCTCTTGCACGGGGAGAGCTCAGGGCAATCGGTGCAACCACAGTCGAAGAATATCGGAAATACATTGAGAAGGATAAGGCTCTCGAGCGCAGATTTCAGCCTATTTACGTTGCCGAGCCTTCTGTCGAGGATACCATTTCCATATTGCGCGGCCTCAAGGAGCGCTATGAACTTCATCACGGTGTGAGGATTCAGGACGCGGCGATTATTGCGGCAGCCACCCTTTCCCATCGATACATTACGGATCGGTTTCTCCCGGACAAGGCTGTGGACCTGATTGACGAGGCTTCTTCCCGGCTCAGAATCGAAATCGATTCCATGCCGACGGAGATCGATACAATCGAGAGAAGGATCATTCAGCTCCAGATCGAAGAACAGGCGCTCACTAAAGAATCCGATCCGGCCAGCAAAGAACGGCTGCAAAAGGTAAAATTCGAGATCGAGCGTCTCGCCGACGAATCCAATGCTCTGAAAGAAGAATGGCAGAAAGAGAAGAAGATCATCTCCGGAATTCGTGAACTGAAAGAGCGACTGGAGCGAGCAAAAGTCGATGCTGTGAAGGCGGAGCGAGAAGGGAATCTGTCCAAAGCTGCGGAACTGAAGTACGGGATGATCATCTCGCTCGAAAAGGATATTGCTGCCAAGAACGAGGAATTGGAAAATCTTCAAAAAGGCGGAGGCCTCCTCAAAGAAGAAGTCGGCCCCGAAGATGTCGCGGAGGTCGTGGCCAAGTGGACGGGGATTCCTGTCTCCAAGATGCTGGAAGGCGAATTGGACAAGCTGCTCAAAATGGAGGAGCGGCTTTCCCAGCGTGTCGTGGGACAGCCTGAAGCTATCGTAGCTGTATCGGATGCGGTTCGCCGTGCACGATCCGGTTTGCACGACCCGAATCGTCCCATCGGATCGTTCATTTTTCTCGGTCCGACCGGCGTGGGCAAGACAGAGCTGGCCCGGGCGCTCGCGGAATTCCTCTTTGACGACGAGCAGGCCATTGTCCGGGTGGACATGTCCGAGTACATGGAGCGGCATTCAGTCGCGCGGCTCATAGGAGCGCCTCCCGGGTATGTCGGGTACGAGGAAGGAGGGTACCTCACGGAAGCAGTACGGAGACGCCCCTATTCAGTCGTGTTGTTCGACGAAATCGAAAAAGCGCATCCGGAGGTGTTCAATGCGTTGCTCCAGATTCTCGATGACGGCAGGCTCACCGATGGCAAGGGCCGAACGGTTGATTTCAAGAACACCATCATCATCATGACGTCCAATATCGGTTCCAGCGAAATCCGGGAGCTTGCGGGAGTAAGCGAAGAGCGGATGCGTCAACGGGTGATGGATGCTCTGAGAGCGCACTTTAAGCCTGAGTTCCTCAATCGGCTCGACGACATTATCATCTTCCATGCGCTCACGAAGGACCAGATCAAGAAGATCGTGGATATCCAGATGAATCGCCTCAACAAAAGACTTGCAGAAAGCAAGCTTCACCTGGTGTTGGACGACGGAGCACGGGAACTGCTGTCTTCCGAGGGATTCGACCCTGCATACGGGGCTCGGCCATTGAAACGTGCCATTCAGCGGTTAATCGAGAACAGGCTGTCACTGGATCTCCTGAAAGGACGATTCCAACCCGGCGACACCATTGTTGCTAAAGTGGATGGAAATCAACTCGCATTCGATAAAGCTGCGTAGGAGTGCGTAGGAGTAAGAATTGGGGAACCTTTTTGAAAAAAGGTTCCCCAAACCCTTCCAAAAACTTTTAACACTGAGACAAAGCACTCGTTTTTCTGCGAAAAACGAGTGCTTTGTCTCATGTCACAATTCTTGCAAAGGGCTCGGCGAATCACTCTCAAAAAGATGCTTTTCCTCCTACTCCGATTCTCGAAAGTAATCACGGATTGTGAAGAACAACTCCCAGCAATTGGTAGCACCGGCCTCCGTGCCGGTGAACAATTCACCAAACAAATCAATCAGTTCTCGCCGGCAGGGACGCCGGCGCTACTGATTCTTCCCATTGCAGGCATTGGATTCCGTCAAGACTCTCAATAACTGCTACAACAAATTTAGAAGTCCCCCTTTTCTAAAGGGGGATTCAGGGGGATTTTTGTGGTTTGATAAAAATCTGGCCTCACTGGGGGATTTCCGGCCGACTTTCCTGATGGTGCCGACGTCCTTGCTTGCACAATTTTGGGGCACACGCACTAAAGCATACGAATCAACCATTCAGTGGAACAATCAACATTTGTCATTGCGAGGAGCACAGCGACGTGGCAATCTTCGCGTGGAGAATGTGCTTTGTATTCACCATTCCACGCCCTTCATGCCCATCAGGATACAAAGGTGGAACAACCCAAGAAAGAATACGGTTTTACCAGATTCGAGTGGCTGGGGTTTATCGTCATGGTATTCGCCACTTTTTGCTTCATTGGTTTTCCGCCTGCAAACCTGGTGGATTGGTTCAGTTGGCTGCTGGATACATCACACGAGCAAATCCGTATTCCCTTAAGAGCATTAAGCACGTTCTTGATCTTTATCTACTTTATGACTGTCTTGAAGTATAGACGGCAAGCATTCCACGACTTGGACCTATATCCGGCGTTGGTGAAAAGCAAAGGAGTCTCGATTCTGTCATTTGCTTCGGAATCCAGCGCCAGAGATGCCGGCATGCAAAGGGGTGACGTGATCGTCGAGTACGGTTCAGAGACGGATATTACAATCGAAAAGCTTTCGGCTATTACGGTAAAGAAGACGGCTGAAATAGGTCAGGTATCTGTGGTCTTCATGAGAGACGGCCAACGACTTTCAAAGATGTTGCCATCCGGATCTCTTGGAATTTCGGCGATGGATACTACCGTCAGCGTTCCTGTCAGATGAAAGTTGTGAGTCTCTAGAAAATTGACCGACACGATTGCACGAATGTGTAGTCATTCCTTGCTCTACGCCAACCCCATAATTACTCTTTCAACAAATGCTTTAGAAAGGATCATGCTCATGAATATACTAATCCCTCTGATAGCGATAACCCTCATTGCGATACCGGTTGGAGGCGCCACAGTCCTCGCGGCAGATACACCGGGTATACCAGGCGTTTCTAATTTCGATATTAACGCGTGCTATGCATCCTGCGGCTGTCATTACGGATTGTTTGGAACGTGTTTCGAATGCAAACAGAATTGCGAACGTCAGTACTGGCGCGAGTTTGACAGGGCTACTTCCGGGAAGAAATCACGGGGGTACAGCAGTAGTTTCTAGCCATGGCACTCAAATCAAATGAAAACCGGCCGGAGAGTCATGTTGCTCCGACCGGTCTCCCCCCCGGAAGTTGAAAGCTATCGTTCCAGAATATTTGCACTGTATCCTTCGAGTCTGTTGGGATCGACGGGGGACCGCCTCACTTCCAACGTAAACGGGTCCACCTCGACAAGGTGGCTTCGTCCCGCGGCATCGTACATGTATCGGGTCACGGGCCCGCCCATTGCCGGCCAGGAATAGCCTTTTCCCGGAGTGAACACGAGACCGCTGGCATTTCCAAGATCGTTCGCATTAGCGCCTGAAGAAACTGCAAACATTCCGAGTACCACTCCAAGCACCATGAATCGCATTATTAAACTGTATCTCATAGCCATTCACCTTTATCTGCATTTTGTAACCTCTGTTAGCTAGATGCATGCGCAACTGAAAGGATTCACAGGTGTTCTCGATGAGATAAACGATGGCTGACGGGTGTTTTGAGAAGTTTCGGAGAATTGTTCGAGATTGAAAGACTGCATATTAGGGCAGTTGCCAAAATTGGCGTCCGATCAAAAATAGGAAAATTGGTAGGTGCCGTGCCTCCGTGCCGGCACATCCTAAATATATTAGATGATATCACTAGAATGGACCGACAGAGAGAGACTGTCTCAAATTCTCGAATCCACAAAGAATCGTGCCACGATTCACCATCCCGGTAGGGGCAGACCAATGCGTCTGCCCTCTTTGGGCGGACACACAGGTCCGCCCCTACAATCAGTCCGGGAAGATGAAGATAAATTCGTGGCACGATCTGGGGATAAATTCTGACTTTTAAGACAGCCTCGAGACGCCGGTCCCCCTAACATCTTGTATTGGAGCATGGGATGAACGTCAGAATTTTGGTGATAATCGCTATAAAGGACCGAAAATTCTTAATTCAAACCTACAAGTGAGATACGTCCAAAATTAACCGATTTAGAGGAGATGGTCCGGCAGGATTTTATCGTTCTATCTGAGAAGCTGCGTCCTTGAAGGATCTTGCCTCGTATCTGTCACGTTCGTGGACAGCTTCATCTATCGTGGCGTTTACGAATTGGAATAAACCTTTAACGGCATTCGTGCAGGTAGGAGTATCTTTATTCAACAAACTGAGTCTTTCCAGAAACGCCTCTCCTTGCAGCCACTTTTCAGACCGGCTTGGCAGGTTTGCCGGTTTAAGCGATTCGTCCTGAGATTCTCCCGTTGCTGTGGCCAATGAGGAAGACTTCTGCAGTGCCAACCTGTGCTTCACAACGTCATTCACTATGTGCCGTACGGTTTCCATGTCTTCTATAGGGATGCCGCATCCATACTCCTCATAGAGGAAATTCTTGAGGGCCAATCGTATATTGGGAGAAGAGGACCTGAGGAAATATTCCGTGGTCGTGCAATAGTCGCTCGGCTTTGCATCCTCCAGGAGTACTTCCAACTTTATCATGGTCTCGAGAATCTCTTTGGCCGTAGCATCCTTTCTGACGCGCTGTACGGGATAATCCAGAGGCTCCTCCCTTTCGGGCTCCGAAATATCCTGCGTTTTCATTGTTGGAGAAGATTCAAGGAAAGGGTGAGATCGAATAGACTGATACAGGTCGTTCAGCCAACTGCCAGAGGAAACATTTGCTCCATCGTTCTTCGCATTCGATCCGCTCATTGCCCCCACAAGGGAAAACACGATCGCTATCACCGCCACTCTCTTCGCGAGCCCCATGAACCTGCGAGCGAAGGATTCCCGCTGACCGGGATGCTGAATGGATTGCAGGGTCTCGTGGTCCAGGTTCTCCTGTTCTTCCGGTTTGCTTTGGTGTGCGGCGGGTTCGACACTATGAGATGCATTTACCGGATCGGATATCTCTGGCGTTACGGGGTGCTCCGGGTCAGGATTCCCATCCTGATGCAATTCCGCATGAGTCAACAGGATCGGAGTTTCCACTCCGCCACTTTTTCTTTCATCCAATACCTGTTGAGAAATCCGCCCCAAGTCAAACAGTTTGTCGAATACTTTTTTCAGCTCACGTTCGGACAATTGGTATTTCTGCATCAATTCAGCATTGGAAATGCCGATTTGAATGTCATGTACCACAAGAGAAGCTGAAACAGTTTTCTTTTTCTTCACGACATGTCGCCCCTAGTTGTATCATATACCATTTGGCCACTTTTTGACAACTATCCGTCATCATTAACGTACATCGGATTAATTATGCGTAACCAAAGGAAAGAGTTGCTCTCCAAGCAGACGATTCGCAGCAATGTATCGTTCCTCATGCTACCACAATGAGAAAAAACCTCATATCCGTCGGGACAATTTTTGCATTCCGGTGAATGTACCCTCTTGAGGTAGCCGAGCCTTTCATTTAAGAGACCCGGCGCGCTCACAACACATGAGATGCGCTATTCCCTTCCCTTCGCCTGAACCTCGAAACTATTGTCTTCTCGGGAACACGGGAACATGAACGAAGTCATATGAACGTAGACAGTCAAGGTTTTGTTTCGATGCTTTGCATTTGTCTTATTGACACTGCGCTCTTCACGTGCTACTAATATACTCTTCACAACTGCTCGAGAGGTGTTAATGGGGAGCATAATCAAGAAAAGACGGAAGAAAATGCGGAAGCATAAACATAAGAAGCTGCGAGCCCGACAACGTCACAAAAACAAATAGATCGCGCATATGAAAGCAGCGGGTTTCTTCACAAGGTCCGATCTTACGACTCTCAGTAGAGCGGCCTCCTTGGCCGAGAAACTGACAGTGCGGTACTTCGGCCTGACCGAGGACGAGTGGAAACTGCATCCTTACGGGATTTTTACCCGCAGGGAAGTGGATTGCTCGCTGCATGAGACTGATGCTTTTGCAAATGTAATCCGATACCGTACCCCGGTTATCAAGCCGACGGTTCCAAGAATCGAAAAATACGGGATAGTTCTTCAGGACCCCAACATTCTTCTCGCTCTGTTGAGATCGTGTCAACACGACCTCTGGACTCTGGGGCTCTTCATCCTGACCCATGAACTGACCCATATTGTTCGTTTCAGAAGATTCGACGTCGATTTTTTTGCGTCCCAAGACAGCGCACACCGGGAAGAGACAACTGTTCATGGAATCACGTCCGAAATACTTGCCGGCGTGACCAATACGGATTATATTATTGCATTATATGAATCAAACATCGATGCAAAGACAATCAACATATCCAAAGCATAGGGAGGACCTAAATGCCTATCTACGAGTACAAATGCGACAAATGCGGTAAGGAATTCGAACGATGGCAAAGCATTTCCGAACCTGCCGTTGACAAGTGCTCCGATTGCGGAGGCAAAGCTTGTCGTTTAATTTCGCATTCTTCATTTGTGCTCAAAGGAAGCGGCTGGTACGTTACCGATTACGCTCGGAAGGGTTCAAGCTGTCCCGCTCCCCCGACGAGTTCCTCTTCCAGCGATTCATCGTCCGGCGATTCATCGTCAGACTGACGCAACTCACGCTAAACAAGGGCGCGTTATGAAAATTAAGCGAATTGCACACCTTGGGATCGCGGTGAACGACTTGGATTCCGCAGTGAAGTTTTTCACCCAGGGTCTCCCGCTGGAGATTACCCATACTGAGGACTTCCAGGGGATGAAAATTGGGTTTCTTCCCGTGGGAGATAGTTCTATCGAACTGTTGCAGGACACGTCAGGGACCTCTGCCATAAAGAAATATTTGGACAAGAATGGCGAAGGCATACATCATATCGCGTTCGAAGTTGAAGATATCCATGCTGCTGTGGAAGAACTGAAATCCAAGGGTGTGAAACTCATTGACGAGACCCCTCGTCAGGGCGCTCACGGGATGAGTATTGCTTTCATGCATCCCAAGGGAACTCACGGCATCCTAATGGAATTGTGCCAACCGACCGGCGAATCTCACTGATCCTGATTCGGCTTTTTGTTCGAGAAGAACCGGTAGTCACGCAGCACACTCGGGTTCGGTTCCGACTAGCATTTCGTTAGAGAAACTAAAGCGCGACCATTGCGATTTGGCCGTGCAGATGGTTTTTTTTTGTTTTGTGTGCCATAAGAAATGGACTCAAATGCTTCAGGAGGTATGTATGGCTGATATCACCATGCCGATGAACGGCAAAGTAATCGATCTCAAAGTTGCAGTGGGCGATTCGGTATCGGAAGACGACGAACTGGTCATTATTGAAGCAATGAAAATGGAACTGCCGGTGGTGGCGACTGAAGGCGGCACAGTTAAGGAAATCAAGGCCAAAGTGGGCGACTCTTATCAAGTTGGAGACGTTCTGGTTGTCTTGGGCTAATATTCGCCCAGGCTCCGTTCATTCGGAGCCTGGCCCCTCACCGCTCGATACTCCCGGAACGGGGAGACTCTCTGCCCCGCTCCAGGAATCTCTTTCTCTTCCTATTCTGCATAGCGATTTCTGTTATGCCTCCGGTGGATTTCTATGTCGGTTTTCTTTGAGAATACGTGGATAAAGTCACTCGAACTTCCAAACCGTTCAGTACGATCCGCTACATGGACCGGTTTGGGAGATGAAAAAGGATACGTTACAGATAGGGCCGTCCAACGTTACCGTGAGCTGGGTGCAGGACGAATCGGGCTGATAATAAGCGGGTACATGTACGTCATGACCAACGGCTCGCAGCTTCCTTTCATGATCGGTAACTACGAGGACGGTCAAATCGAAGGACTCACCCGAATCGCCGAAGCCGTGCACGCTGAGGGCGGGAGAATAATACCTCAAATAGTTCATACCGGTGTTCGGGCAAATCCGAAAGCATTTCGGAACGGTGAAGAAATCTGGGGACCGTCTGCCGTTCCCGATCCAGTTACCGGCAACATTCCCAAGGAAGTAGGGAAGTCGGAAATCCTATCCTTGTTGGAAGCATATGCCGCTGCGGCGCTCAGAGCCAAAAAGGCCGGATTCGACGGCGTCCAATTACACGGTGCCCACGGTTATCAGATAAATCAATTTCTGTCACCGATATGGAACAAACGAACCGATGCGTACGGCGGAAGCATAAAGAACCGTTACCGATTCCTGGCTGAGGTTCTTGAGGCGGTCCGGGGTGCTGTCGGGGATGATTTTCCGGTTCTGATAAAGCTGGGTGTCCACGACTTTGCAGAAAACGGGCTGCTGCCCGAAGAAAGCGTTCAAGTGGCGAGACGCCTTGCTGAAGACGGAATCGATGCAATTGAAGTCAGTGCAGGAAGCGCTGCATCTCCAAAGGATCTGGCACCTATTCGTAAAGTAAAGAGGATTCCTGAAGATGAGGCGTATTTGGCAGATCTCGCCCTGTATATTAAACAATCCGTTCCTGTGCCTGTGATTGCAGTCGGGGGGATACGTTCCTTGAGCACGGCAACCAAAATTGTAGAAGATCGAAAAGCGGATTACGTTGCTCTGTCGAGACCATTCATTCGTGAACCTCACCTTATCAGACGATGGATGGACGGAGACACAGAGCCTGCTTTATGTATTTCGTGCGGGGGGTGCTTTGAAACCGGTCTCGAAGGAAAAGGTATTTCCTGCAAAGTCGAACGGAAACTCCGGGAAAAACAAGAAAAAGAATAACGAATTTACTCGAATCCTTGATCTTGCCAGTTACCGCCATGGGCGCTAATTTTTCTGCGATTCTTGGTCCCGCAGGGACTGAAGAAAATAGCCCGGTAATTCATTGCCGGGAATTTCAGCCGTCCCTCCGGGACTTGAAAATCATCAGATTTTTCCTTATCCGGCGATGAATCGCTGGCCTATTGTCAGTTGTTCCTTCGGAACAAACGACCAAAGAAGCGCTAAGTTAGCGCCTATGCCAGTTACCGGTTGGAAATGCCGACCATCTTTCAAGATGCTGTATTCAGGGCTTGTCTACAGGCGAGAGTCAGCGTAAGCATAGGATGTGGTGAGTTAAGCGAACTACCGACGAGAAGAGGCGCTCGAATGGTGCGATTGCCCTTGATCACAGTGTTCTGCTGCACACTTCTTTTGATACCAAAATCTAATAGAATCCTTTCCAGGGTTTGATTCTCAGCGTTTTGGAGGTGCATCGTGTCCGAAGAATTTAAGCAAAAAGTGCTGAACTGGGAGGCAAAATTCGGCGAGACTCTCAAGAAACGCCCGGAACGCCGAGAAGAATTTCGTACCGTTTCGGAATTGCCTGTAAAGCGTGCGTACTGGCCTTGGGATGCGGACGAATTCGATCCGGAATCCAACCTGGGGGTGCCGGGAAGCTATCCGTTCACCCGCGGGGTTCAACCCAATATGTATCGCGGACGCTTCTGGACCATGAGACAATATGCCGGATTCGGAAGTGCTGAAGAGACCAACGAACGCTTCAAGTACCTGATTTCCCAGGGTCAGACAGGCCTGTCCGTTGCCTTCGATCTCCCGACTCAAATCGGCTATGATTCAGACATGGAAATTTCAGCCGGTGAAGTGGGCAAAGTCGGCGTTGCGATCGATACTATCGAAGACATGAAACGGCTTTTCGACGGAATAGACCTGGCCGCTGTAAGCACCTCGATGACGATCAATTCCCCTGCTGCTATTCTGCTCGCGATGTACATCGGAACAGCGGAAGAGCAAGGCGCAGATCCAGCCAAACTGCGCGGGACGATCCAGAACGATATTCTGAAAGAATACCCCGCCAGAGGTACGTACATTTTTCCTCCGAAACCGTCCATGCGCATCATCACCGATATATTCGGATACTGTAATCAACACGTACCGCAGTGGAATACCATCAGCATCAGCGGCTATCACATTCGTGAGGCAGGCTCCACTGCAGTCCAGGAAGTCGCGTTTACGTTGGCAAACGGGATCGCGTACGTTCAAGCTGCGATAGATGCAGGCCTTGACGTGAACAGCTTCGGCGAACGATTGAGCTTCTTTTTCAACGCGCACCAGGATTTTCTTGAGGAAATCGCGAAATTTCGGGCAGCTCGACGGCTATGGGCAAGAATCATGAAGGAACGTTTCAACGCAACGAATCCCCGTGCAATGATGCTCAGATTCCACACCCAGACCGCCGGATGCACCTTGACTGCTCAGCAGCCTGAAAACAACGTGGTACGGGTTGCGTACCAGGCGCTCTCCGCGGTACTGGGGGGAACGCAATCTTTGCACACAAATTCAAGAGACGAAGCGTTCGCGTTACCAAGCCAGGAGTCCGTACAGATTGCCCTGAGAACCCAGCAGATCATTGGGTACGAAACCGGCGCTGCAGATTCTGTGGACCCGCTTGCAGGTTCCTACTACATTGAAGCACTGACTGATGAAATAGAACGACTCTCGGTGGAATACATTAAGAAGATCGATGAGATGGGTGGAGCGGTTCGCGCAGTCGAATGCGGATTCATAGAAGATGAAATCCATGAATCTGCGTATAAATTCCAGAAAGCGATAGAATCCGAGGACCGCATCATTGTGGGGGTAAATCGGTTCCAGACTGAAACCGTCCAGCCGTCGGGTCTCCTCAAGGTCGATCCTACGGTACGGGAGAGACAGATAGAGCGCCTGCAGCAGATTCGGCAACAACGCAATAACGCGGCAGTTGCATCCGCGTTGTCCGAGTTGGAAAAGGCGGCACGTTCCACTGAGAACGTCATGCCACCCATTTTCAAAGCCGTAAAGGAACGAGCTACCCTCGGGGAAATCTGCAATGTCCTGAGAAACGTGTTCGGAGAATACACCCACGCGTCTCAATGCTGATTCCGAGACGCTTTGTACGGACTTGCAGTCAGGAGGTAACACGGACCTACAGAGCAGGTCTGTGGCTACTCGATATTGACATTGGGGCGCCCGATACAGGGGTGCCACTGACCTTCGGAGTTAGGTCAGTGCAGTTTGCATCGCGAATGTAAAATGCTATTCATAGCCAGGAGACCCGGAAATCTTCTTAGAGAGATGCCAAAGATTCTGATGTTTACTCCACGCTCCAATACAAGATATTAGTGGGGGCCGGCGTCCCTGCCGGTCCATTCTATCGATATCATTGATCATATTGAAGATGTGCCGGCACGGAGGCCGGCACCCACCAATATACTTCTATCCTCAATCGGACATTAATTCTGGCAATTGCTCATAATTACCACATGGCTTTTATAAACCAATGTGAGCGGCACAGAGACCCCACTCCTGATTCACAGTGCAGCCCGTCGTTCCGCCTGGGGACGGTCGTTTTCAGGCAATGGCCAAATAATGCATGGGAATTATTGCTCCGTTTCTGCTTATTATCTGAAAATCGGTGAGAGAACCGGCGCAAGAGCCTTGACATTCGGAGCGTGAGTCAATAATCTGGGGAGATCGACCTCAGCGGAGAGATGACCGAGAGGCCGAAGGTGCTCGCCTGCTAAGCGAGTGTAGGGTGTAGAGCCTTACCGAGGGTTCGAATCCCTCTCTCTCCGCCACTCCTTCCAACTTGTAATTCAACGAAAAAACAACCAGCATACCACGACCCCTGCCAACATACCTGCTGCATCCGCCAGCAGTCCGGCCTGGACCGCGTAGCGCGTGCGGGTGACCGATACTGCCCCGAAATATACTGCCACGACATACAATGTGGTCTCAGTGCACCCCGTGATGACCGCGGCAAGCTGTGCCTCGTACGAGTCAGCACCCCTGTGAGCAATAATCTCTCCCAGCATTCCCAGGGAAGCTCCGCCCGAAAGAGGTCTCATGAGACACAGGCTGATCACGTCCGGAGTGAGCCCGAGAGAAATCGCATACTCCGGCAGTGCCCGTGAGATGATGTCGATTGCACCGGAAGCCCTGAACATTCCCACAACGACCAGGATGGCCACCAGATAGGGAATGATTCGCACTGCAACGTCAAAGCCATCCCGCGCTCCGGTGACAAAGACTTCATAGACTTTTACACCCTTGCAGAACCCGTATACCGGTATGCCTACCAGGAACGCGAGGAACACAAAATTCGATGCCAAAGTCACAAAATCCGGAAGATCATGCATCCGTCGCACCTCGTTCCTGACCGTTCCTGTCACGACTCAGGCGAGCAAGCACTTTGGCTGCGGTAATCCCCACAATTGTAGAGATTGTGGTCGCCAAGATTGCGGGGAACACGATAGCCGTGGGATTCGAAGCCCCTCCCGCGGCCAGCAAGGCTATGGCACCGGCTGGAATTATCTGGAGACTCGAGGTATTTATCGCGAGAAACATGCACATGGCATCTGTTGCAGTCCCCTTCTCTTCATTCAGTGAATCCAGATCCTGCATCGCTTTTATTCCGAGCGGTGTGGCCGCATTATTGAGTCCGAGCATGTTAGCCACCATGTTGGCGGCCATGCTTCCCATAGCTGGGTGATTCCGGGGCACATCAGGGAAGAGATACCGAAGGGCAGGAGCTATTGCCCGGGTAAACAGTTGCACTAATCCGCTTTCATCGGCTATCCGCATGATTCCGAGCCAGAGCGCCATCATTCCCGTGAAACCGAGAGCAAGTTTAAATGCCTGTTCTGCACTCTCAGGAACCGAAGCGACAACTTCTCTGATGTTTCCGGTAAAAAGAGCTACCAGTACAGAGCCCACCAAAAGAAAAAGCCAGATGACGTTTAGCATGGTACCTCACTGCAGATTTGGTTGTAAAAAGGGGAACTGACGGTCGATACGGAAGCTATGCCTTACTTCGTATAAAGGAAATACTGGAAAGAGGAATAGTATAATGATCGTTGCCTGATTCAACACCGATAAGCCCGTTCTCATTCCATAGGAGAATGCCGTTGATTACCATGTCGGATCCAACGAGAAAAATCTCGACGTCTGTCCTGGAAGAAGAAAGCTTTTCGAGGATACTGCTTGTCGTGGTTGTGCTTAAAGGATGTGCCGCAGGTTTTCGGGAAATTACCGTGGTGACGATCTCGGATTCCGGTTCGGCAGATATGATATCTGAATCGACTTCGGCTTCGTATTCTTCTTCTTCTCCCGGTGGTTCAGGGCTTTCGGCTACTCCTGTTGCGGCCATGGAGATATCGTCAATGAGTTCGTCAATGATGGTCTCGTCCAACACGAGAGAATCTTCGAGCGATGCACCTGCCATTGACCCGGAGAGTCTGTGCTCGATCGGACTTTCTTCCGCAAAGGATGATGCGGATACCTGCTGGGGCGGTTTCGGCGCAGGCTTGGGCTGCGGAGGTGCAACTATCCTCTGTCCGAGATTTTCAAAATCCTGAATCGTGTACCGGAAATTGGGATTGATGAATTTGACATCGCAATTGACGGGTTTCCCTGGGACCTTGGTATTGACCGTTTCCGGAAGCCTCAGCACCGTATCCAGGTTGACATCCGTATCGCACTGAAGGTGTTCGCTTATGGTGCGGAGCACCTTTTCAATTTTCTCTATGTCAGTGACTTCAAGAACCTGCTTCAGGAGCCAATAAAGATGCGCTCCTCTCCCCGATTCAACAATAATGGAAGGCGCTCTCGGAAAACTTCGAATCGCTTTCGCAGCTTGCTGGGGACCTTCATAGAAGATTCTCTTGTCTTCATGCCCTTCGGCACCTATGTCTAAGTCTGCCCAGAGTGCAACCAGATAATGGATGTGTTCCTTTTCGGCTTTCATCCGTTCTCTGGGGCATATGCCGAAGTAGACGTCCCTTTCTTCCCCATAATGTTCTTTTGCAAGAATTTCTATATTCGGGAAGTAGCGAGTACTCATCTTGGGATCGCCGCGCTTGACGCTCTTAACCAGGATGAACCCCCTGTGTTCCTTATAGTATTGGGCAAAAAGAGCCTCAAGAAAATCTTTGCGGGTGAATTTGGCAATCATAAAAAACCCGGCGTCCGTGGTATGAGAGGATTTGCGGGCTAATTGTATTAGCTGAGGGAAAAAAAGTCAATGTCTCTTGCGATCGCACTTTTCCCTGAAACGCCGCTATCCCTGTTTTTCCTTCTTTTTTTGTGAAGCTGATTCTTTTTTATCATCAGTAGCGGAAGTCTTTTGTTTAGCTTTTGCAAGATTATCCTGAATTACTTTATTCGTCGGCACGAGCTTGGCTGCTTTTGTCAATAACACCGCTTCCTGTTTGTGGTCGCCTTTCTTACCTAAAATAACTGCGTAATCATTGTACGCTAACGCAAGATCGTTTTTTATTTCAGCGCTTGAGGGCAATACATGCATGGCTTTCTGCAGCATACGTATTTCTTCATCATGCTTGCCCATTTCACCCAATCTAAGGCCTTCGTTATGATACACAGCGGCCAGGTTAGACTGAACCGTCTTATCGTTTGGGTCTACTTTTATGGCTTTTTCCAGCAATTCCAAAGCCTTTCCAGAGAATCCGAGTTTTGCTTCAGAAACAGCTTTTTCTACCAGCAGGTTACATAGATTCGATTTCGTAGACTGATTACCTGCATCGAGGCGCAAAGACGATTCCAAAAGCGCAATGCGGTCTGCCGGCTTCAGACTGGAGCTTTCGGATACTGCATAATTGTTGTACGCCGCTGCAAGATTCGATTTTGTAACCGCATCGTTTGGAAGCAGATCCAAAGATTCCTTGAGTAGAGCGATTTGGGCTGTAACGTCGCCCTCCTTCCCCTTGAAGACGGCGAGATTCGATAAAGCCCTCGCCAGACTTTCAATGATTGGAGGATCCTTAGGAGAAAGTTTCAGAGCTGACTTGAGCAAATCCACCTCTTCCTGATGTGCACCTTTTTGCCCCTTTTCCAAAGCAAGGTTGTAATATGCAACAGCGAGATTCTTCTTGATCTTCGGGTTTGTCGGATCCAGTGAACTGGCTCGCTCCAACTGGTCGACTTCTTGCTGATGACTGCCGCTTTTCCCTTTAACTACACCGGAATTGTTGACCAGAGTAGCCAATATCTTCTTGGCCGCAGTATTTTCGGGTTCCAATTGGGAAACCTTCTTCAGAGCCTCTATTCTATCATCAACCTCGATTTTTCCCGGTGGAGCCGATGCAGCCTGCAACGCAATTTGCACGAAATTCGCCTTCATATCTTTATCTTCCGGAGCCAGGTCCACCGCGCGGGAAAGCGCTGCAAGAGAGTCTTTCAGATTTGTCTCGCGATATAACTTGAGCCCGAGATTATTGTACGCCACTGCCAACACACCGCGATATTTCGTGTTCTGCGGGTCTAGTTGGACAGCCTTTTCGAGTGACTCTATCGATTCGGGTATGCTGTCTCTGGAAAGCAAATGGCTGCCGTGGAAAAATGCATTTTCCGCCTGTATCTGGTCAAAACGCTCGTCTCCCCATGTGATACCGGGGAGAGAAAGCGCGATCGCTGCAAAAAGGGCTGCAATAACTCTGGTTGTATGCTGCGGGATCATCCACGCCCTCTCTCACGTTTGTTCGAGAATTTCGTCAAAAATCACCATATCATGCTAGGACATGCTGGTCAATTGTTAACGTATTTCCTGCGTATGAGAGCTAACTTATTGATCGAATAATTGAATATGAATTATTGAATGCGATTCGGTAAGAGCGGAACATACCATCCGGACTCTTGACAAATACTCTTATCCGAGTAAAAGAAAGCTCTTGACAGTAAGCTGAGGAGGATAGCCAATGATTGAAGTGGAAGGCCTCACGAAATATTATGGAAGTTTTACAGCCATAAAGGACGTGAATTTTCGCGTAGAATCCGGTGAGATTGTAGGTTTTCTCGGACCGAATGGTGCCGGCAAAACCACAACTATGAGGATTCTCACCTGTTTTTCACCTGCTTCGGCAGGAGTAGCGCGTATTCTAGGGATGGACACGCGAGACGAATCGTTAAAAATTCGTGAGAAAATCGGTTATCTCCCGGAGAATGTTCCGCTTTATGAATGGATGCGCGTTAAGAACTATCTCCGGTTTGTTGCACAGGCGAAGCATATTCCCAGTGGGGAAAGATCCAAGGAAATCAGTCGAGTTGCAGAGTCTGTGGGCCTGGAACAGGTCATGGGCAAGCTGATCAGATCGCTTTCCAAAGGTTACAAACAGCGAGTCGGATTAGCCCAGGCATTGATGGGCAATCCGCCGATACTGATACTCGATGAGCCGACAATCGGGCTCGACCCAAAGCAGATTCGAGAGATCCGGCAGCTCATCAAGGGTTTTTCGCAAAATCGTACGGTGATTCTCTCCACGCACATACTGCCGGAAGTGAGTCAGGTTTGCGACCGTGTCGTGATCATTAACAAGGGATCTATTGTTGCCGAGGACACTCCTGCGAATCTCATGCGAACTCACGGCAAATACTCACGTGCCCAGGTAACTGTTAGAGCCGGTGAAGCGGAAGCAATTTCAGTGCTCTCGCGAGTTTCCGGAGTTCGTTCGGTTTCGGCTTCGACGTCCCTCAATGGTGAGTCCAGCCTGCTGGTCGAAGCTGCTCCGGAGATGGATGTCAGACCGGCCTTGGCCAGAGCCGTTTTCGAGAGCGGGTGGGACCTGCTGGAACTGAAGAGCCTTCAGGTCAGCTTGGAGGACGTGTTTATCGATCTTATTACCGAGGAGACGGAAGACCAGGACTCTTCAGACGATAACGACCGCAAGGAGGCTGCTGTATGACCGGTTTAGCTGCAGTTTTCCGAAAAGAAATGGCGGGTTACTTCACTTCACCCGTTGCTTACTGGGTAATTGCCTGTTTCCTTGTTATCTGCGGCTTCTTCTTCTGGGCCAATATATCGTTTATGAGCCTGGTGAGTCTTCAGGCTATGAATAATCCCATGATTGCGGAGCGCATCAATCTCACCGACGTGGTCGTGCGGCCTTTGCTGCAGAATATGGGCATTGTGTTGCTTTTTGTAATTCCGCTGCTGACGATGCGGGTGTTCTCGGAGGAGAAGAAGTCCGGTTCGATAGAATTACTGCTCACCTACCCTATTTCCGATCCTGCAGTCGTTCTCGGGAAATACTTCGCCAGCACTCTCTTGTTGCTGATCATGCTCGCAGCGACATGGCCTTCAATGCTTCTCCTGTTCGGAATCGGCGAACCGGATCCGGGGTCCATGTTTGCCGGGTATTTGGGCCTTTTTTTCATGGGAGCTGCTTTCATCGCCCTCGGGGTCTTCGTGTCCTCACTCACGGAAAATCAGATCATCTCCGCATCACTGACGTTCGGATCTGCACTGCTCTTCTGGATACTCAGTTGGACTTCGACGATTCTCGGCGAACCCTGGGGGGCATTGACGAAACAATTATCGATCCTGGAGCATTTGGATTCATTCTATAAAGGGTTAATCTCGCTTCCGGATGTGACCTTCTTTGCTCTCTTCACGGCGTTCTTTCTCTTTCTCACCCTGCGATCTTTAGAAACATATAGGTGGAGGGGATAAAGTATGGCGATCAACTCTCGAAGCAAACTACTCCTGGGCGGCGGGACCGTTGCGGGTGTTTTCATTTTTTTGGCAATTGTCGCGGCCATACAATATATCGCTATTCAGAATCCGAAACGATGGGATCTGACCAAAACAGGAAAACATACGCTTGCACCCCAAAGCAAGCAGCTCATGGATACACTCAAAGAAAAAAAGATCCCGGTGGACGTTTTGGTTTTCTATGAATCCAAAGATAGT
The DNA here is from genome assembly GCF_000266945.1 of Desulfomonile tiedjei DSM 6799. Classification (NCBI taxonomy): domain Bacteria; kingdom Pseudomonadati; phylum Thermodesulfobacteriota; class Desulfomonilia; order Desulfomonilales; family Desulfomonilaceae; genus Desulfomonile; species Desulfomonile tiedjei. The sequence goes on from NC_018025.1 coordinate 3,499,924, forward strand.
GGAACAAGAGAAGCAACCAAAGATCTGCTCGATCAGTACAAGGATGTGTATTCCGAATTTCATTACAGCTTTCACGATCCGGACAGAGACAGGACTCTCGCTCTGCAAAACAGCATAGACACCTACCCTACCATGGTGCTCAAGATCGGAGGGAAAGACGAGCGAGTCAACTCAATGAATGAGGAAAGCATCACGAACGCCATTTCCCGACTCCTGAGAACAGAGACGAAAAAGATTTATCTCCTGAAGGGGCATGGCGAGCTTTCCCCTGAATCCGATGAAGTCGATGGATTCAAGGCGGCAAAAACGCAAATAGAAAAACAAAACTACAAGGTTGAAGATCTGGTTTTGCTCCAGGCTCCCGGCGTACCGGAGGATGCAGCAGCAGTAATCGTTGCAGGTCCCAAGACCGACCCCATGGACTCGGAATTCCAGGCGCTTCGTCAGTACCTTGAGCGCGGCGGTCATTTGCTGGTTCTTCTTACGCCCTTCAAGACGCCAAAATTAGCCAATTTCTTGAAGAACTATGGATTTGTCACCGAAGAGGACATTGTGGTGGATCGTATGAGCCGAGCCCTCGGTGGCGATTATCTTATGCCGGTCATAACCACGTATATAAAGCATCAGATCACAAAGAACTTTACGCTTGCGTCGTTTTTCCCGGAAGTGCGGTCCGTGGTTGCCTCACGCGATTTCAAACAGGGAGTGGAGGTGCAGGAGCTGGCTCTCACAAGTGACGTGTCCTGGACGATAAATGAAGAACAGCTCAAGTCCGGCAATGCAAACTTTGATGAAAAGACCGGTAAGAAAGGCCCCATATCCGTTATGGCCGTGTCGACATACACTCCCCCTCAAGGAAAACCCGATCAGACCAAAGCCGCAGATATAGAAAAGGAAAAAGAATTTTCGGACGAGCCCCCGGACAAGAAAACTGAAGAAGAAACCGCAAAGAAACCGGTCAAGTCGAGGATCGTGGTGTTCGGCAGTTCTCTGGTGGCAGCCAACAAGTTTTTCAAACTCCAGGGTAACCCGGATCTCTTCATGAATTCGGTCTCATGGCTGGCAGAGGATGAAAACCTGATCGCGATACGACCGAAATCGACCAAAGCAACCCCCATAGTTCTCACATCGAGCGAGTCCTGGGCGGTATTTGCGATTCCGCTGTTATTCGTGCCGCTCATCTGGATCGTAATCGGGGTGGTGGTGTTCGTTTATCGGAAGAGAGCGGTTCCGGCATAAACTGTAACCACCGATCCGGCAGCCTGAGGAGACCTGTATTCCTCCTATGCATGTTGGTGCTGCTTTCACGATTCGAAGAGGTCTTTTCGGGTCCTGAGATCAAGACTTTACTCTGAAACTCCCTGAATGAGGAATTCTGATGAAGTTACGGAATCTTGCGATATATGCTGTAATTTTGGCCGCATTGGCTGCTTACGTGTATTTCGTGGAAATCAAGTATAAGACGGAAAAACAACAACAGGAAGATCAAGCGGCAAAGCTGATCCATCTCGATAAAGACAAGATAGTCCGCATTGAACTTAAATCTCCGGACCAGGTCATCGAGCTGAAGAAACCCGGAGATTCCTGGGTGCTTTCGGCTCCTGTCAAAACAGCGGGGGATCAGTTCGCAATCGGCGCGCTCGTGCAATCGGCGCTCGATGCCAAACCCGAAAGAGTGATTTCGGAAAAAGATGTGAAATGGGAGGAATACGGTCTGGAAAAGCCGGAATTCATCCTGACACTCGAAACGCCCGAAAAGAAAGCGCAAATAGATTTCGGAGCCGGTAATCCGTCCAAGAGCTCGTTTTACGCCCGAGTGGAAGGCCAGCCGAAATTGTTGCTGGTAGCCGACACTCTTAAGAACAGCCTCAACAAGAAAGTCTTCGACCTGAGGGAAAAATCGATCTTTTCCATTGCTCCAAACGATGTCGACCGCGTCGTGATATCCAAGGAAGGACAGACAATTGAACTGGAGCGGGAATCGCCCGACAAGTGGAATTTGACGAAGCCTGAGAAATTCAAAGCAAAGCTGTCGGTAATGGAATCAGGATTGAACAGCATCACTGCACTGAAAGCAAAGGACATTATCGACGAACCGAACACAGATGGAGACACGTACGGATTTGAAAATCCCCAGGAGACGATTCATCTCTCCGGGGCCAAATTGGCTCAAACCCTCATTGTAGGCAAGCCCAAGCAAGATCCGAAGGAGTCTCAGGCTCCCGGGTCAACCTCCGTGTACGCCAAATTGAAAGATCAGCCTATGATCTATGTGATCGAAGAGCGAGCACTGAAGAGCCTGAAAACCGATCCGAAAGATCTCAGGGATCGCTCTGTGATGGCGTTGAATCCATCGGACATCGAGAAGATAGAAGTCGCTGTGGACGGCAAGACATGGCTGCTGGTGCAAAAGGATAAGAAATGGTCCATGGAGCAACCGGAAAAGAAAGAAAACCTGGACTCCTGGGTTGTAAGCGGACTCTTGTGGGCTTTGAAAGACCTTGAGTGGAAGTCCACGCTACCCTCGACAGATCCCGCGGCAACTCTCCTGGAGAAACCGCAGCTTGTCGCATCCTTCTACCGGAAGAACGAAAAAGATCCCATCGTATTCAAAGCGGCCTGGGAAGAGTCAAAAAGCACGCCAGAGAATAAGCCCGATGAGAAAAAGGGCGAAGCCGCAGCAGCACAACCGGATACCGGTGACATTAAGACTCCCGAAACCGTAAACGTTTCCGTATCGCCTTCTCCGGAACAGAACACCATATTCAAAATAGACGGCGGTTTTATCGATCGTATGAGGGGCGACCTGCTGCGTATAAGTGAGAAGAAATAATTCGGGCAAGCAAGACTATACTTTTCTGCGCCTTCTTTACAGTAATTTCCAAAATTAATGTCCGATTCAGAAAAAAAAGTATTGGTGGGTGCCGGCCTCCGTGCCGGCACATCTCCAATATAATCAATGATATTACCATAATGGACCGGCAGAGACGCCGGTCCCTACCAATATCCTATAATTCACCAGCGGGATAAACGACAGAATTTTTTGGCAATGACTATATAAGGATCTATAGTTTCGCCCTTTTTGTATTCTGGACGGTTAGATGGTGAGATAATCCTTGAAAAAATAAGGCGTTCCGCACATACCCGGTTTTGTGTAAAGATTCTGGGAAGGAGGAACGCCAGTTGAAGAGATCTATACCAGATCCGTTCGGGATTGACGAGATTCATTTCAGAGCGTGTTTCAGCGCACCGAGTTTCCGTATCTTCGTTGCGCTGGTGGTCGGTTGGGTGCTCACTATGGGCAAGCACACTATCAGCCAGGTGATTCTGACCATGAGACTCCATGAATCCAAGCACTTCGCCAGCATCTACCGATTCCTCGGCAAGGGACGATGGGAGACTGACTTTGTCTCCTATTTCGTCTTCAGAATGTTGGTAGAAACGCTGATTGCAGAAGGGATCGAGATCCTTGTGGTGATTGACGACACCTTGAACAAGCACACTGGCAAGAAGATCTGTGGCGCGGGCTGGCAGCATGATGGTTCACTCCCAAAGCATACTAAGCAAAAGGGGTATGGAGTGTGCTTTGTCATCATAGGACTGGCGATTCGCCTTCCCGGCATCAGCGATCGCATGTTTTGTCTGCCATACGCTGCCCGCCTTTGGTGGCCGCCAAAGGCCAAGTTTAATCCCAAGAGCCTGCCCTACAAGACAAAACCCGAACTTGGATTGGATCTTATAAATCTGACTCATTCATGGCTCCAAGAGGGAGAAAGACTGAGAATTGTGTTCGACCTGGGATACTGCTGCGATACCATCCTCAAAGCACGACCCAAGAATGTGCACATTACAGGGAGGCTGAGAAAGGATGCAGCTTTGTTCGCTGTGCTGGAACCTGCTCCATTTACAGTGATGGGCAGACCTCGCAAGAGAGGCGCTCGACTGCCCTCCCTGGAAACGATGTTCCAGGACCCCAATCTGGGGTGGAATGAGATTAGGGTCTTCTGCTATGGAAAACAAACTAAGCTCCTGATACATCAGTTCACGGCGCTATGGTATCATAGCGCAGGGCAACAGCCTCTTTCGATCGTGTTGTGCCATGACCCGGCCGGCCACCCAATGCTGTTGAATTAAGGAAAGGGTTCTTGATTTTTCACGTTTAACCTCCGAGAATTCAGAAGGAATTGTGTTGACATGCGGGTAGTTACGCGCGATAAATTCTTTCAAAACAAGCTGCTGAAAGGATTTTATTATGGCACGCATTATGCTTTGAAGAACCATGCCAACTTAGCGCGTACGCTGAAAAATTTCTTCACATTATTCCCGGACAAATCGACCCTTCCAAGAAACGCTCGCCTCAGGACTTTACTCGAAACAGAAAACTCGCCTTTGGAAAGCTTATCACCTTCATCTTGTCCATTGCCGCCAGTGGAAAGGGTAAAGGAGTGGACATGAAATCCGGTGAATTCTTTCGACATGCCAGAATTCTTGGCCTTTGGCCTGACGCCGAGGCGATCCATCGAAGCGCGCTCACCAAGGCGCGCAAAAAGGTGGATTGGAGGATCTTTCGGCAAATACTCGATGATGCGGTTGGTCTGGCTTATGAGTGTTGGCCTAAGAGCCCGAAGGACGAGTGGCATGGTATGTCCACTCATGCGATAGATGGCTCCGACTATACGCTTCCAGCCGCCGATGAGCTCAGGGCCGAGTTTGATCCTGAGAGCGGACTTGGGCAAGGCGGGCAAAGGACATTATCCTCAGTGCCTTGTATGCACGCTCTATGGCGTTCTTCAGACGTCTGCCCATCGCAAGAACTGTGGTCCCGGTGAATTCTTCGGAGCGGGACCAAGCCAAACATCTCCTGCCCCTCGTGCCTGAGGGAAGTGTCTTGCTCCTGGATCGAGGTTACCCAGGATATGAATTTCTCAGCTACCTTTTGGACAAGTTCAAAGGCTATTTCGTGATACGTTGCCCCGCAACGTCCACCTTCGCCACAGTAAAGGAATTCATTCGGAGCGGGAAGAGCGAAGCCGAAATCGTGATTCCTCCGACATCGAACTATCTCAGCCAGGTGACGGCTGAACAACGAAAGGCCGCCAAGCCCATCAGAGTGAGAGTCATCAGACTGTCCAATCCTGACGGAACCCTCTCGGTTCTCCTGACGAATCTTTACGACAAGGTGGAGTTTCCGAGACAGGAGATCACTGACCTCTATTTCAGGCGATGGGAAATCGAGAGCTATTTCCGGGATGAAAAGATTGGGCTCGAAATCGAAAAATTTCATGGCAAAACCTGCAACAGCGTCCTGCAAGAACTCTTTGCAGCTGCGATCATGGCTGTGATCTCAAGAACTCTCATGGCCATTTCCACCCAGTTACTCGGTGGAGAGCTCGGAGAACCTCAGTTCAAGAATGCGGTCATGACGCTCGCGTCTGAAGCCGCCGTGCTCGCCGCAGACGATCCTGAAAGAGCCATCGAAATCTTTCAGGATATTCTCAAAGAAATCTATCGTGTCAAATACTATCGACCAAACAGTCAGCGACCACCCCAACCAAGGGTGAACAAGCAAAGCAAAAACAAATGGCTTTACCGCAGGTACAAAAATGTCCCCGCAGCTTAAGTCAACAGCATTGGGCCGGCCACCATGCCAATATGGTGTTTTTCGATACGGACCCTCAGGCTGCACCACAGCAGATTATCGAGCGCTACGCTGCACGCTTTAGCATTGAGATGACCAATCGAGAGACCAAGAACCTCCTGGGTGCGGCTGAACCTCAGTGTCGGAAAGAGACCTCGGTAACCCGTGCCCCTATGTTTGCTTACTGGGCCTACTGCTTTGTAGTGCTTTGGTTCGTTGGGCAATTCGTCACTGCAAAGAACCTCGTTGCCGACCCGGCTCCCTGGTACTGCCGGAAAAAGTCGTTCACCTTTTCAGACATGCTGGCAGCAGCTCGAAGGAGTCATTTCTCGCTGAGAATTTATTCGAAAGCCAGCCGAATCAATAAGTTCGAAAAACTCAACGGCCCGCGCTCCACGCGCGGACTCGACCATGCAAGAATCGCGAAACTATAGATATAAGGATTCTTGAGTCCCAGAGGGACGGCTGATTCATAAGATTCCCGGCAATGAATTACCGCGCTATTTCCTTTTGTCCCTCCGGGACAAAGAATTGGGACAAAGTGAGCGCATATAGAGTTTCGGGGAGGAACTTCCTATAAGAAGTTCCTCCCCGATTTTGCTTTTACTGAACGGTGCAGATGGCGTTCAGCGCTTCCTGGCCGAATGGAGAAATCGACCTCAGGAATTCTATAATCGGGGGTAATTCGGTAAGAACGAAATCGATTTCCTCGTCGGTATTGTACCTGGACAGCGAAAAGCGAATCGATCCATGAACCGACGTGAACGGCACTCCCATTGCACGCAGCACATGGGACGGCTCCAAAGATCCCGAAGTACAGGCCGAACCGGAAGAAGCACAGATTCCTTTTTCATCCATTCTCATGAGAATGGCTTCACCTTCCACGTATTCAAAACCGATATTAAGCGTATTGGGAAGCCTTTCTTCAATATGGCCGTTTATACGGCATGAGGGGACCTTTTCCAGGAGTGCCTGTTGAAGCCGATCTCTCATGGCCATCACACGGGTGTTTTCATCCTCGAAGTTGTTGGCAGCCAGCGCGGCAGCCGCCCCAAGACCTATAATGCTTGGAACGTTTTCCGTTCCCCCGCGGCGGTCCGATTCCTGGTGCCCGCCAACCACGAAAGGCGAGAACCTGGTGCCTTTCTTGATGTACAAAGCCCCTATACCTTTTGGGGCATGAAGCTTGTGACCGGACAACGACAGAAAATCGATATTCAGTTCTGAGAGGTTTATCGGAATCTTGCCAACTGCCTGGACGGCGTCGGTATGCATGAGCGCCCCATGTTCTTGAGCTATCTCGCCAATCTCGTTGACCGGGAATAGTACCCCTGTTTCGTTATTGGCCCACATAACCGATACTATTGCCGTATTGTCGGTGATCCTGTCACGGACTTCGTTCATATCCAACCGGCCGTCCTTGTCCACAGCCAGCCATCGGACGGTAAAACCTTGGGTTCGTGCGAGATGTTTGCACAGATTCAAGACAGCAGGATGTTCAACTCGAGTGGTGACAATTTCCCGTCGTCCGGGATTGGTCGCAAGTGCGCTCAAAATTGCGGTCGAATCGGACTCCGTTCCACCGGAAGTAAAGACAATCTCCTGAGGAGTCGCGCCGAGAAGCGTCGCCAGAGCTGCTCGAGCTGCCCTGATCTCACGTGCTACACCACCTCCGAAGGAATGCATACTGGACGGATTCCCATATCGCTCCACGAAAAAAGGCTTTATGGCCTCAAAAACCTCCGGAGCCACCATTGTTGTGGCATTGTTGTCCAGGTAGACCGCTTGCTTCATTCTGCGACCTCCTCTACGAAGAGATCCGGATGGACCAACTCCTTCAGTTTGGATTCAATACCGCCTTTTGTCAGTGCCGAACTGGGGCAGGATCTGCATAATCCTCTGAGTGCCACGAATACCTTGTTCCCATCGAGGTCTACCAACTCCACATCTCCGCCATCCTGCTGCAGCATGGGCCGGATTTCTTTTTCGATAACTTCCTGGATCTTGGCAATTTTCTGCAGGTTCGTCATCCTGGGAGCTGCTTTTTCCGTTTTTGCCGCCTGCTTTCGCTCTCCCCGTACTTGTTGGATAATGGCTTCAATTTTGTCATGGCACAGTCCGCATCCGCCACCGGCTTTCGTATAGTTTGTCACTTGCTCTATGGTGGTAAGGTTGTTATCTCGAACTTCACGCATGATCTGCTCGTCAGTAACGCCGAAGCATTCACATACGAGTTGGCCTTCTTCGTGTTCCCGAGGCGCCGGTTCGCCTCTGTAACAGGCTACAGCCGCATGAAAAGCGTCTTTGCCCATTACGGAGCAGTGCATTTTTTCTACGGGAAGCCCGCCAAGGTAATCTGCTATATCCTGATTCGTTATATCAAGCGCTTCATCGACAGTCTTACCTTTGACCATTTCCGTAAGCGCGCTGCTGGATGCTATGGCGCTTCCACAGCCGAATGTTTGAAATCGTGCGTCAACTATCTTGTCCGTGTCAGGATCGATTTTCAAATACAGTTTCAGCATGTCTCCACACGCGAGAGACCCTACTTCACCAACTGCATTTGCATCCTGGAGTTCTCCGATGTTTCTCGGATTAAAAAAGTGATCTTTAACTTTATCGCTGTATTCCCACATGGAAACACCTCTCATTTCTGGCTTTACACGCAACTCGAAAATATCAGACACCCGTAAGTACTTCAAGGGTTCCTATGGAATATAATCCTCAAGTAACACTCTCGAAAGTCCCGTATGGAAGTAAATGTGCAAGACATTGGTCCGAAGTCTTCTACCTTGAGAGCGAATGTTCTACCGATGTTCGAAGAGGCACTGTCAGTCGGACTCAATCTAGTATATTTTGTCAGTGGCAGCTCACAATTCATGGAGATCCGAAAACTAATTGGAGCCTAACAGCTCTTAACTTTCTAGGGTGAATTTTGCGTATCAGAAGAGGGTGAATATGAATGCACAAGAAGCATATGAAAAACTTGCCGCCCGGAGCAAAGAACTAACGCATCTCGGGTCTGCAGTGGCTGTTCTGGGCTGGGATCAAAGGACTCAAATCCCATACAAAGGGCACCACACTCGGGCGCAGGTTCTTGCCACCATGGCGGGAATTGCCCACTCCAAGGCTACAGACCCGGCTATCGGCGAATGGCTTTCCGCATTGGACGGATCTGAGTTCACGAAGGATTCTGTCTCCATTGAAGCAGTCAATTACCGTGAATGGAAGCGCTCGTTCAAACGTGCGGTCAAGATTCCACACGAGCTTGCGGTGGAACTGGCTCGGGCTACCGCTGAAGGCCAAAGCGTCTGGGAACGAGCCCGGCCGGGGAATGACTGGAGCACGTTCGCTCCATACCTGGAGCATATCGTATCACTCAAACGTGAAGAAGCAGAGGCACTTGGATACGAGAATGAGCCCTACGACACGCTTCTGGATGCATATGAAAGGGCCGAGACGGCAAGCAACCTGGAACCGATCTTTCGCAAGCTGAATGAAGCCCTCGTCAAGCTGCTGGACCGCGTTGCTGGAAGCTCCAGAAAACCCGATCCTTCCCTCAAACGGGGGAACTTTCCCGTCCAATTGCAGGAACGGTTTGCGCTCGACGTGGCCCGGCAACTCGGATACGACCTGGAAGCAGGACGCTTGGATATTTCCGCGCATCCCTTTACCACTGGAATCGGTCCGGGAGATGTCAGGATTACCACCCGATATGACGAGAATTATTTCAATGAATCGTTTTTCGCGGTAATTCACGAAACCGGACACGCCCTGTATCACCAGGGTCTACCTCTGGAACATTGGGGCACCCCGTTTTGCCGCCCGATTTCATTGGGCGTCAATGAATCCCAATCAAGAATGTGGGAAAACCTTGTGGCTCGATCGAAAGAGTTCTGGTCTCACTTTTATCCTGAAGCGCAAAACCGCTTTCAGGCACTTTCCAATGTCTCTCTCGATGATTTCTACTTTTCCGTAAACGAGGTCGAGCCGAGCCTTATACGGGTGGAAGCAGACGAAGTAACATACAACCTGCACATCCTGCTCAGGTTTGAGCTGGAAGTACTGCTCCTTCGTAAAGACCTGGAGGTTCTCGATCTCCCCGATGCCTGGAACACCAAGACAAAAGCGTATCTGAAACTGATGCCCCCGGACTACGCTTCCGGAGTAATGCAGGACGTGCACTGGTCATCCGGGTCCATCGGCTACTTTCCCACATATACTCTCGGTAATCTCTATGCGTCCCAATTCTTCGCCCAAGCCAATAAAGACCTCGGAAACGTGACAGAACAAATACGCCACGGAGAATTTGCCCCCCTGCTGGGGTGGCTCCGCGAGAAAATCCATTCCCAAGGAACAAGATACCTCCCCCGCGATCTCGTAAGAACCGTGACGGGCAACGACCTCGACCCAACCTATTTCATCAACTACCTCGAACAAAAATACTCGGAATTATACAAGATCTAACTCCAATCGATATTAAAACCAGTAAGATATGGGGAACCTTCTTTGTAAAGAAGGTTCCCCAAGCCCCTCCAAGAAACTTTCAATATTTGGTCTAAGTATTCATTTCCCTGAGGGAAATGAATACTTAGACCTATTCGCTTTTATGAACATTAATATGGCCGGCAGGGACGCCGGCCGCTACCGGCTCTGGTAGGGTCCGGCGTCCCTGCCGGACCTCTCTGTTTTGTTCTTTTATTGGCGAAACGGTATTAGACCCCAATATTGGAAGTTCTTGGGATGGGGTTCGGGGAAACACTTCTTACAAGAAGGGTTTCCCCGATCTTATTGCTTTAATGCGGATTGGAGTTAGATCTTGTATCCGAGGAAATCCATTTGGTGGGCGATGTAGACGAGAGTGCCCCGGTCGATTTGGTCGTGTCTTTGTGAGAGCCATGAGTTGAACCGTTTTTGGTCCAGTTCGGGGTTGTCGTGGAGAGCGAGGCCGATGGTATGCACGATGAAGTGGAGGAAATACGCTTCGTCTTCGGGGTATTTCCCTTGTCTTGCGAATACCACCCAATCGGAAGCACCTGATTCCAGTATCTGCGCCCCTGCATGCGATGCATGTTGAAAGAAGTGTCTGCCCGTCTGGCTGTCGCCGGAAGCTTTGCCTCCGATAATTCGCTCATCCATTGTTCTGTGGTAAAGGTTTTCGATCAGAGTATCCAGATCGGGATCTATTTCAGGTTGGATGATGGTCGCTCCATCAAAGTTGATTGTGAAATAGAATATTCCCCCGGGTTTAAGCATCGCCAGCAGATCCGGCAAGATCAATGGAACGTCCACAAGATCCAGGAAAGCGTTGGCGATGAGAAGATCCCATGAGCCAGCATTTTCAGGCAGGTGCATGAAATCCAGGACATCGGCTGTGATCGGCGAAATATCTGTCTGCTTGTCTTTTCGGGTCAGCCGAATCGTATCTTTCGTAGTGGAGACCTGAAAACCCCGTTCGGAGGCCCACTCGGGTATGCGCGAAAACACTTCTTTCGTATTGTCCGGCTGAGAATCCACCGCAAAGTAATCCGCTTGATCGATTAGCCCCCAGTCAATCACCCTTTCTACCATAGTCCCGATACCGGAACCCAGTTCCAGAATGCGAGGACGGTCGACGTTACGTGACCTGAGAGCTTCCTGCAAGGCCTGCCAGACATTCTTGTTCAGGCCGCGGTCATCGACACTTTTCTTGGATGATAAATAGCGAGCAAAGGTATATTCCTGAGGGGCTGTCATCTACTTCACCAATGTCAGAAGAAAATTCCTTACGTTATCAGCCGTTTCCGGCCATGTGACATGCCGGTTGTACCGGTCCAGAGCGGCCATGCTCATGGTTTCCAGTCTTTCTCGGTCATCGATCAACGTTTGAACATGAGATGCAACTGCTGCCGCATTTCCCGGAGGAACCAGAAATCCGTCTATCTCGTGAGACACTATCTCGTGTGCGGCCCCGACGTTCCCTGCAATGCTCGGTAAACCGAATTCCATTGCCTCGAGGTACACTATCCCGAATCCTTCGTACGAAGAAGGAACAGCCAGGAGCTGACTTTGCTCGTACAGCCGAATCAGATTCTCCCGAACCACAACCCCATGCAAACGGACATTCTCGGCCAGCCGGTTCGTTTCGATCATTTTGTGAATGTGTTCGCTGTACGCGGGGTCGATATCCGGGCTCCCCACGACATCGAGTTGCCAAGAATCGCGGGACAGTTGCCCAAGAGCAGAAAGCAAGGTATGAAGCTCTTTTCTGGGGATGAGATTTCCAACAAAGAGTATCCGCAAAGGTCCTTTTTCCCGTGCCCGACGAGCCACCCGGTTCCTCTCCAACTGCGAAGCCTGCGGGTCGCGGCCGGGATACGCCACTACAGACGGATCGCACACCCCTGCGAGCGCTTGCACAACCGATCGAGTGGTAAAGCTGTTGTAGATGTAGGCGTGTACCCCCGAGAGATAGTCCTTTTCCACAAGCCCGTACAATCTATTCTGATAATTCGGCCTCAGTTCGCTGCACCTGAGATGATGCACCATGGAGACAAGCGGATACTTCGTACGCTGCTTCAGCAATCGGTTCAGGAGAAAGAGCGATGGATGATTCAGCTCATCCTGGATGAGGATATCCAGCCGCGCGGTGCTCAGTTTCTTGAGGAATCCGAATCGAAAATTGTCGAGAAGATGAACGCCGTACGTTCTCCAGGGAAGCGAGAACACCTCGACGGAATCGCCGCATGCACGGAAATGCTCTACGAGCATGCGGTCGTAGAGAAAGCCTCCGGTAACGATTCCAAGGTGACCGTATATTACCAGTCCTATTCTCAAGAGCGCTCTTTCCGAAAGGATGCCCAGGCGATCTCGTTTTCCCAGATCTTCACTGTTATCACAGTAATATTCTTTGCGCTGATTCTGGACGAGAAGGTATCACAAAAGATCCTGGACAGATGCTCTATGCTCGGGTTCAATCCCTGGAATTCAGGGAGTTCATTCAGAGTCTTGTCCCGATAGTACGAAACGAGTGCTTCCAACTGAGTCTCGATATCTACGATGTCCACGAGGTACCCGTGTTGGTCCAACTCGGCCCCTTCCAGTTGTACCTCTATGCGATAATGGTGTGAATGTCGCTGATTCTCAGCTCCCCAGTCCCCTCCAAAAAGGAAATGCTGTGCCACAAAGTCCCTCTGGACTGCTACCGAATACCCGGAACTGCTATGCATAATTTCCCCCATATTCCAAAATCACCTGGACTGCCTGCTCAGGATGCTTGTCCAGAATTTCATATGCTTCCGCTGCACGGTCGATCTTGAACCTGTGAGTAATAAGTTCAGCCGGCCGGACTGTGCTCAAAGCTGCTATCGCGGTTGTGAGTCTTCGTGCCTTCGTCCAGAGCCCCGTAAATTCAGGAGCCATGGTGCTAACCTGGCTGCTGATCAGCTTTATCCGCGCTCTGTGAAAACGACCTCCCAGATCCAGTTCTGCCTTCTTTTCTCCGTACCAGGAACCGACAACAATGCGGCCCCCTAATCCTGTGAGCGCTATGGCAGTGTCAAGGGCCTTTGGATTGCCCGAAAGCTCGTACACCAGGTCGGCCCCACCTTGCAGGCCATTCAAGCCGAGTAAATCCTGAATCTCAGGGAGAGTATGCCCGTCAGCCGGATCCAAAGACCGTGCACCCATCCCCCGGGATTTTTCTCGTCTTAACGGAAAATTGTCAAGACTCAGAAGCAGTCCAAGCGGCAGTTTCGCCAATAATCCCGCGGTGAGCAGCCCGACGACGCCTTGCCCTATGACTACGACCCTCTCGCCGATGAGCGGCTTACCGTCCATCAGGAAGCTTACAGCAGTTTCCATGTTCGGGATGAATGCGGCCTCTTCGGGATTCAGTGATTCGGGAAGAGAAATCAGATGCTCCGGTTTTGCGGTAAAATAACTCTCGTGAGGATTGAATGAGAATACCGATTTTCCTAGCCATTCCCGAGAAACCGACGCTCCGGTTTCAACAATTTCACCGACACATGCGTATCCGTATTTGAGCGGATAGGAGAAGGTGCCGCCAAGCGCGGGAATGGACTCGTCAATGGCCAGGTTTGCCGGCCATTGTCCTCGATAGACCAGCATTTCGGTCCCAGGGCTGATGGCCGAACATATGGTTTTGACAAGGACCTGATCGGACGCCATAATCGGAACAGGCTCTTCTCTCGGTTCTACCCGATACGGTTCCACAAAATGCACTGAAAGATTCTTCATACGGTCTCTGTTGAATTTGGGACTAGACCAGATCTCCCCATAAAATGAGATCTTCTCCCAACCACCGGTGTTGCGGATTCGAGACGCGCGGAAAATTCTCCGGTCCCGGCAATCCCAAGTCTTTGACAGCCCGCAAACCTCCGACCATTACCGGAGCGACGGTCAGGACAATGTAGTCGGCAAGTTTTTCGAGAAGAAAATTCGTTATGATACGTGAACCGCCTTCCACCATGAGACTCTTGAAACCCAGATTACCGAGATTGTTCAGCATCGCATGGAGGTCCACGAGATTCCTCGAGTTTCGCGGTACAGTGATCACCTCGGCTCCAGTGGCTTCGATAGCCTCGCGACGGACCTCGTCGTGTCCGGGCGCAGCGATAACGAGGGGGCGTCGGGAATCCTGGTTGAGCAAATTGCACTCCAGCGGAAGCCTGAGACGGCTGTCCACCACAATCGGTCTCGGACTGCTACCGTGAACCAGCCTCACATTCAGCCGAGGATTGTCCGAAAGCACCGTTCCGATGCCCACGAGAATAGCCTCATGAGCCGCTCTGAGTTGATGAGTGAGAGTAAGCGATTGTTGTCCGCTGAGAGGTAGTGCTTCGCCCGGCTTTGCGGATATGCATCCATCCAGACTCTGAGCATAACTGAGAGTGACAAACGGACGCCGAGTTCTTCTAAAATGATGCTCTGACAGAGCAGTAAGAGATTTTAAAAACTCCATGCAACAGTGAAGAAGAACTCCCATGGGATATGTGTAACCCGATCGACTGCAGATGCAGTTGCGATCTTCTGGAGCGGAACACTAGCATGATGTCGCACAACATACAAGATTGAACTGTCGACTGTTTTAATATGATCTCTGCTGAAATACGCAGAAGATGGTTGTGCGATGCCAAACTACGGCTCGTCTTTCATGCCGCTTTGCGAAATCCCGACAGAAATATCTGCTCTTCATTTCTCAGATACGCAGTCACGAAATTCAGGCGATCCATGTGGAATTAATGCCAATAAAACATTGACTTAGCTACAAATGGCATTACATCCTCAAAAACTTGAAAAAATGGGAAGCATAGCGTATTCTTGCGCGTTGACGTTTGACTGTCGGCACACAGATCGATGGCTAATAAAGGAGAACGTCCGTTGCTTCAGGGTACTGCGTTGCGTCTGCGACCGTGATCAAGTTGAAAAGGTTTTCTTATCCTGATGCAATGAAAAAGAAGGCATTTTGACAATGCTCAGGTCCGTCAGTCTTATTACCCGGTCGGAAGAAGAAACCATGGAAGTAGGAGCGGCTCTGGGCAGATTTTTGAGACCTGGCGATATGGTGTTCTTGATCGGCGAACTAGGATCGGGAAAAACAAGATTGGCGAAAGGTTTGATTGCCCAAGCCACCGGAGCCCCCCGGGAAGATGTGGTGAGTCCCACCTTCACGTTAATGAACCGGTTTGAGGGCGATTTCGACGTATACCACGCGGATCTCTATCGACTTGCTCCCGAACACGTTGAAAGCATAGGACTTGAAGATGCTTTGGATCAGGGTGGAGCCCTTCTTGTAGAATGGGCCGAAAGAATTTCCTGGACCGAAGACGATGCTCTGGTGGTCCGGTTCCAGGCGCCGGATCGAACCGATACTCGGATAATCGTTTTGGAATGGCAAGATCGAAGCCCCTGGCGAGAGAGAATGCCGTTGATTCTGAAAGAAATTCCTGAGGGCATGAAGCTGGATCATGAGAGCCTTTCAGTCTGAAGCTCGTCTCGAAAGGCTCTTGCTGATATCGGGTAATTAAGAAACCGTACGGAGTATCATTATGGCGTTGATCGTTCAAAAGTACGGAGGAACCTCTGTCGGCGATCTCGATAGAATCGCAAATGTTGCGCGGAAAGTCGCTGCAACGAAAGACAAAGGTAACGATGTCGTAGTTGTTGTTTCCGCAATGTCGGGCGAAACGGACAGGCTTCTCGGGTTGGCAAAAAAGATATCTCCTTTGCCGAATGAAAGAGAAGTGGACGTACTCATATCCACGGGAGAACAGGTAACCATAGCGCTCCTGGCAATCACCTTGGAATCTATGGGCTACAAGGCTCGTTCCTATTGCGGGTGGCAAATACCGCTCGTCACCGACGCAGCTTACGGATCGGCACGAGTCACGGATATCAAGAAAGAGGCTCTCTTGAAGGATCTGCAAGCTGGCCATATCATTGTGGTTGCGGGATTCCAGGGAGTGGACGATGCCGGGAATGTCACCACTCTGGGTAGAGGCGGTTCAGATACTTCTGCTGTAGCAGTCGCGGCTGCTTTGAATGCAGATCTGTGCGAAATATTCACCGATGT
This sequence comes from Desulfomonile tiedjei DSM 6799, assembly GCF_000266945.1. NCBI lineage: Bacteria > Pseudomonadati > Thermodesulfobacteriota > Desulfomonilia > Desulfomonilales > Desulfomonilaceae > Desulfomonile > Desulfomonile tiedjei. The sequence goes on from NC_018025.1 coordinate 3,516,135, forward strand.
TGACGGTGTATACACGACAGACCCCAACATTACGGCCAAAGCCCGCAAGATACCCAAAATAGCCTACGAAGAAATGCTCGAAATGGCCTCGCTCGGGGCCAAGGTGCTTTACATTCGGGCAGTTGAATTCGCTATGCGCTACAAAGTTCCTGTGGTGGTTCGATCCAGTTTTACAGATAATGAGGGTACTCTGGTAACCGAGGAGAATTCAGATATGGAGAAAGAATCAGTAAGATCCGTCACCTGCAACACCAAAGAAGCAAAAATAACGATTTCCGGAGTAGAGGACAAACCGGGGATTGCTTCAACTATCTTCTCGCTGCTTGCCGATTCTAACGTTGTTGTGGATATGATCATTCAGAATTCCAGTGAAGCAGGTAAGACGGACATTTCGTTCACGCTTCCGGAAGCAGATCTGAAGAAGGGGTTGGAGATTTGCCAGCGACTCAAGCAGGATTTGCACGCAGAAGAGATTTCAGGCAGCTCCGATATTGCCAAAGTATCCATAATCGGACTGGGAATGCGCTCTCATTCGGGGGTTGCGGCAAAAATGTTTACCGCACTGGCCAAAGAAGGAATTAATATAGAAATGATCTCCACGTCAGAGATTAAAATATCCTGCGTTATCAGCCAAAAGTACGCCGAGTTGGCAGTCCGCACTCTTCATGATGTGTTCGAGCTGGATAAGGCATCGGCGTGAATCTTTGCACATAAGGGATTTCCTGTAAGCGTTGAGAAGACACGCTGCATTGGGATGGAGGCAAGTGATTGACTCGAATTGAGCTGTACGACACCACACTCAGGGATGGTGCTCAGACTTGGGGAATAACGTTCTCTCTGGACGATAAGATAAGGATTGCTCAGAAGCTCGATGAAATGGGTATCGATCTTATCGAAGGCGGATACCCGGGATCTAATCCGAAGGATCGCAAGTTCTTCAAAGCGGCCAAGGATATCCCCTTCAAGCATTCACGTATCGTAGCTTTCGGAAGTACCTGCAGATCGGATTTAACTCCGGAAAAGGATTCCCAGGTAGCAAGTCTTATTGAGACGGGTACTGAATACGTGACGATTGTGGGCAAGAGCTGGGATCTTCATGTTCGTGAGATTCTGGCAATTCCCCTGGAAAAGAATTTGTCCATGATCGAGGACACCATAGCATTTCTGCTGCCTCACTTTTCCAGGGTCATTTTCGATGCGGAACACTTTTTCGACGGTTTTAAACGGAACAAGGAATACGCAATTCAGACATTGCGTGCCGCTGAAGAAAAAGGAGCAACGGTCCTGGTTCTCTGCGATACGAACGGCGGGTGTCTTCCCTCCGAAATCTCGTCAATCATCACAGAAACGAAGAAACACGTATCCGCGGCCATCGGCATTCACAGCCACAACGATTCGGAAACCGCTGTTGCTAATACTCTAGCTGCTGTGCAAGCCGGGGCTGTTCACGTTCAAGGGACTATCAACGGCATCGGAGAGCGCTGTGGCAATGCCAACCTGATTTCCATCATCCCGGCGTTGGCTGTGAAGATGCAATTACTGGATTTCCCACCGGAAAAGTTGCGGCTCCTGAAACATGTTTCCGAATTCGTGGATGAGATGGCGAATCGGACGCCGCTGAAGTCTCAGCCGTACGTAGGAGCGTCCGCTTTCGCGCATAAAGGCGGGCTGCACACGAGTGCGGTCATGAAGAGCACCATTGCGTACGAGCACATAGACCCCACTCTCGTGGGAAACAACCGCATCTTTCCCATGTCCGAGCAGGCCGGACGAGCCGCATTGGTCCAAAAAGCCGCTCAGTACGGGATACCTCTCAAGCCCGAAGATCCCAGGGTGAACGAGATCCTCAAGACCATAAAGGATCTTGAAGCGAGGGGCGCACATTATGAAGTGGCGGACGGCTCCTTCGAGTTGCTCATGAAAAGAATGCTCGGTCTGCACAAGAAGTTTTTTACGCTCCACGGATTCCATGTCAGCAATATGAAACGCCAGGGCGATACCAAGACGTATTCCGATGCAGTCGTCAGAATCGTGGTTGGCGACAAAATGGAGTTTTCCGCAGCCGAAGGGAACGGTCCGGTGAATGCGCTCGACCTGGCATTTCGCAAAGCACTTCAACTCTTCTATCCATGTGTTACCGAAGTGATGCTGACAGATTTTAAAGTCCGCGTGCTGGAAGGAACGTCCGGAACCGGTGCCACGGTGCGAGTCTTAATAGAATCCACAGACGGCGACCAGGTGTGGTGGACGGCGGGATTCAGTCAGAATGTTATTCAAGCATCTTGGGACGCCCTTGTTGACAGTATCGATTACAAGCTCCAGAAGGATTTGGCGAATCGAGGCTCATGAAGTACTCGCGCATACCCCGAGTGAACAGGCAAGTGCAGGGGCTGATACTTGTGGGAATAATTGCGCTCGTAGTTCATTGTGTTGGGATTCTCGTTCCTTGGGTGCCATGTGACAGGTCCATTCGTCTGACCGGCAATGCGTCGGAAATCGACATTGGCAACATATCCGGCACTCACAAAGTAAACACTCGGAAGAAACTCGATTTGAATGTTGCCGATGAATCGGATCTTCGGGCCGTTCCCGGAATCGGGCCGGTGCTTGCGGGCAGGATAGTGTCTCACAGGGATTTGATTGGGGGATTCACGAGCCTGGAAGAATTGAAGAATATCGCTGGAATTCGCGCCAAGAAGTTTTCACAGTTTTCCCGGTTTCTGGAGATCTCCGACAGCTTCCATGGGCAGAAGCACGTCCAATCCTCGTTGAGTTTCTCGAATCCACCGACTGGGCCCGACGAGTAACACATGCCCGGCTGCTATGAGATCTCTCAAAGAGATAGCCGTCCCAACTGCAATGACTATCCACATCTTCGGTCCAAAAGCCACACCCAATTCGTAGAGCGCAAGGCACATCAGGGGAATGCTGGTCACAGGAAGAACGGTAACGAGGAGAAAGGCATTTCGGGGAAGTTCGTTACCTCGGACCACCATGCCTTTAGGGTTCTTGGGATAAGCCTTTCTTGCTCTGCCCAGTGCTACTTGGAACGTGAGAGCACGTATTCCCATATACATTCCTGCACTACCCGAAGCCATTGCAATGAGTGTTATCAGCGAAGGAACAGGTCTTACTGTCAGGGAGAACAACAGCTTCATTGCTATCAGGACGAGCATTCCTGAAAGTACAGACCACAGGCCCATTTTGGGGATGCCGATCTCCATCTCCAAAAAGAATGCCGGGGAAGAGGACCGGCGCAGACCGGAGGAAGGTTTCTTGGTTTGCATGGGAGACCGGACCGATTCGGACAATTGTGTCACGGGTCGGAACTTCTTATAACAATTTGCATTCAAAGTTGGACGAAAATCCCTCCATTCCCCCTTTATAAAGGGGGAATGGAGGGATTTTGAATGCAGATTGGTATTCTAACAAATCCTTCCCCGAACACTACCTCAAGAACCTTTGATATTCGCCGAAATTCGAATTTCTTCCGGGAATTTCGGGTTCCGACGGATGATAAAAGTTGCTTGGAGTGGTTTACAGGCGGGGAAAACTCTAATATAAGACGTCTCCCCATTATTCTCTAAATACAAGTAATTTCAATTCAGTTTCCGAATAGACCGGGATGTTGTCAGCTTTCCTTTTTTCACCTTGATGTCAAGCACCACAGCTTCTCCGGAACTGATCTTCACGCTTTGAATGGTTCGCTTCGATGATTGGATTCCCGCAACCACAGGGAGTTCCACGGAATATTCTCCAGGAACCAAAGTGACTTCCTCTCCGGGAACCGCGGTGAACACGGACTTCTCACCTTTGATGGTGATTTTTTCCATAATCGGAGCCTTGAGCGCTTTGCCGTACCTGGAGAGCACTTGATCCGTATCGCCGGGGTTATTCATGGTAAAGAAGACGCCATTCGTTTTCTTTGCCAAACTGGAATAGCCAAAGTCCTTGTTTTTTGCCATGCCGAGCCCGAGAACATCGACACGCGCAGATTCTTTTCCGAAAAGCTGTTCCACGATAGCAGCCGCATCCGCTTTTAGACATTTGCCGGAACCGTCCGTAACAATGAGCACTCGCGGGGAAAGCTTGCTTGCTTTGATAGCTTCAAAATCCTTCTTCAAGGAGAAAGCCGCTGCCGCACAAGGATTGGTGACGCCACCAGGAGAAAGCTCGGCAAACTTGTCATTGAGTCCCGGAAACGGAGCTTCGGACCAGTCGTATAGCATACGGCTGAGACAGGGAGCAGGTTTTTTCTTTCGATCCTTGTCCGGTTTACTGCATTGGAAATCCCGCACTGCCAGTTTCGATCCGGGGGGCATGCCTTCGGGAATTTTCTCGATGAGATTCGTGGCAGATTTCAGTCGATTCCCGGCCCAAAGGCGGTTCTTTCTCGCCATATGAGCAGAATCGTCAAGGATAACCATCAATCCCCACTTCGCAACCGCACCGGAGTAATTATGAATCTTGACTGTCATCGATCCCGGTAACTGGAATTGCTCAGCCTTGCTCTTATCGTTAATTTCCGGCGCACTCGGCGGAGTGGTGGCGACAACCTCCTTCTTCGGTGAAGTTTTTTGTTTTGTCGGGCCACCCTTGTCCTGCGGAGTAGTCTCTAGAATCGTGCCGGTTTTCACTGCAGGATCGCTTGCACCGTCTGTCGCTTCAGCAACGGCAACTGTCGGTTCCGGAACGCGAGCCTCCACTGATGGACCTTCTTCTGTTTTGAGAGTCGGTTCCCGGTCGCTCGGCAGAATAGGAGCTTCGGCCGTCCTATCATCTGCATGTTGTGTTTCCGAAACGGTTGATGCGCCTGCCGAAACTCCGGGCGGACACGTCTTCGCTTTCGTGGGTCCGTTCGGATCCAAAGTTTTTTCCATAGAAGGGAAAAGGACTTTGGAGGGATCTACGGGACTCTGTCCGACTCCCTTCAGGAGTTTACCGGAAGAAAAAAGGTTGTCAGATTGACTCCGACCGAAGGAAGGCTCCGTTTTCGGGGAGACCGAAGAAGGCGCCCTCATATCTGAACCGATTTTGTAGGCGACGACCACGGCCGCAACAGCGAATCCGACGGTCAGCAGCAGTTTCAGGAGTGAGCGTTTCCTGGAACCGCCTGCCTGGTCCTTTTGGCTCTGCAGATCAGATTTCTCTTGCATGGCGGGCCTCGTGTTGAGTCCGGGGGGACAATAAGCCGAATTCTGTTCCCGAAGAACGGGCGGCGATCATTCCTCTGGGACGACGGTCACCCGTCGCCTCAAGCGACCTACCCGGAAGCATCGGACGGGCCATCCTCAAGCGCTTCCCTATTTGGTCTTGCTCCGAATGGGGTTTTCCAGGCTCTCGTGTTACCACGAAAACCGGTGAGCTCTTACCTCGCCTTTTCACCCTTACCTCCCGTTCGAGAGGCGGTATCTTTTCTGTGGCACTTTCCTTGGGGTTACCCCCACCGGGCGTTACCCGGCATTCTGCCCTATGGAGTTCGGACTTTCCTCCAACATTTTCATGTCAGCGATCGCCTCGTCCCCCCAGACACTGCCGTATATATGATAACGAAGAAGAAAATGCAAGAGATTCGACGTGTTCTATAAAATCCTTGAAATCCGTATCATTATGTTATAGCATCGAAAATCAATTTCGCAGGCTTCTCATCAAGGAAGCGTCTCATGTTTCATCGAAAGCTCTTTATATTCTGTATGATCCTGTCCTTAGGCACGGTCACAGGTACAGCTATCGGATCACGCGGTCCGGATCGGATTTCCAACATTCACATATTTTCCAGACCTGACCCTGCCAGAGAAATGCAGTTGCAGGATATACACGGCAAGTCCGTTGCGCTATCAAGACTCCGAGGAAAAATCGTTATCCTCAATTTTTGGAAAATTGATTGTCCTCCTTGTTCCATGGAAAAACCGGTTCTCGAACGGATTTATCGAAAATATGCATCTCGTGGCCTCGAAATCGTTGCAGTGAACCTTTTCGATCATAAGGACGATCTTCGAGCGTATGGGCAAAGGGGCCGCTTCAGCTTTACTCTGGCATACGATCCTGCTCAACAATTCACGACCAAGAGATTTGCCGTCGGATCCGGGACGCAGACAACGTTTATTGTGAATCAGCATTCACAGGCTATTTATGAAGTGTCCGGAGTGCCGACCACTTATGTAATTGACCGAAACGGAAAAGTTGTAGCCAATGCCGTAGGAATGGTGAACTGGGAAGATCCCGAGGAGAGCGCTTTTCTGGAATCATTGTTACAACCGGGAGCCACAACTGTTGCCGCTGAATCTGTTCAGTCTCCGGAGCTCCCGGGCAGGCATCTTTCCGGAGATGAAGTCACGTACCCGGAGCGACTTGCGCAAATGGAGTCGGATAATGCCGACGTGTTCCAGCAAACGCAGTATCGTGATTCGGAACCCTTTCCACCGGTTATGGCCCAACAGGGTCCGGTGCAGAATCCCACGATGCCATCCGTTACCGGCATACAGCCGCCCCAATCTCCACCCCCTGTCAGAGTTGCTCCTCCTCAGCAAGATACTGAAAAAGCGCAGGGAACGAAGCGCAGGTTGAGCACAAAACAGGCAAAAACTCCTGCTCCGGTGCCGTCCGGATCGAGGAAACCCGTGCCTTATCAGCCGGGAACTGCTCAGAATCAGCCTCCGGTGCAGACAGGGGTTCAGAGCGGATCGTTACCACCGCTGCCAGCCGCAATACCGTACACACCTCCACGAGGCCAAAGACCTCCAGCCCCTCCCCTTGTCCCGGATGCTAATGGAACAGTAACGGCACGAATTCCCGGTGGTTCCGGAACTCCGGAATATGGATCTTCTCTGCCTCCCGCTCAGCCATTAGGCGGAAATCCCATAGGGAACTTCATTCTGGACTCGTTCGGCCATCCCTCCCAGACGTCTCAATCAGCTTCTCCAAGACCTATAGGCGTTGCGCAGCCACCAGCTCAAGAACGTACTCAGCAGCCTGCCAGTCAGCAGCCTGCTGGAGTTATTCAACAGATAGGACAGGATTTTCAGAACCTTGGCGCAGGCATCAGAGATACGTTTTCACGCATATGGCCGGGTCGTTGATTCTGCAATTGCTGTACTGAAAAAAGTAGGCTGACAAATGTGTCTACCCTCATTTGGGCGGACACGCAGGTCCGTCCCCTACAGTTAGGCCGGAAAGCTGATGAGAAAATCGTGCCACGATTCACCATCCGAGTAGGGGCAGGTCTCGTGCCTGCCCTCCCGCGAATGACCGGCACGGAAGCCGGTCACTACCGGGCACCCACGAGGGGCGCCCCTACAATCAGGATGTCAGGATCGACAAGAATTCGTGTCACGATCTGGATGAATTTCGACTTTTGAGACAGTTTCTCTGTGCCGGTACATTTTTAACATGATCCATGATATCAGTATGACGCTACCGATACCCTGTATCGGAGCGTGGGACAAACCTCAGAATTCTCGGCAATCGCTCCAAAAAAAGTGCAATTCATCTAAATCAGCTCCAATTGAGTAGAGCTATCAAGCGTCACAATCACGCTCTGATTGAACATTTGCACTGACAGAGCAAACTGTCGCTCAGTTCGCCCTCTCTTGATCACCCCTTCAATCCCCTCGAGAGGACCTGATAAAATACGGACCCTCTTCCCGGGAACCAACCCCGGTTTCACAATGAGTTCCTCTCCTGAGGCTATTGCCTTGGCCACAGCATCCAGTTCTCCCACAAAGGCCGACTGATCTTCCACTTTGATAATTCTTACGAATTTTTGCGTATCGTACAGCAATACGTGTTTTTCTCGATCCAGAGCGAAACAGATGTAACCGCTGAACAGCGGGACCTCTACTTCTCTGATGCGTTTCAGGCCGCCAACTCTTGTCCTGCGTTTGTAGAGAGGGAGATAATAACTAATGTTTCTGCTCAGAAAATACGATGCGATTTTTTTCTCACAATTCGGTTTGATGTGCATCACCCACCAGGAGCCAAGATCTTCATCAAGGGGTCTCTCCTCCGGGTAACGTGACAGCAGAACGTCTCGAGTCATGCCATTCCCCGATTCGTCGACAATTTTCGTTACATTCAATTTCGTACATAGACTAACAACATGGAAAGCTCGCTGTCAATGTACTGAAAGACGGCCGGCTTTGCACCGACTCCTCCTTTCAGTCTTCGATAGTTTCCAATATTGTATCGATCAGTGAGTTCAGTCCGGAAAAAATTCGAGGGGAGACGGGAAGGTCGCTCCCCTCGTATGATGAGAAATGGGGGACTGGAAGGTCACCGGTGCCCATCAGCACCGGTCGGGGGTTGCTGGTTTAAACAGCGGGGTCATATTTCCAAAGCTCATATCCGTGTCCTGCCCCTGTGCTACCATCGGTAGCCAAGAAGTAGAGATCGCCATTATATGCATAGAAATTCGGGGCAAGGCTGAGGCCATTGTTCGGATTGGCTCCCGGCCAAATATCCTGGAGCAGGGAAGCGGTTCCGGTTGTGTCATCGTATTTCCAAAGCTCATATCCTTGAGCCGCTGAATAGCCCTGGAAATAAAGATCGTTGTTGAAGGCATAGAGGTACTTCACTGCACCCGACGCAGTCCCAGCCCAGGCAAGAGATGAGAATGTTTCGTCAGGTGTCATCATCCAAATTTTCACGCCAGTACCATCATTACCCGCAAAATACAGGTTGCCGTTGAGTACTGTAAGATAACTCGTATCACCGTTGCCTCCCACCCAGAGATCCTTCGCAAGACTTACTGTGCCATTGATGTCTACTTTCCAGAGCTCCGAGTTGGCTGGAGATATGATACTGGAAGCGCTATTGGCCCTAAAATAAAGCGAATCATTGAATACAGTCAAAAACATAGGAGAGCTACTCGCGGTTCCGGCAGCGATATTTGAGATTCTGGTGCCTGTTCCGACAATCTGACCCGGATCCGCATGATATCGCCAGAGCTCATTTCCATTATTGCTGGCAGTATCATAAGCAGCAAAGTACAGATCGCCGTTAAACACAGTCAGGTTTGAGGGATAACCGCTACTCGAACCGACCCAACAGTCGGCAGCGAGTTGTGCCGTGCCGATTCCGCTGACCGGGTCAATGTGATACACCCAGAGTTCAGTGTTAGGGTTAGGAAAAGCCGCGGTATTCGCAGCGAAATACAGATCGTTATTGTACACTACAAGGGAAGACGGATAACTGCTGCCGGTGCCACCATAGATGTCCGTGCACCTGGTGAATGCGCCGCTAGCGCCGTCCATCTTCCAAAGCTCGGTGCCGTACGTGGCGTCGTTTCCAGCAAAGTACAAGTCACCGTCAAATATGACTAGCCCACCCCCGGCTGTGGGACTCCCTGGGACAACGGACGCCAGACCGATGGCCGGGTCAATTTTAAAGAGGTGACCGCCAGTGGCATCTGATGCGGTAAAGTAGAGTTCACCCTGAAATTCAAGGAAATTGCCCGGATTGCTGGCAGCGGTTCCCGGGTTAATATCCTGGAGGAGTGCGGCGCCTGACACTGAGATGCTGAAGGTTCCGTCTACCGGGCTATTACCCTGAGCATCAATTATGTGAGTGGTGACGGTAACATAACCTGCTGTGCTTGGTGTGAAGACCAAGGCATTCAGAGCGCCTTGCACATTCGCCACTGTATCTGTCATGGTCCAGGTGCCGGCTGCAAAGGCTCCCCCAAGACTGGATGCCAGTGTACCCGAGCTCACCTGAACATTCACCGTCACGTTTTCCAGGTCAGCGTCTGTTATGATGATGCCAGTGAACGCAAGAGTCTCGGTGGGACTCCCTAAACTGTAGCTGGAGAGAAATCCCGTCAGGCTCGGGATGTCGTTCACTACGATCTGGAATGCCCCGTCTACGGGACTATTTCCGGAAGCATCCACGATGTGAGTCGTCGCATTCACGGTTCCACCAGGGCCCACTTGACTGTACGTCAAATTGTCCAAGACGGTTTGCACGTTTGCCACGGTATCGGTAATGCTCCAGGTACCGGCGGCGAACGTGCCTGCCGTCGACGCCAAGGTGCCGCTATCGACGAAGATGCTCACCGTCACCCATGGGCTATCCATGTCGCTGACTACAAGATTCTGAATCAAGCTGAATTGCAGGATATCAGTTGGATGGTTGAGATTATACGTATCGGCAAAGCCTGTCAGACTCGGGACGTCAGCTACATCGATCTGGATTGACTGAGTGCTGATGAGTTGCCCGCCCGTGCCGGTGTTTCCGAGATCGTTGATGGTGACATCGAGGTTGTCTGTACCTGCAAAGGCCGGATCACCGGTATACGTCAGATTGGCGAGTGCAGCGTTTATTGCGTCCTGGCTACCGGTGAACACCATAGTTGTATCGTGATTTCCCGTGCCGGTTGTAAACGTCAATCCCGTGACACTGCCAAAAGTGAGTGTGCCATGAGCGACTGAAAGAGTCGCCTCAACATCGTTCAAACCGGCATCAATATCGAGTACTGCAATACCGGAAATGAGCGTGTCAGTATTTTCGGTTGCTGTCTGAGTTCCGGAAACTCCGATTTGAGGAGCATCATTCTCCCCTGCCACCAAATGGTTCTGAACGTACGTATACAATCCATTTCCATAAGTGTAAGTCGTTGTATCCCAGGTGTTGTACTGAAGGATTCCATTCGGGTCGGTAAACGATGTTTGGTACGGTTCCCACGTTTGACTCTCTACCCAGTCAAACCATGTCCATGTGGTGGTAGCGTGGTCTTGCTGCAAATAAAAATGAGTGCCTCCGCTGGGATCGTAGAAACTTGCATTCAAGTCGTTGTACACCTGACCGCCCAGACCATCGGCGAACCATGTCTGGTAAAGTTCCCAGACATTGTCAGTTACGGCATCAAACCACCACATCTGGCCGCCATTGTGATCCTGGTACATGTTATGAAGATCGTCAGTGTAGTAGAAACTTCCATTCCAGTCGTTATAGACCCATGCCCATTCTGTGTTGACCTGATCGGCAAACCATGTGAATGCCGGCTCCCAAATCTGATCCGTCACATCATCCCACCAGAACCAGGCGCCTGTGGAGATTTCGTTGGCCCAATACTGATGGTCGCCATGATACCAGTAGGAAAAATCCCCTGAATTGAGCACCCACCAGCCAGTGTTCTCGTTCCAATACCACCCGGTTGCTTCTTCCCACCACCAGCCGCTGCCGTTGTCTTCATACCACCAACCATTTCCGGTGGAGATCCAGCCGAGGCTATCAACCTGACCTCCGTCGGCTTGTTGAGCAACGACATCCTGAGTGTCGGCGACTGCACCGTCGAGTACAATCCTCTCCTCAAGTTGCTCCAGTACCAGCTCGCGATTGGGAACTCCCAAATCTGTACAGACGTATCGCGTACCCATCTTTGCTGCCTCCAAAAACTGTGATTTATGGTCTGGTAGATTCCGCTATTTGTAGTTAGTTATTAAATAATCCAATACATATTGTTGTTTAATATTATAGCAACCTGAAATATCAGGATAATATTTGGGTTAATGACAGCCTCTCCTGAAGGGGACATCGCAAACATTGTCCAACACAGCGTGATAAAATTGCAGGTCCATATCCGCTCACAACCAAAGATTCAATCGACAGAATCTACACAAGAGGCTGCTTCTAAAGTTTGCAGGACCAGCCGTTTGCCCATTCTTTTGGTCGAGAATTGACCCTTCCAACATCGGATCGATGTCGTTAGCAAGAAAAGGGCCAACCCATTCATACTCTTCCAACACGGCGCTATCACAACCTAATTTAGTTTTTTGCCGACAAGTCGAATCATGATGAATTCAATCAGCTATCTGTCGATCTCTCGGACACTCCAGGTAAATTACTTTTATATTGAGATGTTACCGCGTGTCGTAATATCGGACAGACCACAACAAAAGTGCATAATCTACCCGTTCAACCAGTTTCGACAGAGATATACCCCTGCCTTGCGCGCCAAAAGACACAGTAAAATCCTTCGTCCCACCTTTTTCATTTTGACTTCATCACAGAAGCTGTCATAAGTAAGACTTAGTCGAAATAAGTCCGCTTCGGTAGGGTTATAGTGACTCTCGAACATTATCCAAGACACATGGACATGGGTGAAGAGGAGCAGCAAAGATCTTTATGGTTAAATGCCGTCTTTGCTGTCTCACTCTTCGTGGCTCTATACCTGACGAGCGTTTACAATTATCTCCTGTTCCACAGTCTAGCCGAACTATTTAGTATCGTGGTCGCTTTCGGCATTTTCGTCGTAGCGTGGAACTCCCGTACATTCATCAACAACAATTATCTACTTTTCCTCGGCATTGCATACCTTTTCGTCGGCGGCCTGGATTTGCTCCACATGCTTGACTACAAGGGAATGGACCTTTTCACAACAAATGACGCGGAATCGCCGACCCAACTCTGGATAGCCGCCAGATACCTCCAGAGCATCTGTCTTCTCTCGGCTCCGATGCTTTTCGGCCGCAGACTGCGAATTGACACGACCATAGGACTGTTTACTCTCGTTTTCGCTCTATTGCTTGCCTCTATCTACACCTGGGAGGTTTTCCCGACATGCTGGGAACAGGGTATCGGTCTTACCGTTTTCAAAAAAGCCAGCGAATACATCATCTGTTTCATATTGCTCGGTGCCATAGCAGCTCTTTACACGCAGCGGAGCCAATTCGATAGTGGCGTATTTCGGTTGATCGTGTCCTCTATTGCCGTTACCATTATTTCGGAATTCACCTTTACCCTCTATACGAGCGTTGAGGGGCTCACCAATCTCCTTGGCCACTGTTTCAAAATAATGGCTTTTTACTTGATGTACCGGGCCATTGTTGAGACTGGTTTCAGAAAACCTTATGAGCTTTTGTTTCTTGAGATTAAACGGGAACAAGAAGCATTGAGACGGAGTGCTCGACGATATCGTTCCCTGTACAGCAAGACCCCGGCAATGCTGCACTCCATAGATCATAATGCCCGCATTGTGAGTGTGAGCGATTACTGGCTCGAAAAGCTCGGGTACACAACGAGCGAGGTTCTCGGCAAGAGTGCCGCAGACTTTTTATCCGAGGAATCCCGTCGAGAGGCATTGGAAGTCCACCTGCCCAATTTCTTTGAGCAAGGCTTACTCAAAGATATTCCTTACCAGTATGTGAAGAAGAACGGCCAACTCATCGATGTGCTTTTCTCAGCAATCAAGGTCGATGACTTTGGTGAAAATCCCGAGCGATCTCTAGCCGTCGCAGTGGACGTGACGGAACGAAACAAAGCTGTGGCGGCTCTCGCAAAAGCCCATGCAGAGTTGGAGATGAGAGTCGAGGCTCGTACGTCGGATTTGAAAAAGGCCAATGACATGCTCCTCGAGGAAATCGCCGAGCGCCAACGCACTGAAGAAAACCTGATTCGTCTCTCTCGCAGGCTCGAAGCGTTGCGCCAATTCGATCAAGTCCTGGCCCGCACTAAAGACGAGACCGTTCTTCTTGATGAAGCTTGTAGAATCATTGTGGAGACAGGCCAATATTCCATGGCGTGGATCGCATTCATGAAACATGATGCCCCCAGCACAATCAACTTGGCAGCACATGCCGGTTTGCACGAGAAGAGCGTTCCCGATTTCGGTGAACTCCTGCATGGTACGGATGCAACTCACGATCCTGTCATCAATGCAATGCGCTCAGGCACCACACTTATCTTGAAGGATATCGGCAATGACGCGTCCCTCAAGCATTGGAGTGGATCCATCCTGGAGGAAGACTTTCTGTCGCTGATTATTCTTCCGCTCACGATCGAGCACCGGACTATAGGCGGATTAGCAATCTACTCAAGCCATCCCGATGCTTATAGCAATGAGGAAGTGGATCATTTATGTCACTTGGCAGGAGACCTAGTATTCGGCCTGACGTCGATACGAGCTCGAATGCTCCACGAGATCGCGGAACGGGAGTTAATTGCCAGTGAAGCACGATATCGTGCTGTTGTGGAAGACCAGACGGAGTTAATCTGCCGTTACGCTCCGAATTACGTTATTACTTTTGTAAATGAGTCCTTTTGCAGACAATTTTCGAAAGATCGCCAGGACCTGATCGGGACAAAAGTGTTTGAACTCGTTGCAGAGATTGACCGGGATCAACTCAGGAGTCATCTGGAATCTTTAAACATTGACTCTCTTATCCGTACTCAGGAGCATCGAGTCATGTTGCCGGACGGAGAGATCCGCTGGCACCGGTGGACCAACCGGGCGATACTGGATGAAGAAGGAACTGTTGTCGAGTATCAGTCAGTAGGATTTGATATTACCGATCGAAAGCTGGCGGAAGAAGGATTGGCTCAGCGAACGCGCGAACTCGGAGAGAAGGTGAGACAACTGAATTGTCTCTACGGCTTGACCAAGCTTCTTGAGACTCCCGGGATTTCCGAGGAAATCTTTTTTCAAGTGATTGTCCAGATGATTCCAACAGCCTTAAGGGACCCGCAAAATAGCTGGGCTCGCGTCGTTCTCAACGGTCGTGAATTCCAGAGTCACCACTTCGGAACAGACGGTCACAGGCTTGCCAGAGACATCCTGGTCTCCGGTGCCAAGGCCGGTTCTCTGGAACTTTATTGTATTTCAGATGAAAACCAGAACGATGGGGAAAGGTTCCTTGCGGGGGAGCATGTACTCGCCGACGAGCTGGCACATAGGCTGGGCCGGATTCTGGAACGTTCCGAGGCTGAGGAAGCTCTCAGAGCGAGTGAGGAGCGCTTTAGAACCATATTCGAAGGCGCTGTAGATTTTGTATTCTGTAAAGATGCCAGTCTGAGGTACACGCATGTGAACCCTGCCGTGGAACGATTGTTCGGAATCCCGGCTTCAGAATTTATCGGAAAGAAAATCGAGGATATCTTTGAGCCTCAGGACGCGGCTCACATTCAGGATGCGGATGCTCGAGTTCTTCAGGGGGAATCGGTTGAGGGAGAATACGCCATTAAAGTGAACGACGAGCTTATGATTTTTCACGAAATACGCGCTCCCATGCGAAACCGCTCGGGAGACGTTGTCGGCCTTTGCGGCATATCCCGCGATGTCACCGATTGGAGAGTGAGCGAGTCTACCTCCGTACCCCTCGCCCGGCAATATCCGTCCGAAGCAATGAAAGCGACACTTATGAACGCTCGTGTCGCTGCTGCAAAAGATGCAACCATAGTTCTCCTGGGCGAAAGCGGGAGTGGCAAGGATTATCTTGCTCGTTACATTCACGACCACTCGAAACGAGCCGGGGGTCCGTTCTTTGGCGTTAACTGCGCTGCGGTTGCCCATGAACTTGCGGAATCGGAATTGTTCGGATATGAGCGAGGAGCATTCACAGGGGCTCACGGTCGAAAACGCGGACTTCTGGAGCTTGCTGAAGGTGGAACACTTCTGCTCAACGAAATTGGAGAGCTTTCTATGGCGCTACAAGCTAAGCTCCTCACCTTTCTTGACACGAGGCAATTCACTCGGGTGGGAGGAGAAAAGAGTATCACCGTGAATGCTCGCATTATTGCCGCTACGAACAGAGATTTGGCCAAAGAAGTCTCTGCAGGACGTTTTCGAAAGGATCTCTATTACCGACTCAGCGTGATATCAATAGTCGTTCCGCCTCTGAGGGAGAGACGTGATGACATTCCCATACTTGCTGGGGAGATTCTTTCCCAACTGGCTGTAGAAATGCAACTTGCTCAAATTCCGATGCTGCGCTCATCGCTTGTTGCTTCCCTCGCCGAATACGATTGGCCCGGTAATGTAAGAGAATTGCGGAATGTTTTGGAACGGGCATTAATACTATGGGACGGAAGGCGCTTTGATATCGATATTCCGGCTGAAAACTCACAGAGTCAGGATCTGGCGCTAAAATTGAACTATCACGGGCGAACTCTTCACGATGTCACCGAGGAAATCACTCGCATCATGTGCATACACGCTTTGAAGCAATCCCGTGGAAATAAAAAGGATGCGGCAAAACTCCTTGGGATTGCGCGCGACTCACTGTATCGATATCTCAAGCAGTTTGGAATCCGGTCCGATGTCGAAGAAGGGAAGAGTCATGACTGGAATTGAGAAGTAATCGTTCAGTTACGCGGGGTAGAGAAGATCTTCTCCTGTGATCGCGATACCACTGACTTTCTAAATCCCCCCTAAACCCCCCTTTATTAAGGGGGGAATTGCACGTGCCTTCTTTACCCCCCTTTTCTAAAGGGGGGACGGGGGGATTTTTCCCCCGATATGACTGAATGCTTACATTGAGAAGCAATTAAGAATTCCCTGAGTTACAGCAAGTGTATAAAATAGCGTCCGATTGTGAAAAGCACTGCTCGACAATTGGTGGGTGCCGTGCCCCCGTGCCGGCACGCTTTTCAAGTACAAATCAGCCAGTTCGGGGCGGCAGGGACGCCGGCCCCTACCGTCCTTTCAAGGAACAATGTTGGTCAAAAGGTCAGAAATTATGTCAACGGCTATATATAGTCTGCCGAATCCGTCTTCGGGGGAAACTATTCTTCAATCTATTTTCATTCCGGCCAAGCGCTTGACGATATTCTTCCTGGAAGTGATATCGAATTGTGAAGTAATGGCTATCTGTTCCATAATCGGTGAACCTCCTCCATGAACGCCGGCATAATTGAAAACCGCTCCGGCTGCAGAGCAAGCAAAATCTGTAAAGAATAGCCAGAACTTGATTTGCTCCTCTACGGGAATGTTCGGGTTGCGCCTTATGTACTTATCCAGAAGAGGTTTGAGATCTTCATTGAACAGATCCTGCTCGAAGGGAAATGTCGCGGGCATTCCTCCTGCAAGTTTGCACAGGATTTCCTGCTCATGGTAGACAGAATCTCCTGTCAGGCATCGCCCCACGTTTGCATATATGGAATTGGGGATGTACGAACCTGGACCGTACCGACGCACACCGACGCCCGGAATGAACAGCTCGGGTTTTCCCAACGAGGAAGCGGTGTACCCGGCAGCATATCCTAATTCGGCAATCGTTATGAGTTCCGCGAGATGTTCCCGGACATGGTCGGCTTTTTCAATGCCATTGACTTCGGAAACAAGAGAGGCGAGCCCCAGGAGGATGTCACCGACCGCAGGTTTGCATCCGGAATAGCTGTGGCGATGAAATAAGGCAAACAGCAGCGCACAGATGCCCCCGTGCTGATGCTCTCCACAGAGAAATACTCGCTCCCAGGGAACAAGGACATCGTCAAAAATCACGTACGAATCGGCAGCCCCCCAGTTGAAACCTCGGGCTAGGCGCTGACGCTTCCGGAAATTGTGCGGATGGACTACTTGTTTGACGCCCTCGTGATCCCCGGGAACAGCAAACGCTACTGCATAATCCCCTTCTTCCGGAGTGAGCGCCCGCGTAGGGAGAACAAGAATCTCGTCAGCCACGGCCGCAAAGGTGATGTGCACCTTGCAACCCCTGACCACAATGCCGTCTCTCTTCTTCTCCACAACCCGCAGGTAAGCATCAGGGTCGATCTGCTTGGAAGGCCGTTTCAAACGCTCGCCTTTGGCATCGGTCTGAGCACAGGATCCGACAAGGTCGTTCTTCTGAAAATATTCCAGCCATTTCAGAAAATTCCCGTGATAGCCTGTCTCTCCTTTGTTGCCTCGATCCGCTTCATAGGAAACTGCGTTAATAGCATTCAGAGCATCAACTCCCATGCATCTGCCCACGCAGTAGCCCGTTCTCTGGCATAAAGCGCGAGTCATATCCTGCTTCTTATGAAGATCGTTTGTGTCTTGATGCACATGGCAGAAGCGGTTGATCTTGTCGCCTGTGAGGTGAGAGACTGCGGTGCACAGATCTTCGATCTCGGGATTCCGAGCCGCTTCAAATGTGGCCCCGATAACGTCTACAGAGGGGATGAGGTCTTCGTGATCGCGACCGATCTTCTCTCCCTTGTAGTACAGGTTCCTCCCCAGTTTGTTCAGCCCTGCTATGTACTGCTCCTTGGTTCGCATATCATTTCTCCAATCGTTTCGATTCCGCTGGCGCGGTGATGATGAGAAAGAGCATTCGAGATTTTCATTATCATATACGCGATATGGCGCCCGCCACTTTCCAATGTCCTTGGATCCAGCAGAATCAGACTGACTCAGAAGAAGCGTTTCGCATCTTCCTGTTTCTGAGAAAACTTCACGGCTCCTTGTTCGCTCTCTCCACTCTCGATCACCTGTAATCCCAAACGGAATTCAAGATCCATGGCCTGGTCGAATGGTAAATCGAAGCCACGATACGCTGCCTCCCGGTCGCTTCTGAGGCACCGGTTCGGGTACCGAGCAATCCTGTTGGCAAGATTTTCAGCCTCTTCACGGGATTTCCCCGTTTCCACCACGTAATTAGCCAATCCCATTGACAGGGCCTCTTCAGCGCTCACGGATCTGCCTGTGAGAATCATGTCCATAGCCCGACTCAGTCCAATGAGACGAGGAAGTCTTTGAGTGCCCCCATCTATCAAAGGAACGCCAAACCTGCGACAGTACACTCCCAGAACAGCGTCCTTTTCCAGGACCCTCAGATCGCACCAACACGCAAGCTCCAAACCACCGGCCACGGCAAAACCGGATACGGCTGCAATGACCGGTTTGGAAAGACGCATACGGGTCGGCCCCATAGGGCCGTCTGCAGTCATATCAGTATTCAGCCGATTCCTATCGCCACGAGCCAGAGCTTTTAGATCGGCTCCAGCGCAAAAACAGCCTCCTGCTCCCCAGAGAACCGATACCAGTGCATGGCTGTCGGCTTCAAACGACCGAAAAGCATCTGCAAGCCGATCTGCCATGTTTCTGTCCACAGCATTCTTACGATCCGGACGGTTCATTATAATGGTCCAAACGGACCCGTTCTTTTCGATCACAACATCCATGAAATCTCCTTATACTCATCCTGCCATCACATATAGCAGATGTCAGAATTATTGTCCGATTGCGAAGAGAGGTTCTCTAAAATCGGTAGGTGCCGTGCCTCCGTGCCGGCACATTTTTCATAATGAACCGACCAGTTCGGTCCGGCAGAGACGCCGGACTCTACCGTTCCTTGTAAAAGAAAGGGTGTTCAAAAGGTCAGAAATTATGTCAACTACTATAAAGGAGAAGACCGTCAGTTTTTCCCAGACATTGGCTTATGTCGATTCAAGGACTTTGCGTGAAGAACGATCGAGAAGATTCCTAACGCAATCGGCGTCATACTGTCGGTCTTCTCCTATTCAGTTTTGGCACACCATCATTCATTACGAACCGCTCTTCTATCATACGTATCGGGAGTAACGCCTTGTTCTCGCAACCTGAATTTCTCGATGCGACCGGTTGCAGTCGCAGGGAGAGCGTCCATGAACCTGATGTACCTGGGAACCCAGAAGTGGGGCATGTTTTCTTTTGCATAGGACACGATGGCGTCCGGGCTGACATTCCGGTCAGATGCCGGGACGATCACCGCCATGACCTCTTCGTCTCCAAAGTCTGACTTGGCCGGAACCACCGCTGCTTGGGCAATATCATGATATTTCAACAGAATTTGCTCAACTTCGTATGAAGATATGTTTTCGCCTTTTCTTCGAATGGCATCTTTCAACCGATCCACGAAAAACAAGTATCCTTGTTCGTCAAAATAACCTGCATCACCCGTGTGAAACCAGAGTCCTCTGAAGGCATTTGTCGTAACCTCCGGCATTCCATAGTACTCCATGAAAATCGCCCAAGGCATCTTGGGTCGAACCACAATTTCTCCAGTACGTCCTGTAGGCAACAGTTCTCCACATTCGTTCATGACGCCAACTTCTACATGAGGGCCTACCATTCCACAGGCTCCAGGAGGATTCGCTTTGGTTCTCACGATGTGGTTCGGTGCACTTATCGGGATGCCTACTTCCGTACTGCCGTACCCGCCAGTGATGTTAATATTGAACCGTTCACCGGCAATAACCCAGATTTCTTTTGAGGAATATGCCAATGCCGTAATTGGCCCGTGGTCTTTCTCGAGGGGTGACGGAGGCATTTTCACCAGCATCTCCAAAATGGGACCGACCGCGGCAAAATGAGTAATACCGTATTTTTTCACGTGTTCCCAAAAAACCGCGGGGTCGAATTTCTCCACCAGAACTATCTTGGCGTTAGCGAGCATGGAGAGCAACATTGCCATGTCGAGAGCCATGATATGAAAAAGAGGCAGATACGAATAGTATACGCTCTCACTCGTCACCCCACCCGCATCGATCAAGAACAATGCAGTCGTGATGAATTGAGCGTTGGTATCATATACCACTTTGGACGGGCCTGTGGTGCCTGAAGTAAGAATCATGGCGCTTGGATCGGAAATTTTTCGTGGCACCCTGTGTGCGGGATCGGGCTCAAGGGAGAGAAGATCGTCCACGAACGTATACGCATGGCTCGGAGCATTCTCTGAAACAAAATTATCTTTTCCTATGATGAAGACATGCTTCAGTTCGGGCAAAGACTCTTCAACTGCTTTCAACCTGTCCAGGAGCCTGGAATCAACGATCAGGTACTCGGATGCGGAGGCAGTTAAGTTATAAATAAGGGGCTGCTTCATGAATCCGGTGTTCACCGTCACAGGCACTGCACCAAGCTTCAGAATTCCAAAATAGGAAAAGGCCCACAATGGTGAATTCAGAGCAAACAGGGCCACATGATCGTCCGCTCGTACTCCCAGTTGATAGAATCCCGTGGCCAGGCGGTTACCTAAGTCGTCTGCATCCTCATAGCTGAACGCTCTTCCATCCTGGAATTCCATCCAGATCTTCTTCCCGTTCTCCTTCGCTTTCGTCGCGACGAGATCTGCAACGGTAGGGTAACGCGACAGTGCTTCCTCATACACGGACTGTGCAAAAAATCCAGCATCTTCGTTGATCGGCGGAAATCTGCGGACACTCATGGGTTCCCTCCTCTTTGAAGTTGTGAATCATTCGTTTAACACGCGCCTCAAACGCCTATTTTATATTGAACGTTCAATATAATTCGATGCAAAAAAAAAAGAGGAGGAGCCTTGAAGAAACTTATTCGACGTGCCTTCGCACGAACTCTTTATAAGATTCACCAAGAGCTTCGTGGTTAAATGTATCCGGCGCCAACGTGCACATGATGCCCAACCCCATACCTAACGCTATGAGCAGAGTGTGCAGATCCTTGATCTTATTCTCGGAGAACTGATTGTGAGCAACTCCGTCTTCCAGATATCGGCCCGCATAAGATGTCAAATTGGACAAAAATTTCGTCATGATTCTCTTGATCTCATCGTTATAGGGGGCCTGTCCGAGGAAATTCAGCAGAACTGTGTAAAATTCAGGGTTATCAACTACTACCGCATGAATACTCTCCAGGTGTTTGAACAGCTTGTCTCGTTCAGAGGTTAACGGTTCCACTACCTGCATGACATTTTCGTGGGACCGAGAAAAAGCTTCTTTGATAACATTTAGAAGGAGATCTTCCTTATTCTTGAAATAATGATAGATGATACCGGTGCTCACCCCAGCTTCTTCAGCAATTGCCTTCACGGAAAGCTTGGAGAATCCGTTCTTCGCGAGACAGCGCTTCGTGGCGGATATCACCTCTTCTCTCCTGATTTGTTCCATTCCGATTTTGGGCATGGTGCACCTTTTTTATTATGAACGTTCAGTATAATATAACTGACCTTCATTCACGTCAAGAAAAACATTGGACCGGTGCAACCATTCAGTAATGAGCGGGCACGCCCTGGAAGGGCGGCCCAATAGTAGCCACGGGTGTCAGAAACTGTCTCAAAATTCTCGAATGCAGAACAACTCGTGCCACGATTCCCCATCTGAGTAGGGGCAGGTCTCGTGCCTGCCCTCCCGCAATGACCGGCACGGAGGCCGGTCACTACCGGGCACCCACGAGGGGCGCCCCTACAATCAGGCCGTGAAGATGATGAGAATTTCGTGCCACGATCTGGGATAAATTTCGAGTTCTGACAGTCTCTTGCACCCACGGCTACTGTTGCGTAGCCCCTATGGGGCTGTAGAAACCTCTTTCACGCTTAACTGGATGGATACGTAGCGGTTCCAGGCCCGGATTATTCATAGGAACCGGCCATCCGGTCATAAATTGGAACCTGTGTAGCGAAGCGGATCTGATTACCCGTTTCCATAGGTTCTTTTGGCTCCGTGATTCATGGACAAGTGTTGCAAGATGATGCGCATGATTGTTTTCTATAGAAACATTTCGGGCGGCACGTAAGCCGCCCGCTCCTGGTATACAGCGAATTCCATCGACTCTGCCGGACCACTCGGTGGAATCACATTATTGGCGAAGTGTGACTCAAAATACTTTCTTGAATTCACAAGTACATCAGCCCACTCGTCGCATGTTTGCCAGTCCCGATTCTGCTCCCAAGGACTCTTGCATTTCCGACTGCTCATCTCTCCCGGATATGATCTTCTTCTGAACCAGAGCATCAGCCACGAGGCCTGAGACAAACTGCACCTTCGTATCCAACTTGTAATGATCCATCAAATCCGTGAGTTGTGTGTGGCAATTTTCGCACGCGGTAGCGAGAATGTCCGCGCCGGAGACCTTCACTTGGTCGGCTTTGACTTTGGCGGATTTCATCCGAAAATCCTTATCACCCATTATCACCAAACCGCCA
The DNA here is from genome assembly GCF_000266945.1 of Desulfomonile tiedjei DSM 6799. NCBI lineage: Bacteria > Pseudomonadati > Thermodesulfobacteriota > Desulfomonilia > Desulfomonilales > Desulfomonilaceae > Desulfomonile > Desulfomonile tiedjei. The sequence goes on from NC_018025.1 coordinate 3,538,766, forward strand.
CCGCCGCCACAGCACCAACTAGCACGTCGATTCGGCTGAAGATCGACAAAGTCGTCGGTCAGCGCATTTAGAATATAACGGGGCTCTTCATAGATGCCGCCCTGGCGAGCTATCTGGCAAGGGTCATGGTACGTTATACGACCTTTGATTCTTGACTTGTCAAGTTTGATGCGGCCTTCACGAAGGTACTCGGCGATCAATTCCATGAAGGTGATCACCTTGAAGGGGTGGCTGCCCGTCATATGTCTCATGACGCGATAAGCCGTTCCGCACTCGCATATGACGACCTGTTCGACATTCAAGCGTTCGGCTTCATCGATAATGCGCCTGGCAATCTGTTTGGTCGATTCAGGGTTTCCCACGAAAGCGCCAAAATTGACCGCCTCGAAGTAGCTCAGCGACCAATGCTCCTTGGCAGCGTTCATGATCGCGGCAGCCGGAATGATCGAATGCTTTCCCGCAAGCGCGACGTAGAGCACCCTCGCGCCTTTCACCTCCAAGGGAATCACCCCTTCGCCGGCTTCGGTTTGCCACTGTTGGATTACCTCTGACTCCAGACCTCGAACCGCTTCGGCAAAATTTGCCTTGGTGGCTTCAATGTTCTTGCCTTTGGATATAGAGACGTTTGCAAGCATTGTGAGCACCTTCGGCTCCATGTCCGCTCCAATCAGCAAGAGCTTTGCAATCCCTTGGATGAGTTGCGTGTCTATACCGAACGGGCAATACGTCATGCAGCGTCTGCATCCTGTGCACGTGAACGCTGTCTCGTAGATCTTTTCCATCCATGCATCGTCCAGTTCAACGGCTTCGTTCCACCATGAAGCGAATTTGCCCGACGCCTTAAAGTACTTCTCGTAAACTCGGCGGACATTTTGGGCCCGAGCAACCGCGGTGTACCTCGTCTCCGGCATGGATGCGTACACGTGACATGCTTCTATACACACCCCACAGCGAGTGCAGTTGTCCAGGTACAGGCGGGCAGCGCGAGTTAATTTCTCGGAGAACATTTCCAACAGTCTCTTCTTGAGGTTTTCATCCATTGCTAGATTCTCCTGAGCGCAGTTAAGGGTAGTGCGAAGAAACTGTGCATAATTTTGCTGAACGGCAGAACCATGAGAAACAGGTTGGCCAACAGTATATGCACTACGACTACGCTGTAGTGGCCGCCGGAGAGAAGATCACGGGGATCCTGGAAGGTAAACCCGACCAATCCGTTCAGATAGGCCCCAAAGTCCTGTTTGGTGAGCACGAATCCGGATTCGCTCCACGAATTGGCCCAACTGATCACGTCTCCGGTAACGAACACGCAGAAAAGGAGAGCAAGGAGAATGTAGTCGGAAGGCACCGAGAATTCCCTCACAGGAGACCGAAATCTCCGTAACATGAGATAGGCCACGGAAATGGTAAGAATCACACCGACAGCACCATGACCGATCATGTGTGGTGAATCCTTCGCCGTTATTCTCAACTGAGGGATCAAATCCAGGTGAGCGACAATCAAGAAAGCAAATGCTATATGGAACAGCATAAGGAAGAACCAGAGGACCGGCCGATGTTCCCTCACAGTGGGCAAGGTAAGAGCATCGAATACGGCAGCAAGTACAGGACGTTTGGATTCAGGAAAAATCTTTAAGGTGTTGGGATGTCTCGGGGCTTTGAGTATGCCCGCAATTTTTAGACCGATGCCGATGATGCACCACACAAAGGCCAGGTACACCATCGGCACCGTAACGAAATAGTAAATCTTGTCAAGCATTCCTGACCCCCGTACTCTATTTGAGGCGCTTCACAAATATCTGTATCGAGCCGTTTCCCTGTTTTGTCTCGAGAACTTCGTTGCCGGTTGTATCCGCCCATGCAGGAAAGTCGGAAAGAGAACCAGGATCGGTGGTATGCACTTCGATTATCTCCCCGACTGATACGGAGCCAATCTCCTGGCTCATCTTGACTACGGGCATGGGACAGGGGAGTCCTTTGAGATCCAACACTTTAGCTACTTTATGGTCAGACATCGTCATCTCCTTAGATAAAAAGCTGATTGATCGATTTCCTGGAATGGTTCAAGTAGGTGGCCACTCCAACGAATTCCATGTTCGGGTAGTCGATGATTTCTTCGCGCTTGAATCCCATGAGATCCATGGACATCTCGCAGACTTTGATTTCCACGCCGAGTTGAGCCGCCATTTCGAAAAGCTGATCGAGATTGGGGGCGTTCTTCTTTTTCATCAGGCCCTTCATCATTGCCGTGCCCATTCCGCCCATGTTCATCTTGGAGAGTTTCAAGCTGTTGCGGCCTTTGGGCAGCATCCAGCCAAACATCTTGGACATGAAATCCTTACCTTCCACATTGGCTTCCGGTTTGCGGAGTGCAGCGGTTCCCCAGAATGTAAAGAACAGGACCACTTTCATGCCCATGGCAGCCGCTCCTGTGGCAATAATCATTGATGCAAGCAGTTTGTCCATGTCGCCGGAAAAGACGATCATCGACAACTTGTTCTCCTGGGCGGGGCCCAATTCTTCGACTTTCTTTCGCAAATCTGCGATCTGTGATTCGAGGTCCTCCAGATTCGGTGTCCGAGCCTCAGCGGGTAAGCTCATATACGTTCTCCTTTCTTAGCTTCTTCTCACGTTTATGACGCGGTGATGATTGATTCATGAGATTGTCTCCCGTCTTGATTTTCGGGAGCCTGTCTACTGTCAAGATAGATCTATTGCTATATTAAAATACTCTTATAATTTTATACAGGGCTCAGCCGTGAATGTCAACAGAATCTGTCAAGAATTTGTTCGAGCCGATACGTGTTTCCCGATATACTATTATCATAGTAATATTCTGCTGTTGACCACATTTTCACGATACGGGGTTTCGTGAGATCGTGTTCAGACCGTTCGGTCATTACCGCTCAACTCGGTCAAAAGCTGAGTATTTCAGTTAAGAAAAAACCGGTGAGTGACCTTTCCGATTTTGGGAAGCAGATCTCTTAATGGTAGTACCAAAAATTCTGTCGTTTATCCCTCGTGTGAATTACAGGATATTGGATAGGGACCGGCGTCCCTGCCGGTCCATTATAGCGATATCATTGATCATATTGAAGATGTGCCGGCACGGAGGCCGGCACCCACCAATACTCCTATCCTCAACGGACATTAATTCTGGCAATCACTATAATGGCCCGGGAAAGCGTCTTCTAACGACACGTATACATTGCCAATGAGTTGTGTCACCAGTTTTCCCTTAATACCTGAGCCCTATTTTGATGGCCTGAAAAATCTTCTTGACGTTCTCTCTGCCATGGGCGTACCGTTAGTTAGAAGATCTGCCACAAGCCGCGCAAAATAGTTGCAATTAGGGGGGCTCCTCCATGATTAAAGAAGTCGGAAATTCTGCTGCCGTAAGAATCCTGATCTGTGAAGACGAGCTACTATTTGCAGAAAATCTTGCCGCTACGCTCAGGGATCTCGGATACGAAATTATCGGGACAGTTATGACCGGACAACATGCTATTGACATGGTCGAAGAAGTCCAGCCCGACCTGATCTTAATGGATATCGGTTTGTCCGGAGAGATAGACGGAGTAGAGGCAGCGCGGTGCATCCGGGCGCAATTTGACATTCCTCTGGTCTATCTCACGGCTTATGCCGAGGAAAATGTCTTTGACCGAGCCAAGAATACGGAACCTTACGGATATTTGGGCAAGCCATTCAGTCTGGTCGAACTTAAGTGCACGCTTGAGACAACGTTGTGCAAACACCAAATAGACAGAAAAATGAGAGAAAGCGAAGCACGAAGAGCCAAGGCAGAAGAACTGGCAGGCCTTTATAGTTGGGAATGGGATTTTCAGACGGGACGTTTTGTGTGGTCAGAACAATCATATCGCATCTTCGGCCTGAATCCCGATGAAACGAAGCTTGTCTTTGAAACGTTCATCAACTTAGTTCGTCCGGAGGACAGGGATCGTCTCAAAGATGCTCTCCGGGATGCGAAAGACGGGAAACGCCCCTATGAAATTGAGTTCCGTATCGTGCAACCGAACGGTCAAGAACGGATACTCCATAGCCGGGGCGAAATTCGCAATGATAGGAGAGGACGTGCGGTCCGAATGCAGGGAATGACCCTGGACATCACCGATCGCAAGAAAGCCGAGCAAGCCCTTCGAGAGAGTAAGAATCGATATCGCCAGGCCGTGGAAAACTCTCCTAATGCAATCCTCGCGGTTGATGCCGAGGGAACGGTACTGTCATGGAATGACTCCTGTGAGCGGCTCACCGGCTACACCAAAGAGCGAGCCATAGGGAGCAGCGTTTTTGATCTTATTTTGCACCTTGAACGGACCAAAGTTGCGGATATCATCCATAAGGTCTTCGACGGACATTCCTTCAATGAAATCCCGCTGGATTTCTGTGCTGATAACGGCACGGCCCGGAAGATGATATCGCGTGCTTATCCGCTGATGGATGTAAACGGCAGGGTTCTGGAATGCATGCTCGCTAACACGGATATTACGGATCTGCACAACTCTCGGGAAGAATTGCGCAGGAGCGAAGAGCGATACAGAAGAATTGTAGAGACGGCAAATGAAGGTATCTGGGCCATGGACAGCGAATTTCGGACAACCTTCGTAAATCGGCGTATGGCTGATATGCTTGGATATTCTGTACCAGAGATGCTTGGCCGTACGGTTGATTCCTTCATATTCCAGGAAGATCTTGGGGATCATGAAACCAAAATGGAAATGCTTCGTCGCGGGAGAAACCAGGTTTATGAGAGACGCTTCCGATGCAAGGACAATGCAGCTCTGTTGACAACGGTTTCGGCCACTGCGCTTCTGGATGACGAGGGTGCTTTCGCCGGCTCATTCGCGATGTTCACCGATATAACCGAACGTAAGGATACTGAGAAGGCGCTCAGACAAAGTGAAAGCCGCTACAGAGATCTGTTCGACAATGCTCTGGATGTGATCTACACACACGACCTGGACGGAAACTATACTTCGGTAAATGAGGCAGCAAAGCGGTTGCTCGGCTATTCTGAACAGGAATTCTTGAAACTCAATTTCAGAGATCTGGTCACTCCGGAGCATCTGCCGATAACACTAGCCCACTTTCGACGAAAGCTCCAAAACAACCAGGACAGGACCGAACCTTACGAGCTTCGCGTGCGCACAAAGGACGGCTCGCATCGGTGGTTCGAAGTCGTTTCAAGATTGATCAGAGAGGACGGACAGCCGGTTGCCGTTCACGGAATTGCCAGAGATATCACGGATCGGAAGCAGGCTGAAGAGGCTCTCAAAACGAGTGAACAAATACTGGATCGTATTCTCGCGGCTTCACCTGTGGGCATAGGCCTCAGTCACATGAGAAAGATGCGATGGGTGAACGACGCCTGGACACGACTATTCGGATTTGAGAATCGATCTGATTGCAAAGGCCAAGATGCAATGCAACTCTACCCGTCTCGTGAAGACTTCCTGCGAGCAGGAGCCATCCTGTACAAGAATCTTGAAAGCGGAGTTATCAACGCAACTGATGCGAAAATGAGAAGAAGAGACGGCTCCGTGTTTGACGCGTTCATACGAATGGCCGCTCTCGATCCCTTCGATCTGAGTGCAGGACAGATCGCGATGATAACGGATATTTCCGATAGAAAGGCTGCGGAACAGGCTTTAGAAAAAAGTGAGGCAATGCTGAGCAGCATATTACAGGCAGCTCAAATAGGTATCGGCGTCTCGGTCAATCGAACGCTCTCCTGGACTAACCCGATGATTTCTCGCATGACCGGGTACTCGGCCGCTGAGCTTAGCGGTCAATACGCAAGAATGTTGTACCCGAGTGACGAAAAATTTGAGCGTGTAGGTAAGATACAATATCGGGATATTGCGGAACTAGGGATCGGACAAATTGAAACGCAGTGGAAGCGTAAGGACGGAGAAATAATAGATGTTTTTCTGAGTTCGGTTCCGATGGTACCGGAAGATGTTTCCAAAGGAGTTGTTTTCACGGTGCAAGATATAACCGACCGTAAGCGCGCAGAGCGAGCTCTGAGGGAAAGCGAAGAAAAATATAGAGCCACTTTCAACAATGTTGCCGTGGGAATCGATGTGGTGGATCGGGACGGACGATTCCAAAAAGTGAACGGCACCCTGTCCTCTTTGCTGGGCTACAGTGAGGAGGAGCTTCTCGACCTTACATTTTTCGATGTGACCCATCCCAGCGATGTGGAAGAATCTTCACATAGGCATGAAACGTTAATGCGGGGGGAACTGGATACCTATCGCTACGACAAACGATATATCCATAAAGATGGTTCGGTTATCTGGGCAGATACCAGCGTATCGGTAATTCGGGACTGCAAAGGGAAACCGGTTGCCGCTGTCGCGGTGATTTCGGATATCACCAGACGGAGAAATTCAGAGGCAATCAGACTCCGTTTAGCCACAGCCGTGGAACAGGCTGCGGAAACAATCGAAATCACCGATCCCGATGGCACGATTGTCTACATTAATCCTGCATTTGAGCGAATTACCGGGTATACACGTGAAGAAGCAATAGGAAAGAATCCGAGCATCCTCAAGAGTGGACACCATGACGACCGATTCTACCGCACTATGTGGGAGACTATTACTGCCGGTAAAGTCTGGAGAGGTCACTTCATCAACAAAAAGAAGGACGGGACATTATTTGAAGAAGAGGTCTCCATTTCTCCTATTACCGACAAGACGGGAAAAATAATCAACTATGTGGCTGTAAAACGAGACGTTACCAGAGAAAAATCGTTACAGGCACAGCTCTTACAGGCGCAAAAAATGGAGGCCATCGGGACCTTAGCAGGAGGCATCGCTCACGATTTCAACAACTTGCTTCAGATCACTTTAGGTTACTCGGAGATGCTGCTTTCTGAGAAAAAGAAAACCGACCCGGAATATGCCGATTTGGAGAAAATATTTCATGCAGCGTCAAGTGGGGCCGAGCTCGTGAAAGGTCTACTCACTTTCAGCAGGAAAGTCGGACCAAAACCTATCACGCTGAATCTCAATCGGCAGATAACGCAAGTAGAGAAACTGTTACGACGGACTATACCCAGGATGATAGATATTGAGATGAAATTAGCGGACGATCTTGCAGAAATCAACGCTGACCCCGCTCAAATTCAGCAAATGCTGATGAATCTCGTGGTTAACGCCCGTGATGCCATGGCTGACAGTGGTAGACTGAGACTGGCGACGAAGAATGTCATATTGGATGAGGGATTCTGCAGTACTCATGTGGGCATAAACCCCGGAGCATTTGTATTATTGCAGGTGTCCGACACCGGCCATGGAATGGACAGAGCGACCATCGAGCATATCTTTGAACCGTTTTATACTACCAAAGAGGTCGGAAGGGGAACGGGCCTCGGACTTGCTACAGTGTACGGAATTGTGAACCAGCATGGAGGAATCATAACCTGTGAAAGTGAAATTGGACGAGGTACTGCGTTTAGCATTTATTTTCCGGCTATCGCAGCGTATGGGAAATTCGGGATAAATGGGTTCGAATCGGCGGCTGAATCCGGTACAGAAACAATACTGCTTGTTGATGATGAAGACATGGTGAGAGATTTGGGAGCCCGGATTCTGAGAAGAGCCGGGTACACGGTCCTGACAGCCAATAACGGTCAAAATGCTTTGGAGGTGTTCAAGGAAGAATCATCTCTGATCTCTCTCGTGATTCTCGATCTGATCATGCCCGAACTGGGCGGCAAGGACTGTCTTCCGGAACTCCTGAAGATCGATCCGGCGGTCAAGGTGCTAATCGCGAGCGGTTATGCTGCTGACGCAGCAACGCAGGAGTGTATTCGGCTCGGCGCAAAGGGATTCGTGGCAAAACCTTTCAGGTTAAAAGAACTTCTGCAAAATGTTCGCAAGACATTGGATTATGTCTGAATACAAATTTGCATTCAAAATTCCCTCATTCTTCCCTTCAGTAAAGGGGGATTAGGGGCATAGGGGTTAACATAAGAATCCGGCGTAGGATGTCATGACCAAAGCAAACCACATCATTTTTGCCAAGTCGCCTGAATGACTGTCATTGCGAGCGAAGCAAAGCAATCGCCTGAAATTAAGCGCCTGATTCCCAGGCGATTGTCCCGAGAGAAGCGGGATCGCTACGCTCCTCGCAATGACAAGGATTAAGTTAGTTGCTGAATGGTGGATTCCTCGCTGTTCGCGGACGTTCTCCATCAACATGGGTCGGCAGAGACGCCGACCCCCACCAGGAAAGCCGGGAGTGTATGCTCCTATTTTAACGCTTATGGGAATTAGAGAACATTGTGCCACATAATCAGAAAATCCTTGCGAGTTTTGCGGCCGAGCGTCATACGTGGAGCGACCATACACGCAAGATTGCGAGTTTTCTTACGGAGCGCAGCAGGTGAGCCTTCGCGATAGAGTCATCCATTACGGCCCAAAAGCTATGACGTTACCGCTGCGTGTTCTCGCCCGGAAAGTGTGGAGAAAGGCTCTCACCGTCTTTTCGGCTGCATGGCAGCGCAGGCGCGATTTGAACCACCCTCCATATTCTACAGCGGCAAGTCTTAGCACACGCCCCATAGTGCCGCTCGCTTCCCTGGACCTCACCCATGCTGCTTTGCAGGATTTACCTGAAATAGCGGTCTTCTATATGGAGCACCGTTTTGACCTCCTGGGATCGGGTTGGGTTCGTTGGGGCTACGCTGAACCCTCACCCGGTCTGGAAGGCCATACTTACGACATGCGTGTAATGGGGGACCCCATATCTACTCTGCGCCCGGCCCACCGCAAGGAGGCCGAACGACTCAAGGCGCTTATTGACGACCCGAATTATCAACCTATCGACTGGCAAAAGGATGTAAAGTCCGGCTTCCGTTTCGACGAATCACAGTGGTATCGCGATCAGCCCATAGGTACGCATCCAGGCGCTGACATCAAGATGCCCTGGGAGTTGGGCCGTCTGCAGCATTTGCCCCAGATGGCTCTGACTGCAGCTCTCCTTCGCGAAATGAATCCGGAAATGACCCATGCGCTTGCACGGGAGTTTCGCTGCCAGGTCCTGGATTTCCTGGCTATGAATCCCCCATGCAACGGGAGCCAGTGGACATGTACCATGGACGTAGGGATCAGAGCAGCCAATCTTGTCCTAGCCTATGACATTTTCAATCAGTTGGAATGCGCAGATGAAATTGATGATGTTTTCCGCGCGGAGCTGGCTCAGGCTTTGCGCAGGCACGGACAACACATTGTGGCGAATCTCGAATGGACCGAAACCCTCACGTCCAATCATTATCTTGCTAATCTCTGCGGGATGCTGTTTGTCGCTGCGACTCTCGAATCCACGCCCGAAACTGACGCTTGGCTCGCTTTTGCAGCTCAGCAACTGGACAGGGAGTTCTTTCGACAGTTTTGCCCGGACGGAGTTAATTTCGAAGCGTCCACGAACTACCATCGACTCAGCCTTGAAATGATAGTCTTTTCCACAGCGCTGCTGCTTGGGTTGCCTCAGGAACGCCTGCTCGGCCTGATTTCTCCGGACAGTCGTTATCTCCCCAAAGAGCCGCATCTGGCGACAGACTGGCCCGAGAGAGCCGGTGCTGCTGCTCGGGCGAATGACCCCGCTCTTTTGCTGGGAGAAGGTTTTCTCGAGCGACTGACTCGGGCCGCTTGCTTCATCGTAGATATCACTAAACATAGCGGTGAAATCCCTCAGATCGGCGATAACGATTCGGGCCGCTTTTTCAGGCTTACACCGCTTGGAGAATGGATGACCCCAGAGGAGGCCGAGACTCGCTACCTCAATCTGGCAGGGTATACGACTCTCATCTCGACGTACAGGAGGGCGGGGGAACGCTATTTCGACGACAATATACTGAGGCATCATGCTGTAATAGGTGCAGCAGCCGGTATCATAGACCACCCTTCCCTTTCTTCTGGTAGTTCGCTGGAAAAAAGCATCTGTGCTGCGCTGGCACGCGGGCGACATTTCGCCTGTGAAGTATCTCCACTATGGCCCACGGTGCGGCCGAGTTTGTATGTTCCCGAGCACAAGACAACCCGAATAATCTACGAAGACACAGATACTTCCATGCCGTCTCTGACGGAAGAAGGCAGTTGGACACACTATCCGGATGCAGGCATCCACATCTACCGTTCCGGAAGGGTGCACCTGACGGTCAGCGCCGGGCCCAACGGACAGAACGGGAATGGCGGACATGCGCACAATGACAAATTATCCTTTGAATTACAGATAGATGGTGTGGACCTTGTGCAAGATCCCGGGACGTACCTCTATACGGCTGCAGTAGACCAGCGCAATCTTTACCGCTCGACCGCCGCACACAATGCTCCTTGCCTCGCGGGACACGAGCAAAACCGGTGGGAGCCGGGGATCATGGGCCTGTTCTGGATGCACGAAGACAGTTCGGCATGGGTCTCCCACGTATCGGGTGGGACCATCACCCTTGACCTTCGCTTGTCACAAGGATATATTTTTCGCCGGCTTGCAGTGGAAGATCGACGAGTCATCATAGAGGATTTCTCTGATTGGCCTGACCTGCAAGCACGTCACTGCCTACCTTTTTCGAACGGCTACGGCAGAATACTGCGAAGTAAATGATTGGGGAATCCAAATCCCGATTCCGGCTGTCGCATTATCCTTCAACAAAGCTGCCGTGCACCCGGTTATCGACGCTGCATTCGAGCTTTGTTATCTCATGCCGATTTGCATTCAAAATCCCCCCATTCCCCCCTTTAATAAAGGGGGGTTAGAGGAGATTTTCGTTTGACTTTGAACACAAATTGGTGTCAGTCCGTATCTGGGCAGAGAATCGTTGAAATGTCGATTTTCGGGAAATAAACGACTTAGGATCGATCATGCTACAGGTCTTGATAAAGAGCGGTAAGGCAGCACCATCCGAAGTCCCTGCTCCGGTGGTTAATCCTGGCTGCGTTCTCATCAAAGTAGTGAATTCATGTATTTCCGCGGGGACCGAGCTCACAGGCGTGCAGGACAGCGGCAAATCTATAATCCGACAAGCCCTGGAACAGCCTCAGAAAGTTGCAAAGGCACTCAACATGATGCGCTCAGAGGGCATCACACGCACGCTGGCCAGAATAAAAGGACATTTTGAGGCCGGCAGTCCCACGGGTTACTCCGCAGCGGGGTTCGTAATTGGAGCTGGAAAAGGTGTAACGGACCTGCGGCCCGGAGACCGGGTGACCGCGGCCGGTGCGGGATACGCGAATCATGCGGAATTCATCGATGTACCGCGTAATCTTGTGATGCGAATTCCCGATAGCCTGAATTTTCCCGAGGCATCTACCGTGACTCTTGGCGGTATCGCCATGCAGGGAGTCCGTCGAGCGGCTCCAGCACTTGGTGAACTCGTCGTCGTTTATGGTGTGGGCATTATCGGCATGCTTGCCCTGCGTATGCTGGTACTGTGCGGAGCACGTGTCATTGCAGTGGATCTCGATGAGAAGCGTCTGGAGTTGGCCCGAACCATGGGTGCAGAGCTTGTTCTCAATCCGTCGAAAGACAATGTTCTGACTGCAGTCAAGAACTGTACGGATGGACGCCTGGCAGACATCGTTATCTTTTGTGCCTCCACCGGTAATTCGAAGATACTTACGCAAGCGTTTGCCCTGACTCGGCGCAAGGGTCGGCTTGTCATGGTGGGCGTATGGGGTAAGGAACTGGACCGTGACGACATTTACAAGAAGGAAATCGATTTCCTCATCTCCACCTCCTATGGTCCCGGCCGTTATGACGCGGATTACGAAGAAAGCGGCCATGATTATCCCTACGATTACGTCCGCTGGACGGAGAACCGCAACATGACTGAATATTTGCGGCTCATGGCATCCGGGAGACTCGATGTAAAGCCGCTCATTCATGGTGTTTACGATATAGATCGTGCGTCAGAAGCCTATGACGCTCTGCAATCACCAACCAAGCCCATGATGGTGCTCCTGGATTACGGCAAAGATTTACCCGAACTGCCCTTTGAGCTTCCACGTAAGGTGTTTGTGCATGCACCGATGCATTCCCGATCGAAAGGCTCGCCTGTGCGGGTGGCCGTCGTTGGAGCTGGCAGCTATGCTCAGAGTATGCACCTGCCAAATCTCAAAGAACTGAATAAGCTGTTTACCTTGCGTGCCGTATGCAGCCGCACAGGATCCAATGCCAAGGCTGTGGCCGCCCAGTACATGGCCGATTATGCCACTACCGATTACGACGAGGTGTTAGCGGATAAGGAGGTGGATCTCGTTATTTTGTGCACTCGCCATCACTTGCATGGACCGCAGGCTTTGGTAGCTCTTGCAGCAGGCAAACACGTTCTGGTGGAAAAGCCTCTCTGCCTCACGCAGACCCAATTGAACTCCCTGACGGATTTTTATGCCGATAGCGCTAGCGGCAAAGAAAAACCTATGTTGACTGTCGGCTTCAATCGGCGTTTCTCCAGGTATGCCGATGAGATCCGTCGATGCATCGCAAGCCGCAACACGCCTTTGTTCTTGCATTATCGCATGAATGCCGGATATCTTCCTCCTGACCATTGGACTCACGGAATTGAAGGCGGAGGCCGTATTGTGGGAGAAGCCTGTCACATTATCGATCTTTTTCGCAGCTTGACTGGTTCTCCAGTACTGTCGGTATCTGCTGCTTCGCTCCATCCCGACGGGCACAATTTCAGCGGTGCAGACAATAAAATCATCTCGCTGGAGTACGAAGACGGGTCTGTGGGCAGCATAGAATATATGGCTGTGGGAGCAAAGCAGATTCCCAAGGAGTTCATGGAAATCCATTTCGACAGCAAAACAATCGTTATGGAAAACTATCAGTCCATCAAGGGCTTCGGCGTGAGAGTCCGGAATCTAACGGATTCCATTCCCGACAAAGGGCAATTGCCCATGATGAAACGGATCGGCTCATATCTCACAGGCACCGAGGATACCTGGCCTATTTCGTTGCTGGAACTCATCGAAACCACCTCCATTACTTTTGCCGTGAAATAGGAAGATTATGCATACAGACTCGAATACCGGCAATCCGATCTTCTTTTGGTTCTTCGGCAGTCTCATAGGGAATATTGAGAGATCTCTCTTTGGCCGGTCCCGCCAAATCTCCTTCGCTACGAACGGCACGCCCCTACTTCGCTTCGGAGACATGCCGGGACCGGATTTGCTCCCGCCGGTGGGGGGGATTACTTCTTTGAACGCACATTCGTATCAGTCACATGCAAAATCGTTCATTTCATCAATGACTTATCGTTGGGTATTTTTACTTTTCTCGAAAAAACTTTGACTTGTCTCAGCGTATTACGTACTATCAAACACGGGGTGAAGACCCATTTTTTCGAACTGGACCGTCAGGATTATTAAGCTTCGGAGAAGATTTCGCGGAGGGATCGTCACATGGTCAGATCGTTGAGCACGAAGGCATATCTGGCTTTGGCGCTCGGTCTCTTGTTTGTCGTCCTATCGGTTGTCGTGGTGATGCTGGTAAATTCCAGCATGAAACGACTTGCGCTCAACGATGCCGAACATGCGGCCGGCATGCTCCTCGATCACAATCTTGCCATCCACTCTTATTTTTCCCAAGATCTTAAGCCCCGGCTTTTCCATGATTTCAGTGCGCATTTTCCAGAAAATTACTTCGATCCGATCTGGATGTCTTCCACCTATGCCGTCAGAAAAGTTGACAAGTATTTTCATCAATTAAATAAAAACCCCTATTATTATAAAGAATGCGCCATAAATGCCCGGTCTCCTGAAAATGAAGCCGATGATTACGAAAAAGCATTCCTTGCCGATCTCCAGAACGATCCCACACTGATGACGAAAACAGCGATTCGGGTTTTTGACGACAAACCGTTCTTCACCCTCTTACGTCGCGGTGAAGTGATGGAGGAGTCTTGTCTTCGCTGTCATAGTTCCCCGGAAAAGGCGCCCGGAGACATGGTCGCACAATATGGTCCAGAGCGCAGTTTTCACAAGAAGATTGATGAAGTGGCTCAGGCGATCTCCATACGAATTCCGCTTTCGGAGGCTTTTTCGAGTGCTGCAGCATTCTCTTCCAAGCTATCGGGATTATTACTATTGGCCATGGGAAGTGGCGTATTTTTCATGTGGTTAGGTCACAGAAAGCTCATCATAAACCCCTTGTCAGAGATTCAGGAACAGGCGGTACGGATAGCGTCCGAGCACGAACATCTGGGGGACACTATTCCGGAGCCGAAAATCAGGGAACTGCGCGATCTTGTAGCAGCTTTCAACCAGATGTCCAAGGAGCTGCAAAAGACTTACCAGCAGCAAGAACAAACTATTCAAGAGCGCATGGCGGAGCTGACGAGAACAAACTTACGGCTTACTCAAGAAATTATCGAGCGCAAAACTGCTCAAGAAGCACTAAGAAATAGTGAGGAACGCTTTCGGAAGATTTTTGAACAAGGTCCAACTGGTATTGCGATTCTCGATCTGGATTTCAGGTGGGTCTCGGTCAATGCAAAACTCTGTGAAATGGTACAATATACGGAAGAGCAACTTACTGAACTCACCCTTATTGACATTACCCATCCTGACGATACTGAGATTTTTTTCCGAGAGAACAAGAAATTATTATCAGGTGAAATTACATGCAACAAAATGGCAAAACGCTGCATAAGGAAAGATGGGAAAATTCTATGGATTAACCTGACTGAGTCAATTCTTCGTGACGACCAAGGAAAGCCGCTCTACTTCTTGATCATGCTGGAAGACATCTCACACCGCAAAATGGTGGAAGAAGCATTGATCGAAAGCGAAGAAAAGTATCGTCGCTTACATGAAACACTCATAGATGCTTTCGTTTGTGTTGACATGAAAGGCCGCATTCTGGAAACGAATCAAGCGTACCAGAACATGCTGGGCTACTCTGAGGAGGAACTCTGCACACTCAATAATATAGACCTTACTCCTTCCAAATGGCACGCTTTCGAAGCGAATATAGTTCAAGAACAAATCCTGGTGAAGGGATATTCAGATGTTTATGAAAAGGAGTATCGCAAGAAAGACGGCACCGTTTTTCCTATTGAGTTGCGGAGATTCCTGATTCGAGACGACCTGGGTCATCCTTTAGCCATGTGGGCTATTGTTCGCGATATCACCGAACGAAAATTGGCTGAGAAAGCATTACGCGAAAGCGAAGGACGCTATCGCTCTCTTTTTGAAAACATGCTCGAAGGTTTTGCCTATTGCCGAATGCTATTCGAGAATGAAAAGCCCCAAGATTTTGTATATCTCGACGTAAACGATGCATTCGAAAAATTGACCGGTTTGAAAGATGTGATTGGGAAAAAAGTTAGCGAAGTCATTCCGGGAATCTGTGAATCTAATCCTGAATTGTTTGAAATTTATGGCAGAGTCTCTCTCACGGCTACTCCTGAGAAATTCGAAACATATGTGGATGCTCTGGGAATCTGGTTTTCCATTTCTGTATACAGTACAGAAAAAGGTACATTTGTCGCTGTCTTTGACAATATTACCGAGCGAAAACAGGCGGAGGCTGCATTAAAGGAAAGCGAAGAGCATAATCGTTTCCTAGCGGAGGTCATCGAGTTTTCCTCGCAACCGTTTGCATCCGGGAACTCCGATGGTAGCCTGGTATTCTTCAACCGGGCCTATTACGATTTGATCGGATACAGTAGAGAGGAAGCGTGTCGCATCGACTGGATCGAAGACGTCACTCCACCGGAGTACCGGGACATGGAGTATAGTAAGCTTGCACATCTTGCTGAAACAGGTGAGCCTGTTCGATACGAAAAGGAGTACATACGTAAGGACGGCAGCCGTATTCCGGTAGAATTACTGGCTCACGTCACAAAAGATTGTAATGCAAAGCGTCCCCAATTCTATGCTTTCATCACGGATCTCAGCGGACACAAAGCTGTCGAGAATGCACTTCGTACCAGTGAAGCACAATTGTCCAATGCACTGGCAATGGCTCAACTCGGGCACTGGGAATACGACTTCGCTACCGATTTGTTCACGTTCAATGACAATTTTTACCGGCTATTTCGCACCACAGCCGATCAAGTCGGTGGATATACAATGTCCTCAGCCGAATACGTACGTCGCTTTGTCCATCCCGACGATTCACATGTGATTGCTGACGAAATACGAAAGTGCGCAGAAATCTGTGATTTCAGCCCGGACGATCTGGAGCATCGCACTATCTTCGCTAACGGAGAAATCGGCTATATTGTCGTTCGATGCTTTGTGACCAGAGACAATAATGGCAGAGCTGTCAAAACATATGGCGTGAGTCAAGACGTAACAGAGCGAAAGAAAGCACAAGAGAGCATCGAGCGAGAGAAAAACAGGCTCAAGGTGATTCTCGATGTTTTCAATGACGGCGTGTACATCGTCAACGCTCAACGCACTATTGAATACGTTAATCCGGTAATCGAATCCACTTTCGGTCTTGTTAACGGCAAAAAGTGTCACGAGTACATTCATCAATCTCCTAAACCGTGCCCATCTTGCTGGACTCCGGAAATTTTGGCGGGTCAATCAGCGAAGAGAGAACTTCACGTAGAAAGAATCGGAAAAACATTCGAAGTCTTTGAGACCCCTATCAAGAATGACGACGGCTCTGTCTTGAAACTGGTGTTTTTCCACGATATAACAGACCGCAAGCGAGCGGAGGAAGATCGGGTCCGCCTGGTTACAGCAATTGAGCAGGCTGCGGAAACGGTTGTCATGACTGATACCAAAGGAACAATTCTCTATGTGAACCCTGCTTTTGAACGGACCACGGGATATTCAAGCCTCGAAGCAATAGGGAATAATCCTCGCATACTCAAAAGCGGTCAACATGACGCACCCTTCTATGAGAACTTGTGGAAAACGATTTCCAGTGGCGCCGTATGGAGCGGCCATTTCATAACCAAGAAGAAAGACGGCACCTTATTCGAGGAAGAGGCGACTATTTCACCGGTAAAGGATGATTCCGGCAAGATTGTCAACTACGTCGCGGTTAAAAGAGACGTTACGACGGAAGTCTCACTGCAGAAACAGCTTCTGCAAGCTCAAAAAATGGAAGCTATTGGAACTCTGGCAGGAGGCATTGCACACGATTTCAACAACCTGCTTCAGGTAATCTTGGGTTATTCTGAATTGTTACTGCAAGATAAGAGAGAACAGGAACCCGATTATTCGGATCTGAAGAAGATCTTCCAATCAGCCCAGAACGGCGCCGAATTGGTCCGGAGACTGCTCACGTTCAGCAGAAAAGTGGAGCCACAGTTCGCTGTCATGAATCTGAACAGACAGATCATGCAAATTGATAGGCTTCTCCAAAGAACCATTCCCAAGATGATCTGCATCAATCTTCAGTTATCTAATGATATCAACGAAATCTATGCCGATGCGACACAAATGGAACAGATTCTCATGAATCTAGCCGTTAATGCCCGAGATGCCATGCCGGACGGAGGAAAGCTCACCATTACCACAACCAACATCACACTCGATGATGAATACTGTAAGTCTTATACTTCAGCTGTTCCCGGAGATTATGTTTTACTGACAGTTGCGGATACCGGCCACGGAATGGATAAGAAAACCATCGAACACATGTTCGAACCGTTTTATACTACGAAAGAGCTTGGACGCGGAACAGGCCTGGGACTTGCAATAGTGTACGGAATAGTGAGTCAACATGGCGGGCACATAACCTGTTACAGCGAAGTGGGAAGAGGTACGGAGTTCAAAGTCTATCTTCCGGCAATACCTGCGGAAATCCAGCCTAGCACGGAATTGTCGGGAGAAATGCCCGCCTTTGGAACTGAGACCGTTTTGTTGGTGGATGATGAAGAATTCGTGCGTGAACTAGGAGATCGCATTCTGAGCAAGAATGGCTACAAAGTGCTCACGGCCGCCAACGGAATGGAAGCCTTGAAGGCTTACTCTCAACACAAGGATGCCATAGCCATGATCATTCTCGATCTTGTCATGCCGACAATGGGAGGCAAAGATTGTCTCCACGAGCTGCGCAAGATCGATCCGCGAGTAAAGGTTCTGGTTGCGAGTGGTTATTCTGCTGATGCAACTGTACAGGAGGTTCTCGATCTCGGTGTAAAAGGATTCGTCTCCAAGCCGTTTCGGTTCAAGGATCTCTTGAGACAGGTGCGCAAGGCGTTAGACGAACCTTGACAAGATGATAAAAGAGCCGAGCCCTTTCTCCTACAAGAATTGCACCACAATGTCAGGACGCTGCGTATGTCGGCTGATTTAGCCGATGCTTTTCTAGCAAGTGTATAAAATAGCGTCCGATGCGAAAAGTACTGCTTGACAATTGGTGGGTGCCGTGCCTCCGTGCCGTCACGTTTTTCAAATACAAATCAACCAGTTCGGGGCGGCAGAGACACCGGCACCTACCGTCCTTCAAAAGAACGTTGTGATCAAAACGTCAGAAATTATGTCAACTACTACAATTCGGGCCTCGGCTAGCGGCACACCCTATAGAAAAAAAGGCGATAATGAAATTGGCACCTGTGAGCAGTCCGTATCTAATTGGTTGAAAAGTGGCTGTAGAGTGCCATGAGTTTCTTTTCTTCAGTATCCCAATTGTACAGCTTCTCGAAAGCTGTTCGCCCATTCTTTCCCATCTCGAGACATAACTCCCGGTGGTGAACCAAAAAGGCTATCTTCTCTGCGAAAGAATGAGGATCGTCGGGAGTGGCTAACAGACCCGCTTTGGATTCATCAACATACCTTCTGATGGGCGGTAAGTCGCTTCCGATAATGGGAAGTCCGCACGCCATATAGTCAAACATTTTGGTGGGGATATTCTTGTAAAATTTGGGCACCGGCTGCAACGGCACGAGTCCGATATCCGAAGCCATCAGCCAAGGCCCGATCTCTGCTTGAGACAATACTCCGGACCAGGTAACCCTGTCCGTAAGGACGCTGTCTTTTTCTACCACACGCAAGAATTGGGAACAGTCCTCTTCCGAATCGAACCACCCCGCAAGCCTGAGGCGAACGTCAATCCCCTTCTCACTCAGAAGAATTCGCATGATGTCGAGCATAAGCAGATAACCGCGATCTTCATTAAGGTCGCCGATATAGACAAGAGACAGAGGTCCATTATGAAGCGTACTCTCTTTTTTTTGGCTGTTACAAAAATCTATTCTGGGATAATTGTAAAGAGTCAAAACATGAGCATGTATCTTGCGGAATCTCTCCGACACCGCTTCATCAGCGGTGATAATCGCGCTGAACAATGGGGCGACAGTGCGCTCGATCCAGTCAAATAAACGTGCAACGATCTCGCGTGCCCATGGGGGAAGCCATTTCCTGATCCGTATTGTGTCCGGATAATGTTCGTGTACATCGTAGATTACTGTTTTACGTGTTATCAGCCTTAATAGAAGACCTATAGGGATCAGATCGGGATCGTGAAAGTGATAAACATCAGCTCTCTCTTTAAGAGCTAACATCAGAAGACGCCACAGGGAAAAGAGTCGATGAAATCTGGATGCCGGCTTGGGGAGGGACTTTACTTCTATTCCCTGAATGGGCCCGTCCGTTCCATCGTGAGGAATAATGAGGGTTACATGAAAGCCGTTCTTGACGAGCGATGCCGCTTCACGGTGAAAAATGCGAGCATCGAAGACGGGATGAACAGAACTGAGAAAACAGATTTTGATAGTCGAGTGAGATAACATCCTAACAAACCTTATCAATTAAAGTGCGAGTTGCCCACTTCATCGGGCACATACTACTAATCGCAAAAGAGTCTGAAGCAATGCCCCTATTATTTACCTTTACAGGATGTCCTCTGATACCCCCCTCTGTCAAGCCCAAAAGTCTTGTCCTTGTGATCGGAGAAAACTATGTAACCGAGCATTCTCACTCATTTTAACAGAATATCGACAAATATCGTACAGAAATATATTCCGAGTGAAATATTCTGTGTACGGACTGCACACCGATTCATCACACTCTTGTGACTTTTCGGGGGGCGTGTGGAAGATGGCCCCAGTTTCGCTTGACCGACACTGAGGAGATAGATACCTTCCGGGAATGCCTCAAATTCACAGTTCTCCCAGAGCCGCTCCTCGAAGAATGGCATAAACGATTCCACCGCGATACTATAGAAATATGATCAGAGCCGAAGCATGTGCGATTGTTCGCGATTGTCCTTTGCGATATGTGGAGAGCGGATGCCCGGCATAGAATCTGGGGGGAGATATGAAAGCAATCAGAGTTCACGAGTTCGGCGGCCCGGAAGTCATGCGCCTGGAAGAAGTAACGGATCTTACACCAGGTCCGGACCAACTGCTGATTCGAATAAAAGCAGTAGGAGTAAACCCGGTCGATACGTATGTACGATCAGGACAATATGCCAATCTGTCTCCATTACCTTACACTCCTGGAACGGATGCGGCTGGAATCATCGAATCAATCGGCAAAGAAGTACCACGTTTTGCTGTCGGCGACAGGGTCTATGTCGCTGGCACCGTTACGGGAGCATACGCTGAACAGGCACTTTGCCTCAAATCGCAGGTGCACATGCTGCCCGAGGGGGTCTCTTATTCCCAGGGTGCAGCAATAGGCATTCCGTACGGGATCGCTTATCGAGCTCTGTTCAATCGAGCGGTTGCAAAGCCCGGAGAAATCGTTCTGGTGCATGGCGCTACGGGGGGAGTAGGGTTGGCAGCGCTCCAGTTGGCAAGAAATGCGGGAATGATCGTCATCGGAACCGGAGGCTCGGATGAAGGACGACAACTGGTTCTCCAACACGGAGCACATCACGTGATAGATCACCATGCCGCGGACCACTTTAAGCACATCATGGATATAACCGAGGGGCGCGGCGTTGACGTGATCCTTGAGATGCTCGCCAACGTAAATCTGGGGAATGACTTGAAGGTGTTGAGCCGAGGAGGTCGTGTCGTGGTAATAGGCTCTCGAGGAACAGTGGAGATTGATCCTCGTGACGCCATGTCTCGCGATGCTGCAATCCTTGGGGTCCTGATCTTCAATGCTTCGGATCAGGAACTCACCAGCATTCATGCAGCGTTGGGAGCCGGATTGCGGAATAATACAATCCGACCGTTCATAGGTGCGGAAATCCCGCTGGCAGAAGCTCCTCGAGCCCATGAGAAAGTCATGGAGTCTCGCACGTACGGAAAAGTGGTTCTGGTTACATAAATTCCGTTATTGGGCCCA
The DNA here is from genome assembly GCF_000266945.1 of Desulfomonile tiedjei DSM 6799. NCBI lineage: Bacteria > Pseudomonadati > Thermodesulfobacteriota > Desulfomonilia > Desulfomonilales > Desulfomonilaceae > Desulfomonile > Desulfomonile tiedjei. Next base: position 3,559,996 of record NC_018025.1, read on the forward strand.
ACAAAGAGGGAAGAGATTCCTTTATGTATGTGACAAAATATTAGGAGCCTTTACGGAGGATTCCCGAGGAACCCTTTCGCGCCAAGAAAGATTCCCGCGAAATTCTCTCCAATCACCGCCTCTGTGGTCTCCGATTCTTCTGGTTCAGCTTGCTGCGCTTGCGGCATGTGAATACAGAAATGCTTTTACACAATCGAGAGTCTGCAAGAGAGAATTCTCCTCTCGTAATTCCAGAACCCACCAGTCGCAGAGAGGCAGTCTTTGGAGCAGAAGCAGCCTGTCTTCGAGATCGGAGTCGTTGCTCGGAGGAATGTGACCGGTTGCAGTTTCTTTATGATAGATGTGAGCACTGAGGATTCGTTCAGGATGAGGTAGCGCAAAGTCCTGGACATCGTACACTTGACTTCGCACGGACGGACACACCTGCGCGTGTCCGATATCGAGTGTTCCCCAGCAGTTCGTCTTCCGGATCAATTTTTCGTACAGTTCCGGTCTGGCTGTCCAACCCCAGGCAAGATTTTCAAGACAAAGACGAATACCCGCGGCCCGAGCCTTTACTCTTAAATCGCTTAAGCCGCTGATAGTCCTTTCCCAGGAGACGTCTTCCATGGATTCTCTGCCGAGACCGACATGGAGTGTCGCAAAACGGCCGGCCAGCTTGGAAATCAATGCAAGTGCAGCGGAAAAAACATTGGCAGCCGACAGCGACTTTTCGACGTCAGAATCGCCAACTTCGTTGTCCGGAAAGAACAGATGAAATCGTACTTCCAGAGGCGCAAGTTTCGAAATTGCATGAATGAATCGCTCCTCTTCCTGACGATTTCTCGGCATGTCTTCAAGCCGCAAGGTCCAGTCGATTCCATGAAAACCATGATCAAGAGCGAATGATCTCAGGTGGACTACGTTCGGAAGGAAGTTAGGACACGCCAGTTTTGGACCGTTCATCAATGAACTCTCCTGCAAATACGTTGGCTTGCATATTACATCGTCACCCCCGATATGTCAAATAGAAGTTAACAATATGCGTTTGTTGAAATATGAGGGGCTGAGTTTCGGTCCCTGAGAGAGGACGACGGGCATGCTGCCCTTGCAACACCAAGGAGGCGGACGAAATGTCTGATTCATTCTGTCCCCTCTTAACTAATCGGCATCCATAGCAATTTTTTCCGGGTGAGGTCATCACCGTTCCAGGAGATCGCGTAAACGATTAGAAGACTCAATCAAAGGGTCTTCAGGCCACACTTTCACGTGTTTCAACATTCTCCAGATAATCTGATTGTCAGAAACATGCTCGCCGGGCTGATCAATACCTTGAGGAGGCCAGTCGAGAAATTTCGGGTCTCCGGACGTGCCTTCATCTTGGAGGTTGCGAAGCCGTACGAAAATACGGTCTGTGAACCCGTTCTTTCCGTTGGCATAAAATGTAACTTCTCCCTTTCCGAAGGACACCAAAGCCGACGACGGATCGAACGTTATATCCGGTTTTGAACGTTCATAGCGCTCTGCGAACGTGACGTCGATTACACCTCGAGGAAAAGGGCAACTATAGCGCACATGGAGAGCAAGCCAATGCTTTGACTCCGCGGCAATCTTGCATTTTAGCCAGTTGCCTTGAGACAGAAAAGCAGGGAATTGCATCGGCTCAGATAAGTCGTTTCTTATTGTGTAATTGTGCCGAAATTCGATGGAGCTCCACCTAGTGAACTCCCAGGCGCGTGCTGAGAGTGGTATGCCGAGCACTGCCAGCATCGCACCCGCAACTTTTCCGAGGAACGCTCGGCGGTGCTCACCGGGGACGCTGACATTTTCGATGATTTGTTGGATTTGAGTCTTCGGAATAGCATTGAGCAAGACGGTTTCAGTGTTGGACAATTCAAGCTCAATCTCGACGGCAGCCCCTGAACGCTTTGCAAGCAGGACGGAGCGGAATTCGGGATCGACAGAGGCTTTCTTTATGAGCACTTCAATACCGCGCGGAATGCCCTTGAATAATTCACTCTTTGTTACTGATCGTTCGTCTACGATGGTCGGATCGATTTGAGTGCCCCCAGGAAAATTCCGGTCAGTATCCCGGGAAGAAGAATCCGCCATGGTGGATCTCCTTTTCACAAGGCCGGAAAAGCCTCTCACACATAAACGATCGGAGAAAGAATCATTCTCCTCTTACCACGATATCTTGCAGTACGTGCAGGGGTCAAGGTAATTCCATAAGCCGGCAAAATCACAGAGTCGAACCTTACTCAAGGCAGTCTTCCTACGGATTGGTGATTACATGTCCCTCCAAATTCTTCCACATCATCATCGGTATATTTGATTTGACATATCGGTCTTCCCTTGGTATAGATATTTATGACTTCTTATCACTTGACAGGAGTTCATCCGTGTACCGTTCTTTCGGCTTTACCTGAAGTAGCTCGAATCAAGCGACCCGTGTTTGGTTGGCTCTGAGCTAGGCCGAAAGACTCCCGTCCCCTGCCGCTTTCCCAAATATCAATCGAGGACCTCTTTCAGGCAAGCTCATCGACCTTCTTGATACTGATCGGCAAGCAAAGAAGTAGATCTGGGAGACTCTTTTGAAAGAAACGTTTCCTGAAATCCTTCCGAGACCTTGTAGAATTCCTCTGAATCGCCGTTCTTGCGATGCAAAACCGATGATTCAGAAGAAATGTTAAAAGTTTTTGGAAGGGTTTGGGGAACCTTTTTACAAAAAGGTTCCCCAGCTCTTACTCCTTTCTTACGGGGGCAATGGTGCTGGGCGCCCCGCGGGCTGCAAACCCGTTGGCCCGGTCTCGTAAACCGGGAGGAGGTTCGATTCCCCTTGCCCCCTCCAAAGAATGGACCTGTTCTCAAGCGGACATTACCGGCTAGCAAAGATCTCTCTGACTCTCTGACAGACAAGTCTTCCGGAGAGCTTCTCAAGGATAGCGAAACAGCCATGAATACATTTCTTACCGCAGGTGTTGCAGGACATGTCGATCACGGCAAGACCAGCCTTGTGCGGTTTCTGACCGGAATCGATACGGATCGTCTGAAAGAGGAAAAGCGACGGGGTCTTTCGATTGAACCCAGCGTTGCTCCTCTGAAGCTTCCGTCAGGCAACCGGATCGCTTTGATGGACGTACCGGGTCATAGCGATTTCCTGAAGAATACTATTCGGGGATTGAGCGCTGTGGATATGGCCATTTTGGTGGTGGCAGCGGATGATGGAGTCATGCCGCAGACCAGGGATCACTTGGCGGTGTTGAATTTCGTGAATGCAAAAGGCGGCTTCATTGTGCTCAGTAAGGCAGATCTGGTCGATCGCGAGACCGTAGAACTCGCTGAAATGGAAATCCGGGACATTATACAGGGCTCTTTTTTGGAGAATAAACCGGTAATTCCCTTCTCTGCCTTGGAAGGCAGCGGTCTGGAAGAAGTCTTGATGGCCACGGAAGACGAAGCCGAGCAGGTGCATGGCAAGGCGATTCAAGCTCCATTTCGCCTCTGGATCGATCAGGTCCGGAGTTTCCCCGGTTTCGGAACTGTGGCAAGCGGCACCGTGATGTCAGGGAGTATCACGCGGGATAATACCGTTGAGCTGTTGCCTTCGGGCAAGCAGGCGAAGGTGCGGTTTATTGAAGTTCATCATGAGCGGGTAGACCGGGCAGTGGCCGGACAACGGGTCGGTCTCAATCTGCAAGGCATCCCTCTTGAGGATCTCAAACTGGGAACGGTACTTGCCGCCCCGGGGGTTCTCACCCCTGCAAGCCTGTTCAATGCAGAGTTATCCCTCCTTCCAGGAACTCGGCGTCCGATCATGAATCGTCAGAGGGTCAAATTATATATCGGCACGTACTGTACAACGGCTCGCCTGGTGATGATGGGTCACGAGCGGCTTCATCCGGGAGAAACGGGATTGGTACAACTGAGGCTCAGTGAACCGTTAGCTGTTCTCCCGAGAGACCCCTTTGTAATCTCACCGATGAATCTGCATGCGGTTATTGGAGGCGGCAGGATTCTCGAGACACCAAAGGAGAAGTTCCGATCTGGGAATTCGGAAAAAACCATGACCTATTTGCACCTCTTGCAGGAAGACAATGTGAAAAGCATTGTCAACCTGTACCTTGCCAAGTTCTCCAGCCGCCCGGTAACAGCGGATGAGATTGTGGTAGCGACAGGTTTGGAGCTCGAACGTATCCAGGCAGAGATCAACGCAAGAATGAAGTTAGGAAAACTGCTTCACCTGAACGGACGGGGATACTTCGATAAGAGTCATTACGAGCTTCTGAAAAGACGCCTCGTGGATGTCACGAAGAATATCCTCTCAAAGGATGCCTTTAAGCCCACGGCAAGCGCAGACGAAATCCGGTTTCGCCTGGACCCGAATCTGAATATTGCGATATTTGACCGAATGATCGGGGATCTGTGCAAAGACGGGAAGCTCACAAGAACTGAAAAAGGGTATAAAGTCACCAACTTTGTGGTCAAGCTCCCTTTGTCCAGAGAAAGACTCATAGAGCGGCTCATCGATTTTGCCGCAAAACAGGGCTATTGGACTTTTTCTGCAGGAACATATTGGAAGCGTCACGGAGAAGGCATTGCTCATAGGGACGTGGAGAAAGTCCTCGATCATCTCCATGCTCAGAAGAAGCTCGTTCGACTCAATGACGGCCGTTTCTTAACCGTTGAAGCATTACATGACATCAAAGAACACGTGAGAACCCTGATCCTGCAGAAAGGGAACCTGACCATTGAAGATGGTAAGAGAATCCTGGGGTACGGAAGAAACAGAGCCGTGCCGGTGCTCGATTATCTGGACACGATCGGATATACGAAGCGGAATGGCGATAAACGAGTGCTCAATCGGGAAGTCACTCATGGTGTGAGCATGATGTTATAAGCACTTGACACAAGTTCTGACCTTTTGAACGCATAGTTTATCAAAAGATCGGTATGCTCGGCGTCGGGCCGAACTGGTTGATTTGTACTTAAAAAATGTGCCGGCACGGAGGCACGGCACCCACCAATTTTCGAGAGACTGCTGCTAGACAACCTGAATCGAGAGAGCAGTCGTTCACCGGCCACTCACTATTCTGCGCTCAGAAAAATCGTTGCGATCTCGACGTAGAAATCCGGTCTTGCCTTGCAACCGACTTTGAATTCGTTCATCTCTGAGCCGCATAAAGTGCAGCTCCGAGTGCTCCTACCATGTCAGGTTCGGATGCCACTAGTATCCCCGATCTGGTTTCCCGTTCGATGAGTTCTCTTATGCAGGGATTCAGGGCAACCCCTCCGGAAAAGACCAGAGGACCGTCCACGGAAACCCTCCTTAACATGGAGAGTGAGCGTTTGACTACTGAGTGGTGAAGAGCAAGGGCTATATCTTGAGGTCTATGTCCTCGTGCCATCAAGGATGTTGCCTCCGACTCGGCAAAAACCGTGCACATGCTGTTAATGGAAAGCCCGAGTGTCCCCTCCAATGCAAAATCTCCAAACTCTTCGATAGGGATTTGGAAGCTTGTAGCCATGAATTCGAGGAACTTGCCCGTTCCTGCCGCACAACGGTCGTTCATCTCGAATTTTGCCACCCGTCCGGCCGAATCCAGCGAGATCGCTTTCGTATCCTGTCCGCCGATATCCAGGACGGAACGGCCCGCGGGAAAGAGGTGTTTCGCGCCAAGAGCATGTGCGAAGATCTCCGTAATGCTCTCGGCCTTCACATGGTCTTTGAAGAGCTTTCTCCCGTAACCTGTAGTGACGGTATGTTCGGCGGAAAAGCCGTTCAGAATCTTATGGCATTGTTCCAAGGGTGTGAACGTAGTCTCTGCTTTTCTGAATGCCAGGATCCGTTTTGAGTCCGGATCCAGGAAAACAACTTTGATTGTCCGGGACCCTACATCTATGCCGCATACCGCCATATTACTCACCATGCCCAATTCGCAATTTTTCTTGATCACTCGATCTTGAAAGTCACAGAGAGAGTTCCAAGAAAGTTCCTCCTTCTGTGACGCAATCATTATCAGTTTATGAACATCGACAGGTGCTGCAGCCGGCCATTTTTATCCTCTCGCTAAATGCTTCAACACGTGTCTTGATCTGTTCCACATCTTCCATGCTGTAGTCGGTATCGATTCTCAAGGTCGGTATTCCTGCCTCTTCAAGAGCTTTCTCCACCGGTAGCGATTCAATCTGATACGGCTGGCAGAACTGCAGGCCGTAATGGATAACTCCATCTGCCTTATAATCGTTGAACATCTGCTTGACGTGATTGAGTCGATCCGAATTCGGAGTGAAGATAGCGCAGTCCACTTTGAAATATCTGTCCACTATGGACTCCATCAGCTCATCAACAGTGCTGCCTGAGGCATCAGTCTGATTGCGTGTGCCCCGCTCTCCTACACACGATTCTTCTCCCACGATTACTGCTCCCGATGATTCAATAACCCACGGAAGCTTCCAGTTAGGCACGGCCATGGGGCAACCGGACAACAGAATGCGAGGCGCTCCTTTTTTATCGAGGCCTTTCCCTTCGCGAATTCTCCCCTCAAGCTCATCACAGAGCTTGTTGACTGAATCCGTGAACCGAATGGGATCGTCATAGAAAAATACCTGGTTGATCAAGAGCGCATCCAAGCCGGAAATGGGCAGAGGATCGGCTTTCCTCAATTGGGAAAGGCGATGAACAGCTTTGCGCTTGTTATTCACTATCTCAATGCCTTTCTTGAGACGATCGGCATCTATGGTTACCCCGGTAAGCTCTTCCACGGTCTTCTTGAATTTGTCGTATTCGGCCCTCAAAACAGATCTGCCTTCGTTCGATTTGGTCTGAGGCAAGTCCATCACGTAGAGGTTTGGAACCAGGGCGTCCAACACCTCATAAGACTTCTTCTTGCCGTCACAGGTATTTTCTCCCACGATCATATCGGACGACTCGATATAAGGGCATACCTTGCCGAGCTTGAACCCGAATGCGGACTTAATGAGAGAGCATGTATTGCGGGGAAGCAGCTTTTCCACTTCTTCCGTGGCGAAATCCGCGCCTGTGCACAATCCCACGAGGGTGGCATCAGCAGCTCTGATGATTTCTTCGGGCACGAAAACACAGAAAGAGCCGATAACCTTGTGCCCTTCTTTCTTGCCATCGACAAGCTCTTTGACTCGCAAGCCATGGACCTCGCTCATGACGAAGTTGAAGTAATCCATCCCTTGCGGTCGATCGGTTTGGCTCAAGAAGATGTCCTGATAACCTTTTCCCAGCACCTGGAGAAGAGCGTCATGCGATGCCAAATCCAATCCGAGATCTTTCCACATCTGCTCGTACGTGGCAGCCATAGTGCCTCCTTTTCTGTCAGCCGGAATAACCCCGCGAAGCGGCGTTTATTATAATTACCTATACTTTCAATCGGCATAGTCTATCGTCATGGCGCTGCCGTTGTCAAGCCCGTACGGAGCAATGAATGCATCGAGAATGACAGGACGCTGACCTCATTGAATGCTTGGGATGACCACATTTTCATAGACAAGAAATGCGCAGTTGGGTTACGTCAACAGATGGTACGCTTAAATCCGGTACGGAGGAGAAGAATGAAGCTTCCGGCTGACAACGACGGTTTTACCTACTCGCATCTCGACGAGAAGGATCTGGAAGACGTGGCGGAAACGATGTCATTGTCTTTTACGGACGGTTCGGAACCGACAGCGCGTGCTCTGGGGCTTGCAAAAGAGGATTTCAAACAATTCTCGGATGCCGTGTTGCCCAAATTACTTTGCCAGGATCTTTCTTTTGTCGCTCGGGATTCGCAATCCGGTGAAATCGCAGGCACCCTATTGAACGAAAAGATGTCGCTTGACTTGCCGGTGAGCCCGATTCAGTTTCCATGGTCAGCTCCTGTGATTGCACTCGCTGCTCATCTTTATAATATCTATTATCAGAGAATTGCGCAGAGCCCGCCTGACTCGCTGCACATATTTATGCTTGCAATCCAAGGACCTTTTCGCGGAAAAGGAATTGGTCACCAGCTTTTGAAACTGTCTCTGGAGCACGCTCGTAGCTGGGGATACAGTCGGGCGGTCGTGGAAGCCACGGGACTCGTATCGCAGCATATCTTTCGGAAAGCCGGATTCTTTCCTTGCGTGGAAGTGCCCTATGCGAGGTTTGAATGCGATGGAAAGAGGCCCTTTGCAAACACAGGAGAGCATCCCAGCATCATGTTAATGGACATGGACCTTTGATTAAGGATTGTCGAACCCTCAAGCCAGGCCCGAAAACTTTCCCAGGATTGGTCGTGCATGCCGATTGGAGTTCAGCTCCTGCCAAACGATGGATGACCGTTGCGGAGCTTGAAGGGTCAAGCTACCTCGTGAACACCCCTGAACCGGCCGGAGATGTGCATACATTTCTTCCTCGGCTTCTCTCACGTGCAGAAGGCGCCAAGATTGTAGTCGGCTTTGATTTTCCCATCGGATTACCCATGGCCTATGCTGAGAAGGCTGGCATAACAGATTTCGTCCGGGCGCTTCTGCAATTCGGCACTGGAGTATGGAGTCGTTTCTACGATCCGGCCGAGACTGCATCGGACATCAGCATATACAGGCCGTTCTATCCAGCCCGTCCCGGCGGTACGACGCATGCGCACCTGGTCCAGGGTTTGGGAGTCGCCACTATAAACGATCTCCGGAGAGTATGCGAACGGTCACAACCGGGTCGGAATGCGGCATGTCCGCTCTTCTGGACTCTGGGAGCTAACCAAGTCGGTCGAGCTGCTATCATCGGGTGGCGCGATGTCCTTGCACCTGCAATTCGTGATGGGCGAGACGTTGCCCTCTGGCCTTTTCAAGGCAGTCTGCAGCAGCTCATTGAAGATCATGACTGCGTGGTGGCAGAGACGTATCCCGCAGAAGCATGCCTGCATGTAGGGTTCACTCCTCCGGGAAGAGGTTGGAGCAAGCGACTTCAGGAGCATCGAAAGAATAAAGCGACGTTTGTGCTGGACTGGCTGAGCAGGCGTCCGGTCCGGTTCACCACGGAACTCTTGAATCAGGTAGTGGATGGGTTCGGATCGACTCCGAATGGGGAGGATCGATTCGATTCCTTTATGGGGCTACTCTCTGTAATAGAGGTTACAGCGGGTGGACGTTCGGAAGGTGCTCCCGACGATCCGGTCATGCGACAGATAGAAGGCTGGATATTGGGGCAGGACGGCTCCGCTAATACGCTGGTTTGGTGACGCAACAGCTTGTTACCATGCAAAGCGTAGATGAAACACTGCAAAACTTCCCTCGACAGTGTCTCAGGAAAGCATATAATATGGTCATGGAGGCACACTGATGATCCGAACCGTTGAAGCCACAATTGACGAACAGGGAAATGTCACACTCCTGGAGCCCGTGCAATTGACCTCCGTACGACGTGCACTTGTGACCATACTTGAAGACGAACCCGCTGTAGCAGCAAATGAAACATCTATTCTGAGCGAACCGGCCCTTGCCAAGGATTGGAATCGGCCGGAGGAGGATGCTGCGTGGCAACACCTTCAGCCGGAGCGGTAGTACTTGTCTCTTTTCCGTTCTCCGATCTGTCAAGGAGTATCCATTTGTATGAAAAGAAGGGGCATCTATATAGATATCAGCTACTTGTTTGACTAAGTTTACATAATATCCCCTGCGATTGTAAGCTACTCTTTTCATTGCTGGTTGTGGCCGCTCTGGCCATGGATGTTCAGTTATTCGTGGGTAAAATCCCCCCTACCCCCCTTTATGAAAGGGGGGTAAAGAAGCAACGTGCAATTCCCTCCTTAGTAAAGGGGGTTAGTGGCATAGGCGTCAAAATAAGAATCAGGCATAGGATGTGATGACCACAGCGAACCGCATCGTTTTTGCCAAGGTGTCTGAATGACTGTCATTGCGAGGAGCGCAGCGACGTGGCAATCGCCTGGGATCAGGCGCTTAATTTCAGGCGGTTGTTTCGCTCGCAATGACATGCTCAATGAAAGGAATTCATATAGCGAACAATCTTCATATATGTAGCCATAATATTGAGAGTTTTTGGGGAGGGGTCCGGGGAACCCTTTTTTGCAAAAAAGGGTTCCCCGGAAATTCTTCCCAATAATCGCTATATTGGGCTACAGGGATGAAAACAGCGCATCGAATTCTTCTGCTGTGGAATCCCAACTCACACCGGACTTGACGAGAAAATCATGGCCGGCTGCTCCCATACGTGCCCGCAAGTCCGGGTCGGAGACAAGACGGATGAGGCACTTCCGCAGTTCTTCCACATCACCGGGTTCCACCAGGAAGGCAGTCTCCCCTTCCCTCACCATGTCAGGTATTCCGCCGATGCGAGTGGAAATCACCGGGAGCCCCGAAGCCATTGCCTCGTTCACCACATTCGGGCGTCCTTCCATGTAACTGGGCAAGCACAATAAATCCGTGTGGCGCATCAACCTTGCCACTGCTTCAGGAGGGAGTAATCCTCTCCACTCCGTGTTGTCGGCAAGTCCGAGCCGCTTGGACAAAGCTTTTAGCACCTCCAGGTCAGGGCCGTCTCCCACAATCGTGAGGTGAGCTTTCTCAAGCTCCGGGTCCGCAAGCGCATCCAGCAAATCGTGAAGTCCTTTTCGAGCAATCAGGCTGCCGACGAATAGTATCCGGACATGTTCCCGTATTCGTCTCGGTTCCGATGGCGGATGGAACATCTCCACATCCACCCCGAACCGCGGCACGCGACATTTTTCGCGGTCGATCCCGAGATCGAGCATGATGTCTCTTAGTTCGCGGCTGACGGGAACGATCAGAGATGCCCTTTTGGTGACGAATTTCGTGAGTTTGCGCCAGATGTAGCGATCACGTGCCAGGTACCCGTCATCGCCTCTGAAGGAAATAACCAGCGGCTTTCGCGTCAACATGCCTGCGACCGCACCGACAATTCCCGCGCCAAGCCAATTCGCATAGATAAGATCCATGTGACGGGCTTCCGATATGGCTTTCAGGAGAAATACCAGCATCATCGGAAAGACCTGCAACTTCGCGAGGAAACTCTTTGCCATGTTTTCGGGAATACCACCCGCACCGATCGTTAGCCTTTCCAGGAATCTCGGGAAAAAATAGCCGAAACGCACAGTTTCAATGCCGCTCAAGAAACGCCTGCCGTAAAACTGCCCGTTTGACGGAGCAACCACTCGAAGCTCGTACCCGCGGCGCTTCAGTGCACCCAACAATTTGGCAATGAAGATTCCTGAAGGATCTTTTTCATCAGATGGATACGAAGTCGTGAGAACCAGAACCTTGGGTTTTCGCTGCCTCTTTTCGGGCTTACGATGCGTGGATTGTTTGGGTTTCTTCACTGTTTCACCCGTTGTACGATCTCCATAGCGCCTGGCGGTTTCTTACCAGAGGATCCGGATTTTGTCACCTGTCTCTATATGGAGCTCTGCTGAAGCATTTCCTCGGTTGACGGCCACTTCGAGCAATCCGAAACTGTTGATCAGTGCGACCGGTTCGTGAAAGGGGACTTCTGCGAAATATCTGCTGAGCCGTGGAATACGTGTCCCGGCAATACGGATCTCTCGAACCGTGCGGTCCAGCAAATCAGCCGGAATGTTGGTTGTAACATTGCCGAAGCGATCTGTGTAAATGGCTTCTCCTTCAATTGCGCTCGCACTCCTGACGGGCTTCGGAACCGTCAACGTTACCGGTTTCTCCACGACCGGACCGATGCTCTCGAACATTTTCCCTGCACTCAGATGAGCAGCAGCGGGAGCAAAAATGTCACGTCCGTGAAAAGTCGCATACGGCTCCGGAAGCATGAATTCGGGATTGCGAATCTCTCGGACTTCCACGTCTGCTGACTCGTTCAAAATGAAGGTGAACAGGCCGTTATCAGGACCCACGTAATAGCCTGTTCTTGTTCTGACAGCTAAACCTCGCCTTTGACTGCCGACTCCAGGATCGATTACTCCGACATGCACGGCAGTCGGCGGGAAGTACTTGCGGATTCCGTTGAGGACAAGCGCACCCTCCAGTATGGAGAAAGGTTCTATGTCATGGGTTACGTCCACGATCCGTGCTTCGGGGAAGATCCCGAGAATAACCCCTTTCATCTGGGCCGTGAAACCGTCTCTTGTGCCGAAATCCGTAGTGAGAGTCACGATGGAAATCACGATATCTCCTGCAATACGCGTTGACAAGCTGTATAATACTTGATTAAGTCTTGGCATCAAGAGAACAGTGCTTCACAATTCCTCTCGGTATCCCTCGTACGAGCAAGGGACAAACAATGCTGAAAGACGGGATTACGGATTTCATCCAAACGCTTTCGGATCTAGTCTTTCCTCCTGCCTGCCATTTCTGCGATTCTCCGGAGGTTGAGTCGGGCTTTGAGATCTGCGCGGATTGTGCGGAATCCATCACCCGCATAGAGCCGCCGATTTGTGCCCAATGCGGCCTGCCGCTGGCTCACAATACCACACATGAGATGCTGTTTTGCGGAACATGTCTAACAGATCCGCCTGCGTACGGAACGGCCCGTTTTGGCACAGCTTATGAAGGCGATTTGAGGCAAGCTCTCAAGAATTTCAAGTACAACGGTCAATTACGTCTTTCATCGGCTCTTGGACAACTCTTGTCGGAAGCCTTCTTCCGATATTACGATCCCGCTCAATTCGACGTCATAGTGCCGGTTCCGATTCACCGCAAGAAATTACTGGAACGGGGATTCAATCAGGCGGTAATACTCGCTCGAAAACTTTCGAAGAATACCGGGATTCCGCTCGATAGAAATAGTTTCAAGAAGATCCGCGATACACCTGCGCAAGCCCGGCTCTCCAAGAAGGAAAGGCAGCGTAACCTGAAGGGTTCTTTTCAAGTTTCTCGCCTGAATGCTATAAAGGATAAACGTATTTTGCTCGTGGACGATGTCGCAACCACCGGTTCAACCATCACAGAGGCTTCACGGACACTACACAAGGCGGGAGCCGCACAGGTAAGCGTTCTCGTCCTCGCTCTTACGCTTCCCGGCAAAAGCGAGCCGGAGGGGAGTACCAATGCGCATTCAAAGAGATAAGATCTGGGAAACCCTTCTTGTAAGAAGTGTTTCCCAGACCCTTCCCAAGAACTTTTAATATTCGCCTAACACCAGAGTTTTTCTAACGAAAAACTCTGGTGTTAGGCGAGTGCTAAAAGTTTTTTGGAGGGTTCGGGGACCTTTTTTACAAAAAGGTCCCCGGATATTACTGCTTTGAAAGCGAATCCGAAACAAGGGACTGCAGGCTCGCTGCGGTCATGTTTTAGCCGAAAGGAGAAGCAATGGCTTTGAAGACTCCCGAGCAGTTCGAAGAGAGCTTGAAGCAATTCAAGCCTGTCGTATTCATGAACGGCAAACGTGTGGAGGATGTGCTTTCGAATCCTAATACTCGAACCGTGGTTGAGGCCAATAAAGCGAGTTACCAGTGGGCACTCGATCCGCGATACAGTCAAACCATGACGTGTTTCTCACCTCTTATCCAGGGCACGGTGAACAGGTACACGCATATCAGCGGGAGCAACGAGGATCTTCTTTCCAAAGCCAAGGCTGGAACCTTCACCGCAGAAATGCTGGGCACATGTATTTACCGGTGCGTGGGGTACGACGCATTCCATGCCCTTGCCGCCACAACCTGGGAAATGGACAAGACTATCGGCACCGAGTACTACCCGCGATTTGTCAATTACTTGAAAATGGTGCAAGAGAACGATCTTTCTGCCGCTGGAGCGCTGACAGAACCCCGCGGGAGCAGGAAGAAGAGGACTCTGGATTGGCCGGATCCTTTCCTCTCGTTAAAGGTAGTGGAGAAGAACAGCGACGGCATTGTTGTCAGAGGCGCGAAAGTGAACATTTCAGGGGCTTTCGCCAGTCATGAGCTTGTGGTTTTGCCTCAATCATCCCACGGAGAAGGTGAGGAGGACTATGCTGTAGCCTTTGCCGTTCCCGTTGATACGAAGGGTATAACTTACATCTGCCAATATTCGCCCTATTCCGCGGAACGCGACCAGGCTGAAGATATTTACGAACTGGGAAATCCCGTATTCGGCCAACGGGAAACCTCAATGGTCGTTTTCGACAATGTTTTCGTGCCCTGGGAACGGGTATTCCATTGCGGAGAAGTGAAATATTCCGGCAAACTTGTCGCACGGTTTGCACGAACTCACCGTATGACGTGCGGCGGCACGTGCAAAGTGGGGTTCATGAATCAAATCATAGGAGCCTGCAAGCTTATTCAAGAGTATAAGGGCCTGGACAATATCTCCCACATAAACGATCAAATCACGGAAATGGTGGTGCTCCGAGAGACCGGTCGAGCATGCGGCATGGCCGCGGCTCAGTTGGGGTCAGAAGATCCTCCGGGTTCCGGCGTCTTTCTTCCTGACGAAGTCATGGGCAATGTGGCCAAACTGAATATCTGTAACGCTTTTTGGCGCACTATGGCTCTGGCGGGCGATATAGGCGGAGGATTGATCGTCACCATGCCGTCACTAAAAGAATTGAAAAATCCCGAAACCAAAGCGTACGTCGAGGAGTTCTTCAGTTTCGGATCGGACGAACCGACGGAAAACATTCTCAAGGTGCATAAGCTGCTCCAGCACTGGACTGCCGGACAACACGGAGTGGGGACCTGGCACGGAGCCGGGCCGGTGATGGCACAGAAGATTATGCTCCAGAGGATCGTGAAATTCGATCATGAAAAAGAACTCGTGAAGAAAACGCTAAATCTGAAGGAGAAATAAGAGAAATCGGGGAGGAACTTCTTGTAATCCCGCTTGGCGGGACTCCCAACCCACCTCAAGAACTTTCAATATTCGCCCAAAAGCCTGGGAGGGAGTCTTGGGGAGATATGCGCTAACTTGGCGTGGTTTTGGTCGTTTGTTCCGGAGGAACAGCCGACAATAGGCCGGCGATTCATCGCCGGTTAAGGAAAAACCTAATGATTTTCGAGTCCCGGAGCGACGATTGATACACAAATTCCCGGCAATGAATTACCGGGCTATTTTCTTTAGTCCCTCTGGGACAAAGAATTACAGCAAAGTCAAGATCGACCTTCGGAAGATTAACGTTGGGGGCATTCAGAGTGGGATGGCAAAAGCTCGAGTCGTCGTCTTAAACGAAGATGTGGCAGAATGGTTTGAGGAGTCATCATGGTGAGTTAACGAAGACTCCTCACACCTTACTCGCGAAGCATTAGAAATTGTACAGCTCTTCGCCGTAAAGTTTGATCCATTCTTTGGAGAGAGCATCATGAGCCGCCTGGATATTGTCTACGCCCAGGAGGATTATCGTGCGATCGCCCGCGCCGTGGAAACTGATGCAGGAATACAGGTATCGCACATTCACTCCCGCAAGCTTCAAAGGTTTTAGCAAAGCATTTAGTCCGCCCGGATGATGCGGAGCTTCTGCAGCCAATATTTCCCTGATTTCGGGTTTGAGACCGGCGCTTTCAAGGACGTTGGTGACTCGAGCAGGGTTTGTGGCAACAAAACTCAGTATTCCCTCAGATCCTTCGGCTTGTACAGTCAAAGCCAAGATATTGATTCCGTTGGCTCCAAGAAGTTCGCTGACCTGGGATAAAACGCCGGGTTTGTTTTCGAGCCGAACGGCAATTTCTTTCACCGTCTTCATGAGAAAACCTCCGATATGAACAACAACATAATGAGAATGAACTATGCAGCAGAACTGGTATTGATGAACTTCGCCCCCTCGAAGAGCGCTTTCTGATTCATGTCAATGAGCGTTTGTTTCTTGCCTTTCAAGACCGTGTCAATCGCGCCCAGAAGTGCTTCTTGTGAGACGATTCCGGCAACGGCATTAACAGCTCCCAGCATAACCATGTTCAATGCGCGGTCGTTTCCCATGTCGCGTGCCAGCGAGTTCGCAGGTATTTTGACAATTCGGAGATCGCTTCGCGCAGGATCTTCGGAAATGAGATCGCTGTTAAGGAACATGGTGCCACCGGATTTCACGGCATTTGAATACTTGATCATAGAAGGATAATTCATGGCCACCACGTATTCCGGAGAAGCAGCAGTGGGCGAGGCTATTTCACTATCGGACACCACCACCGTGCAATTGGCTGTGCCGCCGCGAACTTCGGCGCCGTACGCGGGCAGAAAGGTGACGTGTTTGTCTTCGTTCATCCCCGCTACTGCCAGGACATAACCCATCATGAGGACTCCCTGTCCTCCGAATCCTGAGAACACTATTTTAAGCAACATCCTTGATCACCTTGACCGGGAATATTTTGGTCATGACTTCGTCCACCCACCGTATAGCCTCGGCTGGAGAAAGCTTCCAGTTTGTGGGACAGGGCGACAGAATTTCAACCATGGAATAACCTTTGTCTTCCAACTGAACTGTAAATGCCTTTTTCAGAGCTTTTTTCGTTCGCATAACGCCCTTGGGAGACGTCACGGCAGTGCGTTCGATATAAACGCTTCCGGCAGCGAGTCCGAGCATTTCGCTAAGGTCCAGGGGATTGCCGTCGCGAAGAGGTATTCTGCCGCCGGGAGACGTGGTGGTGACCTGACCCGGAATGGTGGTTGGCGCCATTTGTCCGCCGGTCATTCCGTACACTGCATTATTGATGAACACTGCAGTGATCCGTTCCCCTCTGTTTGCAGCATGTATTGTCTCCGCAGTACCAATAGCGGCTATATCGCCGTCGCCCTGGTATGTGAAAACGATGCGATCCGGCAAGACCCTCTTGATGCCTGTTGCAACAGCCGCTGCACGGCCATGCGGAGCCTCGGCCATATCAACATCAAAGTAGTTGTACGCCAAGACGGCGCATCCCGCGGGAGGAACTCCGATGGTCTTGTCTCGTATTCCCAATTCGTCGATCACTTCCGCAACGAGCCGGTGAACGATACTGTGACCGCAACCCGGACAGTAGTGAAAAGGGGTCTCTTTGAGAGACTGGGGCCTGGAAAATACTTTTTTCACGTTTGTCGCTCCCTTGAACTGACATAGCCGACGCCGGCGGAAATTTGTTCAGCGAACAGTGTTAATAGAGAGTAGAGTTAGACTCGGCCATGCACTCAGATTTCTGGAATAACTCGATCAAGCGATTCCCAGGACTCGATAACTGGAACCCGCTTCAGAACCGTTCTGGCGTCCGGAATTTACCCTGTGGTACGTTGCAGACAGAACCCGAGCTATTTCCTCACCGGTGGGGACAACCCCTCCGGGCCGGCCGTAGAATGATACGTCGCAACGTCCTTCAACTGCCAAACGTACGTCTTCAACCATCTGACCGGTGCTCAATTCAAATACTACGATGTGCTTGACCTTGCGGCTCAGTTGAGCGAGCGGCTCGTTGGGATACGGCCACAGCGTTTTCGGTCGAAATAATCCAATCTTCTTACCGGCCTCTCGGACACGTTGCACAGCGCCTTTTGCGATACGCGCAGCCGTTCCGTAAGCGACGATAATTATCTCCGCATCTTCGTGCTGGTACATTTCCGCATCGGGAATTTCTTCGGAAATGATCTCGTACTTGCGTGCAAGCCGCCAATTAAGCTCTTCTTCCAGATTGGGGTCCAACCAGAGCGAACGTATGATACGGCTGGAACGTTCTTTGCACCCGTCGAGAATCCAATCCTTCTTCGGAAGAGATGCGAGATCGATGGGTTCCGGGAAGATTACCGGCTCCATCATTTGCCCCATCATGCCGTCGCCCAGGATCATAACAGGAGTTCTGAATCGGTCAGCCAGATCGAAGGCATCTCTGGTCATATTGGCTATTTCCTGGCCGTAAGCAGGAGCCAGTACGATAAGGCGGTAATCGCCGTGTCCTCCACCTCTGGTCGCCTGGAAATAATCACCCTGAGACGGGGCGATATTGCCGAGACCGGGGCCGCCTCGCATCATATTTACGATGACTGCAGGTAATTCCATGGCTGCCAGATAGGAGATGCCTTCCTGTTTCAGGCTGATTCCCGGGCTGGACGATGATGTCATCACCCGCGCTCCCGCAATACTTGCTCCCATGACCATGTTGATGGATGCGAGTTCACTTTCGGCCTGAACGAATATTCCGTCTTTCATCTTTGCGAACTGTGCTGCCATGTACTCGGGAAGCTCGTTCTGAGGCGTAATCGGATATCCGAAATAGGCGCGGCAGCCTGCACGAATAGCTGCTTCGCCCAGCACGTGAGTGCCGCGCATAAGGACCTTGCCAGCCATATTCAGTCTTCCTCTGCTTTGTCTTTGGATTCGCTTTTGTCTTGACGGTAGACTTCGATTGCCACATCCGGACACATGGTACCACAGAGCGCACATCCAGTGCACTCGACCATTTCAGGGTCTTCCGCGGATTCTTCTGCGAAGGCCGCAGGATAATAGCCTTTCTTGTTCAGCTCATCGGAAATGGAAATCTGCTTCTTGGGACAGAAAATGATGCACAAGCCGCAGCCTTTGCACCGCTCTTTGTCGATTACGATGCGGCCTTTCACGTTTCATCTTCCTTTCATGTTGTAGGAAAAGTACTAAGTTAGACCTCGCAAGCCGCTCTGTCAATAGAAAAGAATCGCCGGCAAGTAAGCATTCAGTTAGACGGGGAAGAGGTTTCAAGCTGTCTCAAAATCGAAATTTATCCGGGATCGTGGCACGTATTTCTAACCATCTTCCCGGCCTGATTGTAGGGGCGCCCCTCGTGGGTGCCCAGTAGTGACCGGCCTCAGTGCCGGTCATTCCGGGAAGGGCAGGCACGAGACCTGCCCCTACGAGGGGTGAATCGTGGCACGATTTGTTGTGCATTCGAGAATTTTGAGACAGTCTCGTTTCTTCAGCTTCATGGGGGCCATCCAACAGTAATCCAGCGGGACGTGGGCAATTCCCCGGAATTCCCGGAATTCCGGCCCGGAATTCCCGAATTCCGGGGACACCATACTTAATTAGTGCACAGAATGTAGTCTGTGGTATAGTGAAGCATGGCCAGACTAGCTCGATTGGTAGGTCCTGGTGTTCCTCACCATATAACGCAACGTGGTAATCGCCGACAAAGGACTTTCTTCTGTGATGAGGACTATCTGGTTTATCTGGAAATTATGGCTGACTGGTGTTCCCGTTTCGACGTGGAAGTATGGACCTATTGTCTGATGCCGAACCACGTTCACTTGATTGCAGTACCGAGTTCAGAAGATGGATTGCGCCGCGCTATTGGCGAAGCTCATCGAAGATATTCCCGGCGAATCAACTTTCGTGAGGGGTGGCGAGGGCATTTGTGGCAGGGTCGGTTTGCCTCATATCCCATGGATGAAAGGTATCTCCTTGCTGCAGCCAGATATGTCGAACTGAATCCTGTGCGGGCTGGTCTCGTGCAGTCACCCGGAATCTATCCCTGGAGCAGTGCGGCTGCTCATCTGACGGGCCGGGACGACATATTGGTGAAGGTAGCACCTCTGATCGAGCTTGTGGAAGACTGGGTAAAATTTCTTGCCGAAGCATGTTCGGATACCGAGGCAGAGGCGCTTCGTCGTCACGAGCGCACCGGTAGGCCTCTGGGCAATGATGACTTTCTCTCGAGACTCGAGCTTGCCCTGGATAGATCCGTCCGACCACGAAAACCTGGCCCGAAAGGGTTCAAGAAGAAAGGCTCCGGGAATTAAGTATGGTGTCCGGGGAATTGCCCGGAATTGTACCGGAATTCCCACAGAATCACTGAGGAGACCCCCCGTTGTTGTCCAGCGTCCATTACTCCTGATGGTGATGTCCTTGACCGATGTGGCCTAGATGAGAGAGCTGATCATTCACTTAACCAAATACGCACAAATGGCTTGCTTGAGTGGCATATTGGTTCTTTCTAGTTCCTGTTCGGATTACGGAATTAGTCGGAAAATCAACACATTCTTCAAGGAAATAAGTGTGAGTGAACCGTCAAGTCACTATGATTTGAGAGACGTTGTGCCTGGAGACTGGGAAGAAGTATGTATCGTTTATTTTCCATATATAAGCCGCTCAGATATCGAGAAGAAATTTCAGGGAAAGGTCGTTGGCCGTGAAAAATTCGTTTCGGAAGCCCATTGGATGCTTCTTGGCATAAACGGGAAAAGGGAGATTACTCAAGTTGTACTTGACGTCGACGTTGGTCGTTTCTTGGCCGACAATTTCAAAGGAGCCTCATGGCAGCGGAATTGCGTATCCAGTCAAGAGGCTGTGCTCACATGGATAACTCAGAACGGACAACGTTACCTTAAACTCGGGAATTATTAGAGGTTCACATGCCCTCCAACTTTTGAACACGTGCGGGAATTCCGAATTCCGCGAATCAATTCCCAATTCCGCCAATTCCGGGGACACCACCAATTCCGCCAATTCCGGGGACACCATACTTAATTAGTGCACAGAATGTAGTCTGTGGTACAGTGAAGCATGGCCAGACTAGCTCGATTGGTAGTCCTGGTGTTCCTCACCATACAACGCAATGTGGGCGTGCCCGGCTATGACTAAATGGTTACCGCCTGCAGTCCTTCCACAGAAAAAGCTTGACTCCGACCGCAATTGGACTACACATAAAATTCCTACAAATAATTGAGCGCGTCCCCGAAAACGGTGCTTCATGCCGCTCATGCTTCTCAGCTTGGCATGATCAGGGCATCGGCTTCCAAGAAATCCGTGGTGGAGGTTCCCCGGAGTCTGCGAGGTCTCCTTCTCGGGTTCTGGCGTGATGCGAACGGTCGAGTATTAAGGATTAGGAGGTAGGGATGAAAAAATCCGCATACATTGTCTGTGCATTGATGATCCTATCGTGTCTGCTTTTTCTGCCCCAAATCGTCGCAGCTCAGGCTGGGAAACCAATAAAGATCGGGGTCATCGCCGACAAAACCGGTGGACTCGCCGCTTACGGATACTCCCACGAGAAAGTGCTCAGGACCGCAGCAAAACTCACCAATGAAAAGGGCGGCATCAACGGCCGGCCGGTGGAACTCTTCGTCGAAGATACAGAGACCAAACCATCAGTTGGGGCCTTGAAATTCAGGAAACTCGTCGAGACAGACGGCGTGGATTTCGTGATCGACTCCAACATGTCCGGCGTGGCCGTGGCATGCGCTCCTATCGCCAAAGAGCTGAAGACGCCATATTTCCCGTCCGCTTCTGCAACGGAGATATCAGGTGACAAGGGCAACCGGTACGTTTTTCAGATGTGCACTAATATCCGCGAAGAGGTTAAAGGCACTGCGAAATGGGCAGTCGAAAACCTCGGCAAGAAATGGGTTGTCGTAGTTGTCAACTATGCATGGGGATGGTCGAATCAGGAGGACTTCACAAAGTATATCACGGAAAACGGAGGCCAGGTGCTCGAGGCGATCAGGGTGCCGCTGGGCACTAGCGACTGGCTGCCGTATCTGAAAGGCAAGATCCCCAAGGAAGCGGATGCAGTCTACCTGGCCGCCTTCGGTTCTGATTTTCTGTCGGCGCTCCGCGACATTCACGCTGTGCGCCCGGACATCAAGAAACTCGGTGCGGTCTATGCGCTCGCCTCGCACGATCCGGCTAAACTGGGACCCGCCGCCGAAGGAACTTACTGCATCACCTCATATCCCACTTATCTGTCCGGATTGGACACGCCCTTCAACAAACAGTACAGGGAGTTGATTGGAGTGGACCCCGAAGGCATCGAGAAAGGCACAGGGACTCGCTTCGTACTGGCTTACAACTGGGCGGTCTGGGAAGCCTTCTTTGCACTGAAAAACGCTATAGAGAAAGTTAAATGGCAAGACAAGAAGGATACCCCTAAGGTAATCGAGGCACTCGAAGGAATGGAATTGAAGGAAAGCCTTGAATTTCCCCAGGGCAGCGCCACGATCAGGGCTCAGGATCACCTGATTCAGACGGGACTATACATCGAGCAGGTGGACAAAGGCGTAATCAAGGTGGTGGCGAGAATTCCCGCTGCCGACGCTGTCTATCCGCCAATCGCCGATTTCCTGAAAGAACCGTTTTAGGGTAACCGTTCAGTTACGCGGGGTAGAGAAGATCTTTTCCTGCGATCATGATACCACTGACTTTCAAAATCCCCCCTAGCCCCCCTTTATTAAGGGGGGAATTGTACGTGCCTTCTTTACCCCCCTTTTATAAAGGGGGGAAGGGGATTTTCCCCACGCATAACTGAATGGATACGTTCTAGTAGACGACGTAACATGCTGTTCCGGTCGGGTCCCGTCTCGGTCGGAACGGTGGTGGAGGATCCCCGGTCATGCCAGAATCGGCAGTCACGGTATTGTTTCTGCTCATGAACGGCCTCATCTGGGGTCTGATCATTGCTCTGATCGCCTTGGGCCTCACGCTCATATTCGGCGTCATGGGCATCGTGAACATGGCCCACGGCGACCTGTACATGCTCGGAGCGGTGCTGGCGTTTTATATTCTCCCCGTTTTCGACAGTTTTTGGGTCGCGCTGGCCGCGGTGCCAATAATTGCCGCGATCGTTGCGGCACCTATGGAACGTTTCATCCTGCGACCTTACGAAGGGCATCCGTCGGTGACGATGATTGCAACGGTGGGCATTTCTTTCATCCTTCAGCAGGTTGTTCTGGCAACGTACGGCGGCATACCCAAGAAGATTGCTGCGCCCGTGGATTGGTCCTTCAATCTGCTTGGCGTGGATTATCCCGGGTACAGGCTGATTGTTGCAGGTATCGCCATCTTGATCATCATCTGTCTTTATCTTTTCCTGTATCGCACAAATTACGGGATTCTCATCAGGGCTTCGATCCAGGACAGGCAGATGGCTGCGGCTATGGGAATTAACGTCAGCAGGGTGTTGATCTCGACATTTGTCATAGGCTCAGGGCTGGCAGCGATCGCTGGAGTGCTTGCAGCGCCCATATCCCAGGTTTTCTATCTTATGGGGAATGATGTGGTCCTGCTCTGCTTCATAGTTGTTATAATCGGCGGCATGGGGAGTCTGGGCGGCACTCTGATCGCTGCACTGACGATTTGTGCGCTCGAAGGGGTCCTGGCGTCGGTGCTCACGCCCACTCAGGCCAAGGCAGCGATTTTCGTGGTCATGGTTGCCGTGCTCATGGTGCGACCGCGCGGCCTTTTCGCTGAAAGAGAGGGCTGAGACGGTGCAAAGGGAATGGGTATTACGATATTTCGCGCTGGGCTTCCTGGTCCTCCTCGGCCTGCTGGGTGCTGTACTGCCACCCGGAGCAAGGTCTCTGGTAATCCAGATCATGATTTTCAGCATATTCGCTATGGGATACGACGTATGTCTGGGGTATACGGCGCAATGCAGCCTCGGCCATGCCCTATTCTTCGGAGCCGGCGCGTACGGATGCGTTCTGTCGTTGATGCACTTGAAAGTCGGCATTGTAGTTTCCCTCGGGATCGGTGTGGTCACCGGTCTCGTGATGGGAATCTTGCTGGGTCTTATCTGCGTGAGACTGTCCGAGGCGTATTTTGTAATCGTCACCGCGATCATTGCGGCGGTCTTCCACCTGTTAGCCATGGATTTGGTCTGGCTTACGGGTGGGGATGACGGTCTGAGCATAAGTCTCCCGCCCATAAAACTGGGATTCGCCGAAATCTCGCTTTACAAACCGATTGCAAATTACTACTTCATTCTTTTTTTTCTGGCCTTGAGCTACTTCGTACTGGCACGGATTCTCCATGCTCCTCTCGGCAAGATCTTCGTGTCGATCCGCGAGAACCCCAAGCGGGCTCAATTCCTTGGCTATAACGTGACCCGTTACAAGCTCATAGCCTTTGTGTTGTCGGGTATGTTTGCCGCATTGGCGGGCGCTTTGTATTCCTTGACCCTGCGATACGCATCCGCCGACTATCTCGGGTTTTATTGGTGCGTACTGCCCGTGGTTTGGTGCCTGGTCGGAGGCCTGGGCACACTGGTCGGCCCGTGGATCGGCGTGGCCCTCATGTCCCTGTTCCAGTATTACGTTAGCGCGTGGTTCACCTATTACCTGCTGTTGTTTGGGGTTTTGATACTCATCATCTTGGCCGTGTCGCGCCGGGGTATCCTCGGATATGTGGCAAGCAAAGGGGAGCGCTAAGGCTATGGCATTAATTTATCAGAATATTCCCCCCCTTTATAAAGGGGGGCAGGGGGGATTTTGATCTAAACCCCTGAAATCCCCCTGAATCCCCCTTTAGAAAAGGGGGATATTGCCTTCTTGGCACCAGGGGGTGCCCATTTAAGCAACTGCGACCCTAAGTTAACGCATACGGGAGTGATAAGGCTATGGCTGAAGACGGATATCTGCTGGAACTGAAAGACGTGTCAAAGCATTTCGGTGGGCTGGTCGCAGTTAACGGGGTGTCGTACGGAGTGCGGAAGGGAGAAATCAGGGGCATTATCGGTCCCAATGGAGCCGGGAAAACGACTCTTTTCAATGTTATTACAGGAGAGTTGAAGCCTTCGGGAGGAAAGGTGTACCTCAACGGTGAGGACGTTACCGGCCTTCCACCCGATATTCTTTGCCGGAAAGGCATGAGTCGCACATTTCAGCTTACGTTCATTTTCCCTGAAATGACGGTTTTCGAATGCGTATGGGTAGGGGTCTACTCCCGTGCTCGAAGTCCCTGGAGCCTCTTCTTCTCCAGGATTGACCGCAACGGACCCGTGGCAGAAAAGGCGTTGCACATAATACGCTCGGTGGGTCTCGAGGACAAAATGGACGAGATCGCATCGAATCTCTCCTACGGGGACCAGAAGGTGCTCGAGATAGCAATGGCCCTGTCCACCGATCCGGTGATCCTCCTGTTGGACGAACCGACTCAAGGCGTGGGGCCGGGAGAAGTGGACACAATAATCAATCTTGTGGAGAGCCTTTCGCAAGACATGTCCATAGTGCTTATCGAGCATGATATGGACATAATCTCGCGTCTTTGTCATTACGTTACCGTGTTGAGCTTCGGCACGGTAATTGCCGGAGGTTCCTGCGAAGTGGTGAGCCAGGATGAAGAGGTGCAACGCATATACCTCGGGGAGAAGATAGTATGCTCTTGAGACTCGAGGATATCCACACTCACTATGGGAAGAGCCACATCCTGCAGGGCGTTTCCATGGAGATCCGCAAGGGTGAAATAGTCGGACTCCTGGGCAGGAACGGCGTTGGAAAGACGACAACCCTGAACACGGTAGTGGGGTTCGTTAAACCGAGCAAAGGCCGACTCATCTTCAATGACCGCGATTTTACTTCCTATCCCTGCCATAAGATCTCGCGGATGGGGATCGCCTACGTGCCTCAGGGGAGGCACCTGTTTCCGCAGATGACGGTCCTCGAGAATCTCAAGACAGGCATGCTCTACGCTACCGGCGGTGATGGACTGGACCGGGTGTTCGATCTCTTCCCTAATCTCAAGAGGTTGCTCGACCAAAAGGCTGGTTCTCTGTCCGGAGGCGAACAGCAGGCGGTAGCCATCTCGAGGGCAATCCTCAAGAACCCGGAGATACTCTTGCTGGACGAGCCGACCACGGGCCTGATGCCGCTTTTCGTAAACAGCCTCCTTGAAATAGTGCGGCGCCTCAATGAAGAAGGCATGACTATACTGCTGGTGGAAGAGAAGGTTCCTTTCGTGCTCTCGCTTTCACATCGGATCTACTTCATGGTTAAAGGCAGAATAGAACATGGGGCAGCCAAAGAGGATCTGGTCGAGCGACCGGAAGTTTTCGTAGATTATCTGGGAGTACGGCCGTAACGTCTGACCGTGAGATCGGCACGGGTTTTCGTAATTGCCAAAATTAATGTCCGATGGAGGATAGGAGTATTGGTGGGTGCCGGCCTCCGCGCCGGCACATCTTCAATATAATCAATGATATCGCCAGAATGGACCGGCAGGGACGCCGGTCCCTACCAACATACTGTAATTCACACGCGGGATAAACGACAGAATTCTTGGCGCTGACCATAGCACAGGCTGCGGGAGAGGTCCACTGCGGGCTTGGCCTCCTCCTTACCTCACTCCATCCGAGCGGATTCAACGGATGAGGCCCAATGGTCCAGATAACTCTTGAGGAGCGGATTCGTAGTAAGTTCAATAGACTTACGATACATCTCGGCAGCCTTGTCTGATCTTCCCACATCCAAGTAGGTCACTGCAGTCATAAATACTGAAGCCAAATAGTTAGGGTCCAGCTCCAACGGTGCGGCGAAATTAATGAGACGATTTTCCGAACTCGCAGGAATAAAGTCGCCGGTGAATGCTGCATAAGCAAAAGCAGGTGCCAATTCGTTGGCCTTGTGCCAGTCCAGGATTGCGGCAAGCACCCTGCCGCTGCGAATGTATGCATTACCTCGGTTCACGTGAGCAGCATAGGATTTCGGATTCTTTCGTATCATTTTCGACCAGTGCTGCACAGCAAGTTCGAGATCTCCCGAATACGCAGCCGCTACACCATGATCGAAATCACCTGCCGCAAATCCAACGCAGGAACCATATGCAGTTAGAAGCAAGGCCAGAAGCACTACAGCGAAACGCCAGAACCGACGTTGAGAGTGAAACCGAAAAAACATTCCCAAATCCGATACGTTGCAGAATTTTGTGTATGTCAGATTTTTCATGATAACACAGGGAAAAGATCTCTGCCAGGAATTAACGATTCACGGCAAACATGCGGATATTTAATTGACTTTTCGATTACCACCATGATATCATAAGAAACCCTGAAAAATACAGGGCTGATGCAAGGTCGAGAGCCCGGCCATTCACCTGGATTCAGATTAGAAAGCCGGGCTTTCGTTTGTTCTGATTTTGTAAAAAGGAGGTTGGGGATGCCAGCATCCAAAAAGATCATGGAATTCATGCAGAGATCCTCCTGGATCAGGAAGATGTTCGAGGAAGGCGCTCGCTTGAAAAAAGAGCATGGAGCGCAAAACGTCTTTGATTTCAGCCTTGGAAACCCAAACCTTGATCCAGTTAAAGAAGTAAATGATGCAATCGTCCAGGCAGCAATGGACTTTACTCCCGGAGTTCACGGGTACATGCCGAATGCAGGCTTTCCTGCAGTCAGGGCTGCAGTGGCTCAAAAGATTCGAGAAGCCGAAGGAGTCGAAATAAACGAGAATTCCATCGTGATGACCGTCGGAGCAGGCGGCGGGCTCAATGTGACCCTGAAAACCATTCTGAATCCAGGTGATGAAGTTATCGTTCCCAAGCCGTATTTTGTGGAATATGTTTTCTATATCGATAACCACGGCGGGAAAACTGTTCTGGTGCCTACACTATCCGACTTTTCCCTGGATCTCGACGCTATTGCGCAGGCAGTCACTCCGAATACCGCGGCGTTGTTGATCAATTCTCCCAACAATCCCACCGGCAAGGTATATACAGAGCAGCAGATCAATGACCTGGCTCGGTTGCTCGAGAAGAAGAGCGCAGAAATCGGTCGAGCCATCGTGCTTATTTCCGATGAACCGTACAGAGGCATTATTTATGACAATATTGCGGTACCCAGCATTTTGAAAGCGTATTCCAACAGCATCGTCGTGACTTCGTTTTCAAAAGATCTTTCTCTCCCCGGCGAGCGACTCGGTTATATTGCCATGAATCCCAAAATGGACGATGCAGCATCGACCATTGACGGCCTGGTCCTTGCGAACCGTATTCTTGGATTCGTAAATGCTCCTTCGTTGATCCAACGGGCAGTGAAGGGAGTTCTGACGAATCTGGTGGACGTTTCGGTGTACCGTCGGCGACGAGATCGGCTTTACAGTTCCCTTGTCGATGCCGGATATGACTGTGTGAAACCCGAGGGGGCTTTCTATCTTTTTCCGAAGTCGCCCATAAGCGATGATGTGCAATTTGTAGCTAATCTGCAGAAGAAGCTGATATTGACTGTTCCCGGTACGGGATTCGGAGCTCCCGGGTATTTCCGCATAGCGTACTGCGTGTCTGACGAGACTATCGAAGGCTCACTCAAGGGATTTCGAGAAGCGATTAAAGAAATCTGATCACTGCCGGGCCGGAACTGCCTAACGCCTCAGTTGCAGTTCCAGCTCGTGCACCTTGGATCCTACCTCCAAAAGATATGCTTTTTGCGTCGTGAGTATTTCTTCCAGCTCTTTAATTCGTTTATTGAGTGCCTGCACTTCTTTACCGGATTCTGGTTGCGGTTGGGGCTGCGCTTGAGGTTGGGGTTGTGTTTTCATGGCCGCTATGGCTTGACGATCCGATTCCACTCCGGTCTTGAGATTTGACAGACCCTGCTCCAGCGGAGTCAACTGATCTTTGAGTTCCGCGACAGCCGCTTCTTTCAATTTGGGCAATGTCTTCTTCACGGCATTGACGATCTTGGAATTGTTCTCCTGGATATCTTTGCGGACATCCGCAAGTCCTTTAGCCAGATCGTCTACATTCTTGGACACTCCAGCCATGTGCTTCTTCAAAGCCGGGACTTCTCGCGCTGCTGCGCCTGCCTGCCGTGATTCTGCATCCAGTTTCTTGTTGAACTCTGAAATAGACCCTTCCAGGCTCTTGATCTTCTTGCCCACTTCTTCGCGTTCTTTTTGCGCTTCCTGAGCCCAGTCGCGGAATTCTTCAAGCTTGTTGTTGACCGGGTCCACCTTGGTCTTTATAGCTTGCTGCATACGATCTTGCTGGTCTTCGATCCTCTGGATATCGGCGCTGAAGTCTTTTGGTGGCGAGAATTTCCCGGCCATTTCCTTCAGGTCTTTTTCCTGTTTCTGCATTCTTTTTTCCAGGTCAGCTATCTTTTGTGCGAGCCCGGCGGTATCTTCCGAACAGCCCAGCAACAGCAGAGAAGCAATTATTACCAAGACATATAAAGCACTTCGGCGGGCGCTCATGGGAGACCTCCCAACGCGTTTTTTGGGGCATCATACCAGATTGAGCACGAAACGCAAGAATTTACAGACTATTAAATTCAAAAGATAACATCCGGCTTCGGCAAGATATTCCATCCTATTAGAAATTTAGTCATTGAATTGCTTCTCTAGACGATCCAAGGGAAAATTTCCTCGACCCGGAATGCTCCGGACCGGACACTACCTGAGGGTTAGAGCGCCTCCGGACTCCAAGTTGACAGCCAATTTAGGCTGTGCTAGAGATTTCCATGTTCAGCGGACTTGTGTCCCCTTTCGCGTGAAGAAGGTCACTTTTTCATATCTTGATAACTTTCAACGAGAACTCGGGGCCCGGTTTTTTGTCTTGTAGGAAAGATGAGCGTACGATTCGATTCCATGCTCCGATCATATTATTACCCAATTCGTATAAGGAATGAACATGTTTGCGGCAATCGCGAGAAAGCTGTTCGGCAGCAAGAACGAGCGGGATCTTAAGAGACTGGATCCGCTGGTTCGGGCTATTAATGAACTTGAGCCTCAGATGAAGAGTCTCTCTTCTGAAGACATGAAGGCCAAGACCAGTGAATTCAGGGAGCGGCTTGACCGTGGAGAAGAACTGGACGAATTGATTCCCGAGGCCTTTGCATTGGTGCGGGAGACGTCCGTACGGACGCTGGGAATGAGGCATTTTGACGTTCAGCTCATTGGAGGCATTGTTCTTCATCAAGGGAAAATTGCCGAAATGAAGACAGGTGAAGGTAAGACCCTCGCTGCAACGCTGCCGGTTTATTTGAATGCTCTCACCGGCAAAGGTGTGCACGTGGTCACGGTGAACGATTACCTTGCCCGCCGTGACGCGGAATGGATGTCGGCTATTTATCATTTTCTGGGATTGTCCGTCGGCGTGATCGTGCACGATTTGAGTGATGAGGAGCGAAGGATTTCCTACAATTCTGATGTTACCTATGGCACGAACAATGAATTCGGATTCGATTATCTCCGTGACAACATGAAATTCGCGCTCCAGGATTATGTTCAGCGCGATCTCCACTATGCAATCGTAGACGAGGTGGATAGCATTCTCGTTGACGAGGCCCGGACGCCGCTCATTATTTCCGGTCCGACCCATGAGAATACTGACCGGTATTACCGGATCAATCGGGTAATTCCGGGGCTTCACAAGGAGAGTCACTACACGATAGACGAAAAGGCACGCAGCGTGGTCCTCACGGAAGAAGGCGTTGCCAAAGTTGAAAAAGCTCTCAATGTAA
The DNA here is from genome assembly GCF_000266945.1 of Desulfomonile tiedjei DSM 6799. Taxonomy (NCBI): domain Bacteria; kingdom Pseudomonadati; phylum Thermodesulfobacteriota; class Desulfomonilia; order Desulfomonilales; family Desulfomonilaceae; genus Desulfomonile; species Desulfomonile tiedjei. The sequence goes on from NC_018025.1 coordinate 3,590,037, forward strand.
CCAATTTATACGATCCGGGTAACATGGAAACGCTCCATCACGTGAACCAGGCATTGAAAGCTCATACACTTTTCAAGAAAGACGTGGATTACATCGTCAAGGACGGGCAGGTCATCATCGTTGATGAATTCACCGGTCGTCTTATGCCCGGTAGACGTTATTCAGACGGCCTTCATCAGGCACTTGAAGCAAAAGAAGACGTACGCATCGAAAACGAAAACCAGACGCTTGCTACGATAACCTTCCAGAATTATTTCCGTATGTACGACAAGCTGGCCGGCATGACAGGAACAGCGGATACGGAAGCAGCCGAATTCAAGAAGATCTACAATTTGGATGTGGTCGTCATTCCTACAAATCTTCCCATGATTCGCCAGGACAATCCGGATCTCATCTATAAAACCGAGCAAGAGAAATTCGATGCAGTTATCGAAGAAATCCGGGATTTGTACCAAAGGGGACAGCCTGTACTGGTTGGCACCATTTCCATCGAGAAATCGGAGTATCTCGCGCGAAGGTTGAAGAAGCTCGGCATTCCCCACAATGTGCTCAACGCGAAAAACCATGCCTTGGAAGCTGAAATAGTAGCTCAAGCCGGAAGATACAAAGGGGTCACCATATCCACGAACATGGCCGGTAGAGGTACGGACATTATCCTCGGCGGTAATCCCCGCTTCCTTGCGTTAGCCCGAAGCAAGAATCCTCAAGATTCCGAGGAGTTCTCCAAATTACTGGGGGAATTCAAGAATCAATGCGAAGATGAAAAACGAAATGTTATAGCCGAAGGCGGGCTCCACATTCTCGGCACGGAACGTCACGAATCGCGTCGAATCGATAACCAGCTACGGGGTCGGTCGGGAAGACAGGGCGATCCGGGCTCTAGCCGCTTTTATTTGAGCCTGGAAGACGATCTCATGCGTATTTTCGGTGGGGATCGCGTGAAAATGATCATGGAACGCGTGGGAATGGAAGAAGGGGAACCCATCGAACACCGCTATACCACCAAAGCCATAGAAAACGCCCAGAAAAAGGTGGAGGCACACAACTTCGATATCCGTAAACATCTCCTGGATTTTGACGACGTCATGAACAAACAACGTGAAGTCGTCTATTCTCAACGCCGTTTCATTCTTGGCGGACAGGATCTGAAAGAGACTATCCAGGATATGATTCAGGATATCGCAGAAGATCTGGTGGATCGATTCTGCGATCCGAAAACCCATTATGAGGAATGGGACATTGCTGCCCTCAAAGAGGCGCTTTGGGGCCAATTCGGCATACGCTTCGATTTTGAAGAGCTTCCTTCCACTCAGGACACTATTGCAGGAATAAGAGATGTTGTGGTCGAAGGCGCTCTCAAAGGTTATGTGCGTAAAACCGAGGAAATCACTCCGGAGATCATGCAGCAACTGGAAAAGTTCATTATGCTTCAAGCCGTTGACAATCAGTGGAAAGACCATTTGCTCAGCATGGATCACCTGAAGGACGGTATCGGACTGCGAGGATACGGTCAAAGAGATCCCTTGAAAGAGTATCAGCGCGAAGGATACGAATTGTTCCTGGACATGAGTCAGCGCATAAAGGAGGAGACAATCCGCAATCTGTTCCTGGTAAGGATCGCCTCTTCCGATGAAGTAGAAGAGCTCGCGCCCCAAAAAGAGCAGGAAATCGTCCTGTCCCACGGCGGAGATTCCTCCGGTGAGTCAAAGGCAAAGCCGGTGCGAAGGCAGGCTGAGAAGATTGGTAGAAATACCCCGTGTCCGTGCGGTTCTGGAAAAAAATACAAAAAGTGTTGCGGTAAAGCTGCTTAGTTCATATTCTCCCGGCCGGAATCCCTCCGGCCGCATTGCCTTTCCTTCCTTTTTCGGTTATAGACTCAATCCTGTTCCCGGCAGTGGAACGTGAATTCCCCGAGCGAGGTGATTACCATTATCTCCTATCAACGAGACCGGTTCGTTACCACAGAGGAACTCTGTTTTCCGTTCATCGGAGATGTTGGCGGTACAATCCGAGGCTACAGGATCTTCACCGCCTGCCGTACGTGTGGCGACAAAATTTTCAGGATTGAAGATCATCTTGATCGTCTGTATTACTCGGCGGCGTCTATCTACATGAAACCTCCCATGAATCGGGATTCTCTGAGAACGCTTCTGTACGCATTGATTCAAGAAAACAGGAAAGCCGGATTCAAGGACGACCTGCTGATAGATATCATTTTTAGCGGTGGACTCGAAGATCACACCATGGCTCAGTCCGGCAGCAGCGCATACCTGTATATTGCCGTCAGAGAATTGATTGTTCCCCCTTCGGAATACTATGAAAAAGGCGTGGCGCTCGCAACGTGCTCCTATATGAGGATGTATCCGGATGTGAAATTGCTCAATTACATGGGCGCTATAATGGCACATCAGACAGTTGTGCCGCTCCACAATGCGTACGATGTAATATTCATCTATCCGCCTGATGGGGTTACCATCCTTGAAGGTTCCACCTTTACGGTATTCTTTGTGAACGCTGAAGGAACAGTCGTAACCCCCCCTTTGGATGGTAAAATCCTGGACAGCGTCACCAGAAGAGTAGTACTTCAAGTCCTGCAACAGAGCGGGAAAATCCGGCTCAAGGAAGATCGGGTGCGGTTGGACGAACTTGAAACCTATCCCGAAGCTTTCATGGTTTCCACAACTCGAAACGTGCTCCCGGTAGTTCGCATCGATGACCGCATTATAGGATCCGGGCAGCCGGGACCAGTGACGCGGGAGATCATGCATCTGGTCGAACAGTATGTAACAACCTTTTCTCTGCAACAATAATAGGAGGCGTGTCGCGCATTGGCAGTACAGTCATGCGAAATCCATATAGTTCACCATACTGAACTTGAATTTACCTTCTGATTCCGTCGCTATGGTCAATTCACATCTGAAATTGTTGTCCTAACTGTAGCGATGTCTTAAGTGTGGTTATTCACAATTTCTCTTGACAGAAGACCGTATACCGCAATATGCTGATGCTACCATTATTTTGCTTGTCCCAAATTCCACCACAAGAACTGTTATTCTCCCGTTCGGGCTGAATACTGATTCCCAACCATTCTTAGGAGGGATCGCATGAGCATTCCAGACAAGATCCAGACTTGGCAAATGATAAAAGGTCCGGTCTTTGATAAAGAGGCCGGAAAGATTACTGCTCCCGGTGTTATGGAGCGGACCGAAATTCCCGTTCCCGAACTCGATAAAGGCGAGGTCCTGGTGGAAATCGCAGGATGCGGAGTTTGCCACACGGACATGTCCTATTTTTACGACGGAGTCCCAACCGTTACGAAGCCCCCTTTGACGCTGGGCCATGAGATTTCGGGTACGGTTGTTGCCGCGGGTCCAGGGGGAGAGTCCTGGATGGGCAAGAACGTCATCGTCCCTGCAGTTATGCCCTGCAATAATTGCGATATTTGCGCAAAGGGTAGAGGCAATCGATGTCTCGCTCAGAAGATGCCGGGCAGTTCGCTGGGGATATACGGCGGTTTTGCAAGCCACATTCCCGTTCCCTCGGAAGATCTGTGCGTGATTGAAGATTTGAAAGGCCGCCCTCTCGAGAATTATGCCGTTGTAGCAGATGCGGTTACGACTCCTTATCAGGCGGCAATCAGGGCCGAAATCTCGGCAGGCGATCCTGTTCTCGTTACAGGCCTCGGCGGAGTGGGCATGTACATGGCTCAGATGGCCAAAGGTTTTGGCGGGAAGCCTGTTATAGGTATCGACATCAATGACGAGAAGCTCCAGAGAGCTCTTAAACTTGGCGCGGTGGACTACGTCATCAACAGCAAAGGTAAGGACTTCAAAGCGATACAGGAAGAATTCCGGGCAATTGCGAAAGAAGTTGGAATCAAACCGAATATCGGCTGGAAGATTTTCGAGTGCACCGGAGTAGGCGCCGCTCAAGAGTTGGCTTTAGGGTTTCTGGGATTTATCGGCAAGCTGGTGATTGTGGGGTTCGGCACCCAGAAGACTTCCTACATGATGAGCAGACTCATGGCTTTCGATGCTGAGGTGATCGGCACGTGGGGATGTTTGCCGAAGTACTATCCTCAGGTACTCGAGATGGTACAGTCCGGAAAAGTTCAGATCGATCCTCTACTCGAGACAAGGCCCATGTCCACAATAGGTAAGGCATTTGAGGAAGCCCATAGTGGGACGAATATGAACAGAATCGTACTGATGCCCGATTTCTGATACAAGCAATACTTGTTTGCGATCAAAGAAACGAACGGGGAACCGTCTCACAGAGAGAGGTTCCCCGTTTTTCTTGCAAAACGGAGAGCGCTACAACCAACTCAAGCCCGCCATCAAAAAACGTGGGGTGAAAGAGAGGATAGGCGCTTGTCTCGGCCATCTTCTCTCGGATATTCGGAGATTGATTCATAGTGATTCTAAAAAGTAATAGCGAATTATCCAGAGCCAATCATCGGAATTGACTGCAACCGGCCTCCGTGCCGGTCATTCAGAGACGCCGGACGCTACTACACAATTGCCAAAGAAATGTCCGATTGAAGATTAAGGACAATTCAGAATATTGGTGGGTGCCGTGCCTCCGTGCCGGCACATCCTCAATATTATAATGATATCGATAGAATGGACCGGCAGGGACGCCGGTCCCCACCAATATAATGTACTAGGGGTGCGGGATAGACATTAAAACTTTCGCAAGCGCCTCAAGTATGGATGTACTTATTTCAACGCCCGTGAGAGTTCCTGTTACATCTTGCGGTTAATTCAGGCAAGTATGGGGCTGCCAAAATGAGGATATTCTCGCTCACAGATGGCAATCCCTCTCGACTGATGAGGGGTTGAAATGCAATCGGCCGGCAGAGACGCCGGCCGTTACCGAAAGATTTCTTTATCCCACCGGATTATTTGTTGAGGGGGCGTTTTGCCAGGGCTATTCTGTAGATGTCGTACACGTCGTACAGGACTATATCTTTAAAACCTGCTCTGGTGAGATTGTTTTCAATTACTTCCGTGGTCTCGTACACATCGCATACTTCTCCCCTGGAGCCGAAAAGACCGACAGTTCCCCCAGGTTTCAGGAAATTGTACATACATGCGTAAATTGCCGGACGAAGATGCGGTTTCACGTGGGGTATCATAAAAGAACTTATCACTTTGTCGAATGGCGTATCCGGGACGTAGTCTTCAACAGATGTAGTGTGCAGCGTGATGTTGGAGAGACCTGCTTTCAAAACCTTTTCTTCACCCAGTTCGATCATGTCGGGCGATAGATCGATTCCCGTCACCTGCTTGGCCTTATGAGCCGCCAAAACCGTAGCTGAACCCGTTCCACATCCGACATCCAGTACCATGTCATTTTCTTCAATTACAAGTTCCATCAACCGCTTGAGTCCTTTTCTGTAACCCGGGTCCATTGACCACTGCAGATCGTAACTCTTGCGTCGATATTTGTAGTAGAGTTGGATGGCTCTTTCCGACGGCATGAGTTTTACAACTGAGGTCCCCTGAATATAGGCGGTTCTCAGGACCTTAATTATCGGCCGAAGCAGCCGTCGGAATGGAGCATTATCCTCACTCACTATTGTCTGATTCATGTACATACCCCCTGGGTAAGAATTCTCGGTCAAAGAAACGATTAGTTTAATATAGCACTATCCAACACGCAAGCAAAAACCCCGAATCATAATGCAGCAGCCGAATCAACCGGTACGTCCTTTATAGAGTGGAGCATCTGTTGTGCACGTTCGACGCCATAAGCTACAACAAACTGTACGGCCCGACAACCACCTGACACCAGATGAGCCGCGGCGGTTTCATCTTGCGGGTCGAATGCACTCAACACGAATGTCTCCGGCGGAACACCCACTGGTGGGCGTCCGACACCCAGCCGCACCCTGATAAAATTGGAAAACCGCAACGAGTCCATAATGGATCGTACACCTTTATGACCGCCGTCACCTCCCCCGAGCTTGATTCTGACCCTGCCGAATGCAATGTCCATATCGTCATGGATCACCATCAGCCGTGACGGATCGGCATACAGACGATTCATTATGGGTGCAACAGCTTTACCGCTCAAATTCATGTAAGTCTGAGGTTTAATGAGGGTGATGGAATGCCCTTCAATCAAGGCCTTGCATATTTCGGCATCGACCCGATCCTTTTTCCAGGAGCTGTTTGAAATCCGGGCCAATTCATCAACGACCATGAAACCGACGTTGTGTCTGTGACGAGCGTACGCCCTTCCCGGGTTTCCCAGCCCCACAATGACAATGTCGCGTTTTGAATCGCTGAAAGGCACCTTTCCAAGTCTCCTGTTTTCTGGTACAAAGTGTCTTATGCGCGCAGAATCCTGAAAGTGTCAAGCTTTCAGAGCAGCGGCATCCATCACAGTAATTGAGACCACCGTGACTCCGGAACTGTTCAACAAGGCCGTGGCCAAAGCCATAGAGGAACTCCCCGCCATATTTCAGGAAAAAATGGAGAACGTGGAGGTGATCGTAGAAGACTTTCCGGACCGGGAGACAATGGAATCTCTGCAATTGGCTTCCCGCTGGGAACTCCTCGGTCTGTATGTGGGTGTTCCCATATCCCAGAGAAGCGTATTCGCTGCAACATATCTTCCGGATCGCATTTATCTGTACCGACGGCCCATTATTGCCGCTGCAGGGTCCTCGCATATGATAGTGACGGCAGTCCGTGACGTTTTGCTCCACGAAATCGGTCATCATTTCGGATTCGATGATGAGGAACTGGGGAAGATGACGGGAGAAGATCGATAATGAGGCAGCCCCTTTCACCCGATGAGGAACAAAAGAAAAGGCGCAGAGAACTCTATGTTGCACTGTTCGCAGCCGTACTTGTGGGAGCGATTTTTCTTGCGGAATCGTACCTGGTCAGGTCCGCGGAAGACATACCGTTTGCGGGACATCTGCTGCTCTTTGGGCTGCTTTCGATTGTAACTCTTCTTCTCATCGTTATCATTTTCTTTCTTATTCGTAATCTGTTCAAACTTGTTTTCGAACGGCGTCGACGGGTTCTGGGATCTCATCTCAAAACTCGGCTCACTTCGGCATTTGTAGCATTGACCCTGGTCCCTACGGTGGTGCTCTTCATTGCGAGTGCAGGGGTACTCCACACCACCATTGAAAGCTGGTTCAAAGCTCAGGTGGAAGAGTCTCTTCAATCGTCGCTGGTTGTAGCGCAGGCGTTCTACCAGACTGCCTCGGAGAAGGTCCTGAATACCGGTGCCCGCCTTGCAGCATTCATTCATGACAATGATTTGTTGAATCCGAGTGAACGAACGAGACTGGTCAAAGCAATGGATGCCTGGAGAGCAGCGGAAGGTATCAGCTCCATTCAACTCTATTTCAGTGACGGCGCAAATCCGGAACTCCTCAAAGATCCGGCACTGAAGGATATTCCCATTCCCCCACCTGTGCCGAGCTTTCTGAAGATTGCTTTTCAGGGCGATGCAACATCCAAGATTATGCCGCTGGAGGGCGGGAGCGATCTCATACAGGGATTGGCACCGATTAAAGAAACCAACGGGGAGCGTGTCTCTGCAGTCCTCGTCATAGATTATTTCATCCCCAATTCATTGGCGGGCAGGCTGTTTTCCATTTCCAGCGCATTCGGAGACTATCAGGAAGCAAAACGTATGAAAGGTCCGGTGAAGACCATGTACGTGCTGATCCTGCTCATGGTTGCTCTCCTGGCTATTTTCATCGGATTTTGGTTCGGTGCGACCATGGCCCGGGACATAACCGAGCCGATCCAGAGGCTCGCTGAAGGAACCCAGAAGATTGCGCAAGGGGACCTGAACGTACACATAGATCCCACTGCGGACGATGAACTCGGGATTCTCGTGCGATCCTTCAATAAAATGACGGATGATTTACGCGAAAATCGGGACGAACTGGTCCGGGTCAACACGGACCTGGAAAGCCGCCGAAAATATACCGAAACGGTGCTGAAAAACATAGCAGCGGGGGTTGTTTCGCTGGATTCCGCAGCCCGAATCACCACAGCAAACAATTCTGCCCGGCGACTTCTCGGAATTGCCGCACGCGATATTCTCAACAAGCCGTGCGCAGACGTACTCCCCGAAGAATCTGCAGCGGCCATCACCAGCATACTCGAAGATGTTGCCGATTCCGATTCGGAAGCATTGGAGCGACAGATCACGCTGTCTTTTCCGGAGCGAGTGACTTCTCTGCTCTGTTTCGCGAACAAACTCAGGGACGAGGAGGGCAATAATCTTGGATTCGTTCTGGTCTTCGAGGATATGACCTATCTGGTGAAGGCCCAGAGAATGGCTGCCTGGAGAGAGGTGGCTCGTCGTATTGCTCACGAGATCAAGAACCCCCTGACCCCCATTCAACTCAATGCTCAGCGGCTTCGACGAAAATATATGCCGGTGCTTGCGGAAGATGGCGCAATTCTGGACCAGTGTACGGACGCTATTATCGATCAGGTGGAACAGTTGAAACACATGGTCAACGAGTTCTCCCAATTCGCGCGCATGCCCGCAGCCAACCCGGTTCCAAATGATCTGAACGCAATGATCTCTGAAGTGGTTAATCTTTATTATCAGGCGAACGATCAGGTGAACATTGTGTTCAAACCCGATCAATCAGTTCCGATTTTCAACCTGGATAAAGAACAGATGAAACGCGCTGTGATGAATCTCCTGGACAATGCCGTTTCTGCAATAGAAAAAAAAGGAATCGTAAAAATAATGACAAGCTACGACAAAGATCTTGCCATTGCATCCGTAGAAGTTGCGGATAACGGAGCCGGAGTAAATCCACACGATCGGGATAGGCTGTTTGAACCATACTTTTCCAGAAGACCTGGAGGAACGGGTCTCGGATTGACCATCGTCAGCACCATCGTCTCGGACCATAACGGATTCATAAGGGTCAAAGACAATCCCGGAGGAGGTGCTCGGTTTATTCTGGAACTACCGGTCCGGAAGACGTGAAGAGTTTCCGGGGAACCCTTTTTTGCAAAAAAGTGTTCCCCGGACCCCTCCCCAAAAGCTCTTAATGTTATCCGGAACCTCAATTTCCTTGCAGGAAATTGAGGTTCCGGCAAGCGTTGGAAGTTCTTGAGATGGAGATCGGGCAGTCTCAGTTTCACCCGGATTACAGGAGGTCTTGCGTAGGATGCTGGTGAGCGAAGCGAACCGCATCGCTCGAGGACGTTTGACGCTCTCATGCGAGCGTACGAAGTAATCCTCTGCGGTTTATTAGGCGTTTCTCCCGCTAGGCGCAGGATCACTTCGCTCCACGCAACAACAAGTATTGAGTTAATTGGTGAATGGTTGATTCCTGTGCCGTTGGTGCGGGTATTCCATTAAACATGGATCGGCAGGGACGCCGATCCCCACCGGGAAGGTTGAGAGTGGATGTCCTTTTCGCGGCGCCTATGCCCCTGGGCCCTCTCCAAGAATCCTAGATCTTATTTCTGTCGCGCAAGGACTTACTGCGAGAATGCCCCAGAGACCTTCTGCGACTCCGAATCGTGAAAAGATGAACTTAGATGCTCAAGATATCTTTGCCAAAGCTCGGGATGTGATCCGCTCCGGCGGTGTCGTCATCGTACCCACCGAAACGTTTTACGGTCTTGCCGTGGCCCCATTCAATGATGAGGCAGTACGGAGAGTATTCAGCATCAAGTCCAGGCCAATCGGCAGTCCGCTGCCGCTTATTGCGTCAGATCGTAAGACTGTTGAAAAGTCTCTGATTTCATCCGATTCTCGTATCTCTATTTTGATGGATCGATTCTGGCCTGGAAGCCTGACGCTGGTGCTGCAATTGGCAGCCCAATTTGCAGAACCCATTTTTGGAGCATCCGGTAAAGTGGGAGTGAGAGTGCCGCCGGATTCGGCTGCTCGCAAGCTTGCTGAACTTGCAGGGGGATTTATTACCGCTACGAGCGCCAACTTTGCAGGAGATCCACCACCCGGCGATGTTCGAAAAATACCAGCAGCATTGATTTCTCTAGTGGATCTGGTGATCGATCTCGGCCCCACACCGGGAGGCAAACCTTCCACGGTGATCGAAATAGATCGGGGTGTGCTCAAGGTGATTCGTGAAGGAGCGGTTCCGATTGCTGCAATCAGATCCGTCCTCGAAGCTTCACCGTAAAATGACATTCAGCTTGACAGGGCCGACCCTAAACGGTACTATGTCTGGATCGGTTGGGGGATCGTCTAGCGGCAGGACGGCGGGTTCTGGCCCCGTTAACCGAGGTTCGAATCCTCGTCCCCCAGCCAGCACCAATCGATTCGGACTCTTCGCATTTTCACTTCCGAGTTTGCCTTTATTTCCCTGAACCGGCCGAATGAGATATCATTATTGCGTCAGATCGCGGATTCGCTTCGGATTAGTTCGTCCACGGTCCGACACTGGGTTCTTGGAGACGTTTCTCGAATGTCCCTGCCTCACAGACAATCGATCCCTACACGATTCCCTCAGGAAGATAACCCCGGCGGGATATACGTGCACGTGCCTTTCTGTAGAACTCGCTGCTCTTATTGTGGATTTACTTCTGGAATATACGACCCGGATGCGAAAGTACGCTACATTCGTTCGATTCTGAGAGAAATCGAGCTTTATGCACATCTTGCGAAAAGGACCGCTCGGGAGTTCTTCTTCAATACCGTGTATTTCGGCGGTGGCACCCCTTCCCTCCTCGATCCGGAGGATGTGTCGCGAATTCTGGTGCAAATTCGATCACATTTAAATGTTGTCCCGGAGGAAATCACTCTGGAGATGAATCCCGGCACCGTGGATAGAGCCCGTCTCAGCAGTCTAAGAAGAATCGGGATAAACCGCGTGAGTTTGGGTATCCAATCTCTTTTGGATTCCGAGCTGTTACTCATGGGCCGAAGTCATGCTGTTGCGGATGCATATGCTGCTTTTCGGGATCTTCGGGCAGCGGGATTCGACAATGTTTCGCTCGATCTCATTGCAGGATTTCCGAGTCAGACATTGGAATCGTTGAAGAGGAGTCTCGACTCCATTCTGGATTTGAGACCGGAACATGTGTCCGTGTACCTCCTTGAAGTGAAGCCTGGAACCCGCCTTCACCGTCTGATCGATGCAGGGGAATTACCTGGTCCTGACGAAGATCTGGCCGCAGACATGTATGAGACGCTCTGCCGCGATGCAAAAGAAGCCGGGTACGAACATTATGAAATATCCAATTTTGCGTTACCGGGCAAGCAGTCCATCCATAACCTGAAATATTGGACTGATTGCGTTTATATCGGATTCGGCCCCGGCGCTCACAGCATGGATGGCCGTACGAGGTACGCGAATTTCCGAGATCTGACTGATTTTGAAAAAGCCGTTGAAGCCGGAGACCTGCCCATTGAGATCAAGACGAAATTGACCCCCGAGATGCGATTCAAAGATGCGCTCATCATGGGCCTGAGACTTGTGGGAGGCCTGAATCTCGAACTGATATCGGAGCGGTACAACGTGGATGCACTTCAATTCATCAAGAAGACTGTTGGAGACTTATTGGACCAAGGTCTCCTCCGTATGCAGGGCGAAATTCTTCTGCTTACAGACAGGGGGCGTTTGCTGTCCAATATGGTGTTTTCTCGATGGGTGTGACAGTACCCCGATGCTCCTGAAATTCTCCAGGCTTGACCGCATCCTCTCGAAGGTTTAAACATTCTAAGACTCGCTATAGGTGAACAGCCATATGATGAGGCCAAGAGAGTGATAGATCTTCATGTACACACAAATATGTCTGACGGGACTTTTTCTCCCGCTGAGGTGGTAAAGCGAGCAGCAAGTCTCGGATTGAGAGCCATAGCGATTACCGATCACGATACTGTTTCGGGAGTCGAGCAGGCGACCGAACAGGGACAGATAAGCGGCGTCGAGATAGTCCCCGGACTGGAAATCAGCGCGGATTGGGATAAGGGAATTCTCCATGTTCTCGGTTATTTCATGGACCAGGAGAATGAGGCACTGGTTTCGGCTCTGGATTTTCTCCAGACAGGACGTCGAGAACGGATTCCTCGTATATTGGCCAAGCTCAAAGAGAACAGCGATATACTTGTCTCCCAAGAAGCTATTGACCGGGAGGCCGCAGGAGGCGTTCCGGGCCGACCTCACGTGGCGAAAGTCATGGTTCGTGAAGGCCTTGTCGAGACAATGCAGGAAGCTTTCGACAGATATTTAGGGAAAGGCACGCCTGCATACGTGAAAAAGGCGAAACTGCCGGCATCCACGGCAATCAGGGTCATTTGCGAAGCAGGTGGCATTCCGGTCCTCGCGCATCCGTATTCGCTCGGATCCGAGAACGAAGCCAGCCTGATCGAGACTGTCACCGTTCTTATGGACAGCGGGTTACAGGGAATAGAAGCGTTCTATCCAAAACACACTCTTCGTCAGACAGAAATCTACCTCAGCGTGGCATCCCGATTTGGGCTCACCGTTACCGGGGGCACCGACTTTCACGGAGAAGTCAAACCGGATATTGAATTAGGACAGTTTCCGCAGTACCCACCCATGGATTATTCGATTCTTGAATCATTGAAATCCAGGCTTCTTTCCCGAGAAAATTCCTGACAGGAGAACTGATTACGTGCTTGGCGGAATAAAAGGAAATGGCCCGCAGAGAGTGGCTGTTCTCGGTCTGGATGGAGTGCCGTTTTCACTTCTCAAGCAGCTCATGGGTTGGGGCGTCATGCCACGCATGGCAGATGCAGCTTCATCGGGAACCTTCGTTCCGATGCGGACCGATCTGCCTGCCATTTCCGCTGTTGCATGGACTTCTTTCATGACCGGCTCAAGCCCCGGAGAACACGGCATTTTCGGATTTACCGATCTAAAACCGGGTGAAATTGGACTTCATCTCCCCTCGTTCGACGATATCCGCAGGCCTGCGATTTGGCACGAGTTACCGTCAAAACGAAGCGTTATCGTGAATCTGCCCTTTACTTATCCGGCTCGATCGCTCAATGGCGTGCTTGTTTCGGGTTTTGTGGCTCCCATATTTGAACGGGCTGTTTATCCCGAGCATTTGATAAAGAAGTTGCGCTCGCTGAATTACCGTATTGATGTAGATGCCGACAAGGGTAGACAAAATCGCCGATTTCTCGTGACCGATCTGTTCGAAACCTTCAATGCCCATACCCATTGCATGGAGGATCTCCTGGTTTCTGAACCCTGGGATCTCTTTATAGGGGTGATTACCGGCACTGACAGGCTCCATCATTTCCTTTTTGACGCGGCTCTTGATCCCGGACATCCCTTTCATAAGGATTTTCTGGAATACTATCGCAGCATTGACGTATTCATCGGAAAATTCATGGATCTCGTGGGGAGTTCGACACGGCTAGTACTCTTGTCAGACCACGGATTCACCGGTCTAAAGATCCAGATCTATCTCAACTCCATTCTCCGAACCCTTGGATATTTGTCTTTTCACAATCCCGGTGCGGGATCGCTGGAGAATTTCAGTTCTGAATCGAAAGCTTTTGCTCTCGACCCCACCCGCATATACATCAACCGCAAGGAACGATTCAGAAATGGGTTGCTCGGGACAACCGAAGCCGAAGAAATCAAAGGGCGCATAAAGCACCAGTTGGAAAATCTGCGCCTCAGAGATATCGGTATAGGACTGTTCGAAGGTTTGGGAGATCTCGATGAACACGTCTTCGAAGCTGTTCTCACGAACGAAGAAGTCTATTCAGGGGAAAATGCACATCTCGGGCCGGACCTCGTCATTGTTCCACGGCGAGGTTTCGATGTAAAAGCTTCTCTCAATGTCCTTTCCATGACAGCGAGAGACATCTTCACCGGCATGCACACGCACGATGATGCATTTCTGTTGATAAATGAGAAGTCGATGCACGGAGAGCTCGATTCTGTGCAGATAAGAGATGTCATGAAACTTGTACGTGAGGTACTCCACTGAGCGGCAACGAGCGTCAGGATTCTCGGCTGTTGAATGTGGTGCTCGTGCATCCGGAGATACCCCCGAACACGGGCAATATCGGTAGGCTATGCTGCGCGGTGGGAGCCACACTGCACCTTGTAAAGCCCCTGGGGTTCAGCATTGACGACCGGAATTTGAAACGCGCGGGACTGGATTACTGGAAGAAACTCAGGGTGCTTGAATGGCCTGATCTGGAAGCCTACCTGTCAGCGGTAGATCATGGGAAAATTGTGCTTACCAGTAGCAAGAGAGGTGATGTGTATCATCGGATACACTTCGAGCCGGGAGACCACATTCTATTCGGTCCGGAAACAACGGGGCTTTCGCAGGATATGTTTCTTCGTTTTCCGAACCGGATTGCCAGGATTCCCATCGATCTCAGCAAAGTCCGAAGTCTCAACCTGTCAACTGCAGCCGGAATCGTCGTATATGAAGCATTGAAACAGATCGGGGCGCTACCTGCCCTGGACACATGAATCGTCGTAAGCGGGATTAAGGGGCTGCTCAGTCCGGTTTTCCAAGGAGATTCCGAATACTGTCCAAAAGCTCGGTCATATCTCCGGATTTGACGACGTAAGCATCGGCTTTCAGCGCAGTCGGATCTCCCTGAAAATAGGGATATGCGGTGCTGATTACCACCGGTATTTTGGTATTCATCTTGTGGAATTTGTCCAAAAAGCGCTTACCGCCCATTCCAGGCATTTTGAGATCCAATACGATGATGTCGGGACGATTTCCTCGCAGGAATTTGAGTGCTTCTTCGGCATCGACTGCCTGGATCACTTTGTATCCAAGCTCTTCGAAAACCTCTTTGTATAAGAGACGCACAGAATGCTCGTCTTCAACGTGCAGGATCACGCTCATGCCGGGGAACCTCCTAATTTTTTATTCTAACACCGTGTGCCTATACAGACAATCAAAAGTTCCTATAGCTTTGATACATGTTTGCAGGCAGAGAAACAGCCGATTATCTCCCGTCGATGTTTTACAAACGTACTGGCGTGTGGTATAGAATCGCTAAAATTGCTGTCCGGCTGAAGATAGGGGATATTGGTGGGTGCCGTGCCTCCGTGCCGGCACATATTCAATATAATCAATAATATCCATGGAATAGACCGGCAGGGACGCCGGCTTCCACTAGTATCTTGTATTGGAGCATGGGATAACACGTCAGAATTTTTGAAATCGCCATAAACCGCACTGGTGTTGAATTCTTTTCGTTGTAAGAAACCCACATGAAAAATCCACGATCTCTCCTTCCAAATCCTTTGAAACCCGGTGACTGCATTGCTGTGATAGCCCCGGCCGGACCGGCTTCCGTTGAACTCCTGAAAGCCGGGATCAGATTCCTTGAGTTGAAGGGATTCCGAGTGCTCGAGGGATGTTATGTGCTTGAACAAGACGGATATTGTGCAGGAACGGATCGTCAGAGGTGTGACGATCTCAATGCAATGCTCGCCAACAGAGACGTGCGAGGAATCCTGTTCGCTCGAGGCGGATATGGAACAATGCATTTGCTCGATTCCATTCACATGCATTTGCTTGTTTCGGATCCCATCATTCTGGTCGGCATGAGCGATGTGACGGCGCTTCAGCTCTCCCTTTACAAGAGGTGCAATCTTGTCACGTTCTCGGGTCCCATGATTGCAGGCCAGGTCGCGCAGGGTCTGGATAGCATTTCAGAGACTTCGTTCATGGCTGCCCTGACTCAGCCTCTTGAAAAACGAAACCTCTGGCCGGACGAGAGCGGCGGAATTCGTGTGTTGCGGCCCGGACGAGCCTCAGGAGTGCTCCTGGGCGGCTGCCTTTCTCTGGTTACGGCATTACTGGGAACCCCTCACCTGCCTGATTTCGACGGAGCAATCCTATTTCTGGAAGACGTGAACGAACCAGCGTACAGACTGGACCGCATGCTCACACAGCTACATCTTTCCGGAATCCTGAAGAGAATACACGGCGTGCTTCTCGGGTATTTTCTGGATTCGCAAAATGGCGACCTGAGTGAGATAGTAGAGCGCATCATTCTGAAATATGTCGATGATGAGACTGTTCCCGTCGTCTCGGGAATTCCTCACGGGCACGCATTGCCGAATATCACTTTGCCCTTGGGAGCGCCAGTAACACTTGACACCTATTCCGGATCTCTTGTGGCAGATTTGCGATGGTGAGCAAAATCGTAGTGGCGGGAATTGATGCGTTCGGCTGGACGAATCTCACTTTGTCATACGGGTTCACCTGCAGGTAATTTGGTCGGTACGGAGGCCGGCCGCCACCTGCTGAACCGGGCCCGATGCCTCCAGGGAGTTCGGCATTGTTCCCGTAATGGAGAAATGGTATCACGAGCCGAGAAATGGAAAGCGTCTTGACAGGATGCTTGCCTGTGGGCTAGCATCTTCGGACACGGAGAGATGGCCGAGTGGTTTAAGGCGGCGGTCTTGAAAACCGTTGACCGAAAGGTCCGGGGGTTCGAATCCCTCTCTCTCCGCCAGTAACCCGTCTAGTCAGCAAAATCATTGCTAAGGTTGATCGCGTCGAACGCTGCTTCTCACGGAAAATCGTGTTCGATTGCAGGCCTCGGAGAGAGTGCCTGTAATATCTTTACCACACCTGCATAGATCCACACGGCGATTATAATCAGACTGAGTCCCCACGACAGAAACAACAGAGGCAGATAAGCCCAGGGCGAATATGTCATCTCGATCACGTGCTCCCCTGCCGAGACTCTGAGCGCTCGAAAACAAAAATTGGCTTTGAAGAGCTTTTGAGGTTCGTCATCTACAAAAGATTTCCAACTTCCATTATATCTTTCAGTCGCAAATAACCAGCAATCGTCAGGAGCAGTCACCTTCAGCCTTATTTTTTCGTGTTCGTACAAAAGCACTCGGACCGAGCCGTAGCTCCCGGGCCTCACCCCGTGCGTCACCTTTTGTTCATCAAGAATTCCCGAGGCCTGAGCATCGTGAATAAACAAAGGCACAGGATCGTTCATTCCGGTGGACTTGAGAGTTGTCAGGGCAGCCGTATCCGTTTCTTTCGCGAATGCAGCTTCAGGGACAAGCCAAAATCTGGGGGCCGTTTTCAGTACCTCAAGGAATCTAGAGTATTCATACGGAGGCAGACTATTGCCCACCAGAGTCTCATAAGATCTGTTGGTCATGGGAAGGTAGGCCCTGCAATACGATTTGCCATCAAATGCCCAGTAGTTGCCGGAGAAATTGGGATCGGTGTTTCTCACCCCATTGGGATCAGGCGCTGTCAGTGACTTGCTCTGCGCTTCATGTTCGATTGCCTGAATTTGTTTGAATGCTCGGGAGCCCCAGCAAATGCTTTCTTGACTTGAAATCTTGTACGCTGCAGCATCTCCTATGATGATGAGGAGAAGAAACCCCACAAGCAGTCGCTGCGATAATTGTGTTTTGAAAAGCTGAACGGAGAACCAGAACAGTGCAACAGTCACCAGAGAATAGCTCGTGCAGACAAATGCAGTCCAAAACGTGTTAGGCTCCCTGGGTATTGGAATTGCGCTGCGAACCAAGTATGTGTCAGGTACTAGCCAGGCCCATGTCAATAAGGCAATCACCGCCAAAAAGGTTGCGAGAAGGATTTTTTCCGAGCTTCCAAGTAACGTTGTTCCCTTACTTTTTTCAGAGCACGTCAGGCTATCGAAATAAGCGCCCGCGAGCACTGCTCCTCCAAACATCCAGAAAGCTTTGAACAGAGCGGTGTGTCGCCCGAATCGCAGCGCAGGAATAATATAATACGCCGGAATTCCGATTAACCCTGACGTTCCGAGTGAGAGGAGAAAGGCCACGACAATGAATACAAGCACCCATTTCCAGCGTTGTCTTAATTCCCGATTCAGTGAAACACCAATTACCGATAACACCCCGAATACACCGAAGTACCCATTGATCATAGTCAATTCCTGATTCTGGAAGTAATGCGAGTACTTGGCGATCAGAGCGGGAGCGATCAAAGACACAAGCGCATCCCAGGAAAACCTATCATGATCGAGCGCTTCGACAATCGGCAGCAGATCCACTCGGTCAGTAAAGTCCCTGCCTTCAACGAGAAACGAGACATAGGAGGGTGAAAGAATAATCCCGGCGACCAGAAACGTTATGAACAACGTGCGCACGACCATGGAAATCGGTCTGAGTCGAAGCAGACTCCACAAACAAATCATTGGCACCATGTAAATCGTGATTACAGGGTTCCCGCCCAGGGCAGAGAAGCCGGTCAATAATCCAGCAGTACAGGGATACAGAAATGTGTTCCGATTGGAATAGTCCAATAGCAACAGTATCCACGGAAAATAGCTCATCGCCACGATGCACGTAGTGTGTTCCGCATTTCCAATGAAAAAACCGTTAAATCCGAAAATTGTCGCACCGGCGATTGCCGCCAGGGGACTCATCCCGAATCTTTTCAAGAGAAAAAACAATCCCAGCATCCCCGACAGCCAGTGCCCCAACCACAATAGCTGGAAAACCTTGTACCCTCCCCCGAACAAAAGACCTGTCACGATTGAGACCGGATAATACAGCGACGTGTTTAGTTCGGCATGGAACGGAAAACCGCAATTCGGACCGGGATCCCATAACGGCCATCTACCGGATTTCAGACTTATGACGAAATAGTGAAACCAGGGCCAGTATGCATCCCAAGCATCCCACTTGAAAATACAGGTCATTGAGATCAAATCTAGATTCAAGAGGCAAGATATCGATATCAGACCGACTGCCGCACCCGCCCACTTTCCAGTGTCGTTATCCTTCTGCAATTCCAACCCCAGTGAAATTCACCGTTAGTACTTCAATACCATGCAACTGAACAGGCGACTGGAAAACCAGCATGGTTTAGCCATGCGGCACTTTTCGACTCTTCATACCATTTTGCATTCAAAAACAGGATATTGGGAGGAACTATCTTTGTAAAGAATGTCCCCCCAAAACCATTCGAGAGACTTCAATTATTCCACCGGAACCAGCATCTTTCTCACCGAACTGCTTCTTCCGGGGAGTAAGCCGAAGGCCTCACAGTGGGGATGGGAATCCCCTGAAGACGGGATTGCAAGAAGTTTTCCCGATCTTTCTTCTTCGATGGCGACCTCGAAACACGATCGCATTAGAATGTAAGCCAATGAATCGATTTCTCGGAATACCTGTTAATCTCATACTGCAGAGAAGTCATTCTCGTCAAGATATCAATTGCTCCATCAGATTTAAAACGTCCACACTCAGAGCTGGAAATCGGAAATAGCTAATATCATTTCATCAAGACAAGCATGAGATCAGGATCTCGAAAATTCATGAGAAGAGCATTTGAAAATCCCAATCGAGTGAGGCGGCGTAATTACACTTTTGCATCTGAAGATTATCGAAGTGATTTCCTTTACTTTCAGCAGCCCGGTATATGTCCCCTCGCCGTATCCGTCGTACCAGATCAAACAACCGCCTCACGCCTTTTTTAGATGCAATTGACGTGCCTGTTGTCAAAAACTGCATACATATTGGTTCTGCCGTGAATTTAATTAGAAAACAAGAACTTACATGGGGCAGAAAAGGCCCTCGCGCAAATCGCTGAATCGCAAATTTACAGTAATTGCAGCGAAGACTGCTGTTTCAACAATCTACAAGCGGGGGTAGAAACTGCACCTTACATTTGCTCCTGCATCTACGTCTTGATAGGCAACATGTTCGAGACACCAGTCTCCATAGCTACCTCCGAAAGCGGTAGTATCGTAGCCCGCCGCCACATGTGCATTCATGTATAGAGAAAGGATGCTGACCAGAGAATTGCCATATAACCCCGGAGGATTATCGCAATGAGAATTCAGTCATCGCTCAAAACGCGTCACCATTTTCGCGTCCTTCATATTCCCTGTAGAAACGCAGGAAATAATCCATTCCAGACCAGATGGTGAGGAAAAGAGCTATGTACAACAGCACAGTCCCTATAAAATGAAAATTCACCGTAACAAAGAAGAAGGTATAGTCGTAATGGATGATGAGCGGCACAATTGCTGCAAACTGAAATACAGCTTTAAGTTTGCCGACCGGACTCGGCTGAAGCGTCGTATCCCACGATTTGGTTATCGCTCGAAGCGCACTCACAGCAACTTCCCGCGTGATAATCAGCATAACGATCCACGCGGGCACTCGATCCAGCGCTATAAGCATGACGAGCGCGGAGGTTACGAGCACTTTATCCGCTATAGGATCGAGAAAACGACCAAAGGAAGATTCTAGAGAAAAACGTCTTGCAATGAATCCATCGAAGAAATCGGTTAAGGATGCCACGAAGAAAAGAAGGCCCGCCGTTGCGGAAGCAACCTTTCCGGGAAAAAACAGAAACAGGATGATAGGCGGCACCAGAACCAGTCTGCCAAGCGTGAGAAAATTGGGCAAATGCTTTTTCATTCAAATATCCCGTATTAGACCAATTTGCTTTCAAAATTAGACGAAAATCCCCTCTCCCCCCTTTATTAAAGAGGGGAATGGGGGGATTTTGAATTCAAATTGGCATTAATTGACCGACAGTTTCAAAGTCGGATCACTCTTGAATTTGAGATAATATCCCATCACCTTGTCCACATAATTGATGGTCTCGCGGTAAGGCGGGATACCGGCATATTTTTCGACTGTTCCAGGGCCGGCGTTATATGCAGCCAGAGCAAGTTTCAGATTGCCATAGGAAGCAAGAAGCCCTTTGATGTATTTCACTCCCCCGAGAATATTGTCATGCGGATCGAAAGGCTTTGTCACATTCATATCCTTCGCTGTGGACGGCATCAACTGCATGAGTCCCTGTGCGCCTTTACGTGATACCGCGTTGGGATTGCAGTTGGATTCTGCCATAATTATCGCTTTGACGAGACTTGATTCTATGTTGAACTTTTCGGCTATTTCCGACACAATTTCATCTATACTGCGCATTTTTCCTGCTTTGGAGAATTCTATCACCGGGATTTCGCCGGATTCGCTCATGTGAAAGATCCAACCGGGCCCGGATGGACGGTTGGTGAATTCTTTGGTGCCATCCTTGTGAGTCCTCATGTAGATGTCTGCATATGAAACTGTCGGAAATACCATGATCGTGCAGATCACGAGTAATCTCACCCAAACACCATGCATCGTGTTCTCCCGAATGAAAGCAAGTGTCACACGCATTCGATTTTGTCAACCCAATCGGTCTGGCCGTTTACCAGCCGGCGATAAGATCCGGCGTACTCTGCGGGTTGAGGGTTTGTCCATATGGCAAATGACATCACACTTCCCGCCGGTATACGTCACGAAAACCCGTTACCGGATCTCTCAATGGGCAAGGTCAGTTTGAAAACGGCTCCTTTGTGCGGCTGGGAGGAAACCTTCAGGGTTCCTCCATGCTCTTCAACCAATAGCAGAGCTTTGCTGAGTCCCATACCTGCGCCGCTTGTTTTTGAGGTCACAAACGGATTGAAGATCTCAGTTAGATCTTCGTTTTCTATCCCGATTCCAGTATCGGTAAACGAAACGTTGATGGAGGAACCGACACGCTTCATATCAACCTTCAGACGTCCGCCTTTTGGCATTGCCTCATAACTATTGAGAATAATATTGTAAAAGACTTCCTCCAGTGCTTCGGGATCGGCACTGATTTTCGGAATATTCGCCTCATCATTCAGCACGAAGATCACTCGATCCATCTCGGAGGAGAGCTTTTGCAGAACTCGTTGCCGCGCTTGCCGAGCAATCTCGATCAAATCTACATTACGTGCACGAAACCGGTGAAACTTCGAGAACCGTACATAGTCCTCAATGTCTTTCACCATTTTTTCCAGGCGTTTCACGTCCTTGAGAATAATATCGACGTACTCGTTTCCGGTTGGATTATCGTTCATTGTCTTTCGTAATCTCAGAGCAAATCCTCCCAGAGAGGTAAGGCAGTTTCGTACTTCGTGAGCGACCCCTTCGACGACTTTTCCCAATGAAGCCATTTTCTCCGAGTGTTTCAAGCGCCTCTCCACTTCATGGAGACGGGTCAGATCTGCAACGACTATCACAACATCCGGATTACGTCCCTGTTCTTGAATAAGGGAACTGGACAGGTATCCGGGAAAGGTTCCTCTATCCTTCTTCCGGAATATGAACTCTCCTTCGGTTTTCCCATCGCGCAACGTGTCTTTGATGAGGTTCCGGGAAAGCAGTGTCCGGGATTCGGCCTGAATGAGAAAATGAACATCGTTGTTCATGAGTTCTTCGAGAGAATAGCCCCACATCTCCGAAGCTGCACGGTTCGCGAACCGGATGTTTCCTTCCGAATCGGTGGTGAGAAGCGCCTCGTTTATGCTGCTCGCAAGCTGCGCCGCATATTTTTCATTTCGCTGGATCCGCTTCTTGAGCCTGATGTTTTCTTCCAGCGCTTTGCGGCCCGCAAGAAGCTTTTCTGCAATGGCCGCGACGCTATCCATTTCAAAGGGTTTCGACAGGTACTCGTCGGCACCGAGCTTCATTGCTTTGACAGCGATCTCCTGACTGCCGACCCCTGTCATGAGAATCACTATAGCGCGTGAAGATTTGTCCTTTATATAGCGGAGCACCTCAAATCCATCAAGTTTCGGCAATTGAAGATCAACGAGGACGAGATCGGGCTGATTCTTCAGAAAGGCGGCTTTTGCCTCTAAACCGTTGAAAGACTGAAAGACCTCATAGCCATGATCCTCAAAAACATCTTTCAGCATATTATTGAGAATCTCCGAATCATCGGCGATGAGGACTTTTCTCTGAAGGGGCCGGTTTGCCATCCCATTATCCTTGGTTCTGAAGGAATTTGTTCAGGCACTCCCGGGAGCAAAACGAAATGTACGTTCCCTTGTGTATTATGGTCACAGCATCAGCGGGTGAAATGAACAATCCGCACACCGGATCTTGGACCATGTCGTTTGCACCCGGGATCTTTTGCTCTTCACCTGGATCCGGGTCGGAACCCAGCCCAAGACTCTTCACCACTATCTTGGCAGCTTGATATCCGACGTACGCCACTGCGGACAGGACTATTAATTGCGCGATCATATTACTGCCGATTCGATTCTGCGCCCAGCGCTCTGATTGTTCCGAGTTCTTCGGGAGCAATGAAAGCGGCAAGTTCGCGAATAGTGAGCTTGGAAACGGGATGCACCGTTTCCGGGGCTATTTCGGCCAAGGGTACGAGCACGAACCCTCGTTTGTGCATCCGGGGATGAGGAATATTCAAATTGTCCTCCCGGATAACGAGATCGCCGTACAGGAGAAGGTCCAAATCGATATGACGGGATTGATCGCTCCGATGCCGGGGAGATTTGCCAAGTTTTATTTCCACGGCTTTCAATGATTCCATCAGTTCTCTCGGACTCAACGAGGTCTCTAGTTCAATCACAGCATTAAGGAACTTCGGTCCATCGTCCGACAAATCCACAGGATCGGTCTCGTACAATCGGGAATACGTCTTGATTGCAATTCCATGAGCACGATTTAGTTCGTGCAGTGCCTCTTCGAATTTCAACTCCCGGATTCCTAAATTCGAACCGAATCCGATGTAAACCTTATCCGTCATTTTTCACTATCGGGTTTACCAGGGAACCTATTCCTTCGATCCGCACTTCCACGTTGTCTCCGTGCTTCATCGGCCCTATACCGGAAGGAGTTCCCGTTGCGATGACATCTCCCGGCTGAAGCGTCATGACTCCCGAGATAAACGCGACCAGTTCCGCAGGGCTGAAAATAAGGTTCGAAGTGCGTGATCGCTGCTTCCGCTCGCCGTTGAGATATAATTCGATGCCCAGATCGGTCGGGTCTATTTCCGTGTCAATCCACGGTCCGATGGGGCAGAATGTATCAAATCCTTTTGCTCTGGTCCACTGGCCGTCTTTGGTTTGAAGATCCCGGGCAGTGACATCATTGAGACACGTGTATCCGAGAATGTAATCTCGTGCTTCGTCCAATCCGACGCGACGAGCAGTTTTTGCGATTACGATTCCCAGTTCTGCCTCATAATCCACCCGTTGGCTCTGAGGAGGCAACGATACGGAGTCGCCCGGTCCAATGACACTCGTGGAGGGCTTCATGAACAGTAAAGGTTCTTCTGGAAGAGTGAGATGCAATTCTTCCGCATGATCGCGATAATTCAATCCCACTGCTACGATCTTGGAGGGAACACACGGGGGAAGAAGCTTCACCTGATTCAACTGGAACCTTCTCGGAAACTGCTGACCGGCGGCAGGAAGAATTTCTTCGCCTTCCAGAATTCCTTCAAAGACCTGATTGTCTACACGGAATCTCAGTAGCCTCATTTTCCTGCTTTTAACCCCAGTACGTCCTGCATGTCGTACAATCCGGGAGGTTGAGAATAGATCCAGAGCGCTGCACGAACAGCTCCTTTGGCGAGCGCATCCCTGCTGTGTGCCCTGTGGATAAGCTCTATCCGCTCACCACCAGTGACGAACATCACCGTATGTTCACCGACGATATCCCCGCCGCGGACTGCCATGACGCCGATTTCATGGTTCTTTCGCTCGCCTACGATTCCCTTTCGGCCGTAGACTCCAACCTCTTCCAGGTCTCGATCCAATGCCTGTGCGGCAAGTTGCGCCAGTTTGACTGCAGTCCCGCTGGGGGCATCCTTCTTCAAATTGTGGTGAGCTTCAATTATTTCCACATCGTAAGCATCCCCCAGAGCTCGGGCTACCGTTTCCGTGAGGTTGAAAAGGAGATTGACCCCCACGCTCATATTGGGAGCCACCAGACAGCGGGTGGTAGGACCTATTTTCTCGATTTCCTTTCTCTGGGATTCGGAAAAGCCCGTGGTCCCAACCACAATTGCTTTTCCTGACTCTGTCGCTGCTTTTATATTCCTAAGAGAAGTGTCGGGTGAAGAAAAATCGACCAACACATCGCATTTTTTCAGTATTTCATCGAGATCGGAAGTAATGGGCACTGCAATGTGCCCGATGCCTGCGATTTCTCCGGCATCATTTCCCAGTGCGGGATGCTTCGGAAATTCCAGAGCACCTACTATTTGCATTTCAGGATGCTCGTGAGCAAGAGCGACAATTCTCCTGCCCATTCGACCCGCTGCACCGCAAACCGCTATTTTCATGGGATTCCCCTTTCTCAAACAAGTCCGTACCGTTCCAGAACCGTTTTGAGCTTTTCCTGGTTGGCCTGGGACATAGGACAGAGAGGTAATCTAAATTCGTTGCGGATCATGCCCATCATGCTGAGTGCGGTCTTTATCGGAATTGGATTGGTCTCAATGAACATTGCCTGACAGAGTTCGTAAATCTCGAAGTGTATTGCCCGAGCAGCCGCAATGTCCCCTTTGAGCATATGTTTCACGAGCAAGGACATCTTATCCGGAACGATGTTCGTGACCACGGAGATGACCCCTTTCCCGCCGAGAGCCATAAGCGGAAAAGTCATCTGATCGTCTCCGGAAAGCACGTCAAAATCGGAGTCGGTCAGCCGGATGACTTCGCTCATCTGAAGAATGCTTCCCGAAGCTTCTTTTACAGCAACGATATTCGGAATCCGTGAGAGCTTTGCCACGGTACTGTTCTCGATATTGACGGCGGTGCGTCCCTGTATGTTGTACAACACGATGGGGATATCCACTGCTTCCGCCACGGTCTTGAAATGCTGGAACAAGCCTTCCTGTGTAGGCTTGTTATAATAGGGAGATACCATAAGACATGCATCGGCACCGACCGACTTCGCATGCTCTGTAAGCGCAAGAGCTTCCTCCGTGCTATTCGATCCCGTACCAGCAATCACCTTCACCTGGCCCGCAACTTCCTTAACCGTAAGTTCAATAACCCGGTTGTGTTCTTCGTGGCTCAAGGTTGGTGATTCGCCCGTCGTTCCGCACGGGACGATTCCGCTAACCCCTCCGTCAATGCCGAACCGGATCAGGCGTCTCAATGCATCCTCATCCACGTGCCCGTCTTTGAAGGGGGTGACTACTGCGGTAAAAGCTCCTGAAAACATCCTTTGCTCCTTTAGCTAGTCTGGAGAATCGCGGGAGGGATGTGTTCCCCCCGGATAAGATCCTGATAACTCTCGCGGTCCCTGATGACAAAGTATCGATCTCCGTCCACGAGCACTTCGGCAGCACGGGGGCGGGAATTGTAATTCGAAGACATGGAAAAACCGTACGCACCTGCACTCATGAGTGCAAGGAGATCGCCGGTTTCAACGGCTTCCATTTCCCTGGATTGTGCCAGAAAATCGCTGGATTCACATATGGGGCCCACAAGATCGGCAACAATGCGTCCGTTCACACCATTCGTCTTGCGCGCCACTTTCCACACTGCGTGATGAGCGTTGTACAGGCTCGGCCTGATCAGATCGTTCATTGCAGCGTCTACTATGATAAAAGATTTCTCGGGACCTTGCTTTCTGAATAGGACCTGGGTCACGAGAATACCCGCATTGCCTACAAGAAGTCTTCCGGGTTCCAATATGAGCTTCACGTTGAGGTTTGCAATGCGGTCAACAATCGCCGTTCCGTACAGCGATGGAGCCGGAGGCTCTTCCTGGTCGTACGGAATTCCCAACCCTCCGCCTATGTCGAGATACTGGATGGATATACCGCGGGAGCGTAGAATGCCGATCATCTCCTTCAGACGATCGATTGCCTCCAGGAATGGCGACAGCTCTGTCAATTGGCTGCCGATGTGGCAATCCACTCCGATTGCTTCTATGCCTTCCATATCTGCGGCTCTTCCATAGAGCTCAAGGGAGCGCTCCACATCGATGCCGAATTTATTTTTCTTCAAACCCGTGGAGATGTACGGATGTGTCAGAGGATCTACATTGGGATTGACTCTGAGGGCTATTCGGGCTCGTTTTCCCAGTGCAACCGCCCGCTGATTCACAAGGTGAAGTTCCTCTTCGGATTCCACATTGAACATCAGAATTTCGGCTTTTAAAGCCTCATCGATTTCAGAGGCCTTTTTGCCTACTCCGGAGTACACGATGCGAGAAGCATCTACTCCAGCGGCCAGAGCCCGGAAAAGTTCCCCTCCGGAGACGATGTCCGTGCCGGACCCCAGGTTTGCAAAAACCCGCAGGATGGCGATATTGGAACATGCTTTCATCGAATAGCACACAATGTGGTCCACAGGGAGAAAGGGTTCCTCAAAGATCCTGAAATGACGTTCCAGTGTCCCTCGGCTGTAGATAAAAGCGGGAGTGCCCACGGCTTCACAGATTTGTCGAACAGGAACGTTTTCGCAGAA
This sequence comes from Desulfomonile tiedjei DSM 6799, assembly GCF_000266945.1. NCBI lineage: Bacteria > Pseudomonadati > Thermodesulfobacteriota > Desulfomonilia > Desulfomonilales > Desulfomonilaceae > Desulfomonile > Desulfomonile tiedjei. The sequence goes on from NC_018025.1 coordinate 3,617,259, forward strand.
AAGTTCATCGTTTATGTACTGAAAATGATGCATGACCTTTAACCACTAGCGATTATATCTCACAGCCTCAGTAACGGCACGGCTGGACTCATATTCAGGCCTATCTTCAAAATATGCTGTTACAGCATAGCGATATGTCGCACCTCTTCGCACTTTCCTGTCGAGAAACCACGAGTCCCGTATCGGTGCGATATTGATCCTTTGGAACGCGCCATTGCCTTCCGAACGATACAGATTGTAGAAAACCCTTTTCCCGGTAATCGTAGACTGCTCCCAGGATACCCGTATTCCCGTCGTCGTGACATTAGTCCGGACATTGATAGGTGTTTCCACTTCCCCCGGCACGGTTACTCGTACGGCGGTAGAAGGCCGAGACTCTATGGAAACTTCATTCGCGACGCGAAGCGATCTTACCACATAGTAATAGGTTTTATCCTTTTCAACTGTTTTGTCCGTAAAGGACACCTCATCGGATTTCGTCGTTCCGACCTTTTTCATCTGATCCAAAGCATCGGTAGAGCCGCGATAAATCCGATATCCCTGAACAGCTTCCTTTTCACCGGGCGCAGTCCATATCAGGGTAACTGCGTTCGGGGTTGCATGTGCGTTCACGTTTTCAGGAGCCGGAGGCGGTTCCTGGAAAGTGACCGGCACCTGAGGGCTCGGTTTTCCTTCCCGCCCCTTGAGATTATAAGCGGCTACAATGTACGTGTAGACGTTTCCATGAGCTACATTCCTGTCATTGTACATGACTTTGCCGTCCACAATCTCGGCGTTCACAGGCTTTTGAAAGTCCACATTAGCGTAAGGTTTACCTTCGAATCGGCAATTCTCGCATTCTTCTCCTATTTTGCGAGACAACCGATAAATCTTGAATCCTGACAAATCCTTGAGCGGAGAACCGTCTGCATTCATCGCAGGGACTTCCCAGCGAAGCATTATACGATCCGGATACGCGAAAGCATCCACGAGTCCCATGTCTCCCGGAACGGTCGCTGTTGCCGGCCGCGGACTTGTTTTATATCCACATCCGACAAAGAGGCACACGACGAGAGCAATGCACGCAAATACACGGCCTGACGCCCTCAACCTTTCCTCTTTCTGCGGGACTTCGGCTTGTCGCCGGTTTCAGTTATCTGCTCCAGGAACAGCCTGGCAGTTCGGATCTGCTCCAAGACACTACGTCGGGAAGTTCCGCCCACATGATCGCGAGCATCCACCATTTCTTCGGGTGTGGGCAATTCCGATGAATCCTTCTTCCCCTCTTCCGAACCTGCCCGAACCAGTGCTCCAATTCGTTCGTGAGCTTCTCTGAAGGGGACCCCTTCGCGGGCGAGCCGGTCGGCAAGATCCGTAGCAGTGAGTGAAGGATCGGAAGCGGCCTCGAGCATGCGGTTCCGATTGAATTTTATCCCCGGAATCAACCCTGCCATAATGCGCAGACATCCCTGGACCGTATCTGCAGCATCGAAAACGGGCTCTTTGTCTTCCTGCAGGTCCTTATTATACGTAAGAGGCAGCGCCTTCATAGTGGTCAGGAGTGCAATCAGATCTCCGTAAACCCGACCTGTTTTGCCTCTCATCAGTTCACATGCGTCCGGATTCTTCTTCTGCGGCATAATGCTCGAACCCGAACAATAAGCATCGGGCAACTCGCAAAAACCGAATTCAGGCCCGGACCACAGGATCAATTCTTCCGAAAGCCTGGACAGGTGCATCATGACAACTGAAGCATTGAACAGGAATTCGAGAACAAAATCACGGTCCGAAACCGCATCCATTGAATTGGCGCTCACCTTGGAGAACCCCAACATAGTCGCAACGAGAACCCGATCGATGGGGAAAGTAGTCCCTGCCAGCGCCGCAGACCCCAGGGGCATCTCGTGATTCCATACCCAAGAGCTTTCAAACCTGACAAAATCTCTTAGCATCATCTGATAATACGCCATGAGATGATGTCCGAGACGAACGGGTTGCGCTCTCTGAAGATGCGTGTACCCGGGCAAAATGTAATCGACGGTTTCTTCCGCTTTGGCAACGAGAGCGGACATAAGCGCGACTATATCGTTCTTGACTACCTGGCACGTTTCAAGAACAAAGAGTCGCAAGTCGAGAATTACCTGATCGTTGCGGCTCCGTGCGGTGTGCAGTTTACCTGCTACGTCCCCGATTTTTGCCCTGAGCGTCTCTTCCACATTGATGTGCACGTCTTCCAGATCTTCCCGAAAAACGAAGCAACCTTTCTTATAATCCTCGAGGATCTCTTGAAGACCTTTTTCGATCTTCCTTGCATCCTTCGCAGGGATGATCTTTTGCGCGGCAAGCATGAGCACGTGTGCAATGCTACCCTTTACATCCTGCTCGAAAAGTCGCTTATCGAATCCTATGGAAGCATTGAAAGCTGCGAACTCGGGAGCCATCCCTTCCTTGAAGCGGCCTTTTCGTATTCCGGCAGCTTGAGGATTTTGTTTTTTCGAGTCTGATCGGTCGCGTGTAGCCATTTCGGTTCCCCAAAAAGGGTGTCCGCCCTAGGTGGACGATTTTTCCATCATTGAGCGGATTCTCAGCCTCAGAGCATTGAGCCGAATGAACCCCTCTGCGTCGGATTGGGTGTACACCCGGTCCTCTTCAAACGTCGCAAACCTGGGGTCATAGAGTGATTTATCGGAGCGTCTGCCTGTTACGGTGACATTCCCTTTGTACAACTTCAGTCGAACATCGCCCGTTACCGCACCGGCCGCTTCATCGATTGCCGCCTGGAGCATCCTTCTTTCCGGGGCAAACCAGTAGCCGTTGTATACGAGAGATGCGTATCGAGGTATCCATTCATCCTTGAGGAACATTACTTCCCGATCCAGGGTTATGGATTCCAGGGCTCTTCGTGCAGCATGGAGGACCGTTCCTCCCGGAGTCTCGTACACGCCGCGACTCTTCATCCCGACGTACCGGTTTTCCACCATATCAACCCTGCCCACTCCATTGCGACCTGCGACGGTATTGAGCGACGAAAGCAATTCCGCAGGACTTAACACTTTGCCATCAACGGCGACAGGGTCACCAGCCTTGAACGATACGGTAATCTCTTCCGGCGTATCAGGAGCCTTTCGGGGGTCCACCGTAAGCACGAACATTGTCTCCGGCGGTTCGGCCCAGGGATCTTCCAGAATGCCTCCCTCGAAACTGAGATGAAGCATGTTTCTATCCATGCTGTAGGGTTTTTCCGCGGAAGACGTTACGGGAATTCCTCTTTTTTGTGCATACGCGAGGAGATCTGTTCTGGAGCGCATATCCCATATTCGCCAGGGCGCAATTACTATGATTTCCGGGTTCATGGAAAGATACGTCAGCTCGAAACGTACCTGGTCGTTTCCCTTACCCGTGGCTCCGTGACTTACCGCATCTGCATTTGTTCTGGCAGCGAGCTCCATCTGAGACTTCGCGATACAGGGCCGTGCAATGGATGTTCCGAGAAGATAGGATCCCTCGTACACGGCGTTTGCCCGCAACATGGGGAATACAAAGTCTCTGACGAATTCTTCCCGGAGATCTTTAATTTCTATGGACTCGGCTCCCGTGGCTTTTGCCTTTTCCACCAGCGGTTCCAGCTCCTCACCCTGCCCCAGGTCCGCTGCAAAAGCCACCACAGGGCATTCGTAAGTGTCTACGAGCCATCGAAGAATAACGGAAGTATCCAGACCTCCCGAGTAAGCCAGCACAATTTTGTTTATCTTTTGTTTCACGAAACCTCCAGTGGTCTCCTGCAGAGTCTCAATCCGTCTAACCGGAATTGTGGCGTTTTGCCGTCAGGGAAGATTCTCGAAGAGCATTTCAAGAATCGCCTTTTGTACGTGAAGCCTATTTTCGGCCTGATCCCATACCAGCGACCTATCGGATTCCATCACCTCATCGGTAATTTCCTCGCCTCTATGGGCGGGCAGGCAATGGAGAACGTACACTATTCCCGCAGCGTGTCGCAATAATTCATCATTCACCTGGTATCCACGAAAAGCATGCTGACGAACAGCCGCTTCTTCTTCCTGGCCCATGGAAGCCCACACATCGGTAGATACGGCATTTGCTCCTTTGACTGCAACCACAGGATCTCTCGTTAAACTGATCTTGCCGGAATTGAAAGACACCTGCGGATCGTATCCTTCAGGGCACGCAAGTTTAAGGGAGAATCCCAATTTCTCGGCCGCATCGATCCAGGAGTTTGCCATATTGTTCCCATCACCTATCCAGCATGCATTCATGGAGCATATGTCCAATCCGGCTTCCTGAAGTGTCAGGAGGTCAGCCAGAATTTGGCAGGGATGATGGAGATCCGAAAGCCCGTTTATGATAGGGACCGAACCCCAGTGCACAAACTCTTCGAGCACCTCGTGGCCATAGCACCGAATTACCAGGGCATCAACATAACGCGAGAGAACCCGTGCAGTGTCGCGAATCGGTTCTCCCCGACCTATCTGAATATCTCGGGGGCTCAGGAATATCGATCGGCCACCCAACTGGTAGATGCCCACTTCGAACGATACACGAGTTCGAGTCGAAGGTTTCTCGAAGATCATGCCTATAGTGCGGCCTTCGAGCGGGCGTGACATGCCTTTGCCTGAAATGCTGTGTTTCAGTTCATGGGATCGTTTCAGTAGAGTGAGGATTTCGTCCCGCGAGTAATCTTGAAAGGTGAGAAAGTGCCTTATGCCTGCCATTTAGGAACCTCCACACCTGGACAGTACGCCATCCAAGGCTTTCACTGCTACATCAATCTCTTTCTCAGAAATTATCAGTGGTGGAAGAAACCTGAGAACCGTCTCCGCTGTACAGTTCACGAGCACTCCTCTTTCTCTCAACTCCGTTGCTACCGCCGCTCCGGGGATTTTTAGGTCGAGTGCCTGCATCAGCCCCAGACCGCGCACCTCTCGGACTACTTCATGCCTGGAAGCGAGCGCCTCGAGACGGTTGCGCAAGTAATTGCCCGTCTCGTTTACGTGCTCCAGAAATCCCGGAGAAAGGATTTGACCGATTACATAAAGAGCCGCAGCGGAAGCAAGCGGGTTTCCGCCGAATGTCGAAGCATGCGTTCCGGGGACGAACGCCTCCGCAACGTGATTCACCGCCAACAGCGCTCCCATGGGAACTCCACCTGCAATACCTTTCGCGAGGGTCATAATATCGGGGTTCGCCCCAAAATGCTCATGAGCGAAGAGCTTGCCGGTTCGTCCCATACCCGTCTGCACTTCATCCAGGATGAGCAGGCAGCCTCTTCGATTGCACAGTTCCCGCACTTCCCCGAGGAAATTCATAGAGGGGACTTTGACGCCACCCTCACCCTGAATGGGCTCAAGCATTACCGCAGCGGTTTGAGAAGTCATTGCCGCATCCAAAGCGTTCAGATCGCCGAAAGGTACATGGGAGAATCCCTGAACGACCGGTTCGAATCCTTGCCTGTATTTTGTCTGTCCTGTCGCGGCAAGAGTAGCAAGAGTCCTGCCGTGAAAAGAGCCTTCCATGGTAATGATGTGAAATCGTTCGTGCTCTCCCCTGTCGTGAAAGTATTTTCGGGCGAGCTTGATTGCTCCTTCGTTAGCCTCGGCTCCGGAATTGCAGAAGAACGCCTTGTCCGCGAAAGAGTGCCCGGCCAACAGCTCGGCAAGTTCGATCTGAGGCAGAATATGAAAAATATTGGACACATGGATCAATTTTCGCGTCTGGTTGTACAGTGCTTCGGCAAGCCCGAGATGTCCATGCCCGAGAGGACAAGCAGCCAGGCCGGCTATGAAATCGAGGTATTCGCGTCCGTCGCTGTCGCGTACAGTACATCCGTTACCTTCGGTCAACATGATGGGGGTGCGTCCATACGTATTAAAAACGTATTCTTTATTGAGAACAATGAAATCGTCCGATCTCATGGCTTTCCTTTTCCTGCTGATGATAGTTATCTGTGAATTCCCGGAGCCACATCCGGATTCGGAGAGCAGCTTCCGGGAAAAATTAAATACCCGGAGCCTTTTCCCGCACTATTTCGGTTCCGATGCCTTCGTCGGTGAGCATTTCCAAGAGAAGGGCGTGAGGTACCCGGCCATCGATGACATGAGCTTTGGGGACACCACCCCTTAGCGCGTTCAAGCAGCATCCGATCTTCGGGATCATCCCCCCTGAGACAACCCCTTTTGTGATGAGGTCTTCAGCCTGCTCTTCGGAGAGGCTCGAAATCATCACACCATCCGAATCAAGCACTCCCGGCACATCGGTCAGGAGAATGAACTTCTCCGTTTTCAACGATGCCGACAAAGCACCGGCTGCGGTATCTGCGTTGATATTAAACGGCTTTTCACCCGGACCCGCTCCCACAGGAGCCACGACCGGGATAAAAGCTGAAGATTCCAGACAACTGATTATCTCCGGATTGATTTTATCCACGTCACCCACGAGTCCCAGGTCTTCATCGACTCCTGCGATCCGCTTTGCCTTTTTTGCTTTTATGAGACCGCCATCGCGACCGGAGATTCCAACCGCTTTTCCGCCGAAAGAATTGATGAGGGAAACGACATCTTTATTCACTTTGGCCACGAGCACCATTTCCACCACATCCATGGTTTCGGCATCGGTTACACGTAATCCGCTTACAAAACGACTTTCTTTCCCTATCTTCTTAAGAAGCGCACCAATCTGAGGACCGCCTCCATGGACAATGATGGGTTTCACACCAATAAAGCTCAGGAGCGCGATATCTTCGGCAAAGAATCTTTTCAGGTTCTCCTGAGTCATAGCGCTTCCCCCGTACTTTATGAGGATGCGCTTACCGTGAAACGCCCTGATATAGGGAAGTGCTTCGGCAAGAATTTTCGCCCGTTGTTCGGAAGACAGCTCTTCAGGTAATTGAGCTTCCATTGTTCCAGTCCGTTTATTATAGCTCTTCCGGCATTCCGTTACGGGGTACTGAAGGTCTTGCGGCTATGAGCCGAACCCGGTAGCCCCACAGTATTGCTAAAGCAGGTGATAATACCACGCATTGTCTCGCGATCCAAGCGGTTTTTAGTTTGCACGGGAATGGATACAAAAAATGATATGTTTTGTTGATCCCAAAGGCTCCTCTGATTATAATCAGCGCCCATGTGTTTCGGATGGATTCAAAAGAAAATGCATAAGACTTTCAGCTTCGGGTGGATAATCGTAGTATGCCTTTTAATGCTTCTCTCGGATTATCTGCCGGTAAGAGCGGATTTCAACACGTCTGCCTGGAAACACTATCGAAACATACGGATATCTCCCGAATACTCCGAAAAAGTCGCAGCAGTCGCACTCGAGGCTGGAGTTCTCGAAAAGTGCAGACTGGATAACGGTGACCTTCGGATAATTGCTTCCGATGGAGAACTCGTCCCTTTTACTCTGCTGGAATATCCTACGGATGAAGAATTGACTCCATTCCCTGTACGCGTTTTTCGCGTCGCAAAATCAGGGGATGGCTCGACGGAAATCTGGGTTGATAAATCCGCCAAAACTCTAACTAACGGCATTCTCGTTCGAACTACATCGCGGGACTTTATCCGGAAAGTGGAGATACGCGGCTCGGACTCTTTGAAGGAAGGATACATCGTCCGCATGGATGGATTATTGCTGGAGACATCGCAACCAATTGCGGTGAGCAGTTTAAAGATACGCCATCCTGTCAATAATTTCCAATACTTACAGATTCGTCTACTCGAAGACGAGAAACAGCCCCTCAAAATCGAAAGAGTCGAATGTTTTCCGCCTTCTCCGGCGAATCCTGTGTCCAGGTCGATTCAATATCGGTTAATTGAAAAGAGAACAGATCCTGTCACGAAATCGACAACGATCGTGACCGATCTTGGAGAGCGCAGGCTGCCTCTGGCTAAAGTGAAAGTAGCGACCGTGTCGGGCAACTTCACAGCCAAACTGGTGCTGTCGGAAACCGACCACCTGTCTGGACCTTGGCGGCAATTCTACGAGGGTACCGTGTTCCGCATTCGGAAGGACGACGCTCACGCGGAGGAGCTCTCAGTGACGATGAAGCCTCACTATTCGAGATTCGTGAAGGCCGAATTCACACCTGTCGGTGCATCCGTTCCCCTGGAAACTGTAGAATTCACTGCCGCCCCGCGTCTGGCAGTATTCGAGTATCATCGCGAAATGAGCTATCGACTCTTTTATGATAATCCGAGTGCAGTGTCGATCACACAGCCCGAACGCTTTGTATCAATGAACTTGAATCACTTGGCTGCGGCATCTTTAAGAGCCTCATTGGAAGATGAGCAGAAGAATATACAAATTCCCGCGGTCCCGAAGGCAACCACCATTCCGGAACCGGCCAAGACGTGGGGGATTGAACGTATTTTGGGGATAATTATGCTGTCGGCCGGGCTCTTGCTGCTCTTCATACTGATGCTGAGAGCCCGATCCTTGAGAAAAGCCCAAAGGGGAAATAACGCCAGAATAGTATATACGCGGTATGAGTGAGCGATTTAATTCAGGACTTCTTCCCGCAAGTTGAAGGTCAACCGTGTGCCCCCGATGCTGATTTCATCACCATCCTGGAGTTGAACCTGCGTTGTTATGGTTTCTCCATTGACTTCAGGCTTCTTAAGACCTTCGGCATAAGCCAGGAAAAATCCGTTCGGCCGTTTGTTGATCAATGCGGCTGTCTTGCCTACCAGAAGACCTGAGCATCTTACATCTGCTTCATTCGACTTACCCAAGGTGGTAAGCCTTTTTGTGAGATCTATGATCTGAGGAGTTCCTCCGGAGATAAGCGTGAGCGAACCATGAAACTCTATTCGTTTTGGCCTTTCCGGTGAGTTTTCCGTGCTCCCTTGTTCTGCTGCATGTTTTGCAAGCAATTCCTGCTGAGCCTTGGTATCGAGTATAACAGTCTCTCTGAATGTCGGTTTGTCCTTTGCCACCTCGGCTTCCCGCGATGGTCGTTCATCCTGAGGCCGCAAATCGATAAAGCTGAGAATGTGTTTTCCGACTATAAGTGTGTCGTTGTCGAAAATCTTTTCTCTGGCGATCTTTTTTTCATTCACGAATGTACCATTGAGAGATTCCAGATCGGCCAACACGTAATAGTTAGGGTCTTCTTCTTCGATAATCGCGTGGTGTCCCGAAACGGCCATATTGTCTATCACCACATCGTTGTCTTCACGTCTGCCTATGGTAACCGGAGTCTTCTCGAAAGTGTACTCTTCGAGAACGGCATCCTGAAATTTCAGGACCAGCTTAAACATCGGCTTCCTCCATTTTCCTGCAGCCCTGGCTATCGGATCTCAGCTATTCCTTCGTATGCGATTCCCACGAGATAGCAGTGCCATTCTCCTGTTGGGAATCTTCACAGAAGACCGTCATTGCCAGAGTGGTATTATCCGGTCCACCTCTTTCGTTAACCGTGAAAATCAAGCGTTCCAAGGTTTCTGGTCCAGGTTTGTCCTTTAGGATTTCTTCGAGAATCTCTTTGTCGGTCATTACCGCGGTGACTCCGTCAGTACACAAAAGGAACATGTCTCCCGGAAAAACGGCCAATTCATCCATATGAATGCGGATTCTCGGATCGACCCCGATGACGGAGGAGAGAATATGCCTCAATTGAGAATCCCGGGCTTCTTCCCGGCTCATGACACCTCTTTCCACCTGATCCTCGGCGAGGGTATGATCTTTTGAAATCTGCTCGATATCCCCGTTCCTGATGAGATAAATCCGCGAGTCGCCAACGTTGATTGTCGATACAGTATGATCGTGAATGGCCATACCGGTCATGGTACTTCCCATGCCGACGAATTCTTCGCTTTCCAAAGACTTTTCCAGGACCACCCTGTTTGCGACGAAGATTGCCTGCCGCAATAAGTTCGCCTGAAAGGTGAATGAATTGTCATAATCTTCGAATATATCGAGTTTTTCGTTTTGAAATCTTGAGTACCTTTTGTAAAAGGGTGCGATTGTCTCCATTGCTAAACGTGAGGCCACTTCTCCAGCGCGGTGACCGCCCATGCCATCGAGAACGAGCACAAGCTCATGTTCCGGATCGACATAGAAACAATCTTCATTTGTGGTGCGTTGCTTGCCCACATCGGTTTCGGCCCAACACTCAACGATCACTTTGCCTCCCTTATCAAAAACAAGACGCAACGGGCAAGTATCCCTGCCTGAGTATGCATAAGAGAATCGTTCAGATTCGGATCGTTTGAAATGTAATAGATTTCAGATGCCAAATCAAGATTTATCGTTGGAATGTGCTGAAATCATTATTGCTCAAAAAATGGGGTTAAAAAGTATCCAAAACGACATTGGCCATGCAATGAATTACGGCTGATGATGAAACAACAAAGTGGACCCATTTCATTGGGCAATGGGCTATGGCGTGACCAGAACAGGTGGGATTGTCCGGACAAGACTACCTACAAACCGCTCCCTCGGAACCGACCTCGGAAGAATTTTTGCACGAGAGAATGGCAGAATGGGTACATCATTGCCGATAAGTGAAAGCCCCGAGAACCTTTCAGAGAAGATGTTCCCGGAACTTTAACACTCATCCGAACTATCCGACACTAAGCCCCCTTCTACTCGTTATCCGGAAGAGACACTCTTACCTTCAGCTTCTTGGGGTCGGCATCCACGATGCCCCTGACTTTAAAATCCAAAACTGACGGTTCCCCGGAAACGCACTGCCGTAATTTTTCGATATTAACTTCCGACTTTGAGCCTTCAACCAGCAGATCGACGGTTACAATAGCCATGGACGGCTTTGCTACGGCCTTTTCTACTGGAGCTGCTTTTGCCGCTCTCGCCGCTCTTGGGGCTCTCGTTGCTTTCACGGCTGGAGCTGCCGCCGGTTTCTGAGGCACGGGCTTCGGTGAGATAGCCGCTTCCTTCTTACTCATGTAATAACCTTTTTCGGGTCGCTCTACTCGACCACCCTTATGCAATCTCCCCAGAGCTGCGGTTGTCCTCTTACTATTCGATCCGATTTCTTTGGCAATTTCAGCAACCGAAAAGCGTTTGCCTGGGTTCTCATCAAGAATTCTGATGATCTTGTCCCGAACGTCCATCATTCTCATGATTGTTCTCCTTATCCTTTTGTGCCGATTTCATCCTCTGTTGGACTGACAAACAGAATCACATTTCACATCACAAAACAGTTATTCCCTATCCAGCAAATCGTTTGGCTCAAGTAGTTACAAACTATCCGCCCTCTTTGGAACCTGCCACCGACGTCAATCAATTCAGTAAGTATACCAAAGTAGCGATGATTACGCTAGGTTATTTTCGTGCTCATATTGAAATTTAGGCGTTTTCAAGTCGCCTTTGCATGAATATGTCTCTTCATTGCGCCTGAGTCAAGAAAGGCACAAGGAAAAGTAACGACAAATGCGCGCCAGTTACTATCGTTTATCGATGACAGTTCCTCATGTATCTCTCAATTCTTGCGACATGCAATTCTGGGGTTGTGATCCCTACACACCTGTGATAATCGTTTCCCATTCGATGCGATTTCTTCAGTGTGTCGGTCGTCTTACCTCAGCTTTCGTGGAGAAGAGAAACTTTCTTGGAAGGAAGTGTCCGAGCCATTTTGTTGGCGCAGAATTAAGAGGGAAGGTTCCATGCACCAATACAGTGTGAACCTGAACACATGGAAAAAGGAATTGAAATGAGCACAAAGTATGAATCATCTACTCCGATCGAACATCACCTGAGGGCAGTTCTGCCAAGAAACATCTCTCTCCGCCCGGATCGATGGAGAAGGGGGTGGCTGAAATCGCCTGTTAGTATGTTGTTTGTGCTTCTCGCAGGGTTGCTGGTGTCAGGTTGCGGGATGCAGCAGGAACTAGAAACAGCGAAACAGAATGTGGAGAGGCTGACTGCCGAAAACAAGAAGTTTTCCGAGATAATCGCCGATCTGACGCAAAGCAAGAACAAGCTCACTGAAGAGATAGCTGCTTTGGAAACTAAGAATCGTAGCCTCACGGACGAAGTCGCTCGCACACAAAAGGCGGAACAGGCCGTCTTAAAAGAGAATAGTGAATTAAAAAGAAAGCAGAACGAGTGCCGCAACGAGTTGGCGAATCTCGAAAAAGACAAAGCCAGCCTGAACGATCAACTCGATCAGTTAAAGAAACAGATTGAAACCACTGACCGAACTTCAATCGGCGACTCGGCAGGTCAACAACCGCCTGAGGTAGGTCGACAGTCTCCAAAGCCGCGGGAAGCACTGAGTCCCTGTGACGCCGTACTGGAATTCATGCGAAAGACCGAAGAGATCGTGAGACGCGTCAAGGGGGGAGAGAGAGCAAAGCAACTCAAAGACCTGAAGCAGGAGTACGCTGCACGATTGAATGCTGCTCCGGAGAAAGCCAGAAAAGCATCGCTTCAATGGGTTGCCGAACTGGAAAGATCCTGGGATAAGCCTGATGACAACACAGTGTTCAATCTGCTTTCCAGGAGAAATGCCGTACTGGAAGCATGCGAGAAGGATCCTTCATCTCTGGGGTTTTAGACTGATTGTCAAAAGTTCTGACGTTTATGTCACGCTCCAATTCAAGGTATCAGTGGGGACCGGCGTCCTTGCCGGTCCATTCTATCAATATCATTGATCATATTGAAGATGTGCCGGCACGGAGGCCGGCACCCACCAATACTCCTATCATTAGGTATCGGACATTAATTTTGGCAATTGCTAATAATGCCGATTCGCTTTTCTTTTCGTAATCTGGGAGGCTGGAGGTATCCTTCGCTCCGGACGACGCAAAGCCGTCTAATCACTCCCTCAGGACACACTCCAGCCTTTGCTGTCTTATGAGCATGACTGGGAAACAGTATAATGCATTATCGGTCTGGGAATTAGTCTTGATTCGGGAAAGAAACAGGGAAGATCGCTTACAAAAGACAGTCTTCCCTGTTCTCTTTTTTACAGGCTCACTGCGGGATCATAGTACCACAATTCTTGTCCATGGGTTTTATCACTGGCAGTAAAGAATACTCGATTATTGAAGATGAACAAATCATCGATCCAGGATGAGTCAATTCCCGAGTTGATTTCGCTCAGTCTTTGCACGTCATGAGTGTTCGGGTTATAACTCCACAATTCCCATCCGTGAGTAGCATCCCAGCCAGGCATGTACATCATGTCATTTAACACGACCAAAGATTCCGTGAGGAAATTCGTGTAGTTCGTCGGCGGAGTGCTCATATCGAGGTACAGATTTCCGTCCACAGGATCGAATCGCCAGATATCGAATCCAGGAGTGCCAAAATACAACTGATCGTTATAAAGCACCGGATTGCTGCCCAGGTGCGATGCTCCGGCTGGATGGGACGGCGATTCAATATCGTCATTATACGACATCATCGTAGGAACTTCTGTGATTGTGTCTGTATATGCATCATATGTGACAAGCTGTATCACTCGATATGGGTGTTCGGGGTCTTTTGACACAAGGAACGCAAGCTCATCAACATCTGATGTTTGAAGATGATATAATTGAAAAATGGGCGTTTCCGACAGCCCGGACACGATATCAACCGACATCGTTTCCAAATCTATGCTCTCAACCCACCATACGATTGGATTCGCTTTCTCGGCATATACCACGTAGTAAAGGTCTCCGTTGTAGAGAGTTAACCAATCGAGTTCCGTATCACACGACCCGGAAGATGGTAATATTGATACCCAATTAGTAAGCTCATTGTATTTCCAAATTTGATTTCCGCTGCACCCATGGGTGGCTGAAAAGTAAAGCTCCTCAGTGACTCCATTGTCCACCGCCAGAAGCCATTTTGGTGCGCTGCCGTCGGAATCTCCCAAATCCATGACATATGAGATTTTATTGGTCGCAGGATCGTACCGCATTATTTCCTCTCCATACAGAGTACTCGTTGCGGCAAAATAGATCTTGTCATTGCATTCACAGAGCCAATGGGCGTTTTGATACATGTTCGCTTTTACTGCTGAGAGATCTGCAACCTTGATGATATTGGTCTCAGGATCGTACTGGTGCAGGATTCCCTTGGAGATGAAATACAGATCTTCGTTGAATTCGATGAAATACTCGTCCGGATCGAACCCCACAGGCGCCCACGCTTCGAAACTCCCCCCACTTCCAGACGTGAGGTCCTTGACCATAACCAAGGGGTCATATGTACCCCAGGTGGCCGATATTGGGTCCCATTTCCACCAGTCGCCCGTCATGTGGTCGTGGTAAAAGTAGCTGTCGTCACTGGAATAGTAAGAGCTCCCGAACGTATCGTTTGCCACCCAATTCTGGGAGTCGGTCGCATAATACCAGGTGTAAGCGGGTTCCCACGTGTTATCGATCAGAGTGTCGTACCAGAACCAGAGTGAAGTTGACAGTTCAAATGCAAAGTAGCGGTTCGCATCATAATAGTAATAATCAAAACCATCCCAGCGTTTGAACCACCAGCCATTCTCCATTTGATGCCAGTCGCCATCAAACCAGTCTACCAGTACCGGGGCAACCGTGTCTCCACTGTCTGCTGCAGCAGCCCCTTCTTCAACTACAGTATCTGTGTGTGTGTCTTGATACTCGCCGACGTTCCCGTCGAGCACGATACGTCTTTCGAGTTCTTCGAGAACCAGTGAACGTGCGAAAGGATGCGCTTCGATGAGCGTATCTTGCATCGCATCTAGATAAGACATTTTCCCTACCCCCTTAAAATGTTCACAATCATCTCTCCGGAGACAGAGATGATTTACCATTTCTCACAATAATGAAGGAATACAGAGCCTGCACAAATCCGTCATTATTCGATGGAAGCGTGCAGGCCCGCCAGATCAAACCGAGGTTACTGTAAAGGATATGGTGCGGTCTCGGATTCCCAAGCTTCACCCTTCCACAGCCACCAATTGTAGGCTATTCGATGATCTTGATAGATCAAGTGGTTCATGGGGATTACGTCCGGATTAGATACACCAGGGATGATTGCATCGTCTATTTGGATCATTACGGAATACTGCGAGCCGTGCCAGTCGTTATAGCAGTATGCGCCGTATCTCGTTCCTGCATTATCCACGACTTTGATGGTTGGATCCCAGAACCAGTAGAATGCGTCTTCCCAGGTTTGGCTATCAAGCGTATCGAACCATTCCCAGGCCAGCGACTCGTGGAAACGCTGGAATTGCCTGTACTCGGCCCAATAGTAGTTGGTTACATCCTTCTGGTTGTATTCATATGCATTTGTGTAAGAGCTGTAAAACCATTCAAACGCAGGCTCCCATTTCTTGCTGTCGATGGAATCATAATAGTACCATTTTCCGGTCGTGAAATCTTCATACATATACTGGGTTTCACTCCAGTAGTAGGACTTAAATGTCACTCCCGAATAAATCCACACCTGACCGACACTGTCGTAATACCAGCCGTTCACGTAATCCCAGGTGCTAGTATTCCAATTGTAGTAATACCAGGTACCGTCAGTAGCATTCTGAACGTAGTACGTGTCGCTGTTATCGTAAAACCACCAGTACCAACCATTTTCGTACTTGAACCACGTGTCGCTTCCGTACCAATGCCACTGCCCGTCAAACCAATCATCCAGAGTGGGAGCCACATCGGCTGTGGCAACCATCGAATGATCGATTGCATCAGTGTGGCCTTCTTCGACCCCTTGGTCCACTGCGCCATCGAGCACCAGGCGATCTTCGAGCCTCTCGAGACAAATGTCCCTCCCTGAAACCACATTCTCCAAAAGGTAGTCTCTCATTACCTTTGCCTCCCGAATAGATGATACGCCAGTTTTGCAGGCTCATATTGAAGCCGATCTCCTGGACATATACTGAGTTGAGTGAAACAGTAGATTTACGAAAAGAGTGTATCATAACCATATAACAGTTAAACCTCACAGGTTACCCATATCACACTCTATATCGAAGAGCAATGTTTTTATTGGCAAATTTCGTAAAGATTCAATTAGGGGCTTTTAATGTGGCATTGTCACAAACGCTATCCAGCATAACACCTCTGATACCGATTCACTTTTCTTCTCATATAATCCGGGAGGCTGGAGGTATCCTTCGCTCCGGACGACGCAAAGCCGTCTTATCACTCCGCTCAGAACACCCCCAGCCTTCGCTATCTCATACGAATTCGCTTTCCAATATATAATACGGTTTGAAATTTCCTTTTCGCACTGACCTGATCCCCAGGTCAGTGGCACCCGTTTGATTTCAGCGTTTCCGTGTCCTGGGTGCCACTGACCTGCGAAACGCAGGTCAGTGCTTTTTCATTTTCAATGTTACACGCCTGAAAGCGAAACAGTATCATATGCATGACTGCGAAAACTACCTGTTCACATTAGTCTCTTCGCTCACAATTAAAGCTACTATTATTTGTGAGGTCAGTATTAACGGCTGAATCCATCAGGAGTCTTCATGTACAAAATTCCATATTTATTCTGAATCTCCCGGTCAAGAGTTTCTGCATTGTCCAAATCGAGAGGGATCTGCAGATTTCGATCTATCTGGATCAATGCTTTCTTTTTTCCACTCTTTTTTGCCGATTGTAGGTAATTATAGAGATCTTCCACATTCAATACTTCCTTACCATCTACTTTTTCCACCCTCTTCAGGTATTCTGAACTGTCAGTCAGGCCATATTCGGGAAATATCTCCGAGATAATTACAACTTTTTGGTAAGGATGCTCCGGGTATTCATCCAGGTATTTTGCCCTGAATGTGTCACCCGATTTGCCGAGGTTCTCGATACAGTTCAAGGTGAGGTCGACAAATCCCACTCCACCGAAGATGAAATAATTCGCTCCGGTAAAGAGTTTCGGGACAAGTCTCGGCAAGCCTCTCGTCAACACTCCTTTTATTATGAGGGTCTTCCCGTCACGGATCACTTTGACTACAAGGGGGTCGCCAACTCTCTTGCGATTCAAGACCTCGATAAACAAGACTCTCTGCTCCAGGTCCGGGCAATATACTTCGCCGAAATTGTCGATCTCGTTATCGTCAATATGCGTCAGTATGTCATTCTCTCTGAGACCGAATTCAAACGGCCCCCCTCCGGGAATTATGTGTGCAACGAGAACACCGCCCTGATCATGATCGAGGTGGTAGTACTCCTTGAGACGAGGAAACATGTGCTGTACGGACAACTGCCAGGTGCATATGAGACCGGGATTCTGCAGGCTTGGAAAGAGATGCTTAACAAGATTGATCGGAATGAAGAAATTAATGCGATCGCTGTCACGCATCCCCTGAAAAGACACTCCGATCACTTTGTCTTCTTTGAGGACCGGTCCACCGGAGTTCCCGCGATTCTGTTGGAGAGAAGCCTGCACCATGAGCCACATATCCCGGGAATGCGCATAGGCTTTTACTTCTATACGGCTTATTTCCCCCTGATCCGACTTGCTGATGCCTTCTCCTCCCAGGGGATAACCCCATCCCAGCACCTTGTCGCCTACTCTCAATTTATCGCTGTCACCAAGCTCGAGGGGTTCAACCTTACCGTTTATTCTTTCGTATATCTCCAGTTCTGCGGGTTCCATCTGGAGCACTGCAAAATCCGCAGTATCGCACACCCCGAGAATTCGTACATTGTATCGTCGTTTTTCACGGCCGTTTGACACTCTTATGCTTTGAGCCATAGACACGGCATGGGCATTGGTCAGAATCAGCCCTTTCTGGTGGGGAAAACTGCGATCGTCCTTAAAGAAGAACCCACTACTCCGTAGTTCGTTGAAATCGGGACTCTTCCAGGGTTTGTGATAGTATGAAGCCTTTTTTGCGGTGAACACCCGCAATACTTTGGTTTCTATTGCATTGTTCCGGTCGCCGAAGCAGGGACCTGCCGCAACCAGAATCCCCATCGCGACGACCAGGAAGAAGCGAATTGTCATAACCATGGAATCCTGTGATGTACTGGGAGTATTCTTGCAGAGTATAGAAAATTACCGTTCTCAATGGAAGATCATGGAAGCAAAACTGACAAAGGAGTTCTTGTCGTCCACCTGTGCATAGTCAAGTGCGAGAAGACGTCCTTCTGTCGCGTCCATGCAATGAAACATGGCAGCAATAGGAGAGAAGCCGCAGATTCTCGTTGTTTCCTGATCTGAAGAAACATGCCGTACGAATCCGGGGAGATCCAGAGCCTCAAGATATCCGAGCATACGCCTGTCATTTTCCAGGGTCTGGTTTACGGTTCCTTTATGCGGGATAAAGCCGTCTCCATAACGAGGGCCGATGTGGTCCAGATCGGCACTCGCGATAAAGCAAACAGATTTACCGATGCGCTGACATGCACTCCTTACAGCACTGCAAAATGCATCGAATTTTCTTTTCCGATCCTGAAAGGGGCCGGTCTCATGAAGCATCTCGGGAGAAAGCGAGCAGAGAATGGGCACAATGGTAAATGGATGCCGAGCGGCAAAAATATGCTGCAGAAAGATGACTTGAAATTCTATCACATGTTCTGTTGCATGAAGGATTTCTTCGGCAGCAGGATCGTGTCCGAGCCGGTCGGTCAGATGCCCCAGAAATTCACGATCGGTTCGGACCACACCGAGAGGAGTCTCAAAATCGAGATTCGTCGCAGTAAAAATCCCTTCCACCCCCGAGTGGCCCGTCCCGAAAATTACATAAATATCGGATGGTTGCCCAGCGGCAAGTGCATGATACGCGCTGGCAAAGCACTTTCCGCCCGAGCGCACATCGATATGTGGCGCAATCAGCCCGAGCGGGCGCCGCGGATCGGTACCGCTTTGGATTGATCCAGGACCTCCGTCTCCCGAGAAGAAAGAACTCAGTTGACGATGGAGACTTTCCGGATCTGCTTCATAGCTCGCCCCCGCATGAGAGCATGGTCTTACAGATAACTGCCGGTATCGTTCCACACGTTCCCGAAAAGCCGTCCGAAACCGCTCGCTGTCCAGCAAGTATGCTTCATCGAGGCTTTTCACAAGCCCGATAATATCATCCAGAAACGCAATGAGACCGGTTCGGCGGGTAACTTCCTCTTGAATATCTCTCAAGGAATGCCGGCCGTCCATCAAAGCGAGCACCTGAAGTGTCTCCGGTCGGAAACACAGAATACCCCCGGTCATCTGAAGGGGATCGCGTAACCCCACAGTAGGGCCGTTTTGCGTGGAGACCTGAATGGGCTCCACATTGCGCAACTTCGGCTTGCTATCTGGACTGTACAATTACATTCCTGAATACCAGGGATCTAGCCCTGCATACAAGGTCTGGTAGAGGACTGAATCCCCCTACCCTTCTATAAATGGTCTCAGTCGCTTGCTCCGCGAAGGATGTCGCAATTTCTTGAGGGCCTTTGCCTCAATTTGACGAATACGCTCGCGAGTAACATCAAAATCCTGACCGACCTCTTCCAGGGTGTGGTCGGCTCTTTCTCCGATTCCGAATCGCATGCGAAGTACTTTTTCTTCTCGAGGTGTGAGCGTTGCGAGAACCTTTCGGGTTTGTTCCGTAAGGCTCATTCCCACCACCGCATCGGAAGGAGAAAGGATCTTTTTGTCTTCAATGAAATCGCCCAGATGGGAGTCCTCTTCCTCACCAATCGGTGTTTCCAATGAGATGGGTTCCTTGGCTATTTTCAGAACCTTTCTCACTTTTTCCAGGGGAAATTCCATTTTTTCCGCAATTTCTTCGGGAGTCGGTTCACGGCCGTATTCCTGAACCAGATATCTGGATGTGCGGATCAGTTTGTTTATCGTTTCGATCATGTGGACGGGAATACGTATGGTCCTGGCCTG
This sequence comes from Desulfomonile tiedjei DSM 6799, assembly GCF_000266945.1. Taxonomy (NCBI): domain Bacteria; kingdom Pseudomonadati; phylum Thermodesulfobacteriota; class Desulfomonilia; order Desulfomonilales; family Desulfomonilaceae; genus Desulfomonile; species Desulfomonile tiedjei. Next base: position 3,637,002 of record NC_018025.1, read on the forward strand.
ATCGGCGATAGCTCGCGTGATGGCCTGACGAATCCACCAGGTTGCGTATGTGCTGAATTTATAGCCACGCTGGTACTCGAACTTGTCCACTGCCTTCATAAGGCCGATATTGCCTTCCTGGATCAAATCCAGAAACTGCAATCCGCGATTCGTGTACTTCTTGGCTATGCTTACAACCAGCCTCAGGTTGGCTTGAACCAGTTCGCTTTTCGCTTTGCGGGCGAGGTACTCTCCTTCTTCGCACGACATGAGAGCCGCTTTCAGATTTTCCTCGTCCATTGCGGCTTCGGCTCGGAGTTTCTGGATCCGGCGTACGCTGTTTTCGTATTTTTTCTCCAGATCGAAAACTTTTTGCGGAGAGAGATTCGTGACCTTTTTGAGCGGTTTTCTCTCTTCGATCATCTGCTTGAGAAATGCAAAGTGTTCTTCTATTTTTTCGGGAGGAACCCTCAATTCATAGCAGACGGCTCTTAGTTCGTCCTGTGCAGTTTCCAATTTCTTGACCAGGAATTTGAGCTTGCCGGCGATATGGTCAATCATATTGGTGTTCAGATTCACATTCTTCAGGCAAACGACAATCTGTTCCCGGCAGGATTTCATTTCCTGTTCAAGCTGTTTTTTGTTTTCAGGGTCGGTCTCTTCGCTCCTCTTTGCTTCCAGGCTATGGTATTTAGCATCAAAGTCTTTCATCTCATTAATGAGCTTGAGCACCCGTTCGACATGTGTAGAATCGTCTCCGTCGGGCATTTCTTCTTCTTCGAAGCCGCGAATGACCTCTTTGAGCCGGATTGTTCCTTTCTGAAGCTTGTCCCCAAGAGTCAAAACTTCTTTGATCGTCACCGGACATCCAATGATGACGCTGAACACCTGTTGCTCGCCATGCTCGATCCGCTTGGCAATTTCAACCTCGCCTTCACGAGTGAGCAGGGAAACACAGCCCATTTCGTGAAGGTACATTTTTACAGGATCATTTCCCCGCACAACCGATTCCGGGTCCGCAGCGAGATCCTCTTCCTCGTCTTCTTCCGCTTTGTCCTCGTCCAGTTTCCTGACCTTTTTCTCGAGCACCGGGATCTTCTTTTCAGACGCGACGAACTCAACGTTGAAATCGGTCATCATCTTGACGAGCAGTTCATCAATCTGGGCAGGCCCTACAACCGATGACGGCATATGCTCGTTGATCTCATCATAGGTGAGGTATTTTTTACTCTTTGCCAGATCGAACAGCTCTTTGAATTCAGTTTTAGTCTTTGAATCGACCATTAAAGGACGTCTCCTTTTGCAGTTGTTTCACATCCGCGATCGAATTCCGGCAAAAACCGAATAATATTACACCTGAACACAAAAGCGGAACCAATCATTGTCGAATATATTTCGGAACGTAATACATTATTATTCTTAGGTAAGCAATTCATTTCGGAAAGATCGAGTGTCAGCCGGGCAGACACTACTTGCGAAGTCTTCGAGCCAACGTCCACAATTCTTGTGCCAGAATGTTGTACTCTTCTTCGCCTGGCGGACAGTTCTTCATCCTCTCTTTTATTTCTTCTTTGCGTAACTCCAACTTCCTCAGGCGGATACTGTCGATAGACTGATCAATCGCCAAATCCCCATCCACTTCCGGCCGAAGATCGTCCTCTTCCGGTTTCGGTCTCAGCCAACCTGCTACTATGGAAGCACAATCCGAATCCTCCAGCGATTGCGAAAAAGAGGCGCGATCGAAAGTCCCCGCCAGCCCCTTGAACTTCACCATTTTTTCTGCCAAGTCTCTCAAAACCGGATCGCTCAGTTCTTTAAGAATCCCACTCTCAAGAACTCGCTCGATGAAGCCGTCACGCAACAACATCCCTCTAACCACGTTTCTTTCGTCAGCGGGAAAGTCGAAAAGTTTCCGCATAGGACTGGAAGCGACAACTGATTCCTGTTTGCGCGCCTTCCGTCCATTCCAGAGTATCCTCCGGATACGATCTTCGCGTATACGTATACGAGAAGCGAATCTCTCAATAAGATAATCCGCCTCTTTTGAATCGGCAATCTGTCGGAGCACAGGTAATGATTCTTCGAGCGCCAAATTTCGTCCCTGGATTGTCTTGAGATCGTATTTGCTTTCCAATCCGTCGAGAAACATGTCCACTGCCGACGTTGCCTGATCCAGTAATTTCCGAAAAGCATCGATGCCGATCCTGTTCACCGCTTCGTCCGGATCTTTGTCGTCCGTCAAAATGAGACACCGCGGTTCGATTCCTTCGGAAAGAAAAAGTGGAATGGCGCGCTTTACCGCACGAAGCCCCGCTTCATCACCATCGAAAAGCGCGATTACTTCGCTTGTAAAACGCTTGAGAAGCCGAATTTGTTCTGTTCCCAAAGCTGTTCCCAGAGGAGCCGCAACGTTTTCCAGACCCCGGATTCGCAAAGAAATCTGGTCGAAATATCCTTCTACCAGGATCAACAGGCCTTCTCTTCGGATGGCCTCTTTTGCAGCATCCAAGCCGAACAGAACGTTCTTTTTCCTGAAGACCGGCGACTCCGGAGAATTCAGGTATTTGGGGTCTCCGGGACCAAGAATGCGGCCTCCGTAAGCGATCATACGGCCGTTCAGATCCCTGATGGGAATCATGATTCTCGAACGGAAGTAATCGTAAAAACCGCCTGTTGCTCGGGGTTTCGATAATCCTGCAGCGATTCCGTCTTTTCCGCTTATTCCAGCCGAACGCAGCTCATGCTGGAGACCGTCCCAGGAATCAGGGGCAAAACCGAGTCCGAGGTGTGAAATCCATTCAGCAGGGATACCTCTGTGCTCAAGATATTCTCTGGCTTGTGTGCTGGTCCTCAGGCCTTTTTCAAAATATTCCTGCGCTACGGCGAGAGCTTTCTCGATGGTATTTTTCTGATCGGGGGATCCGCTTCCGCGACGCCGTTCCTCATACTGGAAAGGGACTCCATATCGTTCTGCGAGCATGCGAACGGCTTCCGTAAACGTGGTGTTCTCAGCCCGCATAATAAAATTGAATACGCTTCCTCCTGTCGAGCAGCCGAAACAATGAAAAATTCCTTTTTGTGGAGACACGTAGAAGGATGGATCTTTGTCACCGTGAAACGGACAGACTCCTCGATAATCCTTTCCCGCTTTCTTGAGATTCACATATTCCGAAATTACTTGTACAATATCCGCAGCAGCAGCAACTTCAGCAATTTTCGATTCCGGAATACGCATCAAACTATCCCATTCTCCGGGATTGCCCAATCATGAACAGTAGATGAAACGATGTATGCCTCCGCGAACTCACTCGGAAATGGGAGTGACTACCGTAACGCCTTCGCCTCCCGATTGCGGGTCGCCGGGCTGAAAATCTTTCACGAGGGCGTGTTGAGCGAGGTACTCACGAATAGCTGCTTTTAGTCTGCCTGTTCCTCTACCGTGAATAATGACCAAAGACGGCAGCCCTGATAGGACAGCCTCATTCAGTGCTTTGTCAACGAGCGGAATGGCATCGTCCGTCCGATGACCGATTACATTCACCTCCCACTGAGGGTTGGCAAATGGGATATCTACCCCAATCCGCTCCATTTTTGAAGAACTTTTTTTTCCTGAGCCGGAATCCAGCACTATCAGGTCTTCTGTATCCGCTCGCACCGTGACACGTCCGAACGTTACATCCACCCGGCCATTGTCCAGGATATTCTTTACTATACCTTCCCGGCCGAGGGATTTTATTTTGACGCGAGAGCCGACATCGGGGGGAGCAACCTCCCTGTTCAACGGGGTGCCCAATTTTTCCTGAAGATCCTGTCTGATATTGTACAGAGCTTGACGTGGTTCCCGGCCACTCTTGAGCTTGCCCGATTTCAAAGAAATCTGAAGGTCGGTGATTTCCTTTTCTGCCTTTCGCATCAACTCGACCGCTTCTCTACGGAGTCCCTCGATGAGGTCTTCCCTACGAGATCGCACATCGTCCAGTTCAGCCTGCAGCGCTGTGCCCTTTCTTTCGAGAGAGTCTCTGAGCGTTTCGATTTCTGAAAGCTTAATCCGCAGACTTTCCAGGAGCTGAGAGCTTCCGCCTGCAGATCTATCGAGATAATTACGTGCCGCTGTGATGATCCTGTCGGGCAATCCCAAGCGTTCCGCAGTAACAACGGCGTGAGATTCACCTGGCAGATCGTACAATAGCTTGTACGTCGGCTTAAGCGTGACAGAATGAAACTCGACGCTGACGTTCTTCACGTCCGTTCTTGAAAGGGCATAGGCCTTCAAATGCGTAAGGTGGGTTGTGACCACTGTTCGAGCGCCTCTGGCAATGAGCTCATCCAGGATTGCCATGGCAAGAGCAGATCCTTCGTCGGGATCCGTTGCGCCTCCAAGTTCGTCCAACAAAACGAGATCCCCAGGCCGCACATGATCGAAAATACTCTTGATTTTCAGAACGTGACCCGAGAAGGAAGACACTCTTCCCCGGATATCCTGCTCTTCTCCGATATCCGCCATTATTCGCATGAACGGCGTTATGCGGGTACCTTCTCGTGCGGGCACCATTATGCCGCATCTCACCATGAGCGGAAAAAGTCCCGCTATTTTGAGCGCAACAGTCTTGCCGCCCATATTTGCGCCACTGATAACCGTTGCAAGTGTTTCCGGAGCCTGCACAACATCCATGGGCACCACCTCGGATTCCAGTGAAGCCAAAAGCAATGGATGTCGTGCACCCAGAATGCTAAACCCCTCGTTGACGAGAATAGGCGGGATCGATTTCGTTGCAGCCGCATACCGTGCACGGGCCTGAAAAGCATCCAGCCACACCAGTGCTGCCAAATCCTGAAGGATTTCTTCTCTCGCGGATCGTATGTGGCCGGTCAGTTCCTGGAAAATGCGTCTGATTTCAACCCGCTCTTCGTCAAGGAGCGATGCGACCTGATTGTTGAATTCCACAACATGGAGCGGTTCAACATAGACTGATGCGCCGCTTCGGGAGTGGTCATGTACAATGCCTTCCAGGAGTCCTTTGAATTCGGGACGCAGAAGTATCACGTACCGATCGTTACGGAGCGTTATATAGTCTTCCTGAACAATGCGGGACAGCTCCTGATCTTGAACCGTTCTTTCCAGGCGTTTACGAATCCTGTCCCGAACGGACCTCGTACGATTACGTATTTCCTGCAAACCGGGACTTGCATCAGGTCGCACCTGTCCCTGTTCATCCAGGACCTTGAGTATGCGTCCTCTGATTTCGTTTAAGGGAACAATTTTTTCCGCATGATCCCGAAGGAGAGGATATCTGTCTTCCAGCGATCTGAGCCTTCGCAGTGTTATATCAATCGTGTATAAGAGATCGGAAATTGCCAATATCTCTTCGGAATCCAGAATGACTGACGGATCGTCCAGCCGGACCAGAAGGCGGTCCATGGGAATCAGTCCCGGAAAATGGAACTCTCCGTCAATCGAGATCAACTCTTTGAGTTCGGAAACAAAATCCAGATAGAAGCGTACAGTCTCCAGATCCTCCTGTGGTTCTGCCGACAAAACTTCATTTTTTCCGGGCGTACTCATGGCGTACGCAGCCACTTCCTCCAGAACTCCGGGGATTTCCAGAGCGGCGGTGCTTTCGGAGATTACATCATGTAGTGAGTCATCGTACATCGGCGATCATGGCGTGAGTTCGACGGGAGCAGCTAACAGTGCAGATTCACAGGAAAGACAGAAACCGCAAACAATTGCGGGGTTTCCTTTTCATTCCGCAATTCTTCTCTTGCTGATCAAAGTCGAACCGGAATTCCTTCAGATTGAAGATATTTTTTCAGTTCCTTAATAGGTATTTCACGATAATGAAAGATCGAAGCAGCGAGGACCGCATCTGCATTACCCTGAACAATAGCGTCCCGCAAGTGCTCGGCAGTTCCCGCTCCGCCGGAAGCTATTACCGGTATTCCTACGATATCTGCAACTGCGCGGGTCATGGGAATATCGTACCCATCCTTCGTACCGTCTGCATCCATGCTGGTCAGGAGAATTTCACCTGCACCGAGTTCTTCCACCTTCCGAACCCATTCGAGGCAATCGATTCCCGTCATGGTGCGACCGCCATGAATCGAAATCTCAAAGCCTGAGGGAGTTCTTCCGGTTTTCTTTGCGTCAACCGCAGCGACGATGCATTGGCTTCCGAACTTGAGGGCAGATTCCCTGAGTATCTCGGGATTCTGGACCGCCGCTGTATTGAGAGATACTTTGTCTGCGCCGGCATTGAGTAATTCTCGGATATCTGCGGTGGTCCTTATGCCGCCTCCAACGGTGAGAGGCATAAAAACTTCTTCGGCCGTGCGCGCCACCACGTCGAGAATGATCTTTCGTTTCTGATGAGACGCTGTTATATCGAGAAATACCAGTTCATCCGCGCCCTCTTCATCATAGAAACGGGCATTGTCAACAGGGTCTCCGGCATCTCGTAGATTCACGAAATTAACCCCTTTGACGACCCTGCCGTCTTTCACGTCCAAACACGGAATAATCCTTTTTGCCAGCATTATGCTTGTACCAACCTCACGGCCGCTTTAAGATCTATCGTTCCCTCGTATAGGGCCCTTCCAATAATAATGCCTATCACACCTTCTTTTTCAAGAGGCAGTGTAGCTTCGATATCAGAGACTGTGGTAACGCCTCCGGACAGTATCACGGGAATGGCCGTCCCGGCTGCAAATGTTCGAGTTGCCTCAATATTGGGCCCGCGCATCATTCCGTCCCGATCGATATCGGTATAGATGAAAGCGACAGGATTTGCCGGTTCCAACCGCGCAGCTAACATGTTCGCAGAAACTCCGGCAGATTCGGTCCATCCCTGAACGGCAACTACGCCTGACTTAGCGTCAATTCCGATGGAGATCCTACCGGGAAACTGCTCCATAAGCGAAAGAGCGCGTTCGGGTTCCTTTGCGGCAACGGTACCGAGAATCACTGTGGCAACTCCCGAGTCCAGGTACAGCCGAATTGTGTCGGCATTCCGAATCCCGCCTCCTACCTGTACCGGAACCTTAACGGCTTCAACGATTTCCTGCACGCGGTTCAAATTGACAGGAACTCCGCCCACAGAGCCATCAAGATCTACTACGTGAATTCTTGACGCTCCGGAATCCTCCCACAAACGCGCTTGCGCTGCGGGATCGTCATGAAACACCGTTGAGGAATCCATTCTGCCTTGCCGCAGCCTTACGCACTTACCTTCTTTAAGATCTATAGCGGGAATAATAATCATGGATGCTTATCCGGGAATAAAAAAACCCCCATTCCGGGGGCTTTTTATTCGTCCAATGAACTGTCTGCTATTCAACAGGCAGGTAATAAACGAAGGGGGGCCAGGGAACGATGAACTTCCACATGGGTACCGCAACCGGGATGGGAGGGGGACCGCAGCTTATGGGCCCGCAGACCGGCATAGGCGGCTGGGGATACTGCATTTTCACTTCGATGGAAGTCGTCAGTTTCTTGGGTTTCATTTTAACTTTGGGTGGAGGCGGCGCACAAGACACACCCACACAAGCAGGGGCTGCAGCCGGAGCAACCATCGGTTGCGGAGCCGGGATCGAGCCCGTAGATGTCTCGGCCCACACCATGCCCGCCGCAGCTACGACGACCAGGATGACACCGAGAATTCCTAGCTTTTTGACCATACCCTCATCCTCCTTTCGACAAATCACTATATCTTATACAAGTCTCTTCTATCTTAGCCTTTTCTCGCGGCCAGCCTACTTCTTCACTTTGCAGGGCATAGGGGGCGGCGGAGCCATAGGAACGGGTCCGCAAACCGGTTTCATTTTTACGTAGTTAGCTTTTACGTATACGCAGCGGGGCACTTTTTCAGCCTTGCAGCACGGCCCCATGAAGGTATCGAAATGCTCGTTTTTGATTTCCACGGCGGGCACCAGCCACTCATAGCGACCGAGCGCGATGGGGTTGGGGAAAGTCTGGGGATTGCCGTAAAATGCAAGAGGAGTTCTCGGCCATGCAACGCCCGCCAGATAAGGGGCAACTACACGGACCTTACGCAGTTGCGCAGGCACCGGAACGATCTCCTCTTTCACCTGAGAATACTCAGTCGCAGCCGGACCACACACCGGAGGCAGTCCCGGAGGTGGCGGCATAAAGCCAGGGCCGCCGGCAGGGCCACCAGCATAACTAATCATGCTAGCGCCGCACAGTGCGAGAACCACAAGGCTCAGAAGTAATAAACGTTTAACCATACCCTCAATCCTCCTTTCAACAGTTCCTCCCACAATGTTGGGAGACCCGTAAAAACATTCCCGGATAAAAATCCGATATAGTCCGGAATGTATTTTTGGTATCAAATCAACCAGTGAATGTCAAGCTATTTTTTCTTGACGCCTCTTGTGACCACGTTTCATCAACCAGCTTACAATGCTCGTTGCCTCGAAATATATCCACCACCAAGCCGACCCTCCTTACATGATACGTAATGTCTCGGTCCGCAGGTATGGATACACCATGCAATGCTTTTTTGATGTAGAAATTGTCTATCAGATGCCCAAAACCAAGTCAAGAATTTTTTGGTCCAACGCAAAGCCTCAGAAGGGCTTTTCGCCGACCGGTGCTAAATCATCCCGTATCCACCGTCAACACACAGCACCTGGCCGGTGATGTAATCGGATTCGGATGATGCCAAAAATACGAAAGCCGGGCTAATGTCGTCGGATGTGCCGAACCGCTTCAAAAGTATGCGATTCATGTAAATCTCTTTGAGTTTCTCATCTGAACGGATCTTTTCGGTCATATCCGTTTCCACTATACCCAAGGAAATTACATTTGCACAAACATTGTACCGGGCAAATTCACGGGCTACACTTTTCGTAAAGCTCAGTATTCCGCCTTTTGCGGCAGCGTAGTTCACTTGCCCCACCGTGCCGACAAGGCCTGCCACGGAGCTGACGTTGATGACTTTGCCGTAATTCTGCTCTTTGAAATAGTTGAAAGCAGCCTGTATGCAAAGAAAAGGACCTTTGAGGTGCGCGTTCAGCACGGCATCCCAATCGGATTCAGACATTTTGTTCAGCATAGAAGGCCTGGTGAACCCTGCGTTATTCACCAGAATATCGAGCCGACCGAAATGTTCTTTAGCAGCCGACATCATTGCTTCCACTTCGGATTTGACTGCAACGTCTGCCTTGACGGCCAGCGATTTCCTTCCCATTGCTTTGATCTCTTCCACCGCTTCCAGGGCAGGTGCTTCGCTGGAACTATAATTGATCAGAACGTCCGCGCCCTCGCGCGCAAAAGCCAGCGCGACATTGCGCCCGACTCCTCTACTGCTTCCAGTAACTACTGCCGCTCTACCGGCCAGTCTCATACATACCTCCTGTATCGTGCATCTTTTACTTAGCGATCCATATTGATGAATTCCGTCTCATTGGATTCCAGGAAAACTGGGACGGCATTCACTCTAATACTGATTCGCTTTTCTTTTTGTAATCTGGCAGACTAGAGGTATCCTTCGCTCCGGACGACGCAAAGCCATCTAATCACTGCGCTCAGGACACCACCAGCCTTCGCTATCTTATGTGCATAACTGCGAAATGGTATAACAAGATAAAACCGAAAAAAAAAGCTGGTACTTGCAAAAAAAAAGCCCCGAGAGGGGCTCGGGGCGTGAAAGGAGGTATGGATATGGGTTATTGTGTCTGGTTGCGACCCGCACGAACTCACCGCACGGGCTGCCATGATGCGGATTTCTACTAGAGTCTGCGGTGTTCGCTTTTCACATAACCCCTAGGTATGTGGACAGATGACAAGAAAAAAGGTTTCCATTTTTGCACAGGTACACTTCTTTTTTTTAAAACTATTATCAAGCAGTTACATGGCGCGCCTTCACCGAAACTCGAAAATAAAATGCCGTGATTCTTTTGTGAAAACTCGAGAAGAAAATACCCTGATTGGGACTCTTTGTGACGGCCTTTTCCCTTTCATGAATTTCCGATTTATGAATTTCCGATCGAAAAAAATTATAGTACGTGGCCAAACAACGTCTGATTCAGAAGAAGAGTATTGGTGGGTGCCGGCCTCCGTGCCGGCACATCTTCAATATTATTAAATGATATCGCTATGATGGACCGGCAGAGACGCCGGTCCCTACCAATATCCTGTAGTTCACGCGCGGGATAAACGACAGAATTTTTGGCACTGACTATAAATTTCGGTTCCGGAAGAAACGCGCCCCTTTTATGGAGTATAGACAACCACTATCAGCTTGGAATGCTTGTTGCTCAGGTTTTTCAAAAAATGTTTCAGGCCGGAGTTGAAATGCAGACTGGCGCCTGTCTTTAGAACGTGTGTCTCATCGGCAACCTGCAGTTCGATGCGGCCGTCGAGCACGTACACGAATTCCTCGCCTTCATGCTGGTATGAAACCATTTCGTGCTCTTTTTTGGGGTCCAGTGTAATCAAGTAAGCCCATAGATGCTTATCTTCCGCATTGGGCGTAAGATTCTTGTAAGAGTATGCCTTGGTACGTTTTCGGTAACTTTGCAGTCTTTCTTCTTTTTTTTCCTCCGCGAGGAGGGTCGCTGAATCGATCGAGAGTGCACGAGAGATTTGAATAAGTAATCCTACCGGAGGAGACACTTTTCCTGACTCCACATCTTCGAGGTATTCCGGATCGAAGCCGACCCTGTGAGCCAGTTGTGTGACGTCCATGTTTTGCTTCTCTCGCATGTCCCGGATTCGTTCCCCGAGACTCAGAGGTTTTGCAGGTTTTTTTGGCATCATATATCTCCTTGATCTCTTTGCCGACGATTGCGTCTCTGTTCCCGAACGCGTGTGCTCTGGATCGTTGCTCACCAAATTCAGCATATTAGTAGGTATCGGGAGCTTTGCGTCCTTTGTATTTACCGAGTTCCCGAGCGATAACCACTCGTTGAATCTGGTTCGTGCCTTCGAATATCTGAGCAACTTTTGCGAATCGCATGTACATTTCCACAGGGTAGGATTTCATGTACCCATAGCCTCCCAGAATTTGAACCGCTTCTGTCGTAACTCTCATGGCAGTATCGGTAGCAAATCTCTTTCCCATTGCTGCTTCCAGCACACACGGCTCACCCTGATCCATCATGGCGGCAGCGCGGTACACGAGTAGTCGTGAAGCCTCTATTTCCGTAGCGAGATCGGCAAACAAAAATTGGAGTCCTTGGAAGGATACAATGGGCCGGCCGAACTGATGACGCTTGTGTGCATACGCGAGAGCGTAATCGAAAGCCTGTTGGGCCAATCCCGTTGAACATGCACCTATGCTGACTCTTCCTCCATTGAGGGCACTCAAAGCCATGTTGAAGCCTTTTCCCTTTTCACCGATCAAGTTTTCCTCGGGTATGAAGCAATCATTGAAATGAAGTTCGGTGGTTGGGGAAGCGTTCAGCCCCATTTTGGGCTCGTGTGGGCCGAATCCGAATCCTTTGGTGCCTTTTTCAACGATAAAAGCGCTTATTCCGCGCTGTTTTTGAGCCTCGTCAGTCCGAATCATAACTGCGTATACGTCGGCAACCTCACCGCTTGTTACGTAGAGCTTCGTTCCGTTGACTACGTATCCACCGTCTGTCTTCACAGCGGTGGTCTGCAAATTTGCCGCATCGGATCCTGCTTCTCCTTCAGTCAGGGAGTACGCGCCGAGTTTCTCTCCGAGAGCCAAAGGTTTCACCCATCGTTCGCGCTGCTCTTCGTTACCGTATTGAAAGATGAGATTCGCGACCATATTGTGAACACTCAGGTACACAGCGGTTGCAAAACAGCCTTTCGCGAGTTCTTCAAAGATCAGAGCAGCAGTGAGACGCCCTACGCCGGTCCCGTCATATTTTTCGGGAATATACAGGCCAGTGAAATCGAGCTGTCCCATTTTGTCGAACACTTGTCGAGAAAAGGTTGCGGTTTCTTCCCACTCCCGCGCGTTGGGCGCGAGTTCCTTTGTGGCAAAATCTCGAGCAGCTTTCCGAATGAGGCGCTGCTCGTCATTAAGCTTGAAATCCATGAGCAATCTCCACTTCTCGGGCAAGAGCAATCCAGACTTACTTACAGGCTCTATCGAATTGTTTTTTCAGGAGGGGCCGTAAACCGAACCGACAAAACTGCTTGCCGGCCCGATTCGATCGACATTATTGCAGATAATTATTCGCTTACGAATAGAGGAGTCAATGAAAAACGCCGGGGGGGAACATTTTTGTCAGCGCACGCGGCCGCTGGTTCCGTTCGTGGTGATGGCCGAAAGGTCATTGCGCCAGCGTTCGATCTTTCGAATCGCTTCGGCTTCCCAGGGAAGCCATGACGAGCGTTTCTTGATGCGTATGGAGGCTTCGAGTTCTGCAGGTACAGGGGCTGAAAACATTTCGGAATCCTGCAGTTGATTAATGTAGTCATTGATGATTTTCAACTGGCGGCGATTCAGCTTGCCTCTTAATTCAAAAAGTTTCCTCTGACCGAGGCAATCGAGACCCGATATGGCAGAATGGTTTTTGTCCCTACAATCAATTAGTTCAGTTAAAAATCTATAGTTTTCGCGAAATTCGGAAGGAATGCTGGATAGATCGGTATCCTGGGTGCTGCCGTAAGGTTTCATGATTTCTCCACGAACTGCGGGTACGTCGACCAACGGGTTATCGACTGTGCCTTCCGGAACAGGCACGGGGGATGGGGTAACATCTCGGCGGGATATTGTCAAGTTTTGGTTTTAGATTTTCTTCTAAATATCGCTATATTCAGGAAAAAAATGTTTCCAATCATTCAGCCTTGCGGTCCGACCCACGGAGTAAATTCTTGTGTCGCTCTGCTACTTCAGGATCGATACGGATCTCGTCTTTGTGTTTTTCCTTGAATTTCTCGAGGCTTTTCTTCTCTTCATATGAGAAATACCACGTTTCGATGTTCCCCACGATACGCTCTCCCTGCGGCAGTTCGCGTACAAAGGCCACCCCGCTCATGATTGTCGGCTGGTTGGTTCTTTGACCGTGAATGAAACATCCGAGCAGTATTCCGATGCCTGCCATAACGCCGAACCAAAGTGTGTATTTAACCGCCTTAAGCACCTGGTCCCCCTTGTTTCCGTTGGAAAGCTAACGATATATTATCACTCCGCAGACTATGAGCCAAGCGGTCACACAGCACAGAAGCGGGACGTCCGCAAGCAGAAGCTCTGTGGGAGAGCCTCCGTCTTCCTCGTGGTAGATGAGAAACAAATAGCGGAAGATCCCGTACGTTACTAACGGAATAGTCCACGCGAGCTTCTCCGATTGAATACCGAGAACGTGATTTTCGCTCACAGAGTACAGGCAATAAAAAATCAGCGTGGACGTCGTGGCCACCTGTACGAGCTGATCGAGGAGCGCAACATTGTAGTTCTCAAGGACCGGTCGATGGGAGGTCGCGTCATCCGAGAGAATCATCACTTCGTGTCTTCGTTTGCCCAGAGCCAGAAAGATCGAAATGGAGAAAGTGCAGAGAATGAGCCAACTCGAAACCGTGACACTCAATACGACGGCACCGCCAAGAACGCGAAGGAGAAATCCGGCAGAGATGGTGAGGACGTCGAGAATAACGAGGTCCTTGAGTTTGATCGAATAAAAGACGTGTATGATAAGATAAAACCCTAGGCACAAGAAACCGTTCAAGGGAATACGCGCAATCACGGCCACGGAAAGCATGGCTGCAATCAGTACGACCATAAACGACAGTGCCGCAGTCGGACTGATCTCTCCCGCAGCAAGAGGACGATGTTTCTTGCGAGGATGGACTCGATCTTGTTCGACGTCCATATAATCGTTCAGAATGTACGTTGCCGAGGATGCGAAACAAAATGCGACGAACATGGCCGATACTTTGACCACATCCTCCCAATGAGTCAGATGACCGCTGAACACAAGCGGCATCAAGACGAATCCGTTTTTTATCCACTGGGTGGGTCTCATCAATTTTAGAGCGGGGAGGATAATGTTCATCACATCACGACTTCCATTGTTTTGGTTGAACTGGAACATTAGCTTTTAGCACAATGTTGTTGCTCTGTAAAATAAAACTCAGTGCTGCGTCCCTGAATCCTTGAGAAAGATGCCGGACCGTTCCCTTGGTACTCCTGGAGCAATGCACTATTCTTTATGGGGAGGATTATTTCACATGACAGACCTGCAAGATGCAATCCGCGAGGAAAACAGGCGTATTAGGCTTCTGAGAATTATGTCGGATCTGACCGTTCAAGTTCTCATGAGCGGCCGTCTTTCCGCCAGCGAAGCAGCGTCCTTAATAGATGGTGTGAAAACCTTCGCATTGAAACTTTTTCCCGGAAAAGATCAGACGTTCGACCTCATTCATATGCCCCGCTTCAGGAGAGCACTGCGGGAATCAGGTACATACGATCGCGAAAAACCGACATTAGTAGTATATCACGGTTTTGAGACGGGTGACCATTCCGGCGAGCGCAACTAGCGGTACTTCACATTATTCTTCTTCCTGACCTTGGAACCACAACAGACTAAGTGATACGATGTCTTGATGAAAAGCGCGGCCTGCTTCCATGCCCGGGGACAACGATTAACAACGTGAATGGCTATGAAGACCGTTTGATTCGATAATGTCGACGTGGAGGGGTATTATGAATGATTTCGATCTTATGAGAAGTCTGACCCAGAAAAACGAAACGAAGATCGTGATGTTGGTCATGGACGGACTTGGAGGTCTTCCCCGGGAATTAGGGGGTCCAACCGAGCTCGAGTCTGCGTTTACGCCACATCTTGACCGCCTGGCCAGAGAGGGCATGGCCGGACTCCTGCATCCTGTGGGATTAGGTATATCTCCGGGAAGCGGTCCCGGGCATCTGGGATTATTCGGGTACGATCCCATTGAGTGTTTGATCGGACGAGGAGTCCTGGAAGCGGTGGGCATAGGGCTTCATCTTACGAATAAAGATGTCGCTGCACGAGGAAATTTTTGCACCGTGGACGATTCGGGCGTTATAACGGATCGCCGGGCCGGTCGCATCTCCACTGAAGAATGCGCCCGAATGGTCGGACTGATCGAAGGCATAACCCTGCCGGGAGTCGAAATCACTGTCAAACCGGTAAGGGATTATCGATTTGCATTGATTTTCCGCGGGTCCGGTCTTTCTCCCCATTTGAGCGAAACCGATCCTCAGAAGACAGGTGCTAAACCGCTGCGTGTCGAACCCCAGGATGATGCCGAAGCGACCAGTCACACTGCAGACCTGGCCAACCAGTGGGTTGAAAAGGTGAGAGACGCCATAAAAGACCAGCATCCGGCTAATATGGTAACTCTGAGAGGCTGGTCGAAAGAACCCGGATTGCCCACCTTCGAAGACATATTCAAGCTCAAGGCCGCTGCTCTTGCTGTTTATCCAATGTACAAGGGCCTGGCAAATCTCGTTGGTATGACCATCATCCAGGGGCTTGCGAATCTCGAGGATCAGTTGAGGTCACTGAGAGAAAATTGGGATTCTTACGATTTCTTCTTCTTTCATTACAAGTACACCGACAGCAGGGGCGAAGACGGTGATTTCGATGCCAAGGTAAAGGAGATCGAAAAGGTCGATAAGATAATCCCCGACATCCTGAAACTGAATCCGGACGTAGTGGTGGTCACAGGAGATCATTCTACACCAGCGGTTCTGAAATCCCATAGCTGGCATCCTGTGCCAACATTGATCTGGGCTCCCGGAACAAGCCGTACCAATCCCGATGTGACGGAGTTCGGCGAAACCCACTGCCTTCGCGGCGTACTCGGACAATTCAAGGGAACCGACCTTATGAAACTGGTAACAGCATACGCTCGCAGACAAGCCAAATACGGAGCCTGACAGGCATTTGACATCATTCGATACTTCATATCGGTTCGCAATCAAAGGAGTAAAACCAGGGAAACCCTTCTTGTAAGAAGTGTTTCCCCGAGCCCCTTCCCAAGAACTTCTAGCATTCGTCTCAGAGCTGGTTTTTCCTACAGAAAAATCAGCTCTGAGACGAGTGTTGAAAGTTTTTGGAAGGGTTTGGGGAACCTTTTTACAAAAAGGTTCCCCATGTCTTACTGCTTTGATTGCGATCGGTATGAACAGTATAGAAGGAAGACAAAGAGGATTTTATGGCACGATCCGATGTTCATCCGATCCATTCTTTCGAATCCTGGCAAGTCTGGCCCGGTTCGTACGACAATTCTCCTCCTGACGGGTTATATCCGTGCCCTGGAGAGCAAGCGCTTAAGATCACGAAGGATACTCCGGTAGCATCCATGGGTTCGTGCTTCGCCAGGGAGATCAAAAGCGTTCTGCTGCGGGAAGGATATTCCTACGTGCAGGAGGAAGCTGAGCATCCCGCGTCGAAGCATGCAAGCGCTGCATGGGAACGTCTTTACAACACATTTTCCATGCGACAGATATTCGAATACACCTTCGAGGACTGGAATCCTGAGGTGCGCTGGTGGAAGACTCCCATGTCAGGCAAAATTCAGGATCCGTATCGCAGGATCGTCCTTTATGAAACCCAGGAACAGGCTGATTCAGATTTCAGGCACCATCGGGAGTGTTCGAAAAGAGCGCTGCAACGCGCGGAGGTGCTCATTCTCACTTTAGGATTGACGGAAGTCTGGGAGGATATGCACGATGGCTCTGTCATTTGCCTTCCTTCGGGGCCCTATGTGAACGAACATGGCGACATGAATCGTTACCGTTTCCGAGTGACCAGATATGCAGAAAATCTTGCGAATCTGGAACGGATTCATGAAATCATGGCTAGACACAATCCACAATGCCAGATCGTAATAACCGTATCTCCGGTTCATTTATGGGCGACTTTTCGCACAAATGCCGACGTGATCAGTGCAAGCTGCTGCTCGAAAGCAACCTTGCGGGCTGTTGCAGATCAGTTTGCGGAGAATCATCAGAATGTCCATTATTTTCCGGCATTTGAAATGGCTACGGTGTACCTGCCTCTCCTGGGTAGGAGTATTTTTTCCGAAGGAAGGGAGAACTTTCACGTGAACCAGGACACCGTCGATTTCATCATGGAGCAATTCTTCAGATTTTACGGAGATAGCCGTAATCAAGCGCATACGGAATAACCCTTTGTTGACAACATCGTCTGCATATTGATAAAATTGACCTGTCGGGGGAGGGAAATCCCGAAAAGGGGTTTTCGACCCGATGTTTTGTCTCCGCAAAAGCGCATATATTAGTGGAGCGTTGAATTATTTTTACGGAAATGGTTTCCGGCTCGTTCAACTGGCTCTTATATGCGCCGTCCTCATATGCAGCTCTTCGTGTACACTGCTTTCCCAATCTCCATATGTTCTTCAACGTACGCAACTGCCGCTTCTCGAAGAAGAGAGAGGTCTGGTCACACGCTCGGACGGACAAATTCCGTATCAGAAATGGAGGATCCCGCCCTGGGATGACGATCTGAAGTACGTGTGGCTTGTGGGCTCGCACGATTTCAGGAAATGCAACCGTGTCGAGCTTATCCTCTATTTCCACGGAATGCATTCCAAGGATTACTATCTGAGCTTTCGCAAAGAATTGAGTGCACTTGCCGAGGAGCGAAAGAAGCAACCGTTTCTGTTTGTAGGATTTGTCGACACTCCGGATTTGAACAAATTTCGCAGCCAGGATCGTTGGGCATCATTGTCCCCGGGGCCGGGAGAAAAACCGGAAATGCTCTTCAAGACGGTGAACAGAATCTTTAAGTCTTTTCGCAAGCGTTTTCCGCATATAAAGAAAGAAAACACGACTATCACTCTGGCAGGCTTCTCAGGTGGAGGCAGAGTACTCAATTCGGTGGGAAAATGGCTTGCGCGCAGCCCAAAAGACGATCCGTACGCGGAGGTGTTCAGGTCGAGGCTTGCGAAGATTGCCTATTTCGATTGCTGGTTTGAAAAAGATGTCTTGGAGACTGTCCCTGCTCTGCTCGAAAACAATCCCGATATCAAGATCGTAGGCACCGTGCATATGAAGAAGCCCGTCGAACACGCAGCAGCCATTGCATCAAAATACCGGATGAAGGCAAAGAAAGAAAATAACGAACTGGTCGGATTAAACGGCCGTATCGTCATCTATAAAGATGATTCCCACTGGAACGCCATGATCTCCCGCCTGCGCGAAGCGCTCTGAAGTAAGATCGGGCAATTTTGAAGAAATCTGCGGGGAGGGACTTTTTGCAAAAAGTCCCTCCCCGCACCCCTCCCCAAAAACTCCCAATTTATCCACTCTACGATAAATCGATTGCCGACCGTGCAAGCGGGGATGCACGACAGCTTTGAGTGCTGCATCCGGTCGATCTGCATTGTCGAATCGTATACCAATTTGCTTTCAAAGTTGGCCGAAAATCCCCTCCAACCCCCCTTTATAAAGGGGGGAATGGGGGGATTTTCGGCCAACTTTGAAAGCAAATTGGCATTAATTCTTTCTATGGAATTCGGCGAACTGTTTTTTGCTCCGCGGTCCGTCCGAGAAGTTCGAGCAAGGCATCGAATACAGTCCATGCTGAGAGGGATTGCAGGCACTCACGATTATCACAAGTCCGTTTTCTGCATCCGAGGCATGTCAGGTCTTCTCTCCTGACCACAAGATGACCCGAACCGTACGGCCCGACTTTCTCCGGTTCTGTAGGTCCGAAAAGAGCCACCACCGGAGTACCCGTGAATGCGGCAATATGCATCGGGCCGGAATCCACACCAACGTAAACGTCGGAAAGACTCAGGAGGGCAACTGATTCTGCAAGGCTCAGCTTGCCTGCTGCAACAACCGGAACGCTCCTGGTCAGTGCCATGATTTGATCGATGTACGGGCGGTCTTCCGGGCTTCCTGCAAAGATAACGGCTGCCGACGTCTGTTCCGCTACCAGATCGGCGAACTCCGCCCACGCGGGGACAGTCCAGAATTTGGTTGTCCAGCGCGCCGAAGGATTGGCATAGATAATCTGTCGATCGGTGCGAATCCCCGATTCTCTCAGGAATTTCTCCACGGAGCCACGTGCGCCTTGGTTAATCTCGATTCGAAAATCCTCGGGTTCGGGTAAGCAGTTCAAGAAACGGGCAAAGACGAGATTCTTGTCCACCGCGTGGGGTTCGTCCGCTCGAGTAACGAGCCGATGGTGCTGGAAGAACGTGTTGAATTCTTTCGCATCTGCGAACCCGATCCGCACCCCTCCAGGATTTGTGAGCCCGAGAAAACCGCTTCTCAGAGAGGCATGAAGATCCAGCACGATATCGTAAGGAGCTGCACGAAACTTCCTCCGCAACTCTTTCAAGGTCCTGAACGTCGCCCTTGCAGCTTCTCCGTATATGCCTTTCTTCGCCTGAGGATCGCTCGTGGAAGGTATGGAAATAGGAATGATGTCGTCAACACATCGATCGGGTTCCAGCAAAGGAGCAAACCCCTTTTGCACAATCCAACCGATATGGCAGTCCGGATGACAGCGCTTCAAAGCATGCACCAGAGGCAGAGCATGAACGACGTCACCAAGTGAACTCTGCTTCACGATCAGTATGCGTTTTCCGGAAATATCCATGTGCATCCAAGAAATCTTACTGATCCATAATCAGAGAGCAAGATCGGGGAGGAACTTCTTGTAAGAAGTTCCTCCCAATATTACTCTTCTGATTGCGGCATCAGGTGGCGGTTATTGTTCGTCTGAGGAGAGAAATCAGTTGCATCTCTTCCCGGACTACGGTTCGCAATCGCAGTGCAAACACGTTTGCCTTTTGCAAGAACCAGAGGGGCAGTTTTACACGATCCTTTTCGGTCATTATTACGCCTGACTCCCCTGCCCTGTTCAGCACGTGCTCCAGTTGACTATTGTCCGGCCTGTGGTGGTCACGGAAAATTACGTGGTCCTTAACCACACATCCGAGTTGCTCGGCCGATTTCCGGAACCGCTCCGGTCCGGCAATTGCTGACATGAGAACCACTTCTTTTCCTGAGAAGTGAGATCCGGACACTGTGTCCTCGTACGTAAGCAAGATATCCGATTCGAAGCTGCAATGAAATACTGCTGATTGTTCGGTATAAGGCAATGCTCGGGGAGGGATGTACTCAATTCCCGACAGCATGATAATGTCGGCTCGCTTCAGTGCTGATAAAGGCTCACGAAGACTTCCGAAAGGAAACATATGATCCTCGGTACCGTTCATGAGCACGATATCGAGTCCACGGTCCAGAGGGAGGTGCTGAAATCCGTCATCGAGGATCACCGCATCGACCCCGAACAACGTGTGTGCGGCTCTCACTGGATGGATTCTTCTCTTTCCCACAATAACCGGAACCTGCGGCAACCGAGCTGCTATAAGGTAAGGTTCGTCCCCTGATACTGACGGATCGACTATGGGATCGCCTGATACCCCGTCTCCCACTACGAGGAAATCTTTGCGATTTGACCCCTTGTAGCCTCTGCTCACCACGGCTGGTTTGAAGCCTTCTCTCCTGAGCAGTTCTGCCAGATAGATGACAAACGGGGTTTTGCCACTGCCTCCCATGAGCAGGTTTCCAACAGATATCACCGGAACGGGGGGAAGAATGCTCTGCAACGCACCGACACGATAGGCCTGTTCTCTCAGTTTTTGAACCAGATAATAGCCTGCAGCGGGTATGCGCAGAAGCGATGAAGTCATTCTTGGCTGCTCACTCAAATTTGGGACCTTCTCTGTGAAGATTACCCATATTATCAAGAGACTCTTGGCATTGTCCGGAGTCCATTTCCCCAGGACTACAGATCTACCATTCTCTCGAAATGTACGTAATGTGACCAAAGTCTGCTTGGGGTAAATACGGTGAGTACTTTCCTTGATCGGAATTGAGGTTTGAGTATTTTCTTCGGTAGTGATCGGCCTCCGTGCCGGTCATTCAAGGTGGGTCGGCAGAGACTGTCTCAAAATTCTCGAGTGCACAACACATCGTGCCACGATTCTCCATCCGAGTAGGGACAGATCTCGTGCCTGCCCTTATTTGGGCGGACACTAGGCCCGCCCCTACAATCAGGCCGGAAACATCACGAGAACTTCGTGCCACGATCTGGGATAACTTTCGAGTTTTGAGACAACCTCGTGACGCCGGCCCTACAAAATCTACCGAAGGAGCGTCACCTCTTATCGACACCATATTTGCGCCAGCGAGCACCAAGGGTCAGTCACATAGTCAAAAAGATTTTCCCGACTCGCAGTCTAAAACGCGAGCTACTTGCTTCCAGCCTTCGATTCCGGCATCAATCCTGCGGCTTCCAAATTCTTTTCCCCATTCTCATTGAGAGAGAACTGCAGAAAATACAGCCGAGCGAATTCTCCGTCGCGAGAGAGAAGCTCGTCATGGCTCCCCTGCTCTGCCACGGTGCCATTCATAAGGACGTAGATCCTGTCAACGTTACGGATTGTGGACAGCCGATGGGCAACGACAACGGTGGTCCGGCCGCGCATCAGCTCTTCCAAAGCGCTCTGGACAGCTCTTTCCGAATCTGAATCGAGATTGGATGTAGCCTCGTCCAGAATCAATATGGGAGGATTCTTCAAGAGCGCTCGCGCAATGGCTATTCTCTGACGTTCCCCTCCAGAGAGCTTGATACCGTTTTCCCCTATGATAGTGTCGTACCCGTTAGGGAGAGTTGCTATGAAATCATGCGCATGGGCCGCCTTTGCTGCGTCCACGACCTTTTCCAGGGAAAGATCCGGCCGCCCGTACGCTATGTTGTTCCGAATAGTATCGTCAAACAGAATAGTCTGCTGCGTAACCACCCCGATCTTTTCGCGCAGGGATTTCTGGGTAAGGCTGCGGACATCCTTCCCATCGACGAGAATGGCCCCGGAATTGACATCATAAAACCTGGGAATAAGATCCAGCAGCGTGCTTTTTCCCACACCGCTTTCACCCACGATGGCAATTGCTTCACCGGGGTTGGCTCGAATGCTCACTCCTTTGAGGACCATTTGATCTTCGTACCCGAAAAAAACGGTGTCGAAGACTACTTCCCCGGTGCACGTCTGCAACTCGACGGCATCCGAACGATCCGTGACGTCAGGATCGGCGTCCATCAATGCAAAAATCCGCTCTCCGGCGCTGATTCCTTCCTGGATGGTGCTATTCGCTTCATTGATGCGCTTGATCGGTTCGTAAAGCATGAACAGAGCAGCCAGGAAGCTGAAGAAAGTGCCCTGTGTGGATATCCCGTTCACTACCTGGTAGCCGCCGTAGAACACTATGGCGCAGACTCCGAATCCCCCGAGAGTCTCCATCACGGGATTGGAAAGTGCACGTACCTTGAATCTCCGCATGAACGCGTTGAATAAGGTTTGATTTACTTCTCTGAATCTGGAACGTTCGTAATCCTCCATGGCAAACGCTTTGACTATTCTGATGCCCGTGATCGTCTCGTTCAAACGCTGGGTAATGTCTTCGAGCGATACCAACATTCGTCTCGAGTAACGCTTCAGTCTCTTTCCGAAAGAAAGCAGAGGATACACAGCGAGGGGAAATACCACCATAGCCATAAGCGCCAAAGTGAAATCACGGTAGAAGACCACACAGATGAGCGCAATCACTGTAACCGCATCTCTGACAATACCTGTGATGGCGCTGGTCATTGCTCCCTGAACGAGAGAAACGTCATTATTCATCCTGGAAAGAAGCTCGCCCGTGGAATGCCGGACGAAGAACCCCACTGACATCTGTTCCAGTTTTGTGAACATTTCTTCTCGCAGGTCGCGGATAACACTCTGGCCCACGTACGCCATGAGATAATACTGGGCAAAGTCGCACACTCCCTTGACCACGTAGACCACGGCAACGATCAGGGGGATGAAGATCAGCATGGCCAAATCTTTTTTCAGGAAGATATCATCCAGCGCAGGCTCCACAAGGTAAGCAAGAGAGGCTGTGGCCAGGGCCACTCCGATCATACATACGCCGGCAACGATCAGTTTGAGAAGGTACGGCGAAAGATACCGCAGAAGTCTCCTGTAAACATGCACAACAATTACTCCGTCACCGGCCCGTCCACGGGAATTCCTACTATGGAAATCTTAGCTCCATCTGCTTTACGGACCGTTTCGCTGAAATCCGTTATCATCGTTTTCCCGGTCTCAATTGCAAGAACCCGAGCACGAGCAGCTATCATGCTGTCTATAGTGGACGGTCCTATCCCGGGAACGTCGAATCGCATGTCCTGCTGAGGCTTTGCCATTTTCACGACAACCGTATTGGATACCCCGAGTTCCCCTGCCCTGCGTATCGCTTTGTCGGTACCTTCGATTGCTTCGACGGCGATCACAGCGGCATTCTTGACCACTACGGTCTGGCCGATATCCAGTGCGCCTATGCCGCGGGCCATGGTTCGCCCGAAGGCAATGTCCTTCCATTGGATGTCATTGGGAGCCCTCTTGGTGAGCACTCCGGAGGATGCCATGAGCTTTCCTGCCCAAGGGGTAATCTCATCGATGAGTATTCCGTCTTTGCGGAATTCTTCTGCAATTGCAGCAAGAATTGTGTCGTCGCGCCAATCCTTGAGGGATCTGATCATCCTGAGCGCTCTGCCGTCGGGCCGCAAATTCCAAATCTTGAGAAGGTTCGATTTCTCGATCTTCCCTGCCATGACGATTTTTTCCACGCCATGGGACTTAAAAATCGAAATGGCCTTTTCCAATTGCCCGAGTTTTAACCAGAATGTCTCTCCGACAATGCGCTCAAGGGAAGGATCGGTCAAGCCGGGAAAAGCAATCGCAATCACCTTGAGTCCGCGTGTGGAGGCCTCATCCGCCACATGGAGCGGCAAGACGCCCATTCCTGCAATAAGGCCGATACTCGAAGACATTAAACAGGCCTGAATGCATGACGGCTCAAAGATACTCGTGCAGTCCCGCGTCTGGATGTGGCCAGGAACTCCGCGAACCTTAACGCTTGCGGAGAATGGCCCATTTCAGCGCGGATCTTCTCCACCGCCTGTTCAACTCGCAATGACGATCTGAACGCCAGTTTGAAAGCTCTCTTCAGGTGACGAATCGTTTCCGGGGAAAAACCGTTTCGCCTGAGCCCGACTTCATTCAGGCCGTACACGTAAATTCGAGCCCCTGAAGCCAGTGTGTACGGGGGAACATCTTTGGCGACACCTGATACCCCACCCACCAGGGCAAATTCACCCACTCGTACGAACTGGTGAACTGCGACCAATCCTCCGAGAATCGCTCGTTCACCCAACTCGATGTGTCCTCCGAGATGTGCAGAGTTCGCCATCACCACGCCGTTTCCCAGTATGCAATCATGAGCGACGTGACAATAGGCCATCAAATAGCTCTCGTCGCCGACTATGGTTTCTCCCTTGCCCCGAACTGTTCCTCTGTGGATCGTCACGTATTCACGGATAATGACGCGAGCCCCGATTTTGACCTTGGTTTCTTCTCCTCTATACGAGAAGTCCTGAGGCGGGCCGCCGATGGAAGCAAACTGTGAAATGCGAGTATGGGGTCCTATAGTAGTGTGCCCCTCTACCACCACATGAGGCCCGATTTCGCAGCCCTCACCTATCACCACATTAGGTCCCACGACGGTGTATGGACCTATTGAAACGCCGTCTCCTATAACCGCCCCTGGATGCACGACAGCCATGGAATGAATCATTATTGGATATCCTTGCGATTGAACGAAATGTATTTCTCAAGTTTTCTGATGCGGTCCATCATTTCCGGCAGCTTCTTGAATAGGGTCTGAGCTCTCAGAAAGACGTGTCTCGGCATGGCGGGCACAGAACCGGCCATAATCGAACCTGCGGGGACATTCCGATAAATTCCCACACGGGTAGCGAGAATTACGCCGTCTCCTACGGAAACGTGATCTCTGATTCCTGCCTGTCCGCCGATAAGTCCGTATTTTCCGACTGAAGAACTGCCCGCTATTCCCACCTGGGAGGCAATAACGGTGGAGTCGCCGATTTCCACGTTATGAGCGACCTGAACCAGATTATCGAGCTTGACGTCTCTGCCGATGCGAGTAACGCCGCTCAATGCTCTGTCTATGGCCACCAACGCTCCGATTTCCACGTCATCGCCGATTTCCACTGTACCGCTGTGATATTTCTTAACGTTGACCGGGAGACCGCGTTCGTCAACGTCCCTGCAGAAGCCGAATCCGTCCGATCCTATTACCGCGCCCGAATGGATTATGACCCGCTTCCCGATGGTAACTCCCCGGTACACACTCACATTGGGAAAAATCCTCGTGCCCTCGCCGATGCTTACGCCTTCACCTATGACCGTGTGGGCACCGATAACACAGCGGTCCCCAATAGTCGCGGCCTTGCCTATTACAGCAAATGGCCCCACGTGAACGCCTTTACCTAGAGAAGCGTCCGGGTGAACGTCAGCTCTCGGGGATACAGCCGGAGTTTCATCAGCGTACGGGTAGTACACTGCGGTAAGACGCGCGTAATCGGCTTCCGGATTGCGCGATCGTATGTGCGGAAGATCACCCGGGTCAAGCCCTGACGGAAGAATAACCGCTCCCGCTGAACTCGCAGGGAGCTTGTCAAGGAACTGCTGGCTTACGACATACGTGATATCGGATGGTCTCGCATATTCCAAAGGTCTGATACCGGTAATTGCCGGCCCGGGTCGAACGGACGGTTCTCCGCCAATCATCCGAGCCAGCTCTTCGAGAGTAAAGGACATCATCGAAATGTCTCTTTATTTGGGTCCGGCTTTAGGTTTGGGTGGTGCCGGAGGAGCAGGCCTCGCCGTTGTATCCGGTGCTGCGTCATACAGCTTAATGACTTCGTCCGTCAGGTCCAGAGAGTCGTCGAAAGAAAGCATCATCATGGAATTGAAGATCGCTGTAAGCTTTTTATCGGTACGGAGCTTGGCGACAACTTTGCTGATGTCACGGATGAAGACCTCTTCAACTTCTCGCTGCTCGTTCTGAAGAGAATTCTGCGCTTCCTGCTCCGCCAGCTTGTATTCCACTTCCTTTATGCCCAAATCTTTCATCATTTTTTCCCGGGCATCGTTTTTCAGCATTGCGCTTTGCTTTTGGATCTGTTCCTGAAGGCTCATCATTTCGGCTCTTTTCTTCTCCAGTGCAGCCTTTTTGGTCTCCGCCAATTGCTGCACTTTTTTCTGTAATTGTTGGGCCTTCACTGATTTCCTGGAGATAAGCTGAAGATTGACGAACGCGAACCTTTCCTCGGCCCAACAGACGCCGGACGTCACTATTGCGGTGGCCAGGACAGCACAGATTGTCGCAATGTACAATTTCTTCATCGAAATCACTCCTTTTTTGATCGATCCCGGGCTGCAGGACTCTGCAAGGAGAGCGAGAAGCGGCAGCCCGGAGTTTAGATTGAACCTTTTCCTGATTCAAATGATTTATTATGAAAAATCAAAGCCCAGTGCATGAGCCTGGACCAACGTAGTCAAACAATGCTGCAAACAGAGTCTAAAAGAGGGCGCCCATTGAAAAAGCGAAAGCGCCCGGGTCTTCACCTTTTTCCGGTGCAAGTTTCCAGCCGTATTCCAGTCGTACAGGCCCCATAGGCGAGACCCACCGTATGCCTAAACCCGCGCCTGCTTTCAAAGTGGTGAAAAAAGGACTTTCCGAAACATTCCAAGCGTTTCCGGCATCTGCAAAGACTACTCCGTTGAGCTTCAACTGTTCAATGACCGGAAAGAAAATTTCGAGATTACAGTACAGAGCTCTGTCACCGCCAATCACATTTTTATATACATCCTTGGGACCGATATCCCCGTACCTGTACCCGCGTATGCTGTTAATGCCCCCAAGAACAATACGACGATCGAAGGGAATGGGTTCAGCTCCAAGTTCGGATAACATGGACCCACTCGCCCGTACTTTGAAAATAGACTTCCAGTATAAAGCGTGATAGTACGTTGCTTCACCGTAATAATTCGCGAACGAAACGTCGCCGCCAAACCCTGAAAAACGGCTGCCAAAGTTAACCCTGCTACCGCCCGTTGGGATAACTGAGTTATTTCGTGTGTCCCGCGCAAAACCGAGCGACACGGAATTCTCTGAAATGTTCATGTATTTCTGGGCTGTTACACCATATCGTTTGTAATAGTCCACAACAGATCGTGCAAACACCGGTTCGAATCCGCTGAGCTTATTCGAATCCCTCGCGATTCCCGTAGTCATTCCCCAGGATCCATAGATAGGAAACCCGAGATGCGCAGAGAACCCGTCGCTTTCTCTGAAGAAATTGGTTTCCTTATTCATGTTCTTATATCCCCTTAAGGATCCTGTCATCTGAGTATCGAACATCCAGGGATATGTTATCGAGCCTTCGTACGTGGTCCGTCGACCGGAAATATTGGTTTTCGCATTTGCCACTATACCTAATCCCAGGAGGTTCTTTTCCTGAAGATTCACATTCCCCATGGCACCGTCCTGAGACGAATAACCGAGACCCGCAGTGAGCGACCCGGTCTTCTTCTCAATTACTTCAACATCCACGTTCATTTCATCGGGCTTCGATCCGGGAGTGGTCTTCAGCTTTACTGCTTCGAAAAACTCCGACCCTTCGAGGCGATTCTTGGTAGCTTCAAATTTATCCGCGTTGTACAACTCGCCTTCACTCATGTCGAGTTGTCTTCGGATCACCTTGTCCCGGGTACGCTCATTTCCGTGAATGTCGACTCGTCCGATACGGACGGGGTTACCTTTGGTTATTTTGTACGTGATGTCCAGGAACTCGTGCTCATCATTTATTTTTTGCCTTGGTTCGACATCTGCGTATGCATATCCGGCGTTGTTATAAATCCTTGTAAGATTCTTGATGTCTTCGGCAACGAGCGATCGTTGGAACCATGTCTTCGGTTTAACGCCCAGCTTTTGCAGCAATTCTTCTTTGGTTTGCCCTTCGAGGATATCTCCGTCAATGTTCACTTCTCGTACTTGATAGCGATTGCCTTCCCGAACCGGAATCGTCAGGGTGACTTTACCATCCCGGATGTCTACTTCCGGAGCCCCTACCTGGACGTTTACGAATCCCTTCTCCATGTAGTACTGCATGACCCGGAGTCGATTTTCTTCGAGCTTTTCTCTGGTAAAAGTCCCGGAATCATCGACAAACCAGAACCAGCTCTTCTCCTTGAGGCTCAACGCTTTTTTGAGCTCATCGTCGGAAATCTTTTTATTGCCCTCGAACTTTATATCTGTGAGATAACTCTTTTCGCCTTCATTAATTTTGAATATCAGTTGGGCCTCGTTTCGAGAAAGCTCTTTGATTTCATAATCTATTTTGGGCTGGTAATAACCTTTCTTTTCATACATCTTCTTAATTTTATTAATGTCTTCATGAATCTTCTCAGTACTGGCCACTGTTAAGGATTTAGTCTTAATCTGATCCAGAATCTCGTCTTTCGACAGAACAGAGGTGCCCTCGATTTCGATGTTCTTGATGGAAGGCCGCTCTTTCAGGACTATGGTAAGATCGACTTCACCTTTAGGAGTCTCATCAGCCTGAATTCTCACGTCATCGAAGTAGCCCATGGAATAGAGTTCTCGGATTTCATCACCGAGAGCGGATCTTCTGAAGGTTGTACCGGGTTTCATCTCTATCTTGCTGAGAATAGCATCTCTTTGTATACGGTTATTTCCCTCGATTTTGATCTCCCCTATTTTGGGGCGGTTCAAAACTACATTACCGATTTCACCGGAGACTTCTTTCATGCCGGAAATGAGTTCCTGCATATCTTTGGCAGTGGCTGTAAATAATCTCGGCTTCAGTCCTTTCGGAGGATTCAACACGTTCAATTCGAGTGAGTAGCCGCTCTCTAATTTTGTGACAGTCCCCCAAATGGCAATGTTGGCATCGATTCGAGACATGATTCTCGTTATACGGGCCGGATCTACTTTCTTTTCCTGGACTGCCGAGATAAAAGTCTGTCCGGAAATTACCTCGACATCACCTTCCCGGGCCAGTTCCGATCCAAGTGCCGCAGCCAATTCGGCGCTGTAGTTGTCCGAAACCTCAGGTCCGGCAAGCTTGAAGGGAAAGATCAGGATCTTGTGTAATTTCGCTTGCTGGCTCCACGCGGCAATAGGAAAACACAAAACAAGAGCCGCAACCATGGCCTGCAGGATCTTCATTGAAGCTCCTTGAGTTTCCCGCCCATGAGGGTGACCCTTTTATCCATGGCCCTGGAAAGAGATTCTTTGTGAGTGACCACAATCAGGGTTGTGTTGTGAACGGTATTCAGTTTCTTCATCAAATCTTCGATTTCCGCTCCAGTCTCGGGATCGAGATTCCCTGTCGGCTCATCGGCAAAGAGCACATCGGGTTTCATAATGAGAGAACGTGCAATTGCAACCCTTTGCTGCTCTCCACCGGACAACTCACCAGGCCGATGGTAGATTCGTTCACGAAGACCGAGTTCTTCAAGCAACTCAGTCGCTCGCGGCAGGAGGGTTCGACGACGTTCTCCGGCTATGAGTCCCGGCATGATCACGTTCTCCACAGCCGTAAACTCCGGAAGGAGCTGAAAAAACTGAAAGATAAAGCCAAATCGCCTGTTTCGCAACCTTGCGCGCTCCGTCTCCCGAAGAGAGAGCAGATTGATCCCATCAAGCATTAAGGTTCCGCTTACAGGTCTGTCCAGCAAGCCGAGAATATGTAAAAGAGTGCTCTTGCCCACACCCGAAGGTCCGGTAACAGCAATAGTTTCCCCCGGTTTCACGTAGAAGTCGACGCCCTTGAGCACTTCGACATCCTTGGTGCCGTTGGAATAGCTTTTCCAGATGTCTCTTGCTTCATACAGCCACGGTTTACTCATAGCGGAGCGCCTCCACCGGTTCGAGGCGTGCAGCTCTGAAGGACGGGTACAAAGTCGCTATGAAACAAATGGTTAAGGCCACGACGCAAATGATGACGACATCGGTTATATCCGTAGCTACAGGCAGCCGATCGATCGTATAGATTTCCGTGGGAAGTTCGATTATCGGATATCTGGCTATCAAGGCACTACCTGCTATTCCACCGATTGCTCCCAACAGCGTCCCCACGAATCCCACCACCATGCCCTGTATCACGAAAATTCGCATGATACTGTCGGACGTCGCTCCCAGCGCCTTGAGAATTGCTATATCCCGGCTCTTCTCCATCACGAGCATGATAAGGGAGATGACAATATTAAAAGCGGCGACCAGAACAATGAACGTGAGAATGACGAACATGGCTATCTTTTCAAGTTTCAGTGCGCTGAACAGGTTTCTGTACATGTCTCGCCAGGTTCTCGTCCAAAAAGGATGCCCAAGCGATGCCTCAATACGTCCCGCTAATTTTGGCGCTGCGTAAATGTCTCGGAGTTTCACTTCGATACCCGAAACGCCTTCTCCGAGTTCAAAGAATTTTTGGGCTTCAGACAACTGCATGTAAACAAGGTTCGAATCAAATTCGTACATGCCGGACTGAAATATGCCCATAATCCTGAAATTCTGCACCCTTGGGATAGCTCCGATAGGTGTTCTTTTTCCCTGGGGAGAGATTAACTGCACAATGTCGCCTAAACGTAAGGAATTGAGCGTTGCCAATTCCTTGCCGATAATGATGCCTGCGGTGCCATCCGACGGCTTGTCCAAGTCAAGGACGCTCGCAGTCCCGTCAGGTGTCTTATTCAGTTCGATAACCGAAGGTTCCTTGAGATAGTTATCCAGAGAGATGACGCTTCCGGCAGTTCGGGGATCGATGCCTCTTATGACCACTCCCCTAACCTTTCCACGTGTGGAAAGCATCGCCTGACCGTAGATGTACGGAGTCGTCGCTTCCACGCCGCGGAAAACGCCAATGCGGTCCATGAGCTTCCCCCATTCGGTCAGCATTCTGCTGGAATGGCTCATGACCACCAAATGTGACACAGTCCCGAGAATTTTGTCCTTGAGATCGCGTTCAAAGCCGTTCATCACCCCAAGAACGATTATCAGCGTCATCACGCCCAGCATGACACCCAAAATGCTGAACGCGCTGATGACCGAAATAAAGGCTTGCTTCCTTTTTGCCTTGATATAACGGAAGCCTACGCTGATCTCGAAAGCTAGACTCATCCGATCCCTTTTTCGGGTCTCATGTGCGGAAACAAGATTACATCCCGAATCGACTGAGAATCCGTGAGCAGCATCACCAGACGATCGATACCTATGCCTTCACCGGCAGCAGGCGGCATCCCGTATTCCAGGGCTCTCAAAAAATCTTCGTCCAGAAAATGCGCTTCCTCGTCTCCGGCTGCTCGTGCGCGCACCTGTTCTTCAAAACGGCCTCGCTGATCGAGAGGATCGGTCAACTCAGTGAAAGCATTAGCTAACTCTCGACCGCAAATATAGAGCTCAAATCGGTCCGTTACCGTGGGGTCTTCGTCATTCCGCCGTGCGAGCGGAGAGACCTCCACAGGATATTTGTGAACGAAAATCGGTCCCCAGAGCTTGTCTTCCACGAGCTCATCGAACAGAGCCATCCAGAGTTTTCCGATTCCTTCATCTTTGTTGACTTCCAGACCGAGTTCGACCGCCTTGATGAACAGCGCGTTTCTATCCTCGATGTCCTCCACAGAGAATCCACCGTACTTCAGCAGGGCTTCCTTCACGGTGATGCGCTCCCAGGGAGGCGCAAGGTTGACGGTTCTTTCACCGTAAGAGAATTCGTGCCCGCCGATTATTTCACGTGCGAGCGACGACAGCAATTCTTCCGTGAGTGCCATCAGATCTTCGTACGTGGCATAAGCCTGATAGAACTCCAGCATCGTGAACTCAGGATTGTGCTGCGTGGAAATCCCTTCATTCCGGAAATTGCGGTTTATTTCAAATACTCGATCGAATCCGCCGACCAGCAGCCGTTTTAGATACAACTCAGGCGCAATACGCAAATACAGTTTTCGGCCCAGGGCGTGATGAAATGTCTCAAACGGTTTTGCCGTGGCGCCGCCGGGAATCGCCTGCATCATAGGTGTTTCAACTTCCAGGAACTCCCGTTCTACCAGAAAACGCCGTATGTACGAAATAATCCTCGACCGGGTTCTGACGACATCTCGAGCAGCAGTATTCACGATGAGATCCAAATACCGTTGTCGATACCGGATCTCCACATCCGAAAGTCCGTGCCACTTCTCGGGAAGCGGTCTCAATGATTTGGAAAGTATTGCGAAATCATCGGTAAAGATACTCAGTTCACCGGTTCGTGTTCTGAAAGGTCGACCGACGGTTCCGATGATGTCACCGACATCAAGCTTCTTCAGCATCTTATACTTGTCGGTTCCGACATGATCTCGCGACGCATATGCCTGGAAATCGCCCGCAGCGTCTCTGAGTCTCAAGAAGGCGGCTTTTCCCAAAAGACGGATCGCCATGATGCGACCGACCATTTTGACGGGATCGGCGGACTCTTCCAGTTCTTCCACGTGAGCAAAATTCGATTTGAATACCGAGGAATTGATATTGGGAACAAAGCCCACGGAATACGCAGGTATTCCCAGATCCTGAAGCTCCTGGACTTTTTGTATCCTGACCTCGGTTAATGAGGACACCTGAGTTTTTTTTGTATCTGTAGAATGTTCCTGCAAGCCCTGAACTCTCCGGAGAATTTCTTAAAATCAGACCGGGGTTTTATCTTTTCCCTCTGAAAAAGTCAAGTCGAATGCCCTTCAGAGACCTGAATCTCCTAGTGAAAATCGTTGGTGCCAGCAGAGGAAAAGAGGGGATATCAGTATGAACCCGAGCCACAGGCAAGCGGGTAAAGAAAATGAGAGGTCTCTCGACCTCTCATTTTCATGAACAGAATACTGCTAGTCCTTCGTACCGGAAATAACTCCGGCCATGGAAAACACCGGCAGATACATGGCAATAACCATGCCACCGCACACTCCGCCGAGAAAAACAATCATGAGCGGTTCCATCATCTGGGTGAGACCTTCCACAGCGACGTCCACTTCCTCATCGTAGAATTCCGATATCTTTGCGAGCATGGCATCGAGGGCACCGGTAGCCTCGCCAACGGCAATCATCCTCACCACCATGCCCGGAAACACCCCGGTTTCCATGAGAGGCTCCGCTATGGTTCGGCCTTCCGAGATGGCAGTTCGAGTATTCATGATGGCATTTTCGATGATCACATTACCTGCAGTTTTCGCGGTGATCTCGAGAGCGTCCAGAATGGGAACACCACTGGAAATCATTGTCCCGAGAGTCGCGCAGAACCGGGCAACAGCGACTTTTCGCAGAAGAATACCTATCACTGGTGTCTTCAGGGCGAACCTGTCAATCAGGTATCTGCCTTGCTTGGTATTGTAGAATTTCCTCACCGCAAAAACGGCTATTCCTATGAGCACAAGAATGTGAACAATGTATCTTTGCACAAATTCACTCATATGCAAAACCAACAGTGTCGGTCCGGGAAGCTTTTCCCCTGCACCCTCGAACATTTCCTTGAAAACGGGGACGACGAATACCAGAAGAACACCCACAACACTCACAGCGATGATAAGAACGATGGCCGGGTAAATCATTGCACTCTTGACTTTGCGTTTGAGTGCTTCGGCCTTCTCCAGGAACACGGAAAGTCTTCTGAGAATCGTGTCCAGAATACCGCCTGTTTCACCGGCATGCACGAGGTTCACGAATAGCTGGTCAAAGACTTTCGGGTGTGCCTTCAAACCTTCGGCAAACGTGCTTCCTCCTTCGACGCTGGTTTTCACAGCAGTGAGAATCTTCTTGAATGTCTTGTTCTCCTGCTGACTCGCAAGAATCTCGAGACACTGCACCAGAGGGAGTCCAGCGTCGATCATAGTCGCGAACTGCCGTGTAAAAATGACGACGTCTTTAGTAGAGACTTTAGGCTGGAAGAATTCGATATTTTCCAGTAGATCTTTAGGCTTTTTCTTTACCTTGATGTCGGTGTAGTTCATCTTCTGAAGCTTCGTGATTACTACCGACTCATTCACCTCATTCATTTCACCATCGGTATAATTTCCGGCCTGTGTTTTGGCCTTCCATATATATTCAGGCATGAATTTTCCTCCTGAGCACTCTTACTGAAAACGCGTCCATCTCACCCGGGTCTGATGATCTTCTTGGGTGCAGCCTTTGGCAGGCCGGACATCATCTGTTTGAGTTCGTCTGTATCGGGAGACCTGGCCATTGCATCGTCAAACGAGATTATTCTCCTTTGATAAAGCATCAGAAGCGACTGATTCATAGTCTGCATTCCAGATTTCGCCTGACCGACTTGAATCTGAGAATAAATCTGGTGGACTTTATCTTCACGAATGAGATTCCGGATAGCAGCATTCGGAACCATGATTTCCAGGGAAAGCGTGCGGCCCCGACCGTCGAGTGTCGGTATCAGAGTTTGACACATTACCCCTTCAAGAACGAAGCTGAGTTGTGCCCGAACCTGCGGCTGCTGATGCGCGGGAAAGACGTCGATAATTCGGTTTATCGTCTGCACACACGAGTTCGTATGGAGAGTTCCGAATGTCAGGTGGCCCGTTTCGGAAACGGTCAACGCAGCCTCGATAGTCTCCAGGTCTCTCATTTCTCCGATGAGCACGACGTCAGGATCCTGGCGGAGAATCGACCGAAGCGCCGCATGAAAGCTCTTGGTATCCTGGTGAACCTCCCGCTGATTCACGATGCAAGACTTGTGTTGATGGGTAAATTCGATGGGATCTTCAATGGTGACGATGTGCTCGCGACGGTCACTGTTTATCTTATCGATCATGGCAGCCAGAGTGGTCGATTTACCGGAGCCCGTCGGCCCGGTCACCAGAACGAGTCCCCGTGGTTTCGCGCACAGATCGTTCACAATAGGCGGTAATCCCAGTTCCTGAAAAGAACGAATCTGGTAGGGAATAAGCCTGAATGCTCCTGCCAGCGCCCCACGCTGCATAAATATGTTCGCTCTGAACCGGCTCAGACCTCGAACTCCAAAGGAGAGGTCAAGCTCCTGGTTCTCTTCGAATCGATGTTTTTGGACATCCGTGAGAATACTGTAGCAAAGCTGCCTGGTTTCCTGAGGTTTCAGCGGCGGATATTCGAGAGGAACGAGTTCACCACGAACTCGGATCATAGGCGGGACACCTGGTGTCACGTGGAGGTCTGAAGCGCCTCGCTCAACCATTTCCTTCAAAAAATCATGGAGACTTGCCAAAATTCATTCCTTTCGGAAATTATTCGTCAGCCAACTGTCCAAGATGTAGCGGACAGTGCGAAGATTCGTCTGCTCCCGGGCACCTGAAACACGCTCGGCACTGCACTATCAGTCAGGCATTGTCACCCGGGCCACCTCATTTATGGTGGTGACACCTTCCTTCAGCTTGTTCACCCCCGCCATGCGCAGGGTATCCATCCCCAGTCGGATTGCCTCTCTCTTGAGTTCCAACGCGGAAGCTCCGGCCAGGATGAGTTCCTTAAGTTCGTCGGTAATGGGCATAACCTCGTACAGAGCGACTCTCCCCTTAAACCCGGTATTGGCGCACATTGCGCAACCGGTCCCCTGGTAAATGGGAAAAGTGCCTATGTCTTCCATTTTCACACCGAGGTCTCGCAGCGCCTCTGCCGGAGGATCTATTTCCATTTTGCACTGGCTGCATATTCTTCTTGCAAGCCTCTGGGCAACGATGGCATTGACTGAGCTCGCCACCAAGAAAGGTTCGACACCCATGTTGAGCAGTCGGTTGATGGTCTGCGGCGCATCGTTCGTGTGTAGAGTCGAGAGCACAAGGTGGCCTGTTAGAGCGGCTTTAACGGCAATTTCAGCGGTTTCGAAGTCCCGGATCTCTCCGACCATGATAATGTCCGGGTCCTGCCTGAGGAAGGATCTCAGGGATGAAGCAAAGGTGAGCCCTATCTCTTCATGCATCTGGACCTGGTTGATCCCGTGCAGGTTGAACTCGACCGGATCTTCCGCAGTCGAGACGTTTACATCCGGAGAGTTCAGTTCGGACAGTGCGCTGTACAATGTGGTTGTTTTTCCGGAACCTGTAGGTCCCGTGACCAGCACCATACCAAAAGGTTTATGGATAGCTTCCTTGAAATTCCTCAGAGGCTTTTCTTCAAATCCGAGTTTGGTCATATCCAATTGCAGATTGGATTTATCCAGGAGCCGCATGACCACTTTTTCCCCGAAAAGCGTGGGAAGCACGGACACGCGGAAATCCATATCCCGGCCTTTGCCCAGTTTCAGCTTGATTCGGCCGTCCTGGGGCAATCGCCTTTCGGCAATGTCCAGGCGGGCCATGATCTTGATGCGGCTGACCATGGGATTCTTGAGCTTCATAGGAGGCTTGACGATCTCGTACAGAGATCCGTCAATACGCAATCGCACTCTGAGAACTTTTTCATATGGTTCGACGTGTATATCGCTTGCCCGCTTGTTAATTGCCTCTCGAAGGATATAGTTGACCAATTTGACAACCGGTGCCTCTTCGGCCATTTTGGCGGCATCGTTTGCATCTAATTCGGCGATTTCCCCAACCGCTTCCAGATCTTCGTCGTCGAACCCTTCCAGCACATTCTCGGTCTGCAGTCCCGCATCGTAAAACGCATCCAGCGATTTCTTGATCTGAGACTCTGTGGCGATACTGACTTCGATAGACATGTTCGTCATGAACTTGATGTCATCGATGGCATTCAAGTCCGTTGGATCCGCCATCGCCACATATAATGTCGAGTTAACTTGGCTGTACGGAATCGCCATATACTTTTGGGCTTTTTCCGCAGCAATTAGTTTAACCGCATCGGTATCTACATCAATTTCATCAAGAGAAACGGTAGGAAGACCAAGTTGGCGAGAGAGAAATTCTACAACGTCGTCTTCATCGACCAGGTCGAGCTTAATAAGTGCCGAGTAAATTTTTCCGCCCTGATTGCGCTGGTAATCTGTGGCTCGCTCGAGCTTTTCCTCATCTATAATACCTGCGCGCAGCAGCATTTCTCCAATACGATCTTTCATGGCGAGATTTCTTTACGTTTCCTTAACTGTTGCCGAATTTGAGAGAAACATCTTTCAGCCGATGGTGCATATTACCGCGTTCAAGATCTTTTTTCCAAAGAAAAAATCTTCTTGTGATTTCGCATAGCCCGCGAGATAATTTCGTCCCACACACCATGATTTGGAGAACGAAAAATTGCCTTCAACAGTTTATTTTACGGATTTGACCGCTAGCTGGAAAAAGAGTGTTCCGGCAAAAGTGACCGAGCTATTCGAGATGCTCGATCCTTCACACATTTTTCAGACTAAGGAACTCATAGCAGTTAAGCTTCATTTTGGCGAATCCGGTAATACTGCGCACATTCGGCCTCAATATGTACGAAAAGTGATTGATAGACTGAAAGAGCTTGGTACGAAACCCTTTCTTACCGATACAAACACATTGTACGTAGGATCGCGTACGGAAGCGTACTCCCATTTGGTGACTGCATTCGAAAACGGTTTCAACCGGGAAGTCACCGGTGCGCCGGCAATTATTGCAGATGGCCTCAGGGGTAATAATCAGGTCGTTGTCCGTGCAGACGGACATCATTTTCAGGAGTACCATATTGCTGCTGATATTTGTCACGCTGACGGACTTGTGGTTCTGACACATTTCAAGGGTCATGAGCTGTCGTCATTCGGTGGTGCCATAAAGAATATCGGTATGGGATGTGCCTCCCGAGAGGGCAAGCTCTCTCAACATTCCAACATTTCCCCCAAAGTGGCCCCGAAGAAATGCATCGGGTGCGAAGAATGTGTTGACTGGTGCCGAGGTGGGGCTATCAGCATACGGAGAGAGGGTCCACAGAAAAAAGCGTTCATCAATCCGGAGAGTTGCGTGGGTTGCGCCGAATGTATCCTGACGTGCGCCCAGGGAGCGATCCAGGTTCAGTGGAATGAATCTATACCCGTGTTCATGGAAAAAATGGTGGAGTACGCAGCAGCGGTGCTCAAGGAAAAACGTGACAAATCGGTATTTGTGACCTTCATCACAGACGTGTCTCCATTGTGCGATTGTACCCCGTTTTCCGACAGACCGATTGTGCCAGGGCTGGGCATTCTTGCTTCTCGAGATCCTGTGGCAATCGATCAGGCCGCTGTCGATCTGATTAATGCAGCGCCCGGCAATCCCATTTCGAATCTTCAGGGAGCATTTCAACCTGGAGAAGATAAATTCAAATCGCTCTTTCCGGACATAGAATGGTCACACCAGCTCGAATACGCCGAACAGATGGGGCTCGGAACCAGGGATTACGAGATGAAGACAGTGGGTTAGATGATGTGAAACTGCAACTGTCTCGAGGATGCGCTGCCATGCGCAATGCACCTTGCATCTCTGCCGAGCTGAACTGGTCCATTTGTTATGAAAAATGTGCCGGCACGGAGGCACGGCACCCACCGATTTTCGGGAAACGCTTTTCATTATCGGACAGAAATGATGACATCTGCTACAGACCGACGCATTACAAACGTTCCAGGTAAGTTCTGTCGACCTCTTTTCAGTGAGAACAGCTATTTATCATGGGAAATATAAACCGTCTGCAAGGCAATCTTAAGATACCCGATACCTTATGAATAACTACTAAAGTGCTGCCTTGACAGAATACTCTGATTCATATAAAATCTCGTTTGAAAAACTGTAATTTTTCGATTTCTCTTTTATAGCAACCGTACTCTCTCCCAAGAATCGTGGAGGACGAAAATGATACGTGTGGGAACGCTCTTGATACTGATAATTGCATTTCAGGGGGTCGCTTTCGGGCAAGGCTTATTGGATTCGGTTCTTGGTCCCGGAGGACTGGGAATCTGGGGCGGGAACTCCGGGAGTCAGTTCAATCCCCAGGCTCAGTATGGAGCACCCCAGATGCCTCAGCAGCCTTATCAGCAGCCGGGGCAGGCAATGCCCGGACAGCCGCAGGGGTATCAGCCCTACTACAACCAGCAGGGCGTGTACTCTGATTGGCACACGCAACAACCTGCCATGCAGGCTCCGCAAGAGCAGTACGGAATGCCTCAGGAAACCGTCACTGAACAACAATACGGGGGGCAGCCTCAGTATCAACAATATCCGCAACAACCCTATCAGCAGCAATATGCAGCACCGCAGCAGCAGCAGTACGCACCGCCTGCGCAACCTGCTCAGCGACGTGGGCAGCCCTTGCGACCCGGTCAATATGCACCGGATAGGAATCCTGCTGCACCTGGTCCTATTACGGCCGATGACTTGCCGTCCGGAGCCGTAAGAATTACCACGACAACTCCCGACGGAACCACCATACAGTACTATCCTCCCACGGGTGAGGTTGACGAAGCCCCGCAGGTACGACCGCGGCCCCGACGGCAGGCACCGAAACCTGCCCGTGAGCGGCAGATTCAGCAACAAACCGACCAGACAAGTACAGTTCAACAGGGCAATATCGCCATGCCTCGACCGGTACAGATCCCTCAGGGACAAGATCCTCGTCAAGGATGGGGATCGGCTGTCGATAGGGCCCCATCACCAAGATGAGTGCGGAAGGCGACTGCAGGGCAGCGTATATCTTCCCTGCAGTCATTTTTATGCCGGAATGGTACCAGTCAATCATCCTGCCCCTCCTCCGGTCACTCTTGACGAGTCAGCCTGTGTGATATAGCTTTAGTAAGATTTCTCCCCTCATCTCCTGGAGACAATACAATGGATGACTTATCGTCCAAACGCGAGGCTTGCGGTATTTTCGGAGTCTACGGAGCCGAAAACCCGGCCGACCTCATATATTTGGGACTCTACGCACTTCAGCATCGCGGCCAGGAATCAGCCGGAATTGTAGTGAGCGACGGCACCTCTGTGGTGGCGCACAAAGGAATGGGATTGGCCCCTGATGTGTTCAAGAATGGCTTACCAGCTAATATGAAAGGACATCTTGGCATTGGGCACGTTCGGTATTCCACAACCGGCAGTTCCATGCTCAAGAATGCACAACCTTTTCTCGTAGAGCAAATCGACCGAGCCTTCGCCCTCGGGCATAACGGCAATATCGTCAACATTTCAGAATTGCGACGAAAACTGGAAGCTCGCGGAGCAATCTTTCAGACATCCACCGATTCCGAACTCATAGCGCACCTTGTTCTCCATAAGAAGGGCTCTCTGGAGGAGCGACTCATCAAAGCGTTCGATGAGCTCAAAGGTGCGTGGTCGCTGGTGATGCTGACACCGGACGCCATCCTCGCGGCACGGGATCCATTCGGTTTCCGCCCGCTCTGTATCGGACGCAAGGGCGATGCAATCATTTTTGCATCCGAGACCTGTGCGCTGGATATTATTGACGCGGAGTACATTCGTGATGTTGAACCGGGCGAACTGGTGATTGCCGATCACAACGGAATACGATCGATTCAAGGGCCGCGACGATCCCATTCGGCCATGTGCATATTCGAGTATATTTACTTCTCCAGGCCGGATTCCATGATTTTCGAGCACGGCGTCTACCAGGTCCGAAAGCAGTTGGGACTTCAACTCGCGCTCGAGGCTCCGGTGGAAGGAGCGGACGTGGTGGTTCCGATGCCTGCTTCAGGGAATTACGCTGCTCTGGGATTTTCTCAGGGAAGTGGAGTACCTTTTGAGTATGGCGTCATCAGGAATCACTACGTGGGCAGAACTTTCATCCAGCCTTCTTCCGCAATACGCAATCTCGGGGTCCGGCTCAAGTTGAATCCCGTCAGGGAAATACTCCAGGATCGGAAAATCGTAGTTATCGATGACTCGATTGTGAGAGGGACCACGAGCAAGTTGAGGACGCGGGCTTTACGCGAAGCTGGCGCCCGGGAAATCCACATGCGAATCAGTTGTCCGCCGATTAAGTTCCCGTGCTTCTACGGAGTCGATTTCTCAAGTAAGGGCGAGTTGATCGCCTGCTCGAAAACCGTAGAGCAGATTTGCGATTTTATCGGGGCAGACTCGCTCGCGTATCTCAGCCTTGAAGGAATGTTCAGGGCCATGCCTTTGCCCGCGAAGGACTTCTGTTCAGCCTGTTTCACCGGAAAATATCCGGTTAAGGTCGTCGACGAGTACACCAAAACGTGCCTCGAATGCAGAACCAGCGAATGCCTGCACTGGCCGTAGCATTCCAGGAGTAAGAGTTGGGGAACCTTTTTGCAAAAAGGTTCCCCAAACCCTTCCAAAAACTTTTAACACTTCGCCTAAGTCTCCGTTTTTTCGTTGAAAAACCGGAGACTTAGGCGAACACTAGAAGTTCAAGGGATGGGGTTTAAAGAAACACTTCCTACGAGAAGGGTTTGCCCCAATTACTTCTTGGAACGTATGAGGCTTCATGGTTGTTGCAGAAGGAGTTCTGCAAGGATCATGTCTCGTGGAGTGGTAATTTTGATGTTATCTTCCGAATCTTGCACGATTTTCACGGGAAAACCGAGCCGCTCGACGAGGACAGCATCATCTGTGCCTTCAAATGCGGATTCCCGCGCTTTTTTGTGTGCTTCCAGAATAATTGCTGTTCGGAACGTTTGAGGCGTGTGAGCCAGCCACAAGTCCGCTCTCGGAATTGTCTCGATTGTCGAGTCGCCGGTTTTACGTTTCACCGTTTCTTTAATTTGGCGGCAGGCCACTGATGCGCCGATTTCCTCAGCAGCGTTAAATGTCGCAGTAATTATGTCATGGGAAACAAGCGGCCGAACTCCATCATGAATGGCGACAAGATCCGAATCTCGAACGGCTTGCAGACCGTTCCACACTGATTCCTGTCTTGTGGCCCCTCCCGAGACTACATCTCTGATCTTCTTGAATCCGAAGGGCTTTATGATCTCTTTTCTGCATGATGCTTCGTCTCCTGGAGGAACAGTAAGAACTATCACATCGATCGTCGGATGTTCGTCAAACACCCTCAATGTGCGTGAAAGCATCGGCATCCCGCCGAGATGGAGATATTGCTTCGGGACGGCAGACCCCATCCTGCGCCCTACTCCTCCAGCCGTTATGACGGCAGCACGAATCATCAGCTACGTCACCTCATGCCGAGTCGCATTGAAAGATGAGAGTCTTTCATAAAACTCCGGATAATCAAGAAAAAAGCATCGAG
The DNA here is from genome assembly GCF_000266945.1 of Desulfomonile tiedjei DSM 6799. Lineage (NCBI taxonomy): Bacteria > Pseudomonadati > Thermodesulfobacteriota > Desulfomonilia > Desulfomonilales > Desulfomonilaceae > Desulfomonile > Desulfomonile tiedjei. The sequence continues at coordinate 3,679,043 of NC_018025.1, forward strand.
AAATGACACTTCCCCCACCAACAGAATACCAGTACGCTGGTGCGCCTACCAGGCAGGATGTCGATGCTAATCTGTGCGGTCCGAAAGAGCGCGAAATATTTAACTATTCTTCCCTTATTTGCGTTCGGATCCGACGCATTTCCGGAAGCAAATTCATAAAATGATCTAAAATTATCGGATCAAAGTGTTTGCCTCTGCCATCAGACAGTATGGAAAGCACCTCCTCTTCGGGGAGAGCAGGTTTGTACACTCGTTTATGAATAAGGGCATCGTACACATCTACGACTGCTACAATTCTGCCGGATTGAGGAATAGCCTCACCTGCAAGGCCACGAGGATATCCCGTTCCATCCCATTTTTCATGGTGTGACAGGGCGATTTCTTGAGCCATCCGAAGCACGGGAATATCGGAATTGTCAAGAATGCAGCCGCCGATTTCAGTATGCTTCTTCATAATCTCGAATTCTTCCGGTGTCAGTTGCCCCGGTTTCTGAAGTATCCTGTCGGGAATGCCGATTTTGCCTACGTCGTGCATTGGAGCTGCCAGTCGGATATCGTCAACGGTCTGGGAATCCCATCCCAATGCTTGCGCTATTACCGAAGAATACATGCCTATGCGCCGGATATGAGCGCCCGTTTCATCATCGCGATACTCCGAAGCAGAAAGAAGCCGAAGTATGATTTGCTCTTCCCGCGCGCGAACCTGCGCTGTGCGTTCCTGTACACTCCATTCCAAATTGCATTCATATTCCCTCATGAGAAGGGTCACACGGCGTCGTTCCAGAGCATTGGCGATGTTTACCAGAATTTCGCTTTTGTCAAAGGGTTTTACGATGTAGCCGTACGCTCCGGACTTCAGTGTCTTAATTGCCGTCTTCTGTTCATCTACTGCTGTGACCACGATTACAGCAGCATCGGGGAATGATTTTGTCACAATTTTCAGTAGATCTAATCCTGACATGCCCGGCATTCTTATGTCGCTGAGCACCAGGTGGTATGTCTCTTTAGCAAGTAATTCCAGAGCGGATTCTCCGCTCAATGAAGTTGTGCATAAATATCCTTCGGAAGTAAGCCATCGGGATAGGAGATCGCATATGAAGGGTTCGTCATCAACGAGGAGAACCTTTATCTCTTTTTTCTCTCCGTTTGTCTCTTTTTCGTTCGAAGGCTCAGTCGCTATTTCCATCTGACGTAAAGAGCACCATTTGTTTTCAATTAGTTGGTGGGTGCCGCTCACTTCAGTTTTTTGAACTCCTGCCCCCGTATGATTCATGGTCGTGTCCCCGAAATGTAAATGATTCAAGACTAACCAATAAATCACTACGCAATGAGCATGCCACAAATTGAAAGCGAGCGATCCGGGCGCTCTACATGGAAAACCGAAAGCTACCACGCGCAATGCTATTGGATATAATCCATAATTATATGGAAAAGATGCCATAATCATCTATGAGATTCAGGATGACTGCAATCAGCTGACTCGCGGCACCTCGCATGAACTTAAAGAATGAATGACCGGTCGATTATTGCTGTAAAATCATGGCAATTTCCCGAATCTCTCTGCTTTGACAGCGCATGGGTATCAGTCCCGGAGATACTTTTTGGTTTTAAGCATCCACATCACTTCGTCCTTTGTTCCTTTGGGAACATGGATCGTATAGGTAAGCGGCTCGTTATTGCGCATTGCCCGAAACGAAGTCTGGTCCCGAGTAAGTGAACCGTTGATCTCTCGCAGGAAGCGTACGGAAGTCTGTGTCAGCACTGCGAGATGGGCCAGCGGCAGATCTTGTGAGAATCGTACTCCCTCTATGGTATCGAATTCCAGTGGTTGTATTTCCGGCACGTCGATTTCATAAAAGTCTCTGTTTCGATCGATAAGATAAAACGCTATCCATCGGGGGACATATTCTTCGGTCTCAATAGGCAGCTTCATGTCCCAGAATTCCAGCGAATTATAGGCGTTCGTACGATGCTTGATCTCACTGAAACCTGCATTGTATGCGGCTGCCGCAGTCAGCCAGCTACCCGGTCGGTCTCCCCTTCCGAGCTTCTGCCGCAACCATTTGAGGTACCGTGCAGCGGACCGGGTGGAAAGAGCCAGATCGCGTCTCTCGTCCTTGACAGAGTTAATTTGAAGAGACCAATCCAGGTCCGGATCTTTTGATAGAGTCTGAATCGCCGTAGGTTTAACAAACTGCCACCATCCTCCTGCCATGGAAGGAGAAACAACTCTCCGATTGTAGCCGGATTCAAGAGCCGGCAACAAGGTGAATTCCGATGGAACCTGTTCAGCTTTGAGAATAGCGTCTATCGCTTGAGTGTAGCGGTCTCTCCTCGTGAGCCACGTAGTAGTAGTGGTTCTTAAATCGGTAAGAAGATATGCTATCTGGTATTCGATCCGTTTGCGTACATCCGGACGCGCCAGCGGAATTCTCTCTCCACAAAAATCGAGGCCCTGCTGCAGGACTATCTCCGGAATTTTCCGGACAGTTTGCCAGCAGGTTCCCGGTTCCTGAGGATTCTGATAGAGGCAATCCAGCGCATGCTTCAGAAGTAATTTTTCCCGTTCGAGATTATTCAGACGCTGCATCTTCTCAAGCATATTCAGCGTTACTGCCAACTGATTCAGCGGATCGACTGAGAAGAAATCTCCCGGGAGATTTTCCACCCAGAGCATGAAACGAGAAACCAGCATCTTAGAAAACGATGATTCCGGAAAGTGTCCCGATATTGAGACGAGTTCCTGAAAAGCCGAGCTGTCAAGGATGTGAGAATAATCGTCCAAAATTCGACCGTAGTTTGGAGGCAACTCCTGAGGATCTCTGGAATTCGCAAGGGCAACCTCTGCAGCTAACTGTTTGGAAAGATAATACATACTTAATAAGCGAGTCCTTACCCCAAGTTCCTCTTTGACAGCATCGGTAGCAAGCATAACGAACAAAGCTACAGGTAGTATGATGCAGAGAATGACTGTATTCCGCAGTCGGGTCATGAGCCTCAATCATCCTTGGCCGGATTTCTGTCCGTCTTGGGGAGTTGCTTTACCAGTTCGGCCAGACTTCTCAACTGTTTGTTTTCGGGTCTGGTCTCCAGAGCTTTTTGAGCCACTTTGAGCGCCGCTTCTCGATTCCCTTCTCTGACCAAAGCCAGCACGTGGTTGACACGAGCAGGGATGAAATCGGGAAATAATTCCATAGCTTCTTCATAGATTTCGATGGCCTGGTCGAAATCGCCCATGCGCTCTGAAACAATGGCTGATGTGAATAAAGACCTGGGATCGCTGGAAAATAAACCGATGTACAGCCTGCAAAGATCCGCAGCACGTTTCGCATCTTTGGCTTTCGCCGCGGAAAAAGCGTTATATATCAACTCATCTTTAGTCGTGCTGGGAAGTTTGATTATTTTTTCGCATGTCATGGCCGAGTTCAACTGAGTCAGGTTACGGATGGCAATTTGATTCCCGGGGTTCTGCTTGAGGCACGATTCGTAAGCTTGAACCGCCTCTTTCTTCTTGCCCAGATCCTCCAATGCAGCGCCGAGATGTATCATTGCCTGGACATAATAGGGCGACGTGGAAGGCACTTTGCGGAATGTTTCGACGGCTGCTCCGTTCTTACCTTCCATTCGATAAGCAAGGCCGACTTCGAAATCCGAAGATCCATCTGCTGCAAGAACGCACACGGCATTTGCACAAATTACGAGCAACAGCATGGCGGCAAAGTTTCGCTGCAAATCGATCTTCCCGGCTGGAACAGAGATTAATTATGAGATCGTTCCCGCTCTTTTAGAGGGAACTCTCGCTACTGTCTCGATTCTGGTGTCCGCAATCAGCCGATCGGCTCCAAGTCAGAGTCCGAACTCTCGACTGAATCAATATTCTATACATACCATAGAATCATACGCAGCGAAAAGCGGCTGAATTCAGGCCTCTTACTTTATCCGAAGAAAATGGCATTTGTGCAAAGCATAGCAACCGGTTGCGGTTCCCATTGAAAAATGCTAGGGTAACTGGTTGCCGTTGGAGCAACGCGTGTCTTATGGTGCGGAATTCTTGACTATTATGCAATAGGATCGACCTATTATCCATTTTCCAATGACGTTCAGGACTGGGCCGAAATTTTCGATAATTCGGGAGGAAACACGTGGATCTGCTTGAATCGATTCAGTCAGATATGCAGAAGCTCGAAAATGAACTTATCGAGCATCTTGAAAGCCGTGTTCCTGTAGCATTCGAAATTGGCGCTCACATCATGAACAGCGGAGGAAAGCGGATACGTCCCCAGCTTGCGATTATTGCCGCACGAATGGGCGGGTACACGGGATTGAACGCTCTGAAGCTGTCAGGGGCCATCGAATGTATTCACACGGCGACACTGTTGCATGATGATGTGGTCGACGATGCTGACACACGACGTGGCCGACCGTCGGCAAACACCCTGTGGTCGAACGAAATGTGCGTGCTGGGAGGAGATTTCATACTTGCCAAGGCATTCTCTGCTCTGACGTCTATCGGCAACCTTCGCATTCTGGAAATTGTTTCTGCCGCAACCGAACGGCTTAGCGAAGGCGAACTCTTTCAAATGGCCAATATCGGCAATTTGGACCTGACTGAAGCTGACTATCTTCAGGTGATTACGGACAAGACAGCCGTTCTGATGGAAGCAGCCTGTAGAGGAGGCGCAATCTTGGGGAACTTCGAGCCGAATAAAGAGGAAGCGCTTGCTCAATTCGGTTTGAACCTCGGAATAGCATTCCAGATGACCGATGATGTTATTGATTACCGGTCCGATGTGCAAACCATGGGGAAACCCCAGTGCAAGGATATCCAGGAAGGAAAGTTAACCCTGCCTCTTATAGCAGCTCTCAGGAACGCGACTGCGCCTGAGAGGAATCGGGTTGAGAAGATGATTGAAGAAAAGACGCTTTCAGGAGACGACCAGGTCTGGATCAGAAACTGGGTCGAACGTACTGGCGGGATACAACAAACTCTGGAGTCAGGCAGGGCGTTTCTCGAGAAAGGTACGGCTCACCTGGAAATCTTTCCCGATACTGAAGAAAAGCGAGCACTCATGAAGCTTGCTGAAAGGATACTCCACAGGACATATTGAACCACTCGGATCTTCCGGCATTTTTTTTGTTTTAAATTGTGTTTAATCCTTGAAGGAAATCCGAGGACTTGATACACCTTGTCCGGTAGAGAACAATGACGAAGGTTAGCATGCCCAGGTACATTCTTTCGGTTTTCGTGATATGTGTTGCGGCAGTTGTCTGTTCGGGCTGCCCTTCAATCTGGAACACCGAAACGGCCGGCAAAGCTGCAAGCGCGGACGAACTTTTTAGCGCGGCCGAAGCAGATTTTCAGAAGAAGAACTATCCTCAGGCTATCGAGACCTATGAACGTCTCAAATCAGCATATCCTGATTTCAAACAGATTCCGGAGGTCTACCTGAAGATAGCGGATTCCTTTTTCGAACAGGGTCAGTATGAAAAGGCGATTTCAAGATACCTTCAGTTTGTCGAGTTACATCCCGGCCACAAAGAGTTGCAGCGGGCAAAATATCAAATCGCTCTGGCCCATTTTAACCAGATAAAGAATGCCGATCTGGACAGTGCTCTTGCTCAACGTTCCGCAAAAGCTTTCAAGGCTATCATGGACGACCCCGATGCCGGAGAATTCGCGAAACAGGCCGAAGAAAAGTACAAGGAATGTTTAAAAAAACTTGCCGCAAAAGAATTATATAAGGCTCGGACATACGTTGGTATGGGCAATTATCAGGCTGCAAGGATGGCTGCAAAAAGAGTCCTGGACGAGTATCCCAAGCTGGGCTTCGATGAAGAGGCAAACGAGCTAATCGGCAGCATAAAAAATAAATGATCGGATCGACAATTCCTGCGCACTCCTGATACTGATTCGCTTTTCTTTTCATAATCTGGCAGGCTGAGGTATCCTTCGCTCCGGACGACGCAAAGCCGTCTAATACTCCGCTCAGGACACCTCAGCCTACGCCATCTTATATGCATAATTGCGGAATAGTTTGAGCGCTCTAGAAGCAGCATTACACCGGGCTTCTCCCGATTGGGTTTTTCAACCCGGTAAACCGCCCTTGAAACCTTCCGACACGATCGTTCTGTAGTGCTTTACCGATACCTGTCCGGGAATTCCCCCTTTCATGGGGGACACATCCTTTGCGTCTGCAATCATCACCTCGACCTTGCCTTTATTCGCAGCTTTGGAAAAATGCACAGCCAGTGCGGCTGCAAAATCCAGGTCTTCCGCTCTATGAGGGGCTGCACCTTCTTTCTTCAGCAGAACGTGAGCGCCCGGATAATCTTTCACATGGAACCACAGGTCTCCAGGACGGGCTTTCTTGCGGACAAGGAACTCGTTACTTCGAGCATGCAGTCCTACGAAGACGCTCGCGCCTGACGGTGATGCGAATGTCCGGAAGAGCTTTGATTCTCGATCAGTGGGGGGCCTGGATTGGGATTTGGACTGAGGGGTTTCCTTATGGAAATCTCCAGCCAGCATTTCCAACTCATCAATTTCGTCGCATTCCATGATGTAGAAGAGTTGGTCTTCCAAGGCACGCATTTCCGCGATGGTTTCCGCCACGCGTCGTTGGACTGCCTGTTCGCCTCTTTTGCCTTTCGCCGCTTTCCTGAAAATGCGTTCCATGTTCTCCACGGGATTCAAGGAAGGCTCCAGCAGGACAATTCTTTCCCCGCCGGTGATCCAGTCCTGGACACGGATCGAGTCCATTCCTTTTCGCATCTTCCCGAGATTCGCTTTCAGGAGTTCGCCTTCATATTGGCGGCCGGAAAACTCTTTCAATCGTGTCTCGTCAACTTTGATCTTTTTCAGGCGCCGATCCAATGAATTGATACGTGCTCTCACAGGAGCAGCGATTTCTCTTTTCGCCTGGTTCAGCAACAGAGATTCCAGCCTGGGACGAAAAAACGCGTCCACCGCTTCATTCATCGCGGAGAATGTCTCGTCTTCCGGCAAAATTGCGCTGACCGTAAGCCGCTTCTTCCCTTTGGAATCTATGTGTATACCGGGCGAAAGATTTCGTTCTTTGACTATCTCGTCCAACGATTCCGCAGCTCTGCCGTGTTTGGGTGGAACAGTGTACTCTATTCCCGGAAGAACGATCCTGCTGCCTGCTTCCTTCTCCGGTATGTGGTGTAAGCAATCGAGGATGAGACCGGAAACGGCGTCTACCAGAATGATATTGGAGTCCCGCCCAAGAAGTTCCAGGACAAGTATTCGCTCGGTTCTCTCCTCACCAGTGCCCCTTGTGGCAAAGATCATGACCACTCGATCGTCCGGAAGACTGGAACAGCCGGTAATTTTGCTGCCTTGAAAGTGGGCGCGGAGGAATGCGCAGAATCGAGGAGGTCTCGGAGGATTGGGAATCTTTAAGTGGGTTAGATGAATGCGACCCAATTGTGGATCCGCGCTGACCATGAGTTTTTGTTCACCTCCACCCGGTGCCCTCATGCGCAATACCACCTCCCTGGGCAAAGGTTGATGAATTTTGTTGATGAATGCGCCGAGGAGCAGGTCATTCAACTCCCGTGCCACTAATTGGAGAACTGCCAAATCCATTTCTTACCCAATCCAGTTAAATTCCTTATCCTGATTAAACGTGCCGATCTCGTACCGAAGCCGATCTCTTTTGGTTGAGATCTCGATCCGATGTATAAGAAGTATACCATTGATTCATTTCCCAGGGACGTTTCGCAATACGAAATGAGGAGACGGGTTATGAGCGTTCTAACGAGAGACGAGCTTTTGAAAGCAATTCGGGAAGGTCGCATTCAGATCGAACCCTTTTCCGAAGACATGGTCGGGCCTGGTTCGATTGATATGAATTTGAGCAACCAGTTCCGGATTTTCAAAAAGCTTCGCAAAGGGGTCGTAGTTGATGATAGTATGGAACTGGAGAAGATCACGAAGCTCGTCCATTACAAGTCATCGTTCACCCTCCTTCCCGGGGAGACAATCCTAGGAATAACCAGGGAAAGAATTCACCTCGCTCCGGATCTTTGCGGCTGGATTCAAGGACGCTCCCGATTTGCCCGCATAGGACTGCTCACGCATATTACCGCCAGTTTCATTCAGCCCGGAACGAACAACAAGCAGGTGCTTGAAATCAGCAATATGGCGCCGTTTCCGTTGATTCTCAAACCTGACACCCGCGTGTGCCAGGTCATCGTTCAGACCACGGTCGGTGCGGCAATTTATGAAGGCAAACATCGGATTCAGGAAAATCTCTGAGTTCAGATTCAGTGCCTGGTTGCAATAATAGAATGAGTATGGCAGTCCTCCTGTCATTCAGTTCAAGGCGAAGTGAGGTGCAATCGTGAGATGCCCATCCTGCGGTCACCCTGAGATGGTGACAAGAATCTGCGACGAAATCCTTTCATACGGAGGCAAGTCTGTTATTTTGCACGAAATGAAGGGGGATTTTTGTCCGGAATGCGGCGAAGGTGTGTGGGCCGTGGAGAGTTATCGTCGATTTACTGAAGAGCAGTCCAAGTTACTGGACAATCTTCTTAATTGTTCGAGATTGAGTTAATCGCCTCCAGAGCCAGCACAGACACAATTCCACCGTGTACTCGTCGTCCGCGGCTTTCCCTCTCTTGCATCTCTCCATGCCGTTACACACTTTGTACTTAAATCGGTCAGAAAGAGAGGGGCGCACATGAGCACAAACAGACTGGCAAGCGAGAAGAGCCCGTATCTCCTACAACATGCCCATAATCCGGTTGACTGGTATCCCTGGGGAGAAGAGGCATTCAAAAAAGCGCGAAGTGAAGACAAACCCATCTTCCTATCAATCGGATACTCCACTTGTCACTGGTGCCACGTCATGGAACACGAAAGTTTTGAAGATGAAGAGACCGCCGCCGCGATGAATCAATCTTTCGTCTCAATCAAGGTAGATCGGGAAGAGAGACCCGATCTCGACAACATCTACATGACCGTGTGTCAAATGATGACCGGAAGTGGAGGCTGGCCTCTCAATGTCGTGCTCACTCCTGACCTGAAGCCTTTTTTTGCGGGCACGTATTTTCCCAAGACGAGCAGATTCGGGAAGATAGGCATGGTGGAACTCTCGGACCGCATTCGAGAAATCTGGCAAACCCGGCGCAATGACGTGCTGGAATCCGCAGACAAGGTCACGAATGCATTGCGTCAGATGCCCGATGCGTCATCAGGGAGTGTCCAGGGAAAAGCTCTTCTCGAACAGGCATTCACCGAACTGGATAAACGCTTCGATCCTGCTCGGGGGGGATTCAGTCCGGCTCCCAAATTCCCGACTCCCCACAATCTGCTGTTTCTCCTGAGATATTGGAAAAGAACCGGCGACGAGAAAGCGTTGAAAATGGTTGAGAAGACGCTCCATGCCTTGCGATTGGGAGGCATATACGATCATGTGGGATTCGGTTTTCATCGCTATTCCACGGACACGGAGTGGCTCGTCCCCCATTTTGAAAAGATGCTCTACGATCAGGCTTTGCTTACCATGGCGTACACCGAAGCATATCAGGCAACAGGAAACGAATTTTACGCGGACACCGCGAAAGAAATCGTCACGTACGTGCTCAGAGATATGACTTCGCCCCAGGGTGGCTTCTATTCCGCAGAAGACGCTGACAGCGAGGGTGTTGAAGGAAAATTCTACGTGTGGACACTCAGGGAAATCGAGGATGTGCTCGGTCAAAAAGACGCAGCCCTCTATTCCGCTGTTTACAATTTCGAACCGGAGGGCAACTTTCACGATGAAGCTTCCGGACAAGCCACCGGAGCCAACATTCCCCACCTGCTCGCGCGATTTGAGGAAATTGCTGCAACCAGAGACATGACTCCCCATGAGCTTCATGATCGGCTGCGCGCCATTCGTGAGAAACTGTTCAGCACTCGGGAAAGACGAGTCCATCCTCATAAGGATGACAAGATTCTCACGGATTGGAACGGTTTGATGATCGCGGCATTGGCCAAAGCGGCCCAGGTGTTCGAAAATCGTGAATACGGCGAAGCTGCAAGAAAAGCGGCAGATTTTCTGCTCAGCACATTGAGGGATGAACAGGGCAGGCTTTTGCATCGGTTCAGAGATGGAGAGGCAGGTTTGACCGCACATGTGGATGATTTCGCTTTCTTTGTCTGGGGACTGTTGGAACTCTACGAAACCGTTTTCGAGCCGCAGTACCTCGCAGCCGCACTGGAATTGAACGACGATCTTCTCAAACGCTTCTGGGACGATGAGCGGGGCGGTTTCTATTTCACTGCAATGGATGCCGAAAATCTCCTGGTGAGAACGAAAGAGGTCTACGATGGCGCTGTCCCGTCAGGAAACTCTGTATCCCTCCTGAATTTACTCCGACTCGGCAGGATGACGTCGAATCCTGAACTCGAGAGCAAGGCCGAACAGATAGCCAAAGCCTTTGCAGGCACTTTAAGACAATTCCCGTCCGCGTACACCCAGATGCTCGTGGGCCTGGAATTTGCCGAAGGCCGTACATACGAGGTTGTCATAGCCAATTCGGGCACAGAAGACGTGCTTCCTATGCTTCGGATAATTCGGAGAAATTTCTTGCCGAACAAGGTTGTCCTGATGCGATTCCGGGATGGGAAGCATGAGAATTTGCTCCGTGTGGTGCGGTTCGATCACGATTTTGCCCTTTTGGAGAACAAAACCACAGCCTATGTCTGCGTGAATTACCATTGTGAATTGCCCACCACTGAACCTTCCAGAGTCTTGGAACTTTTGAGCGCTTGATCTATGGGAGGAATCCCCCTACCAAGGGGGATTCCTCGTACCTCACCTCACGAACTTTAGAGTCAGTGTCAAAAATTCTGTCGTTTATCCCGCGTGTGAATTACAGGATATTGGTAGGACCGGCGTCTCTGCGTCTCGAAAGTGTCTCAAAACCGTATTGACGTTCAGAATCGTGCCACGCTGACCACCCGGCGCTGAAGCACCGAGCTATTTTCTGTCGCCCCTTTGGGGCTTAGGAAGGTGACGTCCCGGAGGGACGTAGGATAATAGCCCGGTAATTCATTGCCGGAAAGAAGGATGTCGTGCCACGACTTTTTTACATTTGCGACTCTTGAGACAGTCTCTCTCTGCCGGTCCATCGGAGGGATATCATTTATTCATGTTGAATATGTGCCGGCACGGAGGCCGGCACCCACCAACACCCTTTTTCTGAATCAGACATTAGTTTTGGCACTTACTATAGTACCGCCAGATCTTCTCATGCGCTTTATTCTCGATAATTTCGGATTTTTCCCAATCCATACATGAAAAATTTGTCATTTTTGGTTAATATGCTCCCCTGTTCCCCACCGTGCGCGTACGAAAACTTCTGTGCCAAAGATCTATCTTCTTGCGGCAAATACTCTGCATTGGTTGTGGAATAGGAACCCCCTTCGGAGGACTTGAAATATGAGCCTTTCTCAGCATCAGCTTGACGAACTCTGCGTAAACACCCTGAGAATACTCTCTGCAGAAGCAGTGCAAAAAGCGAATTCCGGCCATCCGGGACTCCCTTTGGGAGCTGCGGCGATGGCGTATGTTTTATGGACGAAATATCTCCGTTTTAACCCGTGCAATACCCGGTGGCCAAATCGTGATCGATACGTCCATTCGGCCGGCCACGGCTCGGCCCTGCTCTATTCTCTTCTTCATATGACCGGCTGCGATCTTTCGCTGGAAGACATAAAGCTGTTCAGGCAATGGCAGAGCAAAACCCCAGGACATCCCGAGTACGATCCGGAGCTCGGTGTTGAGGCAACTACAGGACCCCTCGGGCAGGGCTTCGGTATGGGTGTTGGCATGGCAATTGCCGAGCGGTTCCTTGCCGCGCAATTCAATCGTCCGGGGTATGCTGTCATGGATCATTTCACGTACGCGATCGTGTCGGACGGCGATCTCATGGAAGGCGTCGCTTCGGAAGCAGCTTCTCTTGCCGGTCACCTTCGTCTGGGTAAACTCATCTATCTGTACGACGACAATCACATTTGCATTGAAGGAGATACCGCGCTCACTTTCACCGAAGACGTGGAACAACGTTTCAGGGCGTACGGATGGCAAGTGCTCAGGGTCACTGACGGGAATGACATAGACGCAATCGATTCCGCAATCAGACATGCTCAAAGCGACCGAGACAGGCCTTCACTCATTATGGTGCGGAACAGGATCGGCTATGGCAGCCCCAAACAGGACAGTGCCAGTGCACATGGAGAGCCTCTTGGAGAAGAGGCGCTGAGAATCACGAAAGAAACGCTGAACTGGCCTCTTGAGCCCAGTTTCCATATTCCCGAGGAGGCTTTGATCGAATTCAGATTATGTGTCGACCGCGGTAAGCAGTTGGAAAAAGAATGGGAAGATCTCTTCACCGCATACGCAAAAGCTTTTCCCGAAGAAGGTGAAGCGCTGAGAAGATACTTTCGCGGTGAGCTTCCGGATGGCTGGGATGCCGACATTCCTGTATTTCCTCCGGATCCGAAGGGAGTGGCCACTCGGGTTGCTTCCGGCAAAGTGCTCAATGCAATTGCAGGACGAGTGAGAAATCTCCTCGGTGGATCTGCGGATCTCGCTCCTTCAACAAAGACGCTGATTTCCGGCTCTCCCGATCAAGCGGCTCAAACTCCAGGAGGACGAAATCTTCGCTACGGGGTGCGAGAGCACGGCATGGGAGCCATAGTCAACGGCATGGCCCTTCATGGCGGCGTCATCCCGTATGGCTCGACGTTTCTCATCTTCTCCGATTATCTAAAGCCTTCATTGCGAGTAGCGGCACTTATGGGCGTGCACTCCTTGTTCGTGTTTACCCACGACAGTATTGCCGTAGGAGAGGACGGTCCGACTCACCAGCCTGTGGAACAACTCGTTTCCATGCGAGCCATCCCCAGATTCACGGTAATCAGACCTGCGGATGCAAACGAGACTGCAGAAGCCTGGAAGGTGGCTGTCACACGCAAGACTCCCATTGCGCTGATTCTCACACGGCAAAACGTACCGACTCTGGACCGCGACAGGTTTGCCGCGGCGAAAGAATTGGCCAAAGGAGCGTACATCCTGTCCGATTGCCAGGGCGATCCCGACATACTCCTGATTGCATCTGGTTCGGAGGTAGCTCTTGCAATCAACGCCCAGGAACGCCTCGCTTCGGAAAAAGGAATCAAAGCCAGAGTAATTTCCATGCCGAGTTGGGAGCTTTTCTCGGAACAATCACAGGAATACAAGGACAGTGTGCTGCCGCCTCAGATCCAGACAAGACTCGCAATCGAAGCGGGATCGCGCTACGGCTGGGCTGAATGGACCGGATCGCAGGGAGATATTATCTCCGTAGATCGGTTCGGGTCCTCTGCTCCCGGAGGCGAGGTCATGAAAAGATATGGCTTCTCAGTGGAAAATGTAATGGAACGAGCTGAGGCTCTCATTGCGAGCACGACGAAATAATCCCTCATATTCTGGAGGCGTCTCTGCCGGTCCATTCTATCGATATCATTAATCATATTGAAGATGTGCCGGCACGGAGGCCGGCACCCACTAATGCCATAAGCGTTATATCAGAGTGTCCCCCCCCCTTTTACAAAGGGGGGCCAGGGGGGATTTTGATCTAAGCCCCTGAAATCCCCCTGAATCCCCCTTTATAAGAGGGGGACATTGATGATGGTCTTCTTGACACAAGGAGGTGCCCATTTAAGCAATTCGACCCTAAGTTAACGCATATTCCGACCAAGATCCTGTCCTCAATCGGACATTCATTTTGGGAGTTGCCATAACGGGTTTTTCCCCGTAATGATGCCATGTTAGCTCTTGAGGCTGTCTGGGACAAAGAGACTGGAAGGGCAAAATAGCGCAGATGAAAACGATTTCTCAATGCAACCGCCTATCTTCCGAGAGAATCTTCTCAATTTCGGAGACTATCTTTTCCGCCCATTGCTCGGGATACGTTGCAAACAGGTGTCTCATGCTGTAATGCCTGAGGCCCCATTTCCACACCATCGCATCGGCTTCGTATTCGATGCGTTCCCGAAATCGGGCTCGATCGCCCCGAGGGACAGGCCATTCGTCTTCAGGAAGTCTTTCACGTACCACATGTCCGAGTTCTCTGAAGAAAGCACCGAGAAACAAATCCTCAGGCCAGTCTTCCTGCTCCTGCCGGATGATTATGAAGTAATTGAGACCGCTCGGTTTTCGCAATGTCTTTGTGGCCATTCCGAGAGGAATTTGCAGGTTGGGCTCGATGACAATCGTAAGAACGCGGTTTTCCGAAAGAAACAAATCCAAAATGTCGTCCGGTAAAAGTGAAAAAGCTTTCTCCAACCGGCCCGTGGTCTGAGGCTTTACTTCTCTTTGCTTCGACTGAATCTTTGACTGCACATGACTCCGTACGTATTTGGCAATGGATAAATCGCTCACTGACATTGGCATCTCCTCTGGTAATTATAGGCACTCTACCACAAGTTACTGAACGGAGACGGTCCTGAGACAGGAGTTCCCGTCGCTGTATCCGAAGGAGCGCCTTGCCATTTGGCGAGTAATTCGAGGTACTCTTTGTTCGTGGGATCCATTGTCAAAGCTTTCTGCAGAGTACGTACAGCCAGGGCCTTCTGATTATTCGCGAACTGGATTTCAGCGAGATTTTCCAGAATGTCCGGGCTGTCTCCCTTCCCGAGGGCCAGCGCTTTTTCCGCTAGCTTCAGAGCCATTGTGGAATTCTTATACTTCGGATCGGTTGAAAAAGCATACACCTGTGCAAGGGCCGCATAACCAGGAGCAAACTTCTTATCCAAATCTATAGCTTTCTCCAGATCCTTTACTGCAAGCTCAAATTCTCCCATCTTTCTGTACGCAGTTCCTCTATCTTTGTACAACAGTGGAGAATCCGGATTCATTTCAATGACTTTACTGATCTCTTCAACTGCTTTGTCGTGTCTTCCTTTTCCGCTCAAGGCCATGCCTCGGTTGTGATACGCGGAGGAAAACTTGGAATCCAGTTTCAGGGTGCGCTCGAAATCCTCTAACGCCCGATCGAAATCCTTTTGGCGCAAGTACGCTACGCCGCGATTGTTGAAGTACATTGCCTTGGTGGAATCAAGTGAAATAGCACGGTCAAAGTCTTCTACTGCACGGGCATATTCATGTTTTCCGTTCAGGGCGAATCCCCGATTATTATAGTACCGGGCGTCGTTCGAATTCAGTCTAATGGCGGCATCGAAATCACGTACTGCGGAATCGTAGTCATGTTTGCCATTGAATGCAAAGCCACGGGTATTCAGTGCTTCGGAAGACGTTGGGTCGAGTTGCACTGCCTGGTTTAGCGCCTCAATCGCGTGCTCGTAATCGTTCAACGCATTATAAGCAAAACCTAGTCTCGTATATGCAGCGGCATATGCCGGGTCCAGCTTGACAGCCTGAAGAAGGTCTTTAATAGCGGATTGCGGATCTCCTTTTCGAAGATTGACTTCTCCCCGTTTTGCCCATGCGTGAGCGGATTGGCCCTGTAATTTCAGCGCTTCCGTCAGTCTGGCCAAAGCGTCGTCCAAATTTCCTGCATCTTCCGCATCCAGCCCCGCTCTGAACAGGTCCGTGAAATTGGCGGCTTGAATCTCGGTATTTCCCATGTACGTGAGAACAAGAATACCGATCGCCACGAAGGCGGATTTCTTCAAAAGCATGACTTCTCCTCAGAAATAGGGCAAAATCAGCACGCGGCGGTACCGCACCCGTCGCTGACTTATACCCGGTTTAGCACACTTTATCAAGACAGCAGGCCGACAAGGAGAACGCATATGGACTTGCTCGATACATTGAGGATGCGCAGGAGTGTCCGAGCTTTCCTGAACGAATCCCTATCCCGGGAACTGCTCGAGAGTATACTGGCCGATGCCCGCAATGCACCATCTGCCATAAATATGCAACCGTGGGAAGTGCACATGGTTTTGAATGAAGAAAGAAAAAGGCTGTCACGTCGGCTCCTGAAATCCTTCAGAGAAAGAGCCATCATGTGCGGGCCCGGTGCAGTTCAGCCGATTCCGGACAAGTTCATGAGTAGAGCACGAGAATGTTCGGAGCTCATGGACCCCTTCGTCCAAAGGATGGGGACGGATTTCAAGGCGTTCGTGAATGAGGGCAGCCTGAATTTCTATGGTGCTCCTGCGGTGGCGCTGGTATTTGTCGACTCCTGTTTTCCTGAGGTGCGATGGGTGGATGCGGGAATTTTCCTGAGCTATCTGATGCTGGCAGCAGCAGGTCATGGGATTTCAAGCTGTCCCGTCGGACTCGTAAAATCGTACGAGGACGAAATAAAAGATCATCTCAATATACCGGATCAAAAGACTTTCTTGATTTCTCTCGCTCTGGGGAAACCGGATTCACAGGCGGCAGTTAATGAGTTCAAATCTCCAAGAATTGGATTGGATCAGTTCGTGAGGTGGATTGAGTAAGGTGGCTTGAAAAGGCCGGGGACTGCATCGAGTCCCCGGTAATCGTATCGCCTCTCATTTCTGAGTCAATATCTCGCCCTCATGTGCATAAGCCGCGAAAGTAATATCAGAAAAAATTATTTTTGCACTAATTTTTTGCGTATTTCTTTGCGGCCATGAAAACAGCCGTCTCAGGCGGTATACTTTCCTTTGCTTCCCGTTTCCCGGTTCCTTCGGCAACCCAGAATTGCACATGATAGCCTTCAGCCGTGCCCAGTTCCCATCCGGCCAACTCCTGGGGATCGGTGTTGTATCCCTCGATAACTATACGGGCGACAGCCGTGCCGACGGAAACCTGCTGTCCGGTCTGCCCTTGAATATCCACCTTCAATACCGTGGCTGTTTCCGAAGGTCCGCTCGGCCCCAGGAACCGTGTCCACACCACAGTCGGGCCACCTTTGAACAGAACAGTGTCACGAGCCAGAATTTCCGGAAACGCATATGCGGCGGCTCCATCTGCCAACCCGAACGTTCGGTCGTAATTTTTCTGGGCCTGGGTAATCTTTTCGTCATATCGTGATTGAAGGAGAAGTCCTGCTCCCACAATGCTGACAACCGCCAAGACTAGCAATACTATGGCAATGGCAGATCCTTTTTCGTTTTTCATGAATTCTCCTCCATTATTAAAGACCGACAAATGCCAGGTTTCTGGGACTGATACGAAGCGTTCGTTTGACGGTCGAGCCCCAACTGGTAGCTCCCCCGGTACCTTTGTTAACCTGATACGACAACGAAATCTCCACAAGTCTGACGTTTGCTGGATCGCCGCCCGTATCCCAACTGCCGCCTGTATATTGTCTTCTCACTTTGAAATCTACGAGGTTCATGAACTTGTCACCTCTATCAGTAGTGGGATCCCAACCCAGCAGGGGTTCTCCATAAGGGTTGGCATCACTACCGCGATTTCTCCACAATGAATAATAGCTCACCGTCTTCGGGCTGCCGTAAAATGATTCGGTCCGGTCCACCTTGATCATCCGATACGAAACAGCGGGGACAACAATAGTATTGGGAGCGAGCGAAGATGATGTAACAAACGGGAATGTCCAATCCTGAGTCCCGAGAACGCTCGGATTAACAACAGCGGTTGTAGCTTTCACATCAACCTCCACCGAAACTGGTGGCGTGGTTTTGCTTGTGGGGGTAGTGTCCGCAAGGACCGCACCGACACTCCCGTTCAATGTATTTGAAGACCTCTGCGGAATACCTTGCAGCACGAGCCGGGAAGGATCCACAAGTTTTACAAATCCCTGATAAGGAGCATCCAGGCAGCGATCGCACCAAATGGTGTTCATCCTCAGAAATGTCAAATCGGTGGCTCGGTCCAAGTACTGAAGACTGAGATAATCGCTGTAACTTACATAAAGTGCATCGGGAGATCCTGAAGTTGTCTTTACGTGTAATGCAAGCTTGGCATGATCTGCAGAAACACCGAAACCGGCCTGCTGAATATCTCGACTTATCAAAGCAAGTGTAGCGAAGACCCGTTCATCTGTAGTCTTGTCGCGAAAGGATTCATGCCCGCGCTTGCTTTGGAATATGAAAAGCGAGAGAGCACCGGCAATGGCCATGCCGAGGATCAACATGCCAATCATGAGTTCCATTAATGTAAAGCCTTTTTGATTCCGCATGATTCCCTCAGATAATCAACTGTTGTTTTCTACAGCGACGATTCGGAGCTTCCTCGGACAAGTGTCCACCGACGACCGGGAACAATTGGTGGAGCCCCAGCCAACGAGGACGTCTATTGTCTTGAATCCGGTGTATTTCTTGGTATTCCATCTGCAGAAGAAGGTGCCGTCAGTTGCTGTCGTGTCTTTCCAGACCAGTTCCCCCCCAATTATCACCCCGTCACCATCCTCGGGAAGTGCCTCGGGCGTGGTAGGAGGAGAAGTGGGCAGATTGCCCGCTTTGAATCTCTCAACTATTTGCGTTGCAATCACATGTGCTCTTCTTTGTTTTGCGCTATGTCTTTCGGACTGGAATGTCTGATATATCATGCTACTGACTGCAGCCATTCCAATCGACAATATTCCGATGGCAACTATCAGTTCTATCAGAGAAAAACCCTTTTTGCTTGATATGTTCACAGTTGCCTCCCAAATTACTAATCGACTTTTCTGCCCATTCCCACCTGCCCGAACGGAGATATCCTGATGATCTTGTAGCTCTCCGTTTTCGATGGAATCAGAGCGATTCTGAGTTGGTACCCTGTTTCATCTGCAGCGAACCCTCGGGAAGAAAAAGCGGGAACCGGGGTATAGGTTGAAGCGGAAGTATCTATCATGGCTGCGACATCATTCGGGTCCCAGATGATGTACTTGGTCTCATCATATATGAAAATCTGCGGGTTCTTGGATCGAGCAGCCTCGAAAGCCTCTTTTTCTGACGAAGACACTGTATCGATGAATGACTTTTTCTGAATAGTAAGCTGAGCTGTTCGAGTCAGATTCCTCGCTACAGCCACTTCGGGGGACGGCGGCACCATGACACTGTCGGAGTGATAGTAAACGCAGTCGAACGTGGATGTTGTTGCAGCAGAGACGTAAAATGTTCCTGCAGAAAGAGTATCTGAACTCACTGCACTTCTCAGGCCTGCAACTGCAACGTAATCTCCCACTTTGACACCATGGTCGGTCGCAGCAAAAGCGATCTTTCGGAAAAATGCACCGGTCTGATCGAAAGACGTCGCATTGACGATCCGTATAGTGTTCTTGTTTTCCAGGGCCTGCATCCTCACGTACTGCAAAGCCATCGTCAACGATCGCGCCTGCTGGGACAATGCGTATTCACGAGTAATACCCTGACGATATGCCACGAGCGATACTGCAACAATAACGGCTGCAATGGTGCTCACCACCATCAACTCGATCAACGTAAAACCGTTTTCTCTATGCCGTTTCACGCGGTCACCTCCCTGATTGCCACCGCAGGCCGATGGAGTATGAGAGGACAGACTCTGCCCCTTTGGCATCCTTTATCGAAATAGCGACTACGAAACTTCCGGATACATTCTCGCTGAATTTCCAATTGACATACCCTTTATTATCAACAGTAAGCCCTTTGGGTCCTTCTTTCAGCGTGAAGGTGACTGCTTCCCCTTCGGGGTCTTCCGCTACGATACGGGCAGAGTACGTGTTTCCGGCCAATTTCTGATCTACGATCTTTGCCGTAGGTGCGGCGTTGAGGACTTCTACTTTCTTTGTGACTGTGTTTCCCGGAGTACCTTCTGCACTGAAGGGTGTGACGAAAACCTCAATCTTGTCTCCTGCCCTGACGGGCTGGTCCATTTTCACAAACTCCGCAATGCCGTCGTAGTAGGTCGAGCCCGCATCCTGCTGGTTCTTGAGAAATTTTGCCTCGGCTCGCACGGCATTGCCATCCAGAATAATACGCAGCTTGAGATCGTCACCAGTTTCGGGCCGATCGGGATCGAACCTCAGTTCCTTGACTTGAGGTCCCCCCACTTCGGTCGCAGCCATTGCAGTGCCGTTCAGAAATGTCAAGACCACGACAGAAAGAATGAACAAGAATATTCCTAACCGTTTCACACCTGTCACCTTTCTCGCCCAATTCGATTGAAGCTCGTCGATAGTGCTCTCGGCAAGATTATCTCGAGCATGCGGTCACACGCGTGCACTATACCACCTTCATCTTAAGAGTCCAGCATTGTTCCGTTAAATCCGGCAGCGGGTCTCATTTTTCCGAGGTTCCATTGAAGGAAAAACCGCTATTCCAGTCAGCAAGATTTGGAACGTGATAGAACGCTCCAATTCTCACATCCGCTACGAATGCAGTGAAAAGGACCTGCTGTTCCCAGTGCACTCCGTTGCGCTCAACCGAAAACCTTCCTGGTCCACAGCGAAGCAATTCCTGTACCACGGACCTAACATATTATTTTTACGCAATTGTTATTGTTCTTGATGCATCGGTTTGCATGTCAATAAGCGTCTTTCATGACAAAAAATTGTGCTTCGACTTGTATTTGAGAGTATCTCATTGTTTTTTCAGTAAAACATAACTGTAAACAAGATTTACACCTGCCAAAATGCTGTTAAAAAATTTTATATTCGCTATAATCAACCCGAAACATCTACATTTCGCAATTCGCGGCATCCCTTGTGACCAGGAAGAGTTCATGTCGGACCCGAGATACCGAATAAACCTGTACGGCCATTCGAGTGAAGACCCGTATTTTTTCGTCATGGAACTTGCGGCTATACTCGAAATACATCCGGAGGAAGCTCGGGAGTTTCTGAATTCCACTCCCGTGACAATCAAAGAAAACGTGTCTGAGGAGGAGGCAGAATATCTTGGCGATCTCCTGAAAGCCGTCAGGGCGCTGGTAATTGTGGAGCCCATGGATGGCGTTCCTGAGAAGACTCCGGACAAAGCAACAGAGGTGTCTGTTCTCAAGAAGCAGTTGGAAGAACAGGAAGACCGGGCGGCTTTTCGATCGTACTTATGGGTGGGCAGCGCAATGCTGATAGCGCTCATCGTGCTCGTCTGGCTTACGACCGCTTTTTGGTCTTCGTTCTCTAAAACATCCGAGGAGAATGCAAAAAAACCGGCTGTGGAAGAAACAGACGCCAAAAAACCGGAACGAACGGTCACGGAAACTCCCCAGCAACCCGATTTATCGAAACTCTATAGCGTCATAGATGAAGCCGATTCCAATGTGGAACAAACGCAATTCCTGCTCAAAATTAGTGAAGAAGATTTATACCGGCTTCAATCCACGTACATGGCGGATCAAAAGGCGGTACGCCAGAAAAAAGTACAGGTGGCTGAATTACGAGCCAAACTGAGGAGTGAAAAAACCGCACTGCAGAAGCTGAAGGATCAGGTGAAAAGAATAGAGTCCTCTTTGAAGGTCCAGGAGCATAGTACAGCGGAATAGCGTTCTCCTTCGCCTCAAATGATGCGGGAATTATTTTGTAGCAAGTGTAAGACAGTGTCCAATTGCGAAAAGCACTTCTCGGCAATTGGTAGGTGCCGTGCCTCCCTGCCGACCCATTCTTGATCGAACAGGCGCACCAACAGCATCGGTATCCGCCATTCAGCAACGAACTTAATCTTGATGATTGTCATTGCCGAGAAGGCCTATTTGCCTTTTCTTTTGGAGTGGAAGTATAGTGTAGTGAGTGATCGATCGGGAACATAGTCTGAGTATGAAAATAGACCTCCATTGTCACAGCAAATATTCACATGATAACAACCTGGAGCCTGAGAAACTGATCGGACGAGCCATAAGCCTCGGACTCGACGGGGTCTGTTTTACCGAACATCATTCATATGAGAATTCCCGGCCGATTTCGCGGATGAAGATTCCCGACGGATTCCTCGTCTTCCGGGGCGTAGAAGTTTCGACGGACGAAGGTCACCTGCTGGTGTACGGTGTGACGGATGATTCCTGGAATCGCTGGAGCAGGAACAACTTCTTGAAAATGGAAGAAGTGATGAAAAGTGTTCACGGGCTTGGAGGAATCTGTGTGCCGGCTCATCCGTTCAGAGGCTGGGAGTCCTTGGGGGAAAGAATCTTCTCCATCCCCGGCTTTGACGCTCTTGAGACACACAATGGGGGCAATCGGCTTAACCAGAACCTGCTTGCAGCAGAAGCGTCATCTAAACTCGGGTTACCCTCTATTGGAGGAAGCGACTGCCATTATATCCATCAGGTGGGGCGATCTTATACGGTTTTCCAGAACAGAGTGCCGAGTCTGGAGCTTCTCGTAGCGGAAATAAAAGCCGGCAACTGTCATGGAGAGCATTGGGACTATGGCAGTTGACACAGTTTCTGATCTTTTGAACTCATTGTGCTTTAAATAAACGGTAGGGGCCGGCGTCTCTGCCGGCCCGAACCGGTTGATTTGTATTTGAAAAATGTGCCGGCACGGACGCTCCGACCCCCACAGGAAACACTGTAGTCATGGTCTAAATTTGAGCCTTTGCCCCTGACTCCCACTTTTCTTATGAAAGAGGGAGCCTTTTCTTCGCTGAACGCTTATGCCAGCCTTGGGGCTCTTGGAGAGCGATCCTCCAATGTTCCTTCGAAAGGCGTGTATGATCCCCCTCGTCCCGGTCCTGACATTGACGGCTGGAAATCGAATGGGTATCTATATTGAAACGATTCTGGAGGAAGCATGGAATTCCTGGAGGAAATAGCAGATCTCAATCCTCTTCCTGCGGGAGGTGCAGCGGCTGCTTACACGGCAAATCTCGGCATAGCGCTGTTGTACAAGGTATTAATTATGGAGATAAACCGTAAAGGACTCGATCCGGCCCCTCAGGCGACGCTCAGAATCGCACAGAAAGAAATCGAGCGGTTGCATTATGCGCTCAAGAAAATGACCAGAGACGATCCGCAGTGTTATCTCCGTTTCAGAGAGGCACTCAAATCAGGGGACAACGAACGGAGCAAAAACGCATTTGGCGAAGTGCTCACCTGCTCTCTCGAAGTTATTGAAAAGGCTTCGGACGGCCTCGAATGGGTACGAAGATTGAGCAAGTTTTCCAGTCTGAAGCTTTTACCGCACCTCAGAATTTCCGCAGAATTGCTTGCCGCGGGTATTGCAGGCACTGCTCATGTGGCGAGAGATAACGTCAAGCTGATCGAATCACCCGGAGACCAACAAGATTATCTTGATAGGCTGGAATCCGTTTACGAATTGGGAATGGCTAAGAAAAAGGAGATCCTGGAGACCCTGTGATACCGTTTCGTAGTCATGCACATAAGACAGCGAGGGCTGGAGTGTCCTGAGCGGAGTGATTAGACGGCTTTGCGTCGTCCGGAGCGAAGGATAGCTCCAGCCTCCCAGATTTGAAAAAAAAAAAGCGAATAGATATCACAGATCTCCCGTTCAAGTCACTTGAGAGGAATCGTTCATGAACCGATGTATGCGTCATTCTGATCGCGATGCCGAATTCTATTGCCAAAAGGATAACATGTATATGTGTCGAGAATGCGCGTGCTGCCACACGCCGCGATTGTACTGTAAATTCAGATCGTCTTGTATTATCAATATTCTTACCCGAGAAGGAGAGCTTCAAAATTGTGAAGAATCCAGGGCAGCATCGAGTTCTTGATCGCATCGGATTACAAAAAAATTTCATCCCGGGATGACAAACGAAAGAAGAGTGTTTATATTGTTGTGTTGACGGAGATGGGATAATCTCCGTTCGTATTTTTTGGTAGCGGATCGTCCTATGACCAAACGTGATTATTACGAGATACTTCAAGTTGCGAAAAACGCAAGCCCTGAAGAGATAAAAAAGGCCTATCGAAAGCTGGCTCTGGAACATCATCCCGATAGGAACAAAGGTAACAAGGAGTCCGAAGAAAAATTCAAGGAAGCCGCTGAAGCATATGAAGTGCTGAGCGATTCGGAAAAGCGACAACTTTACGACCGCTTCGGTCATTCGGGATTGCAGCAGTCCGGCTTTCGTGGATTCAGAGACTTTGATGATATTTTTTCATCATTCGGAGACATTTTTGAAGAATTCTTCGGGTTCGGTTCGAGAGGAGCCCGTGGCCATGCGGTTCGCAGAGGAGCAGATCTTCGTTATGAACTGGTGATAAGCTTCATGGACGCGGCCACCGGTAAAGAAACCGAGATCGATGTCTCACGCCATGAACTCTGTAACGAATGCGGCGGAATCGGCACACGGGACGGAGCACAGCCTTCCGTCTGTTCCACCTGCGGCGGCCGCGGGACGGTAACACGGTCTCAGGGGTTTTTCTCCATTAGCACTACGTGCCCGAAATGCCAAGGCAGCGGCACGATAATAACCGATCCGTGCAAGAATTGTCGCGGCGTGGGGCGGGTTCTGATTTCCAAGAAGCTTTCGCTCCGTGTTCCCCCCGGAGTGGATACCGGTTCGAGACTGAGGCTGCAGGGCGAAGGTGAACCGGGCGATCCGGGAGCCCCTCCAGGCGATCTTTACGTATTTATCCGAGTAGAACAGCACGACACGTTTCGGAGAGAAGGTGACGACGTCTTTGTCGCTGTGCCCATAACGTACAGTTTGGCTGCCCTGGGCGGTCGCATTGAAATTCCTACCTTGGAAGGCCAGGATCATCTCGATATCCCGCAGGGAACTCAGTCGGGCCAGGATTTTCGTATTCCCGGAAAAGGGATCTCTCACATCAGAGGTCGAGGTCGCGGAGATCTGATAGTGATTGTGTATATTCAGACTCCGAACAAGTTGTCGAAAGAACAGGAAGAGCTGATCCGACGTTTGGCTGAAATTGAGGGTAGTCAGGTCTCACCCAAAAAACGCGGGTTTTTCTCCAGAAATAAATAAATTTGCTTCAATTGACGGCCCGCCAATCCGGAAGAAGGGTAACTGTTGCTGTTCTTTGCTCATGGAATTTGAAATATGCGAACTCTCTTGATCAGTCCGGAAACGCCGAAATCCTTCTGGACTCTCGAACAATCATGCGATCTGTCACTGGCCAAAACGCTCATTCCACCGTTGGGATTGTTAACAGTGGCAGCACTCCTCCCTTCTGATTGGGAACTCCGGCTTGTGGACCTAAATACCCGGAGCATATCCGAATCGGACTGGGATTGGGCCGATGTTGTGCTGATTTCCGGTATGATCGTCCAACGACAGAGCATGCTGGAAATGTGCAGAGAGGCAAAGCTTCGCAGAATTCCCGTTGTAGCGGGAGGCCCCTACCCTACTGCATGCCCGGACGAACTGCTGGATATCGAGGTGGATTTCCTGGTCCTCGGCGAAGCGGAAGAGACAATTCATGACATAGTCGCGGCCGTTCAGAATGGCGAATCTTCAAGAGTATTCCGTGAAGGCGAAAAGCCTTCTATGAGTATCTCGCCCGTTCCGAGATTCGATTTGCTCCGGTTGACGGATTATGCATCCATGGCGATTCAGACTTCTCGCGGGTGCCCCTTCAACTGTGAATTCTGTGACATTGTTCAGCTATACGGAAGAAAGCCGCGGTACAAGTTGCCGGAACAGGTCATTGCTGAATTGGAATATCTTCGCGGGATTGGCTGGCGCGGTGACGTCTTCGTGTGCGATGACAATTTTATCGGAAACAAGAAACACGCCGAAGCAACCCTGGACAAATTGATACCATGGATGAAGTCCAATGGCGAACCGTTTTCTTTCTGGGCGCAAACATCGATAAATCTGGGTAAAGATGTTCCCTTGATTGATTTGATGACTGAGGCAAACTTTGCTTCGGTTTTCATAGGAATCGAATCTCCGGACAACCAGGTGCTTTCGTCCGCACGCAAGTTTCACAATATATCCAATCCACTCGCTGAAGCCATAGACGTCATAAAAAGAAACGGCCTCAACATTATGGCGAGTTTTATCATTGGTTTCGATAACGAAGAAGAGGGTGCAGGCCGACGAATATGTGAATTTGTGGAGCAAAACCAGATTCCTTCCGTGATGTTGAACACACTTCAGGTGCTGCCCAAGACAGCGCTGTGGGACAGGCTCAAGAAAGAAGAACGCCTTCTGGAACAGAAGACATCGGGCCAGACCACCGCAGGCAGACTCAATTACGTGCCCACCAGGCCTGCATCGGACATTCTCAAAGAATACGAGGAAGCTGTTTTTCGCATCTATGACCCTCGCAACTATCTCGAACGCGCATACAATTTTTTCCTGGCAATGCGGCCGACACGGCATTTTCTAGCCACAGGAGAGACAAATGCCCCCGCTTCCGAGGAAAGGCCTTCATTGCGAGGACGTCTGAAAGAACTTCGCGCTTTCCTGAAGCTTGCGTGGTGGCAGGGAGTTCTTCCGCCATACCGGTGGCAATTCTGGCGTCAGCTCATCGGGTTAATGAGAAAGAACCCGACTCGCGTAAAGAAATACCTCGTAAGTTGTGCCACCGGCGAGAACATGTTCCGCATGAGAGAATTGGTTCACCAGAGACTAAAGCACAGATAGGATAGTATATGCATACCCCCGAAAGAGTAGTCGTCCTCGGCGTAGGCAATATTCTGCTGAAAGATGAAGGCATTGGCGTTCGAGTAATCGAAGAACTACAGCGACGTTACATGTTCCCGGAAAACGTCAAGGTTGTAGACGGCGGAACGCAAGGTCTTTGGCTGATGTCCACTATCCAGGAAACGGATCGTCTTATTGTTGTGGATGCTGTTCTTGGTGACGGAGAACCTGGTACGCTTTACCGTTTGGAACGGGATCAACTCCCGAAAGGATTGCGAGCCAAGCAGTCCGCCCACGACAGCGATTTGATAGAAGCTCTCAATCTCTGCAATCTGATAGATCAATGCCCAAAGTCCGTCGTGGTCATAGGAATTCAGCCGCAGGATATTCAACCCTTCGGAATGGAGCTCACAGAAAAAATTGCTGCCAGAATGGAAGATTTGATAGATCTTGTACTGAAGGAACTCCACACTTTGGGACTTACACCCGTAAGTATTTCGTCAGGCGGAGCAACGAACTGACATTTTCGTACGGGGGGGCGCTCATGAGTGTTAGAATCCTTAGGATTCGTAGGGCTCGTGCGATCTTGCGTTCCGTCGCTCCATGACCCAATTTCCCGCGAGTTGTACCATTTCGCAATTATGCATATAAGATGGCGCAGGCTGAGGTGTTCCGAGCGGAGTGATTAGACGGCTTTGCGTCGTCCGGAGCGAAAGATACCTCCAGCCTGCCAGATTACAAAAAGAAAAGCGTATCGGTATTAACCGTATTGCTCCCTGAAAGCGAAATGTCTCGAAAGACACGAGCTCCCTCGGATTCTCAATCGTTTGCCAAAAAAAGTTTGAACAAGTTCGGTGGTGTATGATAAGACATATAGCTTTAAGGATGGGGAAACCTGCCGAAACAGTCGGCGATTTTTGCTGGAATGTTCAAAATCAGGAGGCCTTAACTATGAAGAGAGGGAAGACCCTTATTGCCCTACTGGTCGGGATTGCTGCATTGGTCGCGTTTACGGTAGCCTATGCAGCCACGAAAATGCCGGAGCAGGATCTGGTCATCGACACAAAGGATGTTTTCAAAGAGAAGAAGAAGGCACCGGTTACCTTTTCCCACACCAAGCACAAAGCCCTGAAGTGCACTGATTGCCATCACGAGTATAAAGACGGCAAGAATGTGTGGCAAGAAGGTCAGGAAGTGAAGAAATGCGGTGCCTGCCACAAATTGGAAGCTGAAGGCAAAGTGGTGAAATTGGAGAAAGCTTTCCACGACCAGTGTGTAAATTGTCATAAGCAGTTCAAGAAAGACAAGAAACCCACGGGGCCGACTGCATGTGCAAAATGCCATCCTCCCAAACCTGGCGAAAAGCCGGAAAAAGAATAGGCTCGATCTGAAAACCGGACAGAGGCCCCCTCCATGTGAGGGGGTTTTTTGTTTCGAAATTGTGCTTGACCTGGATAGTGCGAAAAAGGTAATACTTAATCTTTGTTTTTCCACCTGTTAAACCGGACTTTTATAATATAGTAAGACTTGTCCAAAATCTATTTGCTTTGCGTGGAAGGAGCTTTGCATGAAGAAATGGACTGTTCTCGCTGCTGTTATTGTGGCAGCCACGGTGCTGGTGTTCCAGTACTCAATTGTCCCTACCATAGCTCAGGAACAAGGCACTACCGGCCAGCCATCAACAACAACTCCCTCACCTGCAACCAAAACCGATGAACCGGCAGCTCAGAAAAAAGCGGAAAAACCTGCCGAAATCACGAACCAGGAATGTATCGATTGCCACAATCCCGACATCCTCAAAATGTCCAAAGAGGAGTTAGCGGACCAGGTGGTGGTGGATGACAAAGCGGCCCCCCCAAGATCGAAACGTCCCTTTGTTACAGGCGAACTGAATCTTTCCATAAATGACAAAAAGTACGCCGAGGGAGTACATGCAGACACCACATGTGTAACTTGCCACAGTGACATTACTGAAGTGCCTCACAAACAGAGACTCAAGGCAGTGGACTGTAAGGAATGTCATGACGAAGCTGTGGAACAGATCGAGGCGAGCGCTCACAAGGATAAACCCGGCCCCAAGGCCCTGGGTTGCGTCGGCTGCCATGATGTTCACTACGGCAAAGGCAAAGATGACTATGCCAAAGGTTTCAGCCCAAAAGTCTGTGAGGACTGTCACAAAGCGTACAATATGGATACGCTCAAAGCTCATACCAAACTCTACGAGGCCAAACTTCATTTAGCTATGGACTGCATGTTGTGCCATTCAGGCAAAGACCCTGGTGTCCACAACATTCCCTTGGTGAAGACCAAAGTTGCATCCTGTGAGTCGTGTCACACGAAAAACACCATTCTCGAGAAGGAAAAACCTGTCTCGGCCGGCTTTATTGCTTGTGTGACCCAGACCGGGTTTATGAACGGCAGCAGCCTCAAGAAATACGGTTATGTCCTTGGAGCACACAGGATTCCTATGCTGGATGCGATTCTCATTCTGGTCGTGCTCGGGACCTTCGGACTTCCCATCGTGCACGGCGGTCTGCGCATTTTGACCAGACGCAAAGAGCCGATCCATCTGCCTGAGGAAAAAATCCTTCTGCACCCCTTGATCGAGCGACTCTGGCACTGGTTCCAAGCGCTATGCATTGTGATGCTGATTTTTACCGGCATTATGCTGCACTGGCCTGAAAAGTTCCCCGGCTGGTTCAACTGGTCGGTCACGGTGCACAACTGGTTCGGTTGGGGTGCCGTAATCGCCTTTGTCGTATGGTTCCTGTACAACATAATTACCGGACGGATTTCTCATTATATTCCGAAAAAATGGGAAATTCCGGGAGGAATGATCACTCAGGCGAAATTCTACGGATACGGTATCTTCAAACACGAACCGCACCCCTATGCGCCCACTGAGGACAACAAATTCAACCCTCTTCAGAAGATCGCGTATCTCAAGTTCCAGTTGTTGCTGTTCCCGCTGCTTCTGATCAGCGGAATCCTGTATATGTATCCCGAAACATTCAAGGGTGTCATTGCAGCCATAGGCGGCATGTACATTCTTGGTATAATTCACTTGATATTGGGTGCGCTCTTCACGGCCTTCCTGGTGGCTCACCTTTATCTTGCCACCACGGGTGAAACCATTGGAGAGAACTTCAAGGCCATCATCTTCGGGTACGGTGTAAAGTCCGATCACGAAGACCACTCTAAACACGTATAATCACACGCCTCCGGGGAGTGGCATCACTCCCCGGCCCACCTCCCGCTATTCGATGATCTTCCTGAGTCGTGCGATGATATCTTCCAGTTCTTTATTCCGAGCAATGAGAGCTTCTTCTGATTTGCGTTTTTCTTCTTTCAGTCGGATGGTCTCGAACGCGAGGTCAACGAGCTCTATGAGCTCTGCGGGACGAATCGGTTTTTGCAGGTAATAGAATACTCCCTTCTCGAGTGCTGCCACAGCCGAGTCCACATCAGCGTAGGCTGTCATTAGAATGCATACGCAGTCGGATTTCACTTGCTTAAGATCCGAAAGAAGCGCCGTTCCCGACCCGTCCGGCAGCTTAAGATCCACAAGAGCAAGCCACGGTCTGGTATCCCGGGCAATTTTGGAAGCCTCTGCGCTGGTGGATGCCACGAAAACCTCATAACCTTCACCTTCGAGTATGTCCTGGAGGTTATCACAGAAGCCCACGTCGTCATCGACAACAAGGATGGTTCTCAAATTGTCCTCAGGTTGCTTTCTGGATCGGAACACTTTTCGAAAAATACTCTTTGCATCCATGAAGATTATCCTCCGAATCTTACATTCGCCCTCGATATATTTCCGACGTTGCAGATCAGTGGTTCGCACCCGATTCTTTCCGGCCGTCTTGCGGCAGCGTAATGGTGATGATGGTTCCCTGGTCCGGTACGCTGCTCAGATAAACTGTTCCTTCGTGCTCCTCAACGATCTTCTTGACTATGGCAAGTCCTAGACCCGTTCCTCTCGCTCGAGTGGTGAAAAGTGGCTCGAATGCCCGCATTGTTGTTTCGTTATTCATTCCCATACCATTGTCTTCAACCTGTATGCACACATTGGAATCGGCCGAGTACGTGGAAATCCTTATTCGCGGAGAATAGCTGAGTTTTGCCTCTTCCATAGCAGTCTGTCGGGCAAGGACTGCTTGTATTGCATTTTCGCAGAGATTGACCACTACTCTCCGCATTTTTTCCTTGTCGAAGCTGATTTCCGGTATATCGCGGCGGAGCAGTTTCATCACATGGATTTCTTTGGGAAATGTCAGTTCGTCAAGAACATACTCGAGCCATGAATTGATCTCCCCTTTTACGGCCGCTGAGCGCCTGCCGCGGGTGTATTCCAGGAGTTCTCCGATTATGGAATCGCAAATGCCGACTTGCTGTTCGATTCTTTCCAGATGTTTCTGAGTTTTTTCATCAGTGTCGGTCAAATTTCTGGAAAGAACGTACGCGGAAGACTGAATGACTCCCAAAGGATTGCGCAATTCATGGCTCACAATGGCTGTCAATTGACCGATTACCGACAAGCGCTCGCGTTTGATGAGTTCCTCTTGAGCGGCCTCCAGGTCCCGCGTACGCTCTCTGACCTTTTGTTCCAACTCGGCTGCATGATGTGTGAGAAGAGCTTCCCGCTCCTGATAATAATCGATTTTCTGCTCCAGCTCTTCGGGGGTCACTTTCAAGCTTGCCAGAATTTCTGCATACATTTCAGATAGTTCTCGTGCCTCTCCGGGATCGAAAATTTCTGCTTGTCTCAGTGCTTTGAAGGCGGCCGCGGTTCCAATGGAACCCGACAGAAATTTCTCTACCTGATTGTGTACTTCGGCGAGTTCCACGATGGAAATCCTCCCCTTTCCGAGAACCCCCGCTTCCTGAAAACATTTCTCAGTCATTGAAGCAGCTTCTGCGGCCCCGAGGTACTGGCAAAGCAGATCTTCAATTATCTTCTTTTTCTCCGAAGCGATAATGTGCGATTCACGCCTGCTCGACTTTCCAAGCGCAGGGATCGTAATCAGCACATCTGCGAAATCTTCCGCCAGATTTTTCTCCTGCTCGCTCTGCTCGAAGAACAAGGATCCGAAGACATAGAATCCCGTGTTGAACAGGAACGACCAGAATACACCATGGGTCAATGAATCAAGAGTCATTACGCCGAACAGTTGCTCAGGCTTGAGAAACGCTATTCCCCACGGACCGTCACTGAGGAGCGAATCGGCTATCCAGCCGCTCCTGACAAATGCAGGCAACAGAAGTGTATAGAACCACACAACAAATCCGGCACCTAATCCGAGGAGTGCTCCGGCCTGATTTCCTCTGCGCCATGCAATGCCTCCCAGTGCAGCAGGTGCAAGCTGAAACGCGGCGGCAAAGGCGATCATACCGATATTGACGAGCATGTACGATTCGCCCACGAGTTGCTCGAACCAATATCCTGTTACAATCACGCCCGCGACCGCTACCCAACGACAGTTGAGCAGATGTCGCCTCAAGAAGCCCAGCCATTTTATCCAATCGACTATGGGGAGTAGCAGATGATTCGTGATCATCGTGGTGACTGTGATGGAACTGATCATGATCATGCCGGTCGCTGCGGATGCCCCGCCAAGAAATACGAGCAGGGAAAGCCATTTTTGTCCTGAGTGCAGAGGTAATCCCAGGACAAAGGTATCGGCATCCTGCGCCGGATAACCCTTAAGTAGGCCGCCCATTGCAATGGGAAAAACAAAGATGTTTATGAGCAACATGTACAAAGGAAACATCCACATTGCCGTTCGTATGTGATCTTCGTCGAAGTTTTCGATCACGGCCATATGGAATTGTCGCGGCAGGAACATGATTGCGGACATGGCCAGGATGAGATACGTCGTCCAGGTTATGTAATAGCTCTGATCTGTCTTCCAGACCTCAACGAGCATATGGGGCTGAGTCTCCGTAATCCTCTTGAATATATCGGTGAAACCGTCGAACAGAAAGTACGTAACAAAGATCCCCGCGGCAAGAAAAGCAACAAGCTTCACGAGACATTCCACAGCTACAGCCATGATCATGCCCGGATGTCTCTCGGTCGGGTCAAGGCGCCTGATGCCCAGGATAATGGTAAAGACCCACATGAGGCCGACCACAATTGGTCCCAGATGCTGTCCGACCCATGATGCCGATCCTTCCGCAGAGGTGACGATAGAAAAAGTGGAGATGATCGCCTTGAATTGCAGCGCAATGTACGGAGTGGTCCCCACAAGCGCAATAATGGTGACAAGTGCAGCCACAGATTGGGATTTGTTGTATCGTGCGCTGATGAAGTCGGCTATGCTCGTGATATGATGTCTGGTCTTGATCCTTACCATTTTTCGCAATACGGTCCACCACAAGATAATGGCTATTGTAGGGCCCAAATAGATCGGCAGGAACAACAGGCCGGAAGTTGCAGCTTTACCCACACTGCCGTAATAGGTCCAACCGGTGCAGTAGACTGCAAGGGATAAGGAATAGACGTACGGATTGTTGACCGGACTGCGGTCGACTGTTGAAGCCCGTTCCACCCACAGGGCAATGAGAAAAAGAAATCCCATATAGAAACAAAAAACTGCGAGAACCATAAAAGAATCGAGCATCGGCCGATCCTATTTGTTTTCGTTTTCGCCTTTGGGATCTCCGGATTCCACGAGGGTGGTGCTCACGAGATAGAGAACGGCGATTACCGTCCCCCAGGCCAAAAATAAGTACACAAACATGTTTTCTGCACGGTGCACATCGGGGAAATGCACAATCGGCCATCCAAAAAGAACTAAGGAAAGAAAAAAAAGTGCAATGCGGAACTCGGTCTGTCTGAAAAGTTTCTTAAACCTTTCCATGACCGGTCCTCCTGGACAGGGTTGCGGGATGCGAGAGGGACTTACAGGCATAGGTATGTACGGAATGCAAACGCATTCGCTACAATTTGATTCTAGAATTTACGGCTGAATTCGTCAAGTATAAGCTACCCGAACCTGAAAAGGTTGGGTCTTAATTGCCAAAATTAACGTCTGATTGAGGATAGGAGTATTGGTGGGTGCCGGCCTCCGTGTCGGCACATCTTCAATATAATAAATTATATCAATATGATGGACCGGCAGGGACGCCGGTCCCTACCAATATCTTGTAATTCACAACAGAAGTTTGAGGAATATTTCATTTTGGATAACCATTTTGCGGGTAGAACATCGGGAAGCATGTCATTGTGATCGGAGCGACTCGACGCAACGACAGTCTGAATTTGTCGGCTTTCTCGAATAGTTGAAGCATGAGAGCGAAACTGACGACAGGAGAATAGACAAAACGAAA
Source organism: Desulfomonile tiedjei DSM 6799 (assembly GCF_000266945.1). NCBI lineage: Bacteria > Pseudomonadati > Thermodesulfobacteriota > Desulfomonilia > Desulfomonilales > Desulfomonilaceae > Desulfomonile > Desulfomonile tiedjei. The sequence goes on from NC_018025.1 coordinate 3,712,812, forward strand.
GGATTACCGTTTCCCGAATGCTCCGGTGACTAATTCGGCAAAATTGTCATCACCGGGTTTCGGCGGTCCAGGAATGTACGGAGTAGCCTTGATTTCGCTGCGCTTACTCAGGCCGAAGAGCATGCTCAGTTCCCGAGTGATGGGAGTCTCCCGCAGATCGACAAACCTCAGCATTCGTCCCAGGTTCAGGTCCCACCAGTCCTGTTTGATCGGGATGATTTCCGGTATTTTGAGATGCGAGCCCTTCTCCAGGTCCCACACGTATTCGGCAAAAGGCCAGAACCGATACTTCGAGTATACTAGCAATCCCTTCCTGTACTGCTTCTGAATGGTGTTGATGAGCAGGAATTTTTGTTCCGTGAACACTGAATCACCCCCAACCGACACGCGGGCATCCGAATCCGTGCTGGTGGAAAATTTGTTCCGATCCCGCTTGTACGAATACACAAAGAACAGGCTCAGCTCTTCGAGTCCTCCTCCTGTGCCGTACGTAATGAAAGGGTAGAATTTGTACCGTTCGTGCCCTGAAGCATAGTGACGATAGTAAGAGAGAAAAGGCCAGATAAGCGTTGTTTGGGTCGAATAAGCGTCATCCTGCTTTACATACAGCGGAAAAGGCGCAGCCAGGAACGAACTGAACTGCTCGGTTCCCTGGTATTTTTCCGTCTTCTGAATTAAGGGCCACAAAAGGAACCAACTGGAATAATCTTTCCGAATCTGATCTTTTCCGAATAAAGGCCATATCTTCAAGGATTGGCGGCCCGGACTGTTGGCATACGTGCCGATGGGCCATAAAAACTTCGTAGTGTGCTCATCGTCGTACGAGTATTCGTAATACAGGGGAAACAGAAAAAAAGAACTCTTATCCACTCCGAAGCGCCGGTACATGTGCCCGTAAAAAGGGAAAAAACCCCAATAGTCCTGGCCTAGATCGGATCGTCCTTTGTAAACCGTGAGTACGCGTGAATAACCGTCGAATGGCGGAATCTTTGACCAGCGATTTTCGAAAAACGGATCGAATTTCAATTTGCTCTGAAACGTGGACTCTTCAGAACGGCCGAGGGGATAAAAGAAATCCGTCCTATCGAATACACCCGGGACTTTGGTCCGATAATAAAATGGAGGGAATCCCCAGCCTTCTCCAAGGGTCCAGATGTTGTCCGGAGCCCAGGGATTCATGGATCGAGTCATGAGATCCGGGCTTACGCCGAATACGTTTCCCGGTTTCGTGAATCTCAGAAAATCATACGCAGTGGCGCATGCGCAGGAAACCGCGATGAAGTGTGAGATGATGAGAATGGCAGCAATCGAGCGAATTCGTGAAGAGAAATATCTGGACGATACCTTTTGCACTTCATCCCCATAGCGGGGTTCTATTCCGGTGTGGAAGTTCTCCTGCAATGGTTTCGCCGGTTTCATCCGGCCGCTCCTTACTTGAGCACTGCCCCGAGAATAGTAGCCAGTGTGCTGATGGGGGTCGCTTCGGAGATGTCTTCAGCCGTCTTATTCATATTGCGGATTGCACGGCGGGCTTCATAATACATCTCGGGGTCGTTTATCAGGCGGCCGACAGTGCCCGGACCGTATTGGATACTCCTGGAAAGACCTCTCAGATCTCGCATGAGCCCCTGAGCGTCTCTGTACAATGTCTCATCCGTGACCATTTTCCCCAGCGTCCCTCTTCCCTGCCGCACGTCCTTTGTGAGAGATTCCAATTCGGTTGCCGCGCGGGCAAATTTGTCGCTGGTTTTATCCATGCTCTTGGAGAATTTCTCCATCTCATCAACGGTACGGTTAATCTTCTCCCTGTTGCGGGTCGTAATGTCACTGAGATCTTTGGTTGCCTGTTGCGTATTAGACGCGATGGTATTGATCTTTTCTTTGTTGGTTCCGAGAATTTCCTTGAGATCTTTGAATGAAGAGTTGGCATTATCGATTATATTCTCGAGCTTCTCGGCCCCTTTCTCGTCCACAATCTTCTTGCGTGCCTCACGGGTCAATACTTGAAGATCCTGGGCAACAACGCTCATGGTCTCCAGGACCTTTTCCGTATCCGTCGGCTCCTGGACTACCTGGAATTCCTCGTTTGGCTTGAGTTTTCTCGCATTCGGGCGACCCGGCTCTATGACTACGTACTTGTCCCCCATCAGCCCTTTCGTCTTCAGGCTGATTCGGGAATCTTCGGGGATCATATTCCTGTAAGCGTTTTTCAGCTCCATGATTATGAGGGCTTTATCCGATTCCGGATCGAGTCTGACGTCCTTCACGGTTCCGACTTTTATCCCGGCAATCTGCACGGAAGCTCCCTCAGCAAGCCCTTCAGCGGATTTCATCCGAGCTTTGAGAATAAACCCTTCAGATATGGACAAATCCAGAACCTTGAACCATACATAGGCAAAGATCGCTACCATAGCCAAGAAAAAAATCCCGACCTTCGCTTCGGTAGAAAACTTCGTCATTCCGGGATTGCCCTTCCTATTCCGTCGATCTCTTGTATCGGTCTAAGCGGGCGTCGTTTATCGCTAAAAAACGATTGAGTACCGTCCCAAGCGCGTCTGCAGAATCATTGCCACAGGTTCGTCGAATGTCTCTATCCGCGAAACTCAGCTCTGTTCCAATTGCGCATAACCGCACGTTTTTGGGAGGGAACGACCAACGCTCCTTCAATACATTAAAGCAGCAAAGAGAGCTGCGCATAACCGATGCAGCGTGACTGCTTCAGCTCCATAGCGGCAGCCATGAAAAAGAAGATGCGAAGCAGTATCAACCACGGCATACCGGTTTGGCCATTCTAATCCATACATTTAAAGAATGTCAATATCTTTGTGAAAAAGAAAAATATTCAGGACGAACCTTTAATTTGAGGGACAACGATGTGAAATAGGAAGACAATTATAGATAGGCTTGAACAGAGGGAATGAGAATGCTCAAAGTCGACGCTCCTGCATTCCAAAAGTAAATGCCTAGAAAATTTACATATCTGATTAATATATTTAAAATATTAAAATGTAAACATGAACTTCACAAACATAGAGGACCACCGATATCAAGTTTAAATGATTGACTTAACCCAAAACAAGATCTACCGTATTCGTGGGTACTCATCGTGCGCCTTGAGCGCAGAGGAGGAGAGGAGACCCATGGAACGTCTTAAAGAATTAGTTCATTATATCTGCGACATATGCAAGAATGAATCTGCCTTCGGAGCTACTAAGCTAAACAAAATCCTTTGGTACCTGGATACCTTTGCTTTTCTTAAGTTCGGCAAATCATTGAGCGGAAGTACTAAGTATGTCAAACGTCAATATGGGCCCGTTCCGCAAAGAATTTTGACCGTTCTTGAGGAGTTGGAGGCTGAGAAAGCTATTCTTATTGAGGAAAGAGAATACTACAAAGGCATCATTCGCAACTATATCGTTCTAAAAGCTCCAGACGAGGAAGTCTTCACGGCCGAGGAAAAAGAGCTGATTAACGACATGGCTCAGACTGTTTGTCGACGTACTGCAAAGGAAATCAGCGACTTGTCTCATAATGCCGTTTGGGAGACTGCAAAAAACGGTGAAGAGATTCCACTTTACGCAGTTCTTGCGGTGCCGGACAAGATTACAAGCAAAGATGAAAAACGGTTTGATGATTTCATTATGTCACGACATTCCTAGTGTAGAGTATGGTTGATGCGAGGCGGCCAGGGGTTACGAACTGTAGTCGAAGAACCTGAAGTCTTAGAGGCGATCATCAAATACAGAAAGACTATCTATCGGTTTGATGACGCATACGAAGCGCTCGTTTGGCACCTGGCACATCATGGCAAAGGAATAAAAGGTTCAGTCAGAATCATAGATAATGTAATATATTATATGCACGTACAAAAGCGGAACCGATTGGCCGGCACCCCACGTTTATCGGCAATTTATAGGCGTGTCGGGCAAGAAGTCATCATAACGCAACTGTACGTTGATTAAACTACCGTTTTACAGACCTTACTAGGTCTCCCGCCGCTTTTTTTCTTCGCTGCGAATTTCACGCCTCAGCAGTTTGCCAACTTTGGACTTGGGGAGCATGTCCCGAAATTCTATGTATTGCGGTATCTTGTAAGCAACCATGCGGCCCCGACACCACTTGGTCAATTCGTACCCGGTTATGCCTTTTACGTCTTTCTTGAGCACAACAAATGCCTTGATGCGTTCCCCGACCTTTTGATCGGGGATGCCTACGACACAGGACTCGATCACCGCGGGATGTTCCTGCAATACCGCTTCAATTTCGGATGCCGAAATCCTGTATCCTTTGTGCTTTATAGTGTCTACCGTGCGGTCTACGAAATAGAGAAATCCGTTTTCGTCCTGGCGCACAATGTCCGATGTGCGATACCACAACCGGCCGTCGATCTCCGCAAATGCCCCGGCTGTCTCTTCGGGTTTGTTCAAATATGCTTGAACCATGCGATCCGAAGAAACCAGTAACTCTCCCGGATCTCCCTGGTTCACCGGTTCCGTGGAACCCGGTTCAACAATCTTGATTTCTTTGCTGGCCACTTTGAGGCCCATGCTGAGCGGCGGAGTTTCCCGATCCGTTGGACTCATGACAATACCACCGCAGGTCTCCGTTGCTCCATAGCCCTGATAGATATCCAGCCCGAAACGAGCTTTCCAACGTTTGGCAACTTCTATGGGGAGCACGTCACCCGCAGAGAAGCAATACTTCAAACTGGAAAGATCGTACTGGTCCACTCTGTCGTGTTCGAGAATCATGCGGTAAAACGCAGGGACTCCAATGAGGCTCTTGGCCTTCAACGAGCTGATGGAATCGAACACTGCATCGAGATTCACCCGCGGCTGCAGAATCAGCGTGCCGCCACCCACCACTATGGTGGACAGGCTGCAGGTCTGGCCGAGAATATGGAACAAAGGTGCGCCGCCCAGAATGACATCCTGATCCTTGGGGAACAGTGCGTCCCTTACGCCGAGCTGCTCCTCGGCAGACACCAGGAAGAGCCCCTGATTGAGGGGAACACCTTTCGGATGTTTCGTGGTTCCGCCCGTGTACAGGATTTCGGCTACGTCGTCTTCTCGGGTTTGCGGGTCGGGTGCTGAAGGATGCGATTTGGTCACCAAATTCCTGAGAAAGGCCACGTGAGGAGCTTTTTCTACTTTTCCTGCGGGAACTTTATCTGCAATGAATCCGAACGCCCGTTTCCACAGGGGCAACAGATCCGCCACATTCGTTACCACAACGGTCCGTATTGCAGTATCCTGCATGGCCTGTTTGACGTATCCGTAGTTTCTGTCCTGACAGACAATGGCTTTTGCACCCGTGTCGTTTGCGATATAGCGTAAGTCGACCACCGTGTAGATCGGCGTAATAGGAACTGCAACTGCTCCGAGCCGCTGAATCCCCAGCCAGGAAACCACGAACTGAGCCGAATTGGGAATGTACATGATGACGCGATCGCCTTTGCGAATGCCAAGCGTCGCCAAACCTGCGGCAAATCGCTCTGCCAATCCCAAGAGCGCAGAGTACGTGAAAGAGGTCCCCAGGAAAGAAACCGCGATTTTGTTTGGATACTTCGCGGCCATAGCCGAAAAAGACTTGAAAATACTTGGGAATGGTAACGACGCCATAATCGTGAATCCTGTTACACTCCGAAATAGGCACCCCTGACTTCCGGGTTTTCCATCAACTCCAAACCTGAGCCGTCCAAAGTGAGCATTCCGTTTTCTATGATGTACCCATGGTCAATCATGGGGAGTATCGGTCTGGCGAACTGTTCGGTTATGACAATAGTAAGCCCTGTTTCAGTGCGAATCCTTTTGATGGCTTCCACGAGAGTTGTTTGCATGAGGGGACTCAGACCCAGGAGCGGCTCGTCAAGCAGAAGCAAGCGAGGTTTTACCATCAATGCCATTCCGATCGTAAGCATTTGCTGTTCCCCGCCACTCAAGAAACCCGCCTTTCTGGTCTTGAGCCTCATAAGGGTCGGAAACAGGTGAAACACGTATTCGATTGCTTCTTTCAGTTCCGATCTAGCCCTGAGATACGCGGCAATACGCAAATTTTCCACAAGATCGGATTCGGGAAAGATCGGATGACGCTCCCGACAGAGCACCATTCCCTTCTTTACCCGTTCGCTGGGATAGAGCTCGGTAATATCTTCGCCATCCAGGCTGATAGTCCCGTACAGCGTTATCCGTTCCCCGCCCTTGCGCTGCTCTTTTATCTTGGTATCGATGATCAGCCCTGAAAGGGTGTTCATGAGGGTCGTCTTGCCCGCGCTGTTGGAACCTATTATAGCGACTATAGATCCCTTCGTCACCTTCATGCTGAAGTCGTTCAGCGCGAGGGCGTTTTCGTAAAAGACCATGAGATTTGATACTTCAAGCATTTATTCTGATCCCAGGTACGCTTGTCTGACTTCGTCCTGCTCCATGACCGCGGCCGGCTTTCCATCGGCAATAATCATGCCGTAATTCAGGACCAAAACCCGATCAGCGATACGAAAGAGTTCACGGAGACGATGCTCGATCATAATTATGGTTTTGCCTTCAACCATGAGTTTCTCGATGATGGGAACGATACCCGCGAGTTCGGCTATGCTCAATCCTGAGAAGAGCTCGTCGAGTATGATCAGGTCAGCCCGCAGCGCAAGACACTTTGCAAGTTCAAGGCGTTTGAGATATCCGTGGGGCAGACTGCCCGCGGCTTTGTACGTGACCGAGGACTCTCGCTCGAACCCCACTTCTTCAAGAAGATCTTTTGCGACAGCGTCCCTGTCACCATATTTTCCGCCGGAGAGACTCTTCACGCGAGGAGAGTAAAGCGGAATGACGAGATTTTTGAACGCAGCCAGTTCCGCAAAGGGCCGGATCATCTGAAATGTTCGGGCGATACCGAGCCGCGCTATGCGGTAGGGCATCCATCCGGTTATGTTGCGGCCCTCGTATTCGATTACTCCTGAATCCGGCTTGACGAACCCGGTGAGGAGATTCACCATAGTCGTCTTCCCTGACCCGTTCGGCCCGATAATTCCGAGAAGCTCACCTTTGTGGAGGTCGAAAGTCGCTGCAATTACAGCTCGAACTCCACCGAAGCTCTTACTCAGATCCCGGACCTTCAAGAGGGGTCGGCCACTGTCAACGGGAGATATCTCATCCATGTAAGAATAGCCTGCACTTGTAATATCAATTTGCTTTCAAAGCAGTAACATCCGGAAAACCCTTCTTGTAAGAAGTGTTTCCCAGATTTTATCTCTTTGAGAGCAAATCCGTATAAGTCATTTGTCAACGGTCACCCAGCGTTCGAATTGCTGGTATTTTCTTTGCACGTAGTGGAATATGCCTTCCGGTAAAGCCACGATAAAGACAACAAGAAACAGCGAATAGAAGACTATTCGAAGGCCGCCTATCCCTCTCAGCGCTTCAGAGAGAGGCACGAGGATAAATGCGCCGATAAACGAGCCGGCAAAAGTCCCCATTCCTCCCACCACTGCCGAAGCCAGGGGAAGTATGGAATAGTCCAGCGCAAAAGAGGGCATTCCGACGAACATGTATACATGGGTCATGTATGCTCCGCAGAACGACCCCATGCATCCGGTGATGAACAGCGCTTGCGCCTTGAACCAGTAAATGTTGAGACCGCCGCTCATAACCGATCGGTCGTTGTCTCGGATCGCCTTCAGGACAAGCCCATAATCCGTAGTCATCAATCGACGGAATCCGAAGAGCGCTACGAGGACCGCAACAATAATGAGATATTGTTCGATCCACTGGTTCGGGAACGATTTCAGACCGGTAAGTCCCTCAGTTCCACCGAATGCACCGGTGGCTTCCACGATTCGTTCCAGCATAAGCGGTAACACAAGGGTGACCATGGAAAAATACACACCGCGAAGCCTGAGGACCGGTATCAGGAATACCGTGCACAATCCGCCGCCTATTACGGTGGCAAGCGGAATGCCGAGCCAGATGGGAAGACCTGCATAGTGGTCCAACACCCCGGCCACGTATGCACCCACACCGAAGAACAGCGCCTGACCGAGAGATACCATTCCCACACAAACCAGGAAGTCCCAGCTTATGGCCAGCAAAGCAAAAACTGCGGTGGATATCAGCACTTTTTGCCAGTACGGCGGTAGAACCAGCGGCAGGACAAGAAGCACTGCCACAGGAAGTACCGGAGGTACTGAAACGTACAGCATCTCTTTGTACGAAGTGAGTGCAAAGATGTCGTCCGATCGCACCTTGATTCCGCGGTCGATCCGTTCTTTTCTTCTCTTTAGGGCTACTTGCGTTGCATTCATTGACTGAATCTATATCCGCTCTTCGAGTTCCTTTTGTTTTCCGAAGAGACCCGATGGCTTGACCACCAGAATGATGAAAATGGCCACAAGCGAAACAATCATCTTCCAGTGCGGGCCTGACAGAGTATCCGTGATCATCTGCGCATAACCGATGAGGAATGATGCCACAATCACCCCAACAGTACTTCCCAAGCCTCCTATAATGCACACTGCCATGGCGTTTATCAGGACGTCGTATCCCTCATTCACCGATATGGTGCCGCGAGGAAGAATCAATATGGCTGCAACAGCCGCAAGTCCCGAACCGAACGCCACACTGATCCCGGCAATTCTGTCGGCATTGATTCCGAGGGACAACGCGGTTTTTTCGTCCTGCGCTATTCCCCTGAATGCCAATCCCAGCTTGGTATGATGCGTGAAGAAATAGAGCGCTACAGCCAGAGCAATGCCGAACCCGATTATCCAGAGTCTCTGATGATCCACGTACACGTTTCCGATTTCGATGCTCCCGTCTGTGAAGACCGGCAGGGTGTACTCGAAACCCGTAAACCCCATGTACCTGAAGAGTTCCAGAATCGCCAGGCCGACTCCGAAGGTCGCTATGACTTCCGATATGACCAGGCCTCTGACCCTCAGCAGAACAAAGTGGTACAACGCGAGTCCCAGCGCGGATGAGAGAATTACGGCCAAGATCGCGGCAAACACAAAGGGTATTTGCAGCTTGTGCATGAATATCCATACAGCGTAACCGGAAAGCACGTACAAAGAGCCGTACGCGAAATTCGAAACGCCGCTGATGCCGAAAGTGAGACTGAATCCCAGGGCGATAAGGGCCAGAATGATACTGTTGACAAATCCGTAGATGAGAGTGACTTCCAGCATGGATGCTGCCTTTCGGATTAAGGCTGTTTCTCGGGTTAAACTCATCGGAGCGTCATAAATTATGACGCAATCCGATGAGCCATCAGGAGACTATTTAGATGTTTTTACCCAACTGGGGAGTTTGATTTTGCCTTCTGCGAGCGCTTCAGGGAATACGATTACGCGTTTGCCGTCATCGGTCCACTGGAAGATGCATCCACACGCTGTTTGCGTGGGGTCGTTCCCGTAAATCACCTGATTACCGTCATCGAATTTGATTCGTCCGATAACTCCGGCTCTGTCGGTCTTCTTTATCTCTGCAACGAGTTTGTCCGGATCCAGCGTACCGGCTCTTTCTATTGCTTCAGCGAGAATGTACACGGAATCGTACGAGGGAGCCGGGCCGTGCCCTGCTTCCATAGGTGTTCCGTATTTTTTCGCGTAGTCGTCGTAGAATTTTTTCGCGGGAGCGTATTTTTCGGTGGGAATGGCACTGCCGATTTCAAATGTGGTATTGAGAAGTCCGCCTATTTTTCCTTCAAACGTTTTCCATGCGCCCGGCCCCGCCATGGGAGAAATGAACCCTGCCACCATTGCAGGGATTTTCATCTGTTGCCATTGTTTGAGAAGAATACCGCTCTGGGCCATGTCGAACACTGGAAGAATGACCTGAGCACCTTTGCTTTTTGCTTTGCTAAGTCCAGCGGAAAAATCCGACGAACCCGTGGGGTACGCCTCGGTTCCCAAATTTTCCCATCCGAACTGCCCTGAAGCCACTTTCAAGGTTCCTTCCGCGGTGGCTTTGGCCCACAAAACATCCTGATGCATCGCGAAAATCTTGTTGAATCCAAAATCATTCTTCAGGGAACCAAGCGATTGCGCGAGATATTTCACCAGATATACAGCGTTCAAACATACTCTGAAGCAGTATTTATATTTTTCCGGATCCGCTTTTACTTTTTCTTCCGACTTGGGGGTCATAGCGATAGTGCCGAGCATAGGTACTTTGTACTTGGCGAGAAGATCCATGCCGGCCAACAACGCTTCCGATCGGAACGGCCCAACGACAATGGCGGCAACTTTCTTTTCTGTTATGATCTTCTCTATTCCGAGCAAAGCTTCCTGCACAGGAACTCCAGGGGAGAAATCACGGAGGTCGATTGTCTCGAGTTTGAGCTCTCGTTTCGAGTTGCCGACCTTCACCCCTCCCTTTGCGTTTATCTCGGCCACTGCCATTTCAACGGCTTTCAGCGATTCTCTGCCTTCGAGAGCCGTCAGTGAAGTGGGCACACCGATGAGAATCGGTTCCTCAGCCATTGCCGGAGAGCCGGCCCACGCTGCGAGACAGACGACGAATAGTACCATAGCCGTCAGGACGTTCTTCATGTTTGTCCTCCTTTTATGTACGATCCAGCACTCTGGGGTCACGCATATGTGTAAGAAACTTTTGTTTCTTCAAACGACTGAGGAAAAGAGTATCGAGTTTTCGTCCGCTCGGTGATTATCCGAAAAGTCTACGGATATGGTATGAAAATGTCAACAAAGAAAAAGACCGTTTTCAGTATTAGAAAACTCACTACACGGAACTATTGCCACAACATGCCCTGTAGAATGTTTTCATTTCATGATACTGAACTATAGGTAGTTGATCACAAATCCAGGATCTGTCCTTCACGTGCTCCTTCCACTTCGATTGAGGCCGCCTTTGAGGCAACCAGGTCCGAGCATTCCTGAACCATGGACGCGACTCCCTCATCGGTCCGCCAGGGATCGTGGTGGAACAAAAACAGTCTCTTGACGCCTGCTTCAACAGCCAGTCGAGACACGGAACGGACGTCGGAATGTCCCCATCCGCGACGATCTCGAATCTCAGCCGTGGTGTACTGACAATCATGCACAAGGAGATCTGCACCCGAACAGAAGGATACGAAATCCGAGAAGCTGGTGCCGGACCAGCCCTGGTCGAGCAGTTCGTTATCCGTGATGAATACGAATGTTTTCTTCTCTTCGGTAAATTTGAACCCTACGCCGCCTTGTGGATGCTGGATCTTGTGGCTTTCAACCAGGGTACCGCCAATCTCTACCGAACCGTTGCGCAGTTTCTGAGAATGTTCTATGCGGGCCTTGAGGTCCTCGAACCGGAGAGGCCACGTCCCATCGATATAATTCGAGCTGAACACTCGCTGGAGACCTTCCATTGCTCTCGGAGATCCGTCCACTTCAATGTGACAGCTCGGTGTGAACAGAGGAGCGAAAAAGGGAAAACCCAGAACATGATCCCAGTGGATGTGCGTTATCAGAAGGTGTATACAGGTGTTCTCACTGCGTTTTAGAAGATGGTCGCCCAAACGTCGAATGCCTGTGCCTGCATCAATGACGATGATACAATCCGATGCCAGATTCAGTTCGAGACAGGTGGTGTTTCCACCGTACACAACGGTTTCCGGGCCTGGAGAAGCTATCGATCCTCTCGTCCCCCAAAACGTAATTTTCATGATATGCTCGTATTGCTCTTTTCAGTCTCATTCTGATTACGAAACGAGCCACGGCGTCCCACTTCCTGGGGTCGTCCGGCTCTTCGACAGAAGACATTAGAATCTGATAGCATTTGGAGCGGAAACAGTCACCAAAAATCGTTTACAGAGTACAAGGCTACGGGTTACCATGCCTTTCATATATTCTTATTCCACCATGATAAGAAGAGATTTCGGAGACAGCACAATGGTCAGCTTGCGGGCGGACAGCAGCCCATGGACTTCAGATATCAGGGATTTGAAACAAAGGAATCTGTATCGGCTCATGCCGGATGTCTCGGGCATTCCGGGCAGAATTATTCACGTAAACGGCCGCGAGGCCCTGAATTTTTCAAGCAACAATTATTTGGGTCTGGCAGGACATCCGAAAATAATCGAAGCTACGGTCCGATCGGTTCGCGAATTCGGCGCAGGTTCCACAGCTTCTCGGCTGATTGCCGGAAACACCGAAATTCATCGTGAGCTGGAACGTTTTATTGCCGAATGGAAAGGAGTGGAGGCAGCAGTCCTTTTCGGCAGTGGGTATCAGGCAAATGTGGGGGTGATTTCCTGTCTGATGGGACCGGACGATCTGATCGTAAGCGACGAACTGAATCACGCCAGCATCATTGACGGATGCCGCCTGGCAAAGAGCCGGGTGATTGTGTACCCCCATTTTGACTTGAATTCCATTGAGGATGCTCTTCGATTACCCGGATTCAGGCGAAAGCTTGTAGTAACGGAGTCGGTATTTTCCATGGACGGAGATCGAGCACCTCTGCGAGAGATCGATTCCCTGTGCAGGAAATGGGGAGCCTCACTCATGGTTGACGAAGCCCACGCTTCGGGCGTTCTCGGGCCTTGCGGCCAAGGATTGGCTTCGGAAATGGGGGTCGTTCCGGAAATTCAGATGGGCACTCTCGGGAAAGCCGCCGGGACTGGTGGCGCGTACGTTGCCGGAAGCAGATCGCTGATCGAGCTTATCGTGAACAGGGCAAGGTCTCTGATCTACACCACCGCGGCCCCGCCCGCGACAATTGGGGCTGCTCTGGAAGCGCTCAAGATCGTGATCTCACCTGAAGGAGACAAAAGGAGAGCGCGTCTTGCCCATAATAGCGAGGTGTTCAACGGCTTGCTTTGTCAGGAGTTTTCTCTCGACACTCCGCCCTCTCACATAGTACCCGTTATGATCGGGGATTCCGGCAGAACCATGAGTATAAGCACCGCGTGCATGGATGGAGGGATCTTTGCGCACGGCATACGTTTTCCCACGGTGCCGGAAGGAACCGCACGCTTGAGATTCACTCTGATGAGCGATCACACTGACGCTGACCTGAAGAAAGCGGTCGATATCCTGAAAACGGCTTTTGAGAATTCACGCAGCGATCCCAAATGCGCTGCATCTGCAATAGATCATGTCCAGGTTTCAACCTGAGATCAGAAATCATGCGCGGAACGGAAAACTCTATGTTCGATTCCATAGAATCTTTGCAGCAACGTTTACTCAATGAAAAGTACATACCCGATCGGTCCTTGGCTACAGTTCTGTATTTGGCCTGGACACTCAAGAAACCTTTGTTCCTGGAAGGAGAGCCCGGGGTCGGGAAAACCGAAACTGCCGCAGTAATGGCTCGAGTACTGGGAACAGAACTCATTCGGTTACAGTGCTATGAAGGCTTGGACGCCAATCATGCCTTGTATGAATGGAATTATCCGAGACAGATACTCGCGATCAAGTTGGGCGAACAGTGTGGAACCGAAAAAGAATTGCTCGGTAAGACAATTTTTACTGAAGAATTCCTCATAAAACGACCGCTTCTGGAAGCCATCCTTTCAGCCAGGGACAAGGAACCGGTCCTGCTTATAGACGAGATAGATCGTTCAGATGAAGAATTCGAAGCCTTGCTCCTGGAAGTACTGTCCGATTTTCAGATATCCATCCCGGAAATCGGAACGCTCAAAGCAGTCCGCAAACCGCTCGTGATACTGACCTCAAATCGTACCAGGGATATTCATGATGCATTGAAGCGCCGCTGTCTCTACCACTGGATAGACTATCCCACTCCCCAAAAGGAGCGAGAGATAATCAGTGCAAGAATGCCTGCGGTTAGCGAATCGCTCGCTCTTCAAGTTGCACTCTTTATGCAAAGGTTACGATCCCAGGATTTTCTCAAGAGACCGGGTGTGGCCGAAAGTCTCGATTGGGCCGCAGCACTGCTGGCTCTGGATAGGACTTCACTGGACGAGGAGACGATTCAGGAAACGCTTGGATGCATTCTCAAGTATCGTGAGGACCTGATGCGCTTCCACGAGCTTTGGAATGAAACCGGATTCCGGCAGACCATGTTAACGGACGTGCTGGAGAAACTGTGCTGAGCGATCATGAAACATCAGACGCCCATTTTTCCCACATTCCCAGGGATTCTCTTGCCGGCGCTGTCATACTCTTCAGTCGTGTGCTGAAAAAAAACGGTCTTTCAATTTCGATTCCCGCAGTAATGGACGCGCTTCAGGGAATCATCCATGTGGGAATAGAAAATCGCGACGATTTCAAAGCGACGTTGAGAACAGTGTTCACGACGAGAGTCGATGAATGGGCTCTCTTCGAGCGCTTGTTTGCGCAATTCTGGACAGAGGAAGTTTCGGACGAAACGGGCGATGATGGGCATCCCGAAGCCGAAACGGATCCGTATCAGCAGTCTTCTGAAGTAGAAGTTTTTCCAGCAGAAGCAGTGGATTCCGATCTTCGGGAGCGTGAAGCTCGGAATGCAAAACCTTACGTCATCTACTCTCCGGTGGAAATTCTGAAACAGCAGGATTTCAAAGATGTGTCTGAAGATTTCGATCCCCGCATGGCACAGCTCATCAGAGAAATCCTCGCTCCGCTGCTCAGACGTGCGTCCCGCCGGAGCCGTCCGGTGCGAGCATCCACCGCTCTCGACTTCAGACGGATGTTCCGGCGTAATCTGAAGTACGGCGGGGAATTGTACGAACTTCCGGGCATTGCACCGAGACAAAAGATCCGGCGTATTGTTTTTCTCTGTGATGTGAGCGGCTCCATGAATCCGTACCAGAGGTTCATCCTGGGATTCATAAAGGAACTGCAGAACCTGCCTACAAAGGTGGAAAGCTTTGTTTTCGCCACGGAGTTGCACAGAATTACTCCTTATTTGAAACGATTACCGTTTGGCAGGGCTCTTCATCAAATATCGGAAAGTGTTCGAGACTGGTCGGGTGGAACTCGGATCGGCCAATGTCTGCACAAGTTTAATCGCGAATGGGGGTCGCTCCTGGGAGCTTCCACGGTCCTGCTCATACATTCCGACGGTTGGGATAGAGGGGATACGAGAATCCTGGAGCAGGAGATTTCCAGGATCCATCGCCGGGCGTATAGAGTGATCTGGATCAATCCGCTGTTAGGCAGCGCTTCTTATGAACCTACGTGTAGAGGAATGCGTGTGGCGCTTCCCCACATCGACTATTTTCTGTCCGGCCACAATCTCTTGAGCCTGGAACGGATTTCCGGAACGCTTCGGGGATTTTTTTAGCGCGGATTATCCGGCAGTTAAACGAACAAAAGTATGCTCTCCGGTAGCTCCCATGATATGGTGAACGAAATAGATCGCTATCGGGGGTAAGGGAATGGTCGGGAGGAACACCCGGAATGCAGCGAATCACTTGAGACCGGACAGACGCAGAAAGGAAACGTGAGCATGTTTTGTGACAAATGCAAGCGCACGATCGATCCTGGAGAAGAGAGAAAGCTCAATGACGAGACGCTATGTGATGATTGTTACATAGACCGCATTTTTCCCCGGATCAGAAAGTCGTATTATGAAAACGATCCTGCAGAGTTTATGCGAAGACTGAAGGAAACGTATTCGATACATCCGCAGCAGTATCATTAGTGCTGCTGTGGAATTCCGAAGAAAACCTCTTGAGGAAATTGCAGCAAAAGGAGTAACAGCGCTATAATGCAATGAGCCAAGATCCTCTGTGATATATCGTCTGAACAATATTTTCATGGTATATAGTAATAACCATGCGGCAGGATTACGGATTGTCATCTTTCCGCATTGTGAAGCGCAAGGGGGGACGACTTTCTGTTGAAAGGCTTCGCCGATCTTCCCGACGGCACGGAAGGAGCTCTGATTCATGGTTCTTCGAGTCCGGTCCAAAATCTGGATCGAAAATGACAAAGGCCAGCTTGTGATAGGTACTGGCAGGCTAAGAATTCTGCAAACGATTCTCGAAACAGGTTCCATCAACAAGGCCGCTCAAAAGCTTAAACAACCTTTTCGCGCTGTGTGGGGTAAGATAAAGGCTACAGAAGAACGCTGCGGTTTTAAAATAGTCGAGCGAACGAGCGAGGGGTCCAAGCTTACCAGAGAAGGCCTGGAACTCCTCTGGACCTATACACGACTTCGAAATCGATGTGAGAAGTTTACAGATACACAGTTTTCAGATCTGTTTGGCACTTCGGCTACGACACAGGACCCCAAAGACACTGCGGAACATTAAGACCGTACTAATCCGACGAAGGAGCACCGGTTGAGCAACAGTCAGGACCACTCCGGTGAAAAGCTTACCATAGAAAGACCCGGACAAAGATACACCGACGGAAATCTGGAGGCCAGGACTATACACCTCGCCCGCGAAGTTCCTTACACGCTCTTTGTAAACGACCGAGAAATCCTCTCGATGGCCACATTGCCAACTCATTTACGGGAACTCTTTGTTGGTTTCATGGTTTCCGAGGGAGTGCTCTTGTCTCCATCCGAGATCCTGGAATGTGCGGTAGATCACGGCAATAGACTGATTCGTCTCGAATTGGATGTTCCGGACGAACGCCTCGAGAAGGTGGAAAAAAGGGGTATGCTCACATCAGGGTGCGCAGGCGGTTTGGTCTTTTCCGTGGAAACAGCTGCGGCTCCCCGCGCCGGAACGCGAGAGCCCCTTCAGATTTCCACCTCATGCATTCTCGACCGAATGCGTGAGCTGGACACCTTCCGCGGAATTTATAGTATTACCAGAGGAGTGCATGCTGCATCCGCGGCGACGGATAAAGAGACATTGATCATCCTCGAAGATCTGGGCCGTCACAATGCGGTGGATAAGATAGTCGGCCACTGCTTTCTCCAGGGGATCGACCCGAAAGACAAGCTACTTCTCACCACGGGAAGGATTACTTCGGAGGTCCTGACGAAAGCGGCACGCAGCAACTTTCCCATGGTGATCTCACGATCCAGTGCAAGCGCCATGGCAGTGGCTATGGGTGAACAGTCAGGTATAGATGTGATAACGTATGTACGAGGCGGCCGATTCAACTATTTTTCTCACGGCGGGGTAAAGCTTTCCGTGGGGAGTTGTCAGAAAGACTGAGACACGTGCGCAGGATTCCGGGGATTGCTTCGCTTTGCTCGCAATGACAATCATCGATCATATTGCTGAAATTGTAGTAATTGCCAAAACTGATTCAGAAAAAGAGTATTGGTAGGTGTCGGCCTCCGTGCCGGCACATCTTCAATATTTATAAATGATATCCCTATGATGGACCGGCAGGGACGCCGGTCCCTACCAATGTCCTGTAATTCACACGCGGGATAAGAGGACAGAATTTTTGGCACTGGCTATAGTTCCGGTACCCTGTGTTAATCCTATGCGGACAAGGGTGGATTTGATCTATGCTATTGAAAATCTCCCCTGTACGTTAGCAGTCCCCCTTCAAGAAAGGAGGACTTTGCTGGCTATCTTGATTCGCCGCTGTGTCCGAAACTGCCGACCGGCCTCAAGATAGCATCCATGCCCCCGACTCCCCCCTCGAAAGGCGATCGCTTCCGAGTCATGCAGACTGAGTCGCCGCGTCTCCTGAATCCATCTTCTCAACCCTTACGGCACATACCTTGTATTCGGGTATCTTGCTGATCGGGTCCAGAGCAGGATTCGTGAGCACGTTCGCATTTGCCTCCATGAAATGAAAGCTCATAAACACGTTACCAGGTTTGATCAGGTCGGTTACCATCACTCTGGTGACCACTTCGCCCCTGCGAGAAATCAGCTTGGCCATGTCGTAGCTCTGGAGACCGAGTTTCGCTGCATCGTCCGGATGCACTTCCACATGGCCTTCAGGCATTTCTGCATGCAGAGTGGGTGAATTCCTCGTCATAGTCCCCGTGTGGTAATGAGGAAAGAACCTGCCCGTTGTAAGCTGTAGCGGGAATTCATCATCCCGGAGTTCCTCTGACGGCCGGTACTCTATTGCGTGGAACAGCCCCTTGCCCCGGGTAAATCGCTCTGTGTGCAGAATCGGAGTTCCCGGATGGTCGGGAGTCGGGCACGGCCACGGGATACCGCCCTTCTCCAACCTTTCGTAGCTCATTCCGCCGTAACTCGGTGCCACTTTGGCTATTTCATCGAATATCGCACTGGGTGAATCGTAGTTCATCGGCAATCCGAAACGTGTGGAGAGATCCTGGATAATATCCCAATCAGGCCGGGCATCGCCGAGCGGTTCGATCGCCTTACGCACTCGCAGCACGTTGCGTTCCGTATTGCTGAATGTTCCGTCCTTCTCTGCGAAGGAGACGCCGGGCAGCACAACATGCGCCAATTTCGCCGTATCTGTAAGGAATATGTCCATTACCAGCAGGAATTCCGCTGAATGAAGCGCATGCCGCACGTGATTCACATCAGGATCGCTCCCTACAGGGTTTTCGCCCATGATTACCAGTGCTTTCAGGGAACCGTCTTCCAGGCCGTTCATCATCTCCATGACTGTCTTGCCGACTTTGCCTGAAAGCTCCGCCTGCCATGCATCCTGGAACTTGGCTTTGACTGCCTCGTCGGTAACCGCTTGGTAAGCAGGATACACGTTTGGCAATCCGCCCATATCGCATGCACCCTGGACATTATTTTGCCCCCGCAGCGGATTGACCCCTGTGGAAGGCTTGCCGATGTGACCGGTTATCATCGCAAGATTCGCAAGGGACTTCACATTGTCCACACCATGCGTATGCTGGGTGATTCCCATCGCGTACAGAATGGAAGAACGCTTTGCTCCTGCGTACGTCTTGGCCATTGCCACGATGTCTTCAGCGGGAATACCGCATATCTCAGCGGCCCTTTCGGGAGGATAGTTTTTCACCACTTCCCGGAGCTGTTCGAATCCTTCGGTTCGCTCTTCTATGAACTGTTTGTCTTCCAGTCCTTCGGAAAGGATCACATGCATCATGCTGTTGATAAGTGCTACGTCGGTTCCGAGATTCTGTCTCACGTGAATATCTGCGACGGACGCGAGCTGAATGCTCCTGGGGTCTGCGATAATGAGCTTTGCACCCTTTGCTTTTGCTTTATAGACCCTGGATGCAATGAGAGGGTGCGCAACAGTGGTATTGGAACCGATCACGAACACGCAATCTGCATCTTCTATCTCAGGGATGGAATTCGTCATTGCTCCACTTCCGAAAGAGGCGGCAAGCCCTGCCACCGTGGAGCTGTGTCAGAGGCGGGCGCAATGATCTATATTGTTCGTACCGAATCCTACGCGGCAGAATTTCTGGAGCAGATAGTTTTCCTCATTCGTGCATTTGGCCGAGGTCAGGAATGCAACACTCTCTCCCCCGTGAGTATCCTTTATTTCCCGCAACCTGGCAGCGGCAAAATCCAGGGCTTCATCCCAGGATGCTTCTTCCAATTGTCCATTCTTGCGGATCATGGGTTTGGTAAGTCTTCTGGGGCTCTCCACGAACTCGTGGACATTCCACCCCTTGATACACAATTTACCTTGATTCATGGGATTGGTTTTTGACGGGAGCGTACTCGTCAGTTTCCCGTCCGTTACTTCCAGCAGCATTTCACAGCCGCATCCGCAGTAAGGACATGTTGTCCGGACGTATTTAAGATCCATAAGTTTCTCCTCGGGAGAAAGACGTCTTTATTCGGTCGCGTGTAGCACGAATATCCGTGGGGATTGCAGGACCGTTTCCTGAACCGGCTTTTCATTATTGATTGAATCACCGGAGAGGAGCCCTGTATCGGCGAATGTGCTTGTTGAACAAACCCGTCCGCCTTAATTCAAAATCCGTACAAATTTACCACCCCGAGCCCTTGGAATCAAGGGAACTCTAACAGGTTCATGCCCATAATCTTCAAAGAAATCACAGACCTGCTTATGTCATTTTTGACATAAGCGTACACTCCACGCGCATTCGGATTCTCATTGCGGATGGTTCTGATACCGATTCGCTTTTCTTTTTGTAATCTGGCAGGCTGGAGGTATCCTTCGCTCCGGACGACGCAAAGCCGTCTAATCACTCCGCTCAGAACACCTCAGCCTGCGCCATCTTATATGCATAATTGCGAAATGGTATGAGGATGCTTATGCGAAGGGTCCTGCAAATCATCTGATTTATGGTTGTTTGGAATTTCATAATCACTTAGCTTTTTCTTCCGACATCATGTGAGCGTTGATAATTTGGTCGAATACATGCGCCACGGACCGAAATCGTCAATTAATTATTAAAAAACCTTGATCATTAGGAACTTCTTTTTTATTGTATTGACAGTATATTTACAGGGAATAATCCCTGGATGTGCGATATGTCCTTCAAGACGCTGTTTTCACCTGGGACGCTAACAAGGCTGAAACAAATCTTCGCGAGCACTCTGTTTCGTTTGAGGAAGCCTGCGAAGTCTTTTTTGATCCCCTGTACGAAATGATTGAGGATGACAGTGTTGAAGGAGAACAACGTTGGGATTTCATAGGTTATTCGAAAGCCAATCGCGCTCTCTTTGTGGTTGGCGCAGAGCAGGAAGATGATGCCTGGCGCATTATCTCAGCTCGTGAACTCGAAAAAAAAGAGAGGCTTCGCTATGAAGAAAAAGATGATACCTAGTAAGGATCGACCGACTAGACCAATTACAATTCGGATGCCTGTAGACGTCTTGGAGGACCTGAAGCGTGTCGCTCCAACCAAGGATTTGCCGGGTTATCAATCTCTCATCAAATTCTACATCAGACAAGGATTGAGACTGGACCTGGAACGGCTCTGGGAATCCGAGGAAAGAACTAAGAAGCTGGAAGCTATTCTCACTGAATGTGGGCTGAAAGAAGAGCAGATGAGTAAAATCTGGGAAGCTCTTGGTAGCGAAAATCCGCGAAAGAAAACTGCTTAGAAGGTTTATTGCGGAATTCCCAATGTTAATGCGGTAACGCAACCCACTTATGAGCAAATCGTACTATAATGGAGTCTTGACTGAATCGAAAGCTCCAATTATTGAGCACGCAATAGCGGAGAGCAACCAATGAAATTCCTTGTTACCTTAGACCGGGACGAAGATGGAATGTGGATAACGGAATGTCCCTCGATTCCTGGATGTGTGAGCCAGGGAAAGACAAAGGACGAAGCCCTGGAAAATATCAAGGAGGCTATAAGCCTATGCCTTGAGGTCCGATCGGAAATGGGTCTACCCCTGACAGTCAATCACTGAACCGATCGATAAATATCCGGCAGAGGAAACAACTGATGAGTGAAAAGGAACTGCTGGAACGCATAACCGTCAACCCGAATATCTTTGGAGGGAAGCCCATAATTCGTGGTCGTCGACTGGCGGTAGAGCACATCTTGAGCATGCTTGCTGCGGGAGATACTATTGATACCATCCTCGAAGGCTACCCTTGGCTCGAACGCGAGGACGTTCTTGCTTGTCTCGTCTATGCCAGACCAGAAAATGCTTATCAGTGAATCTTAGGCTTACGGGCGGGCGTCTGACGGGAACAGTAAACGACCGATGCTGCGGGTGGCACTGACCCGATTTTCAGGTCAGTGCTGTTGTTCAGAAGGAGATTAACGCACCCGCACTCGGACACCCCCGGCATTCACACCTACTCCGCCTCGGGGTCCGACACCCACGCCGACACCGCCGACACGGACGCCTACGCCTCCCCGGGGTCCCACTACAACCCCGACACCGGGAGATCCGTAGCGATAGCCGCCATATCTGTAAGGATGATGGCGGCGATAATAAGGATACCCATATCCATACCGATACGAACGATAGTAAACAGGACGTGCTTCAGGATACACGTACGTCGCGGCAGGGACCGGAACAACCGTCTCTCGGACTATGGTCCTTCGAGGTGCAGGAGCAGTCGCTATTACGAAAGGCGTTTGTATCTGGTCCGCAGAGACCCAACCCTTTACCGGTCCTTCTATTTCAGCCCAGTTACTGTTGCTCCAGAACCCTGACAGCCTGAGGCGTTCTCCCATACGTGCGCATCCTGCTACGTCAAAATGCGTGCCTGGACCTGACCTCACTCTGAGGCACATCTCCGGCCTGTCCACAGATACAACTGTTGCAATCCCGCGAACCGGCTGGAGCGAGTCAATGGGGATCCAGCCTCCGTTCATGGGACTTTTCAGCATGACCCAGCCGTTTTCGAAACGGGGAAAATTGGTGACCCTCGTTCCTACTGCCAGAGTTCCGATAATGCCTGCATCAGGATTAGGGGAACTCCGAACGATGAGACCGCCTCTGCTGTCGCCCGCAACAACCGTCCCGGTGATGGGGCCGACGATCTCTTCCGGAAAAGCAGAAGCCGAACTCACACCTGACCAGATGCCGGTTATACAGACCATAGCGGCTAACAGTGCAAGTCGCGGATATATGGATTTCATCTTGTGCCTCCAAGTTCATACAAACTCATATGGTACTGGGACGGACTGAACCACGTGCGGATGTTGGATAATAATATCGGAAAAGAGCCATCTTTCTGACACCTTTTTTCGCATTCGAAGATGCTCTCGCGACCGGAATGAAAAATCACGGGAATACGACGTGTGGTGAAAGAATGTACTCTGGTGTCCGGCCGATGCCCTAAATTAATTCAAAAAATGGCTTTCTTTTGATAGAATGCCTTTGACCGAGTTTAGTTTTCCAAGGACCAGATATCGAAAGTCTTTATTGGATCGACCTGTTTCGCAAATCTCCTGACAAAAATTTGGTTTCTGGGGAGACTCGTGAGACAGTTAGTGCTACAGAAAAAGAATACACTGCTCAGTATACAGTGGGTTTTCGGAATTCTGGGATCTTGTCATTTATATAGTTGACACAGATCCCGTTGCCGCATAGGGCACGGGGGACAGAAGGTACACTGCGTTGAACTGAGTCAACGAGTTGACTCTTCCAAAGCACCTCATATCACATCTGTTTTTGACAAGAGGATGATTGCCGAATCATGCGATTTCAGAAATCATGTGGAGTTACTCTGCTCTGCTCGTTCATTCCGGTTTTCAGATCCGACTTCTATAAACCACAGTGTTTGGGAGCTGATTTTTGAATCACCGGAAGTCTACAATCTCAAAGGAGAAGGCCGACTTTATGGCAATTCTGATTGGTAATCGTGAAGTACACCGGAGTGTGGTTCTCATCGTTGCTACGTTTCTGGTCCTGTATTTGACAAGCACATATGATTATCTACTTTTCCATAGTCTGGCAGAGATCTTCAGCATCTTAATCGGCTGCGGCATTTTTCTGATCGCATATAATGTTCGGCAATTCTTGAGGAATAATTATTTCCTCTTCATTGGTGTAGCTTATTTCTTTGTAGCTGGTTTGGATCTGGTCCATATGTTTGCCTATAAGGGTATGGGGATCTTCTCGAGTCATGATGCCAACTTACCCACTCAGCTATGGATCGCTGCTCGTTACCTGCAGAGCATTTCGCTTCTCGTTGCTCCGCTATTTATTGGACGAAAGCCTGGAGTCTTTGTCCTTATAGCGATCTTTTCGGCAATATTCTCGTTTCTGCTTCTATCGATCTTTTATCTAAGGATTTTTCCCGCATGCTATGTAGAAGGCAGCGGGCTGACTACGTTCAAGATAGTCAGCGAATATACCATCTGTCTGATTCTCTCAGGTGCGTTAATCTTTGTCCTTGCACGCAAGGAAGAGTTTGACGCTCAGGTTCTTCGGCTGATTATCGGGTCCATCGTTGTCACCATCTTCTCCGAATTGAGCTTCACGCTGTATATCAGTGTCTACGGGTTTGCCAATTTTCTGGGGCATTTTCTCAAAATCGTCGCTTTCTATCTCCTGTATAGGGCACTCATCGAGATAGGTCTCAGGATGCCCTATAGACTGCTGTTCAGGGAGTTGGCGAGTGAGAAGGAAGCTTTACGGAAGTCAGAGGCAGAGTACCGAAATCTGGTGGACAATCTCAATGATATAATCTTCAAAATCGATGCCGAGGGGAAACTCACATACGTCAGCAAGCCGGTAACCTCTGTATTGGGATACGAACCTCAGGAATTGGTAAATCGATATTTCGCGTCCTTCATTCATCCTGAGGACGCGACCCGGTTCTCCGAAGGCATTCAGCATTGCCTTGAAG
Organism: Desulfomonile tiedjei DSM 6799; assembly: GCF_000266945.1. Taxonomy (NCBI): domain Bacteria; kingdom Pseudomonadati; phylum Thermodesulfobacteriota; class Desulfomonilia; order Desulfomonilales; family Desulfomonilaceae; genus Desulfomonile; species Desulfomonile tiedjei. The sequence goes on from NC_018025.1 coordinate 3,736,873, forward strand.
AAAGAATCTATCAAAACGAATTCCGGATTTGTACCAAGCAGGGCGAGTACCGTCGGGTCACAACTTCCAGCAGGGCAACTATGGAACACGGCAAGGCCGTGGGCGTCCAAGGAATTGTCACAGATATCACCGACATAACCGAGCGAAAACGGGCTGAAGAAGAACTCAAGCAAAGCGAAGCTCGTTTGGTAAGGTCCCAGGCAATAGCACATCTTGGAAGCTGGGAGCTCGATCTTGTCAATGACATTCTCACCTGGTCCGATGAAGTCTACAGGATTTTCGGCTTACAGCCGCAGGAATTCAAAGCAACGTATGGCGCCTTTCTCGAGGCTGTACATCCGGACGACCGTGCCGCGGTCGATGAAGCCTATTCGAGTTCATTGCGCGAGGAGCGAGACACGTACGAGATCGTGCACAGAGTGATCAGAAGATCGAACAGTGAAGTTCGTACCGTTCACGAAAGATGCGATCACATTCGGGACAAATCAGGCCGGATCGTTCGTTCGATAGGAATGGTGCACGATATAACCGAGCGTAAGAAAGCTGAGGACAAGCTCCGTGAAAGCGAAGAACGCAATCGTTTTCTCGCCGGTGTTGTGGAGTCTGCATTGCAGCCTTTTGCGGTGGGTCATGTGGACGGCACCATTAGCACTTTTAATAAGGCGTACTGCGATCTGGTCGGCTATACGGAAGCAGAGCTGCGGCATATGGACTGGTTTCAGAATCTCACACCGCCGGAATACCGTGACTTCGAATCAGCAAAGCTTGCTGAACTCAGGGCCACTAAAACGCCAGTGCGGTACGAAAAGGAGTACATCCGCAAAGATGGAACCCGAGTTCCCGTCGAATTGCTCGTACACCTCACCACGAATAGCAAGGGAGAGCCTGTATTTTATTCCTTCATAACCGATCTTACCGATCACAAGAGAGTCGAAGCCGCAATACGAGCGCTGAATCAGGAGCTTGAACAAAGAGTCCTAGAGCGCACAGCGGAATTGGCGGATTCGAATGAAAAGCTCAAGGCCGAGGTGGAAGAAAGAAGGCAGGCGGAACAGAAATTTCGTTCGATTTTCGAGAACAGCCTTGATGGTCTGTTGTTCCTCTCTCCTTCGGATGGGAGTATATTATTGGCCAATTCTGCAGCATGCGCCCTGTTCGGATACTCGGAACCCGACCTGCTCAAGCTTAGCCGAGATAGTATTTTTGCTCCGGAATTGGATGGTTTCGAGCGAGAAAAGCAGTCCAGGAGTTTCCGAGGAGAGTTGAACTGTATGCGCAGAGACGGCACTACATTTCCGGCAGAAATATCCTCTGCCATCTTTCACGATGCTGCCGGAGAAGAGCGATCGTGTGTCGTTATACGAGATATTACCCAACGAAAAAAGTCTGAAGAAGCGCTTCTCAAGTGGGGCCAGGTGTTCGAGCATGCACAATGGGGCATCGTGGTGAGCAGTGACGACAAGAAATCTCTGGCCTTTATGAATCCGGAATTTGCCAAGATGCACGGTTACACTCTGGAGGAATTGACAGGCCGTCCCATTCTGGATGTATTCGCTCCCGACGAACGGTCAGGCCTTGCCGATCACATCGCTATTGCGAATGAAAAAGGCCATCATATCTGGGAATCCAAACATATTCGGAAGAACGGGACCGTCTTCCCGGTCCTTATCGATGCAACGGCAGTAAAAGACGAAACCGGCGAAGTCCTGTATCGCGTCGTCAACGTCCAGGACATAACAGAGCGTAAGCATGCAGAAAATATGCTTAGACGCACACTTGACGACCTAAGCAGGTCGAACGCAGATCTTCAGCAATTTGCGTACGTAGCATCTCACGATTTACAGGAGCCCCTTCGTAATGTGGCCACATGTCTGCAGATGTTGGAGAAGAAATATAAGCACCAATTAGGTGAAGATGCAGACCGGTACATCCGTTTTGCCGTGGATGGCGCAGTTCGCATGAAAGCGCTCATTCAAGACCTCTTGACGTATTCCCGTGTTGCCACTGGCGAAAAAATTTCAGAGCACATAGAGTGTGGACAAATATTAGATCAAACACTGGAAAATCTGCGATCAACCATCATCGAGACAAGCGCGGAGATAACTCACGATCCGCTCCCGACAATTGCTGCAGATCCCACGCAATTGTTGCAGGTTTTTCAGAATCTTATCGCAAACGCCATGAAATTTCGCGGTGGGAAACGGCCCCACATTCATGTTTCGGCAGAGAGAAATGCTCACGGATGGGTTTTTTCCATTCGAGACAACGGTATTGGCATCGCCTCTCGTCACGTGGACAGAATCTTCGTAATTTTTCAGCGGCTGAACAAGAGATCCGAATATGACGGCACGGGAATGGGACTTGCCATTGTAAAGAAGATTATAGAACGACACGGCGGTAAAGTCTGGGTGGAGTCTGAGGTTGGTGAAGGATCGACCTTTTACTTTACGATACCCCATAGCACAAGAGCAGAACGCGCCCAAAAGTTTAGATAGAAAGCTGTCGGGAACCTAATACATAATGACTGATTCTGACATACGGAAGAAAGCTGAGAAAAGAGTAGCCTCGAAGAACCAGGATGTCACTATCCGGCCGTTCTCTGAGAGGCGTCTTGAAGAGCTCATCCATGACTTACAAACCCATCAGATCGAGCTGGAGATGCAAAACGAAGAATTACGGAGAGCACAGCTCGAACTGATAGAGATACAGGAAAATTACGATCTTCTCTACAATTCTGCGCCCGTGGGTTATTTCACGCTGGATACCAAAGGGATGATTATCCAAGTGAACACCACCGCATCCAAGATGCTCGGTAAGATGCACCTGGAAAAAATACCTTTTTTCATATTTGTCATTCCAGAGGATCGAGGAAAATTCCGGGATTACTTCAGTCAACTCCTGAAGACAGGCCTCAAAGAGGCCTGCGACATGAGACTCAAAGGAATGGGCGGAGAGTTGTCGGTCTGGCTTGACGGCATAGCAATTAAAGATTCCAAGGGGAAAATAGCTCGTGTACAGCTCATTGTTTCCAACAGAACAGCAATCAAATTGGCCGAAAAATCGGCTCGCAGCTTTCAGATCAAATATAGGGCCCTGTACGAAGACTCCGCAGACGGAATTCTCTTATTCGATAATGCAGGAATTATTCTCGACTGCAACAAGGCAAGCCTGGATCTGTTCGGGTACCCGTTGGAAGAAATCAGAGGGAGACGGTTGGCAGACCTGGTACATCCCGAAGACCGAAAGCAAGTATCGCAGGAACTCCTGGGTCTCCTCAGAGGGCACCTGTCCCGGCTTAATTGCCGCATGCGTAAAAGGGACGGAACCTACAGAGCAGTGGAGGTTACAGGAAGGCATATAGAAGAGAACCTGAACCAGACCCTGTATCGAGACATTACCGAACGCCTGTTGGCGGATGAGAGGTTGCGGAAAAATGAAGAGCTGTATCGGCAGATGTTCCATGGCAGTCAGGCCGCCAAGTTGCTTATCGATCCTGAAAGTAGCGACATAATAGACGCGAATGAGGCTGCCGTGAAATTTTACGGGTACGAACTCGATCGTCTGAAGAAAATGAAAATATCCGATATCAATGAGTTGTCGCCTTCGGAAATAACTGCAGAAATGGAAAAGGCACGATCTGAGACGCAGAATTTCTTCCGGTTTAAGCACAGACTGGCTTCCGGAGAAATTCGCGATGTGGAGGTGTACTCGAGTACCTTGGAGGTTCGGGGTCGCTCGTTGTTGGCTTCGATTATTCACGATGTCACGGACCGGCTCAGGGCCGAAACAAATTTGATGCGCTCAAACCAGGATCTCGAGCAATTTGCATATGTAACTTCACACGATCTTCAAGAGCCATTGCGAACGATAACAACTGCTCTACAAATGTTCGAGAGAAAGCACAAAGGCCAGTTTGACCAGATTTCCGACGAGTTGATCCAGTTTGCCGTCGATGCTGCAAGAAAGATGAAAGCTCTCATTCAGGATCTGTTGGCATATTCCCGTCTCAATACTCGCGGACATCCTTTTGAGCGGGTGGATCTGAAAGAGGTCGTAAATCGGTCCACTGACAATCTGAGAAGCCTTATAGAAGAAAAAGGCACCCTGGTTACTGTGGATGAGATGCCCACAGTATGGGGCGATCCCAGTCAACTGGTACAACTTTTTCAAAATTTGATCGGGAATGCCGTGAAATTCGGCCCCGAAGTTTCGCCCGAGGTCCATGTTTCCGTTGAATCAAACGGCAATGAATGGGTTTTCTCAATAAGAGACAATGGGGTGGGAATTCAGGAGGCCCATTTCGATCGTATTTTTGTGATTTTTCAGCAATTGGACAAGAAAAATCCTTTTGAAGGCACAGGTATAGGATTGGCAATCGTCAAGAAAATCGTCGAACGCCATCACGGACGAATCTGGGTGGAATCTGAAATCGGAATAGGCTCCACGTTTATTTTTACACTGCCGACTGGTACCGAATCATGATCAACACAGACAAACCCTTAAATATTCTGCTCGTCGAAGACAATCCTATGGATGTGTTGATGACGAAAGAAGCGCTGCAAAATTGGACAATAGAATATCGTCTGCACGTGGTTGAAAATGGGGAAGATGCTCTCGACTTTGTATATGCGCGAGGAGATTACGCAGGGATGGAGCAACCTGATATGATCCTCTTGGATTTAAATCTTCCGAAGCTGAGCGGAAAAGAGATTCTGTCCCAAATGCAACAGGATCCGGATCTTTCCAATATCCCCGTTGTCGTGGTTACTACTGCAGATGCATCAAGCGATTTTCAGATGTGTCTCAATCTTGGCGCCAAGCTTTTTATTACGAAACCGATCGATTTTGAAGAATATGTGCAAGCAATTAGCACGATACAGGATTTGTGGCTTGCTCCAACGTCAAAGGATTCCATCTGAAGGCAAAAAATGGATTCGTGTAAGTGCGCACCGCCATTCCATATGTTTCCTGGTAAGTTCGTACTGAGAAATCGATCGTTACTTGCGAACGAAAGGTTCTTTACTGTATGATTTTTGTAGGGGTCGTTTCCAGGTGCACCCATCCGACAACATTATGTAGTCTGCAGATAGATGAGTAGAGAAGTATTCTCTGCAGAGTTTAAATTCAGACGAAGTACGCCCGACACCTGAATGTATGAGGGGTTAAGGCCAGGCATGCCTCGGGAGGACGCTCATGGCTCAGGATGTGGAAGAGATCATCAAGATCGACGATTTCTTGGATTATTGGGAACCGGAGCTTGATTTCGACAAGACTCAGGCAGTCGATGAACTGAACAATGCTCTGCTTGAAGCGTCGCTGGATGGAGACACAGAGGTAGTGGAGTTACTTCTAGCATCAGGGGCCGAAATCCATCACGCCAACGAAACCGGTGACACTGCGGCAATTCTGGCTGCTTTTGAGGGCAACACTTCGGTCCTGGAACGGCTCCTGGATAAAGGGGCCCGCATTGACGCCAAGAATGGGTATGCAAATACTGCACTCCTCAGGTCCGCTTACAAAGGACACCTGCCCACAGTGACTATGCTCCTTGACCGGGGAGCGGACATTTCCAGTCGCAATACCTACGGAAATACAGCCCTGATAGAGGCGGCCATCGGCGGTCACGCAGAGGTTGTAAAACATCTCCTGGACCGCGGCTCGAGAATTGATGAGAAAGATTTTCGAGGCAGTACTGCTCTCGTTGCAGCAGCAGGTTGCGGCAGTACGGAAGTCACCAGAGTGCTGCTGACCCGAGGAGCTGATGAAAACGCGCGGAACAGGTCCGGGAACAGCCCACTCACGGTAGCTGCAAGAGGCGGTTACAAGAAGATCGTCGAGCTGCTTCTGGATTCGGGTGCAGAAATAGAAGCGCGTGACAGCCGCGGCAATACGGCACTCATGGTGGCGGCGCGTTCGGGGTACCGGGATACTGTGGAATGTCTCATTGCTGCCGGAGCGGACGTGAACGCGAGAGACTCTTTCGGGGGGTCGCCGCTCGTTCGAGCCGCCAGTAAGGGGAATGCGGACGTGGTGCGTGTTCTCCTCAAAGCAGGAGCCAATATAAATACTGTGGACACCACCACCGGATCGACTGCGTTGATAAAAGCATGCAAGAAGGGTGATGTACCGACTGCGAGGGTCCTTCTCGAGCGCGGTGCCGATCTCGACTTACCGGATAGGCAAGGGAATACAGCCCTCATGGTGGCAGTGTACCGCGACCATTATGAAATCGCGCGACTCCTGATTGCTCTGGGTGCAGATCCGGGACGTAAGAACAAAGCCGGGAACGCTGCAAGGTCTTTCGCTCGATCCGGCAAGATGAGAGAAATTCTCGATCAGGCTGTGGAACGAATGTATTAATAAGAACTACGATTATGAGTAACTGCCAAAATTAGTGTCCGATTGAAGATAAGAGTATTGGTGCCGGGCCTCCGTAGACTGTCTCAAAAGTCCGAAAGCGCCAATACAAGATACTGGTGGGGTCCGGCGTCCCGAGGCTGTCTCAAAAGTCGAAATTTATCCCAGATCGTGGCACGAAATTTTCATCATCTTCACGGCCTGATTGTAGGGGCGTCCCTCGTGGGTGCCCGGTAGTGACCGGCCTCCGTGCCGGTCATTGCAGGAGGGCAGGCACGAGACCTGCCCCTACAAGGATGATGAATCGTGGCACGATTTTTTGTGGATTCATGATTTTGAGACACTTTCTCCCGCCGGTCTATTCTATCGATATTATTTATCATATTGAAGATGTGCCGGCACGGAGGCCGGCACCCACCAATGCAGCGATTCCGCGTTTCGCGGGACAATCGGCCCGATCGCGGGCACAGACTCGCCATCGGGGGATCTGATGCCATTTTGCATTCAAGATACTAACTGCACTGACCTGGCTCCGCAGGTCAGTGGCACCCCTGTACCAGGCCTAGTGTCAATCTTGGGTGCCACGGACCTGCCCTGTAGGTCCGTGTTGCCGCCTCAATGAGAACTATCTTGACTGCAAGACCGTATTAACCCTTCTGGTCTGGAGATTGCCATCGCTCGCAATGACAAGTGTGAGGTTTGCTCGATGCTATGAAACGCAATTGAATCGAACTTGTAACGGATAAAAGGTCACGATATCAAGAGCTTTTCAATTGCGCATCGAGCAGCCCCGAGCATTGCGGCTTTATCGTTCAAAACCACGTACACGGGAATCCCGAGCAGAATACCGGCGAACCTTCCCTTATCCGTGAAAGATTTCATAAAGCCGCCATTTTCGAGTTGAGGCAAGAGATCCGGAAGAATGCCCCCGCCAAGGTACATGCCGCCCGTAGTCATCCCTGTGAGGGCCAGATTGCCGGCTGCCGCAGCAACAATGGAAATGAACATTTCCAGAGCTTCCCTGCACACGGGCTCTCCTTCTACCATGGCCGCCGAAGAGACGGCTCTGGGCGCTTCCATCAACTTGAAGCGTTCCGTCAGCCATTGTGGTTCTTCATGGTTTTTGGTTTCTACCAGCCACCGATATATCGTGAACAGTCCCGGCCCCGAAGCCAGTCGTTCAACGCTGACGTGATCGTGAGATCGTCTCAAATATTTCCACAGTTCAACCTGCTGTTCATTTAGCGGTGCAAAATCCACGTGACCGCCTTCGGAAGGCAATGGGATCAAAGTCCCGTTTGACGGCACCAGCAAAGAGATACCCAGGCCGGTTCCCGGCGCGACCAATCCCACAGTCCCGCCCTTTTGAGCAGGTACCAGATTGACGGGATATAATTCTTCGTCTTTCAGCAGCGGAATCGCGTATCCGGTGGCCACAAGATCATTGATCAAGGTAACTGAAGAAAAATTGAAGAATTGCTCGATTTCCTTGTCCACAACTTTCCACGGCAGGTTGGTGACTCTCGCAGTCCCTCGAATTATCGGGCCGGCTATCCCGAAACAGGCAGATGCTATGGGATAGGAATGGGTAACGAGAAAATCGGCGATCAATTCGTTGAGGCCAAGGACCCCACTATTCAGATAAGACTCCGACACAAGCACTCGGGGGCGTTCTTCACCGATTTCAAAGACTCCCAAATTGGTCTTGGTACCACCAATATCTCCCGCAAGCACAATTTCACGTTCTTCAGCCTGCTTCATTGTCACCTCGACGATTCCATGCTCGGCTCACGCGTGCGCAGTGATTCTATATACATATTTGACCCATTGGGAACCATAATGGTCCTGTGCGACTACCCTAAGAGGAAATCCGTGTTTCTTGGGCAATAGCACCCCGTTCACTTTGTATGCCAGAAAGACTTTCTCCTGCACTATGTCAGGCCAGTTGAATCTTTCCACTTTTTCATAATTACCTTCAGGTCCGCGTATCGTCAGGTATTCAGTGCCGCCCTTCACTTCTGCCTGTTTCAATAATTCATTCAGAGAAAAACCAGTCCATATTCCATGATTGACGAAAAACCCCGGGCACACCAGGAGCACTGCTTTTTCCAGGGGAGGCAGCTTGAGGACGTCCTCGAATTGAAGGCTGAGGGGTTTGCCGACATTCCCATCCACAATGAGCTGCCAGGATTTCAGTTCGGCTTCATAGCTATCCAATCCCATGACTCCGAAATCCTCGAGTTTCGTGATCTCCAGGCTTGAAGCATCTACTTCGGCAGGGTTCACGTTTACCAGATCTTTCCGATCGGTCCCCCTGGGAATCGGTTTTCGAGTCACCTGTGCCCACACGAAATCAACCGCACCGATTGTTATTGCACTCAGTACTTGCAGCAGGAATCCGCGGCGTCCGAACATGGATTACACCAATGTGCTTTCATAGAGGGAATATTGAGAAACCTGCTATTCGCCGGTCCCGGCAAATATCTCCTTCGCTACGAACGGCACCGTCTGCTTCGCTTCGGAGACATGCCGGGACTGGATTTGCTCCCGCCGGTGGCGGGATTACTTCTTAGAACGCACAGCGGCATTACACCTCTTGTTGTGAGTCCCAGCACCATCACATTTTCATCTTCTGGACCACCTTAGCCACACGGTGAACAGCTTCTTGAGCAATGGCGTCAGGCGCGTTCTGTTGTACGCGTCTCCAACCTGTTTTATGGCCTCTGCATGGGTCGGATAGGGATGAATCACCGAGGACAGTGTCTTCAGACCAACACCCGCAACCATTGCAGTTGTGATTTCGCTGATCATGTCTCCAGCCCGGGAACCCACGATGGTTGCGCCAAGAATTTTATCCGAGCCTTTCTTCACGTGAACCTTTACGAATCCCTCATGGTCACCGTCCAACAGGGCTCTGTCCACGTCACCGAAGGAGCGAAGGAACGTTTCCACGGGAATCCCTTTTTCAGCGGCATCTCGTTCGTACATTCCCACATGTGCGATTTCCGGATCTGTGTACGTACACCAGGGAACCGTCAGAGCGCTCAATTTCCTGAAACCTGCAAACAGGGCGTTTTGAATGACTATTCTTGCCGCAGCGTCTGCCATATGCGTGAATTTGTATTTCATGCACACATCGCCCGCTGCATAGATTCTCGGATTTGACGTAGTCAGCCGGTCGTCTACGATGACTCCGGATTTGTCGTACCGAACTCCTGCCGCGGAGAGATTCAAGTCCTCGACATTGGGGATCCGGCCTGCGCCAACAAGTATTTCATCTACGGACAACGAATCCGGCCCATCTGCAGTCTCGAAGTAGATTGTCTTTTTGCCGTTTTCACCTTCGACGCGGATGAGTCTTGCATTGAGGATCAGGCGAATGCCTTCTTTGAGGAATTGCTGCTGCACGATTTCCGCTGCATCCGGATCTTCCCTGTCCAGGATGTGAGCATTCTTGTGAAGAACAAAAACCTCGCAGCCCAGCCGGGCAAAGGCCTGCGAAAGCTCGCATCCGATGGGACCTCCACCTATGACCGCCAGCCGGTCAGGCTTTGCTGTCAACGAGAACACGGTTTCATTCGTCAAGTAACCTGCTTCGGCGAGTCCCGGAATGCCGGGATCTGCAGGTCGCGCGCCTGCGGCGATAACTGCTTTCGAGAATCGGAGGGTTTCGCCTTCCACGTCCAGGCTGTCTGTGCCCGTGAAACGAGCACTGCCGAGAAACACATCCACACCGAGATCCCTGAATCGCCACACTGAGTCATTGCGACTGATTCTTGCACGAATGGCCCGCATTCTTTCCATTACCGTCGGAAAGTCGGCGTTCGAAGTATCAGAGACTTCTATGCCGTACGACGACGCTTCTGCAAGCGCATGAGATATCCGAGATGATGCGATGATTCCCTTTGAGGGCACACATCCGAAATTCAGACAATCGCCCCCCATGAAAAGTCTTTCTACGAGAGCGACTTTAGCCCCCAGACCTGCCGCGCCTGCCGCGGTAACGAGCCCTGCAGTTCCCGCTCCGATCACCACGAGATTGTACCGCCCTGTGGGCTCGGGGTTTACCCACTCCCGGGGATGCACATTTTTCATGAGCTCCTGGTTGTGGTCGTCATCGGGAGTAAGATAAACACCAGGCATCTGGACATTCCGTTCGTTCTGTTCAATTCGCATGCGGAGAAATAGCCCTTTCTCTGAAGAGTACCACCTTCTCCATTGGACAGGCGATCCGCAAAAAAAGATTGTTCCTGCAAAGACAAATTTGGAGACAGCATCGTTGATCTCATTACGAGCCAGACGAAGTTGTTCCTCAGGTGCGTTTGCCGGAGATTTGTCTCGTGAGGCGCGGAAACGCTCGCTCTTCATTTTGTAGCGAATGTAGTGTCCGGTTGAAGATTAAGGATATTGGTAGGTGCCGTGCCTCCGTGCCGGCACATATTCAATATAATCAATGACATCTATAGAATGGACCGGCAGGGACGCCGGTCCCTACTAGTATCATGGTTTGGAGCATGGGATAAACGTCAGAATTTGTGGCAATCGCCATAACCCTTATTCGGATTGCGGGATTTTAACGTCAGAGGACCGGAAATGAAAAGAGAAGATTTCTCCCTGCCCAACGTAACTCAACGGTTATTGGATCTTGTCTTTGATAAGAGAAAGCAAAAATTGATGGGTGAGTCTCTTGTCTGGTTTTCTGTAAATTTCCCTGCGATGGCCGACTTCCACGACCAGCACGACAAGAAGATCATCTTCTACAGCGTAGATTATACGATAATCTCCGACTCGGACACGGTAAAGGTTGTCTGAGCCAGTCAACTTGACGGCTCCTGCCGGACGAGGATTTTCTGCGAGTGAGTTAACCTGAGAAATTATCCGGTCTTGCACGTCAGCAGACAGACGTTTGAAGCTTCGCTCGGCGCGAGATACGAAGAGAATTCTATAAGCCATCGTCCTTGTGGTTCCGTCCAAGGTCTTTCAGGAGCTCCTCCCAAGGAATCAGTCTCTTGTCTTCGCTCGCTTCCTTTAAAGCTTCCAATGCGTCCAGCAAATCTAACTTATTTTCAACATCTTCCAAGAAATCCAAGTCTTCAAGGGATATTACGGCAATCTCCCGGTCGCCGACCTTCAATCGCACCCGCTCCCCTTCCTCGGCAACCCGAGATGCTACCGAAGAGAGCGCTGAATCTTGTTCTACAATGAGTGGCATGGTGTTCTCTCCTTCGAGGGCTTAGGTTATTCTACTGCATTTTCCGCCTCGTACGGCAAGTATCCTTGTTACATAAATTATTGTCTTTCCAGACTTGGGGAACCTTCCTTACAGAGAAGGGTTCCCCGGAAATTCATTCCAATAGCTTCTCGGCATTAGCCTCGTCGGGCTGCTCTGATTTCTTCCAGGTACATCTTGATCAAAGGGCTCATTTCGGGCGGCTGCCATTTAGCGTTTTTGGGCTCTTCGGGCCATGTAAATTCAAGGTTTCGCAATTCTCCCGGGCGGCGTGCATTTTCCAGTACAGAAAGTGTTTCAAGAAGGACCTGTTCTTGTCCCGCTTTGTCACCCACCTGGCCCAGCAGTCTGCCGTAGGGGTATTCTATTGCAGCAGTTCGAGGAACCCCCATGATTCTGTGAAATTCCGGAGTTGGTGTGAGCACTATGGTGGAAAAGCCTTTTTCTTCCAGGAACCGTGCAGCCAATCCAACGGACTGGCAACAGAAGGGTCAAGCAGGGGTGAGTATAACTGCGTCCACTCCTTCCTCGCGCATCTTCAGGCTCATAGGTTCGATGGCTTCGGTCAAAAATTCAGTGCTCTGCCATTGAAATCCGTAGAAAGAATATGCAGTCGGAGCGAGTCGCCCTATTCTTCCTTCTTTCTCTAATTCGGCCATAATACCCAGCGGCAGGATGACATTGATATCCTGCAAGATATATCCGGTATTGATATGGAGATGATTGACCGTGATGTCTTGTTCTGTAGTGTTTCGCGGCAGATATCTGAAAGATCGGTCTCCCCAGGTGGGTTCCTGTTTTTCCCGTTCCATGTCAAAAGGCGGATCGATTTTGCTGCTTATTCCCGCGCTGGTAATAAGGGTAAGCGTAGCTTCCTTCAAAGGCTTGGAGAGCGGAGTCCACGGGATTTCTCCCTGAAATTCGTTTTCGCCGGTGAAGGTGCGAATCCACGCGGCCAGACTTGGCGGCAGGAATCGAAATCCGTCCACGACTTTTCCGGATGGTTCCATAACGTGCTCCTTCTTGACAGAGATATGGAAAGCACCTCTCTATTCGCAGGGTTGCAAAGCCGACGCTTGCGAGAGGTTCATTGAATCCGAATGTACCGGGAATAATAATGTCGACCAGCACCAGAGTAAGAAGATATCTCAGACGATCCGAGAGGAGAACAATTTTTATCCGTGGAACGGCGAGATGTCTTCTAATGTCAACTCTGACCCGAGGAGCTCGCAGGCCCTTTCGACTAGACCGCGAATTATCTCAGCACGTTATGGCGAGCGGGGCACTCTGTGCCAAGCTGTCCATGACCCGCTGCAGCCGGTCCGCCAGGGCACTCGACCGCAAGTTGACCCCGACCCGCAGCGCTTTCATTCCCTTGACATCAGGGAGGTCGTCCAATTCCATTTCCTCGAGATCGTCATTGAGAAAGCCGCCATATTGGAGAAATGCCACGTGGAGACGCATTTCTCGTTCTTCTTCGAGACGGGAATAGACGATAGAGATCTTCCCCGGCTGGGTCAGACGCTCGGTCCCTTCTCTGATTGTGGCTTTGTCGATACGAGACCGGATGATTTCATGGGCTACATTGTAAGCACCATCCACATCGAAGCGTTTCTCGTCGAATCGGAATCGGATAGCGAGCGGATTGTGATTGACAAGGATGAGGTGTGTAGTCTCCAGAGGAACCTTCAGCGATCCGTTGAGCTGTTCCGTATGCCACGCAAGGCCACAGGCTACCATAAGTTGCCAGATGCGGAGGTTTCGCACGAAAAGCTCGTCGAATTCCCCGGTCTCCATCATGGAAGCTCCCATGTACACGACATAGTCGATGCCATCAGTCTGGTGCTTATCGAAATAGTGAGGGAAAATGGCCTGAGCTTCGGCCTCCTCGGCATCCAGGTATGCTGACATGCGTTCGTTGAAGAGTGAGACGCTTTCCTCGAAATCACGGCGTTTGTTGTAAACCGTGCCTTTTTCGGAATCTATCGCTGTTCGGTACGCCTCAATGGCATCCGCAACCCTCCCACCTAGCTCACGGAACCTCTTGAAGAGAGGCTCTACCTGGCTGTGGATGAATCCGAGAATCGCTGCTTCATCTCCTGTCGTAAAAGTGTCGCTGACGCGATCGAGATGGGCAACGATCTGAAACGCAAGCTCGTCCAGTATAGGTAACCGCCTCACCTCCGAGGCCGCGTGGACCACCGCCAGTGCAAGCGACAGATGATTCGTCATATCCTCACGTATGCCGGCATTGCGCGCGTGGGAAGAACCTCGAATATCCGAAGTGCCGTAGAGAGGATACACTTCGCGAAAAACAATGGGTTCCAACTCGGAGGCTTCGCCTTTTTGCGCGGACTCCAGGTGCTCGAGGACAGCCTTTCTGAATCGCCATTCCACGGTGGGATGCACTGCTGTGCACTTCTGTTTGATGACGCTTTCCACGTTCTTGTGCAGCTCATCCAGGGAGCGCGCGAGGGCCATGGAAAATCGCGGCACCAATTGGTCCGCGAGCATTTCGTGAGTCGGTCGGAACGCGTCCGGGTGTTGGGCGCCGAGGGCAACGGTTCCTATCAGTTCTTCCTGATAATGCAAAGGAACCACCATGAGCGATCTGAGGCCGCCTTCGAGAAGATCCATGTCGACAGTGGTGAGCGAAGCTTCTGCAGCCAGGTCCGGAACGCGAAGAATTCTTCCATTCTCCATGGCACGGTCAAAGACCGATCCATCGAAGACCTCCGCTTCCACGTGACGAGAGGCGGTGAAGATGCAGTTGCAGACCATATGACATCCGGTGTTGAGTAGAAGCACCCGATCCTCAAGGCACGCGGCAAGGCTCGAGGTGAGATCCGGCATGCGAAAGAGAGTACGAAGCCTCTGCTGGAGTCGCGCAAACCCTGGTTCCGAAATGAACGAGTCCTTGTCGATGAGATCTCTGTCCAACGCGGCAAGAACCTTCTGGTCCGTCACCTCCATAGCTTTTATGGCCACGAATCCCCGAAACTCGAATTGCTCGGGAGGAAGCACCTGCCTCAGAACCTCCGGTTGGTTCAGATTGGCCAGGATAGTTTCTCGCTGTTCAGGAGTGAGGATCTCGGGAGCACCCACTCGATGAATTTCCACAAAGCGGGTGTTCAGCGTGAGTGAAAAATATCTGTCGAGACCTGTCTCCGGGTCAGGGACCACATGAATCTCAGGGATGTCTATTCCCTCTTCAATGCCGTAACAGTTCTTCAGGATGAAGAAGTAGGCTCGCAAGATTCGTTTGCGTACGTACTCGTCGGGTGCGAGACACGGATGTCCCCTGTACGATCTGTCGCCGTTAAGAAGCAATCCCTCGAAATTGGGAGAAGCCAAAAACGGGCTCAAAGTAAAAGGGACCGCTGCGGCCATTGCTTCGGTATCCCAAAGTGCCCGCGGAAAAACAGCGTCCATAAGATAGCTGACAAGCTGGCGATGAGGCTCCAAATCCGCCAGGTTTTCGATCGGCTCCAGAAGAATAGGGATCTGCATCAGCGGCTCACGAAACCCCGCAGAGTGCGAGACGTCCTTCCCACAACCGGCGCCAGTGCACTGCTCCCAGAAGTCGACCAACGGTTTGAGATTCAGTACGCATCGAAACGGATAGTCACGCAGAGTGGTTTCCATGATCGGCCTCCTTCGGGGAATAGGCGCTAACCCAGAGTGTTCTTGGTTGGTTGTTCCGGAGGAACAACTGCAAATAGGCCGGCGATTCATCGCCGGTTAAGAAAAAACATAATGATTTCCGAGTCCCAGAAGGACGGCTGATACACAAATTCCCGGCAATGAATTACCGGGCTATTTTCCTTAGTCCCTTTGGGACAAAGAATTGGAACAAAGCTAGCGCACATGCCCCTTCGGGGTACTGCGCAGAGGCTATTTCGCCTCCAGGCCCAGATACTTCATAATGTGCTTCGCGAGTGCTTCGTCAACTTCGGCATGTCTCGGAACGGGTTGCTTTTGTCTTGTCATTGGATTCAAGTAGATGTCGTGTCGGGAGCCGTGGCGATGCAGGACACAGCCTGCCTGGATCAGTTGCCGAACCAGCTCACTTCTCTTCATAGCACAATTTCTTTGATCTCATAGGAATCCGGGACGTCATCCAGAGCCATGAGAAGGTAGGCATCGCGAAGATTGGCTTCCAACTCTTCCGGAGTCTCCCCTTGAGTCATGATCTCAGGATGCTCCAAGAGCTTGCCCAGCCAGAACTTGTCACCTTTCCAATAAATCATCGTGAGCTTTCTCTTCATGTCAGCACTCCCGATTTCCAGGAATCCGCGGCGGATCACGTTCACTCACACCGATCCGCAGAAAATCACCCATTTGCACCAATAAGTCCGCCCCTTATCGACTCCGGCCCTTCCGATGACCGGGGAATCAGGGATTCCTAGTTTAGAGTACTATCCTTCGGAGCCTGAGTCAAACTCCGGGGACATCCAGAGGTCAGTAGGAATAGAGAGGCTGCCATTTGGGCAGCGGTACTGTGAAGATCGCCATCGATGAGACCTAGTCCCCTCGATGGGCGCCAGGATCACATCGTGCTTGCCTTGGCGGCGAACGCGGGCCTATACTCCAGCGCATCGGAGGACAAGGACGGCCGTGGCGTTCCCGGCCCAGTCGATGGGCGTGCAGTTCGGGAGTAGGTTCTTGCACGGAAAAGAAGCTTCGGTCCCACATCTGATGCGAATCTGGTCATTGTGAGGTGTGAGACCTCGACTGGAGGAGCAGAATAACAAGGAGGGGCTCTTGGAGATCATCATTGTTCAGGTGCTTGGCGTCTTCACATTTCTGATAGGCTCTGTCTGGCTCGGGACCTGGATCAGGCGTGCCCCTGACAAGGACACGGCTGAAAAGGCCAGCCGTATCAGTCACTTGCTGTTCTGGAGCTGTCTGGTGCTGCCTGGCTCGATCGGTCTTCTCTACCCGGGCCTGACTCGTTACGATTCGATTTTGGGGGTGCCGTCGCTTCCACTGCAGAGCCCGGCATTCGCCGGTGGCCTTGTGCTGCTATTGGTGGGAATCGGCTTTCTGGTCAGATCGAACCACGCGTTGATCAGGCTCGGAAGGGGGATCGCAGCATTCCTGCTTACACGGCAAGTAGTCAGCGAGCAGGTCTACCACTGGGGCAGGAATCCAATGTCTCTTGGGTATTACCTGGCTTGTATAGGGATGGGCCTGATGGCGGGCTCCACCACAGTCACTCTTGGGGCCTTGTTCCTAATAATTCCTGTTCACATGTTTAACCTGAGATATTTTGAAGAACGTGAACTGGAGCTCCGATACGGACAACCATATCTCGAGTACAAGCGCCGCGTTCCCTTTCTTTTGCCGAAGCTCGGAAGAGGTTGAGGGATGTGCGCCTGACGCTCCGCTCAAGTGCAAGCAAGGCCGGGCGGATCAAAGCCAATCGCCAGAGAACTGAGCAGAGGCTGAAGCGTGGAAACGAGGACTGCAATAAAAGGCGCCCATATGAACGCAACAGCAAACATCGAAATCCGGAATGGTAAGCCATCAGATCATCAGAGCATTGTTTCCGTTATGCCCGATTGGTGGGGCGGACGGGATCTGTCGTCTTCGGTGCTGAAGATCTTCTTTATTCATTTTGCCGACACCACGTATGTGGCTGAAATAGGAGACGATCTGATCGGTTTCCTGGTGGGGTTCCTGTCGCAGTCGGATAAGGATGTGGGGTATATCCATTTTATGGGCGTTCATCCGGAGTACCGGAGGGCAGGTGTCGGACGCCGCCTGTATCAACGGTTTTACGATGGCTGTGCAGCAAACGACAGGCCGATTGTCAAGTCGTGCACTTCACCCATAAACAAGCTTTCCATTGCTTTCCACCTTCGCATGGGCTTCGAAATCGAGCCCGGTGACGGAATAGTTGACGGTGTTCCTGTCACGATGGACTTTCTGAGAGCCAATGATCCCAAAGTGCTTTTCAGAAAAGAGCTAAGGAAGAAATGAGAGCTCATCCGCAGGCCCTTCAGTAGGAGTTGAACATGATCATCCATAATGAGACAATGTCCGATGTCGACGCAATATCTGAGGTAACCAAAGCGGCTTTCGAAAACCCGTAACAACGATACCAGCATCAGCTATCTTTAGAGATATTTTTCGTTCCGTGATACTCCTGGAGCGAGACGACCCGGAATGTGTCTCCTCTTCGAATTGCTCTGAGTCCCAAAGACAACGCGTTCGCTCCGGCAATGGTGGTGAAATAGGGTACATTGTGATTCAGAGCTGCGAGACGAATCCTGTACGAATCCTGCATGGATTTCTTGTCTGCAGACGTGTTTATCAGCAGGGCAATCTTATTCTGGCGGATAAGGTCGATTACGTCGACATCACGTTTTTCATGGACCTTGTCGACGCGAGTACAGGGAATTCCGGCAGCTTCCAGAGCCACTGCAGTTCCATTGGTACACACGAAGGTGAATCCGCATTCCTTCAAACGACGGGCGACAATCACCGCATTGGCCTTGTCCGCGTGAGCTACGCTGAGGAACACCATGCCGCCTGACGGGATTGGAAAATCCGTACTGTACTGAGATTTGAGAAACGCCGGACCGAACTCCCGGTCGATTCCCATGACCTCACCCGTGGATTTCATCTCCGGTCCGAGCACGACATCCACGCCAGGGAACTTGATGAAGGGAAACACCGCTTCTTTCACGCTCACGTGATCGGGAAGAATCTCTTTCGTAAATCCCAGTTCATGGAGCTTCTTTCCAGCCATGACGCGAGCGCCGATCTTCGCAAGGGGCACTCCAATTGCCTTGGATACAAAGGGAATGGTTCTCGATGCCCTGGGATTCACTTCCAGGACGAAGATTTCTCCCTCTTTGAGCGCAAGCTGCAGGTTCATGAGTCCTTTCACCTTCAGCTCCAGAGCCAGCATGCGAGTAATGCGGCGGATCTCGTCCAGATGATACCGTCCGAGACTGTACGGCGGCAGTGAACAGGAAGAATCGCCCGAATGCACTCCCGCTTCTTCAATGTGTTCCATGATGCCGCCGATCACCACGTTTTCGCCATCCGCCACTGCGTCCACGTCTATTTCCACCGCGCCGGTGAGATATCCATCGACAAGGATCGGGTGCTCGGGCGAAGCCTGAACGACGTGCGTCAAATAGTCCTTGAGATCCTGTTCGTTGTGGACAATCTCCATGGCCCGTCCGCCAAGAACGTACGAGGGCCGTACCACGAGCGGATAGCCGATCCGCTCAGCCACTTCCATCACTTCCGCGTACGAATGGGCTATGTCGTTGGGCGGTTGATTCAGCCCCAGAGCTATGAGCATCTCTTTGAAGCGCTTCCGATCCTCGGCACGGTCGATTGCATCGGGCAGCGTGCCGATAATCGGAACTCCTGCCTCCCAGAGCGATACAGCGAGTTTCAGGGGAGTCTGGCCTCCGAATTGTACGATGACTCCATCAGGTTTCTCGCGTTTTACAATTTCCACCACGTCTTCAAAGGTGAGAGGCTCGAAGTACAGTCTGTCCGAGGTATCGTAATCGGTGCTTACAGTTTCCGGGTTACAGTTGACCATAATGGTCTCGTAATTGTCCTCTTTAAGCGCAAATGCACCATGCACGCAGCAGTAATCGAATTCGATCCCCTGACCGATGCGGTTTGGACCTCCACCGAGAATGACGATCTTCTTTCGGTCTGTCGGTGCGGATTCGTCTTCGTCTTCGTACGAGGAATACAGATACGGAGTATGTGCTTCGAATTCCGCTGCACAGGTGTCTACTCTCTTGTACACGGGGATTACCGTGTTCTTCTCTCTGAGCTCCCGAATATCCTTTTCGGTTTTTCCTGTGATCTGCGCCAGGCGAATATCCGAAAAACCGTACGCTTTGGCGTCACGCAGAGCTTCGGCAGCATCATCTGCCTCAAGCCTGCCGGACCTGGCAAGATCGGTTTCCATTTCCACGATTTGCGCGATCTGCCCCAGGAACCAGGGGTCCACTTTGGATGCTTCGTAAATGTCTTCCAGAGAAATCCCGGCTCGAATTGCGTCTGCCAGATACCACAGCCTTTCAGGCGTCGGTATCGCCACATGCTGTAGGATCTCACCCCGTGAGAGATCGGAAGGAAGTCTGGGATCAAGCCCATACACATCGATCTCCAGGGATCGGATCGCTTTCTGGAGCGATTCTTTGAATGTGCGGCCGATTGCCATGACTTCACCCACTGATTTCATCTGGGTATTGAGAACCCTGTCAGCACTGGGGAATTTCTCGAAAGTGAACCTGGGGATTTTGGTTACCACGTAGTCTATGGTGGGCTCAAAGGAAGCAGGTGTTTTGAGCGTGATATCATTGGCTATTTCGTCAAGAGTATATCCTACCGCGAGTTTTGCGGCAATTTTCGCAATGGGAAAACCCGTGGCTTTTGACGCCAGAGCACTGGATCGGCTCACCCGCGGGTTCATTTCAATGACCACCACGCGTCCGTTATCCGGATGCACAGCAAACTGGATATTCGATCCTCCGGTATCCACTCCGATTTCACGGATGATCGCAATGGACTGATCGCGTAGGATCTGGTACTCCTTGTCCGTGAGTGTCTGGGCAGGTGCGATGGTTATGGAATCGCCGGTATGCACGCCCATGGGATCGAAGTTTTCTATGGAACAGATGATCACGACGTTGTCGCCGCCGTCCCGCATGACCTCGAGTTCGAACTCTTTCCAACCGAGCACGGATTCTTCCACGAGAATCCTGTTCACAGGGGACACTTCCAATCCCCATCGGGCGAGATCGTTAAATTGCTCCTCGGAATACGCGATGCTTCCGCCTGTGCCCCCCAGAGTAAAGGACGGCCGTATAACATTGGGGAACCCGATTCGCCGGGCGACTTCCCAAGCCTGATCGATATTTTCCGCGTACCCGCTTTCGGGAAGATCCAGTCCTATATTGGTCATAGCGATCTTGAACAGATCACGGTCTTCCGCTTTCTTTATCGCGTCTATTCCCGCACCGATGAGTTCCACGTTATACTTCTGAAGCACTCCGGCGTCATGAAGCTCCACAGCCTTGTTGAGAGCCGTCTGTCCGCCGAGTGTGGGGAGCAGTGCGTCCGGTCGTTCTCGTTCGATGATCGTGGTGAGAATGTCGAGCTTGAGCGGTTCGATATAGGTGGCATCCGAGAATTCCGGATCGGTCATAATGGTTGCCGGATTCGAATTGACCAGGATGACGCGATATCCTTCTTCCTTGAGTGCCTTGAGAGCCTGGGTTCCTGAATAATCGAATTCGCAGGCTTGTCCGATGATGATCGGGCCTGATCCGATCATAAGTATGGATTTGATGTCTGTTCTTTTCGGCATAGTTGATGTGGTCCTGCAGGGAAATACCCGAAAATTGGTCACCGGAAACTATAGGTGGCGCAACGGAAAAATACAAGAGTATCTGCCCGGATTATGATCGGCTTCATGTCAGCATTGTCGAAAACCTTCCGGAAGGGTTATGTTTAGAGTGATGCGAGAGTTCATGAGAAATTTTGGTCAAATGAAATCCATTTCGGAAGTGAGGCATTTTCTCCTGGAATCCTGGAACATGGGATGGCCTATCATCCTGATCATGTTCTTCCAATTCCTCATTGGACTTACCGATGTCTACGTAGCGGGTTTGCTCGGAAAAGAAATATTGGCCGCTGTGGGGTATGTGGGTCAACTCTACTGGACACTCATGATTTTGGCCAACGGCATTACTGTTGGAACGGTGTCCATGGTCTCTCAGGCCTATGGAGCGAAACATCCGGAAGGTGTGGGGAGCATTACAGCTCACTCTCTTGTTTTGGGCGTCTTCATCTCTGGTGTGCTCACTGTTCTCGCTCAATTGTTTCCGGAACAGATAACGAGATTTGCCGGAATGCCCCCGGAAATTCAAGGAATTGCCACTGCGTTCCTGCGCGTCTTCTCGCTCGTGCTTATCCCGACGTACATCATGATCATAACGAGCGGTGTTTTGAGATCTTCCGGCCGGGTGCGCGTCGCAATGCTCAACAGTTTTGTCACTGCAATGGTGAATATCGTGGCCGACCTGTCGCTGGGGTTGGGATGGGGACCGATACCGGCTCTCGGGTTCATCGGGATAGCGTGGGGCACTGCCATTGCCACTACTATCGGCATGGTCTTGAATCTCGGATACGTGATTCGAGGAGAGAAACTCCAGATCCTGCATTCCCTGGGAAGACCTCTTCCTAGATGCATGCGGAATCTGGTGAAGCTGGGCGTGCCCACGGCACTCCAGCAGACTGCCTGGAACGCAGGAACCCTGGTTGTCTATTTTCTTGCAGGACAGCTTCAGGCAGGGGAAATAACGGCTCTTGCCGCAATGACCGCGGGCGTCCGGGTGGAGGCGGTAATCTTCCTCCCGGTATTTGCGTTTAATATGGCATCTGCAGTTCTCACCGGCACCAGGTTGGGAGCGGGAGATGTAAGCAGTGCGCGATCCGGTGCGAAGGCGACTGCATTGCTCTGCCTGGGAATTATTCTCCTGCCGGCAGTAGCGATTTTCTTTCTTGCGCCGTACATATCCGCTTTTCTTACAGAAGATGCTGCGGTTCGCGAAGAAATGACCCGCTATCTTCAGATCAATATGGTGGGAGTCCCTTTTCTGGCCCTGGGAATCACGCTTTCCGGTGCTCTGCAGGGAGCCGGTGACACATTCGGCACCATGAAGATCATTTTTACAGGAATGTGGATATTTCGTATTCCTCTCATTTTGGTGGTTGTCCACATTTTTCATGCCGGCGCGCTGGGCATCTGGTGGTCCATGACCGTTTCCATGGTGCTGATGTGCAGTCTTCTTGTGCATCGTTTTGTCGGAGAGAAGTGGATAACCGCGTCCAGAGACAAGCAGACGAACACCATGCTTTGGGAAGCCTGTATACCCGAAGACAGGCCCTCCGAAACCAAATAGGCGTTGACCAAATGTCGGTTCCTTCCTTGAATGCCCCGGAGGGGCAACCCAGTGGTAGCCGTGGGTGTCAGAGACTGTCTCAAAATTCTCGAATACACAACAAATCGTGCCACGATTCGCCATCTTCGTAGGGGTAGGCCTAGTGCCTACCCTTATTTGGGCGGACACGAGACCCGCCCCTACAATCAGTCCAGCAGGACGATGATAAATTCGTGCCACGATCCGGGGTAAATTTCGACTTTTGAGACAGTCTCGTCAACCCACGGAAACGATGTGTCGAAATCCTTGTTCTTGCCGACCCCGCCGGGGTCGTTTATCAGAGATTATGGACGCTCTGTCCCACGGGTTTCACCCGTGGCTACTGTCGGTTCGCTCCTCCGGAGCTCGAAATTTCATTTTCCCCCGAATAACTGAACACTTACGTGAGCGGTATGAGCATTTGTTCGCAAAGAGTATCGGGATTGTCCATTCAGCAGTTCCGTTAAATGTTGTCATTGCGAGGAGCGCAGCGATCCAGCGTCTCGCGGGACAATCGCCCGGGACTCAGGCGCTTAATTTCAGGCGATTGCTTCGCTCTGCTCGCAATGGCAAGCTTTAAGGTCGCAGTAAGCATGAGGACCCTAAGGATTCTCGTTGTTCACTCTCGAGTGGTTCTGGTGTCGATCTTTTCTGCTTACTCACCACAATTTATAAGGATTTTCCTTCCCCGGATAGAGAATGAACAACCATCTACAAAGAAGAGGAACAAAATACTTTTTCCTGGTATCTTAAACTAGTGAAGGAATCCCCCGGAAACGTGCTTGGTACGATTCCTTCGGAAATGCTGGTAGACAGTTCGTCCGAGAGTAATCTTCAAGTATAGCGAATTGACTGTTGTTGCTGAATTGTGGGGGGATTCAATTGGGGTGCGCGTCTCCAAGAGATCGGCCGCTTTTAGGGAGGGGAATGGTATGAAGCGGTGGTTCGCAATTAATGAACATTACTGTTTGGGGCTTCGTCGCAACTTATCCGGCAGAATCGCTCTCTATTTGATCATATGCCTGACCATCCTTTTGGGCGGATTCGAAGCCACCGCCCTGAACTCCAGAGGAACGGAAGAATCCAGGCTGCCGGACAGCCGGCAATTGGACCGGTTGACAAAGCTGGATTCGGACAGCCTGATTCGGATGATACGACTGGCCGGCAGAGATCGACTCATGTTTGTGTTGAAGAATATTGACGCCGATACCCTTGCTGGAATTCTTCGCACCATGGAGCCCGAGAAATTGGCTAAGATAATTCGTGTCTTGGCCGACGAGCAATTTCTCGCACATCAATCCCAAAACCGAAGATTCTTGAATCGAGAGAACGTGCAGAGAGAAGCAATTCAGCAGACGATTTGCGAGCCTGACAAGAAGGTCGAACCAGCGACAACTCCCGTCAATGTTCAGCCTCCTGCATCTGAGACGGAACCGTCCATCGAGATTGACCGGTCCGTTTCACTCATTATTCATCCGTCCAACCCGATCAGGGAACTCAGCACGCGTCAACTCAAACAGCTCATCTCCGGTGACGTAACGAATTGGAGTCAACTGGGCGGACCTGATTTGCCATTGAAAATGGTTACTACTCACCCCAGACACGGTATTGGCGAGTTCATGAATCCCGGAAATCTTATCCAGGCCCCATTTGACAGTCTGGTGGTAGTTGGCGTCGCTGGAACCCGGGGAGCGCTCGGCTTGGTTCGCACGCAAAACGAACGTCAACGATCGTTCTTGAACAACCATTCTGCAGTGAAGACGCTCGGCATCAGAACCGCAAGCGAAAAACCGTAATATGTGCTGTTCGGAAGAGTGGATATGTCCTTACTCCAAGTTTTGAGGGCCGGCTGGATTTTCCGATGATAGTTATAGCCATTGCCGAATTGATGCCCGATTGCGGATAGGAGTTTGGTGGGCGCCGGCCTCCGCGCCTGCACACGTTAAATAGAATGAATGATATCAATAGAATGGACCGGCAGGGAAGCACGGAGAATATGTCTCAAAAGTCAAAATTGATCCCTGATCGTAGCACGATCTTCTCGTCATCCGCCCGGCCTGATTGTAGGGGCGCCCCTCGTGGGTGCCCGGTAGTGACCGGCCTCCGTGCCGGTCATTCGGGGAAGGGCAGGCACTAGGCCTGCCCCTACCAAGATCGTGAATCGTGGCACGATATTCTGTCCATTCATGAATTTTGAGACAGTTTCGGGACGCCGGTCCCCACTAACATCCTGAACTGAAGCGTGGGATAAACGTCGGAATTTATAGCAATCGCTCTAACATTCACATGCAGAATATTTTCCGGATGTGTTTTCCGGATTTTCTTGAAGGCTTGTAGCACTGCTCTGCGTGAATTCTTATACTATGAAAGATCGTGAATTGCTCCCGCCGCAAAATGTGATCTCGGCGGGTTCGGTCCGAGTGTCATGATTTGAAGGAGATCAAAAACGGAAGAATTACCTGCCAGACTCTCTGACACGGATAGCGCCGAAGAACGGTTGCATAAGAGGAGCCGGTTTTCCGCGGTGTTGCCGCAGGCTCATCATATTGCCGAGGCGTTCGAGGGGCTTGTGTACACTTGTTCTCCACATTCCCGCATAGAATTTATGAACTCGGAAATGGCTGAATGGATCGGCCGCAATGTAATCGGAGAAAAGATATCCGAATCAGTCCCGGAATTAACATTTACCTGCCCCGAGGAAGCAATTGAAGAAGCGAGACAAGGGAAAACGGTAAAATGGGATGCTTTGAACCCGGCGAACGATCGCTGGTACCGCGTTGTGAATGCTCCTCATGAAAACCCGGACGGTTCGGTTTCTGTGCTGGTGATGGTGCGTGACATCACCGAACAAAAATCTACTGAAGAGAGAGTTCGGCTACTGAACAATTTTCTCGATCACGTGGTGGAATCGTTGGCTCATCCGTTTCTTATAATCGATCCTGACGACTACTCGATCGTTATGGCCAATTCTGCGGCAAAGAAGGCAGGGGCAGCATCGGGATTCTGTGCCGAAATGGGTGATGACGACTTCAACAATGATAACCTTCCCTGCCCTCTAGACGAGATTAACCGAACCGGCAAACCTGTCATCAAATCGTTTGAACGTGAACTGGCCGGAAATTCAAAATACCTGGAAATCCATGCTCACCCGTTTTTCGACAAAGACGGTAATCTCGTCAAAATCGTGGAATATATCCTGGACCTGACCGAAAAAATCACCTTGGAACAGGCTCTTAGAGATTCGGAGACAAGAACTCGTTCGGTTGCACAATCCTCGGTGGACGCCATAATTTCGTCCAACGATGAGGATGTAGTCATTTTCTGGAATGACGGCGCACGAAAGATGTTCGGGTACCGTGAGGAGGAGATCCTTGGTAAACCGGTTACCACGATTATTCCGGAGCGCTACAGAAAGTATCACTCCGAAGGGGTGAAGCGCTTTTTGGAAACCGGCGCAACCAGCCTCACCGGCCGCACTATGGAATTACAGGGACTCAGGAAGAATGGTCAAGAGTTCCCGCTGGAACTCTCGTTATCCACATGGAGAGCCCGCGGACGCGTTTACTTCAGCGGCATAATCAGAGATATCACAGATCGAAAAGAAGCGGAGCAAGCCCTGGCCCAGCGAACAGCCGAGGTTCAGGAGAGAAAGGAAGAGTTGGAAGCACTCATCCAGATGGTTGCTCACGACCTGAAAAGCCCGGTCATAGCCATTGCCGGACTGGTGCGGAGTTTGAAAAAGAAGATCGACTCAAATCCGCAGGATGAAAATGTCGGTCGCATTGCAGAACAGATTCTCACTTCAAGTCAGACCATGGAAGAATTTCTGACCGATTTGTTGGATGCCATGGCTGTGGAAAAGACGGAACCGCAATTAGAACAATTCAACCTCGAGGAAGTCATCGAAGAAGTTGTGAGCGAGCACCGGCCTTCAATCGATGAAAAGCGAATCACGGTTCAAACTGAATTCTTTGCGTCAGATTCCACGGTTACCGCTGACAAACGAAGAATAAAGCAGGTCTTCGATAATCTGGTCTCAAACGCGTGGCGTTACATGGGCGATGTGTTGGAGCCCACCATATGTATCAAAATCAGGGACGATGGTTTATTCGTGACCGCCATGGTGTGCGACAACGGTATCGGAATTCCGCAAGAATATCAGAAAAGAGTTTTCGATCAGTTCTTTCGAGTATCGAATTCATCCCAACAAAAGGGCACGGGTCTGGGATTGTCTATCGTGAAGAAAATCGTTGAAATCCATGGAGGCGCGATTCATTGCGAATCGGAGTTGGGAAAGGGCGCTGCTTTTATCATGAAATTGCCCAGGAATCCTCTACAATAGTCAATGTTCTGAACTATGGCTTCTTTTTCTTGTTTTTCTGGCCCTCGGGACCGGAGGTGTCCCACTCTCCCGATATTTCGACCGTTATACCATCCTGAGCCATCCGTGCCATATCCTGAATATTGATCATTTGAGTATCCGCAGCGGAGATCTCCGCCGGATCGGGTCTGTTCGGGTCCAATTTTTTTTTGCATTTGGGGCAGCTTGCGCGTCCTGCCTTTAGCTGCGATTCGGATACTATGAAGTCATTACCGCAGGAACAGTGCCATGAGATTTCACGTTTTTTCACTTTTCACCTGCCATTAATTGCTCAGTACATCGTAGTGAAAGGGGAGACGCCGGGTCTATTGTTTGCCGCGTGGTACTCGAGAATCTTCCGTATCCAGGGGTCCCGTTCCAGTTGATCGGCTCTTAGAACATCCACAGCGGTGCGCTCCGGCCAATGCGAGTCTTCTTCTATGAGAATATCCGGCTGGAGTCCTTTTCCTTCTATATCACGACCGTCCGCAGTGTAATAGTGGGCAGTCGTGAGGCGCAAGGCCATTCCTGTCTGAATGGGAAAAACTGCCTGAACCGATGCTTTTCCGAAACTGGGTTTTCCAGCGACAATGACATTCGTGCGTCCCTGCAGTGCTCCGGTCAGAATTTCGGAAGCACTCGCAGACCCCTGATTTATCAAAATAATGATCTTTGTATCCGGAACCATTTTCTTTCCGGATGCTCGAAATTCCCTCGCGAAATCCGGGTTTCTCCCTTTTAGAGAGGTAATCATGCCATCAGGGACAAAAAGATCCGCCACCTGGATTGCTTCTTCAAAGACCCCTCCGGGATTATCCCGAAGATCCAGGATAAGCAGTTTATCACGGGATGGCATTCGCGAGAACCGGACCAGTGCCTGATATACTTCTCCTGAAACCGATTCCTGAAAATTGACGATTCTTAAATACGCTGCATCCTGTGAAAGTAGAGCAAAACGAACCGGACGGATTTGGATCATGCGCCGTTTCATGACCAGTTGACGAATTCGTCCAGATCTCGCTTCTTTCAATGTCACGGATATGGTCGATCCCGCCGGACCTCGTACCTTGCGAAGGACCTCCAGTAAAGGCACATTTTGAAGAGAATTCTGATCTATTTGAAGGATGGTGTCACCTGCCCGAATTCCCGCATCGTAAGCCGGAGATCCCTCGAACGGCGAAATGACGACGTACTCGCCATTCTTGGGCGTCACCACCATTCCTACGCCTCCGAATTTTCCGGAAGTGCCTATCTTGAGCTCTTTGAGCATGCTCAAATCCATCAAGCAGGAATTGGGGTCCAGATCCTGAAGGAACAGGTTCAAGGATCTGAGGAGAGACTGTTCGCGGTTAATTTTACAGGCCGATTCTATTTGTGCGATTGCCTTCGAGAAACATACTTCCGGTTCCGCACCGCATTCTTGAAAAGTCTCCAAATCTTCCGTGCAATTGGGCAGCATACTGAATGTGAATTTCTCCAGTATACCATTGAAGAGATCGGCATCATGAATTTTCTGTGCATAATGCTGACGAAACAGAGCAATTGCCTCATCGAACGGCCGAATGCCTGTAACAGATCGCAATGGTCTGATGAAACCCGAATCGGAAAATTCCGTGCCGTTTGTAGCAGCGAACCCCGTGACAGCGCTCCCGTAGATGAAAAACATAAGAAACAGGAGAGGTAAGATGACTTTTCCGGAAGTCAGTATCAACATTTCTGCTCGAATAAGAACGGTTTTCTTGGGCAGAAAGCAAACTCCTGCCTTCGGTGAATCATCCACTACGGAGCAAATCCTGTCAACCGTATCCGCCAGCCTGCAGAGTTAAAATTTTCCCCGAATCGGGACTAATGCAGCGGCCTTTCAGGCCCAATCCCCTACATTACTATACGCTAAGAAGACGAAAAAAGAGATGACAATCATGCAATTCGAGGATACAATCCAGCTCATGTAGTTATTTTTTTTCTGTGGTGAGGGTATTATGCGGTTCAAACAGGTCTGCCTTGCCATTTTTGTTGCGGTTCTTTGTTTTATTCCGGCTTTGTCCGGCGCAGCCTGATGTGATTTCGCCTTCTGGGCAGAAGGTCCGAGCTATTTTCAGGGTGGCACGACTCCTCCAAATCCGGGATATTCCGGTAATTGGAACAATGGTTACCAACAGCCGCAACAGCAATCGGCTCAAGATCGAGATTACGAAGTCCAGGTATTCACCGGTGAGGGTGGCTCAGTAACTCCCAGTCCTGCGAATCCGCGGCTTCGGCCGGTACATCAGCGAGACAATGCTACAGTAGCACGGCCCGTGAATCCGCGTTCTGTGAAGCCACACATCGAGGTTGGCAGCGCCGTTTCCGATTCGCGACTGGTCTATGGAGACCAGGCTTCACGCCCTATGTCTTCGAGAGTTTTAGGCCCTTACATGTGGTAGTTTTTTTGCTGGTTTCGCCTGCCTTTGAGCGGCTTCATTGAGAGGATCGCACCGTTCGATATGCCGTGTGATCTGATTGGCAATTCAAGATACACATATTTACTTTATTTTTTGGATGAACTGAGGGTGAACCGTGGTAGTAAAGGAGCGTAAGATAAAGAAGAGCAGTGTTGATGAGACGACTGAGACGGATCAAGCATGGTGGTCCGATTCGAGTGACGACACTGATTGGCTGGATCACGATTCCAACCATTTTGATCCTGACATGAACGGGATGATCTCTCCCGTGATTGTCGATTCCGTAAACTTCACGTCCAGCCGTGTTGCTTCGATCAGAGAAAGCCACGCGTTGCTCAGTCAATTTTCTCAAAAAGAACTCAAAATACTCATGAGTCTCAAGCGCAACACTTCTCCGAAAGCGTGGACGCTGAGAGAAGATCTCGTAGTCCTGACGCTTGCCATGAGCAATCGAGAAATTGCTGAAGTGTTGACGGACAGGAACAAGGAAGCAGTGAAGAAACGGCTGCAATTATTGCGATCCAAAGGTTTGTCCAAGAGACAACCCGAAGAAGAATCAGCTCCCCAGCAAAACGCACTCTAAAGGTTGCAGAGCCGTTTTCAACAATTCGCGCCACAACCAAATCATATCACAAAAAAAGATGTCGGAAGGGACCTCTAAATGAGCAGAGGTCCTTCTCTTTGCTGTTTGCCCTGGGTCAGCTCAGGCTTCGACCAGGTTTCCTCTGGAAATTTTCAGAAGCGAATTTGTAGTTTTCTGAACAAAATCCCTGTCGTGAGAAATCACAATATAGCTGAGATTCAGGTCGTGCAGCACTTCGATTATGCGTTCGGTAGTCTCTTCATCGAGTCCGCTCGTAGGTTCATCGAGAATCAACACTTCCGGTTCCATTGCCAGAACAGTGGCTAGCGATACCAGGCGCTTCTCCCCGCCAGACAGCTTGTACGTTATTCTTTCCTCGAATCCCTCCAGTTTGAGGGTTCGCAATGTCTCACGAACAATGCGCTTCGCCTCTTCGGGCGATTTCCCCATGTTCAGAGGACCGAAAGCTACGTCTTCCAGAACCGTAGGACAGAAAAGCTGGTCGTCTGCATCCTGAAAGAGAAATCCTATGCGGCCCCGTATTTCTGCAAAATCCGATTCACTGGTCCGCTGTTTTCCGAAAATTTCCACGATCCCGGATTCAGGGAAAGCCAACCCCATAATGATGTGGCATAGCGTGGTTTTTCCGGATCCATTCGGTCCTACAAGCCCGACCCGATCGCCGGGATTCAGCGAAAATGTTACACCATCAAGAACGTACCGAGTATCGTAGCGAAATCTTATGTCTCTCAGTCGGATCATTATTGTGCGATCAGGAGGGTGAAACGAACGGTGGGTGCAAAATGCAAATGAGATGCTGCGACTACGTATCTATCGAGTATATGCGCTTGTTTCATCGGCCCGTATTTAGTTCATGTTATGTTTTTTCAATAAATAGCATTCCTGATTCTCTCTGTCAACTCGCAGAAACCAAGACCTCATCGCGTGACACGGGCTTCTATCCGATACCGAAGTGGTAGGCAGAACGCGTGCGTTCGAAGCGTCGGAATCCGGCCAAAGCGAGACCCCTCGCATCAAACTATAGGAGTGGAGCGGGTTTGTCCGGAATACTTGGAGCATATCATGCAACTCGTTAAGAGACTGTCCAAGATGGGTGACAAGAATCACTGTCCGCGAAGCCATTCCTGCAATGGAACTCTTGCGACATGCAAAAGAGTAGACTTTGTATTGTGTTTCCTTGACTTTCCCTGAGTCGATCATTGATACTTGCCTCAATTCGCAGGAAAGAGAACACATGGAAGACCTCTATCAATGGATCCAGGAAGCTGCCGCTTTCCTGAAGAGGACAGTCGATTTCAAGCCCGATGCAGGAATTATCCTCGGAACCGGACTTGGTGGCGTTGCCGAGCGTCTGGAAATTGCCGAGCGTATCCCGTACAGCCGGATTCCACATTTTCTGGAATCCACTGTTGAAGGACATTCGGGGCACCTGGTTTTCGGAAAGCTGGCGAATCGTCCCGTTGTTGTCATGCAGGGACGTTTCCATTCGTACGAAGGCTACTCGATGCACCAGATAACACTCCCGGTCAGGCTCATGCACGCATTGGGTGCCCGGTACCTGTTCGTCAACAGTGCAGCGGGAGGACTGAATCCTCAATTCGTCCCGGGCGACATTATGATCGTGACGGATCACCTCAATTTGATGGGGCAGAATCCCTTACGAGGTATGGTGGATCCGAGACTGGGAGACCGTTTTCCTGAAATGAGCTGTGCATACGATCGTGAGATGATCCGGATTGCCTTGAATGCTGCACTCGACCTGAAGATGCACCTGCAGGCAGGCGTGTACGCTGCGGTTCAGGGGCCTTGTCTGGAGACCCCCGCAGAAACCCGGATGCTGCGTATCCTCGGAGCTGATGCAGTAGGAATGAGCACCGTTCCGGAAGTCATCGTTGCTGTCCAGTGTCGCATGAGAACCATGGTCTTGGCTGCCATAACCAACGTCAATCTTCCTGATTGCATGAAACCCGTGTCCGTGCAGGAAGTCATAGCCAACGCCTCGATCGCGGAACCGAAAATTTCTCTGCTGATACAGGAGACGCTCCTGCGTCTCACTTTTGACGAAACGATTGAGGTATGAGCATGACGGGTTCCGTCCAAGAAATTGCGCTCGTGAACGGTCTCATTCTTGCCGATCCGCGATCCTGCAAGGTCGTGCCTCACGGGAAGACTATCATCAAGGGCAATCGAATTGCCGAGGTGAATTCATCATACCTGGGGGATGAAATCTCTGGCGAGGTATTGGACTGCACGGACTGCATCATTCTTCCGGGCCTCGTAAATGCCCATACGCACGCGGCCATGAGTCTCCTGCGAGGATTGGCCGACGATTTGCCTTTGAACACCTGGCTGAACGATTACATTTTTCCTTCCGAAGGGCAGTATGTCGCGCCTGATTTCGTGTATCTCGGAACGAGCCTGAGCGCTGTGGAAATGGCTCTGGCCGGAATTACCACCTTTGCCGACGGCTATTTCTTCATGGAAAGAGCTGCCGAAGCAGCGGCTGCAGTCGGCCTGAGAGCGATCGTTGCCCAGGGGATTCTCGATGTCCCGGTTCCCGACAATCAACGCCCCGAAGCATGGCCTGACCGTGTACGGGCATTCTTCTCCGGTTTTCCTTCAAACGATCTGGTGACTCCAGCGCTCTTTTGCCATTCCCCTTACCTGTGCAGCCCTGAAACCCTTGTGCGGGCCAAGCGCATGGCCGAGGATCATAATTGTCTTCTTTTTTCGCATATTGCGGAAACACGCTCTGAAGTGGAGCAGATCGGGTTTCGTTATAATCGAACGCCTCTGGACCACGTTCACGCTTTGGGAATACTGGACCCGAATTTTGTTGCCGTACATTGCGTTCATCTCTCCGAGAAAGAGGTGGAATTGGCAGCGGAATCAAAAACCGGCGTCGTGCACTGTCCTGAAAGCAATATGAAGCTCGCATCCGGCGCTTGTCCTGCCTGGGATCTCGTCCGTCACGGCGCAAAGATGGCCATCGGCACGGACGGTCCTGCGAGTAACAACAATCTCGACCTGTTTGAAGAAATGAGGTCTGCATCATTCTTGTCGAAACTGTTGACCGGAAATCCCGAGGCTCTGGATGCAGCAACCGCTCTGCGGATGGCAACAATTGGAGGAGCAGAAGCCCTGGGACTCGACGATAGAATAGGCTCCCTGGAACCGGGCAAATTTGCCGATATCATCGTGATCGATCTGAATAGACCGCATCTCATGCCCGTATTCGACCCGGTTTCGCATCTGGTGTATTCGGCAAAAGGATCGGATGTGAGGGATGTTCTGGTCAATGGAAAGTTCGTGGTGAGAAACGGCACTATCATGACAGTAGACACGAGCGAGCTTTACGCTCGTGTTCGCGATCTCTCTAACAAAATCGCCGCTGCTCTCGATGCCCCCGGAAGGCGGTAAGATCGGGGAATTGTGGAAGTTGGAACAACGTATGACGGAAAAAATAACGTACAAGGATGCGGGAGTAGACATCGAGCTTGCTGACAGGGTTATCGGTTCTTTGTCCGAGCGGATCAAATCCACGTTTCGGCCTGAAGTCATCGGGAAGATGGGCGGATTTGCCGCGATGTTTCGACCTGAGTGGTCGCGATATCAGGACCCGGTACTGGTGTCTGCAACCGATGGTGTAGGAACAAAATTAAAACTTGCGTTTCTCACGGGGATTCACGATTCAGTCGGTATCGATCTCGTGGCCATGAATGTGAACGATCTGCTCGTTATTGGAGCAGAGCCGCTCTTTTTTCTCGATTATTTCGCTACTGGAGCACTCCGGGAAGAGACGATCACCGCTGTGGTTTCAGGCATTGTGGAAGGCTGCAAACAAGCAGGGTGCTCTCTTATCGGAGGGGAAACTGCGGAAATGCCCGATTTCTACGCACCTGGAGAGTACGATCTGGCGGGATTCTGTGTGGGCATTGTGGATCGTGCCCGTGCAATCGATGGAACGGGGATTCAAGCGGGAGATACAATTCTGGGCGTGGCATCATCGGGCCTTCACAGTAACGGATACAGCCTGGTGCGACGCGTGTTGCTCGAGCACAAGAAGTATTCTTTGGACTCGGTTTTTCCGGATCTGGGAAAGCCCCTGGGAGAAGTATTGCTCACCCCTACGAGGATTTACGTGAAATCCGTATTAAAGCTATGCAGCGAAATTCCTGTCAAAGGTATGGCTCATATTACCGGAGGCGGCTTCATCGGAAACATTCCCCGTGTGCTGCCTGAATCCTGTGCGGTACGCATTCGTCGCAGGTCCTGGGAGATTCCTCCTGTATTCAGGATGATCCAAAGAGATGCATCTCTGGATGACGAAGACATGTATCTCACCTTCAACATGGGAATCGGCATGGTGATTGTCGTGAATCCCGGTGACGCGGACAAAGCAGCGGATTCACTCAAATCTATGGGAGAGCGTGTCTCTCTGATAGGAGAAGTGGTCGCTCGGACGGGAGAATCCCCGGTAATTCTGGAATAGGATGAATAGTAGAGTTCCGAAAAGAATCGTACTTATGAGCGCATGTCTTACAGGCCTGCGAACCCGATACGACGGGAGTTCCCGTCCTCATCCTCTTCTGGATTATATCTCGAAGAATTGCATTGTCGTGCAAGTCTGTCCCGAAACGCTCGGCGGTATGGGAATCCCGAGACCTGCCAGCCGGTTTATGGGAGGAGACGGAACAGCAGTGCTTCGTGGGAATGCTCGGGTGGAAGATGCGTTCGGAAAAGACAGGACTCCCGAATTTGTGCGTGGAGCCGAAGAAACGCTTGCCATGCTCCGACTTGTCGGCCCGGAGTTGATTATCTTTAAAGAGGGAAGCCCCTCATGTGGTGTGAGAAGAATCGATCTTGCCGGAGCAAAGACCGCAGGCGTCGGAGTTGCAACCGCACTCCTGTCTACCACGGGAATTCCCATTATAACTGAAGAGGATGAGCTACCTTTCTGATACGAATTCTCAAGGGAACAGTAAGATGTTTTTCTGCAAATGGATTGATCCTTTAGCAGCTACTAACGCTACTGTGCTGAGACGTGCTGTCCGGAGCCCCACCGGGGCGATCCAAATGGTAGCCATGGGTGCAACCCATGGAAAGAATTATGGCAAAACTAAGTAGTCAGGACCCTGGAGGGATCCACCATCGTTCAACTTGAACTCAGATTTACACAATGGTGGACCCTTTCAGGGGTCCAAACAGTTATAATGTGGCGCCGCTGCCCACGGGTTTGCGAAACTGTCTCAAAAATCTTGAATGCACAACACATCGTGCCACGATTCATCATCCTTGTAGGGGCAGGTCTCGTGCCTGCCCTCCCGCAATGACCGGCACGGAGGCCGGTCACTACCGGGCACCCACAAGGGGCGCCCCTACAATCAGGCCGTGAAGATGATGAGAATTTCGTGCCACGATCTGGGACAAATTTCGACTTTTGAGACAGTCTCTTGCACCCGTGGCTACTCATGGTTTGTCCCTTCGGGACTGCAGCATTGAGCCAAGTGGCGCCCCAAACGCAAGGGTATGAAATTAGCTGAACTAAGGACATAATTCATTCACGAAAAAGATTCCCCGGTCTTACCTTCGGCATGAGGTTTTCCGTTTCGGCTTATGGAAATAAACACTTTACTCACGTACATCGGACGCAACTGCCCTGCTCTTTCCTGCTGGTTGGCTTCCCTGGAAACAGATCAATCGGATCGAGTCTGCAGGGATCTGCTCGACACTGCAAATCCGAGGATCGCCGTCGGTCGGGTGGAAGATCTTCTGGGAACGGACGGCGGTGAAACGGTCAGGACTATTCTGCGGGATGAGCGATTGCGAAGAGTCTTTCTGACCACCGTCGGAGGCTCCCGTTTTCTCTTCTCAATCCTGTGCAGGATTCCGGAATCGCTCGCTCCCCTGTTCCTTCAAGAAGGGTGTTCGATCCGCAAGACTCGTGCAATCATGGAACGGGAATTGAGGGAAACCTATGAGGGATTAGGCAACTCCAAAGAATTCGACCGTATGCTCCGGGTGTACAAGGAACGGGAATTCCTCCGTATCGGCTGCAGAGATCTGAATAATCTGGCCGAGGTGGAGGAAGTTATGGCCGAGCTCTCCGACCTCGCTGCTGCCGGCATAGAATCCGCAATACAGTTTCATTGGAAACGTCTCACGGAAAAACACGGCACACCGGAAGGTCTCGAACAGGGACTTGGTTTTGTAGCTCTGGGAATGGGCAAGATTTCAGGACGTGAGCTGAACTTCTCTTCGGACGTGGATCTCATATTTATTCGGGAACCGGAAGAAGGCAGGACACAGGGACCCGAGCCGATCCCCATCGCGAAGTTTTATGAATCCCTTGCTCAGTCTGTTTCTCGCTCTCTTTCCGATGTAACGGAGGACGGATTCGTCTTTCGCATAGATCTGCGGCTCAGGCCTGAAGGCGAAAAAGGAGAGCTTGTCCCTTCGTACACCAATGCTCTCGATTACTATCTCGGATGGGGCCGGACCTGGGAGCGGGCTGCGCTCATGAAAGCGGCTCCTCTGGCTGGAGACCGTAAGCTCGGCAAGGATTTCCTCCAGGAATTGGAGCAATTCGTCTATCGCAAGCACCTGGATTATTCGACACTTGAAGAAATGCGAATCATGAAGCTCCGCATTGAGGCACAGCTCAAGAAGAAACCGGGAGTCAATATAAAGCTCGGCCAGGGAGGCATTCGGGAGATAGAATTTTTTGTTCAGGCACTTCAATTGATCAATGGCGGAAAACAACGGCGTGTCCGTTCAGCCAGTACACTTGAAGCTCTCGACCTGCTCCGGGAAACAGGTCTGCTGGATAAGCAGACTACAGACGCTCTTCGATCTGCGTATCGTTTTTTCCGCAAGACCGAACACAGGATTCAGATCAATCACCAGCTCCAGACGCACGAACTGCCGCGAACTCCCGAAGACCAGGAAGAACTGGCACGGCGGCTCGGGTACAAAGAAGAGCCTCTGAAGCATTTTCTTGCAGACCTTGATTATCATCGTCGTGTGGTGGAAGAGCTTTTTTCCAGCATGTTCCATCATTCTGACGAGGA
This sequence comes from Desulfomonile tiedjei DSM 6799, assembly GCF_000266945.1. Taxonomy (NCBI): domain Bacteria; kingdom Pseudomonadati; phylum Thermodesulfobacteriota; class Desulfomonilia; order Desulfomonilales; family Desulfomonilaceae; genus Desulfomonile; species Desulfomonile tiedjei. The sequence goes on from NC_018025.1 coordinate 3,773,905, forward strand.
GATTCTCGACAGAATCTCGCCCGAGGCGAAACGTTTGATCGAAACCATACACGATGAGTCTGTATGTAAGAATCTGCTCGAACAGCTCGGCTTCGACGATCCTCTCTCAGCCTATGCGGTTCTCAAGAATCTTGTGATCCCGACAGACCGCAAGATTCCATCCGAGAAGGCTCGAGTACTCCTCAGCCGACTTGCTCCGCTGTTCCTCGACGAGTTGCTCACGGTTCCCGAGCCGGAAAAGGCTCTTGTTGCGCTCGACCGGTATATAGATTCCCTGTTTGCGCATTCGTCCTATTTTTCCACACTCCTCGAGAATCCTCCTACCATCCGTTTTATCGTCAAAATACTTGGGGAGAGTCGTTTCTTTACCGACTTGTTGGTCCGTCATCCCCAAGCTATCGATTCTCTTATTGCACGTGGCGCTGAGGAATTCCCCAAATCCAGGGAGACTCTTGAAAGCATCGTCACCGAGCGCCTTGCGTACAGCGAGGATCTCGAAGCGGAAATGGATGTGCTCAGGACATTCAAGAACGAAGAGATCCTGATGATTGGGGTCAAGCATCTTGCCGGTGAGATCGATTCGCCCACGGCAAGGGCGCTTGTCACGGAACTGGCTGAAGTATGCCTGTGTGCTGCCATCGATCTTGCGGTAAAAGAGATGACCAGAAAATTCGGGGAATTCGATTTTCTCGATCCGCTTCCTTTTGTGGTGCTGGGCATGGGCAAGCTTGGCGGCAGAGAGATGACCTACTTGTCGGACCTGGATGTCATCTTTATATACGAGTGCCCGGAGATGCAGATCGGACGGTTTTCCACACACGAATGGTTCACAAGGCTGGCCAATCGCATCATTTCGATCCTGAGTGTTCCTACTGCGGAAGGGACCGTTTTTTCCATCGACACGAGGCTTCGCCCTTCAGGCAATAAAGGTCCGCTGGTTTCGTCTCTCGACTCTTTCAGGGATTACCATGAAGCTACTTCCCAGCTCTGGGAAAAGCAGGCGCTCTTGAGAGCCAGGCCGCTCTCGGGTGGACCCGATCTGGTGCAGCAGGTAAACTGTATTGTGAGAGATTGCATCACCCGAACGCGGCTTTCCTCTGACGACGTGAAAGAAATCGCCAGACTGAGAGGCCGCATGGAAACGGAATTGGCGTTGGAAGACGACTTGCATGTGGATCTCAAGACCGGGCATGGCGGACTGGTTGACGTGGAATTTCTGGTGCAGGCTCATATTCTTAAGCATGCCTATCACTTCCCGGAAATAATAAAGAATAACACTCTGGAAGGACTGTCCGCTCTGAGAGATGCAGGCATTATTGACGAGTGTGCGTTTGAGAGCCTGGATTTCGGGTACCGATGGTTGAGCAATCTTGAAGACCGTCTCAGGATAATGGAACATAGAAGCATCGACAGAATGCCCTTGACCGGCGAAAAACTACGGGGCCTGGCGCTCCGGCTGGGATATGGCGAGGGAGGCGAGGATCGGCTCATCAGCGACTACTTCACCATAACGGGGACTATTCGGAGCATTTACCGGGCATTTTTCGGCGAACCCCTTGCCCGTGCTCCACGAACGTAAAGCTTCAGTTATTCGCGGGAGCAACAATGATGGGGATATCTATTCTTGAGGTCCACTTCTTTGAAAGAGGAGTTCATAGGGATCCGGCTTAAGATTCGTTGCTAGTCGATCGAGAGTTTTCTTGATCTGTTCTGTAGGATCACTGCCTCGTTTCTTGAGGGTGGTGAGGACGGTTGTAAGAATACTGCACGTCTTGGCTCCGTTATCGGAAATAGATCCGTAGCTGACTTTTCTCGCTACAACAGACGGTCTGAGATCTCTCTCGGCCAGACTGTTTTCTGTCGGAACCGTTCGGTCTCGAGCCCAGTGGTACAACCTCTCTTCATTTTCACGGAAGATACCGGAACCTTTGTGTCCCGACCGCGCCTCCCACTTGTACAATTGACGAGAAAAGATACGTGTACATACTCTTAATTGAAGCAACATAGTTGATGACTGAAAGACAAAGCACATGAGCGCAGTGTTTGCCAAGGAGAAAAGTCTCTTGCATCAAAAAGATGAATGAGAAGGAGAGAAATTATGCAAAAGATTATCCCTTTTTTGTGGTTCGATGATAATGCTGAAGACGCCGTGAATTTCTATGTCTCTATTTTCAAGAATTCCAAAATCGTAAGCGTCGCTCGCTATGGTGAAGCCGGGGCAAAGGTTTCCGGGCAACCGGAGGGAACCGTAATGACTATCGTATTTCAGCTCGAAGGGCAGGAATTTATGGCATTGAATGGCGGCCCTGTATTCACTTTTTCACCGGCAATATCGCTTCTCGTAAATTGCGAGACACAAGAAGAAGTAGACGATCTCTGGGAAAAGCTCTCCCAAGGCGGAGAAATAATAGAGTGCGGCTGGCTGAAAGACAAATATGGAGTGTCATGGCAGATCGTCCCCACTGCTCTCAATGAAATGCTACAAGATAAGGACACTGAGAAATCGGAGCGAGTTATGAGTGCAATGCTCCAGATGAAGAAGATTGATATAGACGAATTAAGGCAAGCATATGACCAAGGCTAAAGTCTCACACTCAATTTTCATCCGACATTGTCCATAAAGGTCTGCAGGAGCCGCTAGATCCGGAACTCAAAATTGAAAGGAGTCCGGCAATACTGGGACTCAACCAAATTTGATCTGACGGCGGCTCCAAATAAACCGAGAGAAAAGCAACTCCACCAAATATCATCTATACGAATTACTTGAGCGTTAGACACCCGCAGTCACATCAATTCGGAGGGCCCGTTTGGTCCAACTTGCGGCGCAACTTTATCATTTTCAGCGCTTCCTGGATCGCGTCTGCAGTTCCCTCCGCATAGCCGTCCGCTCCGAAGAGCGCAGCGACCTCCTTGGTCACCGGGGCTCCTCCAAGCATGACGGCAACATCCGGATTCTTCTCCTTGATCGTTTCTATCACCTTCTTCATGTTCATCATCGTGGTTGTCATCATGGCAGAGAGGGCCACGATATCGGAATTGGTGCGCGACTGCTCCTCCGAGAATTTCTCTAAAGGCACGTCTCGCCCCAAATCATACACAGTGAAACCGGATACTTCGAACATCAGCTTTATTAGATTCTTTCCGATATCGTGTACATCGCCTTGTACGGTTCCGATAACGACCTGTCCTTTTATCCCGATGGAATCAGTCTTTTTGATATGAGGCTTCAGAATGTCCAATCCTGCGTACAGAGCATCAGCGCACATCAACATTTCCGGTACGAAATACTCTTGCTGGTCGTAAAGGTCACTTACAATCTCCATGCCTGCAGCGAGTCCGTTCATAATAGCGTCATACGCGTCCAGGCCTTCTTCCAGGGCTATTTCAGAGTATTCTCGGACAAGATCCTCCTCGTATTTCACGACTCCTTCGGAAAGCCTTCGCAGAATTTCCGCACGTCTTTCTTCCGAGACCATCTGTATTCCTCCATGTTATTCGATCATCCAACGTGGTGTACTCATCGTGACTGTCTTCTTCCGATCTTCCTGACACTCGTGAGCTTTTGACCCGAGGCAAAGGACACAGTGGTCCCTGTCGGCACCCGCTCCAAGCTTGAGGTAGATTTGTATCCCTTATTTCCGGACTTGCCAGTCGATCTGAAAGAGTCAAGCAGTCTGCGCTTTTTCCCGACTGCCGAGGAAGTAATCGTCCCTCGCCTTCCGTAGTTGGAGAATGTTTTCGATGGGCGACTGTGGAGCTATCCCGCATCCGGGAGCCAGGAAATCAACGCCATTTTCCAATGCTGCTACCGCTTCTTTGTAGCATTCTTCAGGTGACCCCATGAACAGCGTAGAGGATGTCCCCACGTTTCCAAATACTTTGACTCCCTTTCCATGGGCAATCTCTACAGCTTTCTTCAAATCCGTCTTCTCCTCCACACTAATCCCGGCTACTCCGGTGTCGCACATCATGTGGATTATCCTATCGGTGTTTCCGCAAACGTGTAAGACTATTGGGCCGTCCACGTTCGTCACCACTTTTCTCACTGCGGGAAGCACATATTTCTCGTACGCTTTCGGGCTCAGGAGATCGGGGCTGCTCGTCGGGTCGCCGAGGCAGAAGTAATCTGCTCCGTTACTGAATGCAAATTGGGCGACTTTAGTAACTGCTTCCACAGTAACATCCAGAACCTTCCGGACTGTTTCCGGATCTTTTATTATGGCTCGCATAATAGTCGATGCTTCAAGAAGGTTGGATGCGCAGGTGAAAGGTCCCTCAGCCATACCGAAAATGGCGAGTCGGTCTCCCACCCTTTCCTTCAAAAGCCTGAACTGTTCTTTGTAAGCCGGAAACCTTCCCCGCATCAACAGGTCTTCCGGGCAGTGCAATCCGTCCAGGTTGTGCTCGAAAGGATGGACTTTGATATAATATTGTAAGTCGATGGCAGGTTCTCCCAGGCCACAACCAAACACTTCGCTCAAAGCTGTCAGATCCCAGCCCATCGCTTTCACCCATTCGAATCCTGCATACTCATGTCCTGCCAGTGACAACTCTGTCAGGGCCACTGGATCGACATCGGCCAAAGGGCGTGCGTAGCCGCATCTGCTCATAAATTCCACTACGGGATAAGCCGTGGTACACCCGACAGGGGTCACGTCAACTTCTTTACCGGTCAGGCGTCGCATAAATCTTTCTTTAAGTGTCATGTGTGTTCCTCGCGGATACCTCGATGCTGATGAACACGAGCAGCTCGAATCGAATCGGCCCCGGGTTCCAACGCAAAAGATCCTGGCAACTCGTCACCTGATGTCCTTACCACCACCTCACCAGATCGGTCACCTGCTTACGAATTTTCACGAATTCGCGGTCGGTAATGTCTCTCGGATAATCGAGATGATCCACCATGACTTCCTCTTTGATCTTGGTAGGTTTCGGCGTGCACACCAGTATCCTCTCGGACAGGTACACCGCTTCTTCAAGATTGTGAGTCACGAATATTACGGTCTGCTTAGTCTTCTGCCACAGCCGAACAAGACTGTTTTCGATATGGAACCGGGTGCTGGTGTCCAGTTGTCCGAAAGGTTCGTCCATCAGCAGCATGTCCGGCTCGGTAACGAAAGCCCTTGCGATGGCTACACGCTGTTTCATCCCTGCGGAAATCTGGTTTGGGAAGAAATCCTTGAATTTCGTCAATCCTGTGAGGTCAAGAACGTTACCTACCCTTTCCTTGATTTCCGATTTCGGGTAACCCTTGATTTCAAGCCCGATCTTTACGTTGTCCCAAACGGTCCTCCACGGAAGGCAGGATGGTTCCTGAAACACAAAGGAAATATTGTGCTTCTTGAAATCCACAGGTTCACCATCCATGATGACGGATCCTTTTGTTATAGGCATGAGCCTCGTCACTACATTGCAGAACGTGGTTTTGCCACAACCCGTCGGGCCGACAACACATAGGAATTCGGAATCGTAGATATCGAAGTTGATATCGTTCAAGACGACCAGATCCCCGAAGTGCTTGCAAAGATCCCTCACCTGAATTTTAACTTTCTTTGCGGCCATGCCCTGTCCCTCTATTCTGTTATTCGACGATTTCGCATTCTCTGGTAATAGTAGCTCGGAACTCAAGGAATTCCGGGCTCGTCAGATCCCTCGGTCTCGGTAGGTCCACGGTGTACTCGCCTTTCATATGCGCCGGGAGCTTCGAAAGCACAATGATCCTGCTGGCAAGGTACACGGCCTCTTCGATGTTGTTGGTGATGAAGACCACAGTCTTCTTTTCCTGCTCCCAAATGCGCATGATTTCGATCTGCATCAGGTATCGTGTCTGAGCGTCAAGGTGACCGAAGGGTTCATCCATAATCAGGAGATCCGGATTAGTCGCATATGCTCTGGCAATGGCGACTCTCTGCTTCATTCCCCCGGAAATCTGCCATGGGTAGTAGTCTTCGAAGCCGGCCATGTCTACCAGCTTAATCACGTCTTTTGCCCTTTGAATCGCTTTTGCGCCGTCCACTCCCCGTATCTCGAGTCCCATGGAGACGTCTTCGATCATGGTGTACCACGGGATGCACGACGGCTCCTGAAAGACATAGGATATGTTGTGTACGTGGGGGTCGATGATCTCACCCCTGATTCTCACTTTCCCGGCTGTGGGCTTTTCAATACCGGACAGGATGTTACCCAGAGTGGTCTTTCCGCAGCCTGTCGGTCCCACGATTACCAGGAACTCGTTCTCCTCCACCGAGAAGACCAGGTTGTCCAGAACATCCATGCTCGAATATTTCTTGCTTATGTTGACATCAAGAAGTTGGCTGGCCATTTTTTTCTCACCTAGTCGATGGAGACTTCCGACCTCCATCTGAATAACCTTCGTTCTACCACGATAAAGATCTCATTCATGAGAAACCCGATGACCCCTATCACGAGCATCCCTACGATAATCTCGGGCATTCTGATCAGCTCGGCATACTTCAGAATGAGTCGGCCGACACCTACCATCTCGCCGCCAATCATTTCCGCTGCCACGATACACATCCACGCAATCCCCAGTCCGACTCTCATGCCTGTAGCGATATCCGGCAGCACGGAAGGAATAACGATTTTTCGGATGATGTACCAACGCGGCGCTCCGAAAACCTTTGCCACATTGACGTGGATAGGGTTCACATGGGTCACGCTAAGGAGCGTGGTGATAAAAATGGGAAAGAACGCTCCCAACCAGATTAAGAAGGCGTAGCGGGAAAATCCGACAAGGAGGACTATGGCCAACGGAATCCAGGCGATGGGTGGTATAAAACGTACCGGTTCCAGAATGGCACGGGTTCGGTTGTAGATCTTCGGCTTGAGTCCCAGGGCCAGTCCAAGAGGAATTCCAAGGATGCACGCGGCTGCAAAGCCAGCAAATATCCTCACAAGACTAGCCCATATGTGAGCCCCCAGACCAATCTGCTCTATGTCACCCTCAGTGATCAACCCCACAAAAGCTTTCCAGACCGCGGAGAGAGACGGAAAAAATGGTGAATTCTGCCAATAAGAGAAGATTGACCACAGGATAGCGACTACAACAAGACTCACAAGATTGTATACTACCGTCTTGGTCTCTTCTATTGTTTTTCCATTCATACGTGAATCTCCCTGAATTGGTGATCTCGGAGCCTGATGTCCACCGGTTTTGTATTGAAATGTATTCTGGGGCCATCAGACTCGAGAGCCCTATTTCTTGGTCAGACACTCATCCAGAATCGCAGGCTGATAAACGGCCTTGATGAAGTCGTCCATATTCTTTATGGAATCTTTTTGGATTTTACCGCTGGTAATCAGACCTTCTGCCTGCAGCTTGAGACTCTCCACATTGCAATAGGGCGGAAAGGGATGCTTTACGGTCTGGAGTGCCGTGCGAATCACTTCCTCTTTCATACCTGTCTTCTGGGCCATCATTGCCACAGATTCATCATAATGCGTTCTGAACCACTCACACGCTTCCAAATAAACCTTTAACACCTTGGCCACTGTCTCAGGATCTTTTTTGAGGATTGACCCTTTGGTGACGATGACGCAGCACTGATGATCGGGAAGAATATCCTTGGAAGTGAGAATCTGATGGCCATACCCGAGATCGACTGCTCGAGTCGGATGAGGCGCCCATGCAATGAAGCCGTCAACCTCACCTTTTTGCAGGAAGAGCGGCATATCAGAGACTTTCATATGTTTGTGACGTATCTTGATGTTCTCTTTCCTGGCCACCATGTCCACCATAGCATCCTGAATGGAACCGATACCCGGGGTGCCAACGCTCTTGTCTGCGAGATCCTTGGGAACTTTTATGCTGTCTTTAACCACAATACTGGATCCTTCAGAATTGGCGCTGGCAAGAATAACTACATCAACCCCTTGCCCTCTGGTAATCATGACAGGCACGGCTCCAAGACTGCCAAAGTCAATCTGCCCGGACGTGAAGTCTTGCATCAGGTAGGCGCCTGCGAGAAACTCTTGCCACGCCACCTTGAAGCCTGCTGCCTCCAGCATTTGCTTTTCTTTCATGATCATCACGCCGGGACTGTGTAGCTGATCGGCCACCAGGTACCCGAAACGGATTTCCTTCGTTTGACCACTTGCCGGTCCCTGAAGCCCCAAGAGGAGGAGGAAAACCACTACGACTGGAAAGACTGACCGCATGGCTGCTCGTTTCATAACTCTGCTCCTTCTGAAATAAAGGGTGGAACTTCGTACCTTTGATGAGTTCAACTTCATGGTGTTCTAACCATTGTTGCTTCAGATGAATCGTATAGTACTTCGACGTCGGAATCGGTTACGTGAAACTCTTTTTTCAGAATAAGTTCCTTGAGATATTCCGCTAATTTCTCATCGGATTCGGTAAAGTAACGGGTGTCTTTCTCAGGCTTCATCTTGCTCAGGTACGTGCTGACGCTCGCTAGCACCGAATCATCCAGAACCGGTATCGCCAGGGCCACGGAATATGCGATTGGAGAGCTGTTGCTCATCGACTGATCATGAATGAGTAATGGCGTCATCCCAAACATCTCAGCAGACAAAGATAGCGCTTCTCTGGCGGAAGAACCGTAGGATCCACGGCCGATTACGATGCCGGGCACTTTATTCAACAGCACTTTATTGCCTCTCCGGATAGTCCGAAGATGGGCGTTCATACTTGGGCCGTCATCACCAGCATTAACACGTGAAGTCGGGATAAACGTGTTGTACGTGAACATCCTAGCGAACTGAAGAGTTTCCGATGCAAAAGAATTGTGATACATGTCTCCTTCTGCAGAAAGGCACTTCACCCGAATTTCTCTGTTATTCAGAATGTCTACGAGCAGCCTTGCTCCGCATGGGATTTCACTCGTGTCATCACAGACTTCGTCAGCAAAAATCAGCGTGTCCACTACGCCAAGCCGCTCGTTCGGAGCAGGGCCCGGGTGACCTGGAACGCCATTCAGCCATATCTTCTTGGCTCTCGTGAAAGTTCCCCGTCCAGCAACCGGAACCAGAAGCATGGCTGCGCTTCCTGAAATACTGCTGTGGAAAGCCATCGTAATCAGGTCCACATCAAGGGATGTCAAGTCTTCCCCTGATTTCATTCGATTTAGGAGTTCCATTTCGGTGTAGACCTTCGCTTCTCCAGCCATGATCTTGCTGTTTATCATCGAAATACTCTGTTCAAAGGCGCACATTTGAGGACTCCTCATCCGACTACGACGGTTCCACAGCGCTGGCGAGATGCATGACTCTCTGCGACATGTGATTTTGCTCGATTCCATCAATGAGGTGAATCATGCATCCCGGACATGTGGTGATGACCACATCGGCCTTTGTTCGCTTGATGGATTCGATCTTGTCCTGGCCGATCTTTCTCGAAAGATCCTGGTTTTTCAGATTGAACGATCCTCCGAAGCCGCAGCAGCCATTGTTGTCCATCTCTACAAAACGATTTCCAAAGACTTTCTGAAGGATCGCGCGGGGTTGCTCGACGACCCTCTGATGACGGGCCAAGTGGCAGGGATCATGGTACGTGACCCGAACGTTGTCCGGCAGTAGCGATTGATAGCGAAGCGGCTTCAGGTCAGTCATTTCCACGATAAATTCGGAGATATCCCTGACCTTGGCCGCAAATTGGGAAACCAGTGCTTTCGGGCCTCGATCTTGCACGAGACTTGCCCAGCCCTCCTTCAGAGCCGAACCGCACGTTGCACAGCCGGTGACGACGTAGTCCGCCTTCGCTTCGGATAAGACCTGCATATTGTGAAGCGCCATTTCTCTGGCAGTTTCCATGTCTCCGTTCGCATGAACCGCTGTACCGCAACATCCCTGGTTTTTTGGAAAGATCACTTCTACACCGGAACGCTGCAGTAATCGAATAAGGCTTTCTCCTACATGCGGGAACATGAACTCGGTGGCACAACCGGAGAAATACGCAACGCGAAGGTCCTTCTTGTCACTATTGGGGTCGGGAGGGTTTATTTCCGAAATCCGTTCGCTCAAGAAACTCGCAGCAATAGAGGGAAAGTGACGAGTTCCTGCGATTCCGGTAAACAGCATCGGAATGTGACGAACCCTCCCGGATTCCGACGAAACACCCGTTCCTGAGCTTCCCCCCTTCCTCTTGGATTCCGGAAGCATCCATTGGAATGCAGCCGCCATTCTCAGTGCCTTCTTCATGGTGTCCCTGTTCTTCAGCACGTGCCGAAAAGCCAGGGAAGAAGTCAGTGGAAGCCCGTTTTGCCTCACCAGTTCTCCTCTCACAGCCAGCATGATGAGGTCATTGCGCACACCCTGGGGGCAAGTGTTGGTACACCCCCCGCACAGGAGGCATTTCTCAAAACGATCCCTGGCGTCCGTTACGAGATCTTGCGGGTTCTCAACGAGTCCCTTGATCAGGTGATTGCGTCCGCGAGGACCATAGTTTTCATCCGCGATTTCGCTGTATACAGGGCAGTAAAACAGACAACTGCCACATCTGATACACTTCTCCACCTCATTGCGGATCGATTCGATTTCCTCTCGTGTGCCTTGACTCTTCATCGCTCTTTTTCCTGCCCTGAGCACGTGAACCTTCGGCTTCCATCCGGAAGGCACGGTCAAAGATTCCAAAATTTCAACTCAAGATCCGAGTCCGACAAAAGGAACTCTCCTTTGAGCATGAGGTCCTTGAGGTGCTCGGCTGCCTTTTCCGAGCGGTAACGGTTTGATTGTCTGAAAATGATCGGTATATCTCGTTCAAATGCATGAACTGTCCCCATGCACCCCTTCGGAATATCGCCTTTGCCTTTGAAAGCCCCGCCAAGGCAGTTGGAAGTGCAAGCGCCACAGGCCACACAGAGCGACTGATCGATACGCTTGTCTTTCCAGGAAATGGCTTTCATGGGGCAGTAGTATTCTGCGGGACACTGAAACGAGCAGCAGATACATCGTTCCGCATCGAATTCGACTTCGAGGGGTGCGCCTTTCCAGATGTCCGCGTACGTGATACCAAAGATGCCTATTCTGTCTCCGAGATCGGCTATTTGAAGAGGTATCGTCTCATCCAGGCAATTGGCCAGACCATCCAGTACCTCCCGATCGGTGATAGGGAAAGGAATGGCCAGACCATTGGTCACTTCTACCCCGAAGCTCGTCCTGAACCCACCCATATATTGCGGGTCCATGTCTGCCATATCTCCTGCAACACAGAGGCATCTTTTCGCAGGACTGCTGCGGGTTCCATTGCCTACAATCACTCCCGGCGCCCCATTCAGCAGTATTTTGGTACCTGATTTCATGACTTTGCTGTAACGATCGTTCTCTACAGGGTTGAGTTCACCGCTGCCACTTACTGTCAATCCTCTCATGAGAGGCACAGGACGGCAGGCAAAAATGGAGGTCGGATTTTCACGGTACAACCTGTGGTTCTTGAAATTGCCAAAGGCCATATAGTTTTGAAAACAGTTTCGGAAGTTGTAGAGACGGGCAAACTTGAGTTGAGCCAGAGTGATTGACGTGCAAATGGTGTTTCCCTCTGATGTCAAACACTCAAGATCCACCTCTTTGCCTTCCACCAGGTCTCTCAGAAGATTACCTCCTCCATAGTGTCCGTGATGATCGCGGCTTTCGGCTGTACCGTACACCACAGCTTCCACTATGCCTGTTACCTCTTCCGTATTGGATGACAGGATGCAGGGCACTCCATTCAGCCACATCTGCCTGGCCTTCTTAAAACTGCCATGTTCGGCTAACGGTATGGCCAGCATGGCTGATGTCCCTGACATGACACCTCTGGTGCCCGTAGTGACGACGTCCACATCGGACACTTTGAACTTGTGCCCTCTTCTCACCTCCTTTTTGAACTCCATCGCCGTCATGACCACTGCCTGGCCACTCTTCAATTTCTCATTTATTTCGGCGACGGTCTTTCTGTCTTCTGCCATGTGAGACCTCCCAAGGCCCGTTCAATCTAGAATCTCTACCTGACCCCAAGCACCCATTTTGTCGTTTACGAGTATGACTACTCCGTTCACACCTATTTCCCGGGCCTTTTCAATCGCGCTCTCCACATCACGAGGTCCTTTCACCAGATTACCGACGGCAGTGGCAGCCGCATCCGCTAGCGATGCCGAAGAAGCAACCACCATGACAGCATCGGCACAACCAAAACTGAGTGAATGCCCCAGGGTTCCTGAAGACGTGCAAATTCCTATAGGTTCCGGGGTTGCATCCAAGGCTATTCTCAACCCCTTGAACATCGAGCTTTCAGCCAGGAGAAGCATTTCTCTACGCTTTGAGGAGAAAAGGAAGATGTCTCCTCCGTTCTCCACTATCAGTTCATGGCTGAAGGGCATGAGATCCATTCCGACGAATTCCGAAATCGCACCTGCAACCGATGCCATCGGCCCCACGCCACATTGCGTCGAAACTGAAATCATGGTCTTGACAATCTTCGCTGCTGTGTCATCCGGAGGAACGGGAACCAAAGACCGGGCAAAAAAAGGATGACTTACGATGTACTCTTCAATCTGCCGCCGATAGTGCATCACCGTGGGGAAGGCTTTGCGACTCAGGTTGGTCGTACCCGAAATCAAGAGATCGGTTTGCTTGATGCGAATTCTCGCGGAGATCAACTCCTTTGAGTTGACCAGTCCTCGATACAGGTCCGCATCTATTTCTCTGGGTACAGGCATTTGATCCATCCCTCACGCCGTGATCTGGATGTCACCCATTTCACGGAGTCGTTTCTCGTTCAGGACGAAGGCTACATCTTTCGCATGGCCGAAATAGATGCATTTCATGGTGCACCGCGTTGCGCATGCAGGCATGAACCCCATTTCCAGCCGATCCACACAAGAGTCGCAACTTTTAGCTCGTCGATCGGGTTGTTGTCCGAAGGGACAGGTGATCCAAAAATTGTACTGGCTATAATAGTCACAAGGTGTATCGCAGTGACGGCATGATAAAGGCATGCGCAGGAGCGGCTGAATACTTGGACTCTTGCCGGCGTGTACCCCGATAGCTCTGCAGGAATCGGGTTCGTGAATATCCGCGGTGTGTTCGATTCGGCATGCGATCTGGCAAGCGCCGCAGGATATGCAGCGGTCCAGGTCAACCATGAGAACCAGTTCCGCAGGATTTCCCTTATCCAGATCGGCCACGGAGACCTTGAAGTTTTTGCTCACATAGAGGACTTTCATTTCTCAACATTCCTCCGGGTTGTCTCCGCGCAAGGAATCGTTTCGAGCAACCATCGCTGCGGGTTCATGATACGCTCTTTCGCGGTTGAAATTGTTCGACAAACCTGACGATCAGTGCAGTAGCCGCTTCTTTTTCCGACTGAAACTTGTATGCGGTTACCCATGCAAACTTCTTTGGTGCCACCCCGGAAGATGGCAGATCAAAGAGGCTTCTGGGACTTTCATATGCAAAAAAAGGTTGATAAGGATCGATTTCCTCCGGACACCAGACAGTCCTGGGGTCAATGTCGTCACTCAACCACGCAGGGGCAGTCAAAGTGCCGTTGTCATTTTCGAGGGTGAGAGATTCGCCTTTACTGACGCCAATGAGTCTTGCCAGTTGCGGATGAATCTTGATTCCTGAGCCGTTGGCTTCGACTCCCCGATCCGTTACGAAGTGGCCGAACTCGTTGGTGCTGTCGATAAGTGTTCCTGTTATCAACATCAAAGGGTATAGGGCTTTTTGCGGTTCTGCCGATGACGATTTGTCATGAATCAGGGAGACTGCACAGTTGATTTTGCCCGAGGTTGTCGGGAAACGACTTTCTGATAGAGGATAATTCGTGCTCCTGCGGAACAGAATGTTCTTACCTCTGATATTTCCCTGGATAAGTCGGTTGTCTTCAAAATCCAATTCCGATGGATCGATACACGGCCACAGTATTCCACCGGGTGGGTTGATTTCGGGATCCAGATCCTTGGCGGAGACTACCTGAGTCAAAGGATTGTTGAGCAGGAAGAAATGTACAGCTTTCCGAGAATCGACTTCTCCCTGTTCGTTCCGCCATGGACATGGCTTGCCGGAATCCATGGAAGTTGCCAAGTCCGTCCAGAATTGCAGATTCGATCCACACTCTCCCGGAGGTTCCACGATTTTGTGGTGCCACTGTACAGACCTACTGTTGTTGGTAGCAACGAGACCGGAATATTCAAGCCACGAACTCATGGGAAAGGAGAAGTGGGCACGATGAAAGGTCTCGTTCGGATATGACGAGAGGTGCACGATGAGGGGAATTTCGCTCATCGCAGCTTTTGTCTTCTTTCCATCCGCGAGGCGTGCACAAGGATTCCCACGACAGATCAGTGCACCGATTCTGTGTTTGGGAGAAAGGAGAATATCTTCAAGATCGAAATGAGACTCTTCCTCCTCGGATGTCCTTGCATCACCGGAATTCTCCAAGCCCCAGGATTCCCAGAGAAAGGGTGATGCATTAAGAAGGTTCAATCCTCCTCCGGGAATTCCTATCGATCCTCTTGCGCAAACAAGAGCCGCGCAGAGAAATACTTCGAGCTCGGAAAGGTATCTCCGGGAATGCCAACTCCCTGCAATAACCTGGATCGGATAGGCACGACCGATGGTGTCGGCCATCCTCTCCAAATCTTTAATATCGACCCAGCAATCCTTGGCTGCCGTTTCAAGGGAAACCTTTTCGAGTTCCGACTTGAGACTCGTAAAGCCTTCCGTGGATTCTTGCATGAACTCTTCGTCTATCATTCCTTTCCGAATAAGAAGATGCAGAATTGTCTTCAACGCCAGAGACTCACTTCCAGGTTTCACACGAAGCGATAGACTGGCTCTCGAAGATGTCATTGTAGTTGCGGAACCAATCGAGAGGAGAGGTGTGCCCCGATCTCTGGCATCCAGGAGAGGACCCAAGGTCATTGGATCCGTGGCTGCAAGATCGCAATTATAAAGCAGAATGCACTTGCTGTGGCACCAGTCGCGGGGTGAATTCATCAGCAAAGAGGATCCCGGAACGCCGAACATGTTGTCGATGATGCCGCCTTTTCCAAAGGGACGAGGAAAGAATCGGGCGGGAGTATTGGTTATGCCGAACTGACGGGCGAACCAGGCTGCGCCTGCAAGGTAATCAAAAGGATCGGAATCGTTGCCGTGAATGCAGATAGATTCTTTGCCGAAGGTCGATGCAATTTCCGAAATCCTTTTTGAAAGTGCACGAATGGCGTCACCCCATGTCACCTCCTGGAAAGGTTGTGTGAGGCTTGCCCTTACACGGGATTGTGTAATGCGGTTCGGATTTGTGCCATGAAAATAGGAGAGCATTCCTTTGGGGCAGAAGGAACCTTTGTTCACAGGGTGCTCTTCGTCACCAAAAATGTCTACGATCTCGCCATTTTTTAGAAAAACCTTTACACCGCAACCTGCCGGACAATTACCACAGGTGGATCTTCTCATGGTGTCAAAGTCTCTGACGGTTTGTTGCTTTTTCTTGAACATTGTTTCCGGTCCTCTTCCAACGAATTCACCGAGAAACTGTGCAATAACTCTAGATTTTTTCGATCATGAACCCCAGTCCCGATCTCAGACCTCGGATGGGGTTGCTATGAGAAAATGCAGACCTGGAGTCACTTTGTCCGCCGTGCTTTTATTCCGAACGCTTCAGCAACGGCCATTGTGGATAATCTCTTCTTTTCACGAACTGAGGTTAGTGCAACTGACATGCCAATTGCGAAGTGTGACCGGATTCTCAATCACAGAGGGACTATGAGGTGCTCTCGGGAGAGTCATTTGTTTAGCTCGGCGGTCTCCTTTATACGATTTGCCGAACTAATGTCCGAATTGAGGACAAGAGTATTGGTGGGTGCCGCCCTCCGGAAAGTGTCTCAAAAATCTCTAATGCACAAAACTCGTGCCACGATTCTCCATCCGAGTAGGGGCAGACCTATGTGTCTGCCCTCATTTGGGCGGACTCGCAGGTCCGCCCCTACAATCAGGCCGTGAAGATGATGAGAATTTCGTGCCACGATTTGGAATGAATTTCGACTTTTGAGACAGTCTCAAGGCGCCGGTCCCTACTAATATCTTGTGTTCGAGCGGGGGATAAGCGTCAGAATTTTGGGCAACCGCTCTAAATACATGCTTTCCTCGCGGGGTTTTTCGTCACATGCCGGTTGGCAGATCGGAATGTGTGTCCGACTGGGTACACCGCGTCCGGAATGCTTTTCATAGTGATAATCCGGCAACAATCTCTTTCAAAACAGTTCTTGCAGATTTCTTTCAAGGATGTAACAATGGAGATTATGAGTTTTCTGTAATCAATTGATTACATGTAACCGGTAGATTACAGTGGCAACAGAATCCGGTCGCTATGCAGCAAGAAGCGGCACTGAGGTCGGGCTCTGATGCAGACACGATTCTTCCCGTGATAGCTTAAGGAATATCGCATCCGCCTACCGATTCAGGAGGTTTGGCCATGATGGCTGGCTCTGTGTGCCGTGATGCCGATGTGTTGCGACTGGAAAAGTATGAAGATTGCCTGCACAAGCTCATACTTGATCTTGCGCACGTTGGCGTGCTGATAACGGATAGGAAAGGTGACATCAAATATCTGAACCCGACGTTCGCCATGATGTTCGACATGGACATCAAGACGGCCATCTCCAAGAATATCAACGACTATTTTCCCCATTCCAAGCTCATGAGGGTAATGGAAACGGGAATACCCGATAAGGCTGTTGAGTTTTCTTTCAAAGGCCAGAGTGCCCTCGTGAATCGCTATCCCATTACGCACCAGGGAGTGACTGCAGGCGGGTTTATTGAAGTGTATTTTCGGGATATTAGAGATCTCCAGAAACTCATGCGCAAGATGACCAACCTGCAGAAGAAGGTCATCTATTATAAGCGCAAAAGCCAAGGGCTTCCGGGAGCATCGTACACTTTTGATGACATCATAGGCCAGAGCACGGTCATACGAAAATTCAAGAAATTGGGTATGCAGTTCGCCCGCAGCTCTATTCCTGTTCTCGTACTCGGCGAGAGCGGTGCAGGAAAGGAACTGGTTGCGCATGCAATTCATTCCGCCGGTTCCAGGTCCGATGAGCCTTTTGTCCGTGTAAATTGCGCGGCAATTCCCAAGGACCTGCTAGAATCAGAGCTTTTCGGCTATGAGGAAGGAACATTCACTGGAGCCAAGACGGGCGGGAGAGTGGGGAAATTTGAGCTGGCCGACAAGGGAACCATATTCCTTGACGAAATCGGTGAGCTTCCCTTGGATATGCAGGCCAAGTTGTTGAGAGTACTGGAGAACGGAGAAATTCAGAAGATCGGGACTTCCGATGTGGTCTATTCGGATTTCAGACTGATCGCAGCAACGAACAAGGATTTGGCGGCATCTGTGGCCAAAGGCACCTTCAGGGAAGATCTGTACCATCGTCTTCACATTCTGGTGCTCGCAATTCCGCCATTGCGAGACAGGCCTGAAGATATTCCCCTGCTTGCGCAACACTTACTGGATACTACCAGAGATAAGCCATCCAACCTGGAAATCACCTTCGCAAGTGAAGTGAAGCAACTGCTGCAAGCTTACCCCTGGCCGGGCAATATTCGCGAACTCAGAAACGTGCTCACGTTCGCCGTTTTTTCGCTAGACGAAGGACAGACAGAGATCCGGCTGCGAAACCTTCCACCGTACATGCTCGAAAATCAGGTCATGATGGTAACCAGATTGAAGCCTGCACTGTCCCCTCTGAATCAGGCCAGAGAGAAATCGGAAAAAGAGGCTCTTCTGGCGGCCCTGGAGCAAACCGCACAAAACAAGGCTCAAGCCGCAAAACTGCTGGGAATATCCCGGAACGAAATTTACCGCAAAATGCGAAGATACGGACTTCTGTCCAGATAAACTCGATCCCCCCGAATCAGATGATTCTGCGCTTCGGGAGACAGTCTCCTGACTGACGTGCTTCCATTCAAGCGCGGGATCCAATCTCATTGATGTCATCTCATATCGATTTGCTTTCAGAGTTAGACGAAAATCCCCTCTACCCCCATAGGCGCTACCTCGCTGTAATTCTTTGTCCTGCAGGGACCAAAGAAAATAGCCCGGTAATTTATTGCCGGGAATCTGTGTATCAGCCGTCCCGCCGGGACTCGAGAATCATTAGGTTTTTCCCTTAACCGGCGATGAATCGCCGGCCTATTTTCAGTTGTTCCTCCGGAACAAACGATCCAGAACACGCTAATTTAGCGCTTATAGCAGTTGCCAAAATTAGTGACCGATTGAAGAGTAGGAATATTGGTAGGTGCCGTGCCTCCGTGCCGGCACATCTTCAATATGATCAATGATATCGATGAATGGACCGGCAGCGACGCCGGTCCCTACCAATATCCTGTAATTCACACGAGGGATAAACGACAGAATTTTTGGCACTGACTATATGGGGAATGGGGGGATTTTGAATGCAAATTGGTATGACGTGCCTCTATTCAAGCGCATGATCGAATCTCATTGATGTCACGTCAACTCCTCCAAGCACGGTGAAAAGCGAACCGTCCGGCGTCGGGAATCGAACAGACGAGTCGGCTGGCACACTTCCTGCACCAGTCACTACATATGTGCCTTCAATCGAAGGCTCGAACAGTACGAATCTGCCAACCCTTTATCGACCCATACTTGCCGGGTTTCCTATTCCACAGCGACAGATGCCGCTTCCGGGTTGGCCGATGACGAATGTTGCCCAGACACGCCGCAAACAGGTCGGCTGTTTTTTCGCTCGATACGTTCTTTAAAAGAAACGCTCGAGCAGCAACCAGGAGGAAATGAGGATGACGACAATGAAAATGTTGGCCAGTGAGGCGCTGGTCGAAACAATGGTCGCAGAAGGAGTAAAAGAAGTATTTGGGCTCGTCGGTTCCGCGTTCATGGATGTGCTGGATCTCTTTCCCCAGGCAGGCATCCGTTTTGTCTATGTTGCTCACGAACAGGCTGCAGCTCATGCCGCCGACGGACTGGCACGGGTTACGGGAAGACCGCAAGTATGTATCGCGCAAAACGGCCCTGGCGCGATCAACTTTGTTTCGGGGATCACGGCCGCATTTTGGGCTCATTCCCCTGTGGTCGCAGTCACTCCGGAAACAGGAAGCAAAGGAATAGGTACAGGCGGGTTCCAGGAGATCGATCAGTTACCTTTTTTCCAGCCAAACACAAAATTCCAAGTTCGACTCAATCGTCCCGACCGCATGGCCGAAGTGGCTCGCCGCTGCTTCTATATCGCCAAATCCGAGATGGGACCTACCCAGCTCAATATCCCGAGAGACTACTTTTACGGAATCGTCCAGGACGAAATCTATACAACTCCGGAACTACTGAGAGGCGCCGGTCCCGCAAGCCAGCTTGCAGCAGCAGCAAACCTTTTGTCACAGGCCCGGTATCCTGTGATTCTCGCTGGTGGCGGAGTTTCCATGGGTGATGCACTTGACGAGACCAAGATGCTTGCTGAATACCTGACTGCACCCGTAGTGAACAGCTACCTCCATAATGATTCTTTCCCGTACGATCATCCCCTGGGAACCGGCCCGATAGGTTACTGCGGTTCCAAAGCAGCCATGAGGACCATAGCCAAAGCAGATGTAGTATTAGCTCTGGGCTGCCGTCTCGGTCCGTTCGGTACACTTCCCCAGTACGATATAGACTATTGGCCGAAGGGTGCCAAGATCGTTCAAGTAGATATTGACAGCCGAGTGCTCGGGCTCAGCAAGCGAGTCGAATTGGGGATCCTGGCCGATGCCAAAGCATTCGCTCAGGAACTCCTGTTGAAGCTCAAAGCTCAGGATGCTAACCGAAAGTCGGACACCAATCGCATTGAAGACGTAAAGAAGGAAAAAGCCGACTGGGAGGAAGAGCTCCAGGCCACATCCTCATCATCCCAGAATCCGATGCATCCTCGACGCTTTCTTAAGGAGTTTTCCGCCGCCATTCCCAAGGACGCCATCGTCACCACGGATATCGGAAATACGTGTTCCATGGCAAATGCTTACCTGAAATTCAACGGTATTCGCCAGCACCTCTCTGCTTTGAGCTGGGGCAACTGCGGATTTGCTTACGGAGCAGCCCTTGGGGCAAAGATAGGAGCTCCGGATAAGCCGGTCTTCGCGCTCCAGGGTGATGGCGCATGGGGAATAAGTGGTCTTTCTGAAGTAATGACTGCTGTGAGAGAGAACATCCCCGTTATTGCCGTGGTGTTCAACAATTTCGAGTGGGGTGCTGAGAAAAAGAACCAGGTAGACTACTACAATGAACGTTATCTAGGTGTGGATCTCCTGAGCAATCCGAATTTTGCTCAGCTCGCCAAGGACATGGGCGCAGAAGGGTACAGAGTACATGAGGCGGGAGACGTCCAGGAGTCCATTAACGCGGCCATTGCGAGCGGCAAACCGGCAGTAATTGAGGTCATTCAACAGGGTGGGAAGACGGTGTTGGCCGAGCCCTTCAGGCGGGATGCTCTCCAGCCGGCTTTACGGTATCTTCCCAAGTATGCACACTTGACGGTCAAGCCGGAGTGATAGAAGCAGAAGTAACAATTTCCACGTGAGCGGAGTTGACACATTCTTCCTTGATCACGGCATTCCTGGTTTTCTGAATCCCGCCTAAAACCTCTTCACTAAAAGCGGAATCCCAGGATGCTCTTTTAATACCCCCTGTCATGAGAAGGTGGCAGGGGGCCTGCGGTGATTCTCAAAAGCGATCGATGATTGTGAAGAGCGATTCATCGAAATTGGTAGTCACCGACCTGCGTGCCGGGAGACAATATGTAAATAAATCCATCAATTGCGTTAGGCAGCGACTGTGTTTCTTGTCAAGTAAGAACTAGCGGTATCGCGTAACCATTTAGTCATAGCCGGGCGCGCCCTGGAAGGGCGGCCCCAATAGTAGCCACGGGTGTCAACCCGTGGACAGCCGCACGCCCCTATGCATAGTTGAATGACCCTGAAAGGGTCCACCGATAGGCAATAATTTTCAAATGTCGTTGGTCGACCCCTTCAGAGTCTTGAAAACAAAAGACTTCCCGTATCGCTTCCGTGGGTTTGCACCCACGGCTACTGTTGGGTAGCCCCTATGGGGCTGTAGAAATCTCTACCCCCTGTAACTGAATGGTTACAAGTATCGCCATTAGAAATCGCAGATCGGACCGAAGGAAGCGCGAACGTCGGGAGATGAGTCATAGACTTGTCACCCTGGAGCTTTTTCAAGGAGAACGAAATGGGTAAACAGGATGTAATAGATGCCGTAAAGGGACTTCCCACGGAGAAGGTCCCATGGGTTCCATATGCGGGGGTGCATTGTGCTCACATGATCGACCAGCCTGCCGATAAGTATCTCCAAGACCCTGATCTGATCGTCGAGGGGGTCATGTTCACCGCAGAGAGATACAAAGCCGACGGGATTCCGCTTTTGTTCGACCTGACGGTCGAAGCAATCTCTATGGGTTGCGATCACAAGTGGTGGCCGGACAACCCCCCTTCCATCACAGGGCACCCTCTCGACAAACAGAACCTCGTAGAATCCGGAATCAAGATACCTGGCCCCAAAGATGGTAGGTGGCCAGTCATCGTTGAGGCCGGCAGAAGACTAAAGGCCGCAATGCCCGATGTCGCTCTCTTCGGCATCCTCTGTGGCCCGTTGACCCTGGCCAGCCATTTGCGCGGAGTTCGGATCTTCACAGATGTGTACAAGAACAAGGTACTCGCGAAAGAAATCGTAGATTTCTGCGGTCAAGTCGCAGGTGAGTCGGCCAGGATCTATGCCGAGGAAATTGGGTGTGACGTAATAGCGATCACGGATCCTGTGGCATCTCAGATCAAACCCGAAACGTTTCGCGAATTTGTGACGCCTGCCTGTCAACCGGCCATCCAGGCGGCTAGAAAGGCGGGAAAGGTCTCGAGCTTCTTTATATGCGGCGACGCCACGAAGGTACTGGAAGAAGTGGCGCAAGTAGGAACTGACGGCTTTGCGATTGATGAGCAGTTGAACCTCACGTACGTCAGGGATGTGGCACGCAAGCATAATGTTGGCTTCGGAGGAAACCTAAAGCTTACCTTGGCTTTGTCTTTGGGCATTGTGTCGCCGCGCGAAGACGCGATCGCCTCTTTGGCCGCTGGAGGATCTACGGGATACGTTTTTGCCCCAGGGTGAGACATGCCCTACGATGTTCCGGCGGAACACGTGGATCAAGTTGTCGAGGCGGTGGAGTGGTATAACACCTACTTCGCAAAATATCCCCATCATATGATCAAATAGGAGGTTGCGATGTCGGGAAAAATACAAATCGATGTTCTCACACTGGACAGCGTTCAGTGTGCGGCCTGCGGTTATATGATGGAATCCATTGCGGCTCTGCCCAAGGAGATTCAGGACATAATCGAATACAAGGAATGGTCGATAAAGAACAAAGAGGGCATCGGAAAATTCCTTGAGATGAAAGGAAAGGTACTTCCAACCATAGCCATTCAGGGAGATCTACTCTTCGAATCCATCATTCCGCAGTACGAAGAATTGATCGATGCCATGGCCGACCGCGCCCCAAGCCAGGAAATGGCAACCAGGATCAGGATGCTCCGAGATATGGGGTTTGACTTCGACAATCTGTCAGCCAATCTGGAGCGGGCTGAAGCGGGCAAACACACACGGCGAGAGTGACGATCTCCCCATCCCGAGGCTGGCGTCGCTGGGTTAGGCCTTTCACAGTCTAACCAGGACGCCCGTTGCGATCCTTATATTTTGCTGCCCAGGCGTCCAAATCAACTCCATCGAATGCAGTGCCTTGAGTTTCGTGATCAGAATACAGCATCAGTAGCATCTAATGGACCTCGGCGCTGACATTCAAAGTGCTCTTCAGCCTTTTCCTCCAAAGCTCCTTCCACGTGATTCAGAGCGGTTGCGGCTGTCCCGATCAACGCTTGCACCCGGGCGGATTCCCTGCTCACACCTGGAGAATAGCAGACGTCAAGGAAGTCACGTGGCGCAAGTCCTCCTCGTTCGGCCGGCCGGAAATGTCACCCATGCGTCCAATCTTGTTGAGCATCTCTAAATTCCCATGATACTGCCCAACGAAATGCCATTCCGCGAGTATTGTAAAACCCAAATGATCAAAGAGCTGGCCCAGGTACTTCATAGTCGGCCCCGATTCATTAACACCTGTGTGGCCTCCGCCAAAAGTGCAGTAGACAACGGCCTTCTTTCCCTCTCTCTTGGGCGCTTTTGGTTTCACGTCACCATTGATCAAATCGTTCTTCACATGTTTCTTCAGGGACTTCGACAAGAACTCCATCATAGCCTTGCTGGGAAGCCACTCATAAACCCCTGATCCGACAAAGACGAAATCGTAATCCAGAACGTTTACGCTCTCAGGATCGAGGCTCTGTCTGACCCTTACGGTTTCAACATGATGCCCGAGACTCTGAGCCGCTTTTTCGATACAATCAGCCACCTTTTGGGTGTTGGATGTTGCCGTAGAGAAGATATTCAAGACCTTCATTCCTTTCCTCCTTTGACGTGTGTCTCACGAAACTATCGTTGATACCAATGTGCTTCGACGCAAGGAACAGAGACTCGACTCCTATGCGGCCTTTTGCGGGAAATCTCCTCCGATACGGATCCTGCGTCCCCGAGGGACTCTTGAGGTCCACCGCAAACGGCACTCCAATACGCCGCATTTCGACAACCGTATCGCTATCAGACCATACTGTGGTGAATTAACAGCATCTCGGCTTCTTCAACAATGTCATATTCGTGCTCATGCAATGCCTTGAATCTCAGCGCCGAGCCCGGGGTCAGTTCGTGCGATTGTCCTCTTACGGTCACTCTAACCTTGCCGGAAAGCACCAGGCACACTTCGGCCGTGTTCTCATGATGTTTGGGATCCGATTCCTTTCGGGCGCCGACCCGGGCTCGAACGTGACGAATCTCAAAGGCCGGAAACCAGACGTGGGTACCCTCAAATTGCCCCTTCTTGAACGGCTTGGTGATGGCAACCTCACATTGCGCCACCTCCGCAAGCCGGATCAACTCGCTTGAAGACAGATGAAAGACCGCACTGAGAGCTTCAATAGTATCTATGGTCGGATTGCCGTTTTCTGCTTCGATCTTCGCTATTGTTCCTCGGGTAAGCCCGGCCCGTTTGGCCAGTTCCTCGGCGGAGAGACTCCATTTTTTGCGCAGATTGCGGATTACGGAAAAGTCGAACTTGCCCATCGCGAAGCTCCTCTTAAATGCGGACGTTCCTTTTACGTACTATATAGTGATCATTATGTCAACTATAATATACAACCGAATGTAAATCTTCAGTGGACTTTTTTGAACAGAGTGTAACCATTCAGTTACACGGGGTAGAGATTTCTACAGCCCCATAGGGGCTACCCAACAGTAGCCGTGGGTGCAAACCCACGGAAGCGATACGGGAAGTCTTTTGTTTTCAAGACCCTGAAGGGGTCGACCCACGACATTTGAAAATTATTGCCTATCGGTGGACCCTTTCAGGGTCATTCAACTATGCATAGGGGCGTGGGGCGGTCCACGGGTTGACGAAACTGTCTCAAAACTCCATTTTGGGCTCGCGATTTGCCAAGAGATGTACTAGAAAGGAGAGGAATTCAACAACCACGAGGCTGTCATGGGCAAACAGATCCGGGCCGATTACGAACAGATCTTGATGTTTCCGCCGTCAGTGGAAGACTGGGTGGCTAAGGATCACCCGGCGCGCTTTATCCGAGATTTCGTGGATTCCTTGGATCTGTCCGAGTTGGGAATCGAGGTTCCCGACAGCGATACAGGACGTCCTCCGTATGCGCCAGATCTTCTGTTGAAGGTGTGGCTTTTCGGATACTTCAATCGGATCAGGAGTACCCGTAAGCTTGAAAAGGGTTGCCTTGAGAATATGGGGCTGATTTGGCTGACGGGGATGAATGCTCCGGATCATAATTCCTTATGGCGATTCTTCAAGGCGAACAAGAAATCATTGAGGCATCTGTTCAGACAGTCGATTCGTGTTGCTCTGAAGGCCGATCTGATCGGTCTAGCTCTTCATGCCGTGGACGGGACCAAGATCCAAGCCGTCTCATCCAACGACAAGGCTCGGGGTCGTGAGCACCTGGAGAGGTTTCTGGAAAGTGTTTCGGAGAGATTGGACCGCACGATTGCCGATGCGATGACTGAGATAGAGAGAGCCGAGCGGGAAGAGACCGGTGAGTATCGCCTTCCGCAGTCCATGCAAGACGGATTGAAACGGAAACAGCGGATACAAGAGGCTCTGAAGGAGTTGGATGAATCGGACAAGAAGTCAGTTCACCCTTCGGAACCGGAAGCTCGCTTTATGAAGAATCGCCGGACCAAAGACTTGTCGTACAACGCTCAGGCGGTTGCCGACCAAAAGAGCGGCCTTATCGTGGCCGCAGATGTGGTCACGGATGGGGCCGACAACGGGCAATTGGTCCCCATGCTCGACAAGGTGAAAGAGAATCTGGGCGCTGTGGCAGAGGAAAATGTGGCGGACGGGGGATATTTTTCCTCAGGGCAGATAGGTCTGGCCCATGAGCGAGAATACGGCATTCTTATCGGGAAATCGTCAGGGGAAATTGTTTCCGAGAGAGGTGCGGATGAGGATCTCTATCACCGATCCCGGTTCGTCTTTGATCAGGAGCGTGATTGCTTCATATGCCCTGAAGGGCGCTTGTTGCCTTTTCATCAGCGGAAAATTAACGGCAAGAACCACAATGAGGTTCGCAGGTATCACTGCAAGGATTTTCTAACGTGTCCCAATCGCTGGAAATGCTCCAAGAGCAAGAACGGACGCCTCATAGACCTCAGCGTTTACGAGGCGGCCCTAGAACGACACCGCAGCAAGAGGGAAAAACCAGAGAACAAAGAGCGCCTGAAGACTCGAAAGAAGATTATCGAGCCACCGTTTGCCTGGATCAAGAGCGCATTAAGCTTTCGGCGATGGACCGTGGCCGGAATCGACAACGTAAAGGCCCAGTGGGACCTTATTTGCACGACCATAAATCTCAGGAAGCTCTACCACCATTGGGTATCCGGCGAGGTGGCATTCACGTAAGCAGCCGGAGGGAGACCATGACCTTATAACGGACAGTACACTCGGATCGAACCTCGCCTGATCTTCACTTGACGGGACTGCTTTTTTCCCAGAAGCAGGTCCTCCCGTCCGGCTTGCGTGATTCGCCGCAGTGCGCAGGTTTTGAGACGCTTTCTGACACCCGTGGCTACTATTGGGGCCGCCCTTCCAGGGTGTGCCCGGCTATGACTAAATGGATACAACAGAGTGTAAAGCTTCAGTTATTCGCGGGAGCAATTGTGATGGATATAGCTATTCTTGAGGGCCGTTTCTTTGAAAGAGGAGTTCATAGGGGTCCAGCTTAAGATTCGTTGCTAATTGATCGAGAGTTTTCTTCATCTGTTCTGCAGGGTCGTTACCTCGTTTCTTGAGGGTGGTGAGGACGGTTGTGAGAATACTGCGCGTCTTGGCTCCGTTATCAGAAATAGATCCATAGCTGACCTTCCTTGCCACAACAGTGGGTCTCAGATCTCTTTCGGCTAAATTGTTTTCTGCCGGAATCGTTCGGTCTCGAGCCCAGTGATAGAGCCTCTCTTCATTTTCACGGAAGATACCTTGGATCCGGCGAATGCCCATATGGCGGGCCGGTCGTTCCATTGCGGCCTTAATTTCAGTCCGAAGCTTAGCCGCTCGACGATAGAATTGCTTATCCGTAATCGGTTGGCTGCGAAGTCCCTGAGCGAGTGCAAGTAAAGGAGCCACAACAGCCACAAAAGTTGAGACCTCTGCTTCTTCGGGAAACTCTTTTTCCAAATCCTGGACATCTCGCAGAAGGTGAGCGTAACAATATTGAATCTCACATGGAGCTTTCTTGTAGCCGCGGTAACGATCCACAACCAAAACGCCCGGTAGCCGATCTTTGCCGAGGACTGCATGAGCTACTTGGGACGAGCGACTCTTGCCAAATTGGAAAATGCTCAAATCGGGAGTGGCGAAGAGCCAAACGTATCCGTTCTTGCCGTCAGTGCGCCAGCTCGTCTCATCTGCGTGTTTCACAGGAGCTTGTCGATATTCTTCAATGAGCTTCTGGGGAACTCTTTCAAAAAGTCGCCCCATTCGATGATATACCTCCATCAGGCTTCCTTCGCTTACTCCAGTCTGTTCACAGATTCGTCCCATGGGAAGACCATAGAAGTAATACATCGTCATGGCATTGGCAATGAGTTGATTTCCGTAAAGACTCTTGGGAAGCACCCCGGGAGTCTGGGGAGTAAACGTGCGTTCACAACGATAACAATACCTTTTGGGTAAGCGAAATACTATTCGTTCGGGTTTTTGAGAAGGCGTATCCAGGACACTCCTCTCTTCCACCCCTTTCTTTTCAAGAATACCCCCGCATTCGGGACAGATATCTGGAGCCTCCACTTCTACCGCATAATCAAACTCGCACTCGTGGCTCTTGCGACCGGAACCTTTGTGTCCCTGCCGCGCACCTTTGGGCTTTTTCTCCTTCTGTTCACTGTTCCTCTTGATTGGTATTTTGGATGAGGGAGTGGAAGAGCCGAAGTATCCTTCTTGAGCCTTGCGCTCTTGATAGCGCAGTTTAGCCTCCAGGCTCTGGATCTTTTCTTTTAACTCGTCAATGCAACGCTGTTTTTCCAAACAAACCGGACAACCGTTTATGCCCATCCCATCATCACCTGAACAAGCGTTTCACCCACCAAGCCTATACCCCATCTCAAACCCGAACGCGAGAACCATTTAACCCCAAAAATAAAATTCTTCTCAAACTACCGCTCGAAACTGAAGCTTTACCCGGCAAGACACACATTCAAAGCTATATATGGAGAGGGAAACCCTTCTTATAAGAAGGGCTTCCTCGGTTTTCCCTGAAGTACTCAACCCTCTTGCAGCGTGAGGGTAACGGATACCCCAAGGAAGGTTCCGGGATCACTTTTAGGGGTTGTGTAATTCACTCCCGGATTTGCATCGGAGGTAGAGGGAGCATCGTATATGTTTATCTAGCCTGCATGACAAAATCACAATGAAATCAGACACTCAGATGATCGTTCAAAGCCGAATAACGCTCTTCTGTCACTGCGGCAAGGGTTTCGAGCCGTTGAAATCGTTCTTTGAGCCAAGGGAGCATTTCTTGCAGTGCTTGCTTGAGTTCCAGCGCCTCCTTGTTCGATAAGTACCCGATGGCTTGCTCCACTCGAGAGAAATCGTCCAGAAAACGAAGATCTCGATCGCTCAGGGCTCGTATAACATCCATTCCCGTCAGTCTTCGCACATTTGCAGCAGACAGTTTTTGGAAGGCAGTTGCACTCAAATTTTCGAAATCTTTCCCTTCCCCGTTTTCGTTTTCGCCTGCTCGATCAAAGGCTGCTACAATGATTGCCGAGACAGGCAGGTTTTCTCCAAAGAATCGAAGCAATAGTTCATCCAATTCTTTCCGAAAATCATTCCAATTCGAGGGCAATGCATCTCCGTCTGCTCCTTTCCATTGCACTAATTGCATCATTTCTTGTTTCCTCTCCGCTGTAATGCTATCTTAAAAGACGGTCTATAGCATTGCTCCTGCAAACAATTATGTGTGGAGGACCGTTAGCTGACTGAGACCTTACAAACAGCTATAATGGAACGTCTTTTCAGACGTGTTGCTTTGAGGCCCTGGAGGTGCCGCTCTCGTGCTCGAATCAAAGTGTTTTCTTGATAGCCGAAACGGTCGTTACTAACACAATGGACAAGAGGTCTTTTCGCGGCACCTCAGGCCCCAATGACGGCGTTTCAACGCCGGTAACTCGTCTTCGGTTAGTTAGTTGTAAAGCATTTTCTGTGCCAAATACGGGAGAATTGACTCGAAAATTATCTTACTGATTTAATTATACAAATATCACAGTGTAAATTCGATGTCAGGGCATGCCGGAATTGGTGAGAATTCTATTCCGCGCGAAGTTGGAACAAAAGTTAGAAGACAACGACCTCGCATGACCTAAATCAAAGAAAATATTTCCGAATGGGAACATGCGTCATGTTCGATTTCGCGCGTGGATGCAAGACTATGTGTCATTATCGCGCGAAATGCCTACACGCTTCATATACCTGTAGAGCGCTCCTCGAGATATATCCAAGAGATCGGCGGCATCCTTCTTGTTACCACCGCTGCGCTCCAGGGCGCATTCACACAGCCACCGTGTGATTTCATCGATTATGGCCTGAAAGGTTTTGCCCTGGCCGAAAGAGACTCTCAGCGACTGTTCATCGTTGGAAGGCAGCAGGATATTCAGGCTGCCCTCCTGAGACAACATCAGGGCCCTCTCAACCACGTTCCGCAGTTCCCTCACGTTTCCGGGCCAGCTATAACTCATGAAACTTCTCATTCCTGCGGCGTCGATGGGAGGAAGTTCCGTGAGCTGTAGGTCCTTCGCCAGTTTGGACATGATCTCTCTCAACAGAATAGGAATATCTTCGGTCCTGTCTCGTAATGGCGGCATGGTTATCGTAAACACGTTGAGACGGTGGTACAGGGGCGATAGAAACCGGCCTTCTTCAACTTCCGTTTCGAGATTTCGGTGAGTGGCAGCAATGAGCCGTGCATTGACATGAACCGCCCTTTCTCCTCCTACACGCAGGAATTCCCTGGTATCGAGAAACGTGAGCAGCTTCGCCTGCAAGGGGAGCGGCAACTCACCAATTTCGTTGAGCAATAATGTGCCACTTTCAGCCAATTCCAAGAGCCCTTTCTTGCGGGCTCTCGCACCAGTGAAAGCGCCCGCCTCATGACCGAAGAGTTCGGATTCCGCCAATTCCTTCGATATTGCAGCGCAATTCAGCGAAAAATAAGGACCGCTGGATCTCCTGGAATGGTCGTGAATCCATTGAGCCAGGTAATCTTTTCCGCTTCCACTCTCACCCTGGAGCAGCACGAGGCTGTCCGAATCGGAAGCATAGCGAGCAGTCCGCATGGTCTCGCGCATTGCTGAAGAGGGATATTGCTCCGGCTCAGGAGGGGACAAGGTGACCTGTGCCTTTTTTCTATCGGTGATTTCCCGTGAGATGCCGCAAATCCCGACCACCTCACCGGCATCGTTCTTGAGAGGTGTTCTCACCTCATGGAACGTCAGACGGACCCCGAACAAAGTCCTTGACTGCTCCTCTTCAATGGATTCCCCTTTGAGAACCCTGAGGTCTGCTTCCCTGATGAGCTTCCCGGTTTCTTCTCCGAAAAAATCTTCTGCTTTTCGCCCCAGAATTTGTGATGAATCAACTCCGAAGATTCGCTCCATTGCCCGATTTACATGCGTGAAACGCATATCAAGGTCTTTGATGAAAATGAGGTCGTTCGCGCCTTCAAATACGGTGCGAAACCGTTGTTCACTCTCGCGCAAAGCCTCTTCGGCGCTCTTTCGGTCCGTTATATCGTAGATAACAGCTATGGTGTCTTTGCCGGGATCGGTTGGATCAAGAATCTTTATCCTTACATGCCCGTCAAATAGGGTACCATCCTGTTTGACGAATTTCGCATCAGTTTGGGCAATTTCCTTACCATTTTTGTAGAGCAGCCTGCCCACTCGCTCGAATTCTGCTTCTGAAGGATACAAAACTCTTGCGCTCTTTCCCGAGAATTCGTGGCTGTTCTGAAATCCGAACATTTTGGTCCAGGACTCGTTCACCCATATTATGCGCCTGTCTTGTGTCAGTCCGATACCCACGGGAGAGAGTGACAAAATACCTCTCAGAGTTGCCTCACTCTTTCGAAGACCTTCCTCCATACTTTTTTGATGGGTGATATCATTTGCGATGAGCAGAATTCGGTGTTCACCATTGTCGGTAAAACGATTCAAACGGCAATCCAGCCAGACATTCCTGTCAAAGCTTCTCACCACAAGAACTTCTCTTCGCTTTTCCCTGCCGGTAGACAGAACTTCATCTGCATCAACGAGAAGGCCGAATCCTTTCCATGAATCCATTTCCCGAAAATTGCGTTGCCAGACTTCTTCGCGACCGGCTCCTATCATGGAGCACAGCGCTTCGTTAATGGAAATGCATTGACCGTCAGCCGTGAATACGGCCATTCCCAAAGAAGTCGCCTCGAGTACATTTTGATGTAATCCGTAGGTCATGATCTGCCGATCTCTCGTCCTTTTCGGGTCATCCAGTCTCTTCCCGAGAGGCGCTCAAGTGTTTCGAAATTACTTTCCGTGGATCGAAAGCGATCCGTTTACTCGGGTACCATAGCAAGTCAATGGTGTAAAATCCAATGATTTCGTGTAACGGCTACCGGGAATGGCAAGATGTACTATCTTATAGGGATAAGCCTTTGGAGGCAACCCTCGTGCACGAATCCGCGAACAGCGACTCGTTGAAAATGTATCGAAAAGGACTGAGAAGGCGTTTTTTGAAAGATTCAGGATGGAAATGGATGGCTGTGCGAATCTGACATTTCTCCTTTTTGAAATGCTGTATCAGGAGAAATGCCAGATATAATTGGGATTTGCCACGAATCATTCCGTATTTGCTCTCGACCCCATACCTCGTCCGGGCAAGTCCGGGCTCTTTTGTACGTTGGGATTCGTTTCTGAGAATCTACCTTTCGTATCAGCCTGAGTTTCTCTCGAACGCTTTTCGCTATGCATCATCTGTGCGTCGGTACGAGACCGTTCTCTTCCAACTTCCGGTTTATCTACAGATTTTCCCTGGCCCATTTCTTCAGGACCTCGGTCTTTTTGAGCACGTTCTCGCATAGACTCATTGGTTCCTTGTGGTCGAAAAATGTCTCTGGCGTGCCATCTTCCTTGGTCCTTGCGTTCGAGAGCTTTGTCCTGTCTCTCGTCTGAAGTTTGCTGTCGGGATCTGAGATCCTTCTTATCGCGATCCATTTCGCTGCTGCTCTTTTCCTGCTCCTGTTCCCGCTGCCGGGTCATTTCTCGTGCGCTCCGATCCCCAGTCCTTTCGGGAGAGACAGACATTTTGTGCTCAACATAGAAGTTGTGCACTCTCGGACGCCATTGAGAGAGAGCAGCGTCATTGAGTGTTTCAATTACCGGTGCTTCTTTTAGGACCGTGACGTCGATATCCGTGACGAGCGTGTCGCCCGAAGAGCTTCTCACGATATTCCAGGGTACCGGATAATAGCGACCTCTTGCCCCAGAGAAATCTCCTGAAAGAACAATGTATTCTACGCATCCCCGGTCACTCAGCACTACGTTTTGTACTTTACCCAGTGTGACCCCTTGGGAGTTCTTCACCATCTTGCCGATCACTATCATATCCTGGCCCGAAGCTTGCGTGCTCAGAAATACCAGAAGCGGGAGCACTAATAATAGACCTATTCTTTTCATTGTCTACTCCATAATTTGATGAACGACAACAAAGGGGCTCATCAATTCGCTCGAAGAGATAAACAATTGCCCTTTTATCTTACATAACGTTGTATATTCCTGGAGAGGGAGTCAACACCGTATGCAGTCCAGTCCATGAGACTGACGCTATATGAAAATGCATTGATATAATTCACAAGTGAGCTCTGTATTCTTATCGGAAGAGCTGAAGCAGCACGGAGATTTGAGAAAAAAAGAAAATTCTCATCCTCCACCCCATCTATTGAACAAGTTATGAGGAATTCCGAACTGATCCAATGCCTTTCCAACAGTCTGGTCTATAATGTCGGCAATGGTGCGGGGTCCATGATAGAATGACGGCACGGGAGGAAGGATTATCCCACCCATTTCCGTAATTGCAGTCATAGCCCTGAGATGTCCCAAATGCAAAGGTGTTTCCCTTGGAATGAGAACGAGTTTCCGTCTCTCCTTGAGCACAACATCCGCAGCTCTCACAAGGAGATTATCGTTGAGAGAAAGCGCAATCATGGACAGACTCTTCATGGAACACGGAGCCACAATCATTCCCTCGGTTTTGAAGGAGCCGCTGGAAAGGGGAGCCGCAAGATTCTCCGGAGCATGGACCTGGTCTGCAAGCTGCTCTACTTCTTCAGGAGGCAGAGTTCCTTCCAGATTCATTGTGATACGAGCGCCATGGGTAAGAACGAGGTGTGTCTCAATGTCCTCAATTTCTTTGAGAACCTGCAGGAGCCTTACCCCGTAGATCACTCCGCTTGCGCCACTGATTCCTACTATGATCCTCTGCAAGATATTCCCTTTCATGCTTTTTCGTCGCTGTGTCTGAGTCACCGTTTAGAACAAAGAGCAGGTTCCTGATGCCCGCGTCGTGCGAGAAAAGTTGCTCGCACCTGACATCTTCAGGCGTTCCGAGTCACCCCAGAACAAATCGTGTTTTATTGCAGTACGTTGTTGTTTTATTGCAGCCCCGAACTCCCGGATCACTGCCCGGTGTGCCCTAGCCAAATCCTGGGAAGCCACAGATAGAGCTGCGGGAAATACGTTATAATTACGAGCGCCACAAGAAAGACTCCGAAGAATGGAGGTATAGCCCGGGCGATCTCTTCAAGCCTTTTCTTGAAAATGCTCTGCATGACGAACAGGTTAAGGCCGAAAGGTGGAGTAAACATGCCTATGGCCAGGTTGATCGTGAAGACAATGCCCAGATGCAGCAGGTCTATTCCCAGAGCATTGGCAATAGGCGCCACCACCGGAGCAAGAACCAGCACAGCCGAAGTGGGATCGAAAAAGCATCCTACTATGAGAAGTACCAGGTTCAGTATCACCAGGAACCAGAACTGGCCGAGATCACCCACAAGAGGGACCAGCATATCCGGAACACGGGCCACAGTCAGCGCTTGAGAAAAAACGGTACTGGATGCAATGAGGATAAAAATCTGAGCAGAGAGCCTTGTGGTGTCCTTGATACTGCTCACGATCTGTTTCCAGCCCAGTTCACGATACAGAACGGCGGGGAGAAGAAAAGCGTAGACAGCCGAAAACGCCCCTGCCTCCGTCGGAGTAAAGATTCCCGTGTAGATGCCTCCGAGGATTACAATCGGAAAGCTGAGAGCTGACAAACCCTGGATCGTCTTATGAACGGCCACTTTCAAATCAAAACGCTGAGAGACATCAGGTCGCGGGCTGACAAGGAAAATGTACACAGCCAGACACCCCCCCAGGATAGCTGCGGGCACCACTCCGGCCAGGAACAGTGCACCAATAGAGACATTCGTGGCTGTGGCGAAAAGGATCATGTTGATGCTGGGAGGCATGATGATCGCCAGAGCCCCTGC
This sequence comes from Desulfomonile tiedjei DSM 6799, assembly GCF_000266945.1. Lineage (NCBI taxonomy): Bacteria > Pseudomonadati > Thermodesulfobacteriota > Desulfomonilia > Desulfomonilales > Desulfomonilaceae > Desulfomonile > Desulfomonile tiedjei. Next base: position 3,808,126 of record NC_018025.1, read on the forward strand.
TGAAGTCAAAAGGCCCAAAGCGAATCTTTCACCGTTGGTCTTTGTGATCTCTGGAAACATTACCCGGCCGATGGTGGCCGTTGCTGCAGCGGATGACCCGGAAATTGCACCAAAGATTTCGTTGGCGATTATTCCTGCAATGGGAAAACCTCCGCGAACCCTTACCAGCCATGGAACGGTGCAGTCCACCAGGCGGCGGGAGATGGAGCTATTTTCCATAAGAGCTCCAGCCAGGAGAAAATAGGGAACGGCTAGAAGTGTGAATTTTGCCACGCCGTCGTATAGGCCGATAACGACCATATCAACAGGAATGTGATAAGCGATGACCAGAATATAGAGTCCACCGGCCAATAGCCCCAAATAAATGGGAAACCCCAGGACTAAACAGGTGAAGAGAATCACAACGCCCCAGATCATTATGAACCTCCTTTCTCACAATTGACTACCGGAGGTTCGTCCCCATACTTGACCGCGGGGTCCAAAATACGCGGAATCATGATGATGATGAACGTTACGGGAAGGGCCAGAAACGCTATCCAAATCGGAAACCCCAGGGCCTGAGTGCAGGTCTTGAAGTTGTAGTTGTTGGTTATGACTCCGCATCCGGAGATCAGGAGATAACCGAATATGAACAACGTCAGGGCAGTCCTGATTGTATTGACCAGAAATTGCAGTTTGGGGCCGAACAGTCTGGACACAACTGTCATTCTCAACTGACTATTTTCACTCTCCAGCATACCCTGTGAAAGATACACCATCCAGACCATACTCAGAACGGTCATCTCTTCCATCCAGGCTATGGGTCGAGCAAACAAGTAACGCATTACGACATTGAGAAATCCCATGACAGTTATGACTACCAACAAGAAACCGGAGACATTGTCCAACACTCTCATCAACGACCTAGTGAGTTTTAGAGCAGACGACATAGCAGCCTCTCTATTCTGTCTCAACATGGGTGAAGAGTTGTGATCATGCGCTTGCAGAGGGGAAGATCGGTTCTTTGAGGAGACTCCTCCCCTCTGCTGATATTGGGGGTTGTCGGTTACTTCTCCATAGCTTTCTTTAGTCTCTCATAGATCGGCTTTGCATCGGGATTTTCCATGAGAAAAGTCTCGTGCACGAGTGTGGAGGCATTCTTGAGTTTTTGCTGTAGCTCCGGCGATGCATCCATCACTTTCACCCCGGATGCCACCATTTTTCTCATTGACTCTTTTTCGGTATTACGTGCGTATTGAGTGGCCTCGGGAACTATTTCCTTGGCGCTGTTGGTAACTATATCTCGCAAGTCTGCGGGCAAGTTGTCCAACCATTTCTTATTCATCAGGAAGACGGTCACTTCAGCGCCTTTTGGTTCGGTGAAAATGTACCCGGCAACCTGGAAATACTTCAGCATAAAAAAGAACTGAGCCGCACTCTCCAAACCGTCGATCACTCCCTGCTGAAGAGCAGTGTAAAGCTCGGGAACATCCATGGGAATGCCCGCGCCGCCCCAGGCTTTGATCTCGTTTTGAAGAACTTTTGCTCCCATGACTCGCACTTTCTTCCCTTTGAAATCGTCCATGCTGTTAACCGGGAATTTCAGAAGAAGAATACGGTCACCGTAAGGATAAAATGCGGCTGCCACCAACCCTCTGTTCTGGAGATATTCCCTCAATTTGTCTCCCGCCCTGCTATTGAGCAGCGCTGTGGCGGTCCAGACGTCTTCGAAGAAGTACGGCAGGTCGATCAATGTCAGGATATCCGAGAATCCTCCCAGGAATGCTGTGGGTTCCAGGAGCCCATGGATCGTGCCCATCTGCAATCCCTGTAACATCTGGGCATTACTGCCCAGTTGACAGGAAGGGAAGAGCTGTACTTCGATCCTGCCTTGGCTCTTGTTTTCAACCACCTTTTTGAACAGGTCCATTTCGTGGGTTTGTGGATCGTTGGTGGTAGGGGTAGCGACCCTCATGATCACTTTGTCGGCTGAAAATGCGTTTCCGACAAAAAAGATCGTGAGAACCATGACCACCAGAACAGTCACCGACAGTGAATGCATCTTTTCTTTCATAGCAAGCTCGTTCTTTTTGTTTACAAACGTAATTATTGTTGGATCGACTGCTATGTCGCGCATTCGACAATAACACATTAGACCAAATACTGTGATAGATTAAGTTCAGCGGCTCCCGGCACTTCTATGGTTTCGGGAAAACCGACCAGAGGTTTTGTTGCATCGATCCCGATCTTGGTCACCAGGAATTCGTTTTCCACCGTGGGATCCAATGCATTTGTCTTGGCCTGGGGAATGATGACTACATTACCCATGGGTTTCCAGCGCGTGCTGATAGCCAGCAGGACGCTGTAATAGTCAAAGATGTCGATGTCTTCATCCACGACTACAGCCATTTTAATGAAAGCATCGGCTCCAAATGTTGCCGCCAGTACATTTTTTGCCTCACCTTCGTGACGTTTCTTGATCCGGACGAAGCAGGTGAATCGACAACAGCCTGATGGCGGCATATACACGTCTTGCACGGTCGGACAGGCCTGCCGAACGGCTCGATATATGGAAGCCAAACGGGGAGTACCTCCCAGGAACTGATGATCGACATGCCCTGAAAACACGTCGAGATAGATTGGCTTCTTACGCATGGTAATTGCGGTTATTCTGATGTATGGATTGACTCTGAGCTTACCGTAAACAGTAGTGTACTCACCGAAAGGAGCGTCCTCACAGGTGTCGCCGGGATAAATCATGCCTTCCAGGACGATCTCTGCATCAGCGGGTACTTCCATATTCACGGTCTTGCATTTCACCAGACGGAGCGGCTCCTGCATATAGCCGCCGGTGATTTTGTATTCATCGACTCCGTACGGAACAAAACTGAGCGCTCCCATGTAGACCAGGGGATGGTGCCCGATGGTAATAGCAATCGGCATAGGCTCGTTCTTATTCATGTACTTATCGAAATTCACCCGACCGTGTCCTGTTTCTGCCAGGTGGATGCCCAATTGAGCTTTTCCCTGAAGCATGTGCCGGTACATACCGACGTTCCTGATACCGGTATCCGGATCGACCGTAACCATCATGCCTGAAGTGATGTACGGTCCGGCGTCTTTTTCGTTGTGGTACCAGATGGGAAGCTTGAACAGGTCAACATCGTCACCGGTGTAGACAACCTCCTGTACGGGTGCATTGTCGACCATCACCGGTTCCAAGGGCTTTTCTTCACGTTCTCGCAGTATTTTGTTCAGGTTGTTTCCATCAGTTCCGAAAGCAAGAGCTATTCTTTCCCGATCGGCAAACATGTTGGCAACAACCGGGATATCGGTTCCTTCCACTTTATGGAAAAGAACAGCAGGTTGTTTCCTGTCTATCTCCAGCTTGCGCAATACTGCACATCCTTCAAATTTTCGGTCTACCTCCTTTCCAACCTCCAGAAGATGTTCCTTGTTGCCCTTAATTCGGTCAAGAAAAGATTTCAGATCATACATGCTCACCCACCTCATAGCTTTCTTTGAATTTCAACAGAGTTCGTGCATAACCATCAGCGACCGGATTCCTTCTTAAAAAGGGATCCCTCTTGTTTTGCGTTGTACGAACGGCAACGATTTGCCGATTACCGTTCAGTCAAACGGGGTAGAGAAAATCTTCTCCTGCGATCACGGTCCCTCCGACTTTCTAAATCCCCCCTACCCCCCCTTTACTAAGGGGGGAATTGCACGTTGCTTCTTACTCCCCCCTTTTATAAAGGGGGGCAGGGGGGATTTTACCCACGAATAACTGAATGGATACATTTGCCGATCGTTCCCTCTTGCGAATCACTCTTGCATCTTCTTGGCCTGCAACTTGTGGTATCCGAACTTTTCTCGCACCTCCCTGAGGCTCAACCCACTCTTGACCGCCTGCACGATGGAGTTTTCCGCCTCTTCGATAGCTTGAGCCGAGGACAAGACACCTTCGGCGATTTCCCATGGGACAACCACGACCCCGCTATCATCCCCGACCAGGATGTCGCCGGGTTTTACCTGAACATTCCCTACCGAAACAGGAACTTGCATGGCCTGGACCATTACTCGGTCTTTTCCGGTCACCATGAATCGACCGCGAGTGAATATCGGGTATTGTTCCTCTCGAATTCCCGGCACATCGCGGCAGACCCCATCAATAACCGTTCCTTCCACTCCTTTCATCTTCGCAGTTACAGTGAGAATATCTCCCCAAACAGTGCAGTCTGTCCGTCCGTTGTTGTCGAGGACAACAACGTCACCTGGGCCCAGGTCGTCGATGTAGTCGCCAACGGTTCCCTTTACGCTCCCGACGGGAACATACTTGACCGTAAAAGCCCTTCCGGCCATTCTAAGACCGGGAATTACCGGGGAAATTCCCAGACATCCTCCGATCATGCCGAACGTACCAAGGGCGTCCGATATGGCCGCGGTTGAGAGAGACTTGTATTCTTTCAGTATCTCCAGACCTGGCTTCTTACTTTCCATTGTCTTCCCCCTCGACTAAAGGGCTATTTTTTTTAACATTTGTTCATAGTTATATTTCCGGTCGACTTCCAGGATGTCGAGACCGGCCAGGATATCGTTTTTCATGCTTTCTTCCTTGGCCATAATCGTTTCTGCCGCTGAAATGACCTCGTACACTTTCTCCACCGGGATGACGACCACACCATTGATATCGCAAACGAGAATGTCTCCGGGGCGTACCTGGACGTCCCCAATTCTGATCATACAGTTGAAGTCTTCCTGCATGATTCGGCCTCGTGCGGTAATAGGAACGACGCCTCTGGCAAACACAGGGAAATCCATTTTCTGGCACTCGTCCACATCTCTGGCAGCTCCGTCGATAACGACGCCTGAAATCCCCTTCTGCTTGGCTGCGCAGGACAGAATTTCCCCCCAGCAGTTGTTTTGCACGTCACCATGGTTGTCTATTACGATCAGATCCCCTTCCTCGGCAGAGGCGATCGCTTCAACACCCAGGTGATGTTTCGATTTCGTCATACCTGCAGCGGTGATTTTGATTGTTACAGCTCTACCGCATACCCGGGGCATGCCGAAGAGCGGTCTGATTCCGATTACAGCTCCCCGGAGCCCCACCTGGTCCAATGCATCGGAAAGATTGGTTGTGGACAACTTTTCCAGTTTCGGTCGACAGTCGCGATCAAAAACATGTCTGTCCATGACGCTTATTCCTTATTCCTCTTTCAGCCCTATGCGCTGCAGAATGTCCGAGAGCCCGTATAGCTCCAGTGTGGTCTTTCCTTCTTTTAGGAGTTGTGAGACTTTCGCTTCTTTTTCTTCTCGCTGTCTGGCCTTTTCTATGACCCAGGGTACATCCTCTCTGGCTACTACCGTTACTCCATCAGCATCCCCGACTATCAGGTCACCCGGGTTGATCACGGCGCCGGCCATAAAAATCGGCATGTTTATGGTTCCGAGACACGATTTCGTAGTAGCTTTTATACACAGCGCCTGACAAAAGATGGGAAAGCCGAGACCGGCTATGTCTTCCGAATCCCTGACGGCTCCGTCCGTTACCAGTCCTGCCACTCCTCGATGTTGAGCAGCGGCGGTCATGATGTCTCCCCAGAAACCTGCTTCAACATAGGAAGATGTATCCACAACCAGAACGTCACCAGGTTGAGCCGTGTATATGGATTTATGGACAATAAGGTTATCACCGGGCCGTGCTTTGACTGTGACTGCGGGCCCGCAGATCCTCATTGAGCTCCGTATAGGTTTGATGAAGTGGTTAAGGGCCCCTTTCGCACCATAAGCTTCATAAATGGTGGCGGATGGAAAAGCTTTTATCGCTTCGACAAGATCGGGCGACACTCGGTTAATGTTTCGTATGACGTGTTTGTCCGTGTTCATTTCTGTCTCCCCGATCTACTGGGCGACTTCGATACCAAGTCGTTTAGCGGCATTGAGAGCTTCCTGTAGAGAAGGTTCTGCCTGGACGATAGCCACTCTGCCTCCGCCACGGTTCCGTGCATCGATCATGGCGCTTTTTTCGGAGGCTTCGATCCTTATCCGCTGAACCTGCGGTTCTTCAATCTTGTTGATTTTGATTTGAATATGTTTCAGTTCCGGTAAGTCCAGGACCCGCTTGTACATGTCGGCGTCGCCGGTTGGAGTTCCATAAATCGCGGCCATCAAGATGGCGGGTACGTTTATGGCTCGCCTGGAAAACAGGTCGGCAGTCAGGTCTATCTCGATGCTGCTAATGGTCCCTGCGGTCATTGCATGGCATATGCGAGCCATGTTGGCCGGCGAGCCCACGGCCATGCTGCTTCCCCCGACGACGACGTCGCCAAGGACTCCCGTGAGGGGCCTGGCCTCTTTCAGCATGTTCCTGACTTCTTCCCTCGCTCGTACCTGAATTGTCTCGGCACTCTCCTTTTCCCGGGCCCGTATTTCACCATCGACATAGGGCTCGATTTGCGGTTTCTTTGCGAAATACGGCTCCAGGTACTCCAGATTTATGGATGTGATAATAGGAGCAGCCTCCATATGAATCCTGGCGGCCATGGCCAGCATCACATCAATGTCCACATCTACAGGCAATGAAGTCTCGAGGACAAGGTTGGAAGCAAGATTACCGATGAGAATGGCTCCGCCTATGTGGGCAGCGCAAAGACCGTGGACCATCACCCTTGGGGTGCAGGGAACGGCGATAGTCGGCGACAGTGCGAGAACAACAGCCCGGGCAACCTGTCTCGCCGTTCCGCCTCTCATATCTGTCAATGCTGCTGCAGTTGCTGCCGCGCCCGCTCCAAACCCTTCCATGTTGCAGCCGGTAGTCTTCTTCCCGACTCTGAAGAAACTACCCAGTTTGAGCATAATCGCGGCGGCATGGGCCAATTTTTTTTCAGGGACGCCGGCTTGCCGAAACGCATGGAGCAAACCGGTGTAAGGACAGGAATCTCCGGTTCCTGCGCATGGCTGTAAGCCGATTTCATGGTTGCCGACTTCAGTTGCCAGCGTGTACGTCACCGCATTATTAATAAGCTCATCATCGATCAGAGCACGTTCCTTATTCGCAAGATCCGTCCCGACCGTGCCCAACAGAAAACTTCGGCCCGAAGTCAGTCCAACCTCAAGAGCTTCAAAATTGTGCTGAAATGTGGCCAGAGCCAGGTTAAGAATCTCTTCTTCAGACTTTTTCTCCCGGACTATGGCTTCGGCAACGACGGCTTCGCCGAATGGAGCGTTTTCTTCCTCCGAAACCTTGACCAACTCGCCGAAAGAAAGCAGTCTTCCGTTGAGGTCGTCACGAAGTCGTTTGATCATTCTTTCAAGAGGGCTCATCATTTTCTTACTTCACCTTACCAGTGGCTGCCTTTGATTCTGGTCAAAGGCAGCCGGTCACACGGTTGGTTGGTTCATGCCCCGTTGTGATTCAAACCTTGTTCCTGAATTTCATCCTTTCAATCCCAACCTGCCACCATTCCGTCCGAGCCTTTACGGATGAGGGACGGTTTATTCAGATCCGGTCTGTTTTCCGGGAAATCTTCGCGATAATGAATACCTCTGCTTTCTTCCCGCAACATCGCCGATTTCATGATAGCCTCTGTGGTTGTGAGGAAATTGTCTATTTTCAGATTCAGTTGCTTGAGGTTCGCTCGATAGTCGTCAATGAGCTGTTCCAGTTTCTTGAGCCTATCTGCGTGACGTACTACCATGAGGGCCTGATCGATGGCTTCACGAATGGGCGCCAAGTCTTGTGGTTCAACTTCTGACGAAGCCATTTCAGGAACGTGCTTCACGTCCATCTTCAATGGCCTGTTCAGGGCCAAAGTCGCTGCGGCCTGACCTCCGCGAAACCCGAAGACTTGGGAATCAGCGAGATTGTTGCCACCCGGTCTGTCAGCTCCATGCACGCCTCCGGATGCCTCACCCACAGCGAAAAGACCCGGAACACCAGTAAAGGCATGCTCGTCTATACGTATGCCTCCATTGAAGCTCTGCACAAGAGGAGCTATTTCCACTTTGTCGGTGCAAAGGTTTACGCCTTTATCCAGGAAAGCTTTGAACGTTATGGGCGCTTTGTTCTTGAGTTCCGCTTCCGGAACATGATTGACGTCAAAGAGTATCCCGCCGTGTTCGGTGCCCCTCCCGGACATGATCTCCTTACTCATGGCAATGTCCAGGTAACGTGCATTTGTCCTGACTGAAAAGGGAAAAGACATGGATTTAAGGGAAATGACCTCTTCTCTGGTAACGCCCTCAGGCAGATAGTCGGAGAGAAACTCCTTTCCCTGACCGTTCCTCAAGCGAGGAAGTAGATTCCACATATGGGAATGGATGATGAACGTCATGTGGGGGTACACCACGCCCGGGCCTATCTGGATAAACTCCAGGTTAGTAAGAGTGGCTCCCGCGCGGTAAGCCATGGCATATCCGTCACCTCTCAGGGACGGGTGGTTAATATTATGAGGAAAGAGAGCACCGGCTCCACCATTTCCCAGAATCACCGCCTTGGCCAGGATGACTATCTCCTCACCCTTTCGAATGCCTTTTACGCCCCAGACTTCTCCGTCCTGAACGATCAGATCCAGGACCCGGATGCCTTCCAGAGCGTTAACCCCAAGATTCAGTGCAGCTTTCTTGAGTGCAGCGACGATTGCTACGCCGGTCTGCCCGCCTTGAGAAAGGGAGCGGGCTTTTGTACATCCTGACAGTTTTCGCTGCCTGAGCTTTCCGTCAGTCTGGTCAAATTGAACTCCAAGATCGATCAACTCCGATAGGCGAGCAAGTGATTCGTGAGCTATCAGAGACGACAGCTCATGATTTGCCACGCCCAAACCGGTCTCTATAATGTCCTGGAGAAATATTTCCGCCGAATCTCCATCCCCGGCCGCATTGAATGGAGCGTTTATCCCTAATGTTTCCGAAGCGACCCAGACTGTGCTGCCCGTCGCACCCCATGTCCCGTCAACCGCGATAGTGACATCCAGATCAGGGGCTGCTTTTTTGGCTTCATAGGCTGCCCTGCTGGCCGCACCTCCACCACCTACAACCAATACATCGGTTTGTACTATGCTACTAACCACCACCAATCCTCCCTGGCACTTATTCTCTGACCAGTCAGTTGATTGTGATTAATTGGGGTTTGTCGCCGGAGTGGAAGAAGGCCTGGTATTTTCAGGACGATCCCGCGACCAACCCCTACTGTATTTTCTTCATCCGTTATAGTTAGACGTATTTCAACTCCGCAGCGTACTCGGGACAGACTTCTACGCACATCCCGCACACGTCGCAAAGCTCTGCATTGATAACCGCGCCGGCTTTGGTCAGAGTAATAGCGTCATAGAAACAGCTACGAAGACATGTCCCGCATTTGGTACACTTACTCGTATTGATTACTGCCTTAATGTTGTCGGGCTTTCGTGGCACATTAGCGGTCTTAACTATGTTGGGCAGCGCCATGCCGCGGATTTCATTGAGGCTCTTGTATCCTTTGGCTTCCATCCAGGCGCTCATGCTATCCACCCAGCGTCCGGCGACCTTGTATCCTTGCAGCATGATTCCTACCGCCGACTGCACAAGAGAGGCTCCGCACATGGTATACGCAATGATGTCACGCCAATCCCACACTCCCAGACCTGCAATAAGAGGTATCTTGAGTTCTTTGGCAGCCTGGCTAATGAGCTTCAGACCGTAGCCGATCAGGTAAGGACCTCCATACCCACCCATTGAACCGAAAGGAATCGGCTTGGCAGTCTCGATATCGATGATGACTCCGGAGAATCTGGCAGACATGTTGACCGCATAGGCGCCTGCTGCCTCTACCTGTTTAGCCACATCCACCGGATTGTTGGTCTGAGGTGTAATTTTGACAGAGAAGGGTTTTTTGAGTATGTCAGCGCAGGTTTTGACTGCTTCATACGTAACATCCACAGCCCCGGCACCCATTTTGACACCCATATCCTGTGCAAAGGGGCAAGAATTGTTGAGTTCCACCCAGTCTGCGCCGGTCTTATTGACCAGTTCGCACATTTCCACCCATTCTGCCAGGGAGGAACCAGAGAGACTGGCGATAACCACGCCGTCATCCTTGATCAGGTCTTTGGTCCGGTTGATATCGTCCATGTAGGTTGGATAGTCAAATGCGGAACATTCTTCCAGCGAACGCAAAGTGAAGGCGTGAGGCAACTTGTTCGGATAACCCGGATACTCCCGGTAATCGATGAGCTTGAACCTGGGTCTGGGAAACTGTCTGCCCAATCTGCCTCCCTCACCGAAGAGAGACTTGGCTATGACCGCCCCTGCTCCACCGTCAATACCGTGCTTCATTCTGATTGCATCCATCGTAGGAGTCGCGGACGCCACCACCACGGGATTCTTGAACTTTACGCCACCTATTTCAACACTTAAATCAACCATTGCTTTCTCCTCGTTTCTTGCCCCGAAAAGAATCTTCATTTCTTCTCAGGACTCAATTTTTGAACCTCTGAGAGCCTCTCGTGGACCGTACGTATGTGGACACGCATCTGATCGTGAGCCATACCAACGTTTCTGAAACGTATGTTGTCGAGAATGGTTTTGTGAGCAATCAACTCGTTCCGGACGAATTCCTCATCAATCTCAGTCTCTCGGACATTGTCCTTCAAGACATCCATGACCGAATTTAACGTGAAAATTACAACCGGATTTTTGGTGAGTTTGCAGATGATACGATGAAAGTTGAGGTTATTTATTCGGGCTTGCTTTATCTCGCCAGCATCCAAAGCAGCTTGAGTCATGGAAACATTGTGCTCCAATTCCGTCAGTTCGTCGCCTTTCCACACCTCTGCAGCTACGCTGGCAATTTCGGGTTCAAAGATGAGACGCGCCATGGTCAAGTCGCCTAGCCTGACCCTTTTCAGTTGAAGCATGTCAGACAAATAGGTGCTTACCGCTAAGGTATCCGCTTCGGCCACAAAGACGCCACCTTCGGCACCTCGCTTTGTGCAAACCAGACCGGAACTCTCCAGGACACGGATGGCCTGCCGAATGGAGACTGTGCTCACTTCAAAAACTTGGGCCAGTTGACTCTCCGACGGAAGCTTGTCACCAGGTCCGTAGGTGCCGTCGAAGATGGTTCTCTTGATCTGAGCAGCTACTTCGGCAGCGTATTTTCTGGACTTTAGAGGCTTGAACTGCTTCAACTTTACTCTCTCCAGTGAGTCGGACGTTGACTTGTTACGAATGACAACAGTTAGTTGTTAAGCTTTTGTACGCTGAATCGACGATGCGCTGTATTCGGAAAGAAGAGACCAATGACAGCACAGCGTCACTATTTGTTGTGTCGTGCTACCGAGCAAAGGTCTGAGCGAGAGGAACAATCTAATTAGGTAACTAATTACCGAATTCAGATTTTCTCGTCAAGAAAAAAATTCAAATCTTAATGTTGTCATTTTTTAACTGTTATTACACAGACTTATCAATGCCGATCTTCCTCTCAAGCCTCAATCTCACGAAGACGATGCAAAATCTTCGAGAGTTCTTTATGACTCTCCCCCCTCTTCTGCTTCCCTTCCCGCAGGTCTCCATACAGACTTCGGTCGCTTTCCAACTCCTAAAATCTCTTACCAAAGTGCTTTCACAGAAGGAATATTGGGAAACCTGTTATTTGCCGGTCCCGGCAAATCTCCTTCGCTACGAACGCCACGCCTTGGCGTGGCTGACTTCACTTCGGAGACATGCCGGGACCGGATTTGCTAGACGTTACTTCTTTGAACGCTCATTTGTATCACCTTTCCCTTCCGAATCCTTTCCCCACGGAGAACATCTCCAGTCAGACGCGTCAACGCGCTCATCCAGGTGGATCGCATTTCGTACAGGAATGAGACCGACGGGAGGGCGGGTCAAAGTAAGTAGAACGCTTAGGCTATCAGAGAACAACCATTCAGTTAGGCATGGGAGAGGTTTCTTCAGCCCCGAAGGGGCTACCCAACAGTAGCCGTGGGTGCTAGAAAGCGTCTCAAAACCTGCGCACTGCGGCGAATCACGCAAGCCGGACGGGAGGACCTGCTTCTGGGAAAAAAGCAGTCCCGTCAAGTGAAGATCAGGCGAGGTTCGATCCGAGTGTACTGTCCGTTATAAGGTCATGGTCTCCCTCCGGCTGCTTACGTGAATGCCACCTCGCCGGATACCCAATGGTGGTAGAGCTTCCTGAGATTTATGGTCGTGCAAATAAGGTCCCACTGGGCCTTTACGTTGTCGATTCCGGCCACGGTCCATCGCCGAAAGCTTAATGCGCTCTTGATCCAGGCAAACGGTGGCTCGATAATCTTCTTTCGAGTCTTCAGGCGCTCTTTGTTCTCTGGTTTTTCCCTCTTGCTGCGGTGTCGTTCTAGGGCCGCCTCGTAAACGCTGAGGTCTATGAGGCGTCCGTTCTTGCTCTTGGAGCATTTCCAGCGATTGGGACACGTTAGAAAATCCTTGCAGTGATACCTGCGAACCTCATTGTGGTTCTTGCCGTTAATTTTCCGCTGATGAAAAGGCAACAAGCGCCCTTCAGGGCATATGAAGCAATCACGCTCCTGATCAAAGACGAACCGGGATCGGTGATAGAGATCCTCATCCGCACCTCTCTCGGAAACAATTTCCCCTGACGATTTCCCGATAAGAATGCCGTATTCTCGCTCATGGGCCAGACCTATCTGCCCTGAGGAAAAATATCCCCCGTCCGCCACATTTTCCTCTGCCACAGCGCCCAGATTCTCTTTCACCTTGTCGAGCATGGGGACCAATTGCCCGTTGTCGGCCCCATCCGTGACCACATCTGCGGCCACGATAAGGCCGCTCTTTTGGTCGGCAACCGCCTGAGCGTTGTACGACAAGTCTTTGGTCCGGCGATTCTTCATAAAGCGAGCTTCCGGTTCCGAAGGGTGAACTGACTTCTTGTCCGATTCATCCAACTCCTTCAGAGCCTCTTGTATCCGCTGTTTCCGTTTCAATCCGTCTTGCATGGACTGCGGAAGGCGATACTCACCGGTCTCTTCCCGCTCGGCTCTCTCTATCTCAGTCATCGCATCGGCAATCGTGCGGTCCAATCTCTCCGAAACACTTTCCAGAAACCTCTCCAGGTGCTCACGACCCCGAGCCTTGTCGTTGGATGAGACGGCTTGGATCTTGGTCCCGTCCACGGCATGAAGAGCTAGACCGATCAGATCGGCCTTCAGAGCAACACGAATCGACTGTCTGAACAGATGCCTCAATGATTTCTTGTTCGCCTTGAAGAATCGCCATAAGGAATTATGATCCGGAGCATTCATCCCCGTCAGCCAAATCAGCCCCATATTCTCAAGGCAACCCTTTTCAAGCTTACGGGTACTCCTGATCCGATTGAAGTATCCGAAAAGCCACACCTTCAACAGAAGATCTGGCGCATACGGAGGACGTCCTGTATCGCTGTCGGGAACCTCGATTCCCAACTCGGACAGATCCAAGGAATCCACGAAATCTCGGATAAAGCGCGCCGGGTGATCCTTAGCCACCCAGTCTTCCACTGACGGCGGAAACATCAAGATCTGTTCGTAATCGGCCCGGATCTGTTTGCCCATGACAGCCTCGTGGTTGTTGAATTCCTCTCCTTTCTAGTACATCTCTTGGCAAATCGCGAGCCCAAAATGGAGTTTTGAGACAGTTTCGCTAACCCACGGAAGCGGTACGGCAAATCCTTTGTCTTCAAGACCCTGAAAGGGTCGCCCAATGACAACGGGGAATCATTGCCTGTTTGTTGGTCGACCCTTTCAGGGTCGTTGAACCATGCTTGTGGACATGGCGCTGTCCACGGGTTGACGAAAGTGTCTCAAAATTCTCGAATACAGAACAAATAGTGCCACGATTCATCATCCTTGTAGGGGTAGGTCTCGTGCCTACCCTCCTGCAATGACCGGCACGGAGGCCGGTCACTACCGGGCACCCACGAGGGGCGCCCCTACAATCAGGCCGTGAAGATCATGAGAACTTCGTGCCACGATCTGGGATGAATTTCGACTTTTGAGACAGTTTCTGACACCCGTGGCTACTATTGGGCCGCCCTTCCAGGGCGCAGAATCCCTAGTGTCCGCTCGTAACTGAACAGTCACTGTCAGAGTAGACATTGCTCTTGACTGAAGGCGCTCCGGTAAAGTACGCTTTCAATATGATCGAATTTTGGCGACGCTGCTTGATCCCGGTTTTATCGATGCTCAGGCAGTTGCGAGCGGTTTTTTGTTGCGTAAACAGGGGTGATAGGATCCCCCGTTAATGAGGTAAAGTCGTCGAGAAGCCGGGTACATTATCGCAAGGGAGGCATTGTCATGAGGGAAGTAGGCTTTGTTCTCACGTTGGCATTCTTTGTTGGAGCTTCGATTCTAATGGCCGTTCAAACAGGTTTCTGTAAAGACATCGTGGGCGTTATAGTCGTTGATATGCAAGGTGATTTCACTACGTTAAAGAACGGGGCACTTGCAGTCAACGGAACCGACAAGGCCTTTGTGGAACGGGTGCAAAAGGCCACCGAAGCCTTGAAGCAAAAAGGGTGTACCATTTTTGCCACTCAGGACTGGCACCCGAAAGACCACATTTCGTTCTTCACGAATCACGAAGGCAAAAAACCGTTTGAGGCTATCCAGATAGAGGGCAGGACTCAGGTGCTCTGGCCGCCTCATTGTGTTCAGGAAACGGACAATGCCGCTCTCCTGCTGGATAAGAGCCTGTTTGCCGCTGTTGTTAAAAAGGGCCAGGACAAAAAATATGACAGCTATTCCGGCTTTCAGGATGATGGTGGAAAACAGACCGAAATGGCCAAAATCCTGAAAGAAAGCGGGATCAAGGAGCTCATTGTCTACGGCATAGCCACGGATTATTGCGTGAAGGCTACAGCCATTGACGCAGCCAAAGAAGGATTCAAAGTTACCGTTATTGAAAACTTGTGCCGGGGGGTGGCTCCTGAAACATCCGCCAAAGCTATTCAGGAAATGAAAGACAAAGGCATAACCGTCAAACAGGAGCTGTAATACCGATTCGTCTTTCTTCTCATAATTTAGGAGGCTGGGGTATTCTTCGCTCCGGACGACGCAGAGCCGTCTAATCACTTCGCTCAGGACACCCCAGCCTTCGCTATTTTCATCGCTAGATGCACGGCATAATCTTGAACACATGAATAGGCCAGTGATATGGCACTCATCTTAAGCGCAAATTACCCTGAATTCATTGCTACTTTTTTGAAAAAGCTTCCTTGTACGTGATCCGCATTTCACGTTTTAGTATTTTGCCCGTGGGCGTTTTGGGAAGAGCATCGACGATAATCACCTTCTTCGGACATTTGAATGCTGCCAATTCCTGCCTACACAGGTCCATGATTTCCTGTTCTTCTATCTTTTCGCCCTGCTTCGCAACAACGATGGCAGTGACGGCCTCGACCCATTTTTCGTGAGGCAAGCCGATTACAGCCACTTCCTGGACGCGTTTATCCAGATATATAGCTTCTTCCACCTCTCTGGTGGGCACGTTTTCTCCCCCGGTTTTCACCATGTCCTTTTTTCGGTCCACGACGGTGATGTATCGGTCATCATCCATGACACCAATATCACCGGAATGGAACCAACCGCCTTTCATGGCTTCTTCGGTCTTTTCAGGGTCCTTGAAATACATGATCATCACGTGTGGGCCTTTGCCGCAGATTTCTCCGGAGACTCCCGGCTCTGTAACCTCCCTGGAGAGGTCGTCTTCCAGTCTCGTTTCCATGTTGAGTCCACCCATTCCTGCGGATCCCAGTTTCGCGGTCGCATCTTTTGCTTTCAGGATGGTGTGGTACGGAGCAAGTTCCGTTTGACCGTAGTAATTATAGATTTTCGTTCCGGGCAGCCGCTCCATGATCTCTTTGAGAATCTCCACCGGCATAATAGATGCGCCGTAATAGCATTTCTTCAGACTGGAGAGATCGTACTTGGTGAACTCAGGATGCCTCAAGATAGCTATCCAGACCGTAGGTGGAGCAAAGAACATCGTCGCTTTATATGTTTCGATATTCTTGAGGATTTGAGTAATATCCGGTCCCATGAGGATATTCGTTCCGCCGAGCCAGAATATGGGATTCATAAAAACATCACGTTGTGCGCAATGATATATGGGCAGGGCATTAATGTTGACATCTTCGCTGTCATACCGGCCGTCAATGATGCAGCCCATGTAATGCGATATGAGCGCCTGGTTACTGATGATGACTCCTTTGGGCTTGGATTCCGTTCCGCTGGTATAGGTCATCTGACACGGATCTTCGATATGGAGAATGGCGTCAGGCTCAGTTGCAGGATACTGCCTCACCCAGGAATCGAAGTCTCTGAAACGATCGCTGGATGGAGGAATTCCTGCGCCTTGATTCGACCAGATGAGCGTTTTTACAGTAGGCATATCGTCGAGAACATCTTTCACCAGATCGTACAGAGCATCTTCCACAATAAACACAGTGCTTTCAGAGTGGTTAATGCAATAGGAAATGTCTTTTCCTCTGAGAAGATAGTTGATTGCCAGGTACACAGCGCCGATCTTGCAGCATCCTATCCAGGTAAGCACGTGGTGAATGGTATTGTGAGCAAGTATTGCCACTCTATCGTACTTTTTGACACCAAGGTCCAGCAGAGCATTTGCAACACGGTTGCACTCATCTTCCATTTCTGCATAAGTGAGGCTCTTGTCACCGAAAATAATGGCTTTTTTGTTCGGAACATGATATCGGGCCCGACGAATCATATCCGCGATGACCCATCTGTTGGACTTGTTATACCGGTTCATCAGGAATTCCATGTTTTCCTGATTGAGCTCATTGTAGCGCTCCTTTTCTGCTTCGGTTAAAGGTTTCAACAAATCAGTCATGCCAGCTCTCCTTTTTCAGAAAATTTCATTTATTGCATCGGTACGATTCATCGGTGAGGCCGATTCCTTGAGCAATCTTTGTGACATTCCTCTTCACGGGAAATGCAAATCCGAACGTCACAAAACCCGATTTCTGCTCGTTTCGAAAAAAGGCATTATGCGATGGACAATTCTATGAGAGGCGCTGCCGTGATCAAGAAGCCCTGAACACTTCCACATTCGATTCACCCGGCTGAATTGTTCGTTGTCCGACATCGGATGAAGCCTCCCGATTTCATGGTCATCACAATATCGCCGTGCTGATTAAGCACTTCGGTGAATGCTCGGATGAAGCCTTGGTCGGGCTTTGATGACGAACGCTGAGCTTCGAGGAGAGTAATCCGGACAGAAAGAACATCTCCGGGACGCACAGGTTTCAACCAATGCAGCTCATCCACACCGGGTGAGCCCAGGCTCGCTGTATGAGAGATGAAATTGTCGACCGTGAGTCGCATTGTCATGCTTGCTGTGTGCCAACCACTCGCAATTAAGCCACCGAATACTGACTTTTCGGCCGCGACAGGGTCGATGTGAAACGGCTGCGGATCGAAACGTTCCGCAAAGGCAATAATTTCAGATTCCTCAACGGTAATGCTGCCGAACTCGTGCACGGAACCGGGAATATAATCTTCAAAATAGCGGTCTTCAACTGGGGTTGCGAATGTCATAGGTGAGCACTCCTTACAAATGGAATCAGTCACAAAAAGACAGGGGGATGCAAAAGCAAAAAAGTTCCTGTCGAGAATACCTCATTTTCAGTTGAACGGAAAAGTGATTTCACAATCTGAGGTAGAATTTCTATGAGTTTTACATCTACGGCATAAAGAACACGATCGCTCTTTACTTTTCCAATCCGTCTGAATAGTTCTTTATTCGCGGAGTGAGCGCCACTAATCCTGCACAACGTTCTTCATGCCTGGTTTCTCGGCGAGACTCCGGAACGCCTCCGGGACGAGCATCACATTATTTTACAGATTGTAAAGAATTGCTACCTGTAGATCTGACATTTTGCAATAGAGTAATAGAGTTTCAAGACGTTTTTCTTCACACATTTTCTTTCTAATACATTCTGTAAGGATTACTAAATGTACTACGAGTCTAAAAACCCCGAACACTTTGCTTCCTGATTAGAAAATCGCTCTTTTCTAGTCTCAGCTATTTGCTCGGCAGTCAACTGATCTAACCAGCCTAGATTTTTCAAATGCTCAAGAGTCCCATCAAAACTCGTTTCAAGTCGTTTCCGAACTTCATGAACGGCTCGTTCAGATGCAAGAGGCACAGTTAGAGCGGCAATAGCCCTATGAACCAGCTTGGAAGGCATGAGAAGCATCGCGGCGAACGCGTTCGCCCGTTTTTCGATCTGAAGGGGTGCCCACCCGTCACTAGCCATAGCCAACTTCTTGCCGTAACTACGGTCAAACAGAATATGGCAGAGTTCGTGAGCAAGAGTAAATCGCTCACCGGGAAAGGTATCGTTGCGTGAGTCACTGCAATTTATCAGAATCGATGGCTGGTGATATGGACCTGCGATAGAGACTCCTCTAATTTTCTTGTCACTAAGCTCGATCTTTTCTTGTCGTATTCCAAGGGCATTGAGTATCGCTGAAATATTTATTGAATCTGCATCATTCTCTTCCAGTGAAAAGTACTCAATCACCTGTTCAGCTAGATCATATCCCAGTTCCCATGCCGGTTGTTTGTCGAGGAGGATTGGTTCATTAGCAACGAGGTCTTGGAGTTTGGAGCCTTCTGAGTTCGGGGAGTACAGTTCGATCAACTTTTCAGCCAGTATTTCAAGATCGGTATCAGTGAGCGTAGGAGATGCCGACCCAAACATGAGTGCCGCATGACACGATCCTTTTAGGACAAGATCGTCATCGGTCACTTCCAAGAGGTACTCAGCAATTTTTTTTGGAGCCTTTCTGACAAGCTGAGTTATCTTGCGCCAGCGTTCAATGCCTTGCGCTGAAAAACCTAGTCCTGCAAGCCACGCCAAGCGTTCATTTTTGGATGAATTCTTGACAGCATCGATTATTTGCCTAGTTCGTAGGAGTCGTTCAGAGTCCGGCAGTTGTTCGGTCAAGTATTGTATAGTCTTCTGTAAGACCTCATATAACGGCGGCGCAACTTTTTCGGGATCCAGACGAACAAAACCATGAGAATAGATGAACATGATTTCTTCAGGAATCCCGGGGAGTGATTCGTTATTCCACGACACTTCAACCATATCTCGCCAACGTCTTATCACAACATCCGGAAACATTCCCCCGGATCGGCAGGAACGGAGAGAATGCCGATATTGCCATTCTTGCCATCGCATATTCCATTCGTTTTCTGCATCTTTTTCATAACTTATCGGAGGAAATCGAGTCTTGAACAATGATTGCCATGCATCATCACCAGCATTCCAATTTGGCAGTCGCTCTTCGTGTAACAATGGATTCCAGTTTCTTGCAAGCCAGTCAATGAAAGGAAGTAAATACCAGTGAACAGATGAGACTAATTCGCTTTCTTCTACATGGGAGCACAGATTCTTGCCGTGTACCCATATCTCCAACGAGCCCCAAGATAGACTTTCTTCCTCCGTAGTGCTTTGGCCGGCATCCGGGTCGGGTTCGAAAACTATATTCAAAGCAAAATCTTCTTTTTTGCCCACAAAAATATTATTAGGCACTGTTTCCACCTCTACCAGTTCTTACGGATATCATTGGCTGAGACTGCCCCTTGGTCTCGCCATTGGCGTCTAAGCGTCTCCGGTACTTCTTGCCATCCAACAGGATATCCGTGCCAACAATCCGGTCGATGCTCCTGAGCACAAAAACACCGCCCGTCACAGGTCGCGTACCGTTTTCCATCCGGTCCCAAAACACTGTTGTTCAATAAGTCTTGCGGTGCAACACTCATCGATTTCGGACATATTGAACCTTTTCTCCCACGTTGCCAAGGAGACTTATGTTTTGGACTACCCTCATAGACCATAGTATAAAGGTCCTTCGAAAGATCAATTTGCTGTTCAAGCCCGTAACACAATATGGCCTCACGTTGCGATAACAATAGGCTTCATCGCATTCTTAGTCAATCGCTTTCCTGGATTTCCCTAACGCGAGTGAAAATTTCCGATTATGTTGTTTCGGCAGTCTAGTTTTCTCCAAATCCATCGCTGAATCGGTTAAAATGAACAGGTTGATGAAAAACTTCTTGACGGAGGACTTCGAGCACCATTACTATAGTTAGTAATATTTACTTACCTATTTCTTATCGAACGTAAAAATCCGCCAAAGCTTAGGGTTAAGGGATGTTCTTGGGTTCAGAATACCGATTCATAACACTTATTCTTCTTCATCCATGTGACTTTGCTTTGTGAAAGCAAGGCTCAGATGCGCACTGTGTCAACAGGTTTCCCCCGGCCGGATTTGCTCCATCAGATAATTCGTGAGGGGGTGCCGAAAGACTTCGAGATCGCATTGGAGTTGATGAAGAACGATCATATTTGGATTGGTATTTTGTCTTAAATAGGCGTGCTGTACTGTAGTCGACACTCTCGGACGTTAAAAGGTGTATCTTGGAGCGACTAATGATCCCATGCGTGAGGTCACGCTCAAGAAATCGGCAATCCGTTTCCCAATATCGAACAAGAGAGCAGGAGGTAAGTCATGGACATCGTGAAGGGCTTTCCGGCGACATCCCAGGATCATTTTCAGCTAAACGTCACCAACATCATCAAGCAAGCGGTTCAAAGCTTCGCCAAACAGGAGATTGCCTCGCGTAAACACGATGGCACCATCTTCCGGTACACGTATGGAGACGCATACAACCGAATGGGTAAGTTGGCGAATGCGCTCAAAGAGTTGGGCGTCCGGACCGGCGATCGTGTGGGAGTGCTCGCCTGGAACACGCATGAGAATTATGAAATCTACTTCGGTGTTCCCGGTATGGGAGCCGTCATGCTGATGCTCAACCTGCGGCTTGCTCCGCCAGATCTTTCGTACGTCATCAATCATGCGGGTGCATCGGTGATTATCGTAGATGAGACGCTCTTGCCCATAGCTCAGGCAATTGTTTCTCTTTGCCCGAACGTGAAAACGTTCATCGTGATCACAGCGAAAAGTATCGACAACTTTGCGGACAAGTTGCCAAACGTCGTGTCCTATGAAGACATCCTTGCCAAGGCTGATTCACAATTTCCATGGCCCAATCTGGATGAGAAATCCGCATATGCCGCCTGCTACACTACCGGAACTACAGGAAAGCCCAAGGGCGTCTACTACTCCCACCGTAATGTGTATCTCCATAGCTGTTCGATAGCACTCAATGCGGAAATTGCTCTTCGCGATACAGTCCTTCAAATCGTTCCCATGTTCCACGCCTTGGGCTGGGGACTGTCCCAAGCTTCTACCATGGTGGGGGCCAGACAGGTATTTTCCGGAATGTACACCCTCGATAAATTGGGTACCCTGGCAGAGCTTTTCGTGAACGAAAAAGTAAGCGTAAGTGCCGGAGCTCCGGCTATTTTTATGCCTTTCCTGGAATACATCCGTAAACTGGATCCAAAACCTGATTTGACGGGAGTCCGACTTCTTTCAGGTGCAACCGAACCGCCGATTGCGATGATGAAGGGATTCGCAGAGCTGACCGGAGCCGAGGTAATTCACGCTTATGGTGCAACAGAGACTACTCCGCTTGTCACCATAAACAGGATCAAACCCTGGATGGAATCTACAATTTCCGAAGAAGATCGATGGGACCGAAAAAGGAAGCAGGGCTATTGCGTCAACGGACTGGATTTGAAAGTGGTGGATTTGTCCGAGAACCCGGTCCCCAATGATGGAAAAACGGCTGGAGAACTACTCATACGAGGCCCATGGATTACCGGCAGCTACCACGAAGCACCGGGTTCGGAAGCGCAATTCACCGCTGATGGATACTGGAGGAGCGGCGATGTAGCGACCATAGACGAGGAAGGCTACGTAAAGATAACAGACCGGGTAAAAGATGTGATAAAGAGTGGAGGCGAATGGATCTCTTCGGTTGATATGGAGAACGAAATTATATCACATCCGGCTGTTCTCGAGGCCGCTGTGGTAGGCGTTGCACATCCCAAGTGGCAGGAGCGACCGATCGCTCTGGTGGTGTTGAGACCGGAAGGCCGGGGAAAAATAAACGTCGAAGATATACGAGAACATCTCGCGGCGAAATTTGCGAAGTGGCAATTACCGGAAGCTGTGTTCTTTGTCGATACAATTCCCAAGACGAGTGTCGGTAAGATCAACAAGAAGGTAATCAGAGAAGACTACAAGGAAACTTACGCTAGTCAGACGGAAATTCCCCCCGTTGGGCATTCTCGGACATAACAGGATCGGATGATCGCAATCCGGCTTTCATCAATCATGAGATCCCGGCAACTTGGCTGCTCGGGATCTCAATGAAATAGAGCCGGACAAAGAAACTGCGATTGTGGCGGAAACAAGAGAAGAAGAAAACTAAGATGTCAGACAAGAGGATTAGTCTGCGCCAGCTTTGGAAGGATAATTGGGTTTTTCTAATAGTTGCAGGTACTCTATTAATTTATTGCGGAATGCAAGTCTTAGTTTGGCTATTACAGCCAAGACCCTTCATATGGTTGGATGCCTTTTAGGCTCAAATGGGAAGACTACCTTACTCATTTTGAAATAAATGTAATGGGTGATCCAATCGTAACTTCCGCAATTGTTGATGGATATTTGGACTGCCTCGATCCGGCCCAATACATGAATATGGACGAATTTGGAATCCGGAGCAGAGCCAAGCTCAGGTGAGCAGTTCAACCAATTGAAGGTTTTGAACTTTTCCGGTTATTTTGCTCTTGAACTCGATCGGATCTCGAATGAAGGTTGGCCTAAGAACCAACTTACGAAACCGAGTTTGCACTCTCATCATCCGGGATGAAGTGTCGTGCCTGAAACCCGAACAATCATAGTACTGCTTTGACTTTGGTCATCTCTCCGGCTATGGTCAGTGGTCTTAATAGTGGAGAGCCCCGGAGTACTCGTATGGTCATGGAAATGGAAACACGGACAGAGACTAAAATCCTGATTGCCGAAGACGAGGCTATCGTCGGAGAAGATCTTGCACGGATTTTGCGGGAGTTCGGCTATCAAATCGTGGGCATAGCTTCTAAAGGTGAAGAGGCTGTTCGAATGGCGGACGAGTTGAAGCCGGCTCTTATTCTCATGGATATAAAGTTGGCAGGATATATGGACGGTATTCAAGCCGCAGAACAGATCCGTGTCGAATTGGATATTCCCGTTATTTTCGTTACGGCTTATGAAGAAGAAGATGTGTTATCCCGAGCAAAGCGGGCCCAACCATATGGTTATCTCACGAAACCTTTCTCGAATCACATACTGAAGATCACCATAGACACCGCTCTACTCAGACATGCTGCAGACAAACGACTCAGGGAAAGCGAGGAGCGTTTCTCCAAGTCCTTCGAAAATAATCCGGCATTTCTCGCGATTGTGCAGATGAGTAATTGGGAAATGTTGGAAGTCAATGACGCATGGACAAAAGTGACCGGCTATACTCGTGAAGAAGCGATCGGCCGGACCCCCGTACAGTTGGGCATATACGATGATGAGACGTATCGCGAGATAATGGCGGAAGCAAGAGCCAAGGGCTCGGTCCGAAATGCAGAGATAGTATCAAAGAATCGGAACGGCGAAGATCGAGTGCTTCTGGTCTCACGCGAAGTCATAAGAATCAAGGATGAACCATATCTGCTTGCAATGGGAGTAGACATCACCGACCGTAAACGGGCTGAGGAAACGATAAAGCAAAGTGAAAAGCGCTATCGCTCCTTATTCGAAAACATACTTGAGGGATATGTTTTCTGCCAGATGATTTTTGATGGAGATTCGCCGGTTGATTTTGTTTTTCTTGAGGCGAATCCGGCATTCGAGAAATTGACCTGTTTGAAGAATGTTGTGGGGAAAAGAGCCAGCGAAGTGATGTCGGGACTGAAACAAAAAGATCTCAAATTAATCGAAATATGCGGAAGAGTCGCTTTGACCGGAAAACCGGAGAAGCACGAACTGTATGTGCATAGCCTGTCATCATGGTTTTCCGCTTCTCTGTATAGCCCCCAAAAAGGCTATTTTGTCTCCGTGTTTGATAATATTACGGAGCGCAAGCATGCTGAAAATGCGCTGTCGAAGAGCGAGCAGTTTCTCCGTCAAACCGAGCAGATTGCTCGCGTAGGAGGATGGATTGCCAATCCTCTGACAAATGCCTTCCATTGGACAGATGGGTTTCGACGAATCATAGAAGCCCCCTTCGGCTATCAACCGGATCTGGAAGAGGGATTGAAGTTCTTCACGCCTCCTTACATTCCCATTATCAAGAAGTTGTTGATTCACACGTTAGAGAGCGGGAATCCCCAGGAAATGGAAGCGGAGGCGATCACGGCCAGTGGCAGGCACTTGTGGACTGAAATCAAATTTCTCATGCGTGTTGACGAATCCGGCGGCCCCCAAGTATTGGGAACTATACAGGATATCACCGAACGTAAGCAGGTTGAAAAGGACCGCACTCGATTGGTAACTGCTATAGAACAAGCTGCAGAGACGGTGCTCATAACGGATACGGACGGAACTGTCGTGTACGTAAATCCTGCATTCGAACGAGTGACCGGCTACAGTCGTGACGAAGTGCTTGGCCTAAATCCCCGGATTCTCAAGAGCGGTCATCAAGACGTCGCATTCTACAAGCGTTTATGGGAGACTATTGCAAATGGAAAGACTTGGAACGGCTTTCTGATCGATAGAAGGAAAGATGGCACGATTGTCCACACGGAAGCGACAATCTCTCCCGTGAAAGACATGTCGGGCAATATTGTCAATTTTGTTGCCGTACAACGTGATGTGACCGAAGAGTTAAAACTCCAAAGGCAGCTTGCTCAGGCTCAGAAGATGGAGGCAGTTGGAGTCCTGGCCGGTGGAATCGCACACGACTTCAATAACCTGCTACAGGTGACATTGGGTTTTTCCGAAATCCTGCTCGAGGAAAAGAAAGAGACAGATCCGGAATACCGGGATCTGCAGAAAATATTTCAGGCAGCTACGAGCGGAGCGGAACTTGTTCGACAACTGCTCACTTTCAGTCGAAAGGTCGAACCGAAAACTGTTCCGCTTGATCTGACTGAACCGATAATGCAGATAAAAAAGTTCTTAAATCGGACCATCCCCAAGATGATCGACATTCGCATTAATGTGAGTGGCGATCTTGCAGAAGTCGATGCAGACCCAACTCAAATTGAACAGATTCTCATGAACTTGGCAGTAAACGCTCGCGATGCCATGCCCGAGGGAGGAACCCTTACGATAACTGCCAGGAATGAGACGCTTGATTCAGAATGCGTCAAATGTCACCCTGGGGTCAGTCCGGGCGATTACGTGTTGTTGGCAATCACCGATACCGGAACAGGCATGGATACTGGCATTGTCGAACATATATTCGAGCCGTTTTTCACCACAAAGGAAATAGGCAGAGGCACCGGTTTGGGACTTGCCATGGTATACGGGATTGTTAAACAGCATGGCGGACATATCACGTGTCAGAGTGATGTGGCCCAAGGAACCACATTCAAGATCTACCTGCCCGCAATTAGACGTAAAACGGAGCCTGTAACAGAATCATCAGAGGAAATGCCCGCTCATGGAACTGAAACCGTGTTGCTGGTCGATGATGAAGAATCTGTTCGAGAACTGGGCACACGGATTCTCGCACGGAGTGGTTACACGGTGCTGACCGCAACCAATGGTGTAGAAGCTTTGGACCTTTACACCAGGGAAAAGGATGACATTACTCTCGTGATTTTGGATCTCATCATGCCCATCCTGGGAGGCAAAGATTGTCTCAAGAGAATCCTTCAGATTAATCCTCAGGCGAGAATGCTCATTGCCAGCGGCTATTCGGGCGACATTTCGATCAAGGAATGCTTGGATTTGGGTGCCAGGGGATTCGTTTCCAAGCCTTTCAGATACAAGGAATTGCTGAGACAGGTGCGCAAGACTCTGGATGGGAGTTGATACTCGCCTCGTTGAGGAATGCTGACATCTTTCTCGTTTCTTCGATCAGCTTGTCCCTTCACCTCTCTGGTAATCGTGTGGATTGAGACCGAATTTGCGTAGACGGTACTGCAGGGTGGAACGGGGCATCCCCAGGAGCCGAGCAGCACCGTGCGGGCCGCCCAGAACACCCTTGCACTTGATCAGAGCACGCTCGATGTGGGTACGTTCCGCATCTGCCAACGTGCTCACCGGGATCTGTTGCTCGGTTTGGAACGTGCTCAGTATTTTGTCGATATCAGCCTCTGAGATGCGCATCCCGGGACGAAGAATGACCAGGCGTATGACGAGATTCTTCAACTCCCGAACGTTTCCCGGCCAATGGTAATGAATAAGCTTTTCAAGAGCCAGATCGGAGTACTCCGGGGCAGGTCGGTTCATTTGCTTTGCCTGGAGTTTGGTGAGGCGTTCAACAAGCAGAGCGATGTCCTCGGGCCGATCTTTTAACCGCGGAGTATGAATGGTCACCATATTCAAACGATAATAGAGGTCCCGCCTGAACGATCCGTTCCGCATAGAATTCTCGAGATCCTGATTGGTCGCGGCAATGATCCGTATGTTCACCTTAATGGCACGGCTCTCCCCTACCCGCTCGAACTCGCCATCCTGAATCACCTGCAGCAACTTCGCCTGTAAATTCGCGGGTAGATCGCCCACTTCGTCAAGGAAAACGGTACCGCCGTTACCCATCTCGAACCGTCCCACTCGCTGGACGTGAGCACCTGTAAATGCCCCTTTGCCATGACCGAAAAGCTCGCTTTCAATCAATGACTCAGTCAAAGCAGGACAGTTGATCTTAACGAAGAGATGATCGCGACGGGAGCTCAAGTTATGGACAGTCCGGGCCAGATAGTCTTTTCCTGTACCGGTTTCACCCGTGATCAGCACAGAGGCATCGGTGTCCGCGACCAATTCGATTTGGCTCATGATTTCGGCCATTGCAGGAGATGCATAGAAAAAGTGATCTCGATGATATGCATCATTGCCGTTGACCATGAGAAATCGCTTCTGGCGCTCCAGATTTTCATTCACCTTTGCCAGGGCTACATAATTGAGCATGTTATCAACGGCTATGGCCACCTGATTCGACACATCGGTCAAGACTTCCACCAGATCGTGCATGTCCTCAGGTCTTTTCCGGAAGGAAAAATGGACGCTTCCGAGAATGCGATTGCGCACCATAAGCGGAAAAGCCATGGTCGCCGTGAGTCCGGAATCAAGCATTGAGATCACTGAAGGCAAGTCTTCGTAGCGATTCAGATCCTCGATAATCACCGGACTTTTCGAGGTTATCACCATTTGGGCAACGGAACCCTTCGCCAGAGGACGACTTTCTTTACTGGAAATCCCCTCGGGAGCGATTCCGTCCGCTGCTGCGAAGTAGCTGAGGGACTCGGTCTCAGGATCGTACAGATTGATGCTCAGCCGATCGTACCGAAAATGCTTGTGGATCTCAGTAGCCAGAGCCTGGAAGAGTTTCACTCGAGAAGTCTGCGTAATGATGGCATTGTTGATGGAAAGCAATATGCGATATCGTGTTTCGAGATTCCAATGCATCGATCGCCTCGTAGGATACTTGCGCTCCAGGTTCCCTCTTTGTTTGCCCAACTTTGGGCAGCAGAGGTTTACACGTGTCCCTCGATCCCAGAGCTTGTTCAGGGCGTTTTCCGGATATTTCTAAAGCATAGCAGAGGCGAGAGGAAAGGCAAGACCAATCTTCGGCATTTTCCGCCCAATATTCGGCTCGACTGCGCCATGTAAAACCGAACCACACAGACTATCTCATATTATTCCGGACTCTTACACACACAATAACATCAGGCACGATCTTTGCCTTATGAATGGAGCATCGCCCGTCCATGACGCGGCGTTCCATTAGTTTCCCTGTACGTCGATAAGAACAATGCACGTTGTACTCAAATACGGTGAGGCAGAGCGCCGATTAGAGATTCCCGAGAAAGCGGATGTGACTATTCTGCGACCCGCCACCCTTCCACCGGTAAAAGATCTGAAAATTGCTCTGGAGGAAGCCCTCGCCCACCCGCTTGACAACCCCTCGTTCCAGGAAACCATTCGCACGATTGCTCCCAAGACCGTCGCCATAGCTGTTCCGGACGAAACCCGACCGTCACCGCTCGGAGTGATCTTGCCTGTGCTTCTCAAGCAAATCGAAAGCATTGCCCCACATCTGGATGCTTCGGCAATCAGCATAATCGTTGGAGGCGGTTTGCATCAGCCTATGGCTGACCATGCATTGCGCCGCATCATTCCTCCGACCGTAGCCGCGCGATGCACGATTGTTGCACACGATGCCATCAATTCGCGCATGGCCGATCTGGGTCTCACCAGCCGGGGCACGCCGGTTCTTGTTAATGCCCGATTTGCAGAGGCAGACCTGAAAATCGTCGTCGGCCAGATAGATCCACATCAATTTGTAGGGTTCACCGGAGGTTCCAAGGGTGCGGTCATCGGTCTTGCTGCAGCAAAAACCATTGAACACAATCACGGCCTTATGTTCGATTCCCGCGCCCAGGTCGGCCGACTGTCAGACAATCCTGTCCGAGAGGACCTGAACGAAGCAGGACGAATGGTGGGCATTCACCTGGTGGTGAATCTCGTCTTGGATTCCGACAAGCAACCGGTGAGTGCTTTGGCAGGCCATCCAGTATCCGTGCTTACCGCGGGAGCCGAGGTTTGTCGTTCGGTATACGGCGTGAAGATATCAGGCAAATTCGATGTGGTAGTCGCTTCCTGCGGCGGGCATCCCAGGGACATTTGTCTCTACCAGGCGCAGAAAGGACTAAACCTCGCGTCTCAGACGCTTAAGCACGGTGGAAAGATTCTCCTGCTTGCAGCGTGTCCCCAGGGAGTAGGCGATGACGTGTACTACGAGTACGTGAGCCGATTCCGGACACCCCAGGAGGTACTGGAGCACTTCCGCAGTCTCGGATTCAAAATGGGAGCACACAAAGCTTATCTGTTCGGCCGCACACTCGACAACTTCGATGTGGCAATCGCGTCTGAACTCGATACGGCTATTCTCGACCGGTGCCTCCTGCGTTCCGCCGAGCCGGAAGAACAGATCCGACGCTGGATTGAAGAGTTTGAAGGAACGCCGCGGGTTGCGGTTGTTCCGAATGCCAACACTACTTTTTTCGTCGCGGAGTGACATAAGTCCAGACTCCGCAGACCAGCCGAGAGTTTTTCCCGGCACAGCATTTGGAGAGGAGAGAACATGATTCAGTTTCTGGTTCATGAGAAAGCGGACAATGTGGGTGTGGCCACGGTTGATATCAAAGCCGGGGAAACCGCAAAAGGGTTGTTCATGGACACTCAGACAGAAATCGATATGAAGGTTTTGAGCGACATCCCACTCGGTCACAAAATAGCCCTGGTGGATTTCAAGACCGGCGACACTGTCATCAAGTACGGGCACGATATAGGGCAAATTGTATCTGACACGACAACCGGAGCCCATGTGCACATTCACAATCTGAAAACAAAGAGGTGGTAACAAATGAATATACCAAAGATTGTCGGTTATCGTCGTGAAAACGGAAGGGTCGGAGTTCGGAATCATGTAATTATTCTGCCTCTTGATGATTTGTCCAATGCCGCATGCGAAGCAGTAGCTAACAATATAAAGGGAACACTGGCTCTGCCTCACGCTTATGGACGTCTACAATTCGGTGAAGACCTCGAGCTGTTCTTCCGGACCATAATCGGCACGGGCGCAAATCCGAACATTGCCGCAGCAGTGGTGATCGGCATCGAACCGGAATGGACACAGAAGATTGTGGATGGTATAGCTCTGACAGGAAAACCGGTGCAGGGCTTCTCCATCGAGCGCAGCGGGGATATCGCTACTATCGCAGAAGCATCCCGTGCTGCCAAGCAATATGTACAGTGGGCTTCGGAACTTCAGAGGACCGAGTGCACCCTGGACGAGTTGTATGTCTCGGTCAAGTGTGGTGAGTCCGACACGACTTCGGGTCTGGCATCCAATCCCACGGTGGGGAACGCCATCGATAAGCTGGTGAACATGGGAGCAACGACCTGCTTCGGCGAGACTTCCGAGATCACGGGAGCCGAACTGGTGTGCAAAGAACGGGCCGCAACACCCGAGATCGGCGAAGAATTCATGCGTGTCTGGAACGCGTATAATGACACTATTGTGAAGTTCAAGACCGACGACCTTTCCGGCTCTCAACCAACAAAGGGCAATATTCGAGGCGGCCTGACCACGATAGAAGAAAAAGCTTTTGGAAATCTCCAAAAGATTGGCAAAACTTCGCGATATCTCGGGGTTCTCAAACCAGCCGAGGCTCCCAAAGGCAAAGGCCTCTGGTACATGGATACTTCTTCCGCTGCCGCGGAGGCGGTCACCTTGTGGGCTGCTTCAGGCGCTGTAGTCCACTTGTTCCCGACAGGTCAGGGGAATATCATCGGCAATCCCATACTGCCGGTGATCAAGTTATCGGCCAATCCTTTAACGTGCCGGACGATGTCCGAGCATATCGATCTCGACGTGTCCGCTATTCTGCGGGGAGAGATAACTCTCGATCAAGCCGGCGACAAGTTGCTTGAAATGATCGTTCGCACGGCTAATGGTCGCTTAACCGCTGCCGAAGCGCTTGGTCATCGCGAATTTGTCTTGACCAAGCTCTACGTTAGCGCATAAAAAGTATTGACGTGACAAAAACGCGGGTAAGACAAGAAGGGCTAACCTGAAAAAGCCCGGAGTCGTTTCGGACTAAATATCGTCGAAGCAGACGAGTTAAGCGATCCCATGAGAACGGGTTTCTTCCGGCACGGTTCATCTGCTTGAATCGTTGCTCGGATGATATCTCATAGGGCAAAGACACTCCTTCGCTACTGAATGGCGGAGTGCGTCCTGCGATCGATCCCGGATATGGGATTGGAAATATCACGGTATTCCTGAACCGACCAGGTAGCCTGAACCGGTAAACCCTTGTTCACTCTTGTATGTTCGTCCGATACCGATTCGCAATGAAAGAGGTGAGACCGGGGAACCCTCATATGATACCAATTTGATTTCAAAGTTGAACGCCCCCTCTAATCCATTTTCATTGAAAGGGGAATGGAGGGATTTTGAAAGCAAATCAGTATAATACCCATTTCGCCAACGATTTAGTAAAACCGGGAGGTCCGGCGGAGACACCGGACCCTACTATCAGCCGGTAGTGGTCGGCCTCCGTGCCGACCAACATTCGATTCATAAAAGCGAAATGGAACAAGAAGGTGTTCCCCGCAACTCTAGCTGCTTTGAAAGCGGATTGATATCAGAGCACAGAGAGATCCCATGGCAAGGACACAAAGCTCATATGACCGGATTGCTTCGATCTTTTTCATTGGCGTAGGTTTATTCTTCACTCTGTATGCTCGCCGGGTAGACATTGGGAATTGGAATGAGCCCGGTCCTGGATTCCTGCCTTTCTGGGCAGGAATTACGTTAACCATCATGGCCGTCGCGCTTTTTATCGGCAGTCTACGGAGCACCGGAGTCAAACTTCCTCCATTTTTTCCTCAAGCCGATTCGTGGAAACGTGTGGCGGCAACCTCCCTGGCGATGATCGTCTACGCTCTGATTCTGAATTTCGTGGGCTTCACCATAGCTACTTTTGTCTTCGTGGGGTTCCTGGCGAAATGCATATTTCCCCAGACCTGGATGCGAACCGTCATCGTTGCAGGCCTCAGTGCTCTTGGAGCACGATTCCTTTTTATCGATCTCTTGAAGACTCAGCTTCCGCTCGGATTTCTCGGATTTTAGGTGCACCATGGATTTGCTCAATCATATGGCTCTGGGAGCGCAGGTAGTCTTCACCCCCATGAACCTGCTTCTCTGTTTTCTCGGAGTGCTTCTCGGGACTCTCGTTGGAGTGCTTCCAGGACTCGGACCTACCGCAGCAATAGCATTGCTTTTACCGAATACGTTCCATCTTTCCCCTGTAGGCGCCATTATCATGTTGGCAGGCATTTACTATGGTGCAATGTACGGGGGATCGACTACATCGATTCTCGTCAACATTCCCGGAGAAGCAGCCTCGGTAATCACCACTTTGGATGGGTACCAGATGGCCTTGAAGGGTCGCGCCGGACCTGCACTGGGGATAGCTGCATTCGGATCCTTTATTGCCGGGACCGTTTCCGTTCTCGGGCTCATGCTGGTTGCTCCACCACTGGCTCAATTTGCCCTTGCTTTCGGCCCTCCCGAATATTTCTCCTTGATGCTTATGGGGATTTTGATCCTGATCTACCTGGCATCAGGTTCCATTCTCAAGGCGCTGATGATGGCAGTCCTGGGATTGTTGATCAGCACGATCGGAATGGACTCCATTTCCGGTACACAGCGCCTCACCTTCGGAATGGTGGAACTGAGCGACGGTGTGGGGCTGATCCCCGTCATCATGGGTTTGTTCGGTGTCGCGGAAGTGTTTTCCAACGTCGAGCAAGTGATGAAGCAAGAGATAGTCACTTCCAAGATAAGGGATCTTCTCCCTTCGTTGCGAGACTGGAAAGATTCCTTTCGGCCCGTAATCCGGGGCTCCTTTCTCGGTTTCTTCTTGGGGCTTCTCCCCGGACCCGCGCCAGTAATTTCTGCCTTCAGCTCGTATGCCCTCGAGAAGAAACTTTCCAAACATCCTGAGAAATTCGGAACCGGTGTCATCGAGGGGGTTGCCGGACCCGAGGCAGCGAACAACGCTGCAACAGGAGGCGCTTTCATACCGCTGTTTACCCTGGGCATTCCGGCTAACTCCGTGATCGCAATACTTTTGGGTGCTTTCATGATTCATGGGATTCAGCCCGGGCCGCTGCTCATTTCTCAGCATCCTCAGATCTTCTGGGGAACGGTCATCAGCATGTATGTGGGCAATGTGATGCTCGTCATACTTAACCTGCCGTTAATCGGTTTATGGGTAAAACTGCTACGAGTTCCCTATCCCGTACTCTTTCCTCTCATTCTCGTCTTTTGCGTAGTGGGCGTATACAGCCTGAATTACAGCCTGGTGGAAGTGGGCCTGATGATCGGGTTCGGCATACTGGGCTATGTCGGCAGAAAATTCCGGCTTGAGATGGCTCCGCTGGTCCTGGCTTTGGTCATCGGTCCCATGATGGAACAGAATCTACGGCTGTCGCTGGTGATCTCCCAGGGCAGCCCCTGGATCTTCCTAGAACATCCCATTTCTGCAGCATTCCTGGGCTTATCTCTGTTCTTACTTATTTCACCTCTGATCCCATGGATTGGAGGCAAACGCAAGAAGCTACAAGAGAAGGTGGAAGGAGAGGAAGTCTAACCAAGAAAGGACCGAAAAATGAAAGGATTCAAACTGCTCTTCATCATCGTGGCTATCTTTGCTCTGGCAGGAATGGTCATGAGTGCCGAAAAATATCCGACCGGACCCGTAACGTATGTGATTCCCTTCAATCCGGGCGGCCAGTCTGATGTGGAGGCTCGCCTCCAGCAACCGTTTCTTGAAAAAGACCTGGGAGTTCCCATTGTAATCACGTACATGCCGGGTGCGGGAGGTGGGTTGGCATGGACAAAATTCTCTCAAGCAAAGCCCGACGGCTACACGATTTGCGGAATAAACGTTCCCCACATCGTCCTTCAGCCACTTTGTCAGGCGGATGTGGCTTTTAAGACTCAGGAAATCAACCCCGTGTGCATCTTCGAATCGACACCGATCGGTCTGGCAGTCAAAAAGGGCTCGTCGGTCAACAGTGTCAAGGAGTTCATAGAATTCGCCAAAGCCAATCCGGGCAAGGCTACTGTGGGCATGTCCGGCAAATTCTCCGGTCATCATATGGCAGCGCTTCAATTCATGAAAATGACAGGAACAAAACTTACCTTGGTGACATTCACCGGCGCAGCGCCACAGATCACCAATTTACTCGGCGGTCACGTAGAAGCTATCTTTGGGAACTCCTCGGATCTGGTGACGTATCAGACTCAGATCAAAGTTCTGGCAATCGGCTCTGAAAAGCGTATGGAGCAGCTTCCCGGTGTCCCGACGTTTGAAGAAGAGGGGATGAAATTCTTTCCACGGATCGATCGGGGCGTGGCTGTGCCCAAAGGAACTCCTCCAGACGTTACGGCCCGATTGGAAAAAGCCTTCCTCGATACGGTGAACACCGACAATTATCGTTCCAAAATCATTACGGCAGGATTCGTGCCCATGTGTTTGAATAGCGAACAATCGAAGAAGTACATTGCCGAGCAGATTGAGACTTGCGAGCAGTTGCTGAAGGAACACGATCTCCTCCTGAAAAAATAGCGACTCCACCGTATCCGTCCGGACTGTTTCGAAAAGAGGATCGCGACCCAAAGTCAAACAAGGTAGAATCTAAGAAAGCCTCTTTTTACCGCTTTTCATACGATTTCGCAGTTATGCACATAACATAGCGGAGGCCGGGGTATCTTGAGCGGAGTGATCAGACGGCTTTGCGTCGTCCGGAGCGAAGGATACCTCGGCCTCCCAGATTATAAGAAGAAAAGCGAATCGGTATCAGGCCGCTTCTCGGGACGATGCATTCGATCATTCTGAGGGGTTGTTGGCTGGGGCGGGAGGATTCGAACCTCCGAATGCGGGTTCCAAAGACCCGTGTCTTACCGCTTGACGACGCCCCATCAGCATGAAAGGAACGGTGAATCAGTCCAGCACGATCCCGTTCAGTTCCGGTGACGCTTCCAGGATAATCCATTCCGCTGGAAACGAAAAGTTTACCGGGATCGATTCTCCCCGGGGAACCAAAGCGAAAAAGGTCGGACCGCTTCCGGACATGAGTACGTGCTTGAATCCCTTATCCTCGAGACGCTTACCTATTTCAAGAATCTCGGGATACAAAGACTCGCTCACGGGCTGCAGGTCGTTGTGGAGAATGTCACACACGTCCGTGGACTCCCGCAGCACCGACCACAATCTACCCTCCACGGGATTGCCTGTCAAGTTCCTGGAAAACTCACGGTATACTCTGGCGGTGGAGACGGGAAATCCCGGGTTAACCAGCATGATACGGTAGTCAGAAGCAATTTTCACCGGCGTGACAATTTCGCCGATGCCCTCTCCCACTGCAGATCCCCCGCTGAAGAAAAAAGTGATATCAGCACCCAGTTCTTCAGCCCCCGTGCGCAGATCCTGATCCGAGACCCGGAACTGAAACAGCTCCCGCAGGGCAAGAAGCATTCCGGCCGCATTGGAACTTCCGCCACCAAGACCCGCAGCAATCGGTATCTGCTTGGTTAGACGTATCTTAACGGGTATCCGACAGCCTACACGATCTTCCATCCACCTGAGCGCTCTGATTACCAGGTTATCATCCGATTTTAGTTGAGCTGCACCGATTACATCAAGTTTGCAGGGACCTGAGGATTTCTCTACGATCAATTCGTCACGCAGGCTGATTGCCTGGTACAAGGTCTCAATGGTATGGTATCCATCCGGACGACGATCGAGAACCTGCAGGAACAAGTTGATTTTGGCAGGAGTTGTCGCTCGTATCTTTCGCACTAGTGTGATTTCCTATGAATTTTTTTCCTGAAAAGATTAAATTTGAACCTGAAGAATGTCAATGAAGAAAGGTAAAATAGTGGTTCATCCGGGTTGCAGTGAAATTTCCATTCCTGTTGGAGAGAACTCCATACGCATGATGGTTCCCGGGCAGGAAAAGGACTCGAGCGAACGCCTGACATTCTGGTGGGGGATTACTTCTGCAGCTATTGCTTTGGCAAAACACGTGCAATCATTCGAAATCGGAGGAAAGCAGGCCATCGAACTCGGGTGCGGGCTCGGACTTGCCGGTGTGACCGCCGGATTATGCGGAGCAGAGGTATTGTTCACGGATTTCATGCCAAAGGCTCTGAACTTTGCAGACAAGAATGCTCGTCTGAACGGTTTGCACAATTTTGCCACAGGATTCCTCGACTGGGAACAACCCGGCTCGATCGGAAAATTCGACCTGATACTAGGTTCGGAGATTCTCTACGATTATTTCTTTCACGGCTCTTTGATCGAGCTTTTCAGAAAGATATTAAACCCTGAAGGAACAATCCTTCTCGCGGACAGAAAGAGGCTCTGTGTATCACGCTTTATCGGACGCATGAATTATGCGGGGTTCATCTCCGAAGAATTTACGGAACACGTGCAGGTACAAGGCTTCCCGGATCAGGAAATAAGCATTTTTTCTCTGAAACTCTCAACATAATCAGACCTTGACACCACCTCAGATAACATAATTTTTATGCTTGCTTCATTTTTTCCTTTTGAGAGAGGATATTCTCCTGTATTATTGCGGCAGTTTTCACTAGGGAGTCAGTCATTCAGTTTCTTTCGAACCTGGAGTCATCTCACGTTACCGGCTCGAGACTCCAATATCGCAATATAGTTGAATATTTTTGGTTATGAATAGAACGGGCGCAGATAACCTGTCTCGTGTCTTGGGGACGATAAAGGAAAGGGTGAGGAAGGATGAATTGCGTACGGAGATATGCAAGAACATCGCCCGCATTTCCTGGATTTAGGCGGTTCTCGCTCTCGGCATGCCCGAGGGTCACGCGACGTGCTCAGCGGGGAATAAGGGAGAAGAGTTGTCGGAATAGTATCTATATTTTAATAACTTGCGCTGTCAGCGATGGAATAATGCTGGTTGATGAGAATACGCTGCGCGCTCATATCTGTCACTCCGGTGTGAATTTGTTGAGAAATGCCGGACGATCTGAGAATCCGATGAAATTCCGCCATTATTCTCAAGAACGAACCAATCTTAATGTGCGCCTTCTATCGAGAAGTACGGGAAGATTTGATGAGCGAAGATAAACCGACGTATGATGAATTGGAACGGCGTTGTCGTAAGGCCGAGGCAATGCTTGAAGCCATTCGTTCCGGTCAGGCGGAAACGGTCATGGGCAAAGAAGGCCCTCTGGTGATTCGTCTTGCTCGGGCTGAAGCCAGAACGGCCCATATCAGGCAAGTCTTAGTAGCCGTTCGCAATGTCAACAAGCTCATCGTTCACGAGAACGATCCGCATCGCCTCATTGAGCGGGCATGTGCAAATCTTACCGAAACATTAGGCTATCACAGCGCCTGGATCGGATTGCTGGACGACACGGGAAAAAAGATGACCGTCACCGCAGCCGCAGGTCTCAGTGAACACTTCAGGAGTGTGAAAGAGCAACTGGAGCGAGGCGAATTTCCCTCATGCACCATCAAGGCCCTCAGCAATGAGAATGTTGTTCTGGAAGATCCTGTGAACGCCTGCAACGACTGTGCGCTCGCGAGTGGACACAAAGGCCGCGCAGTGTTAGCCCGGCGTCTTGCATTCGGCGCCAAGGTGTACGGCGTTTTGGTCGTATCCGTGCCTGTAGGTTACGCTTATGACGAGGAGGAGCAGACTCTTTTTCGGGAGTTGTCGGAGGATATGGCCTTTGCCTTGCACAGAATTGATACGGATCGATGCCGCAAAGCTGCCGAACGCGAACTTGCCGGCACTTTGGAAAGCATCTCTGACGCTTTTCTTGCGCTCGACGACACTATGGTGGTGACCTACTTCAATGCATCGGCAAGTCGGCACTTGGGACGCAGTCCGGATGAGGTTTTGGGAAAGCACTTCGCCAGTGCATTCCCGGAGATGCAAGGATCTATTTTCGAAATCAGGCTCAGAGAAGCGATCGATACCGGAAAATTCGTAAGCTTCGAGACTTATTTCGATGTAGCCCCTTATCAGAATTGGTATGAGGTCAGGGTGTATCCTCGCGAGAAAGGCATTTCCGTTTATTTCCTGATCACCACGGAAAGGAAGCTTTCCGAAGAAAAACTGCGCCAAAACGAGGAACTCTTCCACAACTTCTTTGAGACAAATAATAATTACTGCTACATCATTTCTCCCGAAGGTACCATCATCGACGCCAATGCTGCCGCTCTAAAAATCCTGGGTTACGAACGTGACGAGTTAATCGGAGAATCTGTAACAAAGATTTATGCATCAGAATGCCAGGGCCAACGGAGAGAAGCCTTCGATCGATGGAGACTGACGGGGCAGGCGCGAAATGTCGAATTGGTTCTCCTCACGAAATCGGGAGAACGGCGGACGGTGCTCCTGAATGCCGGTCATCTTTTGAAGAGAAACGGAGAAACGTTACTATCCGTATCCGTCCAAACGGATATAACGGAACGCAAGAAGATTGAGGAAGCCCTCGAACAGCAGCTCGCATTCAAGGAAGCCTTTCTTGAGGCAATACCTGCTCCTGTATTTTTCAAAGATCGCAATTATATTTATCGAGGCTGTAATGCCGCTTTCGCTGAATTCTTAGGAATACCGAAAGAAAAGATCATCGGAAACTGCATCCTTGACTTAATTTCCAAAGAAATCGCAGAGTTTTACCAAGCTAAAGACGAAGACTTGTTCCGAAATCCGGGACTTCAATACTATGAAAGTGATTTCAAGACGCAAGACGAATCCATTCGCCATGGACTATTTCACAAAGCGACTTTTACGGATGCTTCGGGAGAAGTTGCCGGCATAATCGGTACGATATTGGACATCACGGATCGCAAGAAGGCCGAAGAGGCACTGCGGCATCGTGAGCGACTTCTCGATAAGATCTACGAAATACTGCCGGTTGGACTCTGGATAGCTGATGAGACCGGACATCTTCTTCGGAGCAATAGTGCGGGCCGTGCCATATGGGGTGCAGAACCGCTCGTAGGTCAAGAGGATTATGGCGTATTCAAAGCTCGTCGATTGCCGTCCGGTGAGCCCATTGCGCCTGAGGAGTGGGCTCTCACGCGGACAGTGAACGAAGGCGTTACGGTCACGGACGAATTGTTGGAGATTGACGCTCTTGATGGGCAAAAGCGTATTATTCTGAATTACACCGCTCCAGTCTTGGATGAAGACGGCCGTGTTGAAGCCGCGGTCATCGTCAATCTTGACGTCACGCGGCGAACGTGGGCCGAAGAGGCCCTCAGACAAAGTGAAGCAAAGTACAAGGCTCTCTTCGAGGAAGCTCCTGTGGGACTTCTGTCTATAGACACAGCGGGCCGCATTCTCGAGGTAAACCAGAAGCTGCTCGAGATTATGGGCTCTCCGTCTCATGAAGATACGAAATCGATCAACATGCTGATGTTCCCGCTTCTCGTACGCTCAGGCATCTCAGGCATTTTCAGGAACTGCTTGGCAACAGAACAGCCGCAGTACGCGGAAATCCCGTATACGAGTAAATGGAATAAAACCTCGTACCTACGGATTCTTGTCAGGCCCAAATTGGATTCCACCGGAGCTGTAACGGGCTGTCAGGCGATGATGGAAGACATAAGTGAAAAGAAGATAGCCGAATCCAGGCTGGAGCGGGAATTGGCAGCGAATTTCGCTCTTGCAGAGCTTTACATTCCACTGATGTCTCAGTCCGCATCCATAAGTGACATGGCAGAAGCCGTGCTTGACAAAGCCAAGTCATTGACGAGAAGCCTACATGGTTACGTGACGGAGATCGATCAAGCAACTGGGGAAAATATCTGCCTTACCCTTACGTCCATGTTGGATTCTGCTTGCACACTCGTGGAAAACCGAAGAATTGTGTTTGCCAAGAATCCTGACGGACGATATCCAAAGCTGTATGGACACTCGCTTAATACCGGAGAGCCGTTCTTTACCAATTCTCCCGCATCGCATTCCGCCTCAGGAGGAACTCCTCCAGGGCACATTCCATTGGAAAGATTCCTTTCGGTTCCTGTAACTCTCGGTTACGAGATTGTCGGACAGATTGCGTTGGCAAACTCCGATCGAGACTATGACGAAGAGGATCTGAACGTTGTTAAGCGTCTGGCAAAGTTTTATGCTCTAGCGTTGCAAAGGAAACGCTGGGAAACAGCCCTTAGAGCCGGCGAACAGACATTACAACTTGTATTGAGCGGAGGTGATCTCGGTTTTTGGGATCTTGACGTGCAGAACGGCTTCCTCAAAGTGAATGAGAAGGTTCTGAACCTCATCGGCTACTCGGCAGAAGAAATAGAACCTACTGTCGAAGCGTGGCGAACCTTCTTACACCCCGATGAAAAGCAACGGGTTCTTGAATTGTTGGATTCCCATTTTGAAAAGCGTTCAGAGCAATATGAGGACGAATTTCGAGTCCGTTCCAAAGATGGGACATGGAAATGGGTGTTAGCACGCGGTCGTGTCGTGAAACGGGATGAAGACGGCTCCCCAGTCCGCATGACAGGAACCGTCCTGGATATAAGTCAACGCAAACGATCGGAACTTGCCCAGAGACGTCTTGCAACCGCGGTGGAGCAGGCTCTGGAAGGAATGGTTATGACCGATACCCGGGGAATCATAGAATATGTGAATCCAGCATATGAAAAGATTACCGGGTACACGCGGGAAGAGATGGTGGGACGGACGCTTTCCCTGTTTGAAAATGAGGAACATGACTTTGCTGTTACGCAGTCGATTCTGCAGAGTCTTACCCGTGGAGAACGGTGGAGCGGACACTTTACGAGAAAACGGAAAGACGGTGTGATTTTTGAAGAAGATGTAATGATTGCACCGGTATCCGATCCTCGGGGGGCACTTCTCAACTTTGTGGTGGTCGAACGGGATGTGACGAGAGAGGCTGCGCTCCAGAGGCAACTTCTCCAGGCTCAAAAGATGGAAGCCATAGGTACGCTGGCGGGCGGCATAGCCCACGATTTCAACAATCTTCTCCAGATAACGCTTGGCTATTCAGAGCTGCTTCTGACGGAGAAGAATGACAGAGATCCGGATTACGGCGATCTCAAGAAGATCAACAATGCTGCCAAGAGCGGTGCTGAACTGGTGAGAAGCTTACTTACTTTCAGCCGAAAAGTCGAAGCCGAACTCACACCACTTAATTTGAACCGGCAAGTCAAGCAACTGGAAGCACTCCTTGAACGAACCATTCCCAAAATGATCGACATTCGATTGCAGTTGGCGGAAGTGCTTCACAGGGTGAATGCAGACCCCACACAGATAGAACAGATACTCATGAATCTCGCTGTGAATGCCCGCGATGCAATGCCGGATGGCGGCACTCTGACTATCGGAACTCGAAATGTGGAGCTTGATGAGGAATACTGTGGATTTCATGCAGACGTTGAACCAGGAGAGTACGTCTTACTCTCGGTTACCGATACAGGTCATGGCATGGACAAGCAGACTTTGGAACATATTTTCGAGCCTTTCTATACGACGAAGGAGTTGGGGAGAGGTACCGGGCTGGGCTTGGCAACAGTCTATGGAATTGTCAAGCAGCACGGGGGACACGTCACTTGCTACAGTGAAGTCGGCCATGGGAGCACGTTCAACTTGTACCTGCCCGCGATTACCGGAAGGACGGAAATCGATCTGGAAAAATCGATGGAAATGCCGGCTTTCGGAACAGAAACCGTTTTGTTGGTGGATGATGAGGAGCTGATTCGTAATCTTGGTGAGAGGATTCTTCAGAGGAGTGGTTACACCATAATTACTGCAAACAATGGTTCAGAAGCATTGGAAATATATAGCAGAGACAAGGACCGGATTTCTCTGATTGTTCTCGATCTCATCATGCCCCAGATGGGAGGCAAGGATTGCCTCAAGGGTCTGCTCAAGATAAATCCTAAAGTGAGAGTTCTCATCACAAGCGGATACGCCGCGGACGGATCCACGAAAGAATGCATTGAGCTGGGAGCGAAAGGCTTCGTTGCCAAGCCGTTTAAATATAAGGAATTTCTGAGACAGGTTCGCAAGGCTCTGGATGAATAATCTTCAGGGCAACTACTTTGCATCGAGCGTTTCGCGGACCACAGTGAAAAGCTCTGTCATGTCGTAGGGTTTATTGACAATTCCCTTAACTCCTGCCTCATCGATATCGATTATGTGGCTGCGGGCTGAGACACCGCTGGCAATCAATATTTTAGCTTTCGGGTCGATCTTGAGTATCTCTTCCAGACACTGCTTTCCGCCCATTTCCGGCATGATCAGGTCCATGATGATAAGGGAGATTTCACGCTTCTGTTTTCGAAATATCTTCAGAGCCTCTTTTCCGTTGGAGGCCAAAATCACCTTGTAGCCGAGCTTGCTCAGAATCCTCAGGCCCAGTTCACGGATCAGTTCATCATCATCAACGACCAATATCGTTTCGGACCCTCCCTGCAGAAATTGAGCAGCTTTCGGCTTGTCCGGTTCTGCATCCGATTCCACAGCCGGAAAATACAATTTGAAGGTTGTTCCTTCACCGGGTTCGCTGTAGCAGAAGATGTACCCCCCGTGCTGTTTCACAATCCCGTAAACCATTGCGAGACCTAATCCTGTGCCCTCGCCCGGACCTTTGGTCGTGTAAAAGGGCTCGAAAATATGCTCGAGAGTCTCACTGTCCATCCCGAGGCCGGTGTCCGTGACCCGCAAGAGAACGTAATCACCTGGCACCTGTCCCAGGCGAGTTTTGGCACAGTCCTCATGGACCGTAACGTTCTCCGTTGTGATGACCAGTTTTCCCCCTTCAGGCATGGCATCCCTGGCATTAATGGCAAGATTCATCAGGACTTGTTCGATCTGCATCGGATCCGCATAGATGGTTTTGCAGTCTTCAGCCAGAGAGATCTCAATATCTATCATCTTGGGTATGGTGCGAGAGAGCATTTTCTCCAACTGCTCTACTCGGTTGTTCAGGTTAAGCTGAATGGCCTTGGTATCGGACTTTCGGCTGAAAGTAAGCAGCCTTTGAACGAGGTCGGCACCGCTTTTCGCTGCGTGACAGATCTTCGAAAGATCTGCTTTATGGGCCGCAGATAATCCTTCGTCCGTGAGAATCATCTCAGAATACCCCAGGATGACCTGCAGGAGATTGTTGAAATCATGGGCAACGCCGCCTGCCAACGTACCTACCGCCTCCATTTTCTGGGCCTGTTGGAGTTGCCTGGAGAGTTCCAGGTGCTCGGTGATATCATGTTTCACCGCAACGTAGTTCCTGATATGGCCCGCTGAGTCTTTTACGGGAGAAATCGTTGCATCTTCCTGATAGATTCGCCCATCTTTTCTTTTGTTGATGAATCGCCCCGTCCAGATCTCGCCTGCTCTGATGGTATCCCACAAACGTTTGTAGAAGTCGGCTTCATGTTCTCCGCTCTGCAGGATACGCGGGTTCTTGCCCACAGCCTCCTCGTATGCGTAACCGGTAATTTTCTCGAAAGCGGGATTCACGAACAGAATCGTACCTGCTATATCCGTAACAACTACTGCTTCACCAGCTTGTTCAATTGCTGAAACGAGGCGCTCTCGTTCCACCTCTGCCCGCCGAGTTTCGGTAACATTTGTGAAGATGCAATGCGTCTGGAGGAATTCTCCTTTATCATTGTGGGCTACCCTGGCCTCGAATAATACCGTTATGATGGCACCGTCCTTGCGTTTCATCTCGAATTCGATGCCATGACCCTCACCCTCCTGTTTAAGCTGTTCGAAATGATCGGGAAAACGTGAGGCGTCGCCGTCGTTTGCCAGGAATTCTCCGAATGATTTCCCGATCACGTCGGTTCGCTCATAGCCCAGTTCGTTCAGCCACGCATTGTTCACATCAAGAAGTCTTCCTTCCGCATCCAATGACTGATATGGCAATGGTGACTGCTCGTACAATCGGCGAAAACGCTCTTCACTTTCTCGCAAAGCCTGTTCCGCACCTCTACGGACGGTAATGTCCTCTCCGGATGACAGGGTTCCGACGATCGCACCTTTTCGATCCATCAGGATTGAGTTATGCCATGCTATGAGTCTGTTTTTCCCACGGCCGGTCAGGACCATGTTCTCTGCATATTCGCTATCCTTGAGAGATCCTGTAATGACTTCGCGGAAGCGGTCTTTTATCTGATAGCGAATTGTCTCAGGGATAAAGTGCTCGAACCAGTCTTTCCCAAGAATGTCAGTTTCGGGGCGATC
Organism: Desulfomonile tiedjei DSM 6799; assembly: GCF_000266945.1. NCBI lineage: Bacteria > Pseudomonadati > Thermodesulfobacteriota > Desulfomonilia > Desulfomonilales > Desulfomonilaceae > Desulfomonile > Desulfomonile tiedjei. The sequence continues at coordinate 3,852,060 of NC_018025.1, forward strand.
CAGGATCTCACACCCTTTCTTATTCACCATTGTCACGCGACCGGTGACATCGAGCGCAAGCAACATTACTCCGGCAACATCCAGATAATGCTGTGCTTTCTCTTTTTCCTCGATGAGAAGCCGCTGTGTCGCACGCTCTTCGGACTGATCGCGAAACACGAGGACCACACCGGTTACAACTCCGTCCTCGTCCTTAATTGGTGCTGCGCTATCAGCTATAGGTCGTTCCGTACCGTTCCTGGCAATCAGCAAGGTATGATTGGCCAGCCCGATGACGAGTCCCTCACGCAGAACTTTGCTGGCCGGGTTCTCGACAGTATTGCGAGTATCTTCATTCAAAATGCGGAACACCTGTTCTAAAGGCTTGCCGATGGCATCTTCACCATTCCAGCCGGTGAGTGACTCCGCAACGGGATTGATCATCTCTACCCGGCCCGCAATATCCGTGGAGATTATCGCGTCTCCAACGCTCATGAGGGTGATTCTGTGTCGCTCTTCCACTCGGCGCAGTTCCATTTCAGCGCGAAGCAGCTCCTTGTAATGCTTCTTTCGGTGTTGTTGCCAGATCCAGCCTACTGCAGCCACCAGGAAGGCAAGGAGAACCAGAACAAAAGCAATACTCAGAAGAGAACGGGTCCTCAAATCGGCGAGCGCTTCAGCTATGTCCATCTTGGAAATCATGAACCAGGATGAATCCGGAACGGCTTTCAAAGCTGCAAGGACCTCAACGCCACGGTAATCGGTGCCTTGAACGACGCCCTCGATTCCCGATACTGCCATACTGGCAGGTAGATCCTTCATGGTGAGAGGAAGCCGTAATTTGAGGGCTGTATCCGTCTGGTGGCGCAGTTCATTAAGGAAAAGGACTGCTTCATCATCTTTCCTGACCAGCAGAGTTTCTGCTGAGGAGCTTTTCACCGGCCAAAAATGGATGAGAGGATAGAGGAAATGCCGAGCATCAACCTGGAGGACGACGGCACCAATCGGTTCTTCCGTATTGGCCGTCCTGGAGAAAAAAGGCGCTATTATATCAACATGTGGCGGGAATTCTTCCGGTCCCTCATGCAGATCCGTCATCACGGGTTTTCTTTGCTGCATTGCCTGATCGCGAGCCTTCGCCGCTACTTCATGGAGATCGCTGGCATGATCGCGGAGACTGAGTCTCACCTTGTTGTCGCGCTCCACGAGTATCACGTTGTGATATTCAAGAACTCGTTGTATCGTCTGAAATCGAGAGAGAATCTTCGCTGCCACTTCGGGATCGGGGTCAACAAACCATCGCTCCACTGCCTCGATAAGAAAAGGGCTTTCCACGATAGCCGAGGCATTACGCAAGTGTTGAATCCGCCATTGCACTATCTGATTGACCTTTAAGTGTGCAGCCGCTTCAAGGTTGGCCTCTGCGCTCCTCCGCACATGGTGCTCCTGGTAAAGATGAAACCAATAACCTCCAGCCATTAAGATTGACATTGCCAGCAGCGACGCAACGAGGAGCCACCGCGGAAAAGATTTCATCTCATGTGCCTCTCTTGAGAAAGGTAGTATTCTTGAAACTTAAACACTGGGTCGGGAACAGAATTCGTGAACGCCTGCTTTCCACATTTTTCCCCTTTCTCTGTACTTGAAATTCTCTGGGAGTAACGGCGCGGTTGGCTCCAAATGGCTGTTTTCGATACGGAATAGGTTGGATCTCCAGAGGAAAACCAACAAACCGAGCATATCACACCTCTCGCCCGGTTAGGACCATAAACGTGATGTTTCTTGCCTTTGAGGCGGACGTTTCCGTTGAAAAATCCTTGGTAAAGGAATTTCTACGCGCTATCCGGATTCTATATTCCCGTTTTTGCCTCAATTTTCTCCTGATTATAATCTATAATATCAGTAGATTAAGTGCATGACTGAATCAGCCTCTCCTCACGGGAGTATTCTTTGTAGATTTTGCATTAGGATTGCATTAGAAACACGGCAAACGGTGAAGGCATATTGCTCGCGTCATGCTCGTGAGCTAGACTCACTGCTCGAATCCAGGAGGTTCTTAAAGGAATGACCTGGATGCGTCCAGCACTTGTGGAAGATCTCATCTCATACCATTTGGCAATTATGCGTATAATATGGCGAAGGCTGAGGTGTTCTGAGCGGAGTGATTAGACGGCTTTTGCGTCGTCCGGAGCGAAAGATACCTCCAGCCTCCCAGACTATGAAGAGCAAAGCGAATCGGTATCAGGCGTTTCTTCCCGAATTTTCGTTCAGGATATTTTATGGTATTCCGCTGCGTTACCGTACTATAACGAGAGCGGGAGAAGGAGTCACGGAATATGATCACCGCCTATGTCAAAGCGCACGATGGAATCCATCCCGTTTCGCTGAAAGATATTTCCGATTTTCCGGAAGAGATGGTGTGGCTCGACCTGCTCGAGCCCTCAAAAAGTGAAGAGCAGATCATAGAATCCTTTCTGGGCATTGAGGTTCCGACGAGTCAGGAGCTTTCGGAAATCGAGGATAGTAGCCGATTTTATCGTAGGGAAGATACAATTTATCTGACGGCTTCAATTCTTGCACGTCTTGAATCGGAGCAGCCATCCACAACGGATATTCGTTTCATCTTGACTCCTGCGGCCGTGATCTCGGTCCGATATGTCGATTCCAAGAGATTTCGTCTATTTACCAGTCGCCTGACTCGTGGAGCCAGTCAGATTCAATCCAGCGATTTGCTCATGGAAAGCATGCTGGAACTGATTGTTGACGACCTTGCGGACAGCCTGGAAGCAACGGCCCTCGATCTGGACAGACTGGCCCACAGGGTGTTCTTCTCGGGACCGACGGGGAAAGGCGAAAAGGGAGAGAAAAAGGTCGATCTAAAAGAAGCTATCACTGAAATAGGTAAATATGGGGAGCTGGTATCTGAGGAACGCTTGAGCGTCTTGAACATGAACCGATTGCTCATCTTTCTTTCTCAGAGCGGAGACGGTTGGTGGAGCCCGGAAACAAAATCAAGGCTTCAGACGCTCATCCGTGACGTTCGTTCACTCACGGAGCATGCAACCTTCCTTGCCAACAGGGTCAATTTCATACTGGATGGAACTCTCGGATTGATCAATATCGAGCAGAACAGCATTATCAAGATCTTCTCGGTGGCTGCGGTGGTGTTTCTCCCGCCGACCTTGCTAGCGAGCATTTATGGAATGAATTTTAGGGCAATGCCTGAATTAGGCTGGGAATTTGGCTATCCAATGGCCCTCGCGCTCATGGTGATTTCTGCGATCCTTCCGTACTTCTACTTCAAACGCAGAGGATGGCTGTAATACCAAAGTGCTTTCATAGAAGGAATATTGAGAAACCTGTTATTTGCCGGTCCCGGCAAATCTCCTTCGCTACGAACGGCACCGCCTGACTTCGCTTCGGAGACATACCGGGACCGGATTTGCTAGACGTTACTTCTTTGAACGCACATTTGTATAAGCCGAAAGGAACCGGCATTCATACAGATGTCGGTATCTGGAGGACTATTTCCTGCGGGATTGAGACAATGGCTTCCTGATCGGTCATTCGAGGAAGCAGGCGACTGACATAAGTTTCGCTAGATTATCAAGGCATTCGTCGGAAATCTTGGTTATCTCGAAACCTGCGGCCCATTCCCCGGTATTTTCATCTTGTTTGACCCAGCGACATTCCGCTTCGAGTACAATGCGATCGATTTCCGGAAATCTGTCTGTAGGAATCACGAGGACTTTCGTTTCACCCTCGCGAGTTTCGATACCCTCGGTTGCAATCCCTTTCTCGGTGATATTGCTCAGATTTCCCCGTAAGTGGGGTCGCTTCGCCTCATAGATTTCCACTACGACTGCAAAAAAATAGCGGGGCGACTCGCGCATGTTGTTAACGAAAACTGTGTCCGCCTGAGACGGGGTCGTATTGTACAATTCATCCAGACTTATGACCTGTGTATCGATCAAGGCTTGCAGGGTAAATCGGAGACCTTCTGAAGACAAGCCATACTTTTGCATCAACTCTGCATCGCTCATGCCTGCTCTGATATCTTTCGTGAGGTCTGTGCCGACGATTGGTGTGACATGGGCAGTCTTGTGCAGAGTAGTTCGTCGTCGGTCCAGTTCCTCTCGGGTGATTGCTCTGACTTCGATCAGTTTGCGAAAAAGGCTTTGGAGTCCCTTCGCGCACAAACCATATTTTTCCATCAATTCGGCATCCGAAGCACCGGAACGGATGTCAATTACCGCGTCTCTGGCATTAATTCTCGGTTTTTCCGTCATTTCGTCACGGTTGAAAAAGGACTATCGATCCCTTCTCTGCTCGGCGGCATCACATAAGTCATTGTTCACTGCAGCCGTAGAATTCACGAGGGCGGCATTCTTTCAAAGAAAACGCGAATTGCCGATCAGTCTACCTGAAGCAATACTCATGTAGATTAACACAACCTATCGCTTTCGTCTTCAAAATGTTTTCTCTATCCAACAATAGTACAATCGAATCATCCGGAACGGACTTGGATCTGCGTGCTCCGGCTGTACCTCGTGTTCTCGTAGGCATAACATTTGAGAAATCCCGAAGTACAATGTACCATAGATCATCGAACATATTGGAACGGATGCGGACCTCCATACGGAGCCGGGAAATGGGGCCACAATGCAGGTCCTGCCTGCCACCACTGCTCGAGAGCGCTGCTCGGATGAACCGGCATTGAATGCTCGGTGCTTATCGTCTGTGAAGCTTTCACTGTGTCTCTCGGATTACGTTTACACTTCTTTGATGGATAAATTGGCTTGTATTCAGGACATTTCAGTTATAAAGTATTGCCGTATTATTGCTTTGTGCAGTTGAGATGACTAATTACTTCTTAAATAAACTCCGCCACCGTGCAGATGATGCCAACTGACCTAGTATGACAGGCTGTGGTTGACAGTGCAGTCATAAGTGAAGTATTCTTTCTCATAGGTGGTGCGCGTTTGAATCTTGCACAACAAAAATTGGAATTGTTTAATTTTTGTAAGGAAGGGTTTAACCCAATCAGTCGAGAAAGAAAGTTGTGGTTTTAGCGTCCTATATGCCGGATAACAGGGTAGAGTGGAATTCAATTCTCCAAGAGGACTACAGAAGGTAATCACATGAATCAGCAGCATGAAGAAAACTGGCGAAGAAAATTCGAACCTTTCACTAACTGGCGACCTGCGTCCAGCTCTTCCCGATCCATCATTGACGATACACTCGGAGAGGCACAGAGGCTGGCGGAGTCGCTCAAAAGCACACTGGAGCCGCTGGCTGATAATGCCGTGGACAAGGTCAAGGCCCTTGCTTCCACTCTGGAGGATTTGGCTGGCAAGTCCTCTCATGAAACGAGAGGGTTCCTGGCAAAGACGCTCGAATCCATAGCGGAGAGGATCAAACCAAAGTAACCGTTATTCGGTGACCTTTTTGCTTACCTCGATTCACTGGATCGGTGGGAACGTAAGCGTTCAGTTATACGGGGAAAGATGGAATTTCGAGCTCCAGAGGAGCGAACCGACAGTAGCCACGGGTGAAACCCGTGGAACAGAGCGTCCATAATCTATGATAAACGACCCCGGCGGGGTCGCCCAAGGCCTGAATATCATTGAGGGACCCCGCCAGGGTCGGCAAGAACAAGGATTTCGACACATCGTTTCCGTGGGTTGACACCCACGGCTACCACTAGGGTTGCCCCTCCGGGTCATTCATCGAATGTCGCACGTAAGTGAATGCTTACTCGGGAACGTGTTGCGATCTGAAGACAGCAATACGTCTTCATTCTCCCGCCTGGTCCCCAAGCTCCGAAGCATGATCGCCGGTGCAAACGACACCGACGATCATGACATTCCCGTCTCACATTTGCATTCAAAATCCCCCCATTCCCCCTTTAATAAAGGGGGGTTAGAGGGGATTTTCGTCTAATTTTGAAAGCAAGTTTCTTCAGTCATCTACACGGCAGGATCGTACTTCCAGAGTTCCGTGCCAAAGATGAGGTCAGTCCCTACGAAATACAGATCACCGCTGTCAGACCAAAATAAGTTGTATTGAGGGGGCATGCCGTGAAAAATCTGTGTTACCTCAGAACCGTTGTATTTGTAGCTGTCGAAAAGGCCATTTATCGGATCAATGGCGCTGAAGTAAATCTCATTCTGATATACTACAGGGGAGGCGGACATTCCGCCAAAATTCGGAATAATGTTATTCGCTAACACCGTTTGGGCTGAACCGTCATATTGGTGCAGATCCAATCCCATTGCACCCTGAGTCAAGAAGCAGAGATGGCCGTCAATTCTGCCAAGCCATTGCATAACATTGGTAGCCACAACAATGTCCATGCCGTCGTGAAGTTGATGCAAAGACAAGCCGGTTGTATCTGACCGCGTGAAATACACCTCGCTATTAAATTCCGTAACAGTGATAAATTGGCCTGCGCTCAATACCTGAGAGGTATAGGCTCCATCATACTTGTATAGATTGCCTCCCATATTGAAATAGAGGTCCACACCATCACCGCCAAGAAATGCGTAATTGAGGGCAGCCCCGCTACCATCGAAGACTTTGGTAGTCGATAAACCATTATCTTTATATAGATCCCAGCACATGGCGGCATCCTGAGCGAAGAAGTACCCACCGTCAGAAGTTCGAACAACGTACCTGGGGTCCACGTTTCCATCAAAAACTAAGCTAACTGAGGTCCCGTCATACTCATACAGATCATATCCACCTGTTGTCGCGTCCAGGGATTTGAAATAAAAGGGTATGGTACCGGACGGTTCCATCACATACGGGTTCATCGGGTTGTAAGCAGGAGGCTGCCACCACACATTACCATCAAAGACCATGTTCAAAGAGGATCCGTCGTACTCGTACAGGTCTATTCCACCGCCGGAATCTGAGATTGGGAGATACAACGCATCGCCAGCAACAAATGACCAGAAGGTTCCCACATATGGAAGAACTGACTCGGATGGGCCTTCAAAAGCTACAGTCAACGCGGACCCATCGAATTTCATACAATCCCAGTCTCCTGGGGTAGGGCCGGCAATCACAAAATAGAGATCATCATTATAGATTACAGATCCTAATAGATATGCACTAGTTGTATCGACCTCATAAATCAGATTGGCTGAATATCCGTTATAACCATAAATTCCGATGTGTTCGGAATCAGCTCCTTGGAAATAAAGGTAACCGTCAGCTTCCCCAATGATGGTGATGTTTGAATACTCCCACCCGGGGGCGAAATCCAGCGCCAGTGTTGTGCCCTCAGGCTGATGCCCCAGGTTTATCCAGGTACCGCTTGAATTGATATAGACATCACCGGTCCAATGATCGCGATAAAAGTAGTGTGCATCGTCAGCATAATAGGACGTTCCATTCCAATCATTCAAAACCCAGTATGAATGAGTATCATCGTAATACCAGGAAAACGCTGTCTCCCAATGATTATCTACAATGTCATCCCACCAGAACCACAGGCTCGTGGAAGTCTCATATGCCCAGTATTGATGATCTCCCTTATACCAGAAATCAAATCCGTTCTCGTTCTTGAACCACCAGCCATCACTCTCATTCCACCACCAGCCGGTGTTCTGGTTCCACCACCAGCCGGTATTCTCGTTAAACCACCAGCCGGAACCCGTGTCCTCATACCACCATCCGTTTCCGGCAGAGATCCAGCCGAGACTGTCAACGTGTTGGGCATCGCCCTGTGAATCCTGCACATCTTGGACGTCATTGACAGCACCATCCAGGACGATTCTCTCTTCTAACTGCTCCATTACGAGCCCGTGATGAATCATGCAAGAGCCTCCCTTCTCTAAATTGGATACAAGAAAACTTGTAACCTAATATCTTTAACGGCATCGAAAGCCCGATATCGCGATTTCGAGTTGTCTGAATGTTGTTTTCATGGGCCAGACAGTCACTCGAAATGGCGACACATTTCGGCGCGGTCCCCCTAATCGTCCCTGCCGTTCAAGATCAGTAATGGTTTTAATTACCTGAAAATGCCCCTCTTCGGATCAACCAAAATAAACGTGTTGAAGCACAGTGAGATCTGTCCCCCGATCTTGGAACGTACGGCGGCTCATGTTAGCTGTCAAGTAAATTTATCGTGTGACTGTTAATATGCGCTTAACAGCATTAACATTTGCCCCTTGTACTATTCAATTCGTAAATTTCGCTCTATTTTCGTCCGCACGCAAAGCGCCCTAACCGAACCTATCCTCATCTTTCGAGCAGTAGCGGTGCTTTTCAATATCTTTGGCACAAATTAAATCAGACTTGCTTGTCGCTCCAAAAGCAACTCTTTGAGAACAGACCTGTGGCATCTGTTTTCATCTTCGCAATAACAACCAATGGACATATCGGTCTGATGGGATAGTGCGGCCAACAGGTCCAAAATCTTACTTGCCTCGGATTCACGCATTTCGGAGCGAAACTTCTTCTTGAATGCTGCCCATGAAGCTTCATCATGAGCTGTTCTCGCCTCCTTCATCAGGTCCGGACTGGGGGAAAGATTGGGCAGCCAGACATCATAAAAGTCCCTTGTTGCGAATTCTGATTTCGGAACACCCCGGGGAGGTCTGCGGACTGTTCCGATGCGAAGCCCTTCGCCCGGTTCTCTGGGAGATCCGAGTCTCACGACACGAATAGCCATGGTGACTCCTTTCGGCCCTGTGCCAATGGGCCGAGTCGATCCAAAGGAAAGTGGAAAAAAAGGAATACGTGACAGGAACTCCGCCCTCTTCCTGCGAGAAGCGGAGTTCCACCAGAGGCATCAGCAACTCGGAATCAGGAAGACCGAACAGCACCGGGTGCGAAGTCTTCCGATCGACTTTCATACACATTTTGCTCGGACACGATCGCTCCTCTTTCTGAGCCTTCAACCGATGTTCTCCCAATCTCCAATTCAGATCTTTTCCACTCTGCAGGCGATATATTTGTGGAGCGGTGTTGCAGCCAGTCTATCCCTATGGGCTCTGTGGGCGAGCCGGTTCACGTTTGCCCCGTATGTTTGACCGTTAAAGACAAGTCCAAAGCCATGTGGCATGACCACCTGGCCGGCTCTTGCTTTATCGGTTACTTCAGCAGCGATCTCTTCATAGCCTGCTTGAGTGGTTACTCGAACCATGTCTCCATCTCGAACTCCGATCTTCTCGGCATCCGACGGATGAATCAGGAGGGTACACACCTGCTTCCCTTCATTCCATGCGGGATCTCGCATGATAGTGTTCGCGTTGTGGTCGAAATGTCGTCCGCCTACCAATATGAAGGGGTAATCAGGGAGCGGCTGGAGAGCCTTTTCCTCGGTTTGAGGATCTATACTCTGAACCCAATCAGCCATCTCAGGGACGTACAGTTCGATTTTTCCGTGCTCGGTGCGGACAGCCTCAAGTCCGTTGTCGACATCGCATTTTCCGATCCACAATCCCTCAGGATGGTCAAGAATTGCCTTGAAGATCTCTTCGCCCATTGTCATCCCGGGATTGAACCCAGCTCGAGTCGCTTGTTCACGGAAGGACTTCGGAGCTGTCTGGAGCAGTCCCCAGAGTGCGGCCAGGTTCATTGAGCCCATTTCCTTGCCCAGGGTCTTTGCGAGGATAAAAGGTAAGACTTTCTGCGCCTTCGGTTCCGAAGCGGCGTATTGCATGAGTGCCATGCCGAATTGGAGCCGGTCTTTCCCGGCAGCTTCATATAACGATTCGGGAATGTCCGGGAGAAGACCCAATTTGTCTGCCAATCGTACGAATATCTCGCTTTCCTCAAGTTGCGCTCCACGGGGCTCAACCACCGGTCTGCGCATCTGGAAGAATATCTCGGGGTAATTCCAGGAAAAGAACGCTGCATCCCACTTTTCATACGCCGATCGTGCAGGAAGCACATAGTGGGATAGCACCGCTGTCTCGGTCATTGCCACTTCGATGGTAACGAGCAGATCAAGCTCCTTGAAAGCATTCTCATAGGCGGTCGTATCCGCGTACGATCTCAACGGGTTCGATCCGCTGACAATTACAGCTCTCAGGCGCTCTGCTTTGTCGCTCAGTATCTCTTCAGGCATTACGTTGGGCGGGAACACTCCCATGATTGCCGGAAAGCCTGTCTCCACGGTCCGCCACGTTTTGGGATCGCGTTCATCCGAGTGGGCTCCCAAAGGCATGAGGGAGCCGGGAAGCACGTTTCCTCCAGGCACCCCGATTCTCCCACATATGGCCAAGAGAAGGATCTGCAGGTAAGTGACCAACGTACTGTGGCGATTCATGTACACGCCGAGATCAGGGTGAAGCGACGACTTTCTGGTTGCGAAGAGTCTGCAGAATTCCCGAACCTCCTCGAAGTCCAGCTCGCACACTTTCAGGGCGGCTTTCGCATCGAATCCTTCAAACCACGGACGAATCTCATCGAAACCTGCTACATGCTTCGCTATGTAATCCGCATTGTGCCAACCTTCTTCGAGGATTATCGAGATCATTGCACGAGTCATTAATGCGTCGGTCCCGGGTCTCAGCGCCAGGTGTATATCGGCACGTTCAGCGGTTTCAGACTTACGCGGGTCGATAACTACAAGCAGCTTGTCCGGATCTTCGGAAATCCTCTTCAAATGCCGCCGAGCCTGAGGAATCTGATGGCTCATCCATCCGTTCCAGCCTATGGCTACGAGCATGTCGGTATGGTGATCGTCAGGAATCATGAACTGATACTGGCGACCGAGAGTGCGCCCGATTCCCCAGAAGATGCCGGTCAACTCCTGGCCCAAAGCGTTGTAGTGATACCTGGAGCCCAGGCCCCGAAGTAGTCGCACGCCGAATGCTGCTTCAAAATGACAGGCCTGACCTCCTCCTCCCATGTATGCTAAAGCTCTTGATCCATGTTGGTCGACAACACTTTTAAGTTTAAAGGCAATCTCATCTATGGCCTGATCCCAGGAGATTTCCTCAAAACCTGCCCCAACCTTCTTGAGAGGGTGTTTGAGTCGATCCGCGTGATGCTGGTAGTGCGCTACCTGCAGTCCTTTTCTGCAGACGTATCCTTCACTTCGAGGATTATCTTTGTCGGGTTTGACCTTGACGATGCGATTGTCCTGGATCTCTACCTCAAGGCCGCAATTCTGGGCACAACATACGCACGTAGTTTTTTGCCATGATCCCATTTCAAATCCTTTCTACGATTTGTCCCTCTGCCATACGGTTCCTGGTTGATGCGGCGATTCCGGAGCAAGGTCCGGCTCGTACATCCGAACAACTAGTTTGCATACAAGACAATCTGTCAAAAAAATTTCAACCCTCAAGATCTTTGAGCAGTCTTTTGAGAAGCACCTTCTCTTCAGTAGAGAGATTCTTTAGAACTTCTTCATTGGATCTTTGTTGCCGTTCCCCCATCTGCTCTTCGAGCTCTTTGGTCATGTCACTCAAATAGAGTCTCAAAGAGCGGCGATCCACTTCATCTGTCTGCTTGACTATCCATCCTTTTTCCGCCAATCTCTCCAGCACGCCCGACAGCGTAGCGCTGTCAAGCACGAGCTTCTTGCCGAGTTCTCCGGAAGATATTCCCTCCTCTTCTCTCAGTGCAGCGATGACCAGCACTTGAATGGGCGTCAACCCGTAATCGGCCATACATTTTTTCAGGGTTCCGTGTGCCTTCTGGTAGGCTTTCGCCAACAGGAACACAATGCAGTCAGAATATTGAACCATCACAATCCTCTTGTATACAAGATATTTGAGACCTGTTAGGTTGTCAAGGAGAATTTCTTTTCTTATGGTAAAGCTTCAGTTATTCGCTGGAGCAATTATGATGGGTATAGTTGATGGAGAAAAAGAGAATTTGAAGATTAGCATATGGCGAGGTCTCAGACAGACCTCTCTCAATCTATGAAGCGGTCTTACAGGACATAGCACTATCCTCAAACACAGGCGATTTAGATCCATGTTCTCTCATGAATCCTAACCATTGATTTATCTTGATGTACACGTTTCTGTAGACATCACGTGGAGGATCAGTGAAATCTCCATATTCGAGTTTCAAGACATCCTTTTCAGAAAGACCCAAGACTTCCCCGAATCGCTTTCTGGACATTTTAAGTTTTTCTCGGAGTAGAAATATTCGATGTCCTGTCTCTAATCGATCATGTACCTCGTCCAGTTTTGACAGGAATTCAGGATCTTTTTCTATGAATTCTGCGACAGAGTCGTCTAGTGTTATTGGCATTGTCTCGTTTCCTCTTTTTGCGCTGTCCTTCTTTCTTTTTCTTGGCATCTTTGGTGTCTTTTTTCTTGAAGCGCTTTTGATGATCTTTCATTCTCTCTAGGGCGATCTGACGTTCCTTGGAAGGAGTTTTGTTTGTCTTCTTGATGAAACCATGACAGACAACAGCTTTTTCCTCCTCAAAAAGTAGATGAGCCGGTACCAAATGTCTCGGTAATATATTCTTATTTGAAAAAGTCCATCTCCAAGAGATTCAAAGTGGTCAGGATAATCCTGCCAGACGAGAGGTCCACCTATCTCCAGTTTCTTCATCCGGTCAATTAGCTTGAGTCTAGCTCCACCATCTATCCGTTGAATTTCGCGATAGACTTTGGATGAACTCAGTGGATTCCGCCTGATTCCTTCCAGACAAACGTAGAGCATTCGCAGGAACTCTTCACCGAGGCCGGGAGCTTTGTCTTCATACCATCTGTATGCGGTAACAACATCTTCTTCTACGTCCGGAAGAAAACGGAGGACATACCTCATTTCCTTTTCTCTACGCGGGTTTGAAGTTCTTCTAAAGAGAGAAGGTTTCCCGGACCCGATTCATAGGAATCGAGCCTTCTCTCCAGTTCATCTTTATGGCTTTGAGGAACGACCAGGCTAGATTCGTCACCAGCTATACTATCCCACAGATCTTCTACCAAGAGGATCTTTTCCGGTGTACTGAGCCCGGCAATTTCGGGAATATCAGTGAGCCGCATTGCGTTCTTCCTCTCAACAAACTAATGGATTTCGTGTTACGACAGGAACGATTCCTCAGTCTTTTATTCATGATTCCGACTGAAAGGTCAAGTATCAGACCACTGATCACGCTTCAACCATTTACCGAATGGGATTCCGCGAGATTCCGGCACACCACACTTAGTTCAATTCGCCTGCCCCTTTTTCTCCTGACTTTTTCTTCCGAGGCTTCGGGCGATCAGCTTCTCAAGTCGACCTATGAACTCGTCGCCACCTCAAGCTTGCTCCGGCTGTTCGCCGGCCGTCTCCTGCTGCGCTTCTTTGAGGCTCTTTCTTGCAACGCGTGTTATGAAGGTGACGACGACTATGGTCGCGACCAGCCCCACCCAGTAATACACCTGCCCGGTGCGGCCCGCTTCGACGCTTCCGGAAGCCACCTCAGCCAGGGATCTGGCAGCGGACCCGAAATAGACATACATCAGACCGCCCGGGATCATGCCCAGGAAAGAGGCCAAAGCATAGTTGCGGAATGATACTTTCGTGAGACCGAGTGCGTAGTTAAGGATGTTGAAAGGAAATACGGGACTGAGCCGAAGGAGAAACACGATCTTGAATCCTTCCCGACCGACCGCCTCATCTACGGCGGCAAACTTCGGATTTCCGGCTACTTTCGCTGCAATCCAGGCACGGCCGAAGGTCCGCCCCACCAGGAAGGCTGCACAGGCTCCAAGAGTTGCACCCAGCCATGCGCTCAAGAAACCGATGGGAACTCCGAACAGGAATCCTGCTGCAAGGGTGAGAACCGATCCCGGCAGTAAAAAGACACAGGCCGCAATATAGAATAATGTGACGAAAAACGGCCCCCACGGGCCAAGCTCCTGAATCCACTGCAAGACAGTCAACATGTGCTGCCTCACTGAAGGCAGAGAAACTCCCCAGATGATAATTCCCGCAACAAGTCCAACCAGTAACAACACAAGAATCGATTTCAATCTCATTGGAAAACCCGGTCCTTTACGACATTACCCTGGCGTTCGTGCATGAACAATGTTCTTCCTCAACAGTACGGACATCTATGAACCCGATCCGGTGACCTGTTCCATTGTTGCCAAGAATTTCTTCGGCGGAACAAAGCCCTCAAGCCGCAAGTCTGCGCGTTCTCGACCCTCCTTATCAAAGAATACCACCGTCGGCACGCCCTTGATGGAAAAATCCTTTGCGAGTTTCCGAATGGATAAATCCTCAGCAGAAGTAAGATCCACTTCCAGGGTCATGAAATTCTGCGCCTGTCTCACCACTGCAGGATCGGTAAACGTTACTTTCTTGAGTTGCTTACACGGGCCGCACCACGCAGCCGAAAAATCGACCATGACCGGCTTGTTCGATTTTTGTGCCTGTTCTATCAATGTTGCCGAGTACGGCTGCCATACGATCCCGGGCCGCGTTGTAAACGACGTACTTACGAAATAGATCGCTGCCCCTACACATACTACTCCGACAGTCTTTTTTACAAATTCGAATTGCCTGAATCCGGCTTCGGTTCGATCTATCCATCCGAGATACACTCCTGCCGCAATGACCACCGCAGCCAGAGTAATGTCGGCGATCCATTCAGGGAAGAGGGGTCTTACGAAATACACGGCCATAGCGATAAGAACCCACCCCATTAATTTTCGAACCCAAAGCATCCATGCTCCTGAACCGGGCAATTTCTCCAAGGCCCCGGAGAACATAGCCAGCACGAAAAGGGGCACCCCCAATCCAAGGCTCAGCACGAAGAAAACCAGAAATCCCATCCAAGGGCTTCCCATGGCAGCAACCCAGGTGAGCAGGCCGACGACGAAAGGTCCTAGACATGGCGCCGCCACTACTCCAAGAGTTAATCCCATGAAAAACGAACCGAAATATCCCGCGTACGATTTGGATGCTGAGTTTCTCAGTCTCTCCGGGAGCTGAAATTCCCATAATCCGAAGAGGCTTGCGGCAAAAGCCAACAAAATGACTGCCACAGCCGAGAGAACAAAGGGATTCTGAAGAGCGCTCCCTAAAATGTTCCCGGTGAGAGCTGCTATGACCCCCAAAAGCGAGTTTGTTATGGATAAGCCGATGATGTACAGTGCAGCGTGAATTGCCAATTTCCCGCGGCCCTGCTCTGTTCTCCCTCCAAAGAAGGCAATGGTAACAGGGATTAACGGATAAACGCATGGAGTAAGATTGAGCGCCATGCCTCCGACAAAGACCGCCAGCAATGCCCAGAGAACAGTCAACCCGTATGGGCGTGCCGAGCCCTTGGGTTTGGCATTTTTTGCCGTCTCGTCTGCTGCAACAATTGTCACGGACGATCGGAGATCGAGTTCGGCAGGAGGCATGGGACTGTCAACATGAGCAAATCGTTTACCTGCGTGGTCTGCCTCAGTTATACCATTGTGCCATGCGGATGTTGCGAATGTAGAGGATGTGAATATCAACGGAAGAAAGCTTACGGTGCCGCCTATCAGCACAATAGCAAGAAACCGAAGCAGCGGTTTTCGTATCCACATGGCTCAGCACCTCCTTCTCTGACGCGATCCCTCGTTATCAACAAATTAAGCATTCTGTTTTGTTCCTTCGCTCTGAGCACTGTAAAAAACGACTCAGGAGACTCAAGATCGAACGTCTTCGAGCAGCATTATGCAAGCTCGTATAATCGGAATGTAATCATCTCGTCAGAATGGTTCTGCAAATCTGTAAGGATTCGAAAAAGGTGATCACGAAACCGGTGGAGACGAGAGATCGGATGTGCTCAAGAACGCAGATGCCCTGTCCTTACTTTCAGGACAATATGTCTCTGTACTTCGAGCGAATCGGCGTCGAGGAGACGAAACACCGTGCTGAATAGGACTTTAGTAGGTTGCAAATTCAGCTTGCGATTGTTTTATTTTCTCACGAATGTTCTTCACGTCAGGAACTCGAACAGTTATTTCACGTATACGAGAAGGTTTTCGGAGACCTTTCAGGTATTCGGCCCCCTGTTTCACGCCTTCCAGCAATCGATTGAAATCTTGATCATTCATCAAATTCACTCCTGACATATTCTCTTGTCACGCTCATTTGAGCAGCCTTCAGACTCTTCGAGCATTGTCGACGGGATATGGATATTCCATGTGCCTGGCCGTAGCACGGGCAACAGCTTCTCCATAACATCGGGTCACAAGCTTGAGAGCCATATCGATCCCTGCGGAAATGCCGGCAGAAGTGAACAAGGAACCGTCCTCAACCACGTGTTCATCGTACGAGACGGTAACGCCCGGAAATGAATCCCTCATCCAGTCCAAAGACTTCCAGTGAGTCGTGGCCTTATGGCCTTCCAACAGACCCGCAAATCCCAGGAGCATCGATCCCGTGCAAACCGAGGTCAGCATTTCCACTTCAGTTGCTCGAGCACGCAACCAGTCGAGCATGACAGAATTACCGATCTCTTTACGCGTGCCCCACCCTCCCGGAACCACAAGAATATCCAGCTTCGGACAACTCTCGAATGTATAGTCCGGGATGACTTTCATTCCTCCCGTGGTAATCACGGGTCCGGCTTTCTCAGCGACAAGCAATACCCTGAAAGGAGACGGTTCTTCCCTCCGCTTTTCCTCATTCAGGCGGGTGGCGCTCAGCACCTCGAAGGGACCGCAAAAATCCAGAACTTCTACATCGTCAAATAAAACTATGCCGACCTGTTTTTGTGTCATAAGTGTCCTCACTGGAAATCCATAGCGTTGTGTTTCGTTTTCTCTATGGTCCGAGACGTCACTGAAATCGTTTTGATACGCCCAAATGGGCGGCATGGAGGACGCCTCCTACTGTCTCACGGTGGGGTCCGAAGTCAATATTGCACCATTTGTGACGCAAAGGCATTAGTATCTCTTTCATTACGGAAAACACGAACGACAGTGACAGTCAAGCAAACATAGCATAGCAGTTGACATAATTTCTGACCTTTTGAACACCCTACCCTTTGTAAGGAACGGTAGGGGCCGGTCCCTGCCGAACCGAACTAATTGATTTGTTTTAAAAAATGTGTCGGCACGGAGGCCGGCACCCACCAATTTTTGAGAAACGCTTTTCGCAATCGGACAAAAATTCTGTCATTTGCTATGAATGTGATGCGAGACCGAGGGAAATGCTAGAGAAGGAAGAGGCGTGTAATGCGAAAGAGGTGTTTTGAGTGGGGAGGCGAAAACCTGCCTCCCCCAACAGTGTAGAAATCTATGAAGCCAGGGAACGGCCTTCATGGAATGCTTTGAGGTTTATGTCCACAAGTTTCGGCTTAAGCGATTCTCTGAGCACTTTTTCGTAGACTTCCACCGGAATATCCAGATATTTCGACAGGACCCCGAGGAAGATCACATTCACCACTCTAGGATTGCCGAGTCTCTCGGCTACCGAGATCCCGTCGACCACGACCATATCAGGCACTTTTGCTTTGATTTTCTGGATCACGTCCGACGGATATTCCTGTTTACCCGTAAAAACTGCAGGCGGCAGGATCTTCTGGTCGTTGAGAATCACTTTGCCTTTCTCGGAGAGGAACGGAAAATACCGCACGGTTTCCAGTTGCTCGAAAGACAAAAGAACGTCGGCTTCTCCGACTCTTATGATTGGCGAACTCACCGTTTTTCCGAACCGCACGTGACTCGAAACAGAGCCGCCTCGCTGAGCCATGCCGTGGATCTCGTTCTTCTTCACATCGTAACCATAGGCCGCTGCAACTCGTCCGAGGACGTCACTCGCAAGGATGATCCCCTGACCGCCGACCCCGACTATGAGCACGTTGTATACTCGATTATTGTCGCTCATGACGCCTCCTCGATCGCATCAAATTTACAGACTTCCTGACAGGTCCGACATCCCACACAAAGCGCATCGTTAATGCGGGAATATCCCTTACGTTTGTCGCCTTCTGCAGGTTCCTCGATTTTCACGAATTCCAGGGCCGGGCAGCCGGTGTTAATGCAGCTCTTACAGCCTTTACATACGTCCGCTTTTATGCGAAGCGGCTTGTCCGGTAATATCCGATCTGTTTTGAGAAGTGCACAGGGAGCCCGAGCGATGATAAGAGACGGTTCATCAGTCTGCAATTCCTCGCGAATTGTGTCCTCAGTTTCTTTCACATTATAAGGACTTACCGTGCGGATTCGCTTAAACCCGAATGCCTCGGCAAGCTTTTCGATATCTGCGCTAATCGTCGGGTCCGCCCGCAACGTAAATCCTGTTCCCGGATTCGGCTGGGCTCCGGTCATAGCAGTTGTCCTGTTGTCCAAGATGACAACCGTAGTGGAACCGCCATTGTACGCGAGCTCCAGGAGCGGCGTCATACCGGAATGAAAGAATGTTGAATCTCCGATGACTGCTACGGCTTTTCCCTTTGCCAATTCTCCCAGGGATCGATCCAACCCTGCAGCAATTCCGATTCCTGCTCCCATGCACAAACAGTTGTCAAGCATCCCTACAGGTGGTAATGCGCCAAGTGTGTAACAGCCAATATCACCGGCCACGTAGACTTTGTTCTTTTTGAGAGCGGTAAATGTGGCTCTGTGCGGACATCCGGGACACATATTCGGAGGTCGAAGCGGCAGTTCAATGTCGATGGAACCGATGCTTTTGGCCTTGGACGATCCCATGAGCGCAATTTCTACCTTCTCCGGAGAAAGTTCGCCACAGAGTCCTGTCAACTCTTTTCCCTCGACCTTTATCCCCATGAGTTTCACGGCATCTTCGATAATAGGATCGAGTTCCTCTATGACTACCAGTCTCTTCACCTTGGATGCGAACTCACGGATCAGCTTCTCGGGTAGAGGCCAGGACATCCCGAGCTTCAGGAAAGAGGCATTCGGCAAAGCTTCCCGGGCATACTGAAACGCAATACCGGCAGCAATGATTCCCAATGAATCGTCGTTCATGATGATGCGATTATAGGAAAAAGTGTCCGCAAACGAAGCTACATCTTTTTGCCTCTGCTCTACAATCGGATGTCGCTTTCTCGCCATCGCGGGAAGCATGACGAACTTCATAGGATCCTTTTTAAGACCGAGTTCCCTGGGGCCTTCCGCTCTGTCCTGCGTTTCGACGAGAGACATGGAGTGAGATACGCGAGTGGAACTCCGGAGTATGACTGGAGTATCGAACATTTCGCTTATCTTGAGAGCCTCACCCACGAGGTCCTTTGCTTCCTGACTGTCTGAAGGCTCGAGACACGGTACTTTCCCGAACTTCGCGAAATTGCGGGTATCCTGTTCGTTCTGTGAAGAATGCATTTCCGGATCGTCACAGACCACGATCACAAGTCCTCCGTTTACGCCGGTATAAGAGAGGGTCATAAACGGATCTGCAGCCACATTGAGCCCGACATGCTTCATGCATGCCATTGCCCTGGCGCCTCCATATGCGGCCCCTGCCGCAACCTCCAAAGCCACCTTCTCATTTGGAGCCCACCCGGCCTTGATTTCAGGGTATCTCTCTCCAACGTACTCCATAATTTCCGTACTGGGAGTACCCGGATAAGCCGAGGCCAATCGGACGCCGTACTCGTAGGCCCCTCGTGCAATGCCTTCGTTTCCTGATAGTAGCTGTTTCACGGCTGCTCACCTTTCATTGTCGTCCGGCAAATGCCGGCAAAATAACCCTCTTGGGTGATTTGCATTGAGTTTAGTTGTAATTTCGTCATGTTATAGAGATTCTGAGGACGCCCGCATGGGGAAAAGACATGCAGCTATCCTAAACTCCGATTCGAGTTCTGTCAAGATTTCAGTGAAATGTGAAAACGATACCCGCATTCGTCTTGCCATCTTTCGCTCTTTATCTTTGAATTTTGAGGGGTTGAGTTGTAGAAATTCTGCCGAATTCACTCTGACCAGTTCATTGTGCTGAAACACTCAGCTTCACCATTGCCGCTTGAGGTTGAAATCCTTACAATTAAGAAAATGCTAATGTATGATTGCCGGTACGCAAGTATCGATTTTGGTCTTGATTTTTGCAGTGTAAAATGCTAAATATACACAATTATTTTTAACCATAGGAACGTGGAGCATCATGTTTCGTATTTTCATTATGTTGGGTGTGGGATTGTTGGTAACGTGTTCGCTTTCACTCAACGCGTTATCTGCTGAAAACGATTATCGCGGCCAGGGTGATGAAGCCATATACGAAGGCACTCTCTCCGGCACTGTAGGGGAACTGCTTTTTCGCGGATTACCCTTGACCTCTGCAACATCCGATGCAGGAGACAAGGCACGTGATGCCCGAATTGCATCGAATCCGACCCTTGTGGATCGCAGGCAGATGAACTCCCTCCTGAATACATCCGACATAGCTTCAGTGGGGAACATGACATCGGAACCGGCGGAGACCAAGTTCAAATTCGTGGCCATTGAAGTGAGCCATTCCGAACATACCTTCAAGCTGTTCAGTGTATCACAGCCAGGCAAACCCGAAATTCTGTACGAATGCAGAATAGGACTTGGATCGCCGGAATTTCCTACTCCGGTCGGCACCTATTTCGTCACCCATATTTACGATGACAACCCCTGGTGGATTCCTCCGAAAGATCGGGCCTGGGCTGCAGGCGATTCTCCGAGTAAAACGGTCTATGGCGGCACTATGGCGCCTCTTCTGAAAAAACGGCCTGTAAGCCGCAAGAGAATAAACGACCCGGAAGATTTGATTGAAGATTTCATGAAATTCGATGACTATGGTTACCGTTTTCATGGAACCAATGCTCCACGGAGTATCGGTCACAATCAATCACACGGATGCGTCCGTATGCTTCCCAAGGATGCCAAGCAGGTTGCATCCATCATCAAAGATGTCGTAGGAACAGCAGAGCGCCGCGAATCGGAGAATGGCACGTACGTGATATTGAACGCCCCTGTGAGGCTCAATCTCATCAAATAGAAGACTTTTTTGAGGAGACTCGATCCGGGTCTCCTCGCTCCTCTCCCTCGATATCATCCCTTCCGGACTCACTGTTGACATGGCCGCATCAAAGGTGTAACCGTTTAGATAGATCGGTATAACCGATTCACGGGAAAGACCGAGCTGAACGAGTTCTCGGAAGAAAAGCGACGGCGCTGGTTTTTCCATAGCCTTGTACGACATGGCGGAATATATGGACAATATAGCACTCACAGCCCTTTCAAAATCGTCCGGTTGAGCGTCAAAAATCGGTCCAGGGGACCTGGACAAAGCGCTCTGTGGACTGGAAGTGCCGCACGATCCGAATGTCCTGGTAGGGTTTTCCGGATCTGAGGATGCTGGTGTGTACAAATTGAGCGATGATACCGCTATTGTCCAGACACTTGATTTTTTTACCCCTATTGTTGACGACCCCAAAATTTTCGGCATGGTTTCCGCGGCAAACTCCCTGAGTGACATTTACGCGATGGGAGGACGTCCCATCACTGCAATGAACGTGGTCTGTTTTCCCATAAAGAGACTCAGCTTGGATACGCTCAGACAAATCCTCGAGGGGGGACTCCAAATACTTCGCGAAGCCGGGGTGGCTCTCGTGGGCGGTCATAGTGTGGAAGACGACGAACCGAAGTACGGTCTTTCGGTTACCGGTCTTATTCATCCTGAAAAAATCATGACGAACGGCGGCATACAACCGGGCGATCGGCTAATCCTTACCAAAGCTCTGGGAACGGGAGTAATAGCTACCGCGCTCAAGGCGAAACTGGCCACACCTTCATCCATCGAGGCAATGGTGAATTCCATGTGCACCATCAACAAAATTGCTTCCGAGGTGGCAGTTCGATTCGGCGTTAAGGGTTGTACCGACATTACCGGATTCGGGCTCGTCGGACATCTCGTCGAAATGGCAAGAGCTGGTCAGGCGCGGCTCCGCATACGAGCCAAGAACGTTCCTCTTCTGGAGGGTGCACGGGACGCGGCATCTATGGGATTGGTTCCAGCGGGAGCTTACGGAAATCGTACGTTTTTCGCAGAATGGACAACGCTGGATCCAGCCATACCAACGGACATTGCAGATCTCCTCTTCGATCCTCAAACGTCGGGCGGACTCGTGATGGCTATTCCGGAAGAGAAAGTTGCAGAATTTGTCGCGGCTCTGTTAGCAGAAGGAGTGAATGTCGCGGCAGAAATCGGCGCGGTTGAGCGATCCGATACACTGGGACATGTGGAATTTTACTGGGAGTAATGATCCAACCTTATTCCAATACAATTCTTTAAACTGAAGTCAAAACGGGGAATACGGAATCAGAGCTTAGTTGACGGGGAGTTCAAGGAATGGTTTCGGGGTGATACTACCATGCCTCGGTACCTGTGGAGGACCGAGTAATACGATTTCGCAGTTATACAAATAAGATAGCGAAGGCTGGGGGTGTCCTGAGCGAAGTGATTAGACGGCTCTGCGTCGCCCGAAGCGAAGGATACCTGCAGCCTCCCGGATTATAAAAAGAAAAGCGAATCAGTATAATATCACCTTCGGACTAGTGTCCTGACTGCCCCCAGTCTCGTTCGATCGCATAATTCAAGAGACGATTAATCAGAGCTTCATCCGCAGGTGGGACTGGCAGATCCGGAAGCGCACGATCGATGTTGGTACGCTCGAACACCGGATTATTGGAAAAATGAAAGAGAATCGTCTGCATCTGACGCCAGACCATGCGCTCCACCCTGTTTCTCGGCTGCGTGAAGGGTGCTCCGGCACCGGCAAAACGGAATCCTCCGAGATTGAACCTGCGGCAAATCAGATCGAGGGTCCATTCATGAGTGGGAGGAGCCGGATGGGTCAGGTGGAAAATCTTCCTGTGATTTTCGGGATTCTCGATCAGTCGAACAGCAGACTTGGCTACGTAATCCACAGGAATTATGTTCGTTGTCCCCGCGGCGTCAGCCGGAATGTTTATGTTCAGGTCTCTCCGATTGTAGCCCGCATCCTCTCCCATGAGCCGGTCGAGAAGATGCACCGCCTGGAACAAAATGTACCAGCCGGTAAATGAGGTGCATCGCCCGGTTTCCGAATGCCCGACTATGATTGCCGGTCTGAGAAGCGTGGCATCTCCCATCCACAGTTGTTCCGACTCCCATTTGCTTTCTTCATACACATTGACGAAATCACCTCTGGGATGATTCACTTCCGCCATGCTCAAACCATTAATAAATCCACACACGTAAGCAGTACTAATCAGATGGACGTTCATCGGTTTGCGCTCGACGAGTTTCCTCAGAACCCGAGCACTACCGAGGTTGGTTCTCAGAGGTTCCCCGGTTTCATCCATGTGAAGCCGTGTGGATGCAGCACTATGGAGAAGATTGTCCACATCTTCCAGACCTTCACACTCTCTGCACCAGTCCTCCCATTTGTCTGAGGCGTCCAGTATTTCGCCTTTGAACCAGCGCAGACTTTCCGAGCTTCTCGGCAAATTGAGGCTGCTCAAGAACCTGATTGTGTCTAATTTCCGGGATTCGCTGCGATATAGGGCCCACACTGAATGCCCTCTCTCCAGGAGTTCTGCCAAAAGATACTCTCCCAGGAAACCTGTTGCTCCTGTGAGGAGAACTTTCATGGATCCGCTCATTCAATGCTCCGAATTCTTGTAGAATAATGAGAAGTGCCTGGTATCGTAAGCCTCCAGGCAATCGAATTAGTCTAGCGGATACCAAACCTTTATGCAAGCGCAAAAGAGCCGCCGGAGTAGCCGTTCAGTTACGCGGGGCAGAGGAGATCTTCTTCTGGGAATCATGATACCACTGACTTTCAAAATCCCCCCTACCCCCCCTTTATTAAGGGGGGATTGGCACGTGACTGCTTTAGCCCCCTTTTATAAAGGGGGGAATGGGGGGATTTTTCCCACGCATAACTGAATGGATACCCGCCGGAGCACCTATTCGGTCACACATGGGAGAGGTTTCTTCAGCCCCGAAGAGGGGGCTACCCAGCAGTAACCGTGGGTGCAAACCCACGGAAGTGGAACGGCAAATCCTTCGTCTTCAGGACCCTGAAAGGGTCCACCAATAACATTTGGGAATCATTGCCTGTTGGTCGACCCTTTCAGGGTCGTTGAACCATGCTTATGAAAATCGCGCTGTCCACGGGTTGACGAGGCTGTCTCAAAAGTCGAAATTTATCCCAGATCGTGGCACGATTTTTTCATCATCTTCACGGCCTGATTGTAGGGGCGCCCCTCGTGGGTGCCCGGTAGTGACCGGCCTCCGTGCCGGTCATTGCAGGAGGGCAGGCACGAACCTGCCCCTACAAGGACGATGAATCGTGGCACGATTTTTTGTGGATTCATGATTTTTGAGACACTTTCTGACACCCGTGGCTACTATTGAGCCGCCCTTCCAGGGCGCAGAATCCCAAGTGCCCGCTTGTAACTGAACGATTGCCCACCGGAGCACCTATTCGGTTATTCGGAGAAGAGCCGGTTCAGCATCCCGGTGAGATGAACTCAATGCATCCCCGTAATCCTTTTGAATGGACCCGACCGCCTACCCCTTTCAACTGAAGATCCGTAGTATTGCCAAAACTGTCAGTACATGCTATTTCCCCTGTGGGCAACGTATTTAAAGAGATGATTTCATTCAGACTAATCAGTGCGTTGGCTCCAAAAGACCTTTTGGGACTTCCAACTTTGGTTGGATATGCTATAGTAAAAGTTTGACTTAATGCCGAAAAAGGTGCGTACGAATGGACCGCTACTCCGATACTCCTTTCATTGCTTTTGTATGGCAACCAACACACATCAAATCGTCTGTCGTAGAAACGGCACGCCAAACCGGAACACGAATTATTTTCGATCTTTCGCATGGAAACTGGAACGCTTCCGGGATTTCACTTCTCCAGGCCGATGCCGACCCGAATCACGTGCATCTGAAGCTCCCCCAAACGGCCCTCTCCGATCCTCATCTCGAAGAGTTCCTGCAGGATACGGGCTTGCGCACGGTATGGATTGAGCTGCATCCGTACGTGTCACCGCAAGAGCTTACCGGTCATCTCGACAGTATTGCATCCTTTCCGGCGGAGTTTCAGATCGTTCCCATCGTAGGAGACGTTCGCCTTTGCAGAGACATTTTGTTCAAGTATCCGGAAATTCGATCGATTGCCCTGAAAGGAAGCGAAGCGTCCGGATTTGTGAGCACGGAAACTATATTCAGCCTGTACTCGTTCGTTCGGAAGTTGAGTCCTTCTCTGTCCGAGCCGCCGCAATTCTCCATCTGGGGTGGAATAGCTACTCCGGAAGCGGCTGCAGCATTCCTGGCGGCAGGCTGTGGCGGGATAGTATGCGAGAGCGTTCACTGGTTGACCGATCTGGCTGCTGCGGACAATGCCGTATCGCAGAAAATAGCGAATCTCCGGCCCGATCATACGGATATCGCAGGTATGTCGCTCGGCGTACCATGCCGGTTCTTTAATAAAGGCAATTCAAAGGCAGTAAAGAAGCTCAAAGATTTCACCGGTTCCTTGTGTGGCTCTGAAATAGGTGACCAACAACGGCGATTCTTTACCGAACAGGTCCTGTCACAATGGGTTTCTCCGCTGGACAGCACCTTTTCCCGCGATGAGTTGATTCCTCTCGGCGTGGAGGCTTCCTTTGCGCAATCGTTCGTCCAGCGCTTCGGTTCCGGAACTGAGGAGAGCATTACAAATTTCCTGGAAGCTGTAGACACGTGTCTTTCACTTGCGCCCGAACGCGCGGGAGCATTTGCTGCGAGTCGCATTGCCATGGAAATGGGCACTGCGTACCCGTTTATCCAGGGAGCAATGTCATGGATAACGGATAATCCGGAATTCGGCAGAAAGATTGCCGATGCAGGCGGTCTCCCCACCATTGCGCTCGGGATGATGGACGAAAGAGTCCTTGAGGAAAAACTTGGTGGAATCGCTGAGTTCATGGGAGACAGGCCTTATGCAGTAAACATGATTGCTCTGGCCGAAAATCCTCACCGAGATGTGCAACTTGCGTGGATTCGGAAGATCAAACCGCGTTTTGCCGTTATCGCTGCGGGGGAACCATCTCATGCTCTGGAGTTCATGAAAGACGGCATCGAGCCGATTTATATCGCGCCGAACGAAGAGCTCCTGAAAATGGCTTTCGATACCGGCATTCGGTACGTGATCTGCGAAGGTCATGAAGCCGGCGGGCATGTGGGACAGCACAGTACGGTTACACTCGCCCAGATGATTGCCGATCTCAAGTATCGCAATCCCGACCTCTTCAAGGATCGCAGGATCATCCTGGCAGGTGGAGTCTGCACGCGTGAGACCGCTTTCATGGCATCTATGCTGGGAGCCGATGCCGTCCAGATGGGGACCGTGTATCTTGCCACGGATGAAATCGTGAATACAGGTGCCCTATCGGAAATCTACAGGCGGATGATCCTGAGTGCCGAGCCCGGTGGAACAGTGGTTACGGGAGAAGGCACCGGTCTCAGAGTCCGTTCTCTGAAGACTCCCAAAATAGACGCAATCTGTTCTCTTGAACGGGATTTTGCTTCCGGGTCCGAGGACGAATCATCGTTCAGGCACAAAATAGAGGCACTCAGCGCGGGTAGTTTGTTCATTGCAGCTCGTGCAATGGATCGTCCGGGTGGGACGGTTCTCGATGACACCAGTTGCATAACGCAAGGACAGTTCATGAGCGGCGCCTGCTCCGGAGTAATCGAAAGGGTAATGTCCGTAGCCGAACTACATCAAGAGCTTGCTTCGGCACCACTGGCGGAAGGACTGCCTGTGACAGGTCCGCTTCGCTCCCAGTCCCCTACCCGACCGGAACTGGTTGAAATCGTCGAGCCTCGTCGCCAATCGATTGCTGGAGCAATCCAGATTTCCGGTGGAGACAGACAGGTCGAAAGAATCGCCATTACCGGCATGAGTATCGTGAATTCATTGGGGAATAGCCCTAAAGAAGTATGGGCTGCGAGTCTCGGCATGAAATCCGGCATTTCTCCGGTTCCGAATACCAGGTGGAATCACGAGCTGTTCTTTCATCCTCGTCCACGCATGCCGGAAAAGACCTACTGCAGATTCGGAGCTTTCCAGAACATCGACGTCACACGAAAGGACATCGGAGTCCCTCCCCAGGATTTCCGAACCATGACCGACGCCACCAAGATCAGCATGTGGCTCGCGCGGAATGCTGTGGAGGAATCGGGAATTCTCGATTCAGACATTCCCCGGGAGCGCATTGCGGTTCTCATCTCCCAGAACTCCGGCGAAGCTGCAGCGACACTCCAGGACGTAATTATACGGGGTGCTCTGACGCAAATCGTTTCCGCAGTCAAGAGCGTGCTCCCCATGGATTCAGCGATGGAGGAGGCAGTCTCTGAAGCGGTCAAATCAGGGCGAATAGCGATCGATGACACCACGCTCCTTGGAAGGCTTAATTGCTCTGCAGGCGGCTTCATCTGCAACAAATACGGCTTCATGGGGCCGAGCTTTTCTGTTTCCGCTGCATGCGCAACCGCTCTGGTGGCGCTCTACAGTGCGGTTCAGATGATACGCAACGGCATCATTGATGCTGCTGTAGTGGGAGGAGGAGAAGAATTCCTCACCCCCATGCATTTCCTTGAATTCTCTGCACTGGGTGCTTTGGCAGGTCTCTCGGGAGTCGAGCGAGTGCCGGGAGAAGCCAGCCGACCTTTTGACGCGGATCGTGATGGTATGGTCCTGGGCGAAGGCGGCGGCATGATCGTGATCGAACGGGAAAGCGTTGCCAAGAAGCGTGGAGCGAACATTCACGCGTACATCACCTCCATGGGGGCCAGCAACAATAACCTGGGAATGGTCGAGTCTTCCCGGACGACTCAGGAGATTGCCATACGGTCTTCTTTCCGGGACACCGGATACGGACCGGACACGGTAGACCTCATTGAATGTCACGCCACGAGTACACGCCAGGGAGATGTGGAAGAGGTTCAGGCGCTCAAGCCTTTTTACAATGGCGACAGCCGCACGGTGCTCACATCTTTCAAGTCACAGATCGGGCACACTCTGGGCGCATCCGGGATCAACAGCCTGATTCGGGGCGTTATGGCCATGAAGGCCGGGATATTGCCCGCAACATTGAACTGCCACACTATCGACCCGGAGACCGGTATTGAAGGCACGGGAATTAACATTCTTTCCGAACCTGCCGAGTGGAACACTTCTAATGGTAGGCCCAGAAGATTTCAAGTAAATGCATTTGGTTTTGGAGGTTCCAATTACGTGGTACAGCTTGAACAATCTTTGAGTTCTCGAGACACAGTCCTCGTCGCGACACCTATGGAAAAATCGATGGAAACCGACGCAGATCTTCTCCCCCGGGGAATATCCTTCTACGAAACCAGGATCGGCGAAAAGAACTACCGGGTCTCGGTAGTAGCCGAATCAGACCAGAAGGCCCGATCTCTCATTGCTTCAGCGGAACCTCTGACCGATCCCGGTCCTGTTGCCGCAAAGCGCATAAAAGTCCTGGCACGACAGGGAATCCATCTCGGCCCCGCAGACGTTCCTCCCGTACCACTTGCCTTTGTATTTCCGGGACAGGGTTCTCACTACGCGGGAATGAGCTATGAGCTGTATCAGACGTTCCCGATAATTCGAGAATGGATGGACCGCGCGGCTGACGTAGCCGACTTCGATATTCTCAACTTGATTTTTCATGACCGGGAGGAGGATCTTCAAAAGACCCGCTGGCAGCAGCCTGCCCTTTTCACCATGGAATACGCCATGGTGCAATATCTCATTTCATTGGGAATTCGGCCGACAGCCCTTGCCGGCCACAGTCTCGGCGAACTGACGGCCCTATGCCTGGCTGGAGTGTACTCCTTCGAAGACGGCTTCCGCATCGTAAACAAACGTGCAATCTGTATGGATAAAGCATGCACCATGAATGTGGACCCCGGAGTCATGATGGCAGTGGACGCCCCGCAGGAAGTGGTGGAAGAAGTCCTGTCCAGAGCCAATGATGTGTACATAACCAATCTCAACTCCAATCATCAGATTGTAATCGGCGGAAATTCCGAGAAAATCAAAGAAATCGGAGTCGAGCTCAAGGCAAACGGCTTCAGGAACACGTTGCTCCGGGTCAGCATGGCTTTCCACTCTCCAATTATGAAATGCATTCATGATGAGTTGGACGAATTTATCGCTGATATCCCGTTTTATCCTCCTCAAATCCCGGTAATCTCCAATACAACAACCGAGCCGTTTCCACCGGATTCAACCGAGATCAAGCGCATAGTTATGGCACATCTGGAATCTCCGGTTCACTGGATGAATAATGTGCGAACTCTGTGGAACGATTACGGAGTGCGCCTCTTTGTTGAGGTGGGTCCGAGGGACATTCTCAGCAACCTCATTTCAGACACGATCGAACAGGCTGAGTGTTTGCAGACCTGCTTGCCCTCCGTCGAAGCCGTGATGTACAAAACCGCACTTGCTCAGCTCTTTGCTCGGGGACATCTCCCGGTAGGAAAAAAGCTGCACTCGGTGGAATTCCCCAAAGCGGGCAAAATTGCCGAAAAAGTTCCTGTTGCGAGCACTCAGACTCAGGTGGCGCAAGTTCAGCAGGCTGTCAATCCGCCTGCAGTACGCTCCTACGCGACGGCTTCTCATCCTATGGAGGAGATAGTCCACAGAGAGATAGGAGCATTCGTCCTTGAGAGCTTCGGTCGTTTTCTGCGGCCCGGCATTCTCTCCAGTATCCGGAAAGAGATCGATCCGAACTTTGATGAGGCAGCACTCGATGCGCTGGTATCGAGGATGTTTCCCCGCTCGGAAATTCCTGTGCAGATAGTGCATCAACAGGAACCGATAGTAGTTTCCGTGCAAGAATCACCGGCCCGAGAGGAACTGCCCGAAGCGGAAACACCGGAAATGAACCGTCTTGACACTACGGAGATGGTGATACGCATCATTATGGAAGCAACCGGGTACGACCGAGATGAAATCGAACCCGACATGGATCTCCGAGAAGATCTCTCCATCAGATCAAGTCGGCTGCCGGTGATCATGGATTCCGTGGAAAGCCATTTCGGGATCAAGATCGAGCTGGAAGATTTCATGGATGTCCGCACAATCAGGGACATCTCCGACCGCATAGCCCGAGTAATGTCACGCCAGAAAGAAAAGACGGTCGGCAAAAAGGAACATGTTGCAGCTCCACAAACTGCTCCGACAGTCACCGAACCTGCCCCGATTGAAGAAAAACAGCCGATTAAACGTTTGACGTTCAAGCATGTGCCTCTCGATATGGGGAGCTTTCAGCCTGTTGAACTGAGTCCTCTTGATTGCGTGAGCGTCTTTTCGCCTACCGCGGGAACGGGGATCAGGAAGCAATTAGGGGATGTTTTCCGACGGGATTACGGAGTGAATATCGTTCCTGTGGCTTTCCTGGATAGCGGCTCAGAGGGAGAAGGTTTTGACTTTCGATCCTCATCGGAGGCGGATTCCGCTGTACAGCATTTGTCCGAATTCGAGTCTCTGGCAGGCTTGGCTTTCGTGATAGATGAAGCGTTCGATGAAAGAGTCACGGAACTCCAGGATCTGTCAACCATTCTCACGGGATTCTTCTCCGCTCTAAAAGTACTGTTGTCATCTCCTGCCAAGAAATTTGCCATCCTGGTGAACAAGTCGGAAAACCCGAACGGTTTGGGTAATCTCCTTGCTGAAGGTGTTTTGGCCATGTTCCTGAGTGCAGCCCAGGAATACTCGTCCGTTCAGTTCCGTTCCGTAAAGCTTGATTCTGACGTAGACGTCAGCACTGCAATTCGCGGCGCTCTCGACCGGAGTCAGAAGGTCATAGAAACCATTCATAAGGAAGGCCAAGTCTTCACCCTCGAAGCATCACCGGAAAACACTGTTCTACAAGACGAGCAACGTTTCACTCTCACTTCAGATGACGTAATCGTATTCTCCGGCGGCGCTTCGGGTATTACTCCTTTCATCGCACTCAGTCTTGTGCCTTTTGGCTGTAAAATGGTCATGTTGGGACGAACCGCACTGACGTCCCAGGATGAATCTAACGTCTCAGAGAACGGCAAAGCAGCGGAGATTCACGAGACCATGCAAAAGTTGCGGACCTCGGGAATTGAAGCTACTTACATAAGCTGCGACGTGGCCGATCCTGTACAGGTGGAATATGCATTAAGGGAAATCGTCTCCAGATACGGCAAGATTGATGGAATCGTGCATTCCGCGGGAATTCTACGAGACAACTTCATAGCACAAATGAGCCCTGATGATTTCAAATCTGTGATCGCAGTGAAATACGAAGGCGCACTGAATCTTTTCAATGCATCCCGAGATCTGGGCCTCAAATTTTTCGCGTGTCTCTCATCTGCTGCATCGATTCAGGGCAATCCCGGTCAATCCAATTATGCTGCGGCAAACAGAATGATGGCAGCGCTCATGACCCACTGGCGCGGGCTGAACAATTCGGTGCTTTTCAAAGCTTTTGTGCTGCCCCCCATAGAAGGGGCCGGAATGGCGGAAAATCCCGACATTCGTTTGTTCATGAAACGTATGAACGCCCAGTACGTTCACGCCGAAGAATTGGCTTCCCTTGTGGCGAGAGAACTTTTCGTGGCTTCTCCTGAGGATATCTGGGTCCTCTTCATGCGATCCCTCCCGGATGTCTGCACGGTCAGACTGATTTCCTCAGGACCGGAAGCCGGGGAAAACATGGCTGCAGGGACAGTGGAATTCACGAAAAGCATGTTTCCCATGGTTGACTCGGTGAAGCGACTTGACCTGGCACGAAAGGAATTGGTTGCCGAGCGGGCGTTCTCTCAGGAACGCGATCTTTGGGTATCGGATCACAAACCGTTCAAGTTCTTGAAATATCCGTTGGTTTCCGCAATCATGGCGATCGAGACATTCATGGAAGCATCCACGATTCTCTATCCTCATCTCAGGGTGAAGGGTGTCCGCGACGCTCAGTTCCTGAACATTATCGAATGTCCCCCCGGAAAAGAGCGAACTGCAGAGATTTGTTGCCGCAGTGCGTATGAACGAAGCGGAGAGGCTGCCTGCGACGTCTCTCTCGCGACCAGGGAGATTTCGCCCACGGGACGTATTGTGGACCGTGTTCATGACAACTACAGGGCGACAGTTATCCTAGGAACTGCTACAATGAATCTGCGGGAATTGGAGGATTTCGCTCCTATTGACTCCGCTGTTCTGGACACGCGTCCTATGGACCATGAAGAAGCAATTAACTGGTACATCGACAGGACCGATATGCAAGATCGTTATCGAGTAATGGAAGCCCTGGACGGCACCTGTGAAGGCGCTGTCAAAGGCAGAATGGTTTATAGTATTTCCCGGGATTTTTCCGGAACTGTGGAGTCTCGATATCATTATTCACCATATTTGCTTGAAGCGTTAATGCAGCTTGTAAACTTCTACATTATCATGAGACAACCATCGGAAAAGCGCTCCATGATTCCTGTTCGCATCGGCGAAATGGGATTCTTCAGGAATTGCTTCGATGGAGAAATCATCACCCTTGAAGCAAGAATGAAAAGCAGGAACGATGAAGGTATCGGCTGGGATACGAGAGCGACCGATCAAGACGGTAGGCTGGTGATGTACACGAGAAATCTGATGATGCGCTGGTTTTCGAAATGAACGTTTCCGCAAGAGGAGCAGGTTTGCGCAGAGGACTTCTCCCCGTAAATCAACTCGACGCCGTGAGCTTCCTGAAACTGGGAGGTCGATTTACCGTTTACGGCTGTTTCGAAGGCAATGAGATTAGCAAGCGACATGCCGAGAGAATAAAGGAACTCCTGGCGCATCGTTTGTGGCATGAACTCAGCACTCGAAATCTCTGCCCGCCTCCGGACGGATCGCTGAGAATTATCACCTCTGCACTTGGTAAGCCCGCAGTAATGGCCGGAAACAGGATCGGACCGCCAATCTCTTTTTCCCGTTCCGCTGGTTCGATTCTGGCAGCAGCGTGTGCATCAGGCCCACAAATAGGGCTTGATTCCGCGAGTCCTGCGGAATTTCCTCACGGATACCCGGTCTGGAAAATCTGCTACCCCCATGAATGGAGCGATGCCCTTCGAATCACCGGAGGAGATCCCCACAAAGCGGCCTCCCTTCTCTGGTCCGTAAAGGAGTCTTTCGCGAAAGCTCTGGGGTCCGGATTCCACCTTTTCGATGCACTCAGCGTGCTCGCAGAGTATACTTCCAAAGATAACGAGACCTTGTGCTTTAAATTATGGTTGAACGATAAAGCGCGGGAAAAAATATGCACGTTCAGTTCGCTGTCTCAGTGCCGGCAAAGGAATGGACGCCATTTCGATCTACCCGAACGGGAAAACCCCCTCTTCTCTAATATTGAATATACCCCGGGAATGGCCTTCGCGAGATATGTTAAGCAGAAATTTGCCTGGTTGACCGTTACGTTTATTGATACTCCCTTCTCTCCGTGATAAAGGAGGAAGCCGTTTTTTTGCGTTTTGGTTCAGGGGTAGGTATTGTGCGAATTCTTCTCATAAACAGCAATCGAAAAGAAGATCTACTGGCGGCTCCACCGCTGGGCATCTGCTACGTGGCTGCGGCAGCGGAATCAGCCGGGCACGAGGTGAGTGTACTCGATTTGTGCTTCGCTCCACGAAACTTCGGCCGGAAACTGGAACAGGCAATCAAGGATTTTCATCCTGAAATAATAGGCATTTCCGTCAGAAACATCGATAATGTCAATATGCTGCATTCCATAAATTATCTGCCCGAGATAGTGCAAATAGTGCAGCAAATCAGGAAATGTACCAATGTGCCGGTGGTAGTGGGTGGCTCTGGGGCAAGTTTGATGCCTTCCAGGATACTAAGGCTTCTGAAAGCGGACTATATTGTCGTGTCCGATGGAGAAGCAAGCTTCGTGCGCTTATTGGAAGCGCTGGAAAAAGGCGATTCCCCGGCAGGAATACCCGGCGTCGGTACGATGGAGAACGGCAAATTCATCCTCACCAAGCCCCAGCTTCCGGATTTCAATTCCATAAAGACTCCCGACCTGGGAAAATGGATCGATTTGCGGCCGTATCTCAAAATAGGGAGCAGCTATAATATCCAGACTAAGAGGGGCTGCAGACAACACTGTATCTACTGTACCTATAATCAGTCCATCGAGGGGAACAGACTGCGCCTGCGATCTCCCGTTGACGTAGTGGATGAAATTCAGGATGCACTCTTTCGCTACGGCCCCAAATCATTCGAGTTTGTCGATTCGGTGTTTAACGATCCATTGGATCATTCCGCCGCAGTTCTCGAAGAAATAGCGCGAAGACCCTGGAAAGCCGAATTCACCGCAATGGGGATGAATCCCAAAAACCTTGACGGCACGTACCTTCGCCTTATGTGGAGGGCCGGATTCCGGGCATTTATGATAACTCCCGAATCGGCATCTCCGACAATGATCAGGAGCTATCGCAAGGGCTTCGATCCGGATGAAGTGTTTCACGCAGCGGAGGCAATCAATAGAACGGAATTTGCTGCCTGGTGGTTTTTTATGATCGGAGGTCCGGGCGAAACCAACAAGACGCTCAAGGAGTCTCTCGATTTTGCCTTGAAGTACTTACAAAAGAACGGACGCCCGGTGACACACGTTGCTCATTTTTTCACAGGAGTGCGAGTATACCCCGGGACGACTCTCTGGGACATCGCATGCAGAGAGGGCTTTGTCTCGGCTGATACGGATGCGGCCACAGCTTTATGGTATCTTTCGGAAGATCTGGATCTCGATGAGGCAGTGAAGCAAATGTCAGAGGCTGCTGCAAGCTGTCCGGAAATATATCTGGGTTTTGACGAACGAGTCCTGGTATTCTCCAAGGTCGCAGCTTTCGTGTTCAAGATGCTGAGACTCCCGAGACCTTATTGGCGATACTTTCGCGCTGCCAACAGCTTGGGTTTGAGCACGGGAATTCGATTCATGTTCAGGCCGCGGGATATTGCCGGACTGCTCAAAGATTCTTTGCGCAAACAGGGATACGCCGGACGTTTGCTCCGTGATACGGTCTCGTGAGTTCGAATGAGGCTTGCAGCTAGGCTTTTATTACGGAAGTCGAAGAAATTTCTTGCCTTTCCTGACGTGCATTGATATAAGTAACAGACTTCTTTTTGCTTTATTTTTGGGAGGGCATGATGACACTGACAAAGGCTGACATTGCGAAGAAAATCGCAGACGATTGCGGATTTATGAAAGGTGAAGCCACCGAGATCGTTGAAAAATTGCTGGATATAATCAAGCAGAAACTTATCGAAGGCGAAGACGTAATGATATCGGGTTTCGGAAAATGGACTGTTAAATCCAAACATTCGCGTCGTGGAAGAAATCCGCAGACCGGTGAAGAATTGATCCTCGATGCACGCAGAGTAGTGACGTGGAAATACTCACCCGTCCTGAAAAAAGCTGTGAATTCTTTTGTCTCCAAGTAGGTCTCGGCAATTCAACCTCACCGCTTTGGCCCGAGCAATGGAAGCCAATTTTCCTCGACTCGTAAGGCCTCTGAACGTGATGCATAGAGCAGGGATGCGTCAGCCGGTACGGCAAGATGTGATAAGGGATTGGCCGATTCCGATTATCGGGTAAAGAAATGACAGTAAAGAGCGAACAAGCTCGGTTAAAAGTCCCGCTCAACAGTTTTCTTGCGGATTTTAGCTCCAGTCTGTCGGATCAAGAGCTAAGAGATAAATACGATTTATCGGCAAAAGCTTTTGTGAGTTTAATCAAGGCCTTATTGACTAAGAATGTCATAAGCCCTCTGGATCTTGAAAAACGCAAAGAAATGGCTGTTCGCAGGGATCTGGCCAAGGAATCCCAGTTCCTTTCCGGGCTCTACATCTGTCCGAATTGCAGTCACCCGCATCCCAGCCCTTTTGCACGATGTCCTGCCTGCGGTGCAGTTCCAGCGGAAGTTGCACCGTCTCAAGAAGTGATGGAAAACTTGAGCGCTTCAGGCGATCACTTCTACATTGATGAGAGCAAAACGGTCCGGGTTCGCAAGCGCCAGCAGCAGGACGATTTTCCGCCGACTGAAGAGGTGGAAATATTCCAGGAACCTCCGCAGGATCCGCCAACTGAACTCCTAGCCACCTGTAAGGACGAGGATGATTTTCCTCCAACCGAAGAAATTCGTATTCAGGAAGAACATTCCGAGTCGAAGAAGAAATCCACCACAGATCAGATTCGCTCATTCTTGAACAAGATCAAGAGACCCTGATCCGGCAGTCTCTCCCGTGTCCCTCAAAAGTATCTTGAATGATTCCTCAGATTCTCTCGTCCCGGGTGGCTATAGAGAAGTCCTTAAGATAGCAATTCCGCTGGTTTTATCGACAGCCTCACTCACCCTCATGCTTTTTATCGATCGCCTGTTCCTCTCGTGGCATAGCCAAAGTGCCGTTGCCGCTTCGACTCCCGGAGGGATTACGTACTTTACAATTTGTTCTTTCTTTCTTGGTACCGCACAGTACGTCAATACTCTTGTAGCTCAGTACCACGGAGCCGGAGACAAGCAATCCTGTGCGAAAGCAGTGTGGCAGGGCATATGGTTTTCTGCGCTTTCCGCTCCACTGATCCTGTGCATGATACCTGTGGGAAAGGCGGTGCTCAGATGGGGCGGTCACGGCCCCGAACTCCTGGAATTGGAGGAAGGATTTTTCACTCTTTTGATGCTGGGAGGCATGCTTCTTCCTTTGAATGCGGCCCTTTCTTCTTTTTTCTCGGGGAGAGGACAAACCAATGTGGTCATGTGGGGGAACCTCTTAGCCAATGCCGCAAACGCTGTGCTGGATTACGTCTTTATTTTCGGTCGTTGCGGGATTCCCGAACTGGGAATCTATGGAGCAGGTCTTGCAACTGCTCTGACCAGCGGTGTACCCACGATCTACTGGGCTGCCCTGTTTCTGTCCCGGAGATTTGCAGGCACGCACGGGACGCGAAAAGCTTATGGTTTCGATAAACCGATGTTCGCTCTTCTGCTGCGTTTCGGTTTACCTTCAGGAATGCAGTTTTTCCTGGACGTGGGTTCTTTCACGGTATTTGTCCTTCTGGTGGGAAGGTTGGGTGAAGCAAGCCTGGCCGCGACCAATATAGTCCTAAGCATAGAAATGTTATCTTTTCTGCCAATGGTTGGAATGTCAATCGCTACGTCTATGCTCGTGGGAGCATACCTTGGAGAGGGCAGTCCATACCTTGCGGAAAAGAGCGTCCGATCTTCAATGGTGCTGGCTCTGAGTTATTCTTCCACACTTGCTTTGCTTTATATGATTTTCCCGGGTGTCTTTATCGAAATGTTCCGACCGGAGCACGACGACCAGTTCGGAGCCGTACTTGCCCAGGGCATTCTGATACTAAGGCTTGTTGCGATCTATACGGTATTCGACACCATGTTCATCGTGTACAATGGTGCCCTCAGAGGGGCAGGAGACACAAAATTCACTATGCGAGCCCAGATTTTGCTCGCATGGTTTTTCTTCATTCCCCCGGTGTACTTTATGATTGAATATCTTCAATGGGGACTTGGTATAGTGTGGTTCTGGGCTGTCGTTTATGTGGTTACTTTGGGTTTGGTTTTCTTTTATCGTTTCCGCTCGGGGTATTGGAAGACAATTGATATGATCAAGAGGTAATCATCAGAAACATTGGCACAAATTTGAGGACAATCGCCTGTGGCGTTGCCGTGGTTCTCTCTTGACGGGACGTTCAGGATATGTGTAATATTTCTTTTTCGTAGTAGCTGCCAAACTCCTGACCGCATTACCCCTTTACAGGACAGAGCGGGACTGAATGGCATGGCCGCGTCGCGCGGGTAACCGGACCGTCGACAGGTACTTTGGCATCCTCTACAAACAGGCAAAATGGTCCAGAAGGAGGACTTTGGGGATGGGAAGCTATTTGTTTTCATCGGAATCTGTTACCGAGGGGCACCCGGATAAAGTTGCAGACAGGATTTCCGATACCGTTCTGGATGCGATGCTCGCTCGAGACCCGAAGTCCCGGGTGGCTTGCGAAACACTCGTGACGACCGGTTTGGCTCTTGTTGCAGGCGAAATCACCACCACAGCAATCGTGGACATTCCGCAACTTGTGCGCCAAACAGTCAGGGATATCGGATATACCGACGCTGCCATGGGTTTTGATGCCGACACCTGCGCGGTAATGGTTACTTTGGACAAGCAATCACCCGACATTTCCATGGGAGTCACCGCAGGTGAAGGATTGTTCAGCGAACAGGGGGCAGGCGATCAGGGCCTTATGTTCGGATTTGCATGCACTGAGACACCTGAATATATGCCCATGGCGATCAGTTATGCGCATCAGTTGACCGAACGGCTCTCTCTGGTCCGTAAAGATCGTACCCTTTCTTTCCTCAGACCCGATGGAAAATCCCAGGTCACAATAGAATACAAGAACGGGAAACCGACCCGTGTCGATACGATCGTCGTCGCGGCTCAGCACACTCCCGATGTGACATACGATCAGATCAAAGAAGGCATAATCGAGGAAGTAATCAAGAAAGTTATCCCTGCGGATCTTCTCGACAACACCCGGTATCTCATCAATGCCACAGGAAGATTTGTCGTGGGCGGCCCGCTGGGAGACTGCGGACTCACGGGACGTAAAATCATTGTGGATACGTACGGCGGATACGGAGCCCACGGCGGCGGAGCATTCTCCGGGAAAGATCCGTCCAAAGTGGATCGATCTGCATCGTATATGGCCCGCTACGTGGCAAAGAATGTGGTTGCTGCCGGTCTGGCGGAAAAGTGCCTGTTGCAGGTAGCGTACGCCATCGGGTACCCGGAACCGGTTTCCCTCATGGTAAACTCGTATGGAACCGGAAAAATCGGAGACCAGAAGATTGCTCAAGCAGTTTCGAAGGTATTCAGTTTCAAACCGGCCGCAATCATCGAATACCTCGATCTGTTGAGACCGATTTATTTCAAAACATCTGCCCACGGTCATTTCGGTCGCGAAGATCCGGATTTCACCTGGGAACGTACTGATAAAGTTCAGGAACTCAAGGAAGCGGCGGGCGTATAATGCATGCCGGTCCCGGCGACCGGCCGCACTGTGCTGCGCTCCGGTTGAAACTGACATAAGGAGAGTATATGGAATACGATGTAAAAGACCTGTCCCTGGCCGGATCGGGAAAATTGAGGATCGAATGGGCTGAGCGGAGCATGCCGGTCCTGAGAATGATTCGGGAGCGATTCGAGCGGGAAAAACCTCTTGCCGGTATTAAGCTTGCTGCTTGCCTTCATGTTACCACGGAAACGGCTGCACTGGTTCATACTCTTGCAGCGGGCGGAGCGGATCTCTATGTATGCGCTTCCAATCCCCTTTCCACTCAGGACGACGTTGCGGCAGCACTGGTTTCGGATGGTTTCCACGTATACGCCATTAAGGGAGAGGATACGGAGACCTATTACAAGCACATTAACGCATGCCTCGACCCCAAACCCGCTATTACTATGGATGACGGCGCCGACCTGGTGAGCACCATACATTCCGCACGTAAGGATCTTGTTCAGCATCTCCTCGGCGGAACTGAAGAAACCACCACTGGCGTGATCCGGCTGAGAAGCATGGCCGATACCGGCGTTCTGATGTTCCCGGTAATCGCGGTGAATGACTCGAATACCAAGCACTTCTTCGACAATCGATACGGAACCGGTCAGAGCACGATTGACGGGATTCTCCGGGCTACCAACAGACTCATGGCCGGTAGCTGGTTTGTCGTGAGCGGTTATGGATGGTGCGGCCGAGGTGTTGCCTCCAGAGCAGCCGGCATGGGAGCGCGGGTCATCGTGACAGAAGTGAATCCTCTGCGAGCCCTTGAGGCCGCAATGGACGGGTATACCGTTATGCCCATGGAACAAGCTGCGCCTCTGGGAGATTTCTTCTGCACGGTTACCGGTGATACGAGTGTAATCCGGAAGGAACACTTCGATCTCATGAAAGACGGCGCTATCGTTTGCAATTCAGGGCACTTCAACGTGGAAATCGATATTCCCTCACTGGAATCCATGGCAGTGCAGAGAAGAATAATTCGAGACTTCGTCGAAGAGTTTACTATAGCTGACGGCCGTAGAATCGTAATCCTGGGGGAAGGTCGACTGATCAACCTTGCATCGGCCGAAGGGCACCCCTCATCGGTAATGGACATGAGCTTTGCCAATCAGGCCCTGGCTTCCGAGTTTCTAGTGCAACAGGGAAAAAGTTTGTCCAAAAAGGTCCATCGACTTCCTACCGCGCTGGATGATGAAATCGCCCGTCTCAAGCTGGAAAGCATGGGAATCAAAATTGACACTCTTACCGATCAACAAAAGCATTATCTAGCTTCCTGGGAAATGGGAACCTGATATAACAATGTAATTCTGCCCTGTCGTAATACATACGGCGGGGCAGTCTCATCACATTCGGGGGGATTCGAATTGCTGCGGACAGTCATCAGACTGTTTACTGTCAAAAAGGGTGTCCTGGATTCTATTAGCATTCTTGTCTTTTTCAATCCACGTTTGCAAAAAATCTTGTCTGTAAAACACAATAGGAGTATAGGAACCATGCAGGGGGAGACTGAGTTCCTGGATATCGCTCCACACATTTTCCACAGAGTCAAAACATGACATTAGCTTCCTCGCGGCACGAACATAGAGACGGACCTGCAATCCTTGTAGTCGATGACGACGAAATGGTCAGGGATATAGTGGTTGAATCAATCAAAGCTGCGGGTTTTCACGCCGAAGTCAGCGAAGACGGCTCTGATGCATTGGAAAAGAATGCAAAGAATAAATACGACCTCATAATTACTGATATGAGACTACCCGGAATGGACGGGCTTACTTTAATTAAGAAGTTGAAGTCGAATAACAGTTCCACCGACGTAATCGTGATGACAGGATACGGGACGATAGAAAACGCGGTGGAATGTATGAAAGCAGGGGCTCTCGAGTACCTTATCAAACCTTTCACGGTAGACCAGATACAAGTAGCGGTTCGGAAAGCCATTGAATTGCGAGAATTGCGTCGAAGGGCCATGGAAAGAGAATTCTATCGTGAACTCTCCTACGTGGACCCGCTCACGGGCGTTCACAATCGCAGGTACTTGGACGAAGCTCTGCGAAATGAAGTGCAAAAGGCCTTGCGATTGGGCACTTCATTCCTAGTGCTCATGATCGACATCGACGATTTCAAGATTTACAACGATCGAAACGGCCATCAAAAGGGTGACGAAGCCTTATCCAAGATAGGAAACCTGCTCAAATCGGTATGCCGCGTGTACGATATTGTCGTGCGGTATGGAGGCGAAGAATTCGCGATCGTGTGCCCCGGAGCGAATCTCGAACATGCTTCGGAGCTGGCGGGAAGAATTCTCAGGGGAATCGAGGCCGAACCGTTCGATGGCGAGGATTTGCTACCTTCCGGAATTTTGACTGTTTCCATAGGGTTGGCGTGCTTCCCGGTACATGCAAAAAATGCAGAAGACATCATTCGCTGTGCCGACCTGGCGCTGTATGCGGCAAAGAAAAAGGGCAAGAACAATATCGTGATTGCCCGTGTGCCGAAATAAGACCCGATCGAAGTTACTGCAAAATTCCCAGACCTAACAGTTCTTATACATTACCTAGCAAGCGCTTCCGCTTGGGCGAATTTGTTTTGTTAATCCAAATGAGCGGCACGGAGGCCGCCCGCTACCGGCCCATGGATAGGACCTGTCACCTCGCTTAATCCCAGTCAGTTTATCACTTCACTGACGAAAAGTATGATTTCCTCACTCTAGGAAGAACAATGAAGACGAGGTGGGCATCGAGTTTCTGGTGGTGGGCGGCGTCCCTGCCGCCCTTATTCCTAAATTAGAACTGTTAATAGTTCGGGCTATTCTGTTTGCATGCACTAGCTTTCTCAGGTTAGAACCGTGTGTATTCGTCACAATCCTGCTGAAACTCAGCTATGATCTCGTCCGTCAGAGTCGGCCGCACAGAAGGAAGCAGTTCCATGAAAGTGTCCGTGCAGATCTTATAGTCTTTTCCCACCTGGTACTCTTTCTCGAAGGCAAACTGAGTCACTTTCTGAAAGAGGTACTCGATATCAGCCGGAGTGAAAAACGGAATCATGGAAACGATTGCATCGATGTCCACATCT
This sequence comes from Desulfomonile tiedjei DSM 6799, assembly GCF_000266945.1. Taxonomy (NCBI): domain Bacteria; kingdom Pseudomonadati; phylum Thermodesulfobacteriota; class Desulfomonilia; order Desulfomonilales; family Desulfomonilaceae; genus Desulfomonile; species Desulfomonile tiedjei. The sequence continues at coordinate 3,894,116 of NC_018025.1, forward strand.
CCGCGGTTCGTTTTCGACAGATAATGCATGAAGATAGTCTTTCTTCCCTGTTCATCGAGACCGCCCACGGGAATAATGCAATCGAATCGGCCGGGTCGGAGCAGTGCGCTGTCCAATTCACGGATATAATTCGTTGCACACACCAGGAGCGATTTCCTGGCAGACCTCTTCAGAAGCGGCACCTGTTTGAGGAATTCGTTCGTAATGGACTTATCGATTCTGGAAGCCTGTTCCCTGCTACCGGCAATCTCCTCGAATTCGTCGATGAAGATAACCGCTTCTTCCAAATTTCTGGCTTTCTCCATAAACTTCTTCAGACTTGAACCCACCAGATCGGCTCCATCCGCCATGAGAACGCTGGGACTGATTTCCACGAACCACCATTGAAGAATTCCCGCAATTGCCCGGACAAAGTGTGTCTTACCGGTTCCCGGAGGTCCGAAAAATATGATCGCTCTGGGAGGCTTTACACCATGCTTCGCTGCGAGCTTGGGTTCGGTCAAAGGAAGAACGATCTGCTTGTTTACGATCTGTTTCGGAGGCTGGGAATCGGAAATAGTGTCCCAAACGGATCGATCGACCATGTGCGCACCCATCTCCTTGAGGAGAAAAACCTGCTCCGAATTCTCAAGACCGGTTTGAAGCGTATCCGCGTTCTCGATGAAATCAAGGCAAGCCACTTTGATTCCTACGTCCCTTCCCAGGCGCTCGGATAGAAACCATTTGTGTCTCAGAATGTCACCCCAGATTTCTTCGGCTATTTCAGGTTCGAACTTCCGACCGCTGCAATCGTATATGAATGAAGCACAATGCTCGGGATTCGGCACATTGATGTTATGCTCGGGATTCTTCACATTCATGTCAAGTTCCATGTTCTTCCTCCCTTCAAAAAATAAACGGACATCCTCACCTCGTGCGAGAACCTCCGTGGGAAAGAATGTCTTTCTAACGCTTGGGGCTTCTTGTGTCAAGCCGAGGTCTGATTTCCAGTTATCTGCAGTCCATGCATCTGCTAAAACCGTCTTGCGGTGTGAACCCTTGGATTGATACACTCATATTTGTCCTACGACACCCTTTCGCATTCCGGGTTCCCCTTTAATATGGGTCACTCTGTTAGTGCACAGCGAGAAATTGGTGAATTCGCAACGAGCAACAGTCACAAACGAAGTTCTCATCCAGGAGGTCGGGCTACGGGACGGTCTCCAGAATGAACCTCGCATTCTGCAACCAGGGATCAGAGCCCACATTGCCGATTTGCTTGGTGATGCAGGAATACCGCGTATTCAGATAGGTTCGTTTGTCAATCCAAAACGAGTTCCCCAGATGGCCGGCACCGCGGAAGTATGGCATGAGATTCGCCGCAAGCCTGGCGTGCGATACAGTGCTCTGGTTCTCAATGCCCGGGGATTGGACCAGGCCATTGCGTGCGGAATTCCCCATGTGGAAATCTATGTTTCCGTTTCAGAAACGCACAGCCTGAAGAACTCCGGCATAGGAACTGAAGAAGCTCTGGAAGCCGCTGCTCTCATGATTGACGCGGCGCGTTCCCGAGGACTGGGTGTCACTGCCGGGCTCATGTGCGCATTCGGTTGTTTTTACGAAGGGAAAATCGACCTGAGACGGGTATTGGACATGGTTTCCCGGCTTCGAGCATCTTCGCTCGATGAGATCGGTCTCGCAGATACGAGCGGGATGGGCGACCCGGAGTCGATCGGTTCCACACTCGAAGCCGTGGCCGAATTGATGCCCCTGGACGAAATCACCTTGCATCTGCACGACACCAGAGGATTAGGCATACAGAATATGGTTGCCGGATTAACAGCAGGAGTGCGAAGATTTGATGCTTCAGTCGGGGGGCTGGGCGGGTGTCCGTTCATTCCCGGAGCGGTTGGGAACATTGCAACGGAAAGAGTGGTCCAAGTGCTGCATTCGATGCGCTACTCGACAGGAATTATGCCTGAATCGCTGGCACTCGCTCGTGAGAGGGTTTTTTCCGCGCTCGCTTAAGTTCGCTTGGATTGAGCCCAAAGAAGGATTGATGCGTAGCGCCTATTCGCATGAACAGGCGCTATTTCCGTACCGTGAGAGCTATTAGCTCCTTCAGTTACTCATCTTCATCGTAATCTTCGTCTTCATCTTCGTCGTCGTAATCTTCGTCCTCATCCTCGTCGTAGTCATCATCTTCTTCGTCGAAGTCCTCGTCCTCATCCTCGTCATAATCGTCATCTTCATCATATTCATCGTCATCATCATAATCTTCGTCTTCGTCGTCGAAGTCCTCGTCCTCGTCCATGTCCTCAGTGCGACGCGGGTTCATAAACAGAGGGAACTGTCCAGACCAGTTCTCGTCTTCAGGGCCAAGATCTCCACGCATGAGGTGTGATTCCAGACTGCAATTGTGGAGGGCCGCAACAGCATCCCCCCCGACATATTCCGATATGATACTGGTAACTTGGTTCACATTCGGCTCCTGGGATAATTTTGGACTTCCTATTTAACATGAATCCTGAACGATGTCATCGATTGTAAGAGACTCCTTTGAGGTCATCTAAGTTTCCAAAAGTGGATCAAAATAAAGGAAAAATCAACTCGGTTTTTTTGATAGCCTTTTGTGTCTATTCTCTGGGTAGATTTCCATACCAGGGGTCACCGTCTTCCGGTTGCTGCAGGTTTCCCTTGGATTCCTCGAGAGCGGTCAGCACCCAGACAAGCGCCCTCATGACGGGTGATTTCAGTAATTCATCAAGGGGCTGCCTGAGACTGTAGACCAGCACCGGACAATTCTTCTCGTGTACAATTAACTGCCCCTTGAGAATAAGGCCCCTGACCTTTTCCAGAGCAGATCGATAGTGATTGAGCGTCCGCGCCGGAACCGGCGAAACAACTGCTGTCATGGTGCGATTCTTGAACTCCGTCCACAGCTTCGCAGTGCTGATTATGCAATCATCCGAGTGGTCTCCGGTTTTTTCGTAAAAACAGAGTCCTTCCAGTGTCCTGACGTACGATGCGGCAACAGAATCGCGTGCATCTATCCAAATGCATTCAACCAGGAACCGATCCTTTACCTGAAGGATCTCGTCGCCCAACTCCAAGAGTCCGCCCTGCTTTTCCCATAATGCATGGTATCGACCATCCCCTCTTTCACCAATTATGCACAGGTATCCTGTCTTGAGTTCCGGCCAACCGATACCCGCCCAAATCCTGGTAAATCGCTCAACACGAAATGTCCCGGAAACAGCAATCGTTCCGTCCCCGAGATGCTCGGCTCGCATGGATCAGAATTCTCCTCCTTTCGGCAACGGTCCTGCTATAAAACGATTCTCCCAGTTATGCATTCTCATTTCGTACGCAATGCCCAAGGCCATAATTTCATCGTCATGCGAAAGCCTGGATTGCGCTGATCGATAACTCTGCTTGAAGGCCTTCTTTTCAGCATCCCAGACGAGTCCCTGCATTTCCAGGAGAGTGTTCTGGCAGTAGATGATAATGCCGCCGCTCTCGAACGCCTGAGCCAGACGGCTCAGCATTGCCTCTTTGGTGGTCCTGTTGGTAATCCATCCCAGACGTCGCGTCTCTTCCGGTATTTTCCGGTCCGTAAATGTGTGATAGTACAGGTTCGGATATCCCGATATTTGTTGAACGTCAGCCATTCCTCGTTCGCAAACCGTTAGGGTGGCAAGTCCAGGGCCGTTTCGCTCTATGCCCAGCAGTCCGAAATGATAAAAGCTCCCCAGCAGGTACGCATCGATCCCTGCAATCTCCGCTCGAACCCGGTTTGATCGGTATCTCGCAACCACTTCTCCGGTTTCGTTACATAACACCTGAATGACCGTGTAGTCTGCCCCGACCCCTTCTCCCACGTCCATACCGAGGCTGTAGGTCATATCCGTCCGGGGAAGCTTCCAGATATCCAGAGCACCCTGCTCGCATGCGACGAACTCCGGCTCTGCGGAATTTTCCCTGAATTTCAGATACCCTTTTGCAGATGGCGAAACGGCAGTGTTATCCAGGAGTTCCTGCAGCCTGTCCTGATCGAACCAGGGCATTCCGGTGAACACGAAAGCGAGTCTTGCAGCTACCGGATATTCTTGATGAAACTTGTCCCAGTTGTTGTGGCACTGGTTGCGTTTCGTATGAAGCGCCCATTTTGTCTGTTCCCTGGTCAGCAGATGCCTGCTCGCATATGCCTCTTCTTCGATGCTGAGCTGCAGGTTTTCTTTTGGAGCCACCGGCAGGCTGTATTCAGGAAACTCACGCCATGAAAGGAAAATCGGTTCCATATCCGATTCACCCCGCTCGGCACTGATCCATGTCTGATGAAACAGGTTCCCTGCACCATTGGCAGTGGACTCCCAGAAGACGAGCGTATCCCAGTGCTGAGGAACACATTGGTTGATTGCAAGGATCGGCTCTTCGGGGTGCTCCCAGAAGGCGACCTCGCTCGCGTGGACGTAGTGAAACGTCCCTCCCCTGCCGAGATTCCTGTTTGCGGCCGTATCGATTTGAAGTCTGGAATAATGCGGTGCAGGATACTCGAGACGCCGTGAATTGGAAGCGGGAATGAACGAACACTCGCTGTCCGGTAGGTTAGCGGAGAATCGCTGCGCCGTGGAGAACACGGTCTGTGCCCCTTCTATGGAATTTGCCACCACCAACGCAAATCGGTATGCATATCGCGTTATGAGAGCAAAGATGAATGCTTGAATCAGTGTCGATATTCCCAGTTGCCGGGATTTGCAGCAAATAAAGCGGGCTGGAACCTGTTTTTCACGCGATTCCATTAACCGGTGAAAGACCATTTCCTGAGATCGATTCATGATCAATGACACCAATTCGCCGCGCTTGTTGATAATTTTCAAATTTTCTATGAAATTCTGCACATGAAAGAGATCGTCCCCCTGCGAGGGAACGATCTGTCTGAGTGCATCGGATAATTTTCCGAGTCGTATACGGGATTTACGAAAGCTGCTGTCTTCATGAGAAGAAGATTCAACTGTCCATTCGTCCATTCCAGATTTCCCTGGGCTTTTTCGAGTCTCCCTTTTTTTCTTCGGCCAATCGCTTAATCCAGCTCTCCATTTCATCCAGTCTGGTTGCGATTGCCGCGGCTTCATCGTTCTTCAATCGTGTCTCCATCATGGCCCGGGCTGTATTCAACAGCTTGTCCATAAGCTTTATTTGCTCCAACCCCTCTTTCCGGGACGCCGGAACTGCTCCGATGAGCCGGGCAATCAACTCGAGCGCTGTCGATGGCGTGAGGTCGCCAAGGGAGAAGCCTCTGATTCGCTCTGCCAATTCCGGATCGAACAAGGGTTCGAAGCCGGTGCCATTCAATTCCGTGAATTCCTCAGATGTGCTGGTTTTCCTTTTTCGTAATGCCAAAAGAGCTGACCTCTGCTTTCGTTATTCCTGTTCCCATTCGCCCCAATAGAATGGCTCCATTTCCTGGTACCGTTCAGACCAGCACGACCATTGACCCTGCGAGCACCAAAACTCTGAAGGATTTTCAATTTGAACCGGTTTGGGGTCCAGGCGGCAGTCGTTGCCGTCAAATTTGATGCAGCTCGTACAATGCATTTCGGATTTCTTCATGGGAAAAGCTCCTTTGTGTGTCAATGAAATGGCTAAACATTAACCAGAGATCTGCGCCAGTCTGCTTCCTCGAGCATACATGACGGGTTGACCAAACGATCGACAGCTCGAGCACGGTTGACCAGATGCTTCTTCGTCGAACGCATCTCTTCAGAAAAACTCATTGCTGGAGACGTGAGGTCCTGATCCGAAAGTAGGTGAGGACAAGGCACGGGATTCAAGCAAGAAAGGTACTCCGCATTCGCTCTCTCATGCTGCTCTCCGTGACCGCCGAAATGAATGACGTACCGTTTTGTTCGGGTCTGGTAAGCCCTGCATGATTCCAGAGTCATACTGCATCCCCACCGGCAGTCCACCAGTCGGTGCGCATTGATTTCCTTCCACTGCTGCACGGTAACTGGTGAAGTCATTATGCCGTCTCCATCATTTCCAGTTTCTTCTCATGCCAGTCGTAGGGGATGTCCAGGTGGATTCTGAGCTTCCTCATGGGAGCGAGCAGCCCGAATTCCATCGATTCCATCAGTTTTCGAGCGGTGGGGTCATCGAGTGATTCGATATGAGATCTCACCAGGGATAACTGCTCGTGCAATTTGTTGAATGAATTGGACATGAGCTTTCGATGATTTACTTCAGCCATGACAGACCTCCCTTTCCGATTTCTCTTCGAGAGCATGCAAACTGCAAATTTCGTAATTAACCGATCAGGATAATTCCGTGCTGAGATTTGGACTGCCGTTTCCAGACCATTCCGGCTGTGAGCCGCCGTAAAACACGGTCTGAAGGTGGTCAGCCTCTCCAGAAAAAGTGTCGAATTCCACAAGGATGCGTATGCTCTCTTTTCTCCAATGGGACCATAATTAACCAAACTTGTCAACCATAAAACGAAAATAATACGAAAGTCGACTCATAACCGAAGATCTCCATTCTCAGCGGCAGCAATACTATTATCAGCCGATCTTGACATTAAACGAGCGTTTCCAGGGAGTCATGTATCCGAGTTGAATCCCCAATGCATCGAAGAGTTCCTGATCTCCTCGTGTCCAATGAAGAGGTTGTGTATCCATTTTCCGCAGCAACTGTCTCCATTGAAGTTCCAGCCAGCGTTTATCCGCGGCAGCACGGGTCCGCTCGCTGGCGTCGGATTGAGCGCTCCCTTGGGTCGTTGCGACGGCGGGGGACGACTCCTGCACCACTTGTTTCTGGGTGGAATGAGCAAGCGGTCTCAATTTTTGGGACTCATCGGTTTTTTGCGATTCGTCGCGGGATGACAGCACACGATCCGTTTCTCTGAGCCAGTCCTCACGTTGAAAAGCGCCCATTCTGTCCTGCCGATCTTGTCTATTTGAAAGATAGCTCAGTTGGATGCCGAACAGGTTTTGAAGATCCTTTGCTCGATCTCTTCTTTGCTGGTAAAGAGTGCTTTTGGTGGTACGGTTGTAATCTATCGCTTCACGGAAACGATCCGAATAGCCGGATGCAAGGGATTTCATGGCATCATGGTGCAACGAGGAAGCGAGATCAGGTCCGCCCATTACGTTCATGCCGGCGCGAGATCTTCCTTCCCTCGAGGCCCGTTGCACGTATTCGTCCATGAGCGCTCGCTGTCCTCCGAGAACGTGTGACATGTAGTCACGCACTTCAGGGTCGTTTGGTCGAGCGATAACGGAATAATCATCTTTCTGCTTTGTGAGATCTCCTATGGTATCGCCAATCTTCTCAGAAGGTGCTTTCAGAAGATCGGGTCCGAATGAAGCGGAATAGTTGAATCGATATCTTCGGGTTCTCGATGTACGGGATACGGGTGTTGTGCTCGTCTGTAGTGACTTGAGATCCGAAGCGTTCGGACCGTTCAACACACGAAAACGAGAGGTAATTGCGGGCACGGTAATCCTCCTTTAATTTCATTCGCGCTGTTTTTTGAAACCGGGATATCTTTCAGGCGCCCCATTCTCGAATTAGCGACAACCCGAGTTGCAGCCCGTATATGTCTGTCGGTCCTGTGAATGAGATGCGGAACTTGTAGAATCTGCCTTGAACATTCTGGGCTTCCTGTTCCAGCGCAAACATCTTTCCGCCGATCTCGGACAGATCATGGAATTGTACATTGAATCGGGGAGTCACCTCTCCATCGCAATAGACGGAAACGGTTATGGGACCTGTTTTGCATTTCCCGTATAACGAGAGTAGTCTCAGGATTTTTCTGTACTCCGGCGAACCGAAATGAAACCATCCTGTTTCTACCCAGGCAGTAATTTCCTCGCCAGCGTCATTCAAGTCGTTCGGTCCGAAAAGCCTCAGAACCCTTCCTTTGTAGTCACCTGCATAGAGCCCCAATGAACCGATCTTTCCAGGTGCAGAAGCGCTGTAGTGAGCAGCAGTTGCGAGGGACGACAGGCTCAGAGTGAATGGAGGCAACCAAGCTTGAAGCGACAGGTCGAATACGATCAAGCGATTGTTTGTGGTCTGGGGACCTTCACCGCTCACGATCATGGGTACTGTCCACATCACCCAATTCTTTTCAGGCCAGTACTCACCCCAAGCGATGTGCAGATTTTCTAGATCGAGACGAGGGAGAGAAGTACCGTCCCACCAGGTGAGGAGTTCCGAAGCATTGCTCCCTCTCCCGGTGTTCCAGATTGCGTCAACATGGAGTCCGGTGCTGACGAACGCTCCGTAACGATTGATGAAGAACAGGGCGTATCGATCGCCTTCTCCGAATCCACCGGCCGGAGCTTTCACGACTACATGTGCATTCACCGGAACGTGCCGGGCCGCTTCGATTGATTCCACATCGGACTCGCTCCCGGTGATGCTTCTGAGCTGATGAAAGGAAGTTGCCTTTCCGATGAGCAAGCTATTCCATGCTGACACAAGACTCGAGATTCCGTCCATGCCGCCAACTCGATAACTGAACGTATCGTAGCCCGTGAATGCGTACTCCTGGAGCGGAGCTGTAATGTCTATTTGATCGAGAGCGTCCGGCCTTCCCGCGAGAGCGACCCTGTTCTGAAAAACGGCTGCATATTTGTGCTTCACCAGAGCATCAGGGACGCTGCAGACTCGACACTCGGAAATTGCAGTGGAAGCTGAAAGATCCGCCGAGGCCGAGAGTCTGATCCAATAACCCCGGTACAATCCGGGCGCAGCAATATTTTGCCGCCAGTCAGTCGGTAGATGCCATATGATTTTGCCGCTCCTGGACAGAGTCGCTTCGCCTGAGTTCGACGCATCCGTGGCATTCAATGCTGACCAGACTAGTCCATTCCAATACTCTGCCGAGAGCGTAGCGATTTCAGTATTGGGTTCGATAATGTTCAGACTTATCTCGTTAAAGCGTGTCAGGTAACCGATATAGAGGAAGTCGCCTACTTTCAGGGGAATTGAAGCTGCGGAATCCTCGGTCTCCGTGTAGTCGCTCACTTCGACAGTGTAGTCTGTGACTTTGGCCGTCTCTCCCTCCACGACAACAAACCCGAGAGGACTGTCAGCCTTGCCGTCGCCGATGTTCCTGAGTGGTTGGCATGGAGCTCTGTATTTTATTCTCGTAATGCTGCACCCCGGAGACGTGGCAGAACATTTGATTCTGAACCAAAATCCCGGAATTCCGTCAAACACGTGGTAATCGGCTTCGAAATAGCCCGGCTCATTGCCCCTGTACGTTATTGTTCCGGTTTGCGCGAGGCTCGTACTGCCCACTCGAGTATTATCGTCCCAGCCCGCGCCGGTTTGCCAAGTGGCTCCTTTCCAAGCTTCCACAATATGTGGACCGTAATCCACGGCCGACACCAGAAGGTTGCGTATCTGCGGCACGACTCCTTCAACCTGCTCCAGCCCGACCGCAAATCCCAGATGCGTCGTGCTTCCCGGAACAAAACCGCCTGATCTGGTGAAGTGCTCTGAAGTCATGGCTGCAAGCTGGGCTGTGCTCTGGCGGTTTGCAGCGATTCCGAAAGCCTGCTTGAGCGCTCTCAAAACCGTATTCTCCTGAGCTGTCTGCCAGCTTCCGGAAGCGTTCTTGTATTGCCACGTTCCGGAGTCCTCCTTGACAATTTCTTTCCAATGCCAGTTGTCAGGATCCGGATTGACCATGTCAAACACGCTGAATACATTCGATTTCCAGGAAAACGCTACGCACAGCAGTCCTTGGTCACCTGCGATCGTTGCCCACATAGAGTTAAAGGAATCCACTCCGTCCACCGGCAACGCCAGATCGTCTTTCGTGACTGCAGTGAACAGTTGCGAGGGAACGATTCCCGTTACTGTGGACGCTTCGATCTTAATAAGACCGGGAACGACACCCTCAACAAATGTTATTGGCGCAAAATCTACATTTTCCGCAAATTTGATTCCGTCTGCGGAGTTGAATGGACCGAAATTGAACTCTCCCGGAGAATACTCAAGATTCATAGAAGAGCGACTTGTCCGGTACGGTCCGAGCTTGTCAGGGGTATTTGGAGGAATTGCCCAGTAATAACCCGTTCCTGGAACAGAGGCGAAGTACCCCGATCTCCAGTACGTATATACCCTCTCTCCGAGAGGATAGAGACTCGGGAGCCCATTGGGAGGCTCAGGATGGAATATCAGCGTCTGTACTTCTTTCAAGCTGCTGTTCACATCGAGACAAATGAGGTAGTCTTTTGCAGGATCGATCTGAAAAGCAAAACCGTCGCACGTCACCGATTGCCCGGCATTCAGGTTTATCCACCGGGTGGATCGGTTTTGAAACGTGATCGGAGTGGGAGTTCGGATTCCGTTGGCGGAATTCCCGGAGCGCTCGACAATGGACGCTTTCCGTATCGAAATTGCTTCCGACCCTGCCCGGAAAGTCAATTTCACGTACCGGTCCACTCCAGCGGAAAGCTCCGCACCGCTCACCACTATGCGGAGAGACATTGCTCCAAAAGAGGTCGTGCTTGCCGAGACAGCCTCAGTCCGGTCCCAGATTGTATTCCAGGCCGATTCCGTAGAATTGCGGATCGTAAGATATCCGCCGGATATTCTCAGCCCGTAAATTTTCGTTACTTTTCCAGTTTCTGCGACAGAACTCAAGGTAACATCATTATCTCCCGCTCCGTCATTCTTAATGGACGTAATCGAGTGCTCAGCAGAATCGCCTTCCAGGGACACAAGCAATGCCGATTCCACATACTCGGCAATGTTGCCACATCCAAGTGTGATTCTCATTCTCGCCAGGTCTGAAGACGAAAAAGTTTCCGCAACATACTCTCGGGTTATTACAAATACGTCTTCATTACCGAGCAGTTGATTCGGTAGGACATACGTATTATCGTAGTGTGCAGTACCTTGCAGTAAGATTTCGTCGCCTTCGAGAAAACCATGGTTTTCGCAAGGAATTCCGACTGTTCCATCTCCATTGTCAATTGCGCCAAGAGCTTTGAGGTTTTGCCGTCTTTCAAAGTGACCCGTTCTTATGCCGTCTGCGACCCAATAATTTATGCGAGATTTGAGGTCCTCGAATTCGATATTGGCAGGTAATCCGGTCGTTTCATCTATTTGAGACAGATCTGTGCACAGCAAATTATCGAAAGAACTGTCCGGATTGCCCTCGTTGGGAGCATTCATTTCGATGTAAAAACCTGATACTCGGGGGACATCGCAGCAAATAAAGATATGCCCCCACGATCTGATTCCCCCTACATCTGCAGAAACCTGCGTGTCGCTATCGAGGACGTACTGGCTGATCTCGTGGGATTCGATCCCGTCGTAACTCACGAAAGCCCGCAAAGGAAATGCCCAGTCGCTCCCATCGTCGGACAACCCACCGAGAAACACCAGAGGCACCTCTTCGATGCCCTCGGTGACGATCGCGCGATCACCGAGAACAGCGACGCTCACCACTCCGGCTGTTTCCGGAAGAGCATAAATATGTGCAAACTGAGCATCTGAAGTAGGTAAATGACTGGAAGAAGCATAGAGACCTGAATCCGCCAGGCCCAATCCCCCTGATTCTGGAGTGCACAATTGCGTGGCATACCAGAGATCCCCGAGGAGCACCTGCGGATCTTGCTGCTGAATCCCCCCGAATATTATGAGCTTCCCATCGTCGGATGTTACTGCAGAATGCCGCAAACGGCGTCCCGGGTCGGCCCCGAGTTCCGGAGAACTCCACCTGTCGGTTGCAATGTCGTATACCAGGTACGTGTCTGCAAAATCGTGTATCTCATTGCTCACGCCTCCACAGCAGATGATACTTCCACCGCAGATCACCGCCCTGTGAGACACCAATCCGTCCAAAGATTGAGGAATATTCGTCTTCCGACTCCATGAACCAGCATTTAGATCGAGTGCCCAGACCTCATTTATGTTCTGCTCCAGATTCTTGCATCCAGCAATGACGTACATAATATCATTCATCCGGACTGCTGCATGTCCGCAAACGCTTGGAACAAACTGGTCGGGAGGCACCGATCCTGAAAGCGACTGCCATTCGGCTGTATCCAGCGACAAGACGTAATGAGTAGTAAGAGACCACGTGTTACCACTGTATCTGCCACCAGCGACTACAATAGCATTACCCCAGAGGACTGCGGTGTGATCTGAACGACCGGGAGGAATTGAACCGGTGACTTCCAATTCCTGCCAACTATTTGAATACATATCGTAATAATGCGTGTCGTTAAGATAGTCGCCTGTATATTCACGACCTCCAAAAACGTACATCCTGCCGGAAGAAGGATCCAGAACAGCGGTATGACCTGACCTTGGGGTTGGCGGATTGCCTGTAGGGTTCAATTGGAGCCATTGTCCGGTTTCAGGAGTAAAGGTCCACAAATCGTTGCATAAATCCCTTTCGGATGCTCCACCGAATACGATCATGCGCCCGTTCTCTGCATCCCAGACTGCAGAATGGCTGTGCCGAACTCCAGGAAACGGGCTTGATTTTGTGAATTCCCTGCCGAGACTGTGACTCGACTGCACCAGCAAGTACGAAGACTCATTCGTCGGGAAGCGTATCTGCCTGATGAATCGAATGGGCCCGTTAGGTATGGAATTATCGGAATGAGTGACACTCATTCCTCGTCGGGTTCTCAAGCCACCATCGGTAATGTCGACGTTTTCACCCCTGGTGAGTGCGTTGAGCGGATACGCAAGAGGGTTTTTTCGTCGATCCTGGATACCGCCAGTCCAATCGAAGAGATTGATAACGTTATACGGCTCCTGAGCCACTGCAAATCCCCTTCCTGTCATGGGATCGAAATCCGATCCGGCTCTTCCGGGCATTGACTTCTTGAGAATTCGGGATATCCATTCAGTTATCCGTGAATAAAATCCCCCTGCCCCTCTTTATAAAAGGAGGGAGTAAGAAGCGACGTGCAATTCCCCCCTTAGTAAAGGGATTGGAGGCATAGGCGCTAACTTAGCGTGTTTTGGATCGTTTGTTCCGGAGGAATAGCTGACAATAGGCCGGTGATTCATCGCCGGTTAAGGAAAAACCTAATGATTTTCGAGTCCCGGAGGGACGGCTGATACATAAATTCCCGGCAATGAATTACCGATCTATTTTCTCTAATCCCTGCGGGACGAAGAATTGCAGCAAAGTTAGCGTCTATGGGAGTTAGGGGAGATTTAGAAAGTCGAGGGAATCCTGATCGCAGGAAAATCACTCCCTCACTGTCTCCTGTTACCGATAAGACCTGAGTCCCAGATGCGGAGAATCTCCTGCACCGAGAAGTCGTTGCTTCTCCTGTTCATAGAGCGCTGAATATTCGTGAAACTTCACATCTGCCCCAGGTGCATGACGATCCTTCAGAAATGCTTCTTTCAGGACATAGTACACAAAGAGTAAATCGTGTGCTCCCGGTATTGGAGGATTGGGATTCACAGGGCTGCAGGTAATATCTTCGGGGAGGTAAGAGTGATACATACAGAAGCCTGACTCGAGACTCTGAGAGGCTCGCGGCCACACATACAGATCGGTATTCTGAACGACGTAGTATTCCGGAACTCCGGTAGAGTCGCATCCCGTTTTCAACTCTTCATATTCCTGAAAGCTCCCGAGAGGCTTCATCGGGACAGAGCATCCGCTGTAGTAGATATGGTGCAACTGCTGGAAATCCGGAACCGCTTCTAGGAGAGAAATCCGATTCGAACCTGCAACGCACGGCAACCAGGATTCGCGACGCCAGTAGTTTTCCTGTGTCAGGTGACGCAAACACCTGTTGATCGATCGGAGTATGAATCGATCCGGCAAGAATCCCCCGGTACTCTCGTTGAACAGATCCCGCACGGCATCCACGATCTGGCCGCATCTGCCGGCGCACTCCGACACTGAAGTGTCGTCCGTCCAAAACTCGATCGCTAATCCGAAGACTTTGATCGCGCTCGGGTCTTCGTCCGAGGATGCGGAAACCCTTTTCATGCTGACAGAGAGCAGGTCCGCGGGTGCAATTTGAATTCCTGCGATATGCCCCTGAACGGAGGCGCCGGTCACAGCGATGGATCTGGATACGAGCCTATCCGGATTTTCCGCGGAAATGATTTCCGACAGGAACGTTTCCGTGGGAGTCGCCTCGTTGGTACTGTGAACTCCCGGTCTGATCAGAGAGCACGTGAACTGCCATTTGTGCCTGGCACTAACGCTCGGGGTAGACTCGTGCAACACAAGGACAGCATTCGTCCCCGGATCATACTTTTGAGGCACTGTGACGGAAAAGTGCGCCTCGTCCTCCAATTCCCATTCCCAATAGGCCGCGAGGGATACGGGATCGTACATTTCGGTCGGGACTGATCCTGAGACAGGTGTCAGCCTTTGTATAGGTATCACCGGCATCCGGTCCTCTTTTCCGATTATCCATGCACGAAGAAACGATCGTCGTCGAAATTCTCCGCCAACTCACGGCAGATGTCGTCAAGTCCATTCAAGTCGCCAATCGGATAATCGTTTTGAAATTTCGCGGTGTCACTTACGAATATTCTATGGTCTTCATGTTTCGAGAGCATCGACTCAAGTCTTCACTGCAAATGAGAGCGGATGAATGCCCGGCTATTACTTCTCGGATGTGAGCGTGATTTCCTCTTTCGTGCAGAATCTGAGGATAACGTTGACTACCGCAAGCGAAACGGTGGAGATTTCAGCCCACCTGCCCGGCTCGAATCCCATGGCAAGGACCACCGAGCCGACGAGTGCAATGAGATTCGCCCAGATTGTCTTTGATGCCCACCACTCTTTTGCTGTCTCCATATTTCAATCTCCTATGGTAAGTCTCCTGACTTTCGTCAGGTTTGTTGCAAGCTGTCCGTTCAGGTCGTCGAGCACTACTCCTCTGGCACTGCTTGCGTGGGTTACTTTCAACCTGTCCGATTTTGTCCTCAAGAATGCTCCTACATGGCCGTTCGGTCTTTCCGGAGTCATGGTCCAGAAGGACAGATCGCATTCATCAGCCAAAGTGGGGTGAGTCTCTACTCCACGCCAGCCCCCAAGCCCCTGGGACATCCGGAGCGAAGTGGTCCTCGTGATTCCCGGCACTCCTGCCCATTTGCAGGCAAGAAACAAATATCCGGAGCAATCGAGACCAATCCTGAGATCTTCCGAGCCTCCCCATGTGTACTTCGGATGTTTAGCGATAATGAAAGCGAGCTGTTCCTTCAACGATTTCCGGTAATTCTCGGAAAGGGCCTGTGCTTCACGTCCAGCAAAGGATAGCGCCAATAACAAGGACAACAGCAGACATGAGAATTGCCGACGACGTTGGGTCTTTTCCAATGCCTTCCATCCAGTCATCGGGAGTGATGAAATCGACGAACAACATCCCTCCCGTAAGAGTGATCATTCCTATCAGTACTGCGGTTAAACGTATTAGCGTGTACCGCAGCAACCCGGAAGGATCTTCCGGCATTACCCAGGCTCCGGACCACAACAAACCCGAGACCGCAAGTGCGCTCAACACTGATGCAATCGCCCATTGCTTGAACTCATTCGGCATACGACTGCTCCTACATTTTCGAGAGGAAATGTGAGATGATTATTGCCACAACCTGCGCTGAAGTGGCCACAGCGACAACTGCCGTCCAGAACAGCGCCCTTTGACGGCTATTCCAGGAATCATGGTTTGTAAATACTGCATGGGTGACCTGCTGTGCAGCTTCCAGTCCGGAAAGTCGCATTTCATGTTTTTCGTACTCCTTCCGGCGAGATCTCTCCAGATCCTCGTGACGAATTCGGCAGTTATCCTTAAGCTTAACGAGACAGTCGCTGATCCTTTCAAGAACAGGCAACTTGTCTTTAATCACTGCCACGTCGACGTTGAGTTTTTCCAAAAGCTCAAGTTCGGAGGTCTTGGGGTACATTACAGAATCCACCTCCTACGAGTGACTCACAGGCTGCTATCACCTGTTCAGGACCGATGGAGGACATGCACGGATGCCCGGGTAACGGGCACTCGCACATGCACGGTTTTTCGTGGCAAGGCAAATACTTATTCTCACCTTCCCTCACATTCGTAGTGCGTCACTCTTGTGAAAGGTCCGAGACATCACCATGCGATCAGCGATAGTCTCCGGGCCAGGGATGACGGACTTTAATTTCGTTTCTTCTGTCCAGCCATAATTGGCGGGAGTCGCCGTCGCCTTCATAGGCAAAGAACATACCGTCAGATTCCTGCCGATAGCATTCGGCTCGAACAGATCGTATTTTGTCACACTGAAATTGCTTTAGACGACTCCACTCTTCCTGGTTGACGAGCATCTTAAGAGCGAGGGCGCTCGGATCGTTTTCCAGGTCGATCCTCAAGAAATCGGAGAACTCCTGGGGAAGATTTTTGGCCGCCTCCATTTTTGCGAGATTCTGCGAACTGAGGCTTCCTCTGATTTCGCCCTCGTACATCCCTCCATTCCACTGAATTCCAAGCGCCTGACAAACTGAAAGAATCATGGATCCCCTCTCAGATTTCGATGCTTCCCACAAGGCTTGCTTTGGTCAATCCTCCGGGAAAAGAGTTGTAGTAGCGTACAGACTGTTCCATTTGGGATTCAACCGAGATCAAAGGAATGTAGTAGTGCACGCCTTCAGAAAAGAAGTCTTTAATGTAGCATCTGGCAGGTATTGAGGACGAAAAGACCGGAACGAGTAAGCAAGTCTCAGGCGGAGCCATCGAATCCATGCCTATGGCAGTGGTGAGGCGAAAATTGCTCGTAGAATTGAACGATACGCTAAACTCCAAATACACCTGACTACCGTCCAATAGCGCAGCATATACTTTGTAATCGCTTCCTGAAGCAGGAATCCACATTTTGCCGGTGAATGCCGGTTCGTACGTCTCTGCTGCAAAAGGACACCATTTTCCGAAGATTTTCTTCATCCCTCGATAGGCAACTCCGCGCCAATCCATGACATCAATGGGTCCCTGAAACGTGCTCCTATGGTTGAAGGCGTACATGATTCCAAGGAAAAGGCAGGATGGATCGTCGGATTTCACCTCAACTCCCTGGCTAACCGCTCTTTTCGTTTCAGAGGCATCGAGCCGGAGCGAACCTTCTTGGAGACTCAGGTAGACGCTGAACAATGTACCGGCCGTCAGGGCTTCGCAGTTGAGCGTAATACCGGATTCAGGGATATCGAAAAATCCGGTTTGCGGCAGGTACACGCCTTTTCCCGACTGTCTGCCGTACATCAACTGCGGAACGTGATTCTGGGTGGAATTCAACACCACGTTCATCAGCGCCGGCTTGTTCTCCTGAAGCGACTGAGTCCATGTGTTTCCGTCGTTCTCCTTCGATTCACAACCGTCCGGGAACATGGATGCTGGATTCGTGTTCCACCTCCGAACGGATAATCGCGCAGTCGCTCCGACCTCACCGGAAAAAACCAGCCACACTCTCTTCCCGCGCCAGAGTTGGACCGGTTGAAACGTATGCCTGATCCAGACGTCCGCAGCCACACCTGTATTTATCGATCCCAGCGACTGGATTATCTGACCGGGAACGGTCCTGTTTTCAGCTTCGAAGAGGTGGATTTCCCCCAGAGCCGTATACGCTGCCGTGCCGTTTCTATCAGTTATTTTCCATTTGTAATGCCGATACGCCGCCGCATTCCTGACATGATAATCGCGAGCGCTTGTGGACCCGGTATCGTTCTCAAAATTCCAAGGAGTGGAACCGACTAATTGAGTCCAACCGACATCAGTATTATACGCTGGAGATACTTCATTTGAGCCCCAAAAAGTGAATGCTCGTGGATATGCTCTTACATTGATGTCTGCATTGCTGAAGGAAACAAAGCGAAATCTGTTAATAACCCTGGCATCGCCTGCACCAAGATCGATAGCCCAATAAATGGGTGCAAATGATGTTGGAGCCGCATTTGAACGGAATCCGACGTCAGTTGCAGTGGAGCCGTCCATTGCCTTAAACGCTTCAAAACCTGCTGCTTCAGCGTTGGCATTATTGCTGTCCCGAGCGGTGACAACATATGGAGAGGGCGCATTGTTGGAAGTCATCACCAACGGCACCCTTGCAGTCAGTCCGTTGAGAAGTCCGTTTGGCTCCAGAGAATATCCATCGTCTTCACAAAGGGCAATGTTTACTGACCCACCGCTTCCCGCGCCGGTTACGTAAAGGCTCAACGAACTCAGAGCGAAGTCGATTTCGGGAACAAAAGCAATCGCCAGTTTGTGATTGGCAGAAGCCAATGCCACTTCCCGATCGCCTGATGTCTGCATGTACGCAGGAGGAACCCATAAACTTCCCGTCTTTTGCGAAGCGACGAGTTGGGCTTCCGAAGAAAGGCCGGAGGTCGAGACCATGCTACCCATTAATTACCTCCAGGCAAAGATGCTCATGTTGCAGGTACCCGATGGAGAAGCCACATGCACAAAAGTCTGCCCCGACTCGGTGATAACAGGCAAGATCCAACTGGTTCCCTGTGAGGTCAATCTGGCAGTTTCCGAACCGCTTAACGTACCTCTTACATGCAGCACTTCAGTACCGGATTCCACATGAAGCATTACTTCCTTGAAATCCGTGAGAAGAGCCACTCCGGTCATGCTCGTCCCAAGATTTACGATGCGAGTGGTGAATAATTCGGAGCCCCGATCTGTCAGGGCATGTCCGTTGTCATCACGAGGAACGGGTTTCATTCGCTGTCCTTCCTTATGCAGCAGTTCCGCCGAAGACCGCCCATGCGTACAAGCCGCCTGCCACCGGTCCGCATGTCAGGAAAATCGACTGGCCCGCATTGATGGTTACAGAATCCAGATCATGAGGGAATCCGTTGGGACAAGCCACAGTCTCGTTTCCGGACGATCCGTTCACTACGGCTATTTCCACTCCGTTCAACTCCCTGGACGGTGAAGGCAATGTTACGGTTCCGCTGACAGCGGCAAAAAACCAGCCGAACACTTTACAGTCGTGCTCCGACAGCGTGACGTTTCCGGAAATCTCCAGAGGATTCCATTGAGAAGGTGAATCGCACCTCATATCGATTCCTTTTTATTTCAGGAGATCGGTTATTCCTCTCCTGCATTGAGTGTTTTTGCGAAGAGTCTTCCAGAGGCATCAAGAAATCATGAAGTGGGAAGACCGTGAATCATGCCGATATTCTGCCTTGGTCCGCGAACAACGACTCCGTAGGTCTGGAATGAAATCAACCAGCGCTGATATCGACCCTGGGTGGGGATTTCCTTTCGATCCATCCGGTCGTTTGCAAAGTACCCGTAACTCGTTGCAGCAAAGTTCACGAGTAGGAGGGTGTCGGGTCGCATATACCTGTCGGACAGAATGGGAAAACTCTTGCCGATTTTTGCGTCGAAGGTATCGACGGAGAATCCTACATTTTTATCGTCTTTTTCCATGCGACGGTAGGAAATATCAAAATCGTGAATATACTGATGCGTCAAAGGATGACAAACCAGCCACCAATCGCCGGTATTGTAATCGGCGTTCTCGTCGAGCCACAAGTGTCGAGCGAGATCGTCCAGGTCGGTCTTGGTGAGTGCGGAGCCGTTCTTATTGACGAATACCTGCGGATTGGAAAGCTCGCTTTGCGTGATCACCGGCCAGGTTGAGATGCCGCACATAGTCGGCTCTTCGGTCTTGTTGCCGTACACGAAATCCGTGCCGTCATGATATGGTCTGGACCTGAGCACAGCATAGGCGAGCTGACGCCTCAGCTTTTCCAGTAGAGCGGAAATCTGGTGCTCGGTTTCATTTGCAATGATTTCATACCGGGTGTTCTTGCGAGTTTTCGGTATCTCAAAAGTCTCCGCGTGAATCTGAGTTCCTACTTCCCGAAAAACCCTGTCAAGAGATCGAGGATCGGATGCATCCCGGTAATCGGACCACACTTCCGAGATGATATCCCACCCGATGGATTGGGCATCGTCACTCAGAGTCGTGTTGCCGTACGCTGCTACCGTCGCGGTCAGCCCATCAAGGGATGACACTTTCACCTGCACTCCGTCACTCGGTCTTTCCAGTATGGTTCCCGGCCGGATTACTTTGCGGGCAGACTCCGCATTGGCTGCAGCTCCGAAGAGATTCCCGGAGATCGTCATAAGATTGCCGTCCAATTGAGCGGTAACCTGCGAGGGATAACCCCATTCTTCCATCCAGCGGACAACCGGCCCCGCAACTGACGGGCCTACCGGTATTTTGGAGAGCACATCACTTTTGCCCTGGACTACCTTGTCCAATCCCATGAGAAGGAACTTCTGCAACTTGCGTTCGGAAACGGCGTCTCCTTGAGTCCAGAGCTTAAGAAAATCACTGACATTACCAGACATATCAATTCACTCCTTATGCATTCTCGCTCATACAGTTTGATAGAACTACATGGGCCGCGCTGTCTTCAGCGCATGCTTAGATCTTCCTTTTGCGCAGGCCGGCAAACATTTCATCAAGGTTTTTTGCTTTCTTCATAGTCCGTTCAAAGTCTTTTTCCTCATCGCGGGATTCATTCGTTTCCCCATCACTTTCAACCGCTGAGCGATTCCGGATATCTTGTGCGGCTGCCGAACGTCGTTTGAGAACGAGATCGTTCTTCTCTTCTACTTTCCGGAGAAGCTCCGCAGCCTCATTTGCATGCAATCCTTTGTCCCGGATCAGGAATTCCAGTTCATCAGCATATGGCTTCAACCCGGAATTGCTTGGGCGGGAGAGAAACTCTTCAAGCAGTTTCCCAAAATTCCGCTCTTCCTGAAGCGCTTCATCAATCATCTCATCTATGGAACGCAACGATTCCTCCTGAGCCCGTCGAATCATGAGTGCGGTAGCCCGCACCGGATCCGACTGATAAGCAGACCTCATTTCCTGGATGAATGCGTCGTCGTCTGCTTGTTGAGAAAGGACATTCCCTTCCTGATTGGCGTGTTCCAGCAGAGAGCGATATCGTTCGGCCTCCTGACTCTTCTGTTGAGCGATCAGGACAGCGTTCTTGTACGCTCTTAGGATTTCCTCACGATCTGCTGAATCGATTCCTCCAGGATCGTGCGATTGGAGCGCCTGTTCTCCTCCGCTCTCTCCGACTTGTGGTTCTGTGAATTCCGTCGAATCGATCGAAGCGTCTTCCACAGGGCTCTTCTCTCGTCTCTTCAAGCGTTCGGTCTGTGCCATTTCTGTGAGATCCACTGTTCCTCCTGGCTCCAGTGTTATTGGTTCCGTGGCCGGGCTTTAAGCTGTATTCGGTCAAGACGATTGAGAACAAGATCGATTCCGGCCACAAAGCCCCGATTGAATTCCAGGTTTTTGTCTCTATCGAGACACTCCATGATTTTTATGAACTGCTCCCGTTTCAGCATTTCCACGAATGCCGGAAGAAACTGATATTGCCAGGACGGACTTGCTGCGCATTCAACGAGCTTGTCCTCTATTTCCTTTTCCGAATCATCATCCCAACCGTCTCGGAACAGGAGATATTCTTTGTAGAATACTGACATAGCCTTCTCCCTGATGAGTTGGTGGCAATGTGTTGATCGACCCGGACCCGTCAGACACCTGGTGTCGTGTATCCATTCGGCTATACGTGGGGAAAATCCCCCCTACCCCCCTTTATAAAGGGGGGGTTAAGAAGCAACTCGAAATTCTCCCCTTAGTGAAGGGGGGTTAGGGGGGATTTGGAAAGTTGAAAGGACTGTGATCCGAGAAAAGATTCTCTCTACCCCGAGTAACTGAATCGTTACGCTGTCGCAGACAAACTCTGCATTTGCAGTAGTTGCGCCACAGCATTGGCGTCAGTCGGCTCATCTCCCATGGGACCGCCTCGTTCCACTAATCCGTGAGGACGACCCTGCTCCCGGTTGACACCTCCAGCGGAAGTCTCGCCAGCCTCCGACATGATTCGTTCCGTCGCTTCTGCAGGTAGTCGAGTGAGAACTCTTTCTGTGCCGTCGATGCCCAGAAGTTCGAGATACCTTTTGATCATCTCTGAAAAGGAGATTTGGATTCCTTCCTGTGCAAGTACCGGTTGGAAACGTACCAGAGTGGGCAAGACTCGCTCTATACTTTGCGCCTTTGCAATTCGACTCGCATCCTGGCGAGTGAGGGTAGCGACAACCTTGTATCCTCCGGATTGTATTTCCGCGGCGGAAACCACCAAAGGAACGTCTTTTCCCGCTGCATTTCGGACCGTGATGGTCTGGTCGTCAAGCAGGAATTGTTGCAGCATGGAGAGTGCTATGCTGCCAAGAGGCTCGAGAAAACTTCTTGCGAACAAGTCTGTCCGGGTTCCGAAAGACGCCATCCCTGCTTGCTGGAGAATATGAGCTTCCGTTGCTGTCTTTGCACCGCCGAGAGTCCCGAGAGTCGTTTCCGTTATCCCGGTTCGCTTTTCCAGAAGATCGTTCAGATACTCAATGAGAAAATTGACTTCCTGTTGAGGGAAATGAAGAGGTGGAAAAGGCTGAATATCTGCAGGATCGTCGACGGTCCATACTTTGCCGGGATAAACCACATCACTATCGGTACTTATTTGCCGTGCAGCGGAAGATCCTCTGCGAACGATAAGTTGCGAATTTGCCGTCAGCCGCGCATTGTCCTGGGATTGGCTCACGAATTGTGAAATTGAGTGAATAAGATCCAAATTGCTTTCAACGGCTCCCATGCCGAGGGGACCCGGCAGCGGAGTGTACTGAGCGGATACAAAAGGCCGCATTCCCGACCAGAGAACCGGACCTTCAGTCACTCTGACAAGGATCCCGTCTTCCGGAGTGTCCGAGCCACGTTCCGTTATGAGGGTGCATACGCATTCTTTCGGGCCGTCCTTTGTAGGAACTGAGCCGTGCCACTCCCAAAGGGTCAGTTTCCGGATTTCATCGCCTTCCAGGTAATCGCTGTCCGGATCGTGGGCAAGTTCGGAATCACTCCGAGCATTTTCCTGAGCAGCTTTCTTCCATCGAGCATCGAACTCGTCTCTATTGAAATTGTACACACCCTTTTCAAACTGATCGACGACGTACTCATACGTCTTGTCCACACGATGGCCTATGCCACTGTGTCGCTGCACGTCATTATGAGTAGCGCTCCAATCCAGGAGCATTCGATCGAGAGGAATCACCTGAATAACGGGGCAGTCGTAAATCTTTTCCCTGTTTTCGACAACTTCTAGAGACTGATGGAACCACTGACACCTGGTCACCCCCTTGGAGTACCAGAATATCTTTGCATACACGGTTCCGTAGAGAATTAGCTGCTGGAGCGCTTCATAAATCCTTATATGAATCCGGCCTTCCTCAAGGCGCGAAAGCAGCAATTCCTGCAACTTGTACGAAGTTGGAAACTGAATGTCATCCGATACGGTAACCTGTCGGTCTTTCGGAAGGATTGTCAGCCATTCAGGGCCATTGAAAATTGCCTGATACGCCCTGTCCGTCCAGTTGTCCACAATATAGGAGGGAGAAACGACTATGTCGGCCTGCCAGCGATCCTTTCCCGGAGTGCTGCGCTTGCCCAGCCCGACACGACTCTGAGTAGAAGGGACCGGTGCACCGCTCCACGCATTTAACTCCCGGCGGTTATGGTACAGGTCTTCGAGCAGCTTCCAGCGATCGACCTTGCGATGCACAAAATCATGCGCAGCTTTGCACCAGGACGTTACGTATTCGAAAATTTCGTCTTGTTTCCGGGTCGGGTTCAATGTGTCCTCTCATTCCGGTAGATTCGATAATGTGCGTACCGCATTCGTTCTTTTCACGAAATACTTGTTGTTTCCTAAGTTTGAATTGCTAACGGGTCTGATAGGTTTGCTCTTTTAACTCGTCCTCGTGTAGAGGTCGGTTTCAAAGCTCGTCCCGATCTTTTTCATCGAATGCACACAATGGGGCGGAGAGTTGTTGTATAATCTTGTTTTTGGCGATACGCATGATTTGTTCGCGAGACATATTTTTTCCGTTGTCCGGATGCTCGGTGTCAAACATGTGCTTACTTATCGCCATGCTTTCTGATTCTTTCCTGATCATGCGAGAAAGTTTTCGATGTTCAGGCAAACTCATCCCGGTATACCTTGCAAGTTGTTTCATGCAGATACTCTATTGCTTGTTATGTATCGACTCAGTTCAGAATCGAGTAGATAACGCTAATATGTGAGGAAGGAAGATGTCAGTTCACAAACAAGAAGCCTCATGGCACACTTTGAGAGCATTGATTGATCATCGTGTATAATGTAATTATCTCAAACAAGATTAGCCTCGTCAACTATTCGTTGAGAAACCTGCTTCAACCTTTTCAATCGGCTCATACCATTTCGCCAATAAATTTGATAAAACCGAGAGGCCGGCAGGGACGCCGGACCCTACCATCAGCCGGTAGTGGCCGTGCCTCCGTGCCGGCCAAAATTGCATTTATAAAATGCGAATAGGTATCAGACACATTCTTTTCCACTTGGGAAGATTCCGGAGAAAAAACTTCGCGCTGCCGCCGCCAAAAAGCCCAAATTAGTGAGTAAGCAGGAATAAAATGCTTGCCAGAGCGGAAAAACACTATTCATTCGATTCAAAAACTGCTAGTTCTGCACAAATTACATGGATGCGGTCTGAGCAAAATCCATATCCGCGCATGTGAAAGGAGTTGAATGGCGTCGAGTTGGTTTGTATGGGGAGCGGTCGTGTTTAGTGCGATCATATTAGCCGAATTGTTACGCCTCAATATCTTACTGTTCAAGACCTTGAAAACAGAACAGGTCTTGTCTTCCCCGACGGACTGCACCAAGCAATCATGCCCAACGGTATCCGTTTTAATTCCGGCGAGAGACGAGGAAGGCAATATTCAAGAATCTGCAAAATCCATTCTGGATTCTGATTACGAAAACCTTGAACTGATCCTTGTTGACGATCGCAGCTCCGATGACACGCTTAAACTCATGGAACAAATTGCGGAGAAGGACCGACGGGTCAAGGTGATTTCCATCCGAAGTCTTCCGGAAGGATGGACCGGAAAAACCCATGCACTCTATGAAGGAGTTCAGTCTGCAACTGGTGACATCCTCTTGTTCATAGATGCCGATTCGGTGATTGCTCGAAATCTCGTTTCTCGATCAATCAACCACCTGCTCACGCACGATCTCGATATGCTGAGTCTCGCACCCGGCTTTGTGCACAGAGGGTTTCTCGAAAATGCGGTGCATCCGCATTTGGCTCTGGGGTTGTCTTCCTTTTTTCCCATGCTAGATGTAAATGACATGTCGAAAAGAACCGGT
Source organism: Desulfomonile tiedjei DSM 6799 (assembly GCF_000266945.1). Taxonomy (NCBI): domain Bacteria; kingdom Pseudomonadati; phylum Thermodesulfobacteriota; class Desulfomonilia; order Desulfomonilales; family Desulfomonilaceae; genus Desulfomonile; species Desulfomonile tiedjei. The sequence goes on from NC_018025.1 coordinate 3,919,350, forward strand.
CTAGCCTCCGGCTGTTTTCTAATGATGACGAAAAAAGCGTATGAAAAAGCGGGTACGTGGAAAGCATTCAGGACGGAGGTCACCGAAGATATTGCCTTGAGCAAGGCCTTGAAGCAGAAAGGAATGCGCCTGAATTTCCTGCGTGGAGGCGAACTGGTCCAGACCAAACCATTCGAGAGTTTTGCGGAGCTGGCAGCCTTTTGGAAAAGAACGTTTTACGGTGGCCTGGAACAAAGCATTACGAGATGCATAAAATTGTGCCTGAATTATATTACCCTTCTGGCACTTTTGGCGTTTCTCATATATTCAATAGTCATGATTGCGGGAGGAAATCCCTCTACGGGACTCTGGATACTCGGAGCGCTTTCAGCTTTGGGAATGTGTGCCGTCGTGATACCGTATGGAATGGTAGTCGAGAAAGAGCACGGCTCCAGATGGTACGGTTTTTCTGCGCCTATCGGTCTGGCACTGAGCGCTTGGGTTGCACTGAGCACCCTGATAATGCTATTGACCAAGAGAGGAATTCATTGGCGAGGTTCAGTATACAGATAGGAGCTTAAACTCACGGTATTAAAACGCGATTCGCTCCGATGGGGAAGGAGAAAAGCGTTGACCATGTTGTTGATTTCCTGGTATGATCCCGGTTCGCCTAGTCGAGCCTCGCGCGAAAGGAGAAGGTATATGAGCCCTGTGAGGATTGGTGTTTTTGTGAAAATCCTCGTGTTATTGATTGTGTGTGCAATACCTGCAGTATCCGGCGCTCAGGAATTCAAGGTTTTCACCAGCGAGGAGTACGGGTTCACTATGAAATACCCCGCTTCGTGGCTCAAAGTCGAGCCCAAAGGCAATTATTATGTCGTATTTCAAGCCCCGGATCTCACCGACAATTTCAGAAACCGGATCCATGTCGCGGCTCACAAACCCGTCAAGGACAATCTTGATGTTTTCCTGAAAGAGTTGAGGAACGGAATTTCGGATCTACAGAAAGGCTCCGGCAAGAAACAAGAGGTCAAGATACTGGATGAGGGCGAATTCAAGAGTGAAGTCCCCGGAGCTTACTATTTTTTCATCCAGGCTTTCGATGACAAGCTCCGAATCTGGATGGACATTGTCATAGTATTTTATAAACATGAGCAGACGCTTCTCAGGATCTCTTGCCTGGCACCGTCTCAAAGTATGGAGAAGGTCCAGCCCATGTTCAATGAGGTGCTCGTGAGCGTCAAGTTCACCTCACAAGATAGCGAGACAAGTCCGGCACCGACTCGGCCCCCTGCAACGGCTCCGACACCGCCTCCACCTCCCCCGTCTCAGCCTGCGCCTCCGCGGTCTCAGGTCACCCCAACTCCGGCTCAGCCCGCCCAGCCGGGTGTTACCGAACGTGTTCCGGAGCAGCCGCGCTATGCACCGGAGCCCAGATCTGAGCAGCCTGCGCCTCGGACTACTCAGCCGCCTATGCCACCTGCAACCGGACCTCGACCTCTTCCGAGAGGACCGGCCAGAGAACCGGAAACAGGTATAATAAATTAAGAACAGGTTATTTAAGCCATGACAATGCGCCGCGTTGAAAAATTTTTCGATTCTCATGAAGGGTTCCGGCAGTTCAAGAAAAGTCTGACTGACCGACTGCCGCTGCCTATGGATACCAGATTCGTGAGAGAACGGGCGCTGAAGTTGGCCGAGAAACACGAGCCCAGAGGTGACAGGAACGAATTGGATTTTGCCCTGTCCCAGCTTTCTGTTTCCGTAGATCCAAAGCGGTTTCAGCAGACATCCGCCATGACTCTGTTTATGGCAAAGACCCTGTTCAGGGACATCTCTCAACCGATTGCATTACGAATTCGGCAAAAAATAGCAGAATTCAAAGGTCCGAAGTTCTTCTTCGTAGGCCACACATCATATTTCGATTACGTCCTGACCAATCAGCTCGTGCAGAGGCTCGGTCTGGGCTCTCCTGTTACGCACGCCACCGGCAGTTTCACCAAAGGATGGCTTTCAAACTGGCTGCATGGATTTCGTGCGCTGGTGACTCCCAAGAACCAAAGTCCGATTCAACACAGGGCTTATTCATGGTTCAGCGCTGCCCTGGCTGAAAGCGGCGAGACTCAGATCCTCATGGCCCGGACAAGCCGGTATACGGTTCGATCCAGGGACGGTGTTCTCCGTGAACCGTACGTTCCTCACGGTGTTCTGGCAGCGGTAAAGGCTACGGGCCGCGCGATGATTATCCCGGTATCGATATCCTATGAGGCTGTTCCTGAGGATGCATACCTGACATATTCTCCTTTCTTTCCGTTGCTCGCGATGTTTCCTCGCAGGTGGCCTATTCTGCTCCCGCTTCTTCTCGGAGTAGGCAGTGCCGATAAAGTGTTGAGAGGACTCGAGGGAGTATTTGGCGATGCCAACATAGAGACGGGAGAGCCTTTCGAGCTGGCAAACGACGATTCACTTACGCTTCAGCGAATATCTCATCGCGCTATCGAAGAAATTGCAAAAAACAAACTGATTCATCCAAGCCAACTTGTAGCCAGAGCAATGCCGCATGGAGAGTGGGTTGACATAAAGACTCTGCGGCAACGAGTTGAAACCGAAATTGAAGCTATTTCCGACTTTTTTAAATCGCGGTACAGAAAAGCCGCGCCTTTTCACCCGATAATCAACTCGGATATTCCCGCTGCCATAACCCGCGGTCTCAAGGTCCTGGGCAGACGCCGCGCTGTTAGCCGATCGGTTGTAAGAAGAGCTTATAGAGCAGACAAAGCCTCTTTGCTGAGATTTTACGCCTATCACGGCGACCGGCGTATATATCCGCTCAGCGGACGAAATACGCTCACAGTCGTAAATGCCGGTGTATGGGGATACACGCTCGCTCTTCACATTGGCATGAATCTGCTGAAGAAAGAGGAATTGTCCGAGACATCCCTGATCCTGTACGATTCTCGAGAAGATCTGATTGAAAAGCTCACGGTGGATGGAAAGCATCCGTGGCACTTCAAAGACATCGCTCTTCCGAGATCCGTCCGACCTGAAGCGGATCTGTTGGCTGCCATTGGGGACACGTCGCTCATTCTTATGGTTACTCCCAGCAAGTACTTTCACGCTATGCTGATCAAAGTACTTGAGTTGGCACCAAATGGGAGCGATCTGGTGATTGCCACGAAAGGTTTTATTCCGGAAACAGGGCTCCTCCCCTGCCAGACGGCTCAACTGGAAATGGAGCGCCTTGGAAAGAAAGTGAAAATTTCTATTCTATCCGGAGCAAATCTCGCCCATGAAGTTGTCCAGGGCGGTGCTTGTGTCACCCAGATTGCGTGTGAAAAGGACGATACGTTTGACCGACTCCGTCCGTTGTTGGACACTCCCAAATTCCGCGTGGTGTACTCTAACGATGTGATCGGCACGACAATTGCCGCTGCTCTCAAGAATGTGTACGCCATAGGTTTCGGCCTGTTGGAAGGATCCAAGAAGGCTCCGGAGAACTTTTTGGCAACGTATGCGACCCTCGTTACCGCTGAGATCAGGAATTTCGGACTTCTGCTGGGGGCTGCTCCAGAGACGTTCGATGCCGAAAGCCAGGTATGGATGGCCGATCTACTGGCAACATGCAGAGGCGGCAGGTCCGCGCAATTCGGTCGCGATCTGGCAGTCATTGAAGAAAAAGCGGGAAAAGTGAAGCCCGCCAGACAATTACTCGAACAATATCGAAAGAAGAAAGTGGCCGTGGAAGGATTCGAGGCGGCCCGATATGCGAACAGAATCGCTTCTCAAAGAGGTTTTCACCCCCCGATTCTCGGCGAGATTTACGCAATTCTTCACGGAGGCAAGCAGGTGGACGTGGACGGTTTTATCGAGAAATGCCTCGATGCGCTGAGCCACAAAACCAGCCAATCATCCCCGTCTGCAATCCGACCTCGATCCATCCGGTATTGACACATCGCCCCGACACACGCTTCGGGGCTCACACGTGGGGAGCCATGAACGAGTCTCTGTCCATTCTGCCCATTTGCATTAAGGACCTCAGGCCTGGAGACAATATTCTCCAGTGCTTCAGATTAGGAACAAAAGAGCTTCGTAAGACAAAATCGGGCCATGACTACCTGGACCTGGTATTCAGCGATGCAACCGGTTCGGTCACCGGAAAAGTCTGGGCCGACGTGCTCCGTAAATGGGGTCACGCTTTTGCATCCGGCGATTACGTTAAAGTTGAAGGACGAGTCGAAACATACAGGGACAAAATTCAGGTCGTGGTTGAAAAAATACGCAAAGTCGATTCCTCCGAGGTTCCGGACATCGACTCGCTCGTAAAGAAAAGCAGCCAGGATCCCCAGGTGTTAATGGCAGAACTGAAAGGGATCGCGGGAACATTACAGCCGCTTCAACTGTCGAATCTTGTGCTGCATCTGTTGGAGACGCATGCAGATGCTTTTATGAGTCTTCCGGCAGCCCAAATGGTGCATCATGCGTACAGGAGCGGTCTGATCGAACACGTTACGGCGGTAACTAGAAAGGTTATGGCTGTGTTGCCGCTCGAGAACGATATCAACCCTAACATAGCAATTGCAGGAGCCATTCTTCACGATATCGGGAAGATTCGCGAGCTGAATGCAGAAGGAAATGGCAGAACACCTGAAGGGAGACTCATCGGGCACGTCTCGCTCGGAGCACAAATGCTTCGTGACGCGGCACATGCAGTGGGAGTGACCGCATCTGCATGGTTGACGGAGTTGGAACACATCCTGCTTTCACATCACGGGGAGACCCAATTTGGCGCTCCGGTGCGACCCTTTACACGGGAGGCCGTGCTGGTTCATTTTATCGATAATCTGGACGCAAAGCTCAAAATTATGAGCGAAGCGCTCGAATCCGCGGAACCGGATGGTTTCGCTCCTTATAACAAATGGTTGGAAGGCAAAGCTTTCGCAGGAAGCAATGCGCTTCGCCAGGAGGATCACGATGCTGGAACTTGAAGAAAAACTTGCACTGTTGAAGGATAGATCGTCTCAGCTTAGAGGTTATCTTTGACCTCGATGCCAAAATAGCCCGCCTGAATGACCTGGCAAAAACTCAGGAAGATTCGGAATTCTGGAATAATCCCGAGCAGGCACGATCTCTTTTGAAAGAACAAAAGCAGATCGCTGTGATAGTGCAGGGATTCGAAGACCTTAATAAAGAAGTGGAAGAGACTTCGCTGCTGCTTGAGCTTGCTGTGGAGGAAGACGATAAGTCGGTCCTGAAGGAAGTTGAAGAACGGCTCAGTGTCATTGAAGAAGACATTAACAATCTCGAAATTCAGCGTTTATTTACCAGGCCGGAGGATGCCGGCGACGCAATCGTGGAAATTCATGCCGGCGCCGGTGGAACAGAAGCTCAGGATTGGGCGGAGATGCTCCTGAGAATGTATTTGAGGTGGGCTGAGCGCGAGGGATTCAAATCCGAAATCATGGATACACTTCCAGGTGACGAAGCGGGGATCAAGAGTGCCACGTTTTCCGTTGAAGGTGAGCACTCGTATGGACGTCTGAAGGCTGAAATAGGAATTCACCGGCTGGTGAGGATTTCTCCTTTCGATGCTAATTCCCGACGTCATACATCCTTTGCTGCAGTGTTCGTGTACCCGGCAGCGGATGAAAACGTAGACATTGAAGTGAATGAATCGGAACTGAAAACCGATACGTACAGAGCTTCCGGTGCTGGCGGTCAGCACGTTAATAAGACGGATTCCGCAGTACGTATTACGCATCTTCCCACCGGAATCGTTGTCCAATGCCAGAACGAGCGTTCTCAGCATAAGAATCGCGCGATGGCCATGAAGATTCTCAAATCTCGACTCTACGATCTGGAAATCCAGAAAAAGATGGAGGAGAAAGAGAGTATGCACAAGGCAAAGAAAGAAATTGCCTGGGGGTCTCAAATCAGGTCATATGTCTTGCAGCCCTATCAAATGGTGAAAGATCATCGCACCAATTGTGAAATCGGCAATGTAAATGCAGTCCTGGATGGAGATATTAATCGGTTTATTCAGGAATACCTCCTGGTACAGGCACGGGAAGCGTCTTAAAGCTCAGAGGTCAGGATTATATGGTGACAAAGCTGCCATGATGAACTATGGTGTGCGTTATTGAATATTGACTATAAGGAGTAAAACATGAGTCGTTGGTTCTCAAAGTTGTTTTTTCTTGCCATTCTTGCAGGGTTTGCTTTGGCTCCCTGCATCTCCGAGGCGTCTTGAGCGGGCTGTTTTCCCTCCTGGTCAGGAGCCTCAAGCAGCTATTCAGCCAGTCCTTCTTATTACGGTTATGGATACGGATACGGGTACGCGGGACAGAATTACGGGTATTCCGGTCAGCCCCGAGTAAAAAAAGCCAAGAAAAAGAAGACACAGGGCAACTAGATTCAACCAGGGGAGCCCTCATGAGGTTCCCCTTCCCCATATCACCTGCTCTCTATTCACTTCTCCATCTCACATAATTAATGTAATATCCCGAAGAATTGCCAAGCAAGGACATTCTGCGTTGAGCAACATAAAAGAAGTGTAGCATGCATAATCCCGATTTTATAGCATTCTTGGACACTCGCGAACACACTCGCGATCGGCTTGCATCGATTTTGTCACGATGGGCCGACATCAACTCGTTTTCCTACAATCTTGAAGGCATACAGCGGGTTCAGACGTTATTCCAGGAGGATTTTTCAGATCTCCGGTCACAGGAGGACTCTTGCGAGCTGCCTCCTCAAAAGGTACTTTCACCCGAAGGTCACGTCATTGAAAGACCCCTTGGCAAGGCTCTCATGTTTCTGAAACGTCCAGAGCAGAAATTGCGGGTATTCCTCTGCTGCCATCTGGACACGGTATTCGCACCGGACCATCCTTTCCAAAGCTGCTCCCGAATTGATGAAAATACTCTTCGCGGCCCGGGAGTTGCCGACGCAAAGGGTGGTCTGCTGGTTATGTTGACTGCCCTCCAAATGTTCGAGAAAAGCCCCTGGGCCGATAATCTCGGCTGGGAAATTCTCATCAACCCGGATGAAGAGATCGGGTCGCCGGGTTCGGCTTATCTGCTTCGTCAGGTGGCCGAGCGCAACGATGTGGGTTTGATTTTTGAACCTTGCAGCACTGAGGGCAAATTGGTGTCGCACCGCAAAGGATCCGGAAATTTCTCAACGTTCGTGAAGGGACGAGCTGCGCATGCCGGAAGAGACCCGCATCTGGGACGCAATGCAATCCTGGCTGCAGCCCGGATGATTGTAGACCTCCATGCTATTCAGAATCCTCAACGAGGCATCACGGTTAACACAGGGTACATTGAGGGAGGCGGTCCGGCAAACGTGGTGCCGGACAGGGCTTTCTTCAAGACGAATGTCCGAGTGGCCGATTCGCAGGAGCAGCACGATTTCGAGTCACTCTTGACCGAGACTCAGAGCAAATTGAACGAGACGGACGGAATTAGTGTGGACACATTCGGAGGATTTGGTAGACCGCCGAAACTTCTGGATTCACGTACACTGTATCTACTCCGGCAGATCGCAGAATGCGGACGAGAGATCGGACTTCATCTGGAATGGATAGGCAGCGGCGGCACGTGCGATGGAAATAATCTGGCTGCAGCAGGTCTGGTCACTGTAGACAGCCTGGGACCTCGAGGGTTCGGAATTCATACCCAGGATGAATACGTGCACTTGGACGACATCATTGAACGAGCGCAACTCACCTGTCTTCTCCTGATGAAGATGGCGGCGGGTAACGTTGAAATTCCTCCGAGGAATTCATGAGAACTGAAGAGGGGAGGTTCGTCTCAGATTATAGCAAATTCAGAATTTTTGTCCGATTGCGAAAAGCGATTCTCGAAAATCGGTGGGTGCCGTGCCTCCGTGCCGGCACATTTATCACAATAAATCAACTAGTTCGACCAGGCAGGGACGCCTGGCCCTACCGTTCTTATAAAGGATAGGGTGTTCAAAGGTCAGAAATTATGTCAACTACTATATCAGATGATCCTTGGTGCACGACGCTATTCGGCTCCGAACCCCTTCAGAAGCTCGACAACATCGTGGTGTCCTGCTGCTTCGGCTAATTTCAGAGCGGTCAGCCCCTGATTATTTACAGTATTGAAGCTGATTCCACTCTCAAGGAGTAGAGCCACGGAGGACCGGAAGCCTCGAGCCGATGCTTCCATGAGAGCAGTATTGCCGTTCTTGTCCTGGACATTCCTGTGAGCTTTTCGTTTGAGGAGAATGGCAACGATTTCAGGCATCTCATTTCCTGACCTCAGGCGTGCACTTTTCTTCAACTTTTCGCTCCGACCGACTCCCATGCAGGCCCAGATCAACGGAGTCCTTCCATCATCGTCTGCAAGGAAAGCCTTAGCACCAGCTTCCAGGAGCAATTTCACGAGCTTGGCATGTCCCGCGCGGCATGCATGCACGAGAGCCGTACGACCATACTCGTCTCCGGCATCCAGGTTCACCCCCCTGTCGATGAGTATTCGAGCGCACTCAGCATGACCTTCAGCGCACGCGATCATTAATGGAGTCCGGCCGTCTTCGTCGCCGGCATTGAGCAGGGCTCCTTTATCCAACAGCATCTTGACGAGCTCTGGAGAACCGCTCCGGGCGGCCCGCATTAATGCGGAGAGATCGTGCATGTCTATCGAATTGACATCAGCTCCATGCTGCAACAATACCTTTGCAGCTTCCACGTGCTTGCCTCTGGCAGCTTTCATGAGAGCGGTTGCTCCGAAATGATCCGTCATTTCCGGATCGGCGCCTTTCTCCAGGAGCAATTGCACTATTTCGGCATGGCCTTTTGATGCAGCCCACATGAGTGCAGTCCAGCCATTCCTGTCTCGACCCGCTATTTCGGCTCCTCGCTTCAGGATGACACGGACAGCTTCAAGGCGTCCCTCGCGTGCGGCGAGCATCAAAGGAGACCAGCCGTTAGCATCCTGATAATTTATCTCGGAGCCGTTATCGCACAGGATGTCAATTACCTCCGCATGGCCTTCACCTGCAGCCTTCAGCAGCCCGTTATAGCCAAGCTCGTCCCGAACGTGGATGTCAGCACCGTGTTGGAGCAACAGGCGCACTACACCGGTTTTGCCTTCACGAGCCGCATCGATCAAAGCAGTACTTCCATCTTCGCTTCGAGTCCCAGGATTGGCTCCGGCATTCAGAAGAAGCTCGATAATGGCAAGACAAGCATCGTGATCGGCGGAGCACCATCCTCCAGCGACACTGAGAGCTGTACGCCCTCCGTACAGATTCCTGGCCTCCACATCGGCTCCTCTCTCCAGCAAAAGCTTGACGGCAGAAACGTGACCGAATTCGGCTGCATACATCAACGGCGTCAGGCCGAACCGATTGGAAGCATTCACATCTGCGCCCAGATCGAGCAGGAAACGAATTACGTCGCACGTGCCTGCTTGTGAGGCTCTGCACAATGCTGTTTCGCCCAGGGCGTTTCTCGCATCTATGTCACATCCCAATTCCAGCACACGGGAAATGGATGCTAGATCTCCAGCGCATGCGGCAGAAACCAGAGACTCCGCCGCCTCGGTAAGACAAGAAGAACACAATGAATTCTTAGAAGAAATGCTGCTTCCGCACTGAGAACAGGTATTCATTTTTGACTCGTTGGCGAGAGGAGCACATATCACGAGAGAAAGTGGAATTGTTTTTACTAGCCTAACGGGAGAAGCACGGGAAGTCAATAATATAACAACAGAGCGAAGCGGGAATCGAACCGAAGGATATTTCCGTAACTCCCAAAAATTATGGGACATGACTTTGAGTAGCCATGCCCCATTCTCATCTGCTGTCGTGAGCAATCAGATGAAATCTGAAAGAAATGCGTTAGTTACTCTGCGCTTTGAACTTCTACTCCACTTTGTTGGATCTTCTTCTCCATTTGAGTATCGCTCGAAGCTGTTCCTGTTTGGCCCATCTCCGTTTCAGCACGTGCACCACCGGTCTCAAAGAAGTTGAAGACCCGATTCTGGAAATCCACTCCGGCCAATGCCTGCAAATCTTTACCCTTCAGGTCGGGAGCATTGTTCAGTTGATCTAGTTTCACGTTCAAGACCAGTTTATCTTTTATGGCGTCTCCATTTACCTGATCCCAGGGAATCGGAATGAGTTTGCCGTCATGTGACAAGATGATGAATTCCACGTTCCCAATCTTGGAAATGACGATGTGCTCGACTTTCCCCAACTCGTGATTCTGATTGTCTACAACGCTGGCTGGAATTACATCAAACTTGGCAAGATCGTCACCGAGCATCACTGAAGACGAGGCTTTTCCGGCACCTCTTGCCATTCGTCCGGATTCTCTCACATCGGATGCGGCCCGTTCAGATCTCCTTCCCGATGTTGCCGGGGCCGTGGGAAAAGTCTCCGACTCAAATTCCCTTGCGACAAACATTTCTCCGGGGATAAATGGAGTCTCAAGAGATTCGAATTCGCCTTCCCGGGCAATGATGCCTTCCGGCCGATTGACTGAAGGAGCCGGCATGCCCGACATGCCGCCAGGCATCCTGTAGTCCCGGCCGATACCTGCAGCTCGATAAGCAGCGTCCGAAGTGCTGAAAGGCCCGAAGATTACTGTCCATCCAATTCCCGGTAAGCCTTCTATAACTTTGTCTGTGCCCATTTTGTCTTTGACCACATAGAAGTCAGCCGACGCCCCGGAAACAAAAAGAAAACTCATCAACAGTGCCGATATAAAAACTACGCGTAAGTTTTTCATTTTTAGACCCTTTCCTAACTGAGTCAATCTGTAATTTCTTTTGGTGAATCGCTTGCGCTGCTCGATTCTGACTGTCAACGACCGACAATTCAGAGTAAGCGTTGTCGATGCAGACAGACCTCAACGCATCACCAAATTTTTCTATGTCCATGCAGAATTCGTGCCATTACCTGATATTTTTCACTGCCAAAACAGCCTGATATTGTTTGTCATTTTCGAGCTTTTTTTGCGCAGGCAAAATTGTACCCAATTCTTAGCGTTTCAAATGGGTATAATTTCCACCTATTTTACTAAGTAATTAGTTTTTGATAATTTTACTATTGCTTTCCTGGGCGTCAATTACCCTTCTTTGTTCGGTTCTTTGGATGAGAATTACACAATCTATAGTACGCGACTGCTTGCTGGTTGATATATCGAATTATTGGATTGCTACGGGCAGGAATAATGGTATCAGGTACACAGTAATGCGAAATGGCTATTTTGCCGTTGTCGGTCTCAGAGTAACCAGGAACTCGTTATATATACCGACGTAGTGCTCCAGAGCCACGCAACAGCGGATCAGGAGCAGAAATCTTCTGAGATCCATCTTCGTATACGCCCTCACGAGAATCCTCCAGAATTTGGTTCTCGTATTCCGTAGAAATCCCCATTGAATGAAGGTGATGATGAGAACTCTGATTTCGGCCCATTCCAACTTTTTGGGATAGAGTGGCATTTGAACGGGTTTCATTGCAAGAAAATGGCGGAAAGCTCTATCCAGAAAGGCCGAGTGATCGTAGAGGGCGCTCATGGTGTTGAGGAATTCCGTTTCTATTTCATCCAGAGACCGTGTGGGCCGGAAATTCATCCTCAAGTTGTTGCTCTGGATAAGGTCTTCTCTTTCTCCATTGACCAGACGATTCTCCCGTTTCAGACGGGTCCATAGACTCGTGCCGGGATATGCGTAGAGAAGAGCGACTTCGACCAGAGGTATATTGTTCTTGGAAACGAACTCTATCAGACTTCGATCTCTTCCCGGACGTTCTCCGTCCATTCCGAGAATCGTTCCTGCCATGATCTGAAGCCCGGCCTCGTTGATCTTGCTGCAGGCATCGTCCAGATCCGTTGAAGAGTTCTGAAGTTTCCGGGCAATTCTGAGCACCTCTTTATCCGTGGATTCTATACCGATGTAAACAGTGGTGAAACCCGCTTCCACCATCATTCGCATGATATCCGGCGAACGGGACAGATTGATTGATGCATGGGTAAAGAATTCAAACGGCCTGCGATGCTCGTTCGACCATGTGACCATCATCTCGAGCAGCGCCTTCGATCTCTTTGGATTTCCCACAAAGTTGTCGTCAACCACGTAGATTTCCCGTCGCCATCCAAGATCGTACAGCGTCTGCAATTCCCGGATGAACTGCTCGGGAGTTTTCGTTCTTACTTCTCGACCGAAAATCTGCGTGGCATCGCAGAATTCGCATTGAAACGGGCATCCACGCGAAAACTGGATCGCCATGTCAACGTACGCTTTCATATCGAGCAGATCGAACCTGGGTACGGGCGACATGGTGAGGTCTGCCCTTTCCGCGCTTCTGATGATGGTCGGTGCTGCGTCCTGTCGCATTTTTTCCAACAGCAGAGGAATAGTGATCTCGCCCTCCCCTACCGCGACATAATCAGCCCCTACATTGACGAATTCATGCGGAAAATGGAAAGCTGCAGGCCCTCCCACGGCCACCACTTTTCCCTTCTCCTTACTTTCACGGATGACATCTGCAATTTGTGTGAATTGCATGAGCGTCCCGGTGGTGAATACAGTCTCACACCAGGCCCAGTCTTCCTCGGATATGCATTGAAAGGTAAGATCGATTAATTTTAGATCCCAGGAGTGCGGCAGCAGAGCAGCGACTGTTAACAGCCCGAGCGGCGGGGTGTATGCCTTTTTTGAAGCAACTCTTATCACCGAATCTTCTGTGCCGATATTCAAATTACGAGGGCTTTTCGGATATACCAATAGCACGTTCATGCTGTTCTCCAATGTAGATCAATGCAAATAAACTAATTGAATGAAGACGCGATCGGTTTCTCGATCTCTGATTCTGTTTTCTCGATTGTCTGTTCAATCTCAATAAAGATTAACTTCACGTTCAAGTGTTCATCGCACTTTATGTTTACACAGTATTGAAGACAATTTTCAAAGCACCCAGCTTCTGCGCAAGATGCAAATACCAGCATTGCAGTTAATTACAGAATATCACAGTACTATTGCCGCGTCAATACAGAACAGTTTTGTGACAATGGTATGACGGATCTTCTTCATGAACGGATTATTTCCTTGGTTCAGATGAGGGGTTAGTTAGACGTTCCTATCTCACGGATGACGGTCAATGGATCGGTAGGGGCGCCCCTCGTGGGTGCCCGGTAGTGAGCGGCCTCCGTGCCGGTCATTGCGGGAGGGCAGGCACGAGACCTGCCCTACCCGATGGCGAATCGTGGCACGAGTCAAGCGTCAATACAGTTTTGAGACACTTTCCGAGACCTGCCCTTACAGTGACTGCGGTTGCAGTGTCAAAATATATAGTTCAGACCATGAAGCAAATGCTTTCAATTCGGATCGGAGCTGAGCTAAAGGCGCAATCCGTTCATAAAAACCAGAGTTCGTTTTTTATTGCACTCGTTATGATATCGGTGCGATCATAGACCATACAATTCCAGGGGTAGCAACAATGCCGGATAGAGATAAACAGGATGTACTGAATGCGCTCAATCCCGACCGGGAGAAAGAGAGAGAATCGGGATCATCCCTCTCCGATTTTGGAGAAGGTGCAGAAGTCGGCATGGACATAATTGCCGGTGCTTCCGAGTTTGTAGAGAAGACAATTTGCACCATAAATGAAACCGGAACGGCGCTGTTCCATGGTGCTGCCGATACAGGCGAATCAATCGCAAGAGGCGCTGCACAGATTACCGGGGCAGTCGCAGAACATGTCGTAGATGTGACAGAGGCTACTGTGGATGCGGCGGCCACTGTTCTTTCAGTCCTGCTTGATTCCTGACTCTCGCCTGTGCCTTGAACGCAGTTCCTGCAGGGCTTGAATCCCATGATTCCTGCCCTGCAGATTCCTTCAAATTATGCGATTTTCTTCAGCCTCTATGCTGGCTTAACCCTTCATCATGGCAAGAGGAATCAAGGTTTTTCCTCTTTTCTGCGCTGTTTCCATGATCAAGTCCCGCGGAGTGGCAGGAGGTTCTCGACGTTCTTCGGGGGGTTTGGTCATCAAAGACATCGCGCCCGTACTACAGGTAGTCACGCACAGCCCACATCCAATGCAGCGATCACGATCGATGGTTGCAACTTGCTCGGAATCTATCGAAATGGCATCCATCTGACATCTGTCCAGACAGATTTCGCATCCTGAACAGGTGTCTGCATCAGCTACCGCATAATAGTTGGTGATTACCTTTTCGGCGGGTTTGGAGTGAAGCTTTATGGACCGTAATATACCGCAGCAATCTCCACAGCAATTGCAGAGCCCGCCGGGATTCTGAGCATTGAATGGTTGCGGGACAAGCCCGGCCTCGTCACATCGATCTATGATCCGCAGTGCTTCTTCATGGTCTATCCATCGCGCTATGCCTCTGTCGACATAATAATCTCCATGGGATCCGAATATGAGGCAGACCTCAAGGGGTTTGTCACACCCGGATTCACTCAGACCTTGCTGAACTCTGCAGATGCAGTTCGCTACGGAGATTCGTTTCTGGCTGCTCACAATTTTCCGAATATCTTCATACGGGGCAACGGACCACGACTGCTGAATTGCCCGTCCGACCGGTATGGTTCTCAGAGGAGGATTCTCACCGATTCCCTGTTTTCCGAAGGCTTCTACAAAGTATTGTTCCATGAGATCTGCGAATTCCCGGTCCATACCCTTGAGCTGGAATTCATACGATCCGACCACAAAAGGAACTGCTCCATACTGGACAGAATCGCCTTTCCGGAGCCTGAATATGAGCCCCTTGTCAAACATGCGCTCCAGAATTTTCGTCACTTTCTCAGGGTCTTCTTTGATTCGGTCGGCCACGGATTGAGGCGTCTCGAGCATCATGCTGAGATTCAAGAACATCAGTGCTTCTTCTTCAGTAAACAATTTCTGCAAGAGTTTGATTTCAACTCCGGACTCGGTCGAGGGAAAGCCTACCGAGTACTGATCCAATTGTTCCCTCAAATCATGGTAAACCTGCTCAGTCATTTCCTCCTCCTTTCGGCCTTACGCGTGCGGGAGATCTTATCACTGCCACATGAAAGATGATAGTCTCAAGGCTGGGTAATTCGCTATTGGGTGGGAAATGTGGGGCGGTAATTCAGAAAAGAGGAGCCTTCCATCATTTTCCTGAAAGCACTCTGCTTACCTTGCCGTATTCCTTCGCATTTTCTCCGGGATGGCTTTGACCCATTTCAACCTTCTCGGCCCAAGCCGCGCACATACTGTTCCGCACCGTGTGCGAGTCCCTGGGCAACGGCATCCAAATACTCGGGAGTAGTCAGGCTCCTTCGATCCCTTCCATTGCTCAAAAATGCGCATTCTACGAGAATTGCAGGCATCTTTGCTCCCAACAGAACATAAAACGGAGCGCGTTTGACGCCTCTGTCCCGGATACCGAATTTTCTGCGCTTTAAACTAGTTGCCATAGCTTTGTGAAGTGTATTTGCCAGTTCTTCGGATTCCGTCTTCTTCGAGGTGACCATGAGATCGAGCAAGGTTGCTTCCAGATCGGTCATCTTGACAAGCGGAATCCCGTTCTCTTTTGCAGCCAGTCTCATGGCCCGGGGAGAACCAGCTTTATCCAGATAAAATGTTTCTATACCTTTGGATGTCCCATCCGTTGCCGCATTGCAATGGATAGAAACGAACAGGTCTGCACCCACGGAATTTGCTACTGCGGTCCTTTCCGGAAGTGCCAGGCTTTTATCGTCTTCTCTGGTGAGAACGACTCGAAACATGCTGCCTTTCGCCTCCAAAGCGGTCTTGAGCCGTTTCGAGACTTCCAGGGTGATATCTTTCTCTTTTAGGCTGCCGTCGCGAGACACCGCGCCGGGATCTTTTCCACCGTGTCCCGGGTCTATCACGATGGTGAAAATCTTACATTTGTCCCGGTGTTTTGCACGAAGATCCTGAGATGCATCCGTTGGAGGGAGAGAAGCTATGCGTTCCGGAGGCGAACGTCTCTCGGCTGATTCGAGATATAGAGGATTACCCTGGAGCGCGGGTCGGGGCTTCCATTTAGCAGCATTGTTAAGAGATTTCGGATCGGCCGCAACGTGTGTGCTCGCGAGTTTGTCCGATTTCTCGGCAGCACGCTCCAGCGGCTGTTGGGAAACCGCTGAAGCATTGGGCATACTTGAAGACGGGCAAGCCATAGTATTGGACCTGCCGCTCTGTTTGAGCTTCAGGGTGTGCGCTTCTTTGGCAGCCTTCAAACCCTTCATGAAATATGGACCTGTACGACATACGCGACTAAAATCGTTCAGGTATCGTATCGCCTTGTCCAGATCTTCGGGTTTTCCGCTCACTTTGTATAATTCGAGACTCGCCTTCCCTGCATAGTACAGGGTCTGCTTCGAGGCGGGTTTCCCTGTGACATGAGCGAGTACGAACGCGTTGATTACGGAATTCCACTGTTCTCTGTCCCCGGAGCGATCCCGACAGAGCCGTTCCAATTCCTGTTGGGCAGCGACAAACGAGAGACGCTTTTGAAGCATTCCAGGAGCCGACGAAACCATAATAAACGGGACAATAAGAACGAAGCAGTAAACGTACGCCTTAAGAAGAGGACCAATCTTCTTTGAAATACGTCGCATTTTTCCTGAACACCAGTGAACAACCGGTCCGCACCCGGATATGACACGGTGTTCGATTACAGATGAAGCAGCTTTTCGAAAAACAGTCTTATGCTGAATTATCATGAGGCAACAGGCTGATTCCGGAATTGTGTACAGGCGCATGTAAAGGAAGTGAGTCGGGGAGACCTTTCGTGAAGAGAAAAGCTCCCCATATGTTCGAAATGTGCACGTATCAGTCCAATATCTTTTTCCAGAGTGTCCTTTTCTCGGGTTTCATCTTTTTTACCGGTGCATGCCTGACCGCCACCACTTCGCTGGAAGTATCGTTAATGGGAGTGCAGGACTGAAGGATTTTCTCATGTAACTCTGCAGGTATAACGATTCTTGAGTTTCTCAATTTCCACATCAGGCTTTTCCTCCTCGCTGGTCTGAAATTACTTTAGCACAATAATAATAAGATATTCAATTCATTTTCTAGAAATTGGATTAACTAATTTCTTTTGACCGGTACCGAATCCCCTGTTAGACTCTTCAGATGTGGGACAACCTTTCGCCAAAATTGTCCTAATGATTTGAAAACTCCGAATGGAAATAGTTTCAATATGAGTGACGAGAAAGAACAAAAAGCCGGTTTTTTTAAGCGGCTCTTCCGCAGAGACAGAATAGAAGAGGTTGAGCCGGAAGCTCCCGCGGCTCCCCCAATCCCTGAACCCGAACCGGAACCTGAGCCGGAACCTGAGCCGGAGGTCGAGGTTCTCGCCCCCGAAGAACCGGAGGAACAAAAGCCAAGCATTTTCAGACTGAAAAAGGGTCTGGTCAAAACCCGAAAGGGATTTCTCGGCGGTCTCAACGAGGTTCTCCTCGGAAAAAAACAGCTTGACGAACAGATGGTTGTCCGGCTCGAAGAACTGCTTGTCACGTCGGATATAGGAGTAAAGACGGCGTATCAACTGTTGGAAAGTGTGCAAGACCGCATCAAGCGAAGGGAAGTCCACGACCCGGAAATGGTTGTTCACCATTTGAAATCGGTCATGAAAGACATGCTTTCCGAAGTCGAGGCCCCATTGCGAGTTGGCTACGGGTCAGAGCCCTTTGTGGTCATGGTAATCGGCGTGAACGGGTCCGGCAAGACAACGACCATCGCCAAAATAGCAGCACGGCATAAAGCTGCGGGCCGAAAGGTTCTCGTAGCGGCAGGCGATACGTTCCGAGCCGCTGCAGTGGAACAACTCCAGATCTGGGCGGATCGCGTCGGCTGTTCCATAGTAAAAGGAAAAGAAAAAGCCGATCCTTCGTCTGTAGTTTTTGAGGCCATGGATCGCGCCATCAAAGAGGATTTTGAACTGGTACTGGTAGATACTGCAGGGAGACTCCATACTCGAGTGCCGTTGATGGAAGAACTCAAAAAAGTCAAAAGGACTATGGAGAAAAAACTTCAGTCAGCTCCCCAGGAAACGCTTCTGGTGATCGATTCTTCCATGGGCCAGAATGCAATTCTCCAAGCGAGAACGTTCAATGAGGCCATTCCCATCACCGGCATAGCGCTCACGAAACTCGATGGAACGGCAAAAGGCGGCGTTGTCGTGGGAATGTCCAACGAGCTGAAAATCCCTATCCGGTACGTGGGAATCGGGGAAAAAATGGACGATCTCCGGGACTTCAACGCAGGAGAATTTGTAGAAGCCCTCTTCACAGGGGTCGATATTTCAGACGAAGAATAGTATGTATACCATGCGCTTCTAAAGAGTTAATATCGAGGAAACCCTTCTTGGAAGAAGTGTTTCCCCGAGCCCCTTCCCAAGAACTTCTAATATTCGTCCAAATCACGATTTTTTCAAGAGAAAAAACCGTGATTTGGACAAGTGTTAAAAGTTTTTTGGAAGGGTTTGGGGAACCTTTTTAACAAAAAGGTTCCCCAATATTAATGCCTTGGAAGCGAATCGGTATTACATCGATTACTGAGGGAGCATTGATGGAGACATTTGAGGTGAAGTCCAATGGGAGAGTCCAGTTTTTGGACATAACTTCCCGCGTCCGGGACACTATATCAGCAAGCGGTGTTCAGGACGGGCTGGCGATTGTTTTCGTGCCGCACACCACTGCGGGCGTGACCATAAACGAAGCGGCAGATCCTTCCGTGGCCCAGGACATTCAAGAGAAACTGGGAAAACTGGTGCCTCATTCAGATTCGTACAGGCACGCGGAGGGCAATTCCGATGCTCATATCAAGGCCTCCATCGTGGGCAGTTCGGTGACCATTATCATTGCAGACGGTAAACCGGTCCTGGGAACGTGGCAGGGTGTTTTTTTCTGCGAATTCGACGGCCCCAGGAGCAGGAAAGTATTCGTCCGGATCGTGGCTGCATGACAGAAACACAAAAATCCAAACAAAAAGAAGAGAGCGTCGTGGAGATCTTCACTGACGGCGCTTGCAGCGGCAATCCCGGTCCGGGCGGATGGGCTGCCATATTGCGGTACAAAGGCGTGGTAAAACAGATCAGCGGCTCGGAACGGTTAACCACAAACAACCGTATGGAATTGACCGCGGCAATCAAGGCATTGGAAGCTCTGAAACGGCCTTCCGTGGTACGCATGACCACCGACTCTCAGTACATCATGAAGGGTATCACCCAGTGGATCAAATCGTGGAAACGTAACGGTTGGATCAACTCACAGAAGAAGCCGGTCAAGAATGTCGACCTTTGGGAAAAGCTGGATGCCGCTGTCTCCAAACATAAGGTAGAATGGCAGTGGGTCCGGGGCCACAATAACCACGAAGAAAACGAATTGGCCGATGCCCTTGCAAGAAAGGCAATGATCGATTCGGCACGTTGAAATGCTGTCTTCAGTCCTCTGGTCCTGTAGGATGCGGTGACCATAGGGAACCGCATCGTTCGAGGTTTCTTTTTCAATCAATGCGGTTTGTTGCGCTTACCATATCCTGCTCAAAAGACGTAATACTATTCGCGCCAATATCAAATGAGATTCCTAGACGAGGCTGCCGACCTTGCAACAGATCCGCCCATTTCAAATTGCCATCGTCTTCCTTCTGAGCTTGGCATGCGCAGTGGAATCGGGTATTGCCGGAGACTTTGGATTTGACTCTCACAAATACTGGTTCGTGTATGAGACGGCTATTTTCTATCTCACAACAATTGTTGTCGAGTGCCTTGTGGCGTATGCGTTTCTCAGATGGCCCCGAAAGACTACTATCCACCTGTTCTTTTGGATTCTGGTCATAAATGTGATCACGAGTCCTATTGCTCCATTCGGGCCATTCATTCTTAAGACTTCAGGGATACTGAAATTTGGGGATAATACGCCCGCAATTATGTTGATCAGCGAATTCATAGTGGGATTTTTGGAATGGGTATTCCTCTACTGGATATGCACCCGTATGCGAATCAATAAAGTAATAGACGAGCATGTCACAGAAGAACGCGCCTTCTTGATTGTATTGGTTGGGAATATAGCGAGCTTGGGCTTGACTATTCTTTTCGCCTGCCTCTTACATCGCATGCTTTTTTCGATGTACTACTGAAACGGCGGGGCTGCAGTGGGGTGGAGAGAACCCTACAAGAAGGGCTCTCTCAGACTTGATTCCATCAAAATGGAGATTTGCGAAGAATACTCTGCTCTCTGGCCGGCCCCACGGAAATCAAGTTCACAGGAGTCCCGGTGAGATGTTCGATTGTTTCAACGTAATCCCGTGCGTTCTTGGGCAGATCGTCAAAAGATCTGCAGTAGGAAAGCGGTTCGTCCCATCCTTTGACTTCTCTGAATTTGGGGACTACCCGATTGAGGTCCTCTATATTTGCAGGAACCCTGTCCACGGCCTTGCCGTCGAGTTCATACGATGTACAGATGCGAATAGGATTGACCCCTGTAAGCACGTCCATTTTGGTGAGTGCTATGCCGGTTAACCCGTTGAGTCTCACGCTGTGGTTCACCACTACCAGGTCGAGCCATCCGCACCTGCGGGGTCTGCCCGTCGTGGCGCCGAATTCCGCGCCGATCTTCCGAATCTGTTCGCCCAGTTCGTCGTTCAATTCCGTCGGAAAACCGCCGGCTCCCACTCTTGTGGAATATGCCTTTACCACTCCCCAGACGTTTTCAATCCTCGTGGGGCTCACTCCACTGCCGCAGCATACGTTGCCTGCCACCACATTTGAGGATGTGACGTATGGATACGTCCCGTGATCGATGTCCAGGAGGGTTCCCTGTGCACCCTCAAAAAGCACCCGGCTGCCTTCGGAAATTCGGGTGTGCAGGATGTGCGAAGCGTCCATGATATGCGGCAGCAATTGCTGACCGTAATCCAAATATTGTTCGATCACCTGATCGGCATCGATCTTGGGAAGATTGAACCTGTGCTGAATGAGAAAATTCTTCTCCTCTAGAGCAATCCGCACTCTCCGGGTCAAGACATCCGGCCTGAGCAGATCCCCTACCCGTATTCCCATACGAGACGCTTTATCTTCGTAACAGGGCCCTATGCCCCGGCCGGTGGTTCCGATCCTGGAGTTTCCGAGAATCTCTTCCCTGCCCAGATCGATAGCCTTATGATAAGGCATGATCACATGGGCTCTATCGGAAATGATCAGTTGTTTATCTTGTTGAAAATAGCCCCTTTCGCGCAGGGTCTCTTTTTCGTGCAAGAGTACGGACGGATCCACGACCATCCCGTTGGCAATTATGTTGAGAGTGTCAGGGTACAGTATTCCGGACGGAATGAGATGCACGATTATCTGTTCGCCGCCGACTTTCAAAGTATGGCCGGCGTTGTTTCCGCCCTGGAATCTCACGACCACTTCCGCACGGCCCGTGAGGAGATCCACCACCTTCCCTTTTCCTTCATCGCCCCATTGAGTTCCTACTATAACAAGAGTGCTCAAGATTTCATGCCTTTCTCGTAATCTTTTCGATTCGTATGTCTTGTGCGCTGGTTATCAATACAAAATCACCTGCTTGACACTGAGAATACCGTCTATTCCTCGTATGGATTCGAGCGTGATTTCGTCTGCAGGTGTATCTATATTGATTATCGACATGGCCTGGCCGCCGATTTTATCCCGCGAGAGATTCATCTGCGCTATGTTGATACGGCTGCGAGCCAAAGCCCCTGAAATACCAGCTATCATACCCGGCACGTCCTTGTTCGCAACCACAAGCATCGCTCCGGTAGGGACTGCTTCTGTGACGAAATCGTCAATACCTATGATCCGCGGCTCCATTCCGATTCGAGGAATGAGAGCGCCCAGGACGTTGACCTTCGTACCGTCCGGGGAAGAAGTCCGAATTCCCACGGTGGACCCGTAAAAGGGGCTTGTCTTCGATGTTGTCTCAGAGACCTGGATACCTCGTTTTTCGGCGATGGCCGGGGCACTCACATCATTGACGTTCGGCCCTTCAGACCAGGTCAGGAGACCGACCAGCACAGCGTTCGTCACCGGCTTCACGTCCCATTGAGCGATTTCACCACAAAACACCGTCTCCAGAGCAACTATCGGACCTGGCGCAAGCTGTGCCATAAATCGTCCGAGTCGCCCTGCAAGATCGAGGTACGGCTCAAGTTTCGGCCGGAGGCTCGGATCGATTGTCGGAGCATTCACGGCATTGCGCACAAGCCCTTTTTCCAGGTAATCGATCATCTGGCCGGCTACGGCTACGGCAACATTGATTTGCGCCTCTGTTGTGGAAGCGCCGAGGTGCGGAGTCGCAATCACTCGAGGATGCTTCACCAGAGGGTTGTCCTTTGGCGGGGTCACGGTATAAACATCGAGTGATGCAGCCGCTATTTTGCCGGATTCCAGTGCATCGAGAAGTGCTGCTTCGTCAACTATTCCTCCGCGGGCACAGTTTACGACAACAGCTCCTGTCTTCATTTTTGCAAATGCAGCAGCATTGAGCAGACCCCTGGTCTCCGACGTCAAAGGCGTATGAACCGTGATAACGTCACTCTTACGGAAAATCTCTTCCAGCGAAGTTAACTTGGCTCCAATCTGCGCGGCAGCTTGAGGTGTCGTCACGGGATCGTACCCGAGAACGTTCATTTTCAACGCTCGTGAAGCCCTCTTGGCCACCAGACTGCCCACCTGGCCCAAACCGATCACCCCAAGAGTCTTGCCGGTGAGTTCGCGTCCCTGGAATTTCTTCTTTTCCCATTTTCCCAGTTTCACGGACTCCACCGCCTGAGGAATATGGCGAAATGCAGCCATGATAAGGCTCAAAGTATGCTCCGCGGTCGCCATAGAATTCCCGCCGGGAGTGTTCATCACCACGATCCCTTTGCGAGTGGCTTCGGGAACATCGACATTGTCCAGGCCGGAACCCGCTCTTCCGATCACCTTGAGGTTGGATGCGGCGGCGATTATATCGGCCGTTACTTTAGTTGCGCTCCGAATAACCAGACCGTGATACTTGCCGATAACCTTCTTGAGTCCTTCCGGCGAAAGGTCGGTTGCGACGTCAACATCGCACCAATCACGTGCTCGGAAGAGTTCTATCCCTTTCTCGTGCAAATTATCCGATACCAGAATGTGATAGCGCTCCATGTCGCCGCCTGATGTAAATTACGGAATCGGTCAGCCGTTCTTTTGGGCAAAAGTCTTCATGAAGTCTACGAGGCTCTGCACACCATCCAGACCAAGCGCGTTGTAAATGGAAGCTCTGCATCCTCCCACAGATCTGTGACCCTTGAGTCCGCCAAGCCCGACCTTTCCGGCTTCGGCAACAAATTTCTTCTCGAGATCCTCGTCCGGAAGCCGGAACGTCACGTTCATCAGGGACCTGCTGTCCTTTTCGGCTGTGGGACGGTAAAAATCCGTAGAATCGAGATAGCCGTAGAGAAGGTCCGCTTTTTCACGGTTTCGGCGCTCCATGGCGTCCAGTCCGCCAATGGATTCTTCTATCCACTTGAGTACAAGCTGAACAATATAGATGGCCAGACACGGCGGTGTGTTGTAAAGAGAATTCTTATCTGCATGAGTCGAGTACCGCAGCATGGTAGGCACATCTTTGGAAGCTCTCTCGAGCATATCTTCGCGGATAATGACCACGGTTACTCCCGCCGGCCCAAGATTCTTCTGAGCACCTGCATAGATCAGCCCGAATGGCGATGCATCGAACGATCTGCACAACATATCCGAAGACATATCGGAAACCAGAGGAACTCCGCCACCATCCGGAAATTGAGCCCATTGAGTGCCTTCGATAGTATTGTTGGAAGTGAAATGCAGATACGCAGCGGAAGGATTCACTGAGAATTTCTTTGGAATGTAAGAATAATTCTTGTCTTCACTCGAGGCGATTACGTTGCAGGTTTTCTTCAAAATTTCCGCTTCCTTGATCGCCTTTTTTGCCCAGGAGCCAGTGTTGATATAATCCGCGGATGAGCCTTCCGGAAGCAGGTTCATGGGGACCATAAAGAATTGGGAACTCGCCCCACCCTGGAGAAACAGAATCTTAAAGTTGTCCGATAGTTTCAGAAGCCTTTTGAACCGAACGATCGCATCATTGAGAACATCCTCGAACAGCGCAGATCTATGGCTGATCTCGGATATGGACATTCCCGAACCCTTGAAGTTGATGAATTCCTGTTGAACTTCCTTCAACACTTGTAACGGCAATGCCGCAGGCCCAGGATTGAAATTGAAAATACGATCCGCCATGGCTAAACTACCTCCTGCCCGGTTTGGAATCTGGACGAATGCACACAAGCACATTAATTTACATCAGCAATACTGAGATTTCAACACCTTTTCACCTGAACACCCGCTCGGTGTTCATCACATTGATTCGCTTTTCTTTTCATAATCTGGGAGGAGGCTGGAGGTATCCTTCGCTCCGGACGACGCAAAGCCGTCTAATCACTCCGCCCAGGATACCCCAGCCTTCGCAATGTTTGTGCATAACTGCGAAACTGTATCTGACGAGGAATTCTGGTTCGTTGAACGTTTCGGCATTTTATGGCAATATCATTTCGTTGACATGCTTGCTTCCGGAGGCGTCCCTATGAAGGACATCGAGAGTATTCTTTACAGCCTCATCCCGTTGGTTCTGATCATCTTGTTTTCATGGCTCTTCAGCTTTCTGGGATCGAAGATGAAAAAACCTTCCGAGAATGGGGACCAGGTTCCCGGTAGGGTTCTAGGAGATCGTTTCTTCGATCTAATGAAAGAAGAAGAATCCGAAGAAGTCCCGCAACAACGCCAGCCCCAGACTCCTCAGCCGGGGATTACCATTCCTCAAGGAAGCGGCGCTCCGCTCGTTTCAGCCAAACCCATAACCCCCAAATGGTGGGGAGCATGATGGCGTTCCGCACGTGGAAAAGAAGCGGCATTTTTCTGTTTCTCGTTTTCTTGATTCAGTTCGGTCTGGAGAGCAACGTCTTCGCTCAGGCAACGGAATCCGAAGCCTCGAAAGATATCAAACGAGAAGGCGGCGAGCTTGCCTGGGAGATACCCGGAAGAATAGCAATTTACGATTTGCAGTTCGGGCCGGCCTTATTCAAAGACGACAAGTTCCAGTTTGTCGCAAATACGAGAACTTTCAATACGGACCAGTATCCCGATAGACTGACACTCATGATCCGTTTTTCGTACGTCGGATCGCGATCGGAGAGCCCGCTCAAATTCGTGATAAAGCTACCCAATTCCAGGCAGTACGAAGAAACCGTGCACCTCACGAACAAACGAGGCAATCATACCTACCATTTCACCGTTCAGCGACCGACCGATTTTCTAGGAGCTGGATCGGTGTACATTTATTACGGGTTCAACATAGTGGATGTGTTGGATTTCACAATTGTCCCGGGTTCTTAATAGTTTTTTGTCGGCTGAATTGGTCTAACGAACACGAGTATAGCAAATGTCAGAATTTTTGTCCGATTGCGAAAAGCGCTTCTCGAAGACCGGTAGGTGCCGTGCCTCCGTGCCGGCACATTTTTCATAATAAATCGACCAGTTCGGTCCGGCAGAGACGCCGGACCCTACCATTCCTTATTAAGCGAAGAAGGAAGGGTGTTCAAAAGGTCGGAAATTATGTCAACTGCCATATCATCCCCACCTTCCCTGCACTTCGACGGATTGAAGGATGCTCCGCATCGCGGCCACCCACGAGAAACCTTCAGGTCGGAAGCAAATACTCCTAATATTCCAGAGGTACAGCATAAAACAGGACTGCAAAAAAGTGAAAGATGCTTCCAGCTAGTACAAAAAGATGCCAAACGGCATGGTGATACGGCAATCTATGCCAGACGTAGAAGATAATCCCGAAAGTATAAGCAAGCCCCCCTGCGAGCAGAAGCATCATCCCGGGTGGCGCTACAGCCACGAGCATTTGTTTGATAGCCACAACAACGGCCCACCCCATGATGACATACAATCCGACTGAAATACCAACCCATTGACGAAGCAAAGCTGTCTGAACGATTATCCCCAAAAAAGCAAGTCCCCAGACAATGCCAAAAAGAGACCAGCCCCATGGCCCTCTGAGATTTACCAATGTAAATGGAGTGTACGTGCCTGCAATGAGAAGAAAGATCGATGAATGATCGATGATCCGCATAAACGCTTTTACACTCGGGTTTTGTATTCCGTGATATAATGTGGACGCTGTGTAGAGAAGAATTAGCGTCATTCCGAAAACGACACAACTGATAATGCGCCAGATATTTCCCGATTCACTTGAAGACAGTATCAAAATAACCATGCCTGTGATGGAAAAAAGGATTCCAAGCAAGTGAGTAAGGCTGTTCGCAACCTCTTCTCTAATACTATAACGCCCTGAAATTGTTCTTGTATTCACATAATCTCCAAATCTATCGTCATACTTGACCTTTCATCAGCTTTGAAGTGATGAGTTCACAAGAAAATCATCACCAAAATGGCATTATACTTAGTTTGTATGTGTTTTCAACAAAGCAACATGCGAGAGCGTAAATCTTACAGATTCCACGCGACGGATGCGATTTTTCGATGATGCAGCACGGACAATGCCGGAAATTCATGAAGCCGAACATTTGCTGAATCCGGAGGATTGCACGAATTCATCTCCTCACTTTGAGTGAATTTGTGCACGGATCACAAAACAGCTTGACATCTCTCGACCAGTGTTGATAGGATTTGTTTGATAGTCTTTTATTCTTAGTCCAAACCAACGTGCTTTGGGGAAGTCGGTGAAAGACCGACGCTGCCCCGCAGCTGTGACCGTGAACGAAATCCGCTAATAGCCACTGGAAGAAATTCTTTCGGGAAGGCGCGGAGACTAGGTCGAAACGGAAGCCAGAATACCCAAGCATGAAGGTCACCGAAGATGTCCTGCGCGGGCGGGATGGGTGAAAGCACGCAGACCACCCTCTTTCGCCCCAACGCGCGAAGGAGGGTTTTTTGGTTTCAGGCTGTACTCGTTTCTAAAATGAAGAGCAGGTAAGGAAACCCCAGGTTCCGATGGCGCCGGAACCCAGGGCAAGCGGGAATCTCATGTGCATTCCCTTCCCGCCATTATCCAAGCCTAAGCTCCTCAAGTCAACATCACTTTTTCTCGGCATGTTTGGACGGCCAAACAGCAGGTGTCGAAGTTTATCCGTATCTACCGCTGCACATTGGAGCCGGAACTGGAAGAAAAGGCAGGACATTGAGCCTGCTGTTCATTCCAGAATGGTGAGTGCAATCCGGATCATTTTTGGGTGAGAGTTTTGTCTCATGAGGAGGAATCCAATGAAGAGGAGTTTTATAGGATTAGTCGTCACACTTATCGGTCTATCGTTAGGTGTTCAGATGCAATGCCAGGCGGGCGGTATTTGCCCACCTCCAGGCTATTCGTCAATGCCATACACTCCGGGCTATATTGGCCCCCAGTCCCCATATCCAACCATGCCGGCGAACCCCGGCCACATGTCGCGGCGTGGAGGAGCCTGCAATCAGGCACCTCTTTCGTGTGTCCCTGTTCCCCACAAAGTTAGATCGTTTTCTGGGCCGGAATCCGTACACGACCCCAAACTCGTACCACTCTATGTTCGTGATCCCGGGCCGGTCAGACCTATCATTCAATGTACGGTGGGGCTGGCTGGAGCGGCGTTGGCATTGCCTTTCAGAATTGCCGAAATACTGTGCCCTGTTCCCAGAGGAACATGCAAGCCAGTGAATGCGCCTTCCTGCGGTCCAAATTATCCTGTTCCGCAGAGAGTGTCCGGTTGTTATCCGACGCAATCTCCCGCTGGTTGTTTTCCTGTTTGTCGGAGACCTGTTACCTGCGCTCCGGGCGGGCCTGCGGTTGCGCCGCTACCGCCGGTACCTTGTGTACCGACATGCAGTCCAAACCTTCCACCGATGCTTGTGGAAGAGTACCAGTTTCCGGCGCTGGCCCCCCAAAACCTCTTATCAGGAATCTGGAATTTGCCGGGAAGTCTGCTCCGAAATGGAAGATTTGCCGGAGACATTCACAAAGCTTCTCCGTGTGCTCCACCTATTTGTCGGTAGCCGATGCGAGGCTGTCGAGTTCAATTTCCCTGAGGACATATTAATCGGAGATGCAGACATGAGGGATTCAACTACTCTTCTCTATATCATAGTCGTTTGGTTCGTTTTAACGTTGACATGCTCCTTTGGCCCCGCACTAACAACGGTTAATGCACAGCAGAGATCGTCTTCAGAAACGGCACAGAATCTGCCGACAGAGCAGCTTGCTCCTGTAGAGATCGAAGCCCCGCGTCAGGATCGGCGGCAATCGCAAGCGAGAACCGGGACTACCGACGGGGGGTTTGGCACAGGCGATCCAATTCCTTCAGGCCAACCGGGTTCCGACTATCCACTTACTCCCGGTGAAGTGGTCTCCACAGGAGGGCGGCCTCAGAATCTCGCGAATGTACCCGCTGCAGTCAGTATCGTCCCGAACCGGGGCGTAGAATCGTTAGGGTACATAGGGGTTCCAAACATGATTCAAGGCCAGCCGGGTGTATATACGTCGGGCTATTCCGCTACACCTTTCGATGCCGCGGTTGTGTTGAGAGGTTTTTCCAATGAGCCGGGTAATAGAGTGTCCTTACTCTACGACGGTAGAACGCTGAACACTCCACTGGGTGACGCCAACTGGATGTCTATATTTCCCGAGTTGATCGATCGTATCGAAATACTAAGAGGAGACGGCACCGTTCAGTTCGGTCAGAAGGCGATAGGGGGAACCATCAACATCATCCCCAAGAGACCTCGGCAAAACCCCGGAACATTCTGGGGCGCAGAGATTGGCTCCTGGCAATCCGACAGAGAGTGGGTTGCGAGCAACATGGTGTATGGCCCGATAGCAGCGGGTATCTTCGCAGGCAGGTTCTTCACTGAGGGATTCCGGCTCTATCAAGGCAATGGATTGGACGAAGAGTTCGTTCCTCGGCCCGGCCCCTGGATGCTCTATAACGTGCAGGGCAGCATCAATTGGAAGATTACCCCTAATCTTACTTTTGAGATTTCTCAGTTGTTGTCGGATCGGCGGAACGGCAATGCCACATATGTGCAGCAACCCCAATGGGGAAGAAGGGATATCCGCGATGTGGCAATATTCGATTACGGGTTCGGAATGCGTTTGTCACCTGTGTGGGACGGCCCAACCGAGCTGTGGGACGCTGTGACCATCGGACGACTGCTCTATAGCGGTGATCGACTGGGTACCTTCGAGGCTATCTACAGTTATAGACGATCCGACCAGAGGACCACAGGAATAAGCTGGTTCGGCCTGTCGGACCAGCGCTGGATCGATTCGGGGCTCTCGTTCAAGTACTTCCGAACCGATAAATATTCTGTTGTGACGAACGAGTTAACCGTGGGGTCCGACCTGTGGGACGGCAAATTCGGCAGAGAATCAAGACAGATCGTTCAGACATTCGGCACCAACGCAGTCGAGCACCAGGCTGAACAGTCGGGCTACAGGGAATCCTTGAGCTATTACGTGATGAACCAGACCAGGTTCTGGGATCGGCTGTACGTGGACCTTGGGTATCGCATAGAGAACTACGATCTCCCCGATCTCTATGCAAACGATGCGGCACGGGTTGTCACGAATGCAAAGAGAATAGACAGGAACAAGAGTGCGTCTCAGTGGGCTCTGGGGCTTGTTTACGACAAAGAACTCGGTTCCAGCACATATTACAAGCATTCCAGAATGTACCGATTTCCCGAATTCTACGACATGGTAAACCTGGGGTCGTTCGGACTCCCGCCGGATCCGCCGTTTTGGCTGTTAGACCCGGAAGAAGGCACTTTGAAGGAAGTAGGAATACGTCACTGGTTTAACCGCAACATCTATGCAAGCGCAACGTATTACGACTTGGATATGGATAACGAGATTCTCTACGGAATGGATGACGCAGGAAACCAGAGAAACGTTAATGTTCAAAATGTCTCACATGTAGGTCTTGAGCTGGAAGGCCTTGTGAAAGTGACACCTTCCTGGACGGTAAAAGGAAACTGGACAAGGCAGAAGGTGCTTGTCCGAAGCAACTTCCTTCCGGCATTGACTCCTCTCAACGGTCTGACCACCGAAGACAAATGGCTGTACCAGAATCCGGGAGAGATGGGAAATTTTTCGCTGGAATACAATAACAGGGAATGGGGCTTCTCAGGCCTCATCACGTATCACTATATTGGAAGTCGTTATCGGATCAACGATCCGTACAACATAGCCGAACCTCTTGAACCCGCAAAATGGGGAGATCTGGCGTTTTCTCAGACCTTCCTTGGTGACACTGTCACACTCTATTTTGGAATCAAGAACTTCTCGGATGCGCAGTATGCGATCATTGGCACCAAGTCTGCCCCCAGCACTTCCAGCCCACTGGGAACCAGTGTTCCTGCCGCCTGGTATCCGAACGAGGGGCGCACCTTTTATACAGGGCTGAAAGCCAATATGGATTTCAACCGTATGAAAGTCCCGACACGTGAAGACTTGAACAGAATGCAAAGACGTCTGTACGGATCGGTGCAGGCTGGAGTCGACAGCGTCTATGGATTGGGAGCCAGATTCCGTACCATGGCCAACTTTTAGGGACCGGTCAAGATTGCTACGACGTCGGGCAAGTAAGGAGGTATTCAACGTGAGAAAATTGCAGATTTTTGCGACGATACTTGGAGCTATTTTGTTATCGGGAATTGTTCTGAACGCTCAAGCCGGTCCCCCTCTTCAGAAATGCGCTATTCAACCTTTAGAGACACGCGACGGCGGATCGCAGAGACAATCCCGACCCGAATGCGGATTGGAGCTTACCTGCACGGATAAACCCGTGCTGCTGGGCAATTCTCAAGGGGTGTGTTTTCGGGCCACATGTCCGGGAATCTGGGGACTGATCCATACAAGAGCAGATCAAGCTTCTTTTCGGAGGCGCTTTTTTACATATCGTCATTATGCCTTCAGAGGGTACTGGGATCTGAAAGATCAGGGAGTCATTGAGACCGGGGCGGCGCCCATTCGCGAACTGTTTCTGGTATTACCTGAGGATCTCATCGAGTTCAGACTGAACGATCCGGATTGTTACGCCAGGGTTGAAATCAAAAAGCTCGGGTACATCAAAACCGGTAACCTCTGCGAACTGCAGGAATGGTTGGCCTACAATTCCTATCTCGAGAAAGCAGAATTAAACAATAACAGCAATGTTTCATGTCCGGTGCCATTAGGATCGTGCTCGAAAAATGCAAATTGGTTGGATCATGCACGCGGGGCGGCTGTTGGGGGACTGTTTACCCTCGGCCGTAAGATCGGACTGCCTTGGCCCGGCAATTAACATTTTTGAGTTCGAACGGAAACCGAAAATAGTAATTTACGCCCGGGAAAAGCCACCTTCCCCGGGGATTTCGAGCGACAGACCTGCTCTTTGGGAGGTAGTCGTTTTAAGACGCCTCCCTCTTTTCTCTTTTCGGTTTGAGTTCCGCGGGTATGCAGTCCAGGTGCAGAATCAACCCGGCGAAATACGGGTTGTGCACTTTTGTGACAATTGCCGGAATTGATGTCCGATCGAAGAAGGATAATGGTGGGTGCCGTGCCTCCGTGCCGACACCTCTTCAATATGATCAATGATATCAATCGAATGGACCGGCCGGGACGCCGGTCCCCACTAATATCTTGTGTTGGAGCGTGGGATCAACGTCAGGATTTTTGGCAATCATTCTATGCTGGAGAGCTTTGGTGAAAAAAGGACTTCTCATGATAAATACCGGTAACGGAAAGGGGAAGACTACAGCCGCTTTGGGGCTCATTTTTCGAGCTATCGGCCATGATTACCGCGCGTGCCTGATCCAGTTCATCAAAGGGACCAGAATAAGCGGCGAGTTGGTTGCGTCCGATCGTTTCAAGGATCTCCTGGACGTCTATGTTTTGGGAGAAGGGTTCACTTGGAACCCCAAAGGGATGGCAACGCATGTTGAAGCCGCAAGAAAAGGATGGTCCTTCGCAAAAGGACTCATTCTATCCTCGAGCTACCGGCTCATTGTCCTTGATGAGTTCACGTACCTTCTGAGATATGACGTCATAGATAAATGTGAGGTGCAAGACGTGCTTTTCAATCGTCCTGAAGGGACGCACATAATGATAACCGGTCGCGACGCCCCTGAATGCCTAGTGGAGATTGCCGATATGGTAACCGATATGAAAGCTGTGCGACACCATTTTGATTTCGGGGTAACCGCCCAATGTGGAATTGAGTTCTAGCCACTCCCGGTCAGGAGTGTCCAGATCGTGCGTAAAGGAGGGATCTATGGAAAATACTACGATAACAATCGGAGAGATGGACGAACGGGTGAGGACTGCCATTTCCCAAGCCCGGCAACAATTGAAAAATGACAAAGAATCCTTGGCCAGTTTGGATGAATTCACCCGTTTGTGGAACGATCTCAGCTACCGTCTGATTATGAGTTACACCGGCATATCCCTTATGAAGCTTGTTACGATGGAAAATGGCCGTAGCATACTACAACTTGCACAGAGCCTGATTCCGCAGAAAGACCATTCTCTCTTATCAATGGACTGCGGCAAAAGCTTGTCAGAGTTCTCGAACTGACTTTGCTCAAGGCACATGGCTGCAGGTACAAGAAGGCCTGAGGCCTTGACGGCAACGTTTTTGCGCTAGTGGTTTCGGCTTCGTCTATTCCGGACGATCATGCCTATCCCGACAAGCACTATGACGGCCGCAGAGAAGACTATCGCGTACCACTGGGCTCCTGAAGAAGGTAATTCAGTCGTTTTGTCCTGAGAATTCACCTCTTCCATCTTGTACCCTTCCACATCTTCTTTACTCTTATCATCAGCCTCTTTCTTCTGCTTTTCTTTCGCTTCAGCAGGGGCTTGTTTACTAAACCCCTCATTGACCTGCTGTTTTATGTCAGCCATTGCCGTAGTTTGTTGATCCAGTGTCTTCTTTATGGCCTTTTCCACAGCGAGCCGGAACTTTTCCACAATTTCCGGAGACAATACACCCGGTATGGAAACAATGTTCATCACCATAGTATTGAGCATAGGATTATTACAAGTGTGATCGCAGCAAGCGATTCCTTGCTCCACAACGTTAACCGCGTATTCCGCTGCGAGCTTCTTCTTGGTGGCATCGTCCGCTCTCCAGTAGTCTTTGCGAATCGATTCCAACATCCTGGCTGCAATGGACTGGTATGCCCAGGGATTGGTTTTGTTGAAGAACTCTTTGATATCCATCTTGTATTTGTCTTCCACGTACACTTCATATGTTTCGCGCCATTTGGCTTCATCAACGGCAAAGGGAGTCGTTGTTTGCCATCCCCACATGTAATCCACGAAGTTGGACATTTCCCTCGCGCCTGCGTAGTCTTCCTTCTTCATACCGTCAATCCACTTGGGATTGAGATAGCGCGTGCGCAGCTCCTTGCCTATGGTCTTCCCGAGACTTTCCACTTTTACATCGTCCGGGCGTTGTTGCAAAGTCACCACGGTGTCGGGCGCCTCGCCTCTTTCCTTGCTGATGGCCAGTGAAAGCCCCCCCAGATATTGGAACATGTCATCGTTGTCCATGGTTCCGTAAACAGTAGATGATATGGAATGAACAGCCACATCGGATCGTTTGAGGTTCTCTCGCAGCGCTTCTTGAGCCTGGTTGCCCCATTTTCCCTGACCGTACGCATATCCCGTGTGCTGTTGAAAAACTTTGGCAATCTCGTCGTCCTTTTCCCAGAGTCCGGAAGCACTCGAAAGCTCTGACACCCGGTTGCCGTAATTTCCCGGCATCTCTGAAAAAATACGCATCCGCGAAAGGATGGAAGCTTTTTCCTTCGGAATACCTGATTGCATCAACTGATCTTCGATTTGGTCGTTGTTCTTTCGTATGAGGTTCTCAATATCGGTCAACACCGCTGCCTTTTGCACGGCCTGATCCAGATACTCGAACATATTTGGAAAGAGGTCTCTATACAGTCCCGAAGCATTTATCAGGACGTCAATGCGGGGTCTTTTGAGGAGTGAACCGGGAATGGGCTCGACCCCGGCAATACGATCGCTACTATCCCAAAGCGGTCTCATACCCATGAGGTGCAGGATAGTCGCTTCATTAATTCCTTCGTTGCGGATGGTTTCAGTAGCCCACAGCACCATTGCCACTTTCTCGGGATATTTCTTCTTTTCCTTCAGGCTTCGGTCGATGATTTCCTCGGCTGCTTTGACTCCCAATTTGTATGCAGCTTGAGAAGGGATTTTTGCAGGATCGAAGCCGTAGAAATTCTTGCCCGTGGGAATAGCATTGGGATTGCGAAAAGGATCGTTGCCTTCGCCCGGCGGAACGTAGCGGCCGTTCAGTCCCGCGACCAATCTATCAAGCTCCATCGGGCCGGATTCGGACAGTCTTTTAGAAACGTCGCCACCTTCGCGTTTAGGATGCATCTTAAGAATGAACTGGACGGTTTCGGAAAGAGCTTCACCATCAGGAGACAAACCGAAAGTGTGGAGACCGTACGGCATGAAATTGCCCTGAACCTCAATAAGGTAGTTTTCGACACTGCGGAGTTGCTCGTCGCCGATCTCTGTAATGCCCAAGTCCTTATCAATGCCCAGTTTTTTTATGAGCTCCACCAGGCTCTGCAATCTTACTCCAGCAGTCTCTGCTCCCGTGGAGCGCGAAGCGTAGTACTGGCTTATCATGCTGTAGAGCTTGCTGTATTCCTGGTAGAGGCCGCCCTCCTTTACCGCAGGGATGAGATGATCCACAACGACAGCTCTTCCGCGGCGCTTTGCCTGAATCCCTTCACCAACGTCATCTACGATGTACGGATAGAGACTCGGGATGTCGGTAATCAGAACGTCCGGAGGACAACTGGTGCTGAGGGCCACCTGCTTTCCGGGCAGCCATTCGTGGGTTCCGTGCGTGCCCAAATGGATTTGGACATCCGCTTGGAAACCATGTTTCATCCAGAGATAGGCCGCCACGTATTGATGATGAGGATAGAGGATCGGAGAATGATACAATTTCATGGGGTCGTCGGTGAAACCGCGTGAAGGTTCAGGCATGAGCATCACATTTCCGACAATAATTCCGGGCACTATGATTTCACCGCTGCGGATCATGAGATCCGACTTATCCACTTCTCCCCATTGATCGAGGACTCCCTTGCGGAAATCTTCCGGGAGTGCTGCAAACCACTTCATATATGTTGCGACAGGCACACGAACGACGTTTTCGTTTCGTAACATATCGTCGAGTTCCCCTGGAGCCCAGTTGCCGATGTTCCTACCTGTCTTGAGGATGAGATCTCGAATCGTCTCACTGGTGAGATCGGCCCTCGAGCCCACCGCGAATCCTTCCTTCCGTAACCGGTCGAGAATCTCCTGGAGGCTTGCAAAAACATTCAAGTAGCTTGCGCCTACATTCTGTTTCCCGGGAGTATTGTTGTAGAAAAGAATGACCACTTTTTTCTCTGCGTTCGGTTTCCGCCTCAATTGCAGCCAGTTTCCGATCCTCGGGATGATGAGTTCCAGATTGTCGGCGATCGCCTTGTGGAGAAATACTGTTTGGCCGGTTTCCTCGTCTATTCGCTTTTCTTTGCCGGACACTGCGCTCGGCTCAATCAGCCCTGAAAGCTCGGGGTTTGAGACAGCCCACCCGACTTCGATCGGCGTGAGTCCGCGGGGATCTGTCTGCCATTCTTTGATGGTACTGTAATAGACATTCAAAAGATTGAAAATCGGAACGTCGAGATTCTTGAGATTCGAGAATACGGATTCATCCAGAGCTGACTGAAACTTCAAGGAAAAAGCCAGAACAATATCCATATAGGGCTTGCCTGACTTGTCCCTCATGAGCTTGTTCAGAACCTCCGGGTCCCAGCCGAAAGCAGTGGCAACACTGAAGCCGGAATCCTCGAGCTTCCGTATGATCTGGTCGATGTAATCTACCTGTCCCGAGCCGATGAGAGGGGAATACGTCAAAAGAGCAATCATCGGGGCCTCGGGACGAAAACCTTCGCGGCCGCGATACCACGCGAGGTAACTGTCAGGATCGGGAAACGAGGCAGGAGAGTCAGGATGATACATGCCGAGAAGCGGTGCAGGCTTCGGCTTTTCATACAGAATGAATCGATCGAATTCACGATTGGCGACCTTTAGGATAAGGCTGCGAATGTTGTCGGGTTCCAGATGGTGGTAGAATTCCCTCACTTCATCGTCGAAGACAATTCCTCGTTTCTTGAGGGATTCATCGTCTCTCGAAGCTCTTACAGCGTAGATACGCCTCTTTGGGACATCGATGTTCTTCTCCAGGTGATCGACGAGCTCGTGAATCATTACATCTACGATGATGACGTCAGCGTTGCGAACCCCTTCTTTCGCCTTTTCACTTTTTTCGAGATTCTCCGGACTGTATATGCTCACTTTCAGGGTTTTCGGGAGCGCATCCCCACGGACGGCCTGTGAGACTACCAAGGTATCGGAATCCGACACGAGGAAGGCGATATGATTCGCATGGCACACCTGCGAGCACAATCCTACCGCCAGACACACTTGCATTGCAATGAAAGCCCTCATCTTCGAACCCATTTATTTCCCTTGCCCCCCAACAGAAGAAGTTTTGGAGGATGCAGATTTCCGCTTGTTAAGACCGTTCAGAAAAGCGTCAATAGCCATGCGGATAGGCTTGGAGGCCATGTCACGGGGAACAAACTCGATCAGGGTGTCCACCGGGCAACCTGCAACTTCTTCGCATTTGTGTCTGCAAATGTCCTGGAAAGCCTTGATGTCGCAAACCAGACCGCTATCACAGGCAGTGCCAAGAGCGAATGATGACTCCAGGAACCCTGCATGCGAAGGATTTAACAGCAGTTTCTCCAATCCTGCGTATATGCCTGAAACATCTTCTCGAGAAAACCTGCCGCATTCGCTTACCAGTCCGTACAGATCAATTTTACGTTCGTTGAGTCGTTGAAAGACGCTTCGGCGGGCTGACAGACCGTTCTGCAAGGAAATACTCTCCTTGACGCCCTGATATACTCCTTTGGCAATCAGCTCTCCCAACTTGGAGTGGCCGCCAGTGTTTTCGACTGTTTTCCCACGACCTTCCACAACCAACACCTCGTCCGTTCCGGTTCCTGTAGCCTGATACCGCGGAGAATAGCTGCTGCGGATGTCGAGATCCTGGAGGGCTGCTGATTTCGCTTCTGTTGCGCTTATTATTGCTCGGGCCTGAGCCCTTGCCGTGAGTCGCATGTTCGTGAGGATGATGATATTGATTGTCCCGGGCTCATAGAATTTTCCTTCATCGACGGACGAACAGATAGCATTGGTTTCAACTCCCGCAGTGACCAGCGCATAGACGACCATGTCTTTATAATCAGTCCTCTGTATCGATAGGTTGTCCATTTTCGCGCCTGTGTACAGGAGCGAAGTGCTTTCAGGGCGCCGTGTACTGAGGGTGCAGACTTTGTTCTTGAGAGAATCGATAGAAGTACTGTGTCCGATAGTCCAAAGAGGTGCGGAGAAGTAGTGATTCCCAACCGTAGTTATTCTTGTAGCGCTTCCTGCACATGAGTTTACGCAGCTCATTGGCTCCGTGA
The DNA here is from genome assembly GCF_000266945.1 of Desulfomonile tiedjei DSM 6799. Taxonomy (NCBI): domain Bacteria; kingdom Pseudomonadati; phylum Thermodesulfobacteriota; class Desulfomonilia; order Desulfomonilales; family Desulfomonilaceae; genus Desulfomonile; species Desulfomonile tiedjei. Next base: position 3,956,959 of record NC_018025.1, read on the forward strand.
AGTCGATCAGGAGGGTTTGAGTCGGAAAATCATGGATGCTGGCGTCAATCACTTGAGCTGCCTTCACATAAGGGAGATCGACCGTGATCCCACGAGACTGTGACACCGCGTCCGGAGACAAGTCAAAATCTTCGTTAGTCAACTCATCCGCATAAATTACTCCGGCTAACCATGCAACAAAATCACCCATGTGCACGGATGCTCGACAGGTCAAGTCGCAAGGAAAGTGGGCGTAGTTGCTGTTCTTCACTGCCTCCACATCTTTCCAGCCGGGTTTGTCGAAAAGTTTCTGAAAGAGTCTCCCTTCGATTCCACAGTAGTAGATAAACTGGGGGTTAAACTTTTTCCATTCTTCTTCGGTCACCCGGACGACCGCTCCTGATTTGCCAAACGAGGGCGGTATTCCGCCTGCCAACTGGATAAATTCATTTTGAAAAGAGCCGTCTCCTGGCGTCATAATCCCGTCCGATCCCATGAGCCGCATGACACGTTTGCGTTTGTTTTCCGGAATCCTCGAAACCTTGCGAGAGACTAGATCCAGTTGTTTTCGTATCTTGCCGATCTTTGCCGTAGCCTCTTCGGTCTTGCCACTGACTTTCCCTACGAGCTCGATCGTCTTGAAACCGTCTTCGATTGTGTGTGCATCCACCTCTATCAAGGTGATGCCGGAACCGACGAATCTCTCACGTATCTTGCTCTGAAATTGGGAAAGCAAAATTATGTCAGGTCTGAGCTTCTCGATCAGCTCGGGAACCGGATCGAAAAAGCCTCCTACGATAGTCTTGCTGTTCGCTTCTCGAGGAAAAGTGTCATGATAGGTCAAGCCCACAATCCGATCGCCTGCACCAAGGGCAAAAAATGTTTCTGTAGCGCCGGGGACCAGGGATACGACTCGTTTGGGAGTCTCCTTGAGACGTATTGTTTGGCCGCTGGAATCGATTATGGTGATCTCGCTCGAAGAGCCTGCAAGGCAGACGCTTCTTACAGAGAGAAGCACAATCAATAGTATCGGCACCATTCTCTTGAAAGAAAATAGGATCGAATGCATCTATTACCTCCAATTAGTCCGGAACGTACACCATCGTGCCGTCTTCCAGACGATATGCGGTCCCCAGCCGCTCGCCCCCTCCTTTGGCTTTAGCTTTCGTCACTTCCATAGCTTTGATCTTCTTGCCTTTTTTCGAGATAATCTGAAGATTGTCCGAGGAGGTCTTTTTGATGACAGTCATGTCGGATTTCTCATTGAACAAATCCAGGAGCTGGAAGGTCGAAAACACAGTCACTATCAGCCCAACAATGAACACTACCGATAAGTCGAAGAGGTTCGCCACTCCGGTCAACGGATCGTCATCACCAAGGTCGTCTTCACCTGCCAATGTATGACGGTTCATGTACCTCATATTCTTGGCACTTCCTTATTGCGGTTTTCCATGAGAATCTCCGTGAGGAATTCCATGCGGCGCACATCCTGCTCTATCCAGCGTCGCTTCTTCCAGTACAAGAAATAGGCGGATGTCCCGATAGCCAGCCCGACTACAGTCGTGGTGAATGCCAGAACCAATTCCGAGGCCAGCTTTGACATATCACCCTGACTTAGAGCGGCCAATCCAGTGCTCATTGGGATAAGTGTTCCGATCAAACCGATTCCCGGACCGATGCGGATAAGCATTCTCAAGTGATCTGAAGATTTCCAGAGCTCTGAGATATTCTCTTGTAAAAGGCTTTCAATGACGGCTTCTGTTCTAGAATCCGCTTTCTCCAGCAAAGGCGCAAGTGCCTTGAGATAGGACTGAACAGTGTGCGAGGACACTCTCTCAGTGTTTGACGTAAGGGCCAATTGCGTCAATTCCAGTGAAGTGACTTTCTTCAACCTCGCCCTCTCGAGCCATTCGGCAAAGAAATTCCCGGCAAAGATAAGAATGCATAAAACGAGCACACTCTCCAGGAAAAGCGCCGGATACAGGAGTGTGCTTGAAACCAGATAGATGAAGCTCTGGAGAAGAGCACCAATATTCAATGTATCTACCTCCTTCTTCCAATCCTTCTGAGGACAAAACCGGTTGCGAACGCTACTACCAATATGAACCCTACAGACACGGTTTCGTTGATATTCCCCCCGGACCCTTTTGCAGTGTAACGGGCAATCCGATATATTCTTTCCAACTCCCCGAAATGGGGCGCCACTAGGATTGACACCAGAAAGTATGCTGACACAAACAACATGGCCAGTCCGAGAGTCCTTTCAGGGGTTGTCTCTGTCAGCGAGCTCGATAGGGAGACAAGAAGGATCGTCACTAACGTGATAACCAGGTAGATTCCATAGGCTCCCATCATGGCAGAAAACGAGTTATCCGGAAAAAAGGCCACAAGAAAACCGGTAATAAAGAATATGACCGACGCACAAACAGGACAGGGAACAACGAGAGCAAGCCACCCGAGACTCTTCGCGTGTCGAGCTTCATCGGTCCTGAGAAGAGAGACCGCCCAGAGGAGAGTTCCTCCTGCCATCAGCACATGGAGAACCATGCCTGATCCAAAGAGGTTCTTGAGGCTATTGAAACGACTGACCAAATCGATTGTACTGGAGACATACCACGAGCCCAGAAACAGACCGAAATAGGTTACGGTGATGGCTGCAAAAACCGCAGCTTTTCCTGCAAAGGTGGCTCGAACGGATAGAAGGTAGGAAATTCCGCAGCCACTCTTGACGGAAAACATTCCGAGCGCAAATACAAGTCCTAGTAGGAGGCTTTTGAATTCCGGCATGGCTATTCCTTCGAGAAATGTCGTGCTTTAGAGCTCAAGGCAGTAGTGCGAGAAGACAATTTCAGCTCCTCTTCTTGAAGATGATCGGCACTACGTAGGTTAGTTGATCCTTCATCAAGGCATCAGGTATGGGCGGAAAATGCGAAGAGGCATTCTCAACAATCTTCAAAGCAGCCTTGTCCAATATTTCGGAATCTGCGTGAGTGATGATAGAAACACTCGCCAGCGATCCGTCCTTGTTAATCGTGAAGCACACCACAGCCTGGCCGTTTGCCATGTTCCTGAGCGCAGCCCTTGGATAATAGGCCGCATCATGTATGGCAGAGAGTATCCGGTCCTTATACCTCTCTGCTTCGTCGCCGGCTTTGAGTGCCCCTCTTCTTTCCGGACTTGCAACAGAGGGTGTAGAAGCTATCGAGTCGTGCAAGCTTCTTGAATTATTGGGATTATCGTCTTTCCGAGACTCCTCTTTGGGAACCTTCTGATGAGCGAGGATAGTTTCATCCTTGCGTTTCTCGTTCAGAGGAGAGGATTCAGGTTCCGGTGGCAGTTCTTCCTGCGGGATTTCTTTCAGTCGTTCCTTCTCAGATTCCGGCTGTACGTTGTCCTTTTCCTGGGTTGGATGTCTTCGAGCGAGAGAAGCTAAAGAAGCGGGAGAATCGATGGAAGCACGTGAAGGATCGTCCGGAGTTACAGATTCATGCTCCGTCTGAAGTTTTACAAAAATCGGCTTTTCAGAGATTCCGCCGAGTCCCCGAAGCGTTTGGGTCGGAATCGCAAGAACTATGGACAATGCTGCCAGATGAATCAAAGAACCGATAATGAAATATCTGAATCTGTCAATAACGAAGCCTTGATGCATCACGCGGCTCAAAAAACCTTCCAGCAATTCACATTCGTCCAAGCGCAGGATCCGGCCCGATGGCGGTCTTTCGTGTAGTTCCGGATGCCCGCCAATATGGGGAAGATCGAAAATGAGGCAATCCCAATCTGTCGTTGCAGGTTCCGGATCGCAATATGAGGAGTCAGCGGGTTGATATTGGCAAGAGACATGGGGTTCGAGATCGGCGTCAAGAACAATCGAACTACGATACTCCGCGTCGAAGAAACTCAGCATGTGGTTTTCACAGAAATCTTCTTGCCAATTTCGAGAAGATTTGCTCTGCCGTGCGAACCACCTGGCGATCCGCACACTCGACGATCTCTGTTCAGGCAGTACCGAGAAGGCGATAGCGTCCGATGAGGGGCGGTACGAATGGAGAATGTGGGTGAATTTTTCCATCTGAATGCCCTTCCGAGAAGTTCGCTGCCGCGGGTTTTGTCCCCTAAGAAACAAAAACCCGAGACCAACAATGGACTCGGGAGTGCACCCAGTTTACTTTTTCCCAAGTTATCGGCTGTCTATCGCAGCACTATCGTCACAGGCAGGTCTTCTGGCTCCCGGATCGATCTACTTGCCCGACCTTCCCACTTGGATACGCCAAGCAGTGGCATTAACGGGCTTTTGTCCCCGGTTACAGCGGCGGGACCGCGCCGGATTTTAACCGACTTCCCTATTAAGCGAACATCGCGCCTGTAATTATATTTTTTCACACATTTCCAGTTCTGTGTCAAGCTAGAACGCGAAAATGGTGACTTCAACAATATGAACGTCACTCATAAGGCTTCTTTACAGGGGCAAGATGGCAGCGTTTAGAAGACTGAAATACTAAATGTGACCGTCAAAGAGTCAAGTCTCGCTTTTAGGGCAATTACCCCTTGACAAAAATCACGGCAGAAGCGTATTGTAAGAATTGCTGGGCGGGTAGCTCAGGGGGAGAGCACTGCCTTCACACGGCAGGGGTCGGAGGTTCAAATCCTCTCCCGCCTACCAGTTAACTACTTGAAATCATTAAAACAGGGTCACGATGCAACGTGGCCTTTTTCTCTTTTGACTGCTTCCCAGTTACTACTGAGTTACTACTTTTTGAGGAAAGCCCCGCCACGTCATTTGCAACCAAGATTTCCGTTTCACCATGATCAAACGTCATCTGGTCTATTGCATTCACTAGTTCTTCGTCACTGATCCTGCCATATCGTTCACTGACTGAGCGGGCTTTAGTTTGGTGTCCAAGAATGCTCTCAGCAATTTGTGGATCCATTTTTGACCGGCGAGCATTTGTCCGCCATGTATGCCGCAGATCGTGGAACCGAGGCCAAGGTTCTTTTAGTCCTAAAGCCTCACATGCGCGAGGCCATACATTCTTGAAGGTTTCCAGTTCAAGCGGACGGGGCCCGGTCTTGTCATAAAATAGGAAAAGCTTATTGCTGAGACTCGTCACCTTTCGCTTACCATTTTCCAAACTGCTCTCTAAAATCGGAACAAGATCTTTATGAATGGGCACTCGTTTCCAGTGAGCCTCTTTCGTGTTTTGCGGAGCTAATACAATGATCCGCTTTGAGAGATTCACTTGTTTTTTGGTCAACCCCAGAATCTCACCCCGTCTCATTCCAGTGTAATACGCTGTCAGCGCTAGAGGTCTAAACCATTCTGGAGTGCGAGCAATGATTGATTGTACATCCTTAAAACTGATATAGACCTGGCGCTCACCGTCTCTAGCTGAAAGAGAGTCCAGCAACCTCACAGGATTAACCTCAATGAGCCGATGCTTGATCAAGACCGAAAACAGTTTGGATAAGCTGACAAGTTCACGGTTCACAGTTGCCGGGCTCACTTTGTCTGTTAATCGATCACGCTGATATTGCTCAAGCTCTGGAATCCACACGGATTTTATCGGCCGATTCACTCCGATCTTTGCTCCAATGTTGGCAAGCGAGAGTTCGTGTCGCCAACGTCCAGGACTGTCATGAATTCCGGGATCCGTGATGAAGATCTTACATGCATCTCGGTACGTCAGATCTTCTTTCAGTTCGTCTCCGCCCAAGTCCGGAGGGATTGCCAAATTTTGATTCTTAAACATGCGAATACAGGCTTCCCGGCTAACAGCATCAAGCCCGGAATAATCACCTGATCGAATCGCTACAAGAATCGCCATTTCAATCCGCTCCGCCTCTTTCTTCCTTTTGACCGTTGGAAGCTTTATGCCAACCTTTTTCTTACCGCCAAAGGGATAAAAATAGATGAACAGGCTTCCATCTCTGTCTTTTACCATTCGCGCAACTCCTTTCGGAATTCCGCTTCAACCGATTCCCTAGATAATTTCTTCCGAGACCTTTTGTTATCACCCCCTTTTGGTCGGGATGGTAACGAGACCGGACGTGCTGTGTCAACAGGTGATTTTGTATGCGGAGGGGATGAGGTCTGTAAAGAATGGGAAGCTTTTGAAACGCTAAAGTTTTCAGCCTTTGTTTCTACCCGACAAGCGGCTTTGTAAGCCTCAATATCTGAAAAATCAAAGCGCCGTTCTTTGCCGTTAATCCAATAGTAACCGAGTTTCCCTGCTCTACAGAGCGCATGAACAGACTTGACGGGGATCTGCAGCATTCCCGCAACTTGCGCGGGCGTTAAGAGCTGGAAAGGTGTGGATGGTGAAGGTGTGGCCGGATTACGTTCGTTCTCTCTTCTCACGCGGTCATCAGTGCGACCGGTTCCGCTTTTCTTGGCCATTCATGGCCCTCAAAAAATCACGGAGATTGTGTATCCATGACGATTTTCTCCTCATGTGTCGATTCGGCCCGCAAAGCGGTGTTCCGTCGGGGATTGGTCGTTCAGTATCAAAGACGTACACACGGTGTCAACTATTTCTTGCCGGCATGGGTTAAAATGAGGTTCCGGAACCATGTTTTTCAGAGAGTGTATTTCAAACTTGTGTAAACAGTTACACAAGTTGTCTGTTATTCCGGTTCCGGAACCGGACTTATGGAATCATTACCTTTTTTTAATCCGTGTACAGACACGGACTTTATGGTACTTGTGGATACGGAACCACATGCCACGCAACCCATCCACGTGCCCACACTATACCGGAACGGCCGACGAGACAGACGAGGAAAACGAGTGTCCGTACCTGACCGATGATGGGGAATATCTGTACGTTCTTCCGGTATAGCTGCGACCGATTGCCAGCGGGAGGATTGATTGTAATCTATTCCTAGGTCTTTGAGCTTGACAGGCTTAGTTCTCTCATCATGAAAGGGGTATGATTCGTGTTCCGCTTTCCCCCCCCTATTTAACTCCATTACCTCCAACATCTCGCCCGCTTTCCGTTCAGCCCGTATCTTGATCTCTGCACACTGATTGAATGGGTTTGTTGTCGTACGTATGGCAAAGGGGATCTGCTGTACGTAGTACCTGAACCACATTTATAAAAAAGCTCAAACCAGCCCCCACAGCCGCCCGGCGAAGTTATACACAGGTTCTTTCATCTGTCCACAGCCACTATGCCGAAGTCCACACCGACCAAAAATGTATGAACAACCGCACAGTCTATCCACAACGATCATCCGATCCGCTCCATTTACGCAACTTACACCCTACAAAATGCACCCTCAATTGTAGGGTGTAGCCTACAGCCTACTTTTTGTCGGACGACAAGAGAGGTCGCAACAGCTACCCGAGCCACATACAGACCATTTCTAAACTATTTTCATTAATGTCGTCATTGTTTTTGACACGCCTGTCCTGATGTGATACCTCAAACATGAATTACGGGGGGCTTACCCCCCAAAGAGACATTATGGGACAGATCACTATATTTAATTAGGTAGTTATGAGAGCAACCCAAACAAACATCACAACGATAGAGCATATGTTAGAGAGGTAACAACAATGGTTCTAATGAAGATTCTCCGAGTGTCCAAGGGTTTGAATCAACGTCAGCTTGCAAAGCTCATTGACCTGGATCCTGCCGTCATCTGCCATGTCGAGCGCAATCCAGAGATTGGACGCAACCGCTTCCTGACAAGGGAGACAGTCCGCCGGTTGGAATCATTTTTCGGGGTGCCCATCGGTAAATTGCTGGGACCCGTGGACCACGAGAAGCTGCTGAAGCTCGTGGCATAGTCTCCCCAGAAAAACGCAAACCGGGAGTGACGGCCCGGTTCGCAGGAAAAGAATTTTGTTTGAATGGTTGTTATGTCAATTCAATACCCCCCAAACCGAGAAAAATCAAGCCCTTTTCTTCGTTTTCCCCCCGAACACGAAACTTTTTTTTGCCCGTGCCGCGTTGCGCGAGTGCCGTATTCAATGAACTACGAGAGGAATTCCCGAGATGACCGATAATTGTGAGACCGTGAGCCCCGCTGATACCATGACTGTTGATACGGTCAGCCTCAAAGTTCCGCAGCTAATTCCAGAAGAGCAGGCAATGGGGTGGGTAGAGCACTATTTAGGGGACATAGGGACGTGGTACGCCAATCAAGCGCCGCAGTATTATCAAGACGGCAAATTCCAATGTCCCGACTGTCTAGGACAACTTGAATTGATTTGCCCGTCACAATTCAGATGCACAGGGAAGTGTCCACAAAAAAAACAAGTGAAGAACTTTGGCCACCTTCTGTCGTCTTTAAATAAAACCGAGTTCCCTTATCCGAAAAAAGCCCTTTACTATCTAGCCGCCCAACAGCTCCGCTCATGTATTGTAGAACAGCCAAACGACACCAGACATGCCGAATTGATTAAGTGGGTGGCGTTTTACGTCCAGGCCATGAAATGGCGTGTCGTCCCGGTCTATGAAATCGGTCTCAATGGATTCTGTACCTGTTCCAAAGGCCCAGACTGTAAATCACCAGGAAAACATCCACGCGTGGGAAAATGGGAACAGAGAGCCACAAACGATCTCACGCAAGCCCTCGCATGGTGGAACGGCAACTGGAGACATAGCAACATCGGTCTCGCTACCGGTCCCGAGAGCAATGTGTATGTGATCGACCTAGACGGCCCGACCGGAATTGCCAATTTCCAAAAACTCATTGAACCGCTAGGAGACACTCCCGACGTGCCCTGCCAAATCACAGGCTCACGAGCCGGCCGTCAATACTTCTTTGAGTGGCCAGCCGACGGGACCACTATTAGAGGCAACGCAAGCATAATTGACGAGGGGATTGATATTCGTGGAATGAACGGCCTTGCAATTTTACCACCCTCAAATCACAGAAGTGGAGAATATTATGAATGGATTCTTGGATAAGAGGCCGCAACAGTGGCCGGGGTTAGTTGAATTGATTAAAGAGAAATCTGGAACACCAAGACAATCGCAAGAGGATGGCGAGACGGGCAAGAAACGTGGAAAATCTAGCCGAGTGTCACGCGGACACCTATCTATAGCTGAATCAATCCCTGAGGATACCAGAAACGACATATTGTTTAGGGAAGCCTGCAGCTTGCGGGAAAAAGGACTCACGAAGGATCGAATCCTAATCATGATCCGTGCCATAGACCGCGAACGATGCAACCCCCCGATAAACGACGATGTCGAAATTGAAACTCTCGTGAACAGCGCATGGAGCTACAAGGAGAAAAAAGAGAGGGAATTGCTAGATCTGACTGCTCCAAACCGAAACACCTCGGACATGGGAAACGCCTCCCGCATGGCTGGCCATTTCGGAGACGATATTCGGTTTAGCAGTAACTTCGGTTGGTTGACTTGGGAAGGTGCCCGATGGGGCCGCGACAACCGTTCAAAAGTGCAAGGCTTCGCTAAACGCGTGCCGGGTCTCGTTTACCGTGAGGCCGCTAACGCAGCAACCCAAGACGAACGTGAGGCCCTGGCCCGACACGCAATGCAGTCTGAGTGTGCATCTCGAATCAACGCTATGATTCAACTGCTACCCTCCGAACCGGGAATCTCTGTTCCTCATGACGTATTCGATACAAACCCCTGGTTGTTTAACGTGCAAAACGGAACCATTGATTTACGAACAGCAAAAAAACACGAACACCGCCGGTCCGACATGATAACGAAAATCTCGCCGGTCACATACGACCCCGATGCACAGTGCCCGCGGTGGCTCCAATTCTTACAAGAATTGAAACAGGAACAGCGAGTCATTGAATTCATTCAAAGATCACTGGGCTATTCGTTGAGCGGGAATACATCCGAACAGGTCTGGTTCTTCCTTTACGGCACAGGGAATAATGGTAAGGGTGTGTTGATAGACACAATTTCTTACGTTATAGGTGATTACGCCGTTGCCACCGATGCCGCCACATTCCTGGATAATCAGAAGGGCATCCGCAACGATTTAGCCCGACTTCGTGGCGCTCGCTTTGTTTCAGCACAAGAGCCAAGCCCGAACGTCCGTTTCGATCCTTCCTGCCTGAAGTCCTTCACGGGACAGGATACAATCACTGCGCGCTTCCTGCATCAAGAGTTTTTCGAGTTCAAACCTGAAGCGAAGCTGTTTTTTTCCGCCAATCATAAACCCGGAGTCATAGACAATTCGTTAGGTTTCTGGCGCCGAGTCCGAATGATACCCTTCACGACACAATTTGCAGGAAAGGCAAAAGATCCGAATCTCCGGGAGAAACTAAAGGCCGAAGCATCGGGAATTCTAAACTGGCTCATTGAGGGTTGCTTAAAGTGGCAACAGGATGGTTTGAAAGTGCCGAAAGAGGTTCACGATGCCATTTACGAGTATAGAGAGAATACGGACATTCTCTCAGACTTTCTGACAACCCGCTGTGTTATAGGGAAGGATACACTTAAAATTGAGCCTGTGAAGCGTCTGTATGATGAATACTTAAAGTATTGCGACGAAAACCGCATCCGAAAACCGTTCAGTAGACCCAAGTTTAACCAAAACATTGAAGAAAGACAGGGGGTTAAACAAAGAAGGGAGACGAATTGCCGTTTCTGGTCCGGAATAGGGTTGCGTTGCGATTATCCAGACGAACTAGTTAATTCAAACACTTACCCCGTTGAGCAGCGCTGCCCCGAGGTGTGCGCTATTTCTGGCACGTGTGAGCATCCGCATCTTTGCGCGTCTGGTTTTTGTAACGATTTTCGTGAGATACTGAGAAGTTAAATGAAATCAATAGGATGACAGAATGACAAAAAAACTATAAATCTGACTTTTTTTCTACATGAGAAAATTTTAAAAAAAAATGTCAAAAAAACGATATTTTTGTCATTTTGTCATTCTCCAATTCTTTCAAGGACTTATGTGAAATTGGACAAAAAACAGGGTTTGGTAATTATTTCAACATTTTATATGTATAGGGACAATAGGGACAACAAACACTAAATTCTGACTTTTTTCTCTCGCGTAGGGTACAGGGAAAAAGAATTCAAAATCATATAAAGGTTGTCCCTGTTGTCCCCAATCCGGAAGACGACACTAACCACTAAGAGGTGATGCCCCTAACCACTGTTGTAAGCTATGAATAATATTACTTGAATTGCCTTACCTCGAATTTCGAGGGACATTGACCAAATTGTTAGGAGAAAACCATGAGCGCTTATGATTGTAACCATGATGATTACGCCGGCCCCTATTTCTTATCTCGGGAATGCACTGCAGACCTGATGTCTTCAGCTCAACAGAAATTTTTCAATCCCCAGGCGATGCGCGACTTCAACGATGCTCTCAGTGAGGGATATTTTGTGAATTCGCAATTCAAGTGTCGTGGCTGGAAGAACATCAGCAACCACTATCTCGCGTGGTGTATGAAGTGGCAAATCCCCTACATCACCTTTCATCCGCGTGGGAAGCTGGCAACACTATCCTTCGTGTTACGGATTGCAGATCGGACCTTGACGCAGTGGGCATACGAGGAAGCGGACGAGCTGGTCTTCGACCATGTGGTCAAGTTCAACGCAAAACCAGTATCTACCCCCATATGTATCCAAATTGGGAAAATCAGCGTGGATGATATTGAAGAGGTTGGATTTCAACTGGTAGATTTGGCTGCATATCGGAGCTATAAAATACAATGGCCAAAAGTGGCCTAAAAAGCTAAGTGTTTGTTATTATTACATAAGGACTATATATAGCTTTTTAAATATATAGCATACTTATAACAACGCGGAATTACGCAAGTAATTAATGGTATTAAGTGTAGCTAACAAGCGGAGTAGGTTTATTAGTTACAGTCACACCCGCTCACCTATCGCTCTGGCCTATGGCTTGCTGGTTGTTTGATAGGTGCAGCCTATGGGAAGTGGGATATTCGATAGGTCGGAATGATGGGGATGTGAGGGGAAGCGAGAAAAAAGCGGGATTCGCGTTGATTATTGTGGAGTTTTTGAGAGAAACGGGATAGGTATTACCTATCTTTTTCCATAATACATCTCCGGAATGGAGAAAGCCCGGCTTACTCCCCGGGCACTTTCTCGTTTACTTCACCCCTGCAGTATTCTGACGATCTGAGATTGACTGAATGGGGTTCCGATCCGTGTGAGAGTCCCCATGTCACAGAGCACGTCTCGAATTGCTCGTACCGAGAATTCACGTTCCCGTAATATCTTAATCTGTAAGATAACCCGTTGCTCTTGCGCATCCTTGACCAGCTTTCCGTTGCTCACTTTCCAACCATACTTCGGCCGGCCGCCGATCCGCTCGCCGCGTTCCCGTTTCCGTTGAAGGGCCGCTCGAGTCCGTAAGCTTATGATGCGTCTTTCTCGAGAGTTTAAACCGGCACGGAGATAACGCATAAGTTCAGCGTCCAGGTCTTCAGAGTTCAAACATCCCTCTGTTGCTGAGATGTATCGAATACCTTTTTCAATGAACAGCGTTTCAGTTTGTAGGCTCTCGAGCCCGTCTCTGCTTAACCTGTCGGACCGATACACGATCACAGCATCAACTTGTCGGGTATCAACCAGATTGAGCACTCGCTGGACTGCAGGACGGTTCTTGATACTCTTGCCAGAGATCCCATTGTCAACTTCGAGACTAATCAACCTGAGTCCTTCACGTTTACACAGTTTCTTGATCTCTGCCTTCTGATAGTCCAGAGAAACACTTGATTCGTCTTCTTTGGATATCCTGCAATAACCGACTGCTTTCATTTATATTTCCTCTCACGCTTCCGGTAATTGACACAAAAACGAACGTTTTTAGGTAAATCAAATCGTGTTACGAGGTCTTTTCGAGTGGAAAGCCCGAGGGGAGCGGACCGCCTATGGTCAACCCCCCCGGGAATTGGGACCCCGGGTCCGACAACGTGTGGCCTAGACCCGGCCTCTGTTTCTTGTCTCTAATGTGGCTGATGTGAAAGCCTCATTTGGTGGGGGTCTTGGTTAAAACCGATCCCCTCTGTTGCAGCACTTCTTTCTTTTTCTTCTCATAAACCTGTCGGGCTCTTTTGAATTTCTTTAAGAATTCTTGTTTTGAGTAGTTCCCATGGTATTCGTTGACATGGTTTATGATCTGGTCGAAGTCCGCTTGGGGTGCTGCGACAACTGCGTCGGTAATGGCGTTGTAAATGAGTGAGGGACGGAACACGGGAACATCTGTATAGAGTTCCCGGTCATTACGGATCATTTGCGCTAAATCCTTCATGCCAATTGTGTCAGCTTTTTTTGCTGCTTTTTCCATTCTGGTCAACCATGGTGTCTGGTGAGCATCCCTGCAGCGAGAGACAGCGTGTGCAATCTCGTGAATCAAGAGCACCTGGATTGGCATTTCCGGATTTGCGCAAATCTTGATGGTCTTTGTGGTCCAATCGCAAAAACCTTCGTCGTTAGTATCCTCAAAACGAGGGACGATTTCTAATTTCCATTCACCTTTTCTGTTCCATTTTGGAAAAAAGGTCGAGCGGATGTAATCGTATTCGGCTTTTACTGTGTTCATGTTTTTGCCCTGTTACGAGGTTTTTGCTTTCTTTGTTGCCATTTCTTCCGCTCCGATCTCTTCGACAATCTCGAGCGGTTCTCTCGGAATTCGCGTGACTCTCAATCCTTCGCCGTTTAAAAACTCCACTTCATGTCCGCGTCCTGCTATCAGCCATTCAAGTTTCACGTCCAGTCTGTCGGCAAGAACTAAGGCGCTAATCACGTCGGGTTCAACGCTTTTGTATTTCCACGATCTGAATTTGGACAATGAGATTCCAAGTCGGCTGCAAAACTGTTCGTCAGTCTCGCCCTTTGAATATTTCGTTTTGCGCTTTTTGAACGAGGTCAAGCGTTTAACGAACGTGGAATATTTGGGATCGTGTGCGGCTTCATCCTTCATAATTCCACCTTATCGGCGCCGTCGTGGTCCAGCACGGAGCATGCTATTCCTCTGATGACCTCCAGGTCTTGGAACACTCGCAGTGTGGCCTGTAGGACATGGTAGATCTGCCAGTTTTTTTCATCGGCGGTGTCATCCATGGAGTGGGCGATGTCTCGTGCTGATTTGATTAGGGGAACGGTTCGTTCTTGCCATTCTTCCAAGAGGGATAAAACTGAACTCGGTTCGACTGGTTGATCTCCGGGGTTTTTGAAAAAGGGGTGAGCGTATTCTTCCCAGATTGACGCCTGTAGGTCAGACAGGGGCATGGACCACGGGAACGGTGGTTGAACGGGCTGAACGGTGATCTGTTTTGCATTGACTTCGTTCATTGTGTCTCACCTCGTCTCTGCGCATCGTGTACCAGGACGTTCCAGACGACACGATTCAATGTTTCGTAATCCTCGAATAGCCGGCTAACCTGGCGCAACAAGTGGAAGAGCTGCCAGTCCTCTTTGGTCTTCGCGTGGTTATTGACCATGTCGACTGCTGCTTCGACAAGGGGTGCGGTCTCGCTTGCCCATGTTTCCAGCATTTGCAGGCTTCGGAAGGTCGGATCGGGTACGAAAGACCGGCCCCATGGGATATGGTAGCGGTCAATGAGCCTTTTTTCGAGGTCCGTCAGAGGTTTTTCAAGAGGCCAAGGGAAGTTGTCGGACGTGTGTGTGGATGTGTCGGCAGTCTCGTCGTCGTCGTCAAGATCGTCGTTTTCGTCTTCGTCCTGATCTTCGTCGGGATCGGACAGGGTGAGAGGTTCATCGTCGTTGTCGTCCACAAGAGAGACAGAATCAGACGGGGTGATGTCGTCCACGAACTCGATACTGATGTCATCGTTTTCCGGGTCGGACAGGGTATCATGTGGATGGGAAGGGGAGGGACCGGCAAGGGCGGACTGGTCCCTGGATTCCCCGTTTTGAATGATGGTTGTTTGGCTTGATTCTTCCGCGGTAGAAAGATACACTTTTGACATGCTGCTTACCTCCTTGGTAGGTTTGTGGCTTAGGGTGACTGAAAGAGTACCAGTCTTTTAGTCACCCGATTCCGTTTGGGGGTTGAGGAAATGGTAAGTGATACGCGCGTTCTCGGTCAAGGAAATTTTAGCGGATTTGACAAAAAAAGAGTAAGCCTAAAATAGGGATATGTCAGTACCAGACAGGCTTTGAGCTGTTTGGCGCGTTCTGAAAGTGTAAGGATATCGCGCGACTAGCGAGGACGCTAGTAGGGATGGGGTCGTTTTTGAAGTGGGTGAGTGTGGCGCGTGATCCGGTCGTCTCTCCCCTCCATCCTTTTCAAAGTGCCCGAGCATACGCGCACGCGTGCGCGTTCTCTCTGTTAATCCACTATCCGCCATAGGTGCCCCCTGCTCCAGATAGCAGCGGCAATGTTGCGGTATTTTGTTTGCTCGTTTGTCCGGAGGTTGACTCTCAGGTGATAGGTGCGTTTGAGACGTGCGAGGTCGATCTGTTCCTTGCCGAGTAGATCCACGATCTCTTGGATGGTATCGAGCATGAGCGCAGCGTGGTAGGTGTTGGATGCGTATAGGATGGTGGTAGGCATGGGGTTGTCTCCTTATCTGTATGGACTAAGGGGGGGGCATCCCCCCGGATGTGCTCCTTATGCTGCTCTCTTGATGGTTACGACTGCCCATGTGGGGACCCGTCGCCAGTGTCCGCGGACCGGATGACCGTTGCGAAGGTGGGGACGGACCCAAGTGAATCCATATTTCCGCATTTCGTTTCTTTGTTTTTGTGTCGGTTCCGGTCTTTCCATTATCCTTCCCCTCTCTTTTGTGTGTCGCTGTTATCATTTTATAGAGCAAAATAGATGCCAAATGATGTTGTAAATATAACTTAGGCGTCATTATGGTTAAGTAGAATGTATTATGATACATTTCACTGTGCGTTTAATGTGTGCTCAATATGTATAACGACACCCTTTGTCACAATTAATGACATTTTACGTCACCAGTATGACATTTATTGTCACATGGTGTATATGTGCTATTTATACTTACACATTTTGATATGTGTTCCTGTAAACTTTGTTGATAGTGGTTGACGTAAATTGTCACATTTTGGCGGTGTTTTTGGGTCGGAATGTTGCCTAAATCTGGTGAGCGTGTGGCGCGTGCGCTCAAAATAATGAAGTCCTTTACGTGTCATTACTTCCACTTTTCGTTTGCAATAGTAGTATTGTTCAGGTAAACCTTTGTCGAAATTAAGCCCCGATACGCGGGGAGTTGGTAGACACGACAAATTTTTCAAATATCTCATGACCGGCAAATTGTTTACAGAGAGGCCGAAAACGTATGGACAGAGCACCCGAGAAACAGTCATTCAACCAGACGATTGCAATCAAAGTTGATGCCAGCACGGCCGATTTGCTTGCCAACCTCGCAGCACAGCGCGGTCAAACCGTATCCTCGTTTGTGCGCGGGTTGATCGACATGCAGTTGAGATTGACGGGGAATGGTGTCGACCGTCCCGCGATAGCCCGAAGGCGACCATTGCGTGGTTGGTAGTCCTTTGAAAACGATCTTAACGATAGTTCCGCAATAGTAAGAGAGGAAGGGTTTTATATGGAAAGCGTTTTGGCATACAGCAGAGACAGGCATCAATTGCGATGTGCGCTCATGGATAAAGGTTTTCACAAGGCACTTGCCGCTTGCGACGCCATGGAGCCCGCCATATTGGAACAGCTTATCGGTACGTGCTTTACGTTGCAACACCATAGAGACACGCAAAAGACGGCAAAGCAGCCCACATTATGGCACAAGATCCGTAGCGAGCTTGGTTTGAGCCAAGCCGAACTTGCCGCGGAGATTTCCAAGTTTCACCGGTTGGATGTTTCCGGCCAAACAAAGAAATGGAGAGTGGACCGCGAAAAATTCGCCGAAGCATCTTTCAACAAGAATGATTTGCGCATGTGGAAATCGGGAAGCCTCTATTCAAAGAAAATGGATGCATGGGAAAAAACCCATCCGCAGCCGTCCCTCAGGCATATTGGTGTTGAGGATATCATGCAAATCGAGCGGACCCGGCCGCACCGGGAGTCGCTTAAAAGCGGTTTTGTCGAGGTCTTCGAGCGGTTTTTCACAGAAAAGTGTGGTGTCGCTTTGTCTTGGGAAGACTTGACAGCTCCGCTTATCGGCTCCCGCGATCCTCGCAAATCGAGGATGCCCGAGACCGAGAAAAAACGGAATAAGGAGAAGCGTGCGACAACCGACGCACTTGACGGCCCTCTCTTCCCGGACGGAACCGAGCAGGAATTAGTGGCTGAAGTCGCATAGAGCGTCAGCATCTTTTTCAAATAGTAAACGATAGGAGAAACAATATGAGTGGTCCGATAATGCGAGCGCTGTCTGCAGCAGCCGAAACTCTGAAAGACATACAGAATAGCGTTAAAGAATTGAAACAGAAGGGCGATGTTGCTCCCCTTCGCAGCCCAGAATTGTTGACCCTGCGTAAAGACTTGGGGTTGATTGAGACGCGTATCAATTCGATGTTTCCGGAGTCAAAAATACCCCCGAAGCAGGCCGAGCCGCAACCGCCCCGTGAGCCCGCATACACCACGAAGTCAGAGCAGGCATCTTACAATTTTCAGAAGATCTCGGGCAAATTTGATGGTCTGTTCGCAAGCGGCTCAATCACTGTCGACATCCCTTCCGAATCCGAGCCCGTGAAGAAATTTGATGCGCCAGTGGGTAAGTTTACCGGCGCTTGGTAGTCTGGATATTTGAAAAATAAAGGGGGAGTGATTCCGATCCCCCTTATTACCCTATCAGGAGTATTTGTTATGAAGATCGAGGAAGTCGAAGCAATGCAAGAGCTGGTCCGCAATATGGCCGGCGGGTTCTCCGTGATGGTCGAGGCGTTTCAGAAGACAAGCGAACTGTTTACGACTATGGATGCCTGGCTCGAGAATGCCAAGGCCAGTATAACGGACGAGCAACCGGAACAAGAGCCTTTGTGATCGAGTTCCTTCAAACGACTATATAATCCTTCGGACACTGCCGAGTGATGCGCCGTCGTCATCACTCAAATTCACATCGATTTGCATGCCCCGCCCAAACGCATCTTCGATTGAACGTTCCGTCGTGTCTGCGAACCGTCCACCAGCATCGTCCATTACTGACTCGAATTTGTCGCTAAAGTTGTTGAAAACGTTCTCCAGTTGTTTGGTCATGTCACCGATTTGATTATTCAATTGGGTTTGGGGGTCAAGTGCTTCTTTAGCGCCGTCGACGGTTGACTTGGCGCGCTCATACATACTCCCAAGCTTCTGATCGATACCCATCCGCATAGCGTCAAAATCAAAGGTGTCTCGGCCTAAGATTCTCTGTAGCGCTTGGCTGATGTCCATATCGCTTAATCCGAACTCCGGATCTGCCATGTCTTGCGGACCTAACGTCCCGAAATAACCCATTCTTTCCTTGTAGTCGAGATTTTTGGCCGCAGATTCCAGGTATTTTAAAGCATCCATGCGCGCGGCCATGGTCTGACTCTCGGTTTGAGATTTTGCAAGCAATCGGTCTGTCTGAGCGAGTAGGCGTGCCACTTCCGGAGAATTGGCAGCATAAGCTGACATGCCGGACATGGATGATCCGTATCCGCCGCCCCCCAATCCATAGTCACTACTACCAAGACGCGTCGATGTGCCGTCGGGCAATACGAATATATCTGGTCCTGAGTCGCCACTTGCTCCTGTTTGGCCCGATTGGTTTGGCGCTTGACCCTGTTGTCCAGGGGCGCCTGCGTTCCCTTGCAATGCCGCAGTATTGGCGTTTAATGCTGCTATCAGATTTTCAGAGCTCTTAATTTGCGCTCTAATTAAATCCTCAATCATTTTTTGTGCCGCTTCAAGATTCTTTTTTGCTTGCTCATTCGTTTTTTCGGCCTGCAGCTTTTGAAGATTGATCACATCTGTTAGGCCGTTTGAAGCCAAAGTGATATATGATCGTGCGGTTTCTTTCGCATCCTCAAGATTTCTCTTGTCAACTTCAGCATCCCCCGTCTTTTTGACAGCGCTAGGCAGTGTCTCTGCTGTGCTAATGAGGGAATTAAAATACTGTTCAGCTGATTGAAAATTTCCTCCGGCAATAGCTTGATTTGCCCGCTCTGCCAACAAGCGGGAATTCCTGGCCACCTCGAAATATTTGTTAGCCCCTTCCAAACCAAATTGATCCACGCGACGGAGTGCGTCCTGAGTATTGATCGCCACATTCTGCAGCTTACTATTGAACTGCTCGATATTATTAACCATTCCAGCACTTTCGCTCTTCACCTGTTTGAAAAGTTCGAGTGCTTTTTCCGGCATGGTCGGAATTAATTTGGTAGCTTGTTTAAATTTCTCATTGATATCAAAAAGTTTAACTTCTATCTTCCCGTATTCGTTAAGATAAGCTCCGCTAATCCCTTTTAAGGCTTCTTGCGTGCTAGTCTGCTCGGACTGTAATTCCTTCTCGAGATCTTTGATTTTTTTGACTGCATCACTTTTAGCATTGAGCTGGTTTTGCGCCTCTTGCAATACGACTTCGGACAATTTGCGTTGGTCGGTGATTCGGAATTCCGTTTCCGTCTTTTCGAGTTCGGCAAGTCCTTTTTTCGCAGCGGCAACGTCTTCGCCATTTTTCAGCATATCCTGGTATATGGTGCGTTGTTCGGAGAATCCTTTCTCCCGGGCTGTGCGTGTGGCCATATATTCTTGTTCCGCCAATGCAATACGCTGCTGTGAACTGGACGCGACAAGGCTGTTTATCTGTTGCTCCGCTAGTAGCGTGCTTTTTGTGTTCGCTTCAATGGCAACTTTGCGCTGTTCCGTCTCCAACTTGAAAGTATTCTCTTTGTTTTTTATGGAATCACCAATGAGCTTTAATTCAACCTCGGATCTGTTTTTGGTAAGCTGTAGCAGCTCTTCAGAAGTCTTGACCTCTTGCTTTTGGGCATTGACAAGCTTTTCATGAGCGACCACCAAACCTTCAATAGCGGCTTGCTGATCGATCCGACTGTTAATCTCCGCCTGGATAAGGTCGAGATTCTGACGTGCCAAGACGAAATTTCGTTCCGCCGTTTTGGCCTCTGTCGATTTACCCGGCAACCACGATTGCGCATCCTTTTCCCGAGCTTGTGTCAGCTGCTCGCCGATCCCAACGAACTCCGCAACAGCCTGTTTACGCTTCGCCACAAGATCGACATACGGATCATTCTGTAAATCTGCTCCGGAAACTCTTTTGATAGCAGCTTTCGGGTCGAACCCTTCACTGATAGCGCGTTGTAAGTCGTCTTGCGACTTTTTCAGTGTCTCCGCCTGGATTCTTGCGGCCTCTGCCCGGTCACTCAGTATTTTGTACCCGCCCGCTACCGCTCCAATAACAGCACCTATCGCTAGACCGATTGCAGCAATAGGACCGCTTGCGAACGCTGCAATGGCTGTGCCTGCCGTCCCGAGCACAGAAATAAACGAACCAATCGCAGCGGTAAGCCCTGCCCACGATGGAACAACAGCCGTAACCATTGAGCCGAGAGAGGCAATGCTGCTTCCTGCAATCGCTGTGCCAAGCCCTCCTAACGCATAGCTCACACCCGCAATGGCAAGGCTAATAGTTCCTGCAGCCGTTGCTAACAGGCCGAAGCTTGCTACAATTGCAGTAATCGCCTGTGTAATGATTGGATGTGCCTTTGAAAATTCGCTCACGCCCCGAAGAAATGCAGACACCTGATCAAGAGCGCTTTTCAATGATTCCAAAAACGGACCGGCCAGAGCAATCGCAACCTCACCCAAAGCAGACGTGAAATTTTTCCAAGCTGGCCCAAGCCCTTTGTTGATAATACTGACAACCTTATCGAGACTACCTTTCGCATTCTCATTCTCAACGGTCAGTTTCTTGATTGCATCAATATTCTTCGTTGCCGTGATCGCTACGTTTCCGCCCTGATCTCCGAATATCTTGAATGCGTTTGCTGTCGATAAACCTGCTTTGTTCAGTGCCTCAAACGTTTTAGTAAGGTTGACGGAACCGTCAGAATTCTTCGCGATTTCTACTCCCAGATTTGCTAGCGCCGCCTTAGCATCTTTGGTCGGATTTGATAGGTCTCCCAGGATGCGCCGGAGCCCTGTTCCCGCCATGGACGCGTCAACACCGTTTTGAGCAAATATGCCGAGATACGCTGTCGTCTCCTCAATGTTCATGCCAACGTTGTTCGCCATGGACGCCACATACTTGAGACCTTCAACAAGGCCGCTCATACTGGTTGTTGTCGCTAAACTCGTCTTTGACAACACATCTGTAGCCCGTCCCGCTTGATCCGCACTCATTCCGAAACTGGCCAAAACCTTAACAAGGTCCTCCGCTGTGTCCTTCATGGACCGCCCTTCAGTAAAGGCGAGATTGAGCGCAGGCCCTATCGATGCGAGTACTTCTTCGGTCTTAAAGCCCGCTTTATACAACTCTCCCATACCTGACGCCACTTCAGCAGCCGTAAATTGAGTCGTGGCCCCGAGTTCGCGAGCTTTGTCGGTTGCCGCTTGAAAAGCCTTTTGGCCGGCATCCGTCTTTATATCGATCTCACCGAATGCCTGAAGTTTATTCATTTCAGTCTCAAAGTCTGCAGCCGTCTTAACAGCCAACCCCATAGGCGCCGTGATTGATGCGCCAAGAGCGGTCAACGATGCGCCCATACTGGCCAGCTTGTTGGAAAAACTTTCAACCCCCTTATTCATCTTGTCCAAATGGTCGGGAATGGACGCGAACGCATTTCTAATCTGATTCCCCGCCGCACTCGCCTTGCCGCCTGCAGTAGTAGAACTCAGTCCAATCTTATCGAGAAAACTGGATATTTTTTGCAAGACTGGCGAGCCCTCGTCAATTGCTTTGATAACAAGAGAAATACCGATGTTACTATCGTTTGCCATACTAATTACCTTCTTTTACGCTGTACGTATCGGCTGTATTAATTCGTCAAAGGGAGCGCCGAGAGTGTCTTCAAGTATTTTTTGATCTTCTGGTGAAATGTCTGGTCGTGTCTTCAGTAGGCCGTTTTCGAGCAAGAAAATCCGGTTTTGTTTGCATCCAATTAACTCGCCAAGCGCCTTTTGTGAAATTCCTGCCTGTTCCCGGTAATAGCGAAGTTTTAGGGGGCCGGAGTCATTTTTCCGTCTGGTGCGTCCCGGTCGCTTTTGTGTCGTTGGTGTGGGGTCCGTCCTGGAATCCGTCCAGTTTTGATTCGTACACCGAATCCTGATAGTTGCGGCTGTCTGGTCGGACTGTTCAGACCTGTTGAGCGCTTCAGATGTGTCGGGTATGGTGGGCAGTGTGGAAATATGACAGGGATGATCCGCCGTCGTACGTTGCGCGTGTTCCACCTTCACATCGGCATCCGCCTGTTTGCGCTCCCAAAAAATCTTACTACCCGCAAGCACATCTTTCTGGAATTCCGGATCAATAGACAGATACCAATGGCCAAGCCCATCGCATACTTTTTCAAGTAGCAGAGAAAATGAGAGCCTGTCTTTCTCCGTGATCTCTATCCCGTAAAACTGGTCGTGAAGAGGGGATGGTGTGCGTGATGGTGTGTCAGTAGGTATGAGAGAATACGCCCTTGCCGTCTGATCTGCTATCATGTAACCCGTCCTATCAATTCCGTGTGTCGTGTGTCTTGTACCATTGAAAACGAGTGCCGGAGGCTGTTTTCAGCCACAATTCATAAGGTTTACTTAGCATGAAGGTGGGGGTGAGGAAAGGGAAAAACAGACGACTTAACCACAACCTTGTGGATTGTCAGATCTCCACATTGCCGCTTAGACATGTGGCAAGAGAATAAACCAGATTACCAATATGAGTTACTACCCAGTTACTATTTTTCCGAAAACAATCAGGATTTATTAGGACAGGTCAAGACTGAAGTGGACTTAAACAGATTGAAATTGTTAAGGGAAATCGGTTAAAGCGTTGATAGTATATACTGTTAGATTGCCTTCACACGGCAGGGGTCGGAGGTTCAAATCCTCTCCCGCCTACCATTTAACCAGTTGATAGTATTTAGGGTATGGCCATGTGACCGCATGGCCTTTTTTCTTTTTCAGGGGTCTTGTACACGCCTTGTACACGCGTTCGAGGGGACCCTTCCGACACGAAGATCTCCGACGGGCCGTGATCAAAAGTCACCCCATCTATGGCTCGAACGAGTTCTTCGTTGCTGATGCGGCCGTAGCGTTCGGACACGGACTTCTCCCTGAACCAATGACCCAAGATACTTTCCCGAATTTCCGGGTCCATGCCGGAGCGTCGCGCATTGGTCTTCCATGTGTGCCGTAAATCGTGAAATCGAGGCCAGGGCTTTTCCAGCCCAAGTTTCTCACATGCCCTTGGCCAAGGGTTCTTCATAGTCTCCACCTCGATCTGCCGCACCCCCCTCTTATCCTGCAGGAGGAAAACAGCGTCAGTCCCCATGCTCGTGACCTTCAGCACGTCCTCAAGAATTGGAACAAGGTCAACATGGATGGGAACTCTCTTCCAACGACCTTCCTTTGTGTCCTCTGGTCCCAGAATGATCATCCGTTCGGATAGCATGATCTGCTTTCTCCTGAGAAACAGGATCTCCCCGCGTCGCATCCCCGTGTAATATGCGGTCTGGGCAAGCTTCCTGAACCACACTGGGGACTGGTCGGCAATTCGGTGAAAATCGATCCATCCTATGTAGACTTGCCTCTGGCCGGAAACCTCACTCAAGCGTTTCACCAGGGGGACCGGATTGCTTTCCATCAACTGTAGATCGACCAAGACCGAAAACAATTTCGACAGCGTACTGATTTCCCTGTTGATAGTGGCTGGAGCTGCCCCGTCGTTCATGCGGTCGATCTGATATCTCTTCAGATCGGGCACCCAGATGGACTTGATCGGACAGTCCCGCCCTAGTTTCTCAACCAGGTTCACCATACAGCACTCGTAACGCCACCTTGTGGCGCTATCCTTTATCTCCGGGTACTTGAAGAAAATCTCAGCCGACTCCCACAAGGAGAGTTCCCGGACCGGTTCCCGGCCCATGAGGTCAGGTGGAAGCTCCCATCCCTGATTCCTGAACATCCGTACACAAACCTCTCTGGAAACTGGGTCCAGTGAACGATAATCTCCAGATCTACAGGCCGTGACAACCGCGGCTTCGATTTGTCTTGCCTCCGTTTTTGACTTTGCGGCGGTTTTCACGCCTATGACTTCCTCGCCAAAAGGCCGAATTCGGAGGTAGTAATTCTTTCCACGTCTCGTTATCGCCATGAACGTATCTCCTCACGAAGATCCGTCCGTGAAAGCCCAACCGATTTCCTGTCACCCCCTTTCTTGGGACGTGATTGTACCGGCCTGGGGTCTTTCTTGTCAACGCGTACTGGGGTGCTTTGGGAGCGTATATATTCTTGGATCTGTTCGTGGGTGAATCGGCGGTCGCGGGAGGTGACCTGAACGCAGGCGAGCTTCTTTTCGCGGACGAGTTTGTGGACGGTCTTCGGGGAAATACCCAGGATAGAGGCAACCGTCACCGCGGTGAGGAGCCGCTCAATTGCGGCTGAGTCACTGTGGTTTTCGGGGTAATTCTTGATCATTGCCTTTTCCTTGGGGTGCGGTTCCATTGTCGTCGTCATGCTATGCCGTGTTCATAGGGCGTTTTATCGAGGAATCTGTGCGGTCTTCGTGGGGCAGAGAGGCCGTCTCGCAAAGGCCTCCCCGCCCAAGGGAGCGATCATTTACTCCGGGGAATCACAGATTAGCCTTCCCTCTCGTGGTGGTCCTTTTCACCAGCATCATCCGCGTGGTCGCGGCAATGTCCGAGGAGCCATTTAGCCAGAGCCTTCCCATCCGAAATGAGATCATCGTCATCATCAAGCTCATACCCGCAGTGATCGCATTGAAACTGGACTTCCTCATCGTCGTCAACAGTACGGTATCTTCCCCATGCGATCTCCCCGTCGTCAAAGACGCCTTTGACTCCGCAGTCTTCAACCATGCCAGTAACGATTTCTCGCAGATCATGTTCCCCGCAATTAGGACATGTGAACCGGAACATCTTACTTCGAGGCTGTTCCATTGCCTCCTCATCCCGTTTCTGCCGAAGCCATTCGAGGAGCAACGGGAAGCCCCAAAAAGCGTTCCCTTCTTTATCAAGGAGCGGGACTCCGCATCTGCTGCAGCGGTAGTGATTCCTACCGGTTTCTGAGGAGATACCTATACGGCCTATGGATACGTTGCGGTTATCGTCCTCAGACCAGTCGTAATTTGGATCACCCGGAACCGCAATCCATCCGATGTTACGTTCCATCATCACAAACTCTTCGATACGGTGCCCGCCGCAGTGAGGGCACGTGAAGGTCAGTACTTCGATTTCGCAGCTTTCATGCTGCTTGGTTTCAGTCTTCATGTCGTTCATCTTATTCGCTTCCTTTCTTGTTACTTGTTGTACGGGTAGTTTCGATGCTGACGCCCATCACCTTTGCCGCAGCGGAGATACGCCAAAACGCAGTCAGACCTGGATCAATAGTGTCTTCCTCTTGCTGTTCCACTGTGGTCATCATTCACCGTCTGCTTCTCCTGTCTGCCGTTCGATGGATTTAGTGCCAATGTGTCTTCACTGCGCTGAACCCTGTTTCTGTGGACTCGCAGGAGGCCAGGTCTTCGGCAATTAGCCCTGCCTCCTGACGGTCGATCTGATTCTTGTGAGTCGGACAGAGGCATCGCACCAAGACCCGATGCTATGCCCCCTCCGATCTCAGAGGGGCAGCCCTCTATGAACGGTTCTCGAACGTATTGCCATTTTCCGAGGGTTCCCTGCGGTTCCGAATCAACCACTTAGCGAGGTGAATATCGTCTTCCACCGGAGGTTCGTAGTCACACTCGGCACACCGAAACCAGGAATGGTGATCCGACGCATTATCCACGCCGAAATCCCAGATCTCGCTCCCGTCCGGGCGCGACTGGACCACTACGTAAGCATCTTCCACATCGTCATATGCAGTGACATCTTGCTCATCGAGTCCCTCCTCGGTATCTTCTTCGTTGTCCTCTTCCCATTCTTCTGTCTTGTAGTGGATTTCGTCCACCTGACCGTACACCACTCTGCCGCCTAAGCATTTGATGAGGCTGTTGGAGCCACATTTAGGACAGGTGAACGTAAGTTGAGACCAGCCGCCCGTGGCCGCTGCATCTGTCGTGGTATTCTCAAAGCCTATTTCTCTTTTTTCAGTCATCGTCGTTTCCTCCTCCAATGCGATAAGGTAATGATCCTCTATTTGGCGGTGGGCTCGGTCGGAGCCGAAGCATGCCTTCACGAATGCCCATTCGGACCACGGCTGGCCCAACATCGTTGGAGTTATAAGAGGGGCCGCCCTGAAAAAACGTGCGATGAGCCCCTGCTCGGCAGGTTGTCCGGTTTGCCCACTGACATGAGGCTGGTGAGCCCTCAACGACTCGACCAGCTCCTGTTCGTCCTCGACGGGACTGCCGTCCTCCTCCACCAGTTCAAGGCTCCCGCCGCACCGATACCTGAGACCTGAACGGGCTCCACCGTTTCTTTCGCGGCCTGGCCGTATTGCTTCTCCGCACGTTGCAAGTCTTTTCGGGCGTGATCTATGGTGTCCATCATCACTGCCATTCCAGCTACACTTCTTTTGCTGAAAAATGTTTTTGCCATTTCGTGTATCCTTTCGCTTTCAGGGAGTAACCTGCCCTTGTCGCTATTCGCAAGGGCAGGAGTATGTGTGTACGGAGCTATTCCGCAGACGGTTTATTCTCCGTGCTCGGCAAGTCTTCATCTTGAGGGCAGTTATCGAGGAGCCATCTGGCAAGAGACTCTTCCTGCGACTCTTCTTCATGGTTCTGTTCCAGGTAGGGCGCCAAGCCGCATTTGTCGCACCAGAATTCCCATTCGTCCGTATGACCTACACCTTCATATTCGGACGGCTCTCGCTCATCGATGTACCAGGGATCACCATTCGCGCCGGGATCTTTCTTGACTGCATCCAGTGTGGATATCTGATATAGAGGCTCCGGGAACTTAGTCCGCAGGTCTTGAGAACCGCACAAAGGGCACACGAATTTGAGTTCCAAAGGATTTCCGCCGGATTTCAATATTCG
Organism: Desulfomonile tiedjei DSM 6799; assembly: GCF_000266945.1. NCBI lineage: Bacteria > Pseudomonadati > Thermodesulfobacteriota > Desulfomonilia > Desulfomonilales > Desulfomonilaceae > Desulfomonile > Desulfomonile tiedjei. The sequence continues at coordinate 3,983,993 of NC_018025.1, forward strand.
TCTTTTGAATCCGGTGTCTTTGTGAATAGGAAATTCCTGAACCAAGGCAGCGAGGGCCTCTTCCCGCATTGCAGTCGTGAGCGATGGGCGGCCTTCTGCGGGAAGAAGTTGTTTGTCCAGGAGAATACTTACCAATCCGACAAGATCATTCAGATTGTTATTGCAATGTCGGATGAGCCATTGCCAATAATCGTTAACAAATCCATAGGATTGAAAGATGGCCTCCAGTTGAGGAACATGCCGGGTGTAAATGTTGTGAAGTCCGGCTACCTTTACCCCAGTAATCCCGAGGTAGTCGGGATCATTCGGATACCGCACGCACCAACTGAGCGCGAGGAGGGAGAGTATGAATCCGCGTTGCTTGTTTGCCGGCTCTTCGGCACCGTGATATATCCCAGCAAGGTCCTGTAAACCTTCCAATATGGAATCACGACTAAAGGAACAGCGTTCCCGCACGGATTTCACCCGTTCGAGTGCAAAGCGAGACTCTTCCGGTCGTCCCCACCCCATGCAATTGTTGGAGAGAAGAATGAGACCGCATAGCACCTCATCCGAATGCAATCCATATCTTTCTTCAGCCACATATATGTAGTTTCGGATAAGAGGATCGGCTCTCTTGTGTTCACCGACCACGCAATAGAATGAGGCCAAAATCAGACCTTCTTGAGCAGCTTCGATGCAGTCTGGACCGTGGGTTTTCAAGGTTTCGTTCCAAACTTGTGCGACATGATCGGTGAGATCAGTCGTGGTTTGCCTGCCTGCTTTCGTGACATTATTCTCAAACAATCTAGCCATGTTATGCTCCCTTTCTTACGAACGATTTGCGTCTGGTAATACCAGAATGAATGGATCAGATGAGCGCTGTGGGGATGATCGCCGCGGTAATAGGAAACCATCCCCGAAGCACTCGCGTGTTTCCGTGTCAAAAAATCTCCCGGTCGTCCGGGGAATTACACGGGCTACGCTATCGTGCTACAACCCAGATTATCCTTCACCCAAACCGGAAAGAATTCCCTCAAGGGTATCCATCAGGTTTTTCCACTCGTCTAAGCCGGGTTTCCGCGCCTTGATCAATGCCCGTATCCTCTTGCGCTCCGTCTTGCTCAATTCATCGACTAATCTGTCCTTGTCGGTGCAAAGTGCCATGAGATCAGGATCTTCAAGGATTGGAACGGGCTGATCGAGAGTCCTGATGATTTCCTTACCGGGATCGTGATCGTCCTTATGCTCTCTGAGCTGTTCAATAGCTCCCTTAAGTTGCCGAACCGTGTAGTTGTGCCTGCTCGCGTCTTCCGCCAACGCAAGGATTAGCTTCAGATCCTTCATGGAGTACATCTCGATGAAATGGGTGCTGCTGAAGGGCGAAATGTCTATTCCCTCCGCGAGACAGTACCGCCTCACAGCCGCGGCTCCCGTCCATTCTCTCCATCGACGGGGATCGATCAGCAGTTCGGGATGCTTCCAAAGCTTACGAAACCTCTTGTATTCCTGTGACCTTGGTTTCAGTACGGGCATGTAGGAACTCTTGAAAACGGTGTTAATGGTATGGTCGCCCGTTTCAAGAACAGCCTTGTCCAGGACCTTTACGCTCTTTTCATTGATCCCTCGCACCATCTTGTGATCCCAGGCGTCGAACACGATCTTCTCGTCATTTGCAGCGAGAATGCTGTCCGGGATAGCTGGCCTGGTCTCTATTGTCTTCTCCAACACAGGGGCATGTCGGCTGTTAATGGCGCTCCAAACGCTCTCGGTCTGCTCACCTGCACCGGACGATTCCGGTACGGGCTCAGCCCCATCGCTCTGTGACTGCGACGCCGCCTCCTCTTTCAGAGCCTCCACTGCGATTTCAGGCTCCTGCTGTGCCTTGAAGTACGGAGATTCCGCCATCTCGGGAATTGACTCGATGTCCAATTCTGGGACGTAAGAGCTAGGTTGCGGCGATGGTGCCATGGCAGCAGCGACCGGCAGCAAAGCCCCGGCCGGGCCATCTGTTATTGGCCCGTCATCATCCGGGTCCGTCGGTATCTCTTCTTTGATAGGGCTCGTTGAATCGGCCGATTGCTCCGACAGGAAAGCGACTACATCGTCGTGTCCCATCTCCTGCGCGATTGCCAGCGGCGTCATGTCGTCGTTGTTGCGGAGATTCCCATCGGCTCCGTGTGACATCAGCAATTCCACCACATCGAGGTGCCCGCCGTATGCCGCCTTCACGAGAGGGGTTTCGCCCTCGAAATCCACCGCATTGGGGTCTGCACCATGGCGAAGGAGCAGTCCAACCATGGCGGCATCTCCTGCTTCAGATGCGTGCATTAAGGGGGTTCCCCCTTTCTCATTTCTGCAATCCGGGGAGACCCTCCTTCGAGACAATAGCTTCTCGGCTTGAGCGGGAGCTTTTATCTTCACTGCATTAAATAGTTGGATATCCCAGTTGATTATTCGCCTATTGTTTTGATCTTCTTGCATGATTTCTCCTTTTTGAAATCGAACTGAATCCGTCGGCGGGCATACCACTCCGGTTCGCACCCATGGTGGTGTGCACCGACCAATCGGGCACTGAAAAGTGCCGCGGAAATCCTTGAAGTGATCGCTTACGGGTTAGCCGAAGGAGTCCTATGCAGGGAGCAGTCCGGCAGTTCTTTGTCGTGGTTTTTGTGTCAAGAACTGATAAAATGAACTTATCCGTGCCGAGGCTTCATCGGGTTCCCCGTGAGCTTGGTGAATCGGGTCTTGTGCTCGGACGAGGCCCACACGCCTGTGTTTGGCGACTCGGAACGTGTGGGCTTCTTCTTTGGCCTTTTCTCAGGCCACGTTCAATGAACTAACCCGCAAACTCATCGCCGCAAGCCGGACACTTGCGGCACCTGATTCAGATCAGCGCACTTCAATAACCCTAGGCTCTCGCTTCATCCATGATTTCGCCGACACGGGTGAGAGGTCCGCGTTGTAAAGAACAATGCTCAGCAGGCCGATGAAATCGTACTTGGTCAAATGGGCGTGCTTTACAAGCCAGTTCCACTCGTCGAGGACAATTCCATAGGATGAAAAGTGCAAACGGAGGTAATCCAGCGCCTGTGCACCCCATTGGGTTCTATACAGTCCACGGGTTATGCTCCAGCAAAGGGCCATGAGAGCGACAGCGACTCCTCGTTGACGGTTCTCAGTGTCACCTTTGGCCTCAAAGGACATGGCCAGATGCCACAGCGCTTCAAACACCGGGTCAGGAGCAGACGGGTCGATTGCTCTTGAGAGAGGTTTTGCTTCGCTGCTGACCATCATTGCTTCCGGAATGGGATTCATGGCACCATAAGCCTCTGCGAGCAAAGCGTTTGCCCAAGAAAGCGCGTCCGCATTCTGTGGCAGCCTATTTTTGGCTGTGGCTATGCACCTCTTCAGTAGCGGCTCGGCCTCCTCATAGCGCTCCACTACACAATACATGGCCGCCAGCAACAAAGAGGCCACAAGAGTCTTCCGGCTCATCTGACCATGCCGCTTTTCTGTCTTCCTTAAGCGCTTAAGGACGCAGGCCAAAGTTTTTGCTGTAATTTCTGTTCCTTTCGGGATCCTCTTGGCGAAAAATGTCTTTGCCATTTCGGCTCTCCTTTCAGTGTCGTTAATGTGCAGCCACTTCCGGAGAGCCCGCCACCGAGATGTTGTCAAACGGAACGGGGTGGACTTTCCTGTTAATGACCGGCTAAACAGGTTCGCGTCCGCTTCGAATATCCCAGGGGAGTGACCTCGTGCAAAGAGTTCGAACCGCACCCCTTGCTGAATCGCTCAAGCGGGCTTCCGGAGCCTGATCTAAGAAAATGATTGGAGGGCTCAGCCCTTTGTTCGCCAATTTTGGCAGAAATTCAGACTGAGCCACTCCAAGAGGGAGGTATGGAGGTGGTCTGTATGCTCCCGGAAATCAATTCCTGGGGGGAGCAGGAATTTGAGCATCAATTGATTTCCAGGAACGCCTCTGCCTCTTCGTGTATATGCATGAACGCCTCGCTGGGCGGTAACAGAAGTCTCCTTTTCACTCTTTTCGTTTTTGTATTTCGTTCGTTGACTTTATGAATAAGCAATGGCCGTGCCACACATGAAGGAGGGTGAATAAAGCTTAAATTATGACTTAATAACAATAAGATATGGAATAAGGTTAGCTCATGGTCAGAAGGGGGTCAGTAGCGGCGAGTAATAAGAGCGTGATGATCAGTCACGCACCAGCGAATGCTGTCAGAAGATTATATTGTTTTGTCAGCGATATAGACCGACGCTATAGTTTGTCACGCTTTGATATCTCGTGATCGATCGTCACGGTCAATTCCCATCCTATCGAGTTTCCTCGAAACCGTCTCACGCGCCGTGCCGAGTAGTTTAGCGGCCTGAGCCTTATTTCCCCCGGTTCGCTTCAGGGCTTCCTCGAAAAGAGCGCGCTCAAGGTCCTCTAGTATCTCGGTGTAATTGCGGCCTGGGGAGAATTCCGTTGTCCAAGTCCATTTTTCGGTTTCAGTTGGACCGGCGTCCTTGTCGCATTCCGGAGCCGGACCCGTACCTTCCCGGACAGACTTAACGTTTTCGGAACCTAGGCTTCTGTCGAGTTCCGCTTCTCCAAGGTCCGCCATGGCCCTCATAAGGTTCTTAAGCTCGCGGATGTTTCCCGGCCAGCTATATTTCCGAAATCGTTCGAGCACCGATTGGTCGATATACGGGAGACGAATCCCCGGATTCGCCTTACGCAAATCCTGTTCGATTCGCTTTATCAACAAAGGAAAGTCACCCAGGTGATCTCGTAAGGGTGGAATCCTGATCACAATTTGCTTGATTCGATAGTACAAATCTGCTCTGAATCTACCCTCGTTGACCTCTTCCAGAAGATCCCTGTTGGTGGCCACCATCAATCGCACGTTTACGCTCCTGGGGCGCTTGGCCCCGAGCCTGACAACCAATTTGTCATCCAGGAATGACAGGAGCTTCGCCTGGGCTTCTGGAGGTAACTCGCCAATTTCGTTGAGCAATAGAGTGCCACCGTCAGCCTGTTCAATTCTACCCGGTTTGGCAGCAATGGCACCGGTAAAAGCGCCTCTTTCGTAACCAAAAAGCTCCGACTCAACCAGATCCTTAGGAAGTGCGGCACAGTTCAGATTCAAATAAGGACCTTTGGAGCGGTCTGAATGATCGTGAATGAAACGTGCCAAATGATCCTTTCCGACGCCCGTTTCTCCCTGCAGAAGAACAATGCTGTCAGATCTCGATGCCTTATGGCAATCACTTATGACAGTCTTCATTGCATTAGAAGAATACTCTCTTTTCCGAAACTCACCTACTCCCACTAGCTCATTGTAATAGGTTGTTACTTCTCGCGAAATTCCAAGAATAAACTGGAGAGCACCTTCGTTGTCTCGCCATGGTAGCAGCACATCCAAGAAAGTCATCGGTTGCCCGCGCACTTCTCGCGTATGCACCTGACTGACCGAATTCCCGTTGATGACCTCCTCGTCAAGGGATTCGAGTCGCCGGACGGAAATTTCGTCATAAAAATCGTTGTCGGTATGCCCTACGATCCCGGAGGGAAGGAGCCCCAAGTCCTCTACCATGATTCCATTTGCGTATATGTACTCGTGCTCTCTGTTCTTGACGAAAACCCAATCCTTACAGGTACCCGATCGGAACATGTCTAGAAGGCATTCCTCGGGGCTCGACCGTATCATTATGTACGATCCTTCGTCATCGAACTGGTCGAGCGTATCCCAACTGAGAAATAATCTGGGAAGAGCGTCCTCAAACACGTCAGCGGTAAGTTTCCCCGCGTCTCGTGCCGCACGAAGATCGGAATGAGCCTGCTCTCTTAATTCATCCACAAATTTCTTCATCTCTCGTTTCCATTTCTTGCGCTGTTGGCGAAAGGTTAAGTCGGCATCGTTTTCAAGTTCATTTGAGTCAGTGGGGATTGAGGTTTTTGATTTTATCTTTTCATTCATGACGATTACCTCTGTACGTAAACAATTTATGTCAGGACTCGGAGGTTCTCCACGGCAGTCCTAACAATCCGAATGCGGGGAGGTTTTTTCTTCACCCTGGGAGTTGGAAGTGTGTTGAGACTAGTCGCAATCACATGGTAACGTCCGGACTTCCCCACATCAGGACAGGATAGGCCACCTTACAACGACATAGTGTACACCGAGGGCAAAATCTGGTCAAACCAGACCGCCCTAAATATTAATGATATAGACTGCCGGGTAAGTGGCTGTGCATGGAAAGGGGCTGGTCCATATCTCGCTCCGATCCATGTCAACGGGTATTTCTTAGACGGTTCATTGATCCGTGTCGAGACTGGCCATAAACGGCAGCTCCCACTCAATGCGTAAACCTCGGCGATGACGCAGACAGCACCGGCGCGATTTCCGGATAATTTGCCGGGGCATATTAGGGAGTAAGCGAGATCCCTGAGAGATGGAGAGAAGTTATTGGCTTGAGAGACTGATCGAATCATTGGCAGACGGGCTATATCAAGTAGGAATTGCTTTTCAGGACTCCTGCCCGGACCCGGAGTGATTTCGCAACGAGCTTTCAGGGGAGTCCCAAAAGTGTTTCTGATATGATCTGGCCCCCTCCATGGCCGGAGTGCTCGTTCAGAGTACGATCGCTCATACCTACTGGCCTATTCAAGGATTGTACATCAACCTCTCCGACCCTTCGCCTCTCTCACCTTACTTCGTGCTACAGATAAGAAGCCTTGGGCGGCGCTCTTCGTTGCCGGATACTGTTTGTTCCCACCGTTGACCAAGCTGAGCACCAGAAATCCTTCGACCGGTTTACCGTCTCTTGTTGCTTCAGACAAAAGTTTCGCCCTTATTTTTGCGTTCAGTTGACGGAGATAAGCGTTGACTGATCCCCTTCCTGTTTCCTGGGAGGCCATATATGTGACTTCAACGACATCTTGATAATGGAACTCATCGGTATTCCATGTATCGGGTTTCGATACGGAATACGTCGGAACATCTTCTTCCACGAGCGTATACGATGTAGCCTCCATATCGAAAATGACGTTGCTCACGGCTGTCACATGGCCGTTAGAGAAGATGTAAGTCCCAGCATTTCGCTTGATTGGTATCCCATTTGGCTCCAGAGCCGTGGGGTGTGAAAACAAAAGAAAACTGGATTCCGGTTTCATGCCTGCCTCGGAAAGAGCCATGGTTTGAGCAATTCTTTTCATTTCTTCAAACCACTTGCCGTAAGCGCTCCCAATAAAAGAAATCGCCAGCTGCTTAAGGTTCTGGTGATGTGCCGCTGAATGATGGGCCGTTTTCTCGGCCTTCAAGACAAACCCCAACAGCCGATCAACGAAAAAACTTACGAAATGATAACAGGCTATCACGAACGCTCCGAACATGAGGATGCCTGCGGCAGCAAGAAACATCCAAGGAATGTCGGTCACTTGATCATTAGGAGCTGGTTTCACCACTGCTCCCGCGATTGCGACACACATGCCGATGCCGCCAAACCATGACCACCCACCGATAATGAACACTAGGATCTTGCCCAGCCATCCGCCCCAGGGCACGCCATAGCGGGCCATCAGGGTACTCCCGGCCGCAGCTGCTTCTCTCGAAGCCAGCCCGAGTCCTGTTGACCACATCAAGTTCAACGCAAGCTTCCGATTTGCAGTGTTCAGATCTAGAAATGAGTCGGGTAATCGCTCGGGGCTGGAAGTCTCTTTGACTGCCGCCAGACGAGTTGCGATGGGCTTGAAGACACCCCATAACAGCCAAACAGAGAACAGACCACAGCCGATGGTCAACGCGGTTAGAGAGATGTAGAGTACCACACCCGAAGTGTCGTATGGGGGCTTGTCGCCCAAGGTGTTCAAGCCCAATTTGGCTACAAGAAAGATAACCACGGGGAAAGTCACAAACACTATTCCCAGGATTTGTTGTTTCCTGGACACCGCCCACTTGATCGAATCCTTCTGTGTTGCCTTTTCCTTAGCAGACACATCCTCCCAATTATCACGTCCGGCATGACGCTGTTCATCTCTTGCAGCAGTGAGTTTCGCCCCGCATTCTGAACAAAACTTGCCACCGGCATCATTCAGTCTGCCACAGTCGTTGCAGCGGATCATGCTGCTTTGGGACATGAGATTTGATAGGTCTTCCTCGGTTATCAGTCCTTTCTGCAAAAGCTGGTTCAAAAGACGCTGAAGACCCTGGGCCGAAACCCCATATTTCTTCATCAATGACTCTGCATTCAGTCCCGATTTGATATCCTCCGCGAGTTCCTTGGCACTGACTTTTCGGCTAGATTGCGACATGCGTTCCTCCAGAGCGGCAGCTCTTTACCATTATCAAAGGTCATAAAACATAAGGCAGCCCGACCGCTTCGCTGTAGCGGGAAGGCTGCTTATAGTGGTGAATGCAGAGAATGGCACGTTTGTTGATGTGCCGACTATTCGTTGCTGTATTGAGGGAAAGAGCAGGTTTGATTCCACAGACTATTGAATACTTCCTTCGCTTTTCTCCTATCTGACGTAAATGAGAAGCTATCACCGCCGTAGCTGTCAGTTATTGAACTTACATCTACTATGCTCAAAGCTCCTGACTGGTTTTTTACAACTATACAATGGTTGACGTAATCAAGCTTAGGTGAATTCTCAAATTGTGATACAGTCCTGCAAGCCACACAATATACTATCTGAGGGTTATATTTAGCCTTAAAGTCTTGTGAGGGTGACCCTTCTTTGCTCTTCTTTATGTCATTGCTAAGTATCTTTGTGTCTTGGTCAGGCTTGCCATAATGGCTTAGCACTGCCTTTTCAATTTCAGACGGTGCCCCTCCGCAACCCCATAGACAAACCGCAACCAGAAGTCCAGCTAATACTGAGACACATCTCTTCACAGTTCCATCTCCTTTCCACTTACTTGCCCGTTTCACGAGCATTATTTATTTCTGTATTTCGACCGTCTTGATGCCGCTCCGGCTCATCGACCACTTTCTTTGGTTCTTTCTTTTTGCTTTTTCCTGATATCACCACGGCCCACGCAATGGCCAATAGTATGAATCCTACGGCGCTTAGAAGACCAAGTGCAGGACTGACAGATATTATCTTAGAAATCACTTTGAATAATGCTTCTATCATGATGGATCACCGATCCGATGGTGCTTTTTAACGTCCTTTTCGCAGAATGAGACAAGATCCCTCTCTCCCAGCCGCAGACTTAAGTCGTCTCTGTGGGCCGAAACAAGTGATCGCCCTGACTTCGGTTCAAGAGCCGGTATCCCGTTCCGCGACACTGTCGGATACCGAGACGGGGCTCCGATATTATCAAGAGCGGTCGGGACATGTCATCCCTTTTCTACAGCGCCTTCCCGCTTTGCCGCGTCTCTCTCCGGGGGCGTCGCGTCCGCGATCTGATCGAGACCTGTGACTGATTTTCGGGATTACCTGACCACTTATGAGCCATCTCCCAAGGATGAACGGATATTGAAGCAAGCACCTATACTCCCTACGCAGCTCACAGCCCGAATCTTTCACAGGAAGACTCTTTTTCTCGCGTGGCTTGAAAGGAAATCCCACGAGAGAGCAGAGAACCCCGATGGATTGCAGATTTGATGCGCTTACGCGGTTGACAAGAAAGCGGGTTACCTCTACTGTATCCGGGTCGCCAGAAGCAGAGTTCATGTCCGGCTGGAGAGTATGAGAGCCGATTCACCGAATTTCAAGGTTACCGTGAAGGACTTGATAGCAGTTCCGCCCCCGGAAAGCGTGGTGGTTCTCGTGGTGGCTCTGCTCGACGGTAACCGGAACGCGCAGGCCGTTTTTTTCGAGGTGATGACGCCCATTGTGAAGCAGTTTGTACGAAAATGGAACGCCAACCATTGTAGGCCGCTCGGGCTCCCAACACTGGATGAAGACGACGATTGCCAAAATGTGATGATGCGTCTGATTTATGGCGAAAGGGTATCAGGGACGGTTCGTGAGTGCGACTCTCCGTTGAAGAACTGGCTTAATTACGACGGAGAAAGGAAGAGATCACTTTACCGGTACGTTCAATGGAACGTGAGTTTCTACCTGCGTGATCTTCGCAGGAACTCCGACTTTCGCATTCGTGGTGATAACGCTCGTAGACAGGGCGAAGCCCCCGGCAACGCTCAAGAAACGGAGGCCCGCGATCATTTGGTTCTATCTGAGGAAGAAAGATTTTACCTCAGACGATGTACGAGAACGTGCTGGGAGAGACTGAATCTGGCCCATCAGGAGGTCTTGGAATCAATCAGTCTAGGCTTCTCACAAGCTCAGGCGGCCCAGAGGTTGGGTGTATCGGAGGCCACGGTGAGTCGATGGCTTCGCGACGCTGCAAGGCAGTTCAGGGACTGTCTGGAGCACAACTGTCCGGCGGAATTGCTGCCGTTTGAAACACGCCGGTGACAGCGCAACAGATGTAGGTTCTGAAGGAAACCACAATGGACGAAGATCTCGCACAAATTGCCGGGCTCATAAGACATCACCTGCATCTGACCGATGGAGAGATCGAAGGCTATCTCGAAGACAGCCTTGATCGAGATCAGCGTGAGATGGTGGAAGAGCACCTGCGGCGCTGTCCTTACTGTTCCAGCGAACTTGCATTTGTGCGTGATACCCTAGCGGAGGAGGGTCCCAGCAGCATTTTGGAGGACATCCTTGAGGCCGCACGAAGGCTGATTCGTTTCCGTCCCCGGCAAGAAACCTTTGATCCGAAGACCACTTATACCACCCTCTGTATTGGCGCCAGATACTATCCTCTCTTGGCGCTGACCGCCACCGAAGGTTCGGTTTACCTGGAAACGGTGGGTCTGGTGGCCTCCAAGTTGCTGCTCGCCAGAGACAGGGATCGGACAGATCCGGGAAGCCAACCGGTAGGAATAGGAATAGCCGGGAAGCGTCCTATTATCGCTTCCCTGAGTGATTTCCATGTCACGCAGGGGTTCCAAGACCAGAGAGAAGATAGTCGTGCTCGGGGCAAGCTCGCTCACCATGGCCCCGCCAAAGGCGAAGCGGTAAGATCAGCCGCTATGGATCTCTCCAAAGTTGCAAGAATGCCGGACAAGAAGCCCCCTGAAGTAGAGAAGCTCAAGTCCGACATGTATCTGAAATGCGACACCAAGACCCACCTTATTGAGTTTTTCTTGCAATCCTCCTCTGAAAAGGTCTTCCTGCGGATAACAAAAAAGAAACATTGAGAACAGGATTCCTGCAGACCAATGGCGGAATATTCTCCTTTGGTTCTTTGATGCACAGTGCTCGGTATCGGAGGGGTCTGTCGCAACCTGAAGTGGCAATGCCTTCAAGTCGCAAATTGATTTCTCCAGTCGGCAGGATTGATTTCTTAGATTCCCCTTGTGGCGAAATAATTCTTCTTGTAAGATTCTCCAACGATTTGTCAAAGGGAGTTTGAGCCATGACCGCAAGAGAAGGCGTGAAGCCCAAGACCGGATCTGAAACGAAGCGAGAGAGAGATCGAAAGATCGCGAAGCCCAAGACTGAGGCCCAGGATTTGGTGAAACCGGAAAACCTCGAAGAGCCGCAGATCCTTGAAGAGCCGAAAATCGAGGTTCGGGACAGCCTGGAACCTGATAAGCTCGAAGAACCTCAACAAGACACTGCTATTCTCTCCACCGAGGAGGCCGGAGCCGACGTCATGGCCATGGCCGGTCCTGATCGGCTAAAGGAAATGCTGGGTGAACTTCGCGCCAAGGACAAAATCACGACCGATGATGGAGCGGAAATTGAGTTTGATCGAGAGACCAAGGAGTATTTCATCCGGGCTTGCGAGGAAGCGTACCCTATCATCGGGCAAGCTCTCAAGAGCATGTACGAAATGGGTCGATTCCTGCACGGAGTGCGGGCAGAACTTAAGCCCAGGAAATTATACAACACTTGGCTTGAATTCACCGGTATCCCCAGGCGGACGGCCCACAATTATCTTCAGGCCTACGAGAGATTTCAGGACCGCTTGCCGCAGTATTCCTATCTAGGAATCAAGAAGCTACTCATTGCCTCGCGATTGCCGGACAGCGCAGAATATATTGACAAAAACATTCAACGGATCGCAAAAGAATCGGCGGCGGAGCTGGAGAAAGAAGTGAAGGCTCTGCTGGCAAAAGAGCGGCCCAAGGACTCGGGGCGTGGGCGAAAGTCGAATCGTTTGGACGTGGGTAACTACGTCCTGCGTCCCTCGTTGGATGGAAAGAAGCTGACCATCGAAGGCTTGTCCGAAAAGAAGCGGACTGAACTAATTGAGATCATCAAGTCTTGGTTATTGCAAGAGAACCAGTAGATGTGCCACCGTGGCACGTCGGCAATGTTTGCGGGCGGTGAGAAACGGACAGGATTCTTCACACACTGTTTTGAATCTCATCGCCCTGCGGCATTGCCTCTTTTCAAGTTTACAATTAGGAAGCCGTCATGCTGCTAAACGTAAGCTTCGCACGGGTGACCACGAGCGGATAATGCTAGAAAACCAAGCACCCATGCATCATATCCTTAGAGTTATAGCGCTACTGGAATTTCGCCTCACGCGGGATAGAATTATGGGACTCCTAACTTTATTTTGGATTTAATATAGCCCCCCTTTTCCGTTTTTGCAGTATCCATGCGGCATTCCTCTCATTCATGTATCCCGAACGCCTGGTAGAATCATCGATATTGCAGGTAAGACCCTCCGAATTCTGTTCTTGATTCTATGACAATGGGTGTAACCCACTGCACTTTCTGCGGTAATGAAGCTACTAATCAGTAGGAACTCGACGAAGGGCACCCTCAGTAACGCTTGAGCGATGGCCTGATAGTTTCGCCGTTTGTCCCGCAACCGCGCACCATATCACCCATTTGCATACGTTCCAACTGGCTGTAAAGTGGTCGATGTTCGAAGAGCGAAGGGCAAGAACGACAGCTTGGATGCGGAACCCTGCCGATGGCCCTTGAAGACAGACTGTGTGCCTTTCTCACGGATTGAACCCCAAGAAATAGGCTCTGCCACCGTCTGCGGCTCTATGTTCCTCGAAATTTGGTCTCTCTCTCATGATCCCTCCCACGGGTTGACGTTCCTGCAGCTTGATTATCATGCTTTTGTCCCATTTTGCCGTCTTCCCGGCAGTCCCACTGATCTACTCTTTCTTCTTTGTTCTTTCTTCTTTCCCCTTCTTCTATTGATGGGGTTATAGAGGGGGCTTCATTGAAGGGTACAATGAATTTATGTGTCCGTCTGTACGGCTCCATTCGTTCTCGGACGCTCGTCTTCACGAACAGCCGCACAGGCGACGCTATCTATATTTAATGGGTAAATGGTTCTTATTTGGAGGGGAAATGAGTGAACGAGCGTCTCTGCGTTCATCCGCTTTTCTGGAAGACAGGAGGTGATCGATGCTGGTCTGTCAAATCGGAATCCTGATACTAGCGTGTTGGAACTTCGTCGTAAACCACGCTCTTGGCCTGATGATCTTGCTTCGGCGGCCTTATGGCGTATGGCCTAGGCCGGTGGCAAGGCATGATCTGAAACTGAACGAGAAAGGAGAACTACCCAATGAAGAAACCGTGGTCTGATGTGTTGGTGGCTGTATTGATAGCAGCCTCTGGGGCGATTTTGGAAATCATCAAGATCTTCAGCAAGAAAGGCAGGGCAGCATGATGAATGAACTTGACAAACTGATCCTCGGTGCTGCCGCAGCGATGGTCGTGATGCACTTGATCGGCCCCGCCGCCATTTGGGGGATTACCAGGACGGTAGCTGAGTGTTTGTTGGTTATCCCCGTGCTGATCTGGGCGCTGTAAGCGTCGTCAACTTCCTGCTGACAACAAGAAGAAGGAGAATCACATGAGCACAAACGCTTTCTTGGATTATGAACTGGTGACCCGTCGAGTGAAGGTTGGCAATGAATGGCAGACCAAGGTGTTCCCTGTGGTCGGTGGCCGACTGAGAATCGTACATGAGAGCAATGACCACCTGAGCATCGAAACTCAAATCGTCAAGCTGGAGTCCGACTTCGTGGTCGTTCGGGCTACCGTGGAAACAACCAAAGGCAAATTCAGCGGTACCGGCACTGCGTCGACCCAAAGAGATGCGAGGCTTGCCGATGCTCTGGTGGAATTGGCGGAGACTCGGGCGATTGCGAGGGCTCTTCGGTTTGGCGGCATCGGAAGCGAATACACCTCGGCAGAAGAGGTTTCTCATGTCGTGGCAGAACCTGAGCCCGCGACGGGAGGAAATGAAAGCAAAGTGGGCAAACCCGTGTTTGAGCCGCAGGAGAGCGAGAACAAACAAGAAACAAAGCAACCGGTTCAACCCAAGAATGGTGGCAACGGAAACGGAGGCCGGGCCACGGGGGCTCAATGCAGAGCCTTGTATGCCCTTTCCAAAAAGGCCAAGATGTGCGACGAGGACTTGGAGTCCGTGCTCAGGCCGTTGAATGCCAACCGCTTCGAAGACCTCACCTTGTCCGATGCCAGCCGCTTGATCCAGTACTTCCAGACCCAGGTCCAGGTCGCCGCCTAAACTTCCTCAGATGAAACCATTATCACCGCTCGCAGGTGGGCGAGTGCCCAAACTCTTCCGGGGGAGAAGTATGTACAGGTTTACACGATTCCTTCGTCAACTATTCGAGGAAAGAAAACACTGGAGGAGAAGAAACCGCAAACTGTTCCGGTATCGTAGCCGTTTGACCTACCGGCCGGGTCTGCGCCAAAAAAGGAGAAGACGATGAACGACCAGGGGCAAGAGAAGCCTCATCTCAGTTACAGCCAGATCAACACGTATTGCACGTGTCCCTTGAAATACCGCTTCCACTACATTGACCGGATCGAGCCGCCCTTCACCGCAGCGCCACTTGCGTTCGGCTCTGCTATCCATGAGGCCGTGGGAGCCTTCTACCAGAGTTGCCTTGAAGGTGATCCTCTGTCCGCGGATCAGATTCACGACGTGTATCGTCAGGCGTGGGAAAGCCATTCCAAGGAACGACCGATACGTTTCTCGAACGGTGACAGTGAGGACAGTCTCACGACCAAGGCAAAGCGGATGCTTGAGGTGTTCCACGCAGAATTCGATCCGGCAGTTCAGATCGTCGGGATCGAGGAACCCTTCGAGGTGGATCTCGGCAAGCGCATGCCACCACTGGTGGGTTGGATTGATGTGGTGGAACAGGCCCCGGACGGCACCGTAACCGTAGCGGATCTGAAGACCGCATCAAAACGCTATGCAGACCAGACCGTCCATTCCAACTTGCAGCTCACGTGCTATTCGTTGGGAGCACAATCCTTAGGCTTCAACGGGGACACTCGCTTTCGACTGGACGTGCTCTTGAAGACCCAGAATCCCGAGGTGATACGGTACGAGACAACCCGAACCAACGCTGATCGGGACCGCTTCCTCAAGCTGGTGAAGAGCGTGTGGCAGGGCATAAGGAAGGAAATCTTCTTCCCCAAATCGGATTGGCAGTGCGGGCAATGTCCCTTTGCCGATCCTTGTAAGGAGTGGTAGGAGGGCGAGATGGCCACAAAAGCGAAACCGGCAGCAGCCGTGGAAGAGCCTGCCCCGGGTACGGTCGAAAGACACATATCTTTGGAGATGGAAAGAGGGAGCGTAGCCGTATCTCGCAACGGGCTCACCCTTTCCGTGTCAGGCAAGAACGTGCAGTTGCGCAAGCAGTCCCCTCTCAACCTGTCGTTCGACTCCGGCGAGGTCGAGTACGACGACGGCGAGATCCAGGTCAAGGCTGAAGGAGATGCGATTAAGCTGCAACTGGATTGATTCATCACGGTTTCATCATGAGCCCGGCTGGTCTTCGGATCAATCGGGCTCTTTCATTGGGAGGATACCCATGCGCACAGCAGGCCGGATGAAGATGGGCTATTACCCGACTCCTCCGGGAGTTGTGGAACAGATAAGGAAATGTTTTTCTTTTCCCCGCGAGCCGTTCACCGCCTTGGACCCGTGCTGCGGCGAGGGCATCGCATTGGAACAACTCGCCAGCGGCAGCCATGCCGTCACCTACGGTGTGGAGCTGGATGAGCATCGAGCGGGAGCAGCCCAAGATCGCATTCAGAACGTTCTGAAGTGCGGAATCGAGGAGACACGGATCGCCCACCAGTCCTGCTCTCTTCTCTTTCTCAACCCGCCTTACGATGAAGCGACGTGCGAGGAGGATGCGGACACCAAGACCGAGCGCCAAGAAAAGGCGTTTCTCCGAATGACGGTACCGTATTTGGTTCCCGGTGGGGTGCTCGTCTACATCATTCCCCAGACACGCCTCAGCGCAGGCATCGCTCGGTTGTTGGCATCCCGTTTCGAAGATATCAAAGTCTTTTGTTTTCCTGATCCCGAATACGACGACTTCCGGCAGGTGGTGGTGATGGGTGTCCGCAAGACGGGAAATTCCTTGGATGAGGGGTTGGCTTTGAACCTTCAGAATGTTCCGAACCGCAAGCTTAAGCCCTTGCCGGAGACTGACACGGCACAGTACTCAGTTCCCCCCGCCGGACCCTTGAAGTTGTTCCGCTCGACGGTAATCGACCCTGAAGAACTGGCGAAGCAGATGGATCAATCTCCTTTGTGGCGCAGGTTCTATGCAATGACCACTCAGAGTGCGTTGAAATTGCCCCGCCCGCCTCTGCCTTTGCACTCGGGACACTTGGGTCTGCTGTTGGCGGCGGGAAAGCTCGACGGAGTGGTGGGTGAAGGCGCGGATCGCCATGTGGTGAAAGGCAAAGTAACCAAGGTCGTTTCCCGGGTGGAGGAGTACAAGGGAGACGTGTTGGAGCAGCGGGAGCTGGATCGGTACGTGGTCTCCATCAAGATTCTCAATCGTAACGGGGAAATCCGTGAGCTGACCTGAAGGGGCGCCATCATGTTGGACAGAATCGTCTTTGAACCGTACGGGCGAGGCATCAAGGTATCGGTCTACACGGACCGGTATGCCTACAACCCGGAGGACAATTCATTGGTGTTCATTTCCTTGGCCGGTACCGAGCAGGCGGTAAAGGCCCTATCATCCGCGATTATCGGGGGCCAAACCGTGAGCATCAGGGGTGCAGACAATTCGGAAATCCAGCTGGACGGGCACCCTGCAACCCATTTCCGAGTCTTGTCCACGAGGCTTCCCGGCGGCGCTGTGCATCAACTGGTGGCGGACACCAGGTTCTTCGTGAGTGACGAGTCCGGGGCCTATCTCGTGGTCATCCCTCAACACGAGGATGTATCCAAGGTTGTCTATAGCCAAGTTCTTACCCACTTGGCTTCTCCGCTACTTCCCGAGTGGAGCGCATGGATCTGCAAACAAATGAAGCGACAGGATCTTATGCGGCAGATGGAAGGAACTCTGAAAGTGATCGAGGTCTCGGCAAATGAGTCAAGTGTGGATGAAATCGTATCGAAAGGAGTACGGACAGGACGAATCCGTCTCGATAACAGAGGAGGAGCGTATGCTGGAATCAATTAACGACGTGAACGGATACTTGCATCAGTTTGGAGGGGCTCTGGCTCAGAAGACACAAACCGAGGCCGAGCCGCTTTTCAAACCTGGGGACTCGTGGCACCCACGTATGCATCAGCTCAAACGGAAGCCCTTTCAAGCGCAAGCCGATGCGATCCAAGGGGCTGTCGAAACGTTACGCACGCACAATCACGTGATGTGCATCGGAGAAATGGGTGTGGGCAAGACGCTCATCGGAGCCGCTGTGCCGTACATCATGGAGAACGGTCATCCTCCGCGTGTCTTGGTCATGTGCCCCGGCCATCTCACGCGCAAGTGGGTGCGAGAGGTGAGAGAAACCGTGCCGGGCGCTGAGGCCGACATCATCACGAGTCTGTCCGCTGTGCAGGCCATTGATCCTCGTGAACCGCACACGGGCCTGCGCTACTACGTGGTGAGTAAAGAGCGGGCAAAACTGTCCTATGCGTGGCGGCCCGCTTTCAATCTCCGTCGCGGGATTCCGGTGTGCCCCGATTGCGGAGCGACCGTGGTGGATCGAGACGGAGTGGAGGTGAGTGTTGAAGCTCTACAGCATCGGAAGGCTCGTTGCGGTACATGTGGAGCTGCACTGTGGCAGGCGGACAATACCCGGTTCCGCCGATTCTCCATTGCGGATTACGTCAAGCGACACTTGAAGGGGTATTTCGATTTCTTCATCTGTGATGAAGTCCATGAGATGAAGGGGGGAGACACTGCTCAGGGCAATGCCTTCGGGACTCTGGCGAGTGCTTGCAAGAAGACCATAGCGCTTACGGGAACCCTATTGGGAGGGTACGCCAGTCACATGTTTCATCTCCAGTACCGGATGAGCCCACGGGCGATGAACGCGGACGGATTCTCCTACGGCAACCGCATGAACTTCGTCAATCGTTACGGAGTGCTCGAAAAGGTCACCCGCTACTATCCCGGTGATGACAACATCTGCTCCAAGGGCCGCAAGGGAGCGACGGTTACGCGGGAGAAGCCCGGCGTGAGCCCTGCAATCTTCTCGAATCATTTGATGGGCTCCACGGTGTTTCTCCATTTGCAGGACATTGCCGTGGATCTGCCGAGCCTCAAGGAAGAAGTGGTTCCGGTTGCTATGGAAGACGACCTGTCCGTTGCCTACAAGGACCTTGAGCACAGGATAGGCTCTGAGATGAAACGACTCCTGGTCCAAGGATCTCGGCGGCTCCTCGGCGCGTATCTCAATACCCTGCTCTGCTATACCGACCGACCTTTTCACAATGAGCCCGTGGTCGATCCTGCGAATGGAAACGTCATTGCAGAGCCTGCTCACTTGGCTTGGGATCGCACGTACCCGAAAGAGCGAGAGCTTCTGAGGATAGTTCAGGGAGAGATCTCTCGCAACCGGCGGTGTTTCGTGTACTGCACGTACACCAACACAAAGGACGTGACGGGTCGTCTCAAAGAGATTCTCGCCCGCCGGGGCATCTGTGCCGAGATCATCAGGTCATCGGTTAAGCCGGAACAGCGTGAGGAGTGGCTGCGGCAGAAGGTGAGAGACGATGTACAGGTGGTGATCGGGAATCCGATACTCGTCCAGACCGGCTTGGATCTGCTCGACTTCCCCACTATCATCTTCTATCAGACCGGATATTCCGTTTTCACGCTGAGGCAGGCCTCCCGCAGATCCTGGCGTATCGGACAGGAGGAGCCTGTACGGATTCACTATTTGCACTACGCGGGAACCATGCAGGAGCGTGCTTTGGAGCTGGTGGGTAGAAAGCTCTCGGCTTCTTTGGCCATTGAAGGCAAGCTCACCGATGATGGTCTCGCGTCCATGTGTGGTGGAGAAGACATGACGCTGCTATTGGCCAAGGCTCTGGTAGGAGGGACGCATATCCAGGGTGCGGAGTCCGTGTGGCGAGCGCTGAACCAGCTGCGAGAAGCGGCCAGCGACAAGAATGTGATCCCCTTTCTCCGGAAGAACTGGTCTCTGGAGTTATTGGAAGAGCGTTCGGATATGCTGAGGGAAGATTTCCTGGACATCCTCGCGCACGCTCTTTGATTCGCTGAACACCAGAGCAATGGACAGCTCTGCCCTTGAAGTATCGCAGTACTAAATCTGCGGTCTTCTTTTTGCGGTATCCTAGCTGACGCTGTCAGGATCGGAGCATAAGACGTCATAGTTTTCTCTGCTATGATCATGAGAAGAGACGATTTCGCATTTGTGCCTGCAACAAAGAGCTACAAAAACAATCAAATACTTACAGACGGGCGATCCCATCCTTGACGTGTTATGACGCCGAGGTAGATTTGCCGAGCTTGAGGCAGTTTCCCTTGGGCACAGTAGTGGATATCGGAGTAGAAATCGGCATGTCAATCGATGGGGGGAGAGAAATCGAGCTTCAGATCTGAGACTTGAAGCGGATGCGGAACTGAAGGGATCAAAGGGCTTGCTCCAAGAAATACCCTGGCCAAGCCGGGGATAAGCGCAATCGAGAAAAGAATATATCTTGGTTTCCACTCGGATAATCATCGTGAACGCGTGCTTTCTTATGATCTGGCCTCAACCTGTCCTACTGCCGGGCGAAAGCTGTGGTGGATTTTATCAAACCAGAATTGACTCGGCGAAAAGGACAACAGATCATCGGAAAAAAGATTTCTCGAAGCGAGGCCGTAATACTCCTCATTCGCTACTATCCAATCAGGCTTTGCTTCTAAGTCCCTCCACACGATATAGGATGACCGGTCGCTCAATACCCTTGAGAACACACTCCCTTGCCTCCTTCACTAAAAACTCGCCGCTGAGATTATGAACGACTGCTTGGGGCACGAGCACCTCCCCGTCCTTGGCCTCTGACTGAATCCTAAAGGCCAAGTTTATGGGGCTTCCCACCGCTCCGTATTTCTTGCGTTTCTCCGAGCCTATGTCGCCGACAATTAGCTGACCAGTGCTCACCCCGATCCCCATTTGAAGTTCCGGGAGGCCAAGTTGCAGATTGCTTCTGTTTAGTCCCTCCATGGCTTTCTGCATCTCCAAAGCACAGGCCACGGCCCGCATGCAGTGGTCCGGGACAAAGGTGGGCGCTCCAAAGAATACGAGGATTCCATCACCGGTGAATTCGTCGATCATGCCTCCATGTTTCATTATAATATCCGTCATTTCCGCCAGGTAACGGTTGAGCGTTTCCAACACCTTTCTCGGTCCCAACAATTCGGTTGTGCGTGTGAACTCACGAATGTCCGACACGAGAATGGTTATCTCTCTCAGCTCACCCCTTAGCTCTACACCCGCTGGAGCTTTCAGGATCTCGTCAACGACCTCTGGGCTAAGGTAGCGACCAAAGGTATCCCGGATAGAGTCAAGGCTGCTGTGCTCCTTGAGCATGCCATTGAATCCTTCGCCAAGCCACGCCCCTAGTTCCTTGAGGAGACGGTCTCTTTCCGTCCCTTTCAGCTCTGTTAAGATGGAATCAATATTCTCGATATAGTCGAGACAAGCTACTTTTATTCCCACGTCTCTCCCGAGCTTTTCGGAAAGGAACCACTTGTGTTGCAGAATATGCATCCACAGAGCCTCGGCGAGTTCTGACTGCAATTTGCAGCCTCTCTGATCTGCCACCGGGCTCCTATATGCTCCCATCGCTTCCATGTCGCCCTCCTTTTAGGAAGTGAACGACAAAGAGCTTTACGGAAAGTTCCGACAAAAGTACGTGCGTCACCTGCCATGAACACATGTCTTCCTCGGCTGTGAGTTTGCCTCAAACGGAGGTGTCACGGATTCTCTGCCCCTGCGAACGCCGCGTGAGTTCCGCCCAAGGAATTGTCCCAACAGCAGAAATGTCCTCGCGAGCCATCTCGCAAACAACTGATGTATTGCTAATTGATGACGTAATGTTATGAACTGTATTTCACGTTAAACAAAGACTGTATTTATAAGATACTGATGTTATGTGTCTAATTCGTATCACTCCTGAAGACGATTACGTTGTCAAGATCTCTGGAACTTTTTGGATCAAGAGTGGACAGAAAAAATTTAGAAGAAGAAAGGCGGAGCGGGGTCAATTTCCGTCTCCCCTCTGAACCACGAAAGGAGTCAGAAGCACAGGCCAAGAGTCATTTTCATGACTTGGTCTTCTGAAAATTCACAGGAGGATTCGATGAATTATCCTGCCGTCGAGGACGATTTCACACGCTTTCTCAGTGAGTGTAGGAAAATCAAGCCATTAACCCGCGAACGTGAATATGAGCTTGCGGTGCGATACCACGAAACAGGCGATCCGAAGACTGCCCAACAACTCGTGATCTGCCATTTGCCCTTCGTTGTCCGAGTAGCTCTTCGCTACCGCCAATACCACCTGCCCATGCTGGATCTTGTTCATGAGGGGGTCATCGGTTTGATAAAAGCCGTAAAACGGTTCGATCCCTTCAAAGGGTACCGACTGGCTACTTTTGCCATCTGGTGGGTCAAAGCCTATATCCAAAATTTCATCATCAGGTGCTGGAGACTCGTCAAGCTTGGGACTACCCAGACCCAGCGAAGGCTGTTCTACCATCTGAAGCGTCTCAAGGGTCAGAACGAGTCGATTCTCAACGACCAGGCTCTGAGGGAGCTCGCGGAAGATCTGGACGTGAAAGAAGACGAAGTGATCGAGATGGAGGCCAGGTTGAATGCTGCCGACCTTTCGCTTCATGCACCCTTGGCTGACAATGGGGAACTCACTTTCATGGATGTGGTCCCCGACCCAAGGCCCAATCCTGAAGAAGTGCTGGCCGCGGAGCAAATGAACTCTGACGCGAGTCTAAAGATTTTCAATGCGATTAATCAATTGGATCTGCGGGAGAAATTCGTGATAAGGAAAAGATATCTTGAGGAGTCGCCCTGGACACTCGCGCAAATTGGGAGACATTTTTCGATCACGCGTGAAAGGGCACGCCAGCTTGAGCAACGTGCTCTCAGGAAGTTGCGAGCAGCACTTCAAGCACCTGCAGAAAACGCTCTTTTGAATTAGCGATCCAGAGCCACAGTACTGGGAAGGCATACTCGACAGGTCGCCATTGTTCGGGTCACGGGTGCGTCCTTGCCCGCAAAGATTCTTGTCGGGAACCCCATGAATGACTACTTGACATCTGGAACTCCATGAACATCCAATTTCTTGCCGGACCGAAGAAACGAGAACGCTATAGGCCTCAGGGTTTCAAGGCACCCGAGCATTGGAATGGCGTCGAGGTCATGCAGGACTCGGAGACGACGAGTGCAGCGGTAAGGGAAAGATCAAGATGAAGGTGATTAATCGGCGTCCGTTTCGGCATCTCTCTTGTTCTGCCTGCCGGGACTCACCATCGCGTGCTGGATCGGCGCTCTGAGAGGATTCGTTAGAGTTCTTGAAGCCATGACTTCGGCATGACGGACACGGGGTTTGAAGCTGGCTTCTGACAGTCGTGGCCTGCCACAAGTCTTCGATTTTCAAGATGAGAATGCGCTCGCTTATGGAGGAGGAAGGCATGAAGCGCAACATGGACAATAACGGGACGCTTTCCGGGAACATTCAGACAGTTGCAGAATCCGCTGGTGGAGATGGCAAGTATAAGCGATCAGGTCAAAAGACCTCGCCATTGCGAATGGCAGAGATCAGGCAGATTTTGCGGAAAGGACAAGAGGCGGGAACTCACAAGGAATTCCTGGAAGTCTGCTTAAAACTTGGCGAAAAGCTGCTGAGGGAATTCTTCAATGACGCGATTGATTTGTACGAAAAACAGGGTTCGTGGGCTGGGGACCGAAAGAGCCAATTGGATCGTTACAGACAAGAGATCCTGAAGGACCCCGATCTGGAATGCAGGTCGAGTGACACGCTTCTGAAAGCGCTTTACCTGGCTTCCCAGGACAAGTGGCTTGAACACAAAGGCATCAAAGGCCGAGAGAAACTAAATTCTCTGGACAAGGAAGCGCTCATCCAACTGGAGCCTGGAGACCGCAAGGCGAAACTTGTAGAGAATTATCTCAACGGAGAACAGAGGCTTCTGGAAGTGTTACAGGTGATGATCAAGCATGAAACGTATTTTGGGGAATCGTGGCAAAACCTGACCATTGACCAACTCAAGAAACTGCTTGAGCTTCATGACGTGACCCTTTTCCTTCCTGAAACCATAAACAAACTTGTGGAGATTTGCCACGACGCCAGCCCCGAGGATAAGGACAAGCTTGTGGAGCTGGTTTTGGCCACTTACGAGTACATAACCAAGTACCTTTTGGGGGGAATTTCGGCTTTGTATCTTACTCTGGGACGTCTGGATCTCGCCAAAGAAGTCCAAAACCAGCAGGAAAGGATGATGGATCGAGGTACAACTGATCATGAACGCGCTGTCATGATCCGTGATCCACTTTCTGGCCATGATCCGGGGCATGACCACTCGGCTAAGTCCAGGGGAAAGATTGGGAGAACGGAGCGCCCCGAGAGTATCCCATTGACATAGCAACCAATAAAAAGTTTTTTACCCCACTTGACATCCATTTTTCGATGGTTAGTCAGTTTGTTGATCAAATGATCAGGTTTCACACGTGCCGAGTATCATCGGCTCAATCTATCCACAGGAGGTTTACGCGGATGTTCGACCTCATTCCTTGGAGACAACGCGATGCGGGGATGGCTCCAGAACGGTCTGCTGTTGACCTCTGGAGAGAGATGGACAACCTCTTTGACCGCTTCTTTGGCGACATGCCTTGGCCTGGGCGCTCCACGACGAGACAGTTCGCTCCGGCTCTCGACGTCTTGGAGAATGACAACGAGTTCGTCATAAAGGCTGAGCTTCCTGGAGTTGATCCGAAAGAAGTGGACATCAACCTTACGGGAAATCTCTTGACCATCAAAGGTGAGAAGAAAGATGAAAGAGAGGAAACACGAGAGGACTTCCATAGAGTTGAGCGGTCATACGGTAGCTTCTCCAGGTCTTTCCAACTCCCCTGCGAAGTACTGGAAGACAAGATCGAAGCCCAGTACAAGAATGGGGTACTGGATCTCAGAATTCCCAAGGCTGAGGGAGCCAAGAGGAAGTCAGTCAAAATTGAGGTGAAGCAAGCATAGCTACAGACCGGTCACAAAACCGGGATGCACGGAGGGGGGTCTTTTCATGATGTGAAGTTGCCGGGCGCAATCCAGACCTGTGAAGAATTGGTCACATGGTGCAGGAACCGGAATTGATTCCACTGCTGCCGGGTCACGGACTCCTCGGACATTACGAAGAGAACGGGGGTCAATTTCCAATTGAGTCCTGCAAATCATAGTACGTGCGACCGAAAAAGGGTCCCAATTGTCCCTCGCAGGAAGAAGTAAGGAGGTATATCGTCCGGCGTGGCGGGTGGCAGCGGGGCCTCGTCTACGGGGCTCTCGTCGCCACTCCTTGATCTCTACTTCTAACTACCGGCAGTAGTAGGTGCTCGAAATAGGAGGAAGCATAGCAATGGATATCAGCAAACTTGCTCCCTGGAATTGGTTCAAAAAGGAAGAAGAACGTGAGGGGTCTACATTGCCAATCAAGAGGAAAGACTCACAGGCCCTGAGCCATTACTCCCATCCAATGTCGCAACTTCATTATGAGATAGATCGCCTATTCGAGGACGTTTTTCGGGGCTTCGGATTTCCTTCATTGGGGATTGGCAGGGGTTTTCCGAGGATTGCCCAGACCGACTGGCTGAAACCTACTCTGGATGTTGGAGCCACGGACAAGGAATACACGATTTCGGTCGAACTGCCCGGAGTGGACCAAAAGGACGTCCATTTGGAACTGGTCAGCGACACTCTCCAAATCAAGGGCGAGAAGAAGCAGGACAAGGAAGAGCGAGATAGAGACTTCTATCGTATTGAACGGTCCTACGGATCGTTCCAGCGTGTATTATCGCTACCGGAAGACGCTGACCGAGATCATATCAGCGCTGTGTTCAAAAATGGGGTGATGAAGATTACCCTACCGCGTAAAGCGTTACCTCAAATCGGGACGAAACAGATCGAGATCAAGACGGGGTAAGCGTTATTCTTTCTGATTTTGGCCGTCCTGAGAAAAGGGGGATTCCCATGGAATTCATGAACCGAGTAAAGAGGATGACAAGAGAGCAGGCTGCACATACTATGCTCCAGCTACTGCCTCACGTTTCCGCTGACACGTTCATGAAACTGACACTGCTGGCGTCACGAGTTGTGGAAGGTGAAGAGGCGAATGCAGCCATTCGAGCCGTCATGGACAGTCTCCGAGAAGGCGATGACAGCCAGGCTTCACGAATGTTCAGGCGTGTGATGACAGAACTTTCGCCTCATTGCTTACAGGCGGTCGGCCGAACCCTGTTTGTAAACGGACTTTTACGCAGCTCTGCGATTCGCCGAGATTTTGAGGCTAAGCACGGTTTCGATCCCCCTTTTACGCTTCTCATCAGTCCCACCATGCAGTGCAACCTCAACTGTGTGGGCTGCTATTCGGGGCGATATGTGCGTGAAAAAGGACTATCGAATGAGCTTCTTGACCGCCTCCTGGCCGAAGCACGGGACATGGGAACCCTTTTTATAGTGTTTAGCGGAGGAGAGCCTCTCACGCGTAGACAGGACCTGTTTGAACTGATACGCAAGTACAACGACATGTATTTCATGTTTTACACCAACGGGACGCTCATTAATGACTCCGTGGCCGACGAGCTTCACGACTTGGGAAACGCCGGGGCAGTGATCAGTCTTGAGGGTTTCGAGGAGGCGACCGACGCCAGGCGTGGTAAAGGAACCTACCAAAGGGTCATGGCTGCAATGGACATGCTCAAGGAAAGGGGAGTGCCTTTCGGCACTTCTCTCACTGTTACCAGGAACAATGTTGAGGAGATTACAAGTTCGGAGTTCTTCGAACATTTGTACAACAAGGGAGTTATGGTGGCGTGGTTCTTTCTGTTCATGCCGGTTGGCAAAGACCCTGATGTCTCACTCATGCCCACTCCGGAGCAGCGAGAATATCTCCGGCATCGTGATCGGGCTCTTCGGGAAGAGTTTCCCATATTCATAGCCGACTTCTGGAATGACGCCCCTTACGTGGGGGGATGCATTGCAGGAGGCAGGCGCTACCTGCATATTACGCCCAAAGGCGATGTTGAACCTTGCGTTTTCACACACGTAGCTGTAGAAAAGATCTATAATAAGACTCTGGTCGAAGTCCTGAACAGCGATTTCTTCAAGTATATCCGTTCCCTGCAACCTTACTCTGAGAATCTTTTGACGCCCTGCATGATCATCGATAATCCGCACGTTTTCAGAGACGTATGTCGCAAATGCGGGGCGTATGGAACGCATGACGGGGCAGAGGACGTTCGAACCAAGATCAAAGATGAAATGGACGATTATGGCAGCCAAGTGAGAGCGCTTTTCGATCCAATCTGGGCAACCGAAAAGGCTGAATACGGCTACACCGATTCCCTGCAGGCAGCAGGATAAACTTTAGGCCCTGTTCGTGATGTATGTCGGCTCATCAACCAGACAACCGGACCTTTGGGAAGCATGTGTGTTCAGTGGCAACAGAGACTAAGGAGCCCTTGGTGAATTCGTGCAAAGTTCACAGAGGTCCTCTATTGCGGCCGTTCCCGCGCACATCACGGTGTCGGCTCCTCCCCAATAGATCTTGACGGAGCCATCGTCTTCGGGGATCGCTCCACAGGTGAAAACGACATTGTGAACGTACCCTGTCACCTCCCACGGATCTTCAGGTTGAAGTATCCAGTCGTCGGCAATTCCCAAAACTTGCGAGGGATTACGGGAATCGTGGAGGGCGCATCCCAATCTGTAAATTGCCCCGTCCATGGTCCGAAAGACACCGTGGTAAATACTGAGCCATCCCTTTTCAGTCTCAATCGGTGTCGCACCAGGGCCGATCTTCATCTGATCCCAATGGTACGGGGCGGGCTTCATAGCGACACGGGAATCACCCCAATGAATCAGATCGGGAGAGTAGGAAATCCAGATGGACCAAGGAGCAATTTCAGTGTGCGGCCGGTCGAGTCGAGCAAATCGGCCGCCGAACTTCTTTGGAAAAAGGACCACATTGCGGTTATCAGCCTGAGTTATGAGCGCAACGCGTTCGACTGACTTGAAGTCTTCAGTCTTGGCCAGGCCTATTCGCACTCCATGTCTGGAATACGCGCTGTAAGTGACAAAAAACTCTTGTCCCATCCGGCAGATTCGAGGGTCTTCAATGCCGTACTCTTCATATTCGGCAAACAAACCTTGCTCGGCCGGTCTCATAAAGGGCCGTGGATCAACGCTGAATCGGAACCCGTCCTCGCTTCGCGCTTCGGGCAAGCCCAAGAATTGAACGCCCATTGCTCAGGTGGGACCGGAAAACCAGAACATAGTCAGTCCGGGTCTTGACCGCACCGGCGTTGTGAACTGTCTCAACCGTGTAGGGCACGTCCTCTTTCGTAAGTATGGGATTTCCATCGTACCTGCGTACCGGCCAGTTCTTTGATCTGGTTGACATTGTCTCCTGCCCTTCCATAGTCGTCCTCAAATCGCTCTATATCATCCTCGCCGAAATAGCTGCCCATCTGCACTTCAATGAATACGACCGGCTCATCTCCAGGATTCGAAACGCGATGCTTGGCTCCTTCAGGAATATCAATGGAATCACCAGGATTTAAAGAAATTTTTTCAGCATCTCGAATGACGAGCGGATTGCCGCTGACGACCGTCCAATGCTCTGCTCGTCTCTTGTGGCGTTGCAGGCTAAGCCGTTTTCCGGGAAAGACGACTATTCGTTTCACCTTATGGTCGGGCAGATCAGAGAGAACCTCGTAGTAGCCCCATGGCCGGTGGTCTTCTCTCTTCGTTTGTTCCAGGATTTGGTGGTAGAGTCCGAGGTATTCGTCTACCATGCGATCTCTGGAAAACCGCTCTTCCGCTATCTTCCTACAGTCACGGCGCGATATCTCTCCAATTCGCTCGACCGCTTCAGCCGCGGCGGACACATCTTTCACAAGAAACCCGTTGATCCCATTATGGATAATTTCCGGCATGGAACCTCTCGGGTAAGCTATAACCGGCGTGCCACACGCGTTGGCTTCAACCACGGAAAGGCCGAACGGTTCCTCAAAGCTTATGGGATGCAAGAGTGCGAGTGCGCTTCCGAGAAGTTCGTTTCGTTTCTCAGGCCCTACTCTGCCTATGTACTTGATGCGTTGACCGTCCAGCCGTGGCTCAATCTGGGAGCGAAAATACTCCTGATCCTGGATCACCCCAGCAATAATAAGCTCTCGCCTGGCTCGGCTGGCAATTTCAATGGCCTCTCGGGTTCCTTTCTCAGGGTGAATGCGTCCGAAAAAGAGCAGATAGTCGCCGTTACAATCGTTAAACGTGAAAGATTCAAGGTCGATCCCATGATAGACCGTCGCCATGTACGTGAGTTCAGGTGACCGATCCGCGTCGCTTATGGACACGTAGTAAACCTTGCCATTGTATTTCTTGTATGCTGGCAGAATTCTCTGAGAGGAGAATCCGTGAATGGTGGTCAGCACAGGGGTCGTCGTCAGACCTGAATAGCTGAGTGGGAGAAAATCGAAGTGGTTGTGAATAAGATCAAAATCATCTGCCATTTCAAAGAGTTCACTAATGTGAAGGCATTCCCAAACCTTGGGGTCTAGTGTCTTGTCCTCCTCATAAGGCCTCGGAACAACGGCGTGCAATATGCCGCTCGTTTCGGAGTCTGCCGTTGCAAAAAGGGTAACTTCCACTCCTCGCCTCACCAAACCCTCGGTAAGGAGCGAAACGACTCTCTCCCACGGCCCGTAATGTCTTGGAGGAGTTCGCCACGCAATGGGCGAAAGCATCGCTATACGCATACCGAAAACCTCCTGCCGGCAATAAGTTACAGCAAGTGCTCGTACCCGTGATTCTTGAGTATTTCGTGCAGCTTCCTAACGTCCTGGGCACGGTCTTTCCTGCAGATCATGAGAGCGTCGGATGTATCGACCACGATCAAGTTCTCAGCTCCTATCAAGGTCGCAAGTTTGTAAGGGGAACTTACAATGCACTCCCTGCTTTGAAGCGAAACAACCTGGCCCCTGATCGCGTTCCCCCCATCGTCGCAATCCCACACGCTTTCAAGCGAGGCCCAGCTGCCCACATCGTTCCAATCTACGTCGATAGGCAGACAAAGCACGTTGTCAGCCTTTTCCATGACTCCATGGTCAATGGAAACGGCCTCAATACGATCATAGGCTTGCTTGATGGCCAGGCTTTCTTCAGCTGTTCCCAATGACCCTGAAATCTCCCTTATCGCATTGCTGAGCTTGGGAAGGTGCTTGTCAAGAGCATTTATGATGTTAGCGGCCTTCCATACGAACATGCCGCTGTTCCACATATACTTTCCAGAGGCAAGGTAAGATTCTGCAGTGACGAGGTCCGGTTTTTCAACAAATTGGGCGACCTTGTACACGGTCTTGGGTCCGCCTCCCGATAGGCGCTCCCCGATTCTGATGTACCCGTAACCTGTCTCCGGGCGATTGGGCACGATGCCGAACATGAGAAGGTATTCACCGTTGGTTACTGTGTCTACGGCTACCTTCATAGCTTCCAGAAATTCCTTCTCTTTACCAATCAAATGGTCAGAAGGGAGCACGACCATCAAAGCTTCCGGGTCTTTATTGCTGAGCTTGTACGCCGCGAGTGCAATACATGCGGCTGTGTTTCTGCCCACAGGCTCAGCCACAACCTGATCATTGCCCAATTCGGGCAATTGACGCTTTAGTTCGTCTACGTGGGGAGCGCCAGCGATGACCATGATCCGCTCATACGGGATGATCGGAGTGATTCGCTCCACAGTGGCCTGGATCATGGTCTTCTGGCCAGCGATGCTAAGAAGCTGCTTGGGTCGTTTTCTTCTACTGTGAGGCCAAAAACGGGTTCCGCTCCCGCCTGCCATGATTACTCCGTGAACCATTGTTCAGTAACCTCACCCCAGATTTCGCTCCGGCGGAACATGCTATTCTCTCTTTGAGACCCAGTCCTTTTGTCAAACAGGCGCCAGCCAGTGGCATGTATTTCGCCGGATGCCCTATTGAGAGTTCCTCTGGAATCCGTACTGTACGTGGAATTGACCATGTCAAGTCCCTCTGGGGAAAAAACTCCCAACACCCAAAACTATTCATGGCTGATCCACAAGATTTTATCAGGTCAAGGCGGCAGTTTTTTTACAGAATTGCTTGTGCAGGAGATTTTTTCCTCGGAATCAGGGGCTCTCAAGCAGACGTTTCCCCTGTTTCCAATGTGGTTTCTTGCTCACGCGGATTGAAGACACAGATGGCGGTAATTGTGACTGGTACGGGGCTTGACATTCGCAGCCCCGATGACCATTCCGTTAAACAAAACGGCGAGCAGCAGCTGGCTCTTGGCGTGTCGATTTGCGGAATAAGGATTGATTGTACCTTCGGGCCAAGGGGTCCGCGCAGGGAGGACATGGAGGGACAGTCATGAAAGAGAAAATTCGCTTCTCTGGGTTACACCCCGAAATGGACATAGTCTATCTGGCCACATCGGTCCCTCGTAAGTGTGGAATAGCGACATTCACCAAAGATTTAGCGGATTCCATTTCCGACGAGGTTGGGGGACTCCCGTACCGAGTGACGGCCCTGTCGGAGTCTACCAATGGGTATGACTACCCGCCTCAGGTCACTTTTGAAATTCGGAAAAACGAGATTCGAGATTACGCAAGGGCTGCCGAATACCTGAACGGATCGTCCGCTCAGGTCGTGAGCCTTCAGCATGAGTTCGGCATCTTCGGCGGAGAAGCCGGCAAGTACCTCGGCGTCTTGCTCAGTTATCTGCGCAAGCCGTTAGTGACCACCTGTCACACCATAATCAAGAACCCTGCGAAAGAGTACAGAGAATCATTTGAGCGCGTGATTGAGTTCTCAGATCGGCTGGTGGCGATGAGTCCCACCGGTGTCGAAATCCTTCGCACAATCTACGGTGTCCCCGAAAACAAAATCGTTCTCATCCACCACGGAGTACCTGATGTCCCGTTCGTTGATTCCAACTTCTATAAAGATCAATTCGGAGTTGAAGGACGAACCGTGCTTCTTACCTTTGGATTGCTCAGTCCCAATAAAGGCATAGAGACGGCCCTGGATTCCATGCCCGCGGTAGTTGAGCGGCATCCTGAAGTGATCTACATAGTTCTCGGTGCTACCCACCCGGAAGTGCGCCGACATTCAGGAGAGGAGTACCGGCTGTCTTTGGAAAGGAAGGTCAGGGACTTGGGACTGGGCAACCATGTAGTTTTTCATAATCGATATGTGGATCTTCAAGAACTCATTGAATATATTTGTTCCTGCGACATTTATGTCACACCTTATCTCGCAAAAGAGCAGATAACCTCTGGAACCCTTGCCTACGCCATGGGAGCTGGGAAAGCGATCATCTCAACACCCTACTGGTATGCGGAAGATATGTTGAGCGATCACAGAGGGATCATCGTCGATTTCGGGGATACGAAAGGACTGTCAGACGCGCTGGTCAACTTGATAGAAGACCCGGTCATGCGTAATAAGATGCGTAAGAAAGCGTATGAGTTCGGACGGTTGATGATATGGCGAGAGGTCGCGCGGCGGTATGTGGAACTCTTCCAGGAGGTGCTCAAGGAGAGAGAGCACAGAGAAGTCCGTGAGGTATGGCAGGCTCGAATGTTTCCACAGGCAACTCTGCCCGACATTAAGCTGGATCATCTGCTCGCACTATCTGACGATTTGGGCCTCATACAACACGCAGCGTTCGGAATTCCAGATAGGGATCACGGATACAGTGCTGACGACGTAGCCCGAGGTCTAGCCGTCTTGATGACCTATTATAACCAGGTCAAGAGCCCCGCAATTCTTCCAACTGTGCGGACCTACATGAGTTTCCTGAAACATGCCCAGACAGACACAGGGCATTTCCATAATTTCATGTCGTATGATCGCCGTTTTCTCGACCAGGAAGGAAGCGACGATACTCTGGGGCGAGTGATATGGGGACTTGGCACAGTCGTGAGATGGGGTCCGAATCAGAGATTAAGACACTTGGCTCAGAATCTGATGGAAAAAGCCTTGCCTAAGCTAGAACTTGTGGAATCGCCGAGAGGCAAAGCCTACGCTATTCTCGGATTCCACCATCTCCTGGATAGGTTTGCAGGGGCCAGCCGCTTTCGATGGCTTTTGGAAAAGTTCGCGGACGACCTGGCAACACATTACAAGGCCCACAGAACGACTTATTGGCACTGGTTTGAGGACATTCTGACCTATGGGAACGCCAAACTTCCTGAAGCCTTATTTCGGGCATACCAGGACACCGGAAAAGAGGAGTTTTTGGAAGTTGCGGTCGAGTCTCTCGACTTCCTGACTCAAACTCAGTGGAACGGAGTCTACTTTGAGCTGATCGGCAACGAAGGGTGGTATCCGAAGAATGGAGAAAAGGCGACGTTTGGTCAGCAACCGGTCGATGCCGGATACTTGGTGGAAGCTTATATCGCTGCATACCAGGTCACGGGCAAGGACGAATACCTGGATTCTGCTCAATATGCGTTTGAATGGTTCCTGGGCCGTAACCGCCTCAATGAAGCTCTGTACGACTTTGCTGACGGAGCTGTCGCTGATGGAATAGATTCAAGCGGCATCAGCGCGAATCAGGGCGCGGAGTCCGTGATTTGCTTTCTCATGGCCCTGATCGGAATGTCCGAGTTCAGATCGCAACGGCTCATGGCATCTCAACCTGAGAGCCCTGAGATTACCACGAGCCTCAATCTCACGAGGTACGCAGCAGCACATTGATCTTCTGTTGAAATCGTCTTCAGAGTGAGATAGGAAAAGCGCTGGCATGACAGAGAGGGACGCGAACGAGGCCAGCGTATTTTTTTGGCCCGAGACTCTTTCCTTCTCGACTAGGCGTGTCTAAGGTTTTTAATCGAACATCAAGACATTCCTGAGGAAGATCATATGGGCGAGTCACAACCTATTGTAATGATTTCAAGTTACCCGCCGCGGCTCTGCGGCATAGGAACCTTCACAGAGGAAGCGCGGGAGTTCATCCAAAAGGCCAATCCGGGCAGAGAAGTTCTGGTCATCAGTCACACGGACGGGTCAGGAGAAGGGGTATTTCCTATCATCGACATGTCTCGGAAAGACTGGTGGGTACCGGTAGCGAACAAGATCAGGGGGTTGCGGCCCTACGCAATCCATCTTGAACATGAATACGGATTGTACGAATACGTCGATCCACGAGGATACGGTGACGGAAACGAGGGTGTCCTGAGTCTTCTCAGTGCCCTAAGCGATTACCCTACGGTAGTGGAACCCCACACTGTTCACGGGCGACTAACGGAATTTGAAGCTAACTTCATCTATCAAATGTGCCAGCGGGCACGCATTGTGCTTTTGAAGTGCCATTATCAGAAATGGCGACTAGACTGGAATTTCATGGGCCGAGGATGGGCGACGCCTCGAAACATCATGGTTGTCCCGCATGGGGCGCGTCCTGACAGACGCTGGGGGATTGAAGATGTTCCACAACTGAAAGAGGAAATTGGCTTAAACCGGTTCCCA
Source organism: Desulfomonile tiedjei DSM 6799 (assembly GCF_000266945.1). Lineage (NCBI taxonomy): Bacteria > Pseudomonadati > Thermodesulfobacteriota > Desulfomonilia > Desulfomonilales > Desulfomonilaceae > Desulfomonile > Desulfomonile tiedjei. Next base: position 4,018,011 of record NC_018025.1, read on the forward strand.
TACCTAGGTGAACACATAATCGGACTTGTAGGATGGATACAGTCGAACAAACGGTGGGACATCCTTACTTCGATATGGGAGGAAGTCCACGATCTGATCCTTCAAGAATCCGGACAAGACTGGAACCTTCTGGCGGCTGGCTCGATGAGAGATCCAAATCATCTCAGGGACTACGAGGAATACCGACAACAGGTGGAAGTGCTTGAGCAGAAAGGATTGGCGCACTATTTTGAATTCATCCCGAGAGGAGATATCTACTACAAGGTGATGGCGGTTTGCGACTTCATTGTGCTTCCGTCCATAGACGAAACACAGTCGGGTACGCTGGCGCGAATCATATCACTTAACAAGCCATTCATCACAACCGCCCCCATGGAAGGGCTCACGGCCCAGACTCTGGAAAGCAAAGGAGGGCTCCTATTTACCACTAAGGCCATGCTGAAGGAACAGGTTGTGCGTTTGGCCTGCGATGAGGACCTCAGACTAGAACTAGGAGACAACCTGAAGAAATATCTCGATGGTGTGGTCTCGTGGGACGTGGTTGCGGGACAGTACAATGAAGCCTACGCTCTGGCAAGAGAGTCGGTTGATTCCGGACGACCAATAGAATTGCCGCTGGAATTCTGAAGACACCGTTGGCGAGGAGTGAGAGAATGAAAAGGTCTCGTAATCCTGTGCTGTTTCAAAGGCACCCAAATAATCCCATATTGTCTGCCAAGGACTGGACGTACCCGGTCAACTCGGTGTTCAATGCCGGTGCTACTCTCATGGGCGAGGAACATATCCTTGTTGCAAGAGTGGAAGACAGGACAGGGATGTCACATCTGTGCATAGCACGGAGTCATGATGGCGTCGGCGGCTGGAGAATAGACCGCAAACCGTCTCTTTTGCCGTCGCCGGAGACGCACCCGGAAGAAATGTGGGGTATAGAAGATCCTAGAATCACATGGTTGGAAGACCTCGGAACCTGGGCGATTGCCTATACCGCTTATTCCGAGGCAGGCCCACTTGTATCGTTGGCCACTACGGAGGATTTCATCGATTTCAAACGTCTTGGCCCGGTCATGCCTCCTGAAGATAAAGATGCTGCATTGTTTCCGGCGAAATTTGATGGCCGATATGCCATGCTACATAGGCCTGTGTCGGCGTTTGCCGGCGTTGACAAGCACATTTGGATTTCCTATTCACCAGACCTTAAGCATTGGGGCGATCACCGGGTCTTAATCCGAGCCAGGCGAGGAGGATGGTGGGACGCTAACAAAATCGGGCTGTCTCCACCGCCGCTGGAAACTCCCGAAGGATGGTTGATACTCTATCACGGAGTTCGCGAAACGCCCGGAGGCTGCATATACAGACTCGGCCTCGCACTCCTGGACCTTGAGGACCCTGCCAAAGTGATCAAGCGTTCAGACGAGTGGGTTTTTGGTCCGCAAGAATCCTACGAGATAAGTGGGGATGTGGGAAACGTTGTTTTCCCATGCGGTTGGATTCTAAACAAAGACGAGTTGCGCCTGTACTACGGGGCGGCCGACAGCTGCATAGCTTTGGCTTCAGCCCGATTGAACGACGTCTTGGCCTTCTTGAAACAGTCTGAATAGATATGAGTCGGTGCTAAGGTAGGCCAGTCGACGTGTTAATTTCGTCAGGAGCCCGAATTCATTCCGTTCCGAAGTTGTTCTTGCTTCCTGGGAAAGAGTATCTCCGAAAGACTTCCTGCGAGACAAAAGCTAATCAAGTGGACCGAGACGAGTGTAGAAAATGGTTGATATTACTCGATGGAAAAGCTGGACCATGTTTCAACGTGGTGACACGCGGTCAACTCACCTCCGCCTTGAGAGGAACAGAAAGCCTCACAGAATTCTCCATGATTTTCTGGATTTCTTCAGTAACTCGCGCGACAGTCGCGCGCTCATCTGGGCACGTGAACCAAATGCCGTCGTAGAGAAGGAGTGACGTATTATCGTTAATTCCAGGGCAATGAGACTTTGCCACTCCGCGACGCTCAGTCTTCAAAGTCCACGAGCAGAGGAGCCGACAGACTCATCGCCGTAGTCATGACCGTTTCCATGATCTCCCGGACACTTTGTTCTTCGGCAAGCGGCGCTTCAAGCCATATCGAGTCGTGAATGCACGCGACTATCCGCGCATCCAGGCCTCTTCTCCTAATTTCCCCGTTGAGTTTGACCAGCGAGACTTTGAGAAGATGGGACTCGACCTGCTGTAGCAGCGTGGCCTTCATTTCACGCTGCAACTTGTCGCTCTTCTGCTTGGGGAATCGACGGAGGCGTCCTGTAACCGGATTCTTGAGCACTCGCTCTGAGACCCTCGTGTCCGTGAGCCTGCCAAACTCTTCATAGAAATAGGGAAGAATGCCCTTATAGGTACCGAAGAAGGCGTCGATGTACCTTTGGGCTTGGGCTTCATCGACCCTCCCCGACCTCCCTTGTTCATTCCACGAAGCCGTAATCTCTCGGGCTAAAGCCCGCGGACTCTGGCCGAAGATAATTCCAAAGTTTATGGGCTTCGCTTCATCACGACTGCCCAGGCCAAGCATCTGGGCCGTCCGGGAGTGAAGGTCTTCTCCGTCCGTGAACAGGCGTATCAGCTCCGGGTCTTTGCTTAAATGGGCCAAAATCCGCGCTTGGCAGGTCTTCCAGTCGGCCTTTACCAGAGTGCGGCCTGGCGGGGCGATGAGAAGAGGACGGTATTTCTTCTTGTCGATGTTCTGCACCGGCGGATCTGACGCCACGATTCGGCCGGTGGACGTGCGAGTCATCCGCCACACAGGATGAACTCGATCAGCCCCCGCGCCCGCCTCAAGGAATCGCACATCCCGCTTGAGCTTTCGCCACAGCAAGACTTGGGCCGCAAGCTCGATCCCATGTTGCTCGGCCAGTTCTTTCAGTTCATCGTCGTCTATTCGAAAACCGCGCCCAATGTCATCTGGAAAATCCACACCTGCGTCATGCAGGTACCAATAGGTCTTCCGAGCAGAGAAGAGGTTACGGGAGCCAAACCTAAATTGTGATTCCAAGTGTTCAAGCTCTTGCCGCGCAGCCGCAAGACGTCTTTCACAGCCGGCCTGATTAACGGCGATACCGTCCAGGTGCATCTGTACAAGGACTGATGACACAGGGAACTCCGCTTCGCGGTAGAGCTGGAGCAGGTCCGAGTCCATCTTCATCACGAGAGTCTCTGTCATACGGTGGACAAGCTCAGCATCCTTCTCGACGCAACGGCGTAGGAACTCTGGGTAATCCTGTGCGAACAGGTTCTCGCCCATGTACGGATAGTCTTGATTGAGATGCGTCCGCACAAGAGCGCTCAAACGGTAACCGTGGTCATCGTCCCGGCCTGGGTCAAGCAGATGGGCCATGAGCCGCGTGTCCCAAATTCTTTCGTGCTCAAGGTCCAGATCGCGGAGCTGGTACACCTCCCGCATCCTCTTCAGCCCATGAACGGCCACGGGGAAATCTTTGCCCGTGTAGAGCAATCCTACAGCGGCTTTCAATTCACTCTGGGGAAGCCTGACATGTCCTGCGCCCGTTTCAGGCCGGAAGTACCCGATCATGATCGAGTCATCTTCAGGCACGGATAATGGAACACTTAATCCTACGAGTGAATCTGTATTCAAGGTGCTCATGAAGCTCTTTAGATCCACGAATCTTTTGCTCCTCAAGCGCTAAGCGTCTTGTAATCTATATTTTCCGGGGCGGTAGTTAAGTCCTAAATCTCAGGGAAATCCTCTATTAATCTATACTCCGAAAGAGGAATCTCTGAACCGCAGAGCGGCCCAGAGCACTATTAAATCTAATATGTACGCCGAGAGAACTTATCAGTGGGTACTACAAGAACTCGATTTCATTGGGCACAACCCAGCCAAAAAACAGGGGTTTTTGTAGTACCCATTTACACGTTCTCCCTTGGATTTTTGTCGGGGAGTAAACCGACCGATTCCAGGTGCTCAAGATACCTCTGGGCTGACCTCCGGGAGATCTTGTAGCCCCCCACCTCCGTGTCCGTTTCGATCTCCGCCGGTGTAGGAATGCTGAAGGGACGATTGGCTATGGTGGCTTCCAGCCTGATCACGAGTAGGTGAAGATAGAGAATGACCGCCGGATGATTGATCCCTTCCAGTGTACCCTCGGCCACTATGGACTGTGGAAAGCAAAAGTGGTTCTGGGATATCTCCGGTGGCGGTTTGCGGATGAAGTAGACCAACTGCGAACGCTTGCCCGTGCACCTGTTCCGAAAGTTCTTGATGAGCCTGGAAATATCGTCACGATAGTTGTTCAGGAGCTTCACGAAAGCTTCCTTGGGGATGGCGTAGTACGGTGAGCCAAAGTCATGAAGTGGAAGGTCAAATACAGCCGACACTTCGCTCACCGCCTTGCTCAAAGGCATCTTCTGTTCGCCGCAGAAGATCTGGAGCAGCTCGAATAGGTCCACCCGGTTGAGTCTTTTTTGGTCGTTCTTCTTCCTTTGCAGATTCAGGGGGCACTTGATGCGTTGGCATCTCCGGGACCGGCAACTGAAGCCCACGCCGACCTTCCCGTCGTACATAAACGCGCCCATCCGCAGAGCCCGGACGTACCAGTGCCGCTCCCCCTTTTCAGCAATTTCGTCGGAGAATCTACCTTGGTATTTCCCGGCCAGGCAATCGAAGAGGTAATAGGGGCTGATGTGAAGCCCGAACCGCTCCCGTAGAAATCTCCGCGTGTCCTCCCACCATCTCAAATGCCTTATAACTCTCGGATCAAATCTCCCTTCCTGATCCGGCTCGGGCCCATAAGGCTCGTACATATCCGAATGCCACACGTCGGCGGGTGGCAGCGGCTGCTCGTCGGGATGGAAGACGGCGAAGCGTTCCCCGTGCTCGTGCCAAAGCCTCAACATCCATTTCTTTCTTTCCATCGGATCGTCAGGGATACTCACCGGCGCTGCCTCCTCGAAGCGGAATGCGAAGGCAGTCTATCACATAGAGCACGGTCACAGGGAGTTTGAATATAAGGGCTGAGTGCAAGCCTTCCCGGTACTGAGGAACGGCTCTGTGGTCCGAAATCGCAAATAGACTGGTCGCGAGATTCGTCTCCAAACGCAAGGAGAACGATTCTCAGTAACTTTGTGGAGACGGGAATAGTCTAGCACGGTCGTTTCGGAAGATTATTGAATAATAATTGGGAGTTGCCAAATGTGCCTGTGATATCGCCAATATAGAGCCGCGTCCATTAAGAGGCTTTCCGCCATTCAGGGTTCCCTGCACGGGGAAACGAACGAAAAGGCACCTGAGAGGCGATTTGAGCGATTTTCGTGTAACAGTTCCTCTGGTGGGGCAGTTCCATTGAGTCCGTGATAGCCTCAGATAGCGGTGTTAGTCCGGTACGCTGTCCAAAGCGTCAATAGCGTAGTTGATCGAAAACTGACCCCATAGCCTCTGCACTAATCAGGGTCACCCGCCCTAGCATTCAAGTAATACTCCTCAGGCCTGATATTGGCAGGGAAGAAATCACACAGAGGCTGATGACGGTCATCGCCGGGTTCGCCGTCTTCCCAGTCCTCTATTTCTGTGCATCTCACATGCCTCAGGTGCAAATGGTCGGCTATATGATCGCACATTGTGCAAAAGACGAGACCGTGCTTTGCAGCCCGTAATCCGTCTAGTGTCACGTTCCGGAAGTTCGGAGTGCAAATAGAATACACAAGCGACCAGCATGACGGAATATCATGCGGTTCGCATGCAGACCTTATTTCGAGAACGCAACACTAGGCCGATGGATTCAAGGAACGCAAACTTCCTGTCTGAGTCTCGCTTGGAGACCTCGTACCAATCGATATTACCGGCGCTGGCCCCCCAACATATCTCGCAGAATGCGTGCACCATTTCGTGCAGCATGAGATCAGCCACATATCTGAAACGCCCTTCCGAGTACTCGTGGCCTTCTTTCCAAAGAGGATGATCCTCTCCCGCAAGAACGTTCTCGCACAGTCGAATAACCGGATACTCTGATGGCACGTCGTCTGAGTCGTCCGCGCGTCCGCCTATTCGGTCATAGAATCCTTCGTAACCGTCGCTCAATGTGAATAATGGCTCTATGACAATGACTGGTGTATTTTCTTCCTCAAAGATGCCGTCAAAGAAGGCAATGTTCCATCGGTGCCACAAGTCATACAGCCTCATGATGGCCTCATGATGGCGCTCTTCATTTGCTCCCAGCGCCTCGATTACGGCTGGTCGGTCCTTCATTGCCATTTCTCCTCCCGCTCTTCCCCTCCGTGATTTTCCTTATCACCGATTTTTTGATCGGTGGCCTGAATTGCCTGGGTCCATTCTTTCCGAACTGTCACAAGCTCGTTGGTTAGCAGCAAATCTATCACGGCTCAACAGAGTGTTCAACGAGATGTGCGGCACCGATCCATCACTCATGACATGCGCAAACCGGAGAGTTGCTTTCTTGAAATGAATAGCGACGACCTGACCACAGAAGCTGCGCCGCGTGTCCTGAGCAACAAGGGGTACGGGATGCCACACCGGTTTTGTACACTCCTTGTACACGCGTTGAGGAACTCTCAGGGACTGAAAGGGATCGGAAAGGATCTATTCGGCTTGAAATGGTTGGGCTTTTCGGACAGACGGTTGATTTCATTAAGGGGGCTATTGCCTTCACACGGCAGGGGTCGGAGGTTCAAATCCTCTCCCGCCTACCAGAAAAGCTAAAAGGAATCAGGAAGATAGGTTGACGGCCACTTCCTGATTTTCTTTTGGGGCCAAGGCCTTTGGCACTTTTTTGGCCCCTTTTTCGGTAAGGCCATCAGGCTTGGCCTTCCTCCACCATGTCAAGCTCAGTCCATCCATTGTCAAACCTCATGCTGTCCACGGCTTTCAAGAGTTCCTCATCCGAAACCCTGATGTAGCGATCCTCTACGGAGCGATTGGAGGAATGGCCAACAATGATGTTCCTCACGGTGGGGTCCATTCCTGATCGCTGCGCATTCGTCTTCCAGGTGTGCCGCAGATCACGCATTTGCAGTCCGTCGATCCCCGCCTTGGCAGTTGCCTTGGCCCATGCTTTGCGCACCATTGAGGCTACCACGGCCTTTCCTTGATGAGTGCCACAGTGCTTTTTGTAACGCCCCTCATACGGGAAAATGGGTCCCATAGCTCGCAGGACGTTCTCGCCCTGATCTTTTCGCCGACCCTCAAGCATTTGGATCATTTCCATGCGCAGGGGGACTCTTTTCGTCCGTAGCCGCACCTTGTTCGCACTCTTGCCCTCTTTGGTTGCCTCGGGGGGCAAGACCAGCATCCGTCTCTCAGGTTTGTACATTTCCCACCTGAGGCTGACCACCTCTTTGAATCGCATTCCCGTGTAGTACATTGCCGTGAGGATGTCCCGCAACCACCAGCTGTGTTCAAGAACACGGTTGAAGTCTTCCCATGAAAGATACGAGTCTCGCTGTCTTTCAGGAAGTCTGTGGGCCATGGTGCAAGGATTGATTTCCACCCTTTCCAGTTCCAATTGAAGACGGAATATTCCTGAAAGCACGCCTAACTCTCGGTTGACGGTTCCATTCTCCGCCTTCTGACTGCGAATCCTCTGGTAAGCCCGTATATCGGCCACCTTAATGTTCTTCAACGGATAGTGCTCCCCGAAGTGCTCAGTGATGCGGTCAATCGCATAGAGATTCCTCTCTGCTCTGTGCTTCAGATCAGCCTTCAGGTATTCCCTCGTGGCCTTAATCAAGGTCAGCTCTTCTGTGGGCTCGGGGCGAGCAAGTTCAGGCGGTAAAGCCCATCCCTTGTTCTCATGCGTCCTGAGAACCACATCGAGACAGTCAGGGTCTAAATGGCCAAAAGAGCCAATGGTAAATGCCGTCTTCACAGCTTTCTCTATCTTCTTTGCGTCTGTCGAGTTAGTGGCTGGGGTTACCGTCCTGATGCGGTGTCCCTTCCACTTAAATGAAACATAGTATTTATCGCCGATTTTCATCAATCCCACGACGAAACCTCCTGTCTGAGGTCTCGCCAAGATTCCCCTGTATTTTTCTTACCACCTCCCTTCCGAACCACCTGAGGGTAATTTGTCGCACGCAGGGCAGATTGATGATTCTTGGTTGCTAATTCTACTCGATTCGTCTTTTCTTTCAAAAAACTATCTATGGCCTCGATGCTGAATAGCACGATCTTGGCCGAAATCTTTACTCGCTCAATTTTCCCTTTTCTGGCCCATTTCAAAATAGTTGCCTTTGACACATTCAAATAATCCGCCGCTTCTTCAGCGGTCAACAACTCCTTTCTGTTTTCGCTTTTCATTAATCATTTTTTCCTCCGCTAGATTTGCGGGACTACACCCGCCTTGTGCCCCCTCGCCGTTGGAGGTAACGGCGGAAAGGGCCTTAAATCAGATCATGTGGGGCGACAACACCTCAGTCTGTTTCGTCATCATCGTCAACCACATGTCCGTTACTATCGACTAATAGGTATTCGTCATTATCATCTCTGGACTCATCATGTTCCTTTTCGTCCTGGGGTTTCTTAACTGTATCGCCATTTTCATCATCGTACTCTGCGGGGTTAAAGTATTCCTCATCATCCTCGTCTGGAGCCTCCCCCGTACCAGTCTGCTCACATTCATTCGTGAACGATTCCAGGTAACGCTTGATAGCTTCGGATGCATGATCCTCGACTAAGCCACCCAACTCTTGGAGCGCCCCGACCAGTTCCAAAGGAATGGGAACGGGAACCATAGCTGCGGATTTGGTATCCTTAGCGCCCTGTTCAACTTCTCGGCTTTCATCGATGGCCATATCGTCAGAATTCTCTGTGGAGAGCTCGGCCTCAAGCTGCTTCCGTTGGTTCTGAGTCTTCTGATATGCTTTGTTGATCGAAATCTCGTTTCTCAAAACTGCTTCCCTGATTTCGGGCAGTCCTTTGTTGATAACCGTAAGAGCCTGTTCGACTTTGCGAGAGCTGATGTTCAGGAGGTCAGCGGTGCGCTTGGCTCCTGCAGATCGACCGTCTCGGCTGCCGCAACTTTGCGGCGCTGATTCTGCTACCCCCACATTCTTACGATCTCCCCCTCGGGGCTTACGTTCGTGGAGTCGTTCGATACAATGGATCAGGTCACCGTCGGTCAGATTTCTTCGGTTGCCCTGGAGACGTAGCGCATACTCAAAGGCATCCTCTTCTGTCTCGAACTGGTATGAGTAGACTGAAACTTTTTCAATCTCGGCATTGGTAGCTGCCTTCAACCGAGTATGACCGTCGATACACACAGGTTCCTCCTGACCTTCCCAGGTTGCCAAGATGATGGGCTGGGAGTCGTCGTAATTCTCTTCACGCATGTTTTGCTCAATTCTCGCCAACAAATCGTCATTGATCGTGAATAGTCCCTCAAATAGGGGATGGGTCTTAATGTCTTCAATCTTTTTCGTTGCCATAGTCTCTTTACTCCTTGTCTGGGCCGAGCATGAACGTACTCGACCCGAGTGGCGGGGCAACCTATTACGGTGCCCGCCTCCTAAAATTGTTGATGAATCTGGCTATGGAATAATCAGGGGGGCTGGCCGTTTCTGGGTGTCCGTGAGGCCACGGGGCCAGCCGATCAGGTAATTATCTGTAGACTATGGGGAAAACTCGATTGACCATGAAAAAGGATCTCTGCTGCTGTTCAGCTGCGCACCCTGGTCTGTTTTTCATCTGTGGACCAAGGCGCTGTCCTAATTTTTGTTTCTACCTTTTAACTAGTACACAAATCCATCTCTAATGAAAAAAGAATGAACGGCTAGTAATTGCGCATTGTTGCAAACATGAGACGGAGAAATATGTCGTGCATTTTTTCATCCCTCCGTCGGTATGGGGTGCTGCCCCCGTGGGAGGATGCGGAGGCGCTCTTGGATTTTTGCTCTTTCGTGGTCTTGCTCTCATTTCTCAGTAACAGTAGTCATCGTCTTCGATTACCCCGTCCAAGAGAAAGGAGGTTTGGCCCTCGACATCGGCAAGAAAATAATCTTGTCTGAGCAATTCTCGTTTGGTTCTATCCAGCTGGTCTCTTAGTTTCACCAAGTTACGAAGGTCCCAGCGGTCAGAGCAGGTGCTTATCTTTGTTTGGCAGTGTTGCTCAAGCCAGTCAGTCTCTGCCTTGAGTACTTTCACTAGATAACCAATTTCTTCGGACACGTCTTTTTGCAGTTTTTCGTAATTGTTCTTCTTCTCTTTTTCTTTCATCATTTCTCCATGGGCTCTCCCGCCCGTAATTGTCGTTGAGGCCCGTGCAGGGCGTAAAGCAATTCATCAGTCAGCATCTCGGTTCATGTCATAATTCCGCTTTCGCAGTTCAGTCTCAGGTCGTCTATGATGATGTTCTGTCTTCTGTTTGTCGCTCAATGAGAACCCCGCAGACATGAATTCCGTGTTTTGGCAGGGGAATGTTTGCCTTCATATGCAAATTCGCTCAGCGGGGCTCTCAGGTGCCTATTTGTTGATGTCTGTTTTAGTATAATGTCGCAGATGTATTCTCTGGTACGACTATAATATCACTTATATTGTTACCAAGCATTTTCCAGTGTGATAATCCCAACGAGACATATCGCATTCCTTTGATAATCGCAAAACCTACTTTCATATTCCTTTGATTATCACACATCAGTAACAGGGTCTCCCTATGGGATTATCACACATCTCATATATATACCATATCTACCTCGGTAATGTACAACTATGGGTATCTTTCTATTCATTAGCAGAGCAACCAGCATAATCTGTAAAGAGATCCAGTTGCACATAACCTAAAGTATCTGCTTCGTGAACATCAAGAGAAGTAGTTTCAGACCTTGAGTTTGCAACATTACGCTTAACAATATTCGGATAATGACAATAGCCAGGTAGAGGACCATCATAGAGCGGCTCTCCATGTTCCGACATGAGAGCTGAACCATTGTAGATACGCCACCTGTCAGAATATCGGAACCTGCCCGCCTTGCGAAAGGAACCTTGGGTGACCACATCCATGAATCCGACCTGTACCAGCTTCCTCTTTGCCCGTGCTATGGTGTCTTCTCCTTTTATGCCTCGCTCTTGGAGGTACTTGGTGGGCAGTCCGAATTCTCCTCCATTCAGCAGCCAACCGAGGCCGCACTGGAATAACGTGTCCTTTGGTATCTTCTTTCGTTTCTTCTCGCTTTTTGGTGCGTACCGCAATTGAGACAGGCATTCCAAGAGGATTAATTTCTCGGATTTCTCCAGGGCATGAAAGGCTTCTCCGTTCCACAATTCCATCGGTATGAGCACGAACCCTTTTTCCTGCTTTGCTTTTCTCAGTCTCTCCTTTCCCCATTCTTCAATAGTTTTTGGTTTTTTCAACATGTTTACTCCTCGGGGCTCGTACACTCCATTGCTGCGGCCCCCTTTTCCCTTGCTTTGGGTCTTATTTGATTGTTGACGAATTCGCCTGTGACTAAATCAGCGATGTGGGTAATAAGTCTGGGAAATCATGTCAAATTCTTGGGGCTACAAATTACACTAAATATTATAGCTAGTTATCGCCATGCATCAGTTCATGCATCGCCTCTTTGTCTCTACCCTATAACTAGTACACAAATTCATCTCTACTGCCATAGTCATATTAGCTACTTAGCCGTAACGGACCAATATTAGCCATGAATATATTTTGCATTTTGGCCGAAAAAATTCTGTGGGGCCAGTACCGACGGTCTGCCGCAATGTTGCGGCATCAAAATTGCCCTGAAACTTGGGGAGCCAGCGACTCCTCATGGACAAATTCAACTGCTGAGATTGGCCAAAATTGCAGCAGATTTGCCGTGCGAAAAGTGCTCGAATCCGAACATGCTCGACGTCTAGCATGTTCCAAGGTGGCTCCCTGACAGCGTTTGGCCTCAAATGGGCAGCAGCCCTTCATAGGGGCTCACGTAATCGGGCCGCTCAGATTTGATCATTTCCCGCAATGCTGTAACGTAATCTATTGACGATCCCAGATCGTCCCGCACCACCGTAATGGAGTCCAGAACCAGCCAGTGGTAGAGGCGGTCTTCATTCAATTCCAAGACCCTTATGAGTTCGTCCGTGTCGTAATTATTGAGTCGGCGTATCATTTCCATATCAATCATTTTGTTGTCCCTCCTTCGTTGCCTGGGCAAAAGCGTCCCTTGCGCTCATACCTGTATCCATCAATCTTTTTGCTCGCCGTAGCACCCGCATGGTATCTTGGTCGTAAATCCTCAACGTGGTCTTGCCCATCGTTGCACGTTCTGGAGAAATCAGACCATTCTCCTCCCAACGCCGCAATGAAGAGGGATGCACGCCCAGTTCATGCGCTGCAAAGTCAATTCCGTAATATCTCATTCTCGTCCTCCTGAGGTAATTCATGGGTAGAGGTAGACCTCTGTCCATGCCAAAAGGTAGGTTATTCGCTGGAGGACAAAGGTTGTTGTTGAGGACGTCAGGAGAATAGGGATCGATGGATGTGTCAATTGGAGCCTGATATGCAGGGCATTTGAGGCACATACGAGAGATTGGAAACCTTGACAATCATCTTCTGAGATGAGTACTGTGGCCGCAGATGGCCCCTGTGAATTTTGGGATTCCCTAATGGCAGGATGCCATGCAATGACCAGGCTCGTTACAGAGTCTTGCTTTCGGAGCGTGAGTTGACATGAATGAAAGCATTTGCAGACACAAATTGATCAATCGAGCAGGAGATGATCAGATTAATAATATTGAGGGTCTCGCAGAAGTCTGGGACGAAGTCGTCCAGAGAATAATCAAGAGAATGATCGAGCTCATTGCACCGCAGATCGATGGAATTCACGTCAACCTCCGTGAAGAGGTGACTTTTGACGTGGCGAGATTAATGGATTTTATTGCGGAAAAAGTGATCAATCTTAGAATGGAACAAAGATCGCTGTCTCAGCTTGATGAAGAATCCGAACGTCAATATTTCCTGACTGAGGAAGGGAATACAAAAATCGAGCACACTGCCTGCGTTTTGTCGCAGGCGTTACAAAAGAAATACTGCGAACGATGGAAACCAAAAACAGATGCCTTGCTCAGGAATGAAAAGAACCCCAAGAAGACAAAGCTCTCAATCAAGAAAGTAGAGAAGAATCATTTCATTCCGAAGTCATTTATAAGACGTTACTGGTCGAGAGATGGCCTTGTGTGTCGATTCACAAAAGGAAAGGATGGCTCATTCAAGTCGAAACGAATTCCATTCAGTCAATGGGGGTATGCGAGGAACTTATGTAGCGACAGACTCGAAGCTTACTTTGGTTTAATAGAAGGAGACGCAGTTCGCCCCATAGAGATGCTCCTGCAAGTCGTGCCTTTGAACAGGCCGCAAAAAGAGGCTCTAATAGGATTCATTGTCATTCAACAACTCCGCAACCCACATCTGATTTCTCAGTCAAGAGAGTTGATGAAGCCCCTGGTCAAGAGCATGGTGGGTGAAAGGCAGTCGGAGAGTCGTGAATACATGAACTCCGTATATGAGACGTTATACGAAAACGACGAATTCTATGATCTAATAGCGAGGCCGATCTTCAACAGCAAATGGGTCCTAATAAGATCTGAGAGGCCGTGTTTTGTTCTCCCAGACACGTGCAGTGTATTTGGACACCATAAGGGCTTGCCATACTCTATAGTGCCGCTCACGCCAAGTGACTGTTTTGTGGCGTTGCCCCTGGCCGAAAAAGGGGAGCGGATCGTTCCACATTACGTCGAAGCAGACGAAGCTTTGGCTCAAAATATTGGTCAAGCCCTTATTATCAGTGCGCAAGAACAGTTCTTGGCTGACGAGTCGATGACAAATCAGGGCGTCATCGAACATGAGCCGAGCACCCTGATTCACAGGATAATGTCGTCTATGATCGAAGAAACTGCCGACAAATAGACTTACTCAATCAGTTACCCCACCAGTATGTTTCAACTTCCAATACCCCGCCAATGGTGGTCGAGGAGAAGAATTCAGGAACCGACTACCGTTAACGAAAAGAACGGGATTACCATTCTGGCAAAGTGGTATTTCCGCCGCATATATAAGGTCGAACCCCGATTCGTGGAACCACTGCTATGCCGAGTAGTTTCCGATTCCGATCCGATCCAAGCACCGAAAGTTTGGATGACTCATTGCTGAGAAACGCTCAATGAATCAACGAGAGCCATTCTGAACCACGTTCTTCTAGGGGCGATGGTTGTAACAGGATGAATTCTCAATATTCCTTTCCCTCGCATCCCGCACCATCATTATCCCCTCAAGATCATATTTTATCTAAGGGTTAGTGGGGTCTCCCCCAAGAGGGATAGACCTGATCAAAGAGAAGTGCGTACGAAAGGAGGTTGCCATGAACTATCAGCGTCAACACGATGGCTCGGGAATCGGCTGGATTATCCTGCTAGTCCTGCTCTACATCATCTTTAACCCCATTCCTGGTCCCATAGACGATGCGGCGGCGGTGGCCATCGGAGGATACCAAGCTCTGAAGAGGATATGACGCACGCACGCCTTAAATCTAAAGAGAAACAGAATACTTCACAAAAGGAGCACCACTATGGCCACAAATGGAAATGGGCAGTTCAGAGAGGACGAACTGGTAAGCCGAAAGGTCAAAGTCGGCCAAGAATGGCAAACCAGAATATTCCCGATCATTGGCGGGCGCTTGCGGATTCTCCACGAAAGCAACGATAACCTCAGCATCCAGACCGATATTGTCAGGTTGGAGCCTGACTTCGTGGTCGTAAAGGCAGCCATTGAAAGCCAGAGGGGAAAGTTCAACGGCACAGGAACGGCATCAGGCCAAAGAGATGCGAGGCTGGCAGACTCCCTGGTTGAATTGGCTGAGACCAGGGCCATAGCAAGGGCGCTGCGCTTCGGCGGGATAGGCGTTGAGTACACATCAGCAGAAGAAATCTCACACACCACCGCCACAGAATCTCACAATGAGCAAACCACAAGCAAAGCGCTACAATCAGTGTTCCCTGAAGGCAATGGCAACGGCAAACCCGAAGCGAAAGCATCGAGTGGCACTGCAGATGCACCTGCCCAGGGAAACGGAGATACGCCGCAACGTTGCGGCAACGGTCGGGTCACTCAAGCGCAGGTGAGAGCTCTTTTCGCTCTCAGTAAAAGGGCAAACTATCACGATGACGACATTGCCCAAATGCTCGCACCATTCCAGGTCTCCCGCTTTGAAGACCTGCCCCGAGAAGCAGCCAGCAAATTGATCGGCGCTTTGCAGACCGAAGCCGCAGCGTAAACAAATCCCATAATCACAATCAAAGGCAAACCAGGGGGCGGGGCGCTACAGCTGCGTACCCGTCCTGCTACACAAAAGGAGAAGACCCATGTTCAGATTGACGTCATTTCTTCAGCCGCAGAAGCCCAGGCCCAGAAACAGAAGGCTTGTTCGTGAACTCCGCCGTCTCATCCACCAACGGAATTATTGGCGCAATCGAACCCGTGAACTGCGGGGGGGAAGGAGGAAAAGATGAAACCCGCATTCGATTACGATCACTTCTCGCATTCACAGCTCAGCTGCTACACGCAGTGCAGTCTGAAATATCGGTTCTCCTACATAGAAAACCTGGAACCCGAGTTCACTTCTTCAGCCCTGGTGTTCGGGTCATCCATACATTCGGGTATACAAGCGTATCTGCAAAGTGTTTTGGAAGCAGACCCGCTTAGGGCTGACCAATTGGCCGATGTTTTTCGCAGTGAATGGACAGGCTTTGGTGGACCGCCAGTCCGTTACTCGGGTAGAGAAACAGAGAATGGGCTTCAAACCAAAGCGCAAGAGCTGTTCTCCCTGTTCGTGGATCACTATGACCCTGCATCCGAGGTGATAGCCGTAGAGGAGTCGTTTTCCATCGATCTGAACGACAGGATAGAAGTGGCATGCTGCGGCCCTCTGCCTCCGTTTGTGGGGTACATCGATGCCATCATTGGAAAGGACGGGTCCACGGCGCTGATAGACTATAAGACCAGTTCACGCAAGCCTAATGGTGATCTCAATCCCATGCAGCTTGTAGCCTACAGCATGGGGGCGTCAGTCCTGGGATACGAGCCGAATCAGCTTGATTACAGGTTTGAGTACCTGATCAAAACTGCAAAGCCCGATTTCGTCCTGTGTCCTGTGAAAATCCGTGATCATGACCGTGAACGATTCCTGAAGATTGTGGCCAGGATATGGAAGGCGATCCGCTCGTCGATCTTCTATCCGAACCCAGGCTATCTGTGTAGTTCTTGCGGGTACCAAATATGGTGCAAGGAATGGTGAAGGAGGACAACATGGCCAAGAAAGACAGTCGCAGCGTCACCGACATCGTTGCGTTTCAACCCACAGCCAATGTCACCGTGCTTCCTCCTGACTCAGGAGTGGTAGGACAGTTCCTCGATGATACCCGCAACATGCTCAAGGCCCGAGCTATGAGGATGAGCGGCTTGCTCAAGCGCATCAATGAGTCAGGCCAAAGGACTGAGCAATTGTTACGGCAGGCTGCGGAAAGAATGGAGTCCGCAGAAGCTGCGCTTGGTGCTCAGTTCAGGAGTGAGGGACTGTTGCCTGGGAACGATGAAGACCAGGAGGCGGAAGGCTGAAACAGCCATAACCAGATATTCTGCATTTCAATCATGTCAAATTCTATAGAGACCGAAGGTCTCTATTTCCCCGCCCAGACACGAATGTCTTGCTATTCTTACACATCCCGAACGTATGCAGATGGGAGATTTTGCAGGCAGGGACTGCAAGAACGACCCCCACCCCCTTTACTGTTTTCCAAAATCCTGGATGGGACCCAAAAAAACAGCTCCTGGCCTTCTTAAATTCCTCACCGATCCAAATCACTAAGGACTTCATACAGTCCCCGCCTAGCAAATCTCAGCAGAGCCTATCCGTTTCCGCTAAGGCGAAAAGACCATTTTATTAGGTCCTACGAAATCTTTTGGAGTTTTGCAGGACGTCGAATTACTGACATTTTTTTATACATTCGTTATATTGACCCTCAAGGAAATACCCAAAAAAAGGTGTTCCTGATTTTCCCATTGCCTGATCTTTGCACCGCTCTTTGCAATCAATATAACCTTCTACTCTGGCAGATCCGCCCGATGATTTTTTGTCACATCCACAGACGAGAATAGCCATTAACAACGCTAAGATCATCAACAGTCCTTTCATGTCTCGATTCCCTCCCTTCCATTGCATAACGATTCAAAGCGATTGTCTACGCTGTCGCACTCATTGTTGTCTCGTCACCCCCGAACTTTGACTCAGGGGAAGCATTTGGCATAGCCTTCACAATATCCACGCTGTGATCTGCAAAAACCTGCTTCCAGGACGCCGTGGTAGAATCTGGTGCCATCTGATTTGGTGCTGTAGCAGTGGCAACAGACCATTTCGACAGTCTGCCAAGGGGAAGCAGAATCCTGTGCATTGGTGCAGGTGCTAACCGAGGGCTCAAGTCCGTCATGGTTATGGGCCTGAACCATGCCAGTAGAATATGCAGCGAAGGCTAAGAGGATGGCTAAGAGGTATCCGATCTTCAATCTGGCGTATTCTCGTGTGATAGTTGTTTTTGCTTCGGCACTGGAGACGGTTAGGAGCAGCCCCAACCATACCAGAATGCACCATGCTGTGATGCGCCGTTTGCCGTCACTATCTCGAAATCTTCTCATTCTTGAACCTCGTTATGCTTCATTTTGAGCACACAGGTTATTTGGCTGGGAAATCGTGTTCCGTTACGGGCATCCACCATTGCAGATTTCTTTGGCATTACAGACCCAAATAGTCTCACCGACTTCCAGGTTGTAGGGCGGATTTGGCTTGACTTGAAATATCTTGAATCCCATTAATTCGTATGACAGGGTGGTCGTTCCCGTTATATCTTGCTTTTGCAGCTGCAGGATTTCTCCTGATGGTGCAGCGTAAACGAGTTTACCCCAGTCCTTCCCTCTTGCGATTGCCTTCGCTATGACGCGGCAGAATTCTTCCCGCCTAAATATGAGGGTCCCTTCTCCGAAAAGGCATCCACGGAACTGTGTTGAAGAATTCGGACGAGGATCATCTGTTGGTGACGCAATACCAAGCTTTTTGTTCACCAATGGTTTGCTCTCCCAAGCATACGGGGCATTTTTACCCTTATTTTCCGTGCTTGTCGCTTTCTGAGCTTCCTTTTCGCCTCTTCCGCACATTACCAACGCTCCCAAGAAAAGAACGACGATCAGGATAACCTTTCTCATCTAAACCCCCATTTGTTTTCTTGTTAGTGCTCAATGTCCTGCACAGAGGGAATTTGAGCAATCACTTCCCAGAACTTAGGTGCGAGTCGTTATACAGCGCCACATGAGAATGGCTCGGTGATTTGGTGATCATCTCTTCGGCCCCGTTTCCACCACATCAGGTGGACACCCAAGGTACTTCCAAAGCAGCAGCTCTATCAAAGAACTGAGGCTCCCCCCCGTTCCATCAGGGTCACTTTTTGCTTTCGCCAATGCCCGCCTTCGGATCTCGGCATTACACGTCATGCCGCTATTCACACGGGGATATTTGAATCTGGGGCGATGGGGGAGGATGGAGAAATCGATCCGTTGACCCTTGTACTCTCGGACGATCTTTTTCAGGATTTCGATATCTTCTGGTTCAGGCCAAGTCGAGGGGGGAGCAGAGCAAGATTTGGCGGCTGACTCGTCATTGCTTGGAAATCGTCTTTTTGCAGACATCTGAACCCGCACCCTCGATGAAACTGATGTGGTAACATTAGACCACACCCATGTTCAGATGTCAAGCGCTATGTGGTATCAGGATACCAATTTAATAATTCTTCAATCGCTTCGCTTCAATTGCTCCACTACATCGTCAGGGCTTCCGATATAGATCCACAGGAGCCATTCCACTAGCTGGGAAAGATTTCCTCCTGTGCGCAACCGTTCCTGCCTTGCCTTATTCATGGCTCGGTCCAGGATGATTTCATTCACTCTGATTCCCGAGTTCTTCGTTTTTCCGAGGAACACGGGCCTGCGCTCAATTGCGTTCAGCGTAGTCGCTTCCCTGGCCTTCCACCATTCAATGATCTCTTTCAGCGTTGCGGTTTCGTCCAGTAACCACTCTGGTAATGGCGGTTCATCAAGGGGTTTTCTCGACTTTCCAGATTGGGCTGATTTCTTTTCCTTCATTCATCTCCTCCCTATGGCTTTGATCGAGTGCGGTGCCTCTTTCAATAGCCCACCAAAAGCTTGGGGATATCCAAATTACTGCTGTGGTAGGAGATTACCAGGTAAGATGCCAATTGGTCAAGAATTTAGTAGAATAGAGCTACCATGAGAATAGTGAGAGGGATTGCCACGGGAAAGAATGAAGAGGAATCTGTACGAGAAACGAGGGACAGGCATAAGCCAGACAAACCCTGGCGTGCGCACAAGGGTAATTGTCGCTGCCGCTCAAGTCCAATTGTCGTCGATCATACGGAAACAGTGATGACTTCAATAAGGTGTTTAGCAGTGATCATGGGGCCGTATCGAGACCAATTCTCGAACATGCTAGACGTCTGGCATGTTGGACAAGGCTATAAAGGCGCTTATTTACTGGTAAAACTGTGGAACGGATATCGACGGGAGCACAAAATTCGGTTGGTCCCGAACTCATTGCAGTCGCAAGAAGTTTGGATGCATGGGCACAATGGCAGACGATTTCAGGGCCTTATTTAGAACTTATCATGAGGTTGTTCTGAGCCTGATTTTTGAACATGCCCGACGTCTGGCATGCTACTCCGAGGTTCTGGAGGGCTTTTGGGGATAAAAACGTGCCCCAAGGAGGCTTTGGGGCACGGGTCGGAAACCTTACGCCATTTCGGGCTCGGGTTCACTCAATTCAATACGTACAAGGCGCTTCTTGGCTGCATCGAGGAGGTCAAGCTGCTCCATGAGCCTCGGCCTCGTCTTGTCGATGGTTTTGATGAGCCTTATCCGATCCTCGGATTCCAGTTCTTCCTGAAGGAGGATGGAATCCATCAGCATCTTTTTGGCTTCCTCATCACCATAGTAAGCCAAGGGATTCTCCAACATTTTCCTCAAGTCTTTCATTCTTCCGCCATACACCTTGGCCTTCTTCGTCTCATAGACTTTTTCGGTAAGTCTCCTTACCGACCAGGCCCCCTTGCTGGCCTTTTCCGCAAGATCGTTGCGGGTCTTTTCATCGGTCACCCGCAACAACAGTGCGTAATGAGAAAGAGTGAGGTTGGAGCAATCCGCCTTGAGATCAGTGAGGGTTCGCTTGAGATCCGCAGCTCTCACCCACCCGCCGAGAGTCCTCCTATCGACCATCAGGTCGGGATGCTTACTGACATCCACCAGCGACTGACTCTTGTACGGATTTCGAGAAACCGCATCACCCAATCTACCCTGAAAAAGCTCATCGAGTATGTACTCGCCGATTTCCATCTTTCCGACTTCAACGGTATTGACTGCCCGAAGGTTTATTCCTTTGACAATCCCGTCGATGTCGATCAACACAGAAGAATCGGATTGCGGATTCTCAGGGTTACCCTCAGTGGTTGTATTTTTCATTGCAAAACTCCAATAATTACATATAAAACTCCTTTGTTGAATGTCCGAAGCTGACACGGATCAAGCCGTTATCAGCCCAGACGCTAGTTGTGACGTCCTCCACCGCATCCTCGGAGCCATCTTCGTAATCCCTTCGGGTCACTCTGACAGCCGTGGGGATGCAAGCCTCCGTGTGGAGGTTGACAAATTGTTCGCCGCCTTTCGGTGACATGGTGATCAAGGTATGCACGTCTCCACCAGTGTCAAGTGGGCATGACAAAAAGAAATCTTCACAAAACATTGCACGTAATGATCTTTTTGATATGAATGCCGAAATCCTCCACAGCAAAGAAGCATGTAAAGAAATAATTCGCAGAGCTGCTTCTTTTGGACTGCCCTGCAATCAAAAACCCGAGTCACCTCCTCTCCCGCTATGTTGACAATGGTGATGGTCAATGAGTCAATCACGGCGATTGCCATCTTGATGAGGTTACTGGACATTTCGGGACCACCGTTGGAACATACGCATGTACGGAATGTTAAAATGCAACCGATCGGGGTCTTGGCATAATCCTTGCATGGAACCCCTGAGCACGAAGTGGAACCACGGCCACGAAGAAGAAACGGGCCAGGAATTTCTGTGGACAGAGTTCCATGGTGGGCATCAGCGGGTTTGTTCTCTGCGTCGGCTCCGAATCAGGGGTCGATCAATCTAGGAGCCAACGGAACGAACAAATAGCTTGTTATTTCCAGCCAATGGACGTATTCTCCGTTCCTGAGATGCAGAAATTAAGGGAGACTGCCTGTCTATGCCGACGCTCGATCTCAAAACGAACCACAAAGCCGTGAAGGAATACTACGCAGGGCTCGAAGAATTTCACCGCCTCGGGGTTATCCATGAAACGGCTGTCCGTGCTGCGTTCCAAAGGCTCTTGGAGCATTGTTGCAAACAAACCAAGTGGACTTTCGTCGGCGAGTACAAATACCTCAGGAAGGGCCAGAGACCGCTCAGCGTTGACGGGGCGGCAGTTGACGGCTTCAAAATCCCGCAGGCTTATTGGGAGGCCAAGGATACGCAGGATGACCTCCCGAAAGAGGTGCAGAAGAAATTCGAGAAAGGCTATCCCAGGAACAACATCGTTTTCCAGAGTCCCGACAGGGCCATCCTTTGGCAAGATTCCCGTCAAATACTTGATGGAGACATCACCAAACCTGATACCCTGGTCTATGTCGTAAAGGAACTGTTTGCTTACCAGCCCCAGAGCCAAAGGGATTGGGAAGCAGCTGTTGAGGAGTTCAAGCAAGACATACCCGCAAGTGCGGCCAAGCTGGTCGAACTCATCGAGACCGAACGCAAAGACAACAAAAGCTTTGTGAAAGCTTTCAACAGCTTTTCTGAAGTGTGCCGCTCGTCCATCAATCCCAACCTGTCAGATGCCGCCGTAGAAGAAATGCTTGTTCAACACCTGTTGACGGAAAGAATCTTCCGCAAGGTTTTTCACAACTCCGAATTCACGGACCGCAACATCATTGCTCGGGAAATTGAACGGGTCATCCATGCTCTCACATCAAGAAAATTTAGTCGAGAAGAGTTCCTGAGGCCGCTGGATCGTTTCTATGGGGCGCTTGAACGCAGGGCCGAGACCCTTGATGACTACAGCCAACAGCAGACCTTCTTGAACACAGTGTATGAGAAGTTCTTCCAGGGTTTTGCTGTCAAGCAGGCAGACACTCACGGTATCGTGTACACCCCGCAGCCCATTGTAGATTTCATGGTTCGCTCTGTGGAGGAAATCCTGAAAAGAGAGTTCGGGAAGAGTCTGAGCGACGAAGGGGTGCACATAATCGATCCCTTCGTGGGCACAGGGAATTTCGTTACACGGATCATGCGGGAGATGAAGAAGACTTCCCTGCCTCAGAAATACTCCCAGGAATTGCACTGCAACGAGGTGATGCTGCTCCCATATTACGTGGCATCCATGAACATTGAACACGAGTATTATGAACGGACGGGAGAATACAAGCCTTTCGAGGGTATCTGCCTTGTGGACACCTTTGAGCTAGCGGAAAGCAAGCAACTATCCTTCATGTTCACACAGGAGAATACCGAGCGGGTAGAAAAGCTCAGAAAAACCAAGCTATTTGTTATTATTGGGAACCCTCCGTACAATGCCCATCAATTAGACGAAAACGACAAGAATAAGAATCGTAAGTACAAGACCATGGACAAAAGGGTCGCAGAGACATATTCGAAAGATAGCTTGGCAACCAACAAGAACGCCTTGTCCGATCCATACGTGAAAGCTATACGTTGGGCGTCAGATAAAATCCTTGAGAGTAGAGAGGGAGTCGTAGCCTTTGTCTCGAACAGCAACTTCGTGTCGGATTTCGGCTTCGATGGAATGCGTAAGCACCTGCTCGAAGACTTCGATCTTATCTATGTTCTTGACCTTGGCGGGAACGTCCGAAAGAACCCTAAGATTTCTGGAACGACGCATAACGTTTTTGGAATACAGGTTGGTGTTAGTATTAACCTTTTTGTTCGTTTGCAGAATCACGGCAGCGGAAGATTCTTCTATTCTCGTGTAGATGATTTCTGGAAAAAGGAGCAGAAATTTTCCCTCCTGGAATCCTGTGGAGCATTTTCAGCTGTGAAGTGGGAAGAGATGTCTCCTGACGGCAGACACTCTTGGCTCACGAGCGGAATGCAGCCTGACTTCCCTGATTTGTTACCCATGGGAACAAAAGAGACGAAAGCAGGAATGGGAAATTCCCTCTTCAAGCTGTTCAGTTCTGGCATAAAGACAAATCGGGACTCGTGGGTCTACAATTTCGACGAAACACGGCTTTCTGCAAACATTCGCAGGATTATAGAGACTTACAATGACCACGTAATTCGATGGAGCAGCAGTTTTCCCAGGCCAGACGTGGACAGCTTCGTCGAGGAGGACGTGTCCAAAATCAGTTGGTCCGAGGGTCTCAAGACCTCCTTGCAGAGGGGAAAGGTTGTTCAGTTCCGTGATACGTCCATTCGTAAGGCTCATTATCGCCCGTTCACCTCGATGAGATTGTACCTCGATCCTATTCTCGCAGAACGATGCTATCGAATGCCTATAGTCTTTCCATCATCTCATACGGAAACTGAGAACCTTGCTATTTGCGTCGGCGCTTATGGACGTAAGGCATTTTCTGTGCTGATGGTCGATGGCTTCCCAGACGTGAATTTCTTTGGAGATCCTCATCAGGTCTTCCCGTTGTTCACTTACTCGGAAGATGGGTCGGATCGACGTGAGAACATCACAGATTGGGCAACAGAACAGTTCTCATCATCTGTAAAAGGCAAAGTTAATAAGAGGCAAATCTTCCATTACATTTACGCTGCTCTTCACTCTCCAGAATATCGGGAAAAATACCAAGCCAATCTCAAAAGAGAGCTTCCACGGATACCTGCGCCGAAAACCATTGACCAGTTCTGTGCGTTCGTGTCGGCAGGCGAACGACTGGCAGATTTGCACATCAATTACGAGTCCCAGCCCGAACACCCTCTTGAGAAAATAGAGAATCCCGACAAGACCCTTAACTGGCGGGTGGAAAAGATGAAACTGACGAAGGACAAAACAGCCATTGTCTATAACGACTTTCTTACCCTTGCAGGCATTCCTCCAGAAGCCTTTGAATACAGGCTTGGCAATCGTTCTGCATTGGAATGGATCATTGACAGGTACCAGGTACACACGGACAAGAGGAGCGGCATTGTCAACGATCCGAACCGAGCAGATGACCCGCAGTACATTGTGAAGCTGATTGGGAAGATTATTACAGTGAGCCTGGAAACGATGAAGACCGTGAAATCTCTGCCCCAACTGTGAGGCTGTGGACACAATGTGCGAATCAAGAATGAGACTGTTTGACGGGGTTGAATCTCTTGGCGACAGAACCATTTTGTACAATGAGTCGGGTTTCGATTATCTTCAAGGTTCTGGTCGTCCAGAAATGATTCGAGTCAAAGATCTTCTTGAGTCTTGGTTCTCGGATTACCCTGACGAAAACAAGGAAGCACTGCGCAAACGCTTGCGTGGAGAAAAGCAGAACGGTCAGAAGCACAAACTTAGTCTGCGGCGTTC
Source organism: Desulfomonile tiedjei DSM 6799 (assembly GCF_000266945.1). Classification (NCBI taxonomy): domain Bacteria; kingdom Pseudomonadati; phylum Thermodesulfobacteriota; class Desulfomonilia; order Desulfomonilales; family Desulfomonilaceae; genus Desulfomonile; species Desulfomonile tiedjei. The sequence goes on from NC_018025.1 coordinate 4,042,681, forward strand.
GAGCTTTCAGCAGGCCTTTTTCGAGCTGTACGTCTACACTTTGCTCCGAAGACTTGGCTGCAACGTGGTGGTTGAGCCAAACATAGGCCATATTCAAGGCAAAGACACGTCTCCCGACTTCTTGGCGACGAACGACTCCACAGGTTATTCATTCTATGTCGAGGCCACTGTTCAGACGGATGGCCGAGCTCAACAGTATGATGAGTTCGAGAGAGAAATCAAAGCCACGCTGGATCAGCTCAGATGCCCCGATTTTATAGTATGCATAGATCAATTTCGGATTACATCAAAACAGTGGACGCCTTCAACGAAACGACTTGCTCGGTATGTTGAGAAACGGCTATTAGAACTTAGGGCGGAGCCTTCTGCACGAGCTTTTGGCCCATTGACCTTTCAAGGTCATGGTTGGCGGCTGACCTTCCATTTTGAATCGAGGTCCGAACAAGAACTTTGGGTAAAGCCCACTCGTTCATTGAAAGAAACTGGTTCTACGAGAGCCGTATATGATACGGAAAACATACGAAAGGCCATCAAAGATAAGGCTTCTCATTACGGATACTTGAACCACCCATTCATAATAGCCATAAATGTAAGAGAACACTTAGTCACGCCAGAAACGGTTTTCGAAGCCCTGTACGGCTCCGTGAAACATGTTTTCAATGTCGTGCCACACGAAGGTAGAGTCATTGGTGATCTGGAATTCAGCCATTTCCAGCCCAAATACAACGGTGCTTTTCGTGCTCGTGGCAGGCAGCATACAAGGGTCAGTGCGGTATGGGTTGCGAGCAGTCTATTCGGTCCATCCGCAATTGGTTCAGCAGATATGTACCAGTTCGAGAATCATTTTGCAGAGGACCGATTCCAGCCTAATTTCCCGTGTCTTCCCTCATGTCTATAGTTTCGCGATTCTTGCATGGTCGAGTCCGCGCGTGGAGCGCGGGCCGTTGAGTTTTTCGAACTTATTGATTCGGCTGGCTTTCGAATAAATTCTCAGCGAGAAATGACTCCTTCGAGCTGCTGCCAGCATGTCTGAAAAGGTGAACGACTTTTTCCGGCAGTACCAGGGAGCCGGGTCGGCAACGAGGTTCTTTGCAGTGACGAATTGCCCAACGAACCAAAGCACTACAAAGCAGTAGGCCCAGTAAGCAAACATAGGGGCACGGGTTACCGAGGTCTCTTTCCGACACTGAGGTTCAGCCGCACCCAGGAGGTTCTTGGTCTCTCGATTGGTCATCTCAATGCTAAAGCGTGCAGCGTAGCGCTCGATAATCTGCTGTGGTGCAGCCTGAGGGTCCGTATCGAAAAACACCATATTGGCATGGTGGCCGGCCGGGTCATGGCACAACACGATCGAAAGAGGCTGTTGCCCTGCGCTATGATACCATAGCGCCGTGAACTGATGTATCAGGAGCTTAGTTTGTTTTCCATAGCAGAAGACCCTAATCTCATTCCACCCCAGATTGGGGTCCTGGAACATCGTTTCCAGGGAGGGCAGTCGAGCGCCTCTCTTGCGAGGTCTGCCCATCACTGTAAATGGAGCAGGTTCCAGCACAGCGAACAAAGCTGCATCCTTTCTCAGCCTCCCTGTAATGTGCACATTCTTGGGTCGTGCTTTGAGGATGGTATCGCAGCAGTATCCCAGGTCGAACACAATTCTCAGTCTTTCTCCCTCTTGGAGCCATGAATGAGTCAGATTTATAAGATCCAATCCAAGTTCGGGTTTTGTCTTGTAGGGCAGGCTCTTGGGATTAAACTTGGCCTTTGGCGGCCACCAAAGGCGGGCAGCGTATGGCAGACAAAACATGCGATCGCTGATGCCGGGAAGGCGAATCGCCAGTCCTATGATGACAAAGCACACTCCATACCCCTTTTGCTTAGTATGCTTTGGGAGTGAACCATCATGCTGCCAGCCCGCGCCACAGATCTTCTTGCCAGTGTGCTTGTTCAAGGTGTCGTCAATCACCACAAGGATCTCGATCCCTTCTGCAATCAGCGTTTCTACCAACATTCTGAAGACGAAATAGGAGACAAAGTCAGTCTCCCATCGTCCCTTGCCGAGGAATCGGTAGATGCTGGCGAAGTGCTTGGATTCATGGAGTCTCATGGTCAGAATCACCTGGCTGATAGTGTGCTTGCCCATAGTGAGCACCCAACCGACCACCAGCGCAACGAAGATACGGAAACTCGGTGCGCTGAAACACGCTCTGAAATGAATCTCGTCAATCCCGAACGGATCTGGTATAGATCTCTTCAACTGGCGTTCCTCCTTCCCAGAATCTTTCACAAAACCGGGTATGTGCGGAACGCCTTATTTTTTCAAGGATTATCTCACCATCTAACCGTCCAGAATACAAAAAGGGCGAAACTATAGCTCATGTTATATCGATGATAAAGGAGAACTGGCAGTACGCCCTGGGTTGACTCCGCAACAGATACTCGGGATTGAATCTTATTGGCCCGAAGATAAGCCACGTCCCAAGATCGATTTTTCAAAATGGTTCTGCAAGTAGAATGCCCGTAGAAACTGGTGTCCGTCGTCGCCAGTTGGTTTCAATTGGGGAGACCGAATTCCGAGTGGGGCATATATGGCCCAGTGGATGACCACAAATCCTGTGCCCTCTTCAGAGGTTCTCACCCTAATTACCCGATCTTGAAACTACTCCTTGCAAGGGAGTCGCCAAACACTTACCTGTCTTTGCGTCTATATCGACTCGGCGTGGAATAAAGACCTGATAAGCAGAACGGTTGTGAGTTAGCGTTATGCAGGCCTCAATCACATTAAAGATCTTTATTACGCAAACCAAATCATTTCCTGAATAGCAGATACGGGCCATGTGAGAGGATCCCAGAGCGCTAAGCGGCCCGTCAAAGACGGGTATGTGCCTCAAAGAGATTATGCTGTTGACAGCATCTTCGCATGCCGACGAAGGCTCGATGACGAAACGTCGGAGTGTTTCACCACACGGGTCCTCCATGTAGTCTCGTCCAAGCCATTCACACGCTAACTCATAAGCAATCTTGGCCACAGCACGCTTGCAATGCACGGCATCGATGTCTTCCGAAAGTGCAACCAGATTCGGTTCGGCCTTCACCATTCTGCCCCGAAACCCGATTTTTCGATCGCTCGTTAACAGGCATTCAACCCCATCTGGGTGTTCCCTGAGGTATTCGCATAAATGCGAGATGTCTTCAGGGGGCGGGGCGGGGAGACCTTCCTTCTCGTAAAACGATCGGATTCGGGACTCGATACTGCCCACATCTTCAGGATCGTAGATAAATGTCCGCCATTCGGCACCGTCATTTGTTGTTGGAGGGGCACATTCTTTGGGAACAACTCGTGGATGCAAGCCGCCTTCTCTTTTGTCATATGTCAGTTTAACCTTAATGTCTTCTTTGTTGTCGGTTGAGCTTTCCACCAGCTCTCCAATGAAGGGTCTTATGTTGCCTTTTTGTCCCACCAAGCCTAAGTGGGATCTGATCAATCGTATCAGAGGATGATCAGTTATTGCGGGATCGATCCTCTGTCCTAGTTCTGAGTTGCAATCCCTGCAGACACTTTTTTCAATCTTAAAGGAGCCGCCGATGGCCATAGGAAACACGTGCTCAGTAGAGAACTGGTCTTCTGGTTTTTCGATATTGCAGAAAATGCACTTCATCCATGCCTCCTGAAGAAAGATAGGTCATGAGGCCAGTTTCTTTGAAGGGGTGCCGTAGGAAGACTATCCGAATGTGATCTGGAACAAGGAGAAGGTCAAGAAAATTGTGCAGAAGAGAACAGACAGATCTCGTCGAGGAAGGGCAGTCTACGACCAAAATCTTTTGGCACTTTTTTGGCCCCTTTTGGCCCCTCGATGGTCAGTGACGGACCTTGATGGATTTTGATAGATGTTGATTTTACAAGGGAATCTCGGCAAGACGGCTCTGGGATTAGCTGGTTGTAAGCCTTCACACGGCAGGGGTCGGAGGTTCAAATCCTCTCCCGCCTACCAGTTAACTAGTTGTAATCATTGAGATGAGGTCGTGTCACCCCACGGCCTTTTTTCTTTCCTCCGAGTTTTCCCGTGACTTTCCCGTGACTTTTTTCGGGAGACTATCGGGATGGGCCTTTTCGGCAATGTCCAGTTCGGTCCATCCGTGGTCGAAAGTCATGGAGTCCACAGCATCCAAGAGCACTTGGTCAGACACCCTGATGTACCGATCTTGAACGGAGCGTTCCCCAGAGTGGCCGACGATAAGATTTCTCACCGCCGGGTCCATCCCCGAGCGTTGGGCGTTGGTCTTCCATGTATGCCTGAGATCACGTCTCTGAAGGCCCTTGAGACCAGTAGCCTTAATCGCATTGTCCCAAGCCTTTCGCACCATGAAACGATCAATGGGATCACTTTGCGGACCACGGTGCTTCTTGTATCGTCCACCATAGGCAAAGATCAGTCCTATTGCTCGGACCACTTTTCCGTCATCGCCACGTCTGAGAGTTTCGAGAAGCTCAAGCGGTTCCTTCCGCAACGGTACTCTCTTAGGCCGTAACCTGACTTTTCTTTCGCTCTTGCCCTCTTTGGTCACGTCTGGGGGCAGTACCAACATTCGACGTTCAGGTTTGTACATTTCCCATCTCAGGTTTACGACCTCTCCGAATCTCATGCCCGTGTAGTACATCATCTCAAGAACGTCCCGAATCCACCCAGAGTGCTCCAGCAGGCGACTAAAGTCCTTCCAAGACAAATAGGTATCTCGCTGGTTTTCGGGCAGTCGCTTGATCATCGTACAAGGGTTGAAGTCCAGATTCTCCAGTTCCACTTGCAACCGCATTACCCCAGACAAGACGGAAAGTTCCCTGTTGACGGTTCCATTCTCAACTTTTTCCTGCCTAGCTCTTCGATATTCCCTCACCTGGGGGACTCGTATGTCTTTCAACCGAGGATTGTCCGTGAAGTGCTCGACCAAACGATCAATCGCTGATAGGTTCCGCTCCGAGCGATGCCGTGTGTCGGCTTCCAGATAAGCCGTAATTGCTTGCATAAGCGTGAGATCTTCTCCAGGCAGAGGCCGAGCCAATTCTGATGGCAAAGCCCAGCCCTTGTTCTCATGGGTGCGGATGACCCAAGCTTTTGCGGCTTCATCTAAGCTATCAAAACGATAGACTCTGAAAGCGCTTTTCACGTCTTTTTCAATCCTCTTGGCTTCGGCCAGGTTTTTCGCCTCGGATACCGTCTCCAAGCGCTCCTTTTTCCACTGAAAGTAAATCACGAAGCGTCCATTCTCGTTTTTTATTGCCACTGTTTGACCTCCTTGCGAAGGTCTTTCCACAATTCCCCTAAACTCTTTTTATCGCCTCCCTTCTTTTTCGGGATCGGGCTGGCTGTCCTTCTGCCAGCCTCTTGATGATTCACGGGGATGGGCTCGATCTTTTTCGACTTGCCCTCCACGAAATCATCCACGGCGTCGGCGGTGAATAATACCACCTTTCTCGACAATTTCACGCTTTCAATCTTATTCTCTCTCGCCCATTTCAACAACGTCCTCTTCTCAATTCTGAGCCTCTCGGCTGCCTCGGCAGCGGTTAGTAGTTCCTTTCCTGACAACTATCAGGACCTCCATGTGTACCCGCAGGAGTTTCTCCTGCTTTGGTGCGGATCATAAGACCCACCTTGTGCTCCGCTTCCTGTCGGAGGCAGTAGGAAGCGAAGCGGCGGCCTCAAATAATCAATGGCCGCTCAGAAGTCCACCGTTGCATCAGTTCACGCTGAACTTTGTTTTCCCGCCTACGATATTCTTCAGAAACTTATCGAGGCTGAGGCCCGCTTTCCTCAACTGATTGTAAAAGAATGAGGAAACAACGTAGCCTTTTGCAGGGACGTACATCAAAAAGCCTCTGAGATCGGGATTTTGGACATAGGCCGAATGTAGGAGATTCTCCAGCTCACTCTTGTTCATATTCAATTCGGAGCCAAGTTTTCCCGTGGGACAAAACGAGGCGCAAAGCTGGCTATCATCCAATACCCGAACATCTTCTCTAGGGGCGATATCTAATCCGATGCGATCGCATGCATATTGTATTGAATTACCAAATATTTCCATCCAATCTTCGCCCAATTCTTTCTTCGGGAAATGCTCCATAAATGATGCGATGAAATAGTCAACCGTTATTCCCGTGTTAGGATGAAATTCCACGAATTCCGTTGGAATAGCTCCCATAACTATCAGCAAGTTCACATCCGTTATCCGGTAATCGGTGCGTCCAAATAATTTGTCTTTCTTCTTCATTACTGTCGTTTTCCTTCTGAGTGCCGTCCGATGTCTTGAGAAAGAGCCCAAGCAGCACTCGTTTTTGATTAATGCCGTTGCACGTCAAAATTGTGAAATTATTTTGAGCTTGAGTTGATGTGAAGTGAAGCGGCCTTCAAGGACATGTCACCTGAAGGCCCGATCAGGAACGATTTAAAACGAAGAATCTGAATGCGCTAATGAAAGGAATTCTGCGGATTATGAAGTCTATCGGTATACTTTTGGTCGTATTTAGTTGTCGTATAACGTGCCAGCGTCGTTATGTGTGTTATGTATCCTGAGTTGCGAAAAGGTTCCTCATTTTTTTGTGCATAATGTCAGTTTTTGTATTCGCTAAAATATATGTTATACATAATAAATGAACATTTATTAAACATACTCACCTTTCCGTGAGCATCGGGCGGCTTCATTACCGTCACTTGAATTCTCAGTTTTTCATGAGCAAGAGGTCGGTCGTCGGTCGGACCTTGTTGAAAACCCGCATCTGGACTCATCAACCCCCTGACCAACTCCCTGCGACCAACCTTTATTTGAAGAAGGCGGTGGTCACGAGATTACTTCTGCAATATCCCAAAATCGCTCAAATCGCCTCCCAGGTGCCTTCCCGTCCATTTTCTTTTGCGGACACTCCTGAAGTGGGAAGAATCCGAACGGCAATGTTCATAAGTCCTTGACAATGTGAATACATTCGGCAACTTCTACTTATTATTTAATAATCTCACGAAACGGGTATGCTCGACTATTGCCGCTTCAAGAAAATCGCTCAGAATTGTTCTCAGGGCGTCTTAAGAACCAGCCTCAAGCATATCGGAATCCCGTTTCACTGGTCGGCCCGAAGTGGTAAGATTGTCCATGATCGATCCTATGGAGTCACCGCATGGAAGATTTTAAAGATTCGGCTCTCGATCCCGATGAATTCATACGAGCTTGGCACGAGTACGGCCTACGCTTTTCCGTTTTCGTTCCCGACCAGCAGCCCAAGCCTGACACGTGGGAACCCGACGTGCAGAAGTTCGATGAGAAGGGCCTCACGAATCCCCATTACTTGAAGCATTGGAAGTTCTTCGCCAGCACCAAGGACTTTCTCCGAGAGCGATACGCCGAACATAAGATTCTTCAAGGCCCCACGCTGTTCTTCGATTGTCTGGTGCCCGAATTCCAAGATCCGATGCGGTACGGGCGTGTAGAAGCCGAATCGGGGCCAGACTTTTATGAGGTCAAGGACACTTCAAAATGGTACGAGCGGGCCATCCGCATGGGAATCTTTGATTGGCAGATCGGATTTTCCTGTAGATCCGTGCTTTGTCAGCGGACTTGGTGTGACATGCACCGGGGGAACCCACATCGTATAAACCACGTAGACATCTACGGTCTTATGACCGTCTTTGAAAAGATTCCCGCCGTCACGGGTAAGTCTCAAGTTGCGAAATGGTTCGAGGTGAAGCTCGGTGATTTGAAGAGCACGGGAAAAAGGGTTAGCTCACGATGGCGGAGAAAGGTGGCCAAAGACGGATTTTACGCTTTAATAAAGAATTACGAGAACATGCGGACTCATCAGGTAAAAGAGATGATCAGCCGCCTTCATTCTCTCATCACGGGAAGCCCAGTGGTAGAATGGCACCGCAGGCTGTTTGACGGCGATCACGCTTTCATTGCCGACAAGGCCGCATCCCATCTACACAAGATCAAAGGCCCAGCCGCAAAGGCATATGTATGGCTGTTGATCCGCCAAGAAGAATTGGCTCAGGACACTCGTGGACCGAAGCTGAACGTAAGCGATGCAGAGCTTGGGCAGGCCATTGGGGTCACGAAGACGACTGCGCAGAATTACCGTCAAATTCTCATGAAACTGAAGCTCATAGAGACTTCACGAAAAACAGTGGCTAAAATCAAACAGATAACTATCACGAAAGTGAAATACTAAGCGGATACTGCAACTTGTCACCCTTGACCATTTTATGATAGTATTTCGGTGGGTTGGGGATTTACATACCTATTAATAACTATAGCTATATTCTCTACTCCCTCTCTGCTCCCCTGCGCTACTCCTCACTACCCTCACGAACTTTATATTATTATTCAAGAGAATTCCTGTATAATTATTCCCCTGTTTAAGCACAGGGTTATGAATCCCCGATTATGAGAACGGTTTTATGACTAGGTTTACGGCTCCCGAACATCTTATCTCGAATTTAGAGTCCAGCAGTACCGTGGCTCTGACGGCTCCCGTATTCATGAAGGACCGAGTACTGATCGGCTTTGCTCTATCGGATACTGAAGCCCATTGTTTGGAGCTGGGGATTAATGAATTCAAGTCCTTGTGTACATCAATGTACCGTGTCGATGGGCACAGTCGTTTCGATATCGAAACAACTGCCTTTCACGGGCTCAAGAGGATTTGGGAGTTCCTTGACGAAATGGGCTTAAACTCGGTCGAAGAAGCTCCCAACGCTTTGAACCTCAAAGGAATACAAGACACTCGCTTGATGGCGTACCTGCTTGATCCCGACTCATCGCAGGAAGTTAAGTTCGGGGACAATCAGGTACAGGAAAAGTTGACCTTTGCCCATGTAGCGCATCGGTATCTTGGCCGTGATTATCCTTACAGGATTACGGACATTTATGATAAGGCTTCATGGGATCTCGCCGCCGAGATGCTTGCCTATGATGCGGGCCTGATCTTCGAATTGGCCGAGAAACTGCCTACCCTTATGTCTCATGATCTCCAAAAGCTCTATAATCAGATAGAGTTGCCGCTCATGCCGCTATTGGACAACATGCGACGGGTCGGGATCGGATTCGACGGCGAAAAATGCGGGGAACTGATAATAGAGACGGAACGTGGAATGGCTGCTCTGGCCGCCGACATCACTGGCGGTGAATCTGTAGATCTGTCTTCGAATGAGTCTGTTTACGACTTCTTAACCGCCAAAGGCGTGCCGGTCCGATTGGCTCCCGCTCAAGTCAAGCGTGGGTTGAAGAAGCCTCTGGGGCAGATCGCCCATAGTGACCCGCTCATAAGGAAGATGCTGAGCTGGTGGAACAGGGGTGAGGATTTGGGGTTCCTCCGTCGATGGGCGGGCCATAGCCGCATACATCCCACATGGGGCCAAACACGTTCGGCTACTTCCCGCATTTATGCTCGCAGCCCAGCCGTACAAAACGTGAGCCGCAGATTGAGGGGACTCTTTGTCCCAAAATCAGGCCACGCTCTGATCAAAGCCGACTATTCGCAGGCTCAAATGAGGATCATCGCTCACCTTTCCGAAGATCCTGAGCTGATGCGTATATTTCGAGATCCGAACGGAGATGTACATATGGAAACATCCGAGCGCCTGGGCCTCAATGATCGTTCCGTAGCAAAGGAGATCAACTTTGCAATCTGTTTCGGGATGGGAGCGCCGGGGCTTTGCACGAAGATAAACGAGCTGAGACAGGATCAGGGTAGTACGGATTTCATTAATGGGGACACGGCCCGATCTTATATTAAGGGCTTCTACAGAAGGTTTCCCAAAGTGAAAGAATTCTTTGATCGGGAGTGGAAGAAGATGAAGAAACTCCCCTCAGACCAAAGGATCGTGCGGAGCCTTGCGGGCAGAGAACGTCATTTCCCAAGGTGGCCCACATTTGAGGTGGAACGGCAGTTTAGGGTTACATGGCCCCAGCAGATCGAAGCAGACTTGATTAAGACGGCAATGTTGCGACTGGACCGAATATTCCGACGACGCAGTATGGACGCCCGCATTGTCATGATGATCCACGACGCCTTGTGGGTTGAGTGCCCCGAAAAAGAAGCGGAGCAGGTCAAGCATTTGACGCAAAGGATGATGATCACCTCGGGGAAACTAAGGGTTCCGTTGGACGTGGATATACAAATATGCAAGATTGTCTAATAATATTGCCTGTGTATTCGATTCGAGTACGCCGAAACCGTATTGAATTTGTGAAAAGCAACCATCCTCAATCTGAGGCCAGGTGACCAGTCAACCGTATTCAATTTGAATACAGATGAAGACCAGAGCAGCCTCGGTGCGTCGATAGGTCGGAACAAAAAGTTCCCCCCTTGTTTTGGCCATCGCCGCTAATACCTGATATCCACTGCATTCCAACTTTGCCTGAAGCCGAAGGGGTCCTCAATTTGAGGACGGTTGAGCAACATAAGGCACGATCTCCAGATTACCGAGTGTGGAGGGGGCGTCAATTTGACGACCCCTTGAATTGAGGACAAAATGCCGTTCGGCCCAAGGTAGTTGGATATCCCCCCACCTCTTTCTGAAGGAGAAATAGTCGGGGCCGACCATCCCCCACGAGCCGACCGACCAAGCCAAGTCGGGTTTTATTGATAATATTGATCAGATGACCAACCGACCGACCTTTCCCGTAGATAAAGCAAGCATAAAAGAATGCGAGCGAATACTTACTCCATTTATTCTTCGGCTTTGACGTGTCGCTCGGTCAGTTCTTTTGCAACCTGTTGGCATTCCAAGAAGAAGTGTGCGACCGACCCGCCTATTTGTTTGGTCCCATGCGGAAAATCCCTTGGTCGGGACCGTGACCTCTCGGACAATACCCAATGCCGAGGAGACCAAGTGGAATGACCGAAACTATTAGGAAGTACATCAATGATTTCGAACTAATGACCAACCGACCGACCTCTTTGGTAATAGAAGATAAAGCTGAGCCGAAATGTCGCTCCATGGACTCAATCATACTTTCTATGCAAAGGTCAGGTTGGTCGTAAAGTTCACAACTTGCCGAAAATAAGATGGAAAAGGCATGACCGACCTCAGTCAGATGGACGGTCATCACGGGATTTTTATCCTATCCTTTGCCTAATGAAGACTGAAGGATCAGCCAGCCGTCCTTGGGTTGAGTTCAGGAGATCGCTTTCCCTGAAAGGAAGCCGATGTGCCGATTGGTGGCTGCGGGTTTCTCTCGATTTCATATCGACTCTTTCCGAATGTTCCCACCGCACGTATCCGATAATTTCAAAATGATCGTTCAGAAGGTTAAGGATAGGATTTGGAATAAGTGGCTGATTTTGTGAATACTTGACGGGCTGGAACGCAATTGCGGCAAAAGCGTTTCGGTGCATGATTACGGCAGAAAGGCCAAAAATTGCAAGTACCGAACGGTGAAAAACAAATGATGAATTTACATGGCACCGTCCTTGCATGGGAATTTCATGTCTTCCGATGCTACCGTCAAACCGAACTGCACGGAGAAATAGAGACCTTGGAGTCTCTATATGATTTCATATGATACGCACCCAGCGTTATCAGACGCCGTTTTCCGACTCCGTGTCGTTCGGCTGAACCAAACCTTCCCTGTTGAACTGCTCCTGCAGGGCGACTTCTGCGGCCTCCATACGTTCCGCCGCAGTTCGCAAAAGCGATTCAGTCCGTTGTCCCGCTTCGTCTATCCTTCTGAGAAGGCCGTTCATCCGCATAGCTCTGGCCTTGAACATATTGGCGGTTTGTTCCAGAAATGAGCCCACCACACCTGAGTCGGGCGGTAATACGGTTACGGCGGCCGTCGGTTGATAAGCCACTATGTCGGTCACATTACGAGGTTCCTTTATCTTCGCCATTTTACCCTCCTACCAATCCCGGCAATTCTTGGCCCAGGCGCATTGAATACAGCCCCAATCCTGCCTTGGAAAGAAAACTTCCTGTTGGATACCGTTCCAAACGCTGTAGAGCAGCCTCATGAATCGATGACGGTCATCCGCTGTGCGCCTGGTCTCATATCTCACCATCCCCGCCTCTTTGGTTTTAAGCAGCACGTCCAGCCGAAACGTCAGATCGTCAGGATTGAATCCCATGGATTCTGTAGCCAAAGCGTAGGCGGTCAGTTGCAGATTTGTATCAACATTGCTCTGAGAGAGCTTCTTTGAAGCCGTCTTCAAGTCAACCAGGGTGACGCAGCCATCATGCGATTCCTCAATCAGGTCGATGTACCCTTGAAAAGGAGGAAGGCCGCCCAGTGGTATCTCAAAGAACTCCTCCACTCCGATGACCTGAGAACCCGAATCAACGGAGTCATGAAAAACGGAGAGCATATTTCGGGCTTTCTCCATTAACGTGTTTTCGTTGTCGCCATTAAGGAATTTTACCCGTTCCGCCCGTCGCCACTCATCCCGATAGACATCAAGCAATTGATCTACCCTTAAGGGCTCCGCCTCAAGACGACCCTGATGGAATGCGGCTGCGGCTTCATGGATTGCCGAGCCAAAGACCAAGGCCGCCGTCGTGAAAGCGGGAGGGATGTCATCGACATATTTGAACCGATATTGGAGCGGGCAGCCCAGATAACAGTAAATTTGAGAATACGATAAGTGGTCGTGAGTCGTTTGAACTACTGCCTTTGCCAGTTCCATCGCAGCACCTCCATGTGCTTGGCAGGACGCACGTATAGCGTCCCGCCCGTGATGTGATTTCGTTTCTCGTTAAGTACTTTGGTGGTTACCGTGTCCTGCGCCTCAATTCACGAGTGCGGTTCTTCCAATAGTTCCTTTGATGAATCAGGCGTCTCAGCTCTCGGATAAGCTTCTTCTTGCGTGGCTTGGGCTTAGTGAACAATGTGAATCTGAACATAGTGGCTCCTTTCATGGGCGGAGGTGTGTACGCAGCTATAGCGTCCCCTCCCACTTTTGTTGGCATTTGTATTTTGGATTTAGGCGGCTACTTCTTGCTGCAAATAGCCAATCAACTGACTTGCGGCTTCACGGGGCAGGTCTTCAAAGCGGGATACGTTGAACGGATTAATGAGGGATTGAATGTCTTCGTCCGTATAATTCGCTTTGCGGCTTAGGGCGAACAAGGCTCTCACCTGCGCTGTCGTCGCTTTTCCATTGCCGCAACTTTGCATTTTGGGTCGGTGGGCCGCTGCTGACGCTTGTGGATTTGTTTCGGGTTTGTCACCATTGTTCTCTGAGATCAGTCCCCTGGGCTGTTTGTCAACGCCCTGTTCGTCGTTTCCCTCTGCGGCGGCTGTGACGTGTGAAACCTCTTCAGCACCCGTATATTCAACCCCAATCCCACCGAACCGCAGGGCTCTTGCTATGGCCCGAGTTTCAGCCAGTTCAACCAAAGAGTCGGCAAGCCTTGCGTCTCTCTGGCCTGACGCCGTTCCCGTGCCGTTGAACTTTCCCTTTTGGCTCTCCACGATTGCCTTCACGACAACAAAGTCAACGTCGAGCTTGACGATCTCGGTTTGAATGCTCAGGCGGTCGTTACCTTCGTGAAGAATCCGCAGTCTACCGCCTACGACGGGAAATACACGGGTTTGCCATTCATTGCCGACCTTCATTCGTCGGGTAACAAGCTCTTCGTCTCTGAATCCATTCGTGCTCATGTGATTGTTCCTTTCGTATGTGCTCGGGGATGGTTATAGCATCCAGACGAAAACCGTGAGGACCAAGGCCCACTCAGCGACAGTCTTAACGATCCGCCAAACGGCGGCGGGGCCAATCAGGTAGATTATGGCCGTTGTGCCCGCAGTAACGACGATCAGTTTATCAAGTTCATTCATGACGGTGCCTTACCTTTCTTCTTGAGATGTTTCAAGATTTCCATGATGGCCTCTGTGGCCGCAACGAGAACGACGACCAGCACATCACTCCACGTCTTTTTCATTGTGGTCTCCTTTCCAGTGTTCTGTTCGGTACGTACGCATGTTTATTCATTTCCATTCTAATAAGACCCACTATACCCTTAAATATAAATTAGAATTCTTGAAGGGGTAATTTGAAGAAAAGAGGGCGGGCATGCAAATGAAAGCGCACGGACACTGTAGGAAAGTTCAGTGATTAGCTTGCAGGAACGTCAACTTGTGGGCGAAAACATGAAAAAGAGACCAAGTATTGAGGAAAGATGATCTGACGGTGCAAAAAGGCCGCTTCTTAAGCATGATTCTCTGAAAAAGACTCATATCTCAGTTGATCCGAATGCCCCCGAGAAGTGGATTTGGCTGATGATGACGGGAGGAACGATAAATAATTGTCGTTCTCTGCCTTGTATTTCCCAGAACGTACCGCCGTGGGATTTCGGTTGATTGTAGGCTCCATTCCTGAAGAAAGCCTCAAAAATCAGTCGTGGTCGTTGAATCAAGAAATAGGAAGTTCTCCCGCTTGTCGCCTGCAACATCAATCACTTTCTCTACTGGTTCGGTTGACCCAAATATGCGAAGTGCCCCATGGATACTGAAAACGAAGACCGCCCCTATACTAAAATCCAAAAAGTGATAGGAGTCCCATGGAAGAGGTCCTGGGGGAGGCGAAATTCCAGAATTGCTGGAGATCTAAGGATATGATGCATGGTTACTGAAAGTTCTTGTCTTACGATTCTGATTCCGCATGCACTGATCTGCTCAAGTTTCTGTTCGCCTCATCAATGCACGGCCTCCTTTTGGGCCAAAACAAAGGACGAGACCGCCCTTATGATCTCATACCCCAAGCTTGTGAAAAAATATCATATTTCTCATATTGGCATCTTTCAGAACCTTATCCCAACTGATCACTTCGACGTACAGATTAATGTTGTTATACCACTGAAACCATCCAAGATGGTCAGGCATAGGCTTGAAGTCCTTCTCCCGTTGTAGCCATTTCACTACTTTCTGCGTTAAATCACAAACGACATATCCGTAAAACGGTGTGTTATCGGAAATGAGAATAGCACGGCCTTCAGGCGTCTTGAAATCCCCGTCCTTTATTTGGATCACATACCTTACGATCTGCTCAACGGGGTCTTCCTTTGACGAAGGATTCACAAAATCATCACGCTGTGGCTTCTTGAATTCAAAGATGGTGACTGGATTCCCAGGTTCATTGTCGCCTCTGAATAAGACACGCTGATCGTAAGCCAGTAAGTCGGGTCTGGCCGAATTAGGTCCGTTCAAAGGCAAATCAGAAGAAATATATCTGGTAAAATTCAGGCGCTCATCCACCAGCCAGAGATTGTGTTCTTTGAACGGGGTTGTCTCGCTATCTTGTTTTCTTGGAAAAATAATATCGTGGACTAGTCCCTCGGACGAATAGCTTCCGTCCTGATTCAATTCCAAGCTTCTCTTGAACAACTCCAAAACATGTTTTCTGGATGCAATGTAATGGATAAGATCGTTCTTGCTGGTCCCAGAGATTCTTTCTACAATTTTCGTCACATCAGCCTTGTGGTCTTCGATGCTACTTTTCGACAACAGTTCATCGACTTCTCGTTTAATTGAAACTTCACTATTGAATTTGGCCGTCTGTAATGTGATTTCAATTTCTTCGCTTGAGGCCTTGAAAGGCAGGTCTGATAAATCTAGTTCTTTGAACGTTTCTCGATGCCAAGGAGCTTGTTCCTCAACATAGGACTCGACCCTCGCTCTCTTCTTTTCTTGCCTACCCTTAATGTCGTCGCCCATGGCTTTCTTGGCAATGTCTGATGCAGCTTTCTCTATTTCGTTTTGAGAAATTGCATACAGGAGATCTTGATCTCTATGGAAATCAAAACCGCCTCGTTCCAAGGAGACGTGGATGTCCAGGTATTGACCAAAAACGTAGGCTTTGATGATGTAATTTCTATTAGTAACACTATCGTCATTGTGTATTTCATCATAGAATTCATCGATGAATTCTGGAACATAATTATGTATCGGCGTATCTGTGACCTCTCGTTTATGGGCAACTAAGCTAATCTTGCTTTTGCGATTCCCTGGATTATAAAACTTGAATACTCTGGAAGAAAAATCATGACCTGAAATGTGAAATACTGACTCTGGAACCTTTATTTCCTTTATGAGGCTCGACAACCCGTTGTTGACATAATTATTCAAGGTGATCGAGTTGGAGCCGTCTTCCTCGGCTATCTCAATCTTAGGGCAGACATAATCTTGGGTTATAAAATAAGGCAACAGTCGTTCAACCAAATGTGTAGCAATGGTGTCGAGTTTTCTGTCAGGGAAATTACCATGTTTGATCGTGCGTAATCGTATTTTGCTGCCAGACGCTTTCGCATCTGATAGACTCACTCGTTCATCAATGATGATATCATGCTCCTTCCCCATGCGAAAAGTTCGTCTTTTGAACTTCTTGCTGTCCTTATAGTCACTTTCCACACTCAGGTCTTCAAAATATTTCAGACAGACAAACCTTCCGAAACCTTTTCCGCCTTCTGTCATTTTTTGAACTGAATAGAGCGTGTCGAACGATTCTCTGTTCTCGTCCGTGAATCCTATACCGTTGTCGACAATTGCAAACCCTTCAACCAATGGCGTGCTTCCGTCAGTTTCAAGCTGTTTCGAGCGTTCAACCAAGACGGTGATCTTGCCGTCTTTTTCTTTTTTGGATTCAATGGCCTGGATAGCATTCACAATCATATCAACTACAGGGGTGTAAATGGTCGTTCCCGATTTTATGTTTTCAACGGCACGCCTTATATTGATCTTACTCATGGCTCTCCCCGTCTTGAAGGCCGCAGCAGGCTTTTCCCAGTCCAACCCTTGTCCGACTCGAAGACAGTTTCCACGGTCTTTCTCTCCACGGTCCGTCGAACATAATATCTGACCTGCCTTTCAAGGACCAGAAAAAATTATGACCAAGCGACCGACCAACACGGAAATAATTGTGCATCCAGGCAAGAACGTTGCGAACATCGTTACATGACCTTGAAAGAACCGATTTAGAGCCCGGCATAAAAACGAAAAGAGGGCAGCCAGTTTGGCTACCCTCCCTCTGACGGGTCGGTCGGTCAGTCAGTCATCTCTAAGAGTCACGAGATTCGCCGCTATTTAGCTGGAGAAAGGAAAAACTACTTACTTATATTGACGTGATACGCACGAGCTACGCTGATGATTTTCTCTCTGGTGAAAGAATACAGCCTCGCCTTACGATCCGCCGTTCGTTTCTTTTTTGTGCGATCCGCCAAGCCCAGATGAGCTAACAGCTCGCCTTGGGACTTTGGAGTTAAACTCTTCGGCAGCTCGATATCGTGATCGGAGACATATTCATTGAATTGAGTCAACAAAACGTCTCCACGATACTCGCCGTCGTCGCTTATCGCCTCCGAAAGAAACGACAAGTAAGCGTGTTCAGGTGACGATTCGCTGAAATCCGCCAATTGGCCTTTGTGAAAGTCAATGGCAAACTCCGTAACCGCAGCCACGACCGAAGGATCTTCAGTTGCGGTTGCGATAGCGAATATGGGGCGGAATAACTCGTATTCCCTCCCCGCAAACGGGACGATACCTGAAGGATCTCCCATCTGCATATACACGTCCCGAATCATCGGGGCGTAAGTCAATGCCGACAAGAAGCACGAATCACGAACCGCTTGCGCTTCCGTTTGGTCTATGGGAATCAGAATCCGTGTCGTGCGAGACATCAGAATCTTAACAGTTCGGGACGCCATCACGTCCTCAAAGCCTGCTTGTGATGCGAAAGCCCGAGGAGCGTACACTTCAAAGTGCTTGTGACGCCATCTGCCGCCCCTATTGACCGAACGCAATACTTTTCCGCCCTTCTTGTACGCCGATAAGAGTATCGCTCTCTCACCTGCGAGACTTCTCCGTTGGAATTTCTCGCTTTCGTCAACGCAGAGCGTTCCACTATTGGACTGGACCAAACGGACATGCGCCGCCGGGCTTATATCGGGAGTCAACTCGCCATTGAAACAGATCTGCGCCAGTGTCTCCAGAGCCGTCGTTTTTCCCACAGCCTTCGGCCCATTAAAATGGACATAGGGATATGAGTGAAAGCCCTCAAACATGTACGTCCCCACGACCCATGCGGTCAGGAAATCGTACTGGCGATGATCCCTCAAATCAATATGCGATTTGAGAGTCTCTCTGACGATGTGGAAGGTTTCCAGCAGGTCGCCCTTCCACGATCCGTCCAAAAAGCCTTTCACTGCTTCTCCGCTGTACCTCGGGTCAACTAAAACATCCTCAAAGGGAATCCTTGAATAGATTCCCCGTTCCGTCAGTTCCTTCGGGCTAAGCGGA
This sequence comes from Desulfomonile tiedjei DSM 6799, assembly GCF_000266945.1. Lineage (NCBI taxonomy): Bacteria > Pseudomonadati > Thermodesulfobacteriota > Desulfomonilia > Desulfomonilales > Desulfomonilaceae > Desulfomonile > Desulfomonile tiedjei. Next base: position 4,060,951 of record NC_018025.1, read on the forward strand.
AACAGTTCACGGTCGCTTGTTATGACCCATGGAGCCGGGACCATAAGACCACTTTCGGGATCAAAGCCCATCCGAGGGATGGTCATCACCAGTCTATTACCTACGAAATCAAGCGGTGGCCTAATTCTCCCTCGATGAGTGAAATCGGCCAGAAACGCATCTTCCGAGGCCTCAACCTGATGCAGGAGCACATTACCCTCTTCGCCGTCAGGAAGTCGGACTATACCGTAAGCATCCGTCTGGCTCTCCACATGCCCATACTCAAGAACCTCTATGTCGGCAGAAGTAGTGGACACTGGTCTTAATTCATACTTTGAAATCATGGTATTTGTTACCTTTCTCGGGTAACAACCTAAGACTTCTGAATTAAGTATCCATTCACAAAAGTAAACTCCGAAAATTAAACAAAACTCCTATGATCTATTGTAGAAACTCGCTTTCATAGGCTGTTCAACCCACTTTGTGTTACTTTTGATGATCCGCCCTACAGCGGATCGAGAGAAATACTCCTTTCCCAGACTCGTTCACGGATCTTCTGCGGCTCCGTCGAGCGACTGACTTATTCCGACCGACCACGCCCCATGCGAAGCACGGGACTCATCAGAACACTACAAAATACATGTCTAGGTACGGAAGTCAAGCAAAAAATTAAAAACAGCACACAATGCGGATTGGCGGGCGGTGCGCCTTGAGACCTAGAGACAGACGCAGCTCACCTAATCTCCTAATTAGTGGGCTAATTGGGGGGCACGCCCCCCGCATAGGTTAAAATTGGCTCAAGAGCCTGAAAATACTTGCGGGTTGCGCCAAAAAGAGCGATAGTTCTCGGTTGATGGAGCGACGGGAGTCGGGATCAGCCTGATTCACGGTGTCGCCCACGGGCCAAGATCTGGGTTCATCTCAGTATCGTCTACCTGAGAGGATGTGCATGCCACGACTGACTGATCAAGAAAAGCAGGAAATCATTCGGTTCATAGACGCCGATAAGCCTTTGCCAGACAAATACCGCTTCCTCCTGTTCGATGAGAAGCGGGAGGTGGAATTGGTATGGAACGGAAAGACGGGCGAGGTCTGCAACATCGTCCTGCCTTTCCAAGTCATCGAGCAGGTAGACGAGCCCCGTGCGGAAAAGCCAGACGACACAAAGATACAGTTCGATCTCTTTGACCTGGACAACCGTGGCCGACAGCTCAAGGGATGGACCAACAAGCTGATCTGGGGGGACAACAAGCTCATTCTTTCGTCGCTGAAGAACGGGCCGCTCCGTGAGGAAGTGGAAAATCAGGGCGGCATCAAACTCATTTATATCGATCCCCCGTTTGACGTGGGTGCAGACTTCAGCATGGATATCGAGATTGGGGGCGATACCTTTACCAAGAAGCCGAGCATTCTGGAAGAGATTGCCTACCGAGACACATGGGGGAAAGGCGCTGATTCATTCATCGCCATGATTTATGAGCGACTGGCGTTGATGAGAGATTTGCTGGCTCAAGACGGAAGTATTTATGTACACTGCGATTTTCGTGTGAACAGCTTTCTGCGTGGAATCTTGGACGAAGTGTTCGGAAACGACAACTTCAGAAACGAAATAACCTGGAAGCGTCGGGTAGGAATGAGTAGTGCAGTGCATGAATCCAACCGATTCGGGGTTTGCACAGACGTAATCCTATTCTACGTCAAATCGAACAAAGCAACGTTTACACCCCAGTACAACGCAGATTCACCAGAGTATCAGGAATATATTAGAACCCGTTTCACATATGTGGATGAGACAGGGAGGCGCTATCAGCCGACTAGCCTCGTGAATCCAGGTTATCGGCCCAACCTCATATATGACTACAAGGGTTACAAGTCCCCACCAAACGGCTGGATGATCACGAAAGAAAAAATGGAAGAGTGGGATAGAGAGGGACGCCTCTACTTTCCTAAAGATCCTTCGGGACGGATTCGCCGAAAAAGTTTCGCCGATGAATTGAAGGGAATGCCTGTTCAAAACCTCTGGTCCGACATCTACGAAATTAACTCACAGGCGACGGAGCGGGTCGATTACCCCACGCAGAAGCCTGAAGCCTTGTTGGAACGCATATTCGATGCCTCATCAGCCGAAGGCGACCTCGTAGCCGACTTCTTTTGCGGTTCAGGTACCACCGCTGCCGTGGCCGAGAGACTCGGGCGCAAATGGATCGTTAGCGATTTGGGCAAATTCGCCATTCACACCACTCGTAAGCGCATGATCGGCGTGCAGCGGCAACTCAAGGCCACAGGAAAGAACTACCGTGCCTTTGAAATCCTCAACTTGGGCAAGTACGAGCGCCAGCACTATATCGGCATCAACCCTAACCTGCGTGAAGAAGAACAGCGAAAGCAACTGGAAGCAAAGGAAGCAGCTTTTGTCGATCTGATCCTACGTGCCTACCGGGCCGAAAAGACAGACGGCTTTGCTACCTTCCACGGCAAAAAGGGCGGGCGGCTCGTGGCCGTTGGGCCTGTGAACCTCCCTGTAACTCGCTTGTTCGTGGAAGAGGTCATTCTCGAATGTCGGAAGAAGCACATTACCCGAGTGGACATTTTGGGCTTTGAGTTCGAGATGGGGCTCTTTCCAAATGTGCTGGACGAAGCCCGAGCCAAAGGAATTGACATTGCTCCCAAGTATATCCCTGCGGAGGTCTTTGACAAACGGGCCGTAGAAAAGAATCAGGTGGTGTTTCACGACGTAGCGGCTATCGAGGTAAAACCACTTTTTCAGAAGAACAGTATTGCAGTGGAGTTGACCGATTTCTCGGTCTTCTATTCACAGGATTCCGTAGCAGCCGCCGAAGCGACTCTCAAAGACAAGTCCAGTAAAGTAGTTGTCGAACGGGGGCAGATCGTCAAAGTGAGCAAGGATAAGAACGGAATCATCACTCGTGAACGTCTCACTCAGCACTGGACTGACTGGATCGATTATTGGGCGGTGGATTTCAACTTTGAAAACAAGCGTGAAATAGTCCGTGTCAAGAACGAAGAGAGTGGCGAATGGGAAGAGCGCTGGACTGGGGATTTCATCTTTGAAAACGAGTGGCAGTCGTTCCGCACGAAGAAGGACCGCAAGTTGGAACTCAAAAGCGTACTTCACGAATGTACTCCAGGACGACGGAAACTGGCTGTAAAGGTCGTGGATATCTTTGGTAACGATACAATGACGATTATCGAGGTCAACGTGGGAGGTAAGAAATAATGGCGCTGCACAAAGACTTCCCCGAATCCCCCCACGCTATACTCGATCCAGCGATACGCTGGTTCCCTGCGGATGAAGCCTTACGAGAGTCGAGTGCGGAAAAACTGATGCCCCCTTTGGTTCCACAGCTTCGCCGCAAAGTGAAAGAATGGAGAGACAGCGGTTATGTGGGGGCAACTGATGCCAGCAAAGCCCTGCTCAATTGGTGGTTCAACACTCCGCATCTCCTCCCCAAGGCCGATGGGACAATGGCCGAATTTCAGTATTATTTTGCACAACGGGAAGCACTGGAAACCATCATCTATTTGTACGATGTAGTGGCCGTGCGGGACAAGTTCGACCTCATGCGGTTCGACGGTTCTGGAGCTGTCTCGGCGGGTATGTTTGATGAGACTTGGCGGCGTTTTGTCGTAAAGATGGCCACAGGGGCGGGCAAGACAAAGGTCATGAGCTTGGTGCTGGCCTGGAGCTTCTACCACAAACTGTATGAGCCTGAGTCAGAGTTGGCACGCAATTTTCTGGTTATCGCACCGAACATAATCGTGTTGGATCGCATCTACAAAGATTTTCAAGGACTACGAATTTTCTTTGAAGATCCCGTCATCCCAGACAATGGCGTGAACGGACGCAACTGGAGAGATGATTTTCAGCTTACGGTGCATCGCCAAGACGAGGTACGTATCACCCGACCCACGGGTAACATCTTCCTGACCAACGTTCATCGTGTCTATGCTGGTAACGATATTCCACCATCGCCTGACGATGACGACACAATGGATTATTTCCTGGGTAAGCGCCCAAGTGGCGCAACTACAGACTCCAAAGTGGATTTGGGCATGATCGTCCGTGACATTGACGAACTCACGGTCCTTAATGACGAGGCGCACCACATCCACGATCCACGCATGGCTTGGTTTAAGTCCATCGAAGATATTCACAACCGATTGAAGCAAAAAGGCGCTGCTCTTTCTCTGCAAGTGGACGTGACGGCGACACCCAAGCACAACAACGGGGCCATATTCGTGCAGACCGTTTCGGATTATCCGCTTGTCGAAGCCATTTCTCAAAACGTGGTCAAGCACCCTGTCCTGCCTGACGCCGCCAGTCGTGCAAAACTCGTTGAACGCAAGAGCGCCAAATTTACGGAGAAATACGCTGATTACCTCAACCTCGGCGTGATAGAGTGGCGCAAAGCTTATTCAGAGCATGAAAAGATGGATAAGAAGGCCATCCTGTTTGTAATGACCGACGACACCCGAAATTGCGACGATGTGAAGACGTATCTGGAGGGCAACTATCCTGATTTGAAAGACGCTGTATTGGTCATCCACACCAAGGCCAACGGTGAAATTTCCGAATCCACTTCAGGCAAGAGCAAAGAAGAATTGGACAAGCTGCGTGAGCAGGCCAACACTATTGACGGGTTCGACAGCCCCTACAAAGCCATCATCTCGGTCATGGTGCTCAAGGAGGGCTGGGACGTGAAGAACGTCACAACCATTGTCGGACTCCGTGCTTATTCCGCCAAGAGCAACATCCTGCCTGAACAGACCTTGGGACGAGGCCTTCGCAAGATGTACCCTGGCGGCATAGAGGAATATGTCAGCGTCGTCGGTACGAACGCCTTTATGGATTTCGTGGAATCAATTCAAGCTGAAGGTGTCGTGCTGGAGCGTAAACCGATGGGAGAGGGAACCGAGGCAAAGACCCCGCTCGTCGTAGAGATTGACAAAGAAAACTCGAAGAAAGACCTCGATGCTTTGGATATAGAGATACCAGTGCTGACTCCACGTATCTACCGAGAGTACAAGAATCTGAGCGACCTGGATGTGAGCGCACTGGGTCATCAGCGTGTGCTCTATCTACAGTTCAGTGAGGAAGAACAACGGGAAATCGTATTTAAGGACATCACAACGGGCGAAGTCACGCATACGACATTCCTGGATACGGCAGGTATTGCCGATTACCGAAGTGTCCTTGGCTACTTCACGCAAACCATAATGAAGGACCTGCGGCTGGTGAGCGGATACGACGTGCTCTACGCTAAGGTGAAAGCCTTTGTCCAAGATGAGTTGTTTGGCCGTCCCGTTGACCTGGAGAGTCCCAATACCCTACGCAACTTGTCTGAGCTTACGGCCACCAAAACGCTGCTGGATACGTTCAAGAGAGCTATTAATGCTTTGACCGTGCAGGACAAAGGCGACGCCGAAATTCGGGACAGAATTAAGTTGAGGGATACACGTCCCTTCGTGGCAAAGGATCAGGGCTATCTTATGCCCAAGAAGAGCGTCTTTAATCGCATAATCGGGGACAGCCACTTTGAACTTGTATTTGCAAGTTTCTTGGAAAATTGCGACGACGTGCTTTCCTATGCCAAGAATTATCTGGCGGTCCATTTCAAGCTGGACTACGTGAACAGGGACGGGGACATCTCCAACTATTACCCTGATTTCTTTGTTAAGCTCTCGGCCAAGCGCATTGCCGTTGTGGAAACAAAGGGCCAGGCGGACTTGGATGTACCGCTCAAGATGCAACGCTTGCGGCAGTGGTGCGAGGACATCAACCGAGTCCAGACCGACATACAATACGACTTTGTTTATGTTGACCAGGAAAGCTTTGAGAAGTACAGACCTGCCTCATTTCGACAGTTAATCGATTGTTTCAAGGAATATAGAGAAGCAACTCAATAAAGGGTCTGGCTGCATGTATTGGATAGAGGCCAGACTACCGCAGTGTACTACCCGTAGTCGGGAAAGGAACTTCCAAAGATTTCGCCCCATTTAGCGATTGAGGCGTGTTGATTACCTTGGTCTTCTAACTGCCTTGCCTCCAATGCTCTCTGGTGATCATAATTTGCCCTGCTCCAAATCTTCTGTCGATCCTGATGGGAAAGCGTGTTGATGTCACCTTGCACCCCCGTTGGATCATTGACAGAAGAAAAGAGGGAGTTCGCTATGTGGGCCAATACTTTGGGGATTTCCAGATCAACGTAAGAGCTGGCCTCGGAACACCAGACATTATCGTAGTGATCCACAATCATTGTCTCAAGAAGGTAAGATGCCATACTCGGCATCGTGGGACGCCTGTTCCAGTACTTCATAATACGAATCACATTCAAAATGTTGCCCTTGTGAGTTTGGTTCACCCTCGTCACTCTATCCCGATCATTTCTTGGGTCACTCTTCTTCCAAGCCCCGTTCCCATCAGGAATCAGATAGTAGGTTCGGCCCCAGGCATCAGGTTCCGTAAAGAAACAGGGGACAATATCGAAACTCCACATATATGACGTAAGATTCAGTACAGCAGCCTCCAAGTTTCTCTTTATGGCAGCATTCTTATATTGGGGAACTGAGGACAGGTGAGAGACAAACTTGTTTATAACCTTCCTTGAATTGAGTGTGAATGTCCCATCATTGCATAAAGGGCCTAAGTTGCTACCAGCACTACGTATGGTTATGTCGCAGTGACCCCAAGACTCTGCATAAACTGAGCCCTGGGCATGCAAACAAATCATCATATCTATATCGTCCAGAGGTCGTATCTTTGTCATTCTGGCAAAGGAACCAAAGAAAATGTCCTTCTCTGAGTATAACCGGGGAAAACTCCCTTCAGCTTCAGGAAAAGACCGTATCTGCTTTACTAGCCAATCTCTGCTCTTTCGTGCGCTTTTAGTCTCTTCAGGATCTAAGTTCACGACATTCTGCATGAATTGATTGAAGGCAGATGTTACCGAAGTAGCCATGAGGTTACTTCTCCGTTTCGTCTTTCTTTGTCACTTGCGCTTCACGGACCAATTCCTGCACCCCCCGCCTCATTTGTTCCTCCTGTTCATCCTTCAACCAATCGTGAATCCTGTCGAAAATCAAAGGGCAACTACGACGATGATCATAGATTTCATCCTGAAGAAATCTGGCCTCAGTTGTGATTTTTTCTGGAGAAGACGCTGGGTCTTTTGCCTTCGTCCAGAGTGAATCGGCGTGTTTTATAAGCTTATCTAATGTGTCACAGGTATCTACTTGCCGCCTATATTCCCGAATGGCCCAAAGAATCGCAGGGGAGATTGGAGCAAAGACAGAGAGGACAAGATCAGATACCGACAATTGTTTTCCGATACCAATTACGATTGTCAAGATGATTGCCAGCGTCAGTATTAATCTTATCCATTTGTTGTATCTACGTCTTAAATTAGCATCCCACATTACGTTTGATCGTTGGCAAGCCACAATTCCCTGATACAATGGCAAATCGCCAACTTCAGGAGCATACCATGTTTTGTCTATCTCGTTTTTGGCCGTCTTCTTGTATGCCTTTGCCGCAGCGACAATGCTCTCAGCACTTGGTTTACTCCCGATCTTGAAAGTCCGCCATTCCATGTCAAACAGTTCGCAATCAAAAATCTCCTGTATCTTAGCGGCCTCCAGTTTCAGGCGTTTTTGCTCGGAATCGAGAAAGAGGACATCTAGGATCGATAAAGCGACTCCGTATGCCACAGCCCATACCTTCAAGTGCTTCCAGTCCTGTGAGTCCCCCACAAGAACTGTGATTATCGAAAATAATATAGGGATCAAGACAGTGAAAAGAATTTGGCATCCTAGTCGGACCTTTGCTCGTCCGTAGAGATAGCTGGAGGCAGCAAGGTATTCAAGTAATCGGTCAGAGCTTTGCTTCTCGGGAATATCGTTTTGCAATCCAGACCTCCACCAAACAATGAATACACCGCCAAGCAACAACACTCGGCAGGTGCAGCATCTCGTAACTTTTAATATCAGATATACAGCCTAGCTGGTTTGTCAAGTGCTCGTTTCCCGTGTGGGGCTTGGCCATTCGTGCGAAGTTGTCCCAAGGGTAAGAAGCATCTCCTCATTCCCAGACAAGGTTATGGTGGGCAAACCCGATTGTTCTAACGGGTTCGTAATAGTTGTTAACCCCATCAACTCGTCGTGTTGCCGTGTTACTCATAACTCTGGCACGATTTTCTTTATTTCTAATTCCGCCGAAATAGCCAAGCCGATGTCCTCATACTCCTTCGCTTTTTGGGCATGCTTCTTGGCGCTATCAACCTTGTCTTTGATATACTGGGCTGTGTCCACGGAGTAGCTTGCGGTTGACCAGAAATGATAGAAATAATCCTTCAAGGATGAACACGAGTAGAAAAGTGTATCTATTATAGCTTTTTCGATTGAGAAGGAGTTGAATGGGTGAGCATTTTTTGCGTTCCAGTATTTTACGAGGCGGACTAGCGGTTTTATTTGGGAATTATTATTTATGTTCTTGTCTTGAAGATCTTTGTTAGTCCGAGATGGGTCCGTCGACATCCACTCGGTCCATGAAGACGCAGGCGACGGAATTTGATAGCCAAAGAGATTTGAAAGTGCAGGAACTAGTTCAAAACTGATGTGATTGAGAGATAACACAATAGTCGGGTGGGATTGGGCTCTTTCCGATGTTGAGTACTTTGCCTCCACGAATGTTTTCAAGTTAGTCAGGTAGGTTTGTGGCTTTTTAGCCGACCCTGGAGATGAAGCGAACACCACCATGTAGTCGATATCAGAATTGTTATCGGCTTTGCGAGGGAGAATCGTGCCTCTAGTACTCGAACCAAACTGAAAATGGCCAGTCACTTGAGAGCCGAAATGAGAATCGAGTCTGGTCTTCAATGTGGCGATGGACGTGGCGATGCTTGCTTTTTCCGCCGCCGAGAGCACAAGGTCGCTCGCCAGATCAGTGAGATACGAATTAACGGACATCCATGTACCTCCTGTTGATCCCGGTATCCATGATTCCCAGGATGGGAGGGAGTGTAGCATACCTATATGGCGGATCGCAACACGCTCCAACGTGTCCTACTCGATGAAACGTGCTCGGCCAGCGTTGGCGCATGGCAGGAAAGGGCGTGAGCTATGGTATGGCCGTAGCGCCCGCCTCTACAAAAGGTTCAGGTCAATGCTGTGTAATTTGAAATTTGTAGGCAATGAGATTACAGGGGGGTGATGAAAAAATCATCCCGTGACTTTCCCGTGACTTTTGATAAACTCATGTCCACCAACATGTACTGACGGTGTTCTTCGATGATTGATTTTATTGGGGAATTGCAGAAAGACGGCTTCGGTTCTAAGGGCTTCTCAGCCTTCACACGGCAGGGGTCGGAGGTTCAAATCCTCTCCCGCCTACCAGTAATGTTAAGAACTTAGGCCGAAGCATTTCGGTCTTTTTTCTTTCGAAGGCATCGTTTGCTACGTTTTTGCTACGGTCCATTCCAAATCACCGTGCAGTCAGGATCTTGGTTTCACCTTGATCGAAGGACATCTTGTCAATTGCGGCAAGGAATTCTTCATCCGATATCCATCCGTATCGATCATTGACCTTCTTTCCCCTCCACCAGTGCCCGAGTATAGTTTCAGCGATCTGAGGATCCACTCCGGATCTTCGAGCATTGGTGCGCCACGTATGGCGAAGGTCATGGAATCTCGGCCGCGGCTCAGACCAGCCCAATGCCTCCAAAGCTCGAGGCCATGGATTCTTGGCCCCTTCTATGGAGGGAGGCCGAATACCTTTGGAATCCCTCATGAGAAACACAAGATCACTGTTCAGAATCCGCACCTTCAATGCTGCCTCAAAAATAGGAACCAGATTCACATGTATTGGGACTCGCTTCCAGTTACCTTCCTTCGTATCCTTGGGTCCCAAATAAATCATCCGCTTCGCTACATTGACCTTCGACCAAGTAAGTCCGAGGATTTCGCCTCGTCTCATACCGGTATAATAGCCGGTCCATATGACAGGTTGATACCAATCAGGACATCGAGTTGCGATTCGCTTGACGTCGGCTAGAGCCAAATATACTTGTCGCATGCCCTCTTTGTTGCTCAGCCGTTTCACCAATCTGCATGGATTTGACATGACACATTCGGATTCGATCAGCACTCCGAATAGTTTAGAAAATGTGGAAAATTCGCGATTAACCGTATCAGCAGCTGCTCGGTCTTTAAGGCGCTTAATCTGATATTGTCGCAACTGTGGAATGGAAATATTCTTCATGATTGCTTCTTTCCCGAAATAGGCCACGATGTGGTTCAGAGCGAACATATATCTCTCCAATGCCTTGCATTCGGCAATTCCGGGATAGTTAACGAATATCTCAACGGATTTCCACAATGTCAGTTCCTGCCTGGGGGCCCTCGTCAATTGATCGATTACCAATGACTCGGGAAATTCCCAGTGCTGATTTCGAAACATTCTGATGCAGGTCTCTCGTGAAAGTGGATCCAGTGTCCGGTAATCGCCGGATCGGCATGCAACCCTCAAATTCTCCTCGATCTCTTTCACCATAGCTTTGCTTTTCCCTTCGGTTCTGATCCACACCTCCTTTCCGAAGGGAGCGAATTTTATATAGTAATGTTTGCCTCGTTTAATCACCGACATAACGATCTGATCTCCTTTCCAATCTTCTTGGGATCAGATTCATCAGCCCCCGGTGATTCGCTCGATTCACCCCGCTTTTCAGGGGTAAAGGGTAACATGCCTGCCGGTCTTCTGACAACGGCACCTCTCGGGGTATTCAGAAATTCGACTGTTTGACTCTGTATGAAATCCTCTACTTGTTTTTCCGTAAAGCGTCTCACCCGAGCATTCACTTGAACGCAACTCAGTTTTCGTTGACGGCACAAATCGTGCACCTTGCCAACTGAGATTTTCAGCCTGTCAGCCACTTCTTTAGGCGTTAAGAGATCGCTCATCGGCTGCTCTCCAAAAATTCGATGCTCGCAAAAGTCACCAAGGTCACCAAGAAGACTGCAATTGATTCATAGAAGCATGCCATTACAGGACGGGTTGCCCGCGATCCAGGTTTCATCCTACTGGCCCTCGTGGTCGCTCTTTGGTGACAATGGTGAGATTTCGTGGATACCATATGCCCGAGCAAGCCGGGCTATTTGATCCTCGTCACAGATGATCGCCGAGCAACCTCCGTGCAAAGTTCCACGCTCGAATCCGAGTTCTTTGCAGATCTTTCCCACACGATGGGGAGTCATCCAATAGTTTTCGGAAGCCCCTTCATTGATCTTTTCAGTAATCGCCTTTACGGGCAGGAGCCGATTCTTGATGATGGGATTCTGAGAAGTCTCCTGAGTTGCTTGAATGAGAAAAATTGCTCGTATGATCTTTCCCTGGACAGAATCTGATTTATCCGACTGCCGTTCGCGGGCGATCTTCTTCACAAATTCAATGAACAGGGATTCCCGGTTCGGCTTCACGCATCGGATGATCTGATGGAGAGGCCTCACTATGTCTCCCAGGCGTCCTGCAGTTATTTTGGCAATGCGCTCTGGTTTATCGTTCATGTGGCGGGCACGAAAAACAAGACAACGCTCCTTCAATTCCAATGCAGTTTCCGGCGTAACATCCTCATTGAAGATTCGATCAGACAGTTTCATGTTGATCTCGATACATCGGGATCCGAGGATTCGATCTACCGATTCGTTGCTTGCGATGATAGTAGGCCCGAATACCTCAAAGTATTGCGTGTCTCCAAAAGGTCCGTTCTCCGGATGGGTGACGCGAGGAACCCGAATCCCCTTCTCAAACCTTCCAAGAAGTATGTCTTCTTTGCCGGTCTTTCTCGCGACTCCCGAGATATCCCGCATATCGAAAAATATTGTTCCCCTGAGATGTTTTGCGTGTCTCAGGAGATATGCATCTTGGAGGCTGATGGTGTGGAGGGCTCGATAGCAGACGTAACACAGAGCCTTGCCGGTCCTGCTCTTTCCACGTTCAGCGTCTGCAACGAAACAAATTACAGGTGAGTAGTTGGCTAGTTCGAGCAAGTACGTGTGTAGTACGAAAGCTGCCAATAGATCGTAGTGAGCCTCTAATGGTAAGTCGCTGGTCGCATGAAAATATTCTTTCAGGTCATCGTATAGAGCAGCGTCTTCAATCGATGGGTTTTGTTGGCCTCCTCTCCATATTCTCAAGACTGATGTGGCTGATGGGATCGGTTGCGGTAAGTATTCCACTGGAGGTGGAACATACAGTAGACCGTCGAGATTGAGTTCAGCGCAGATCGCAAGCTCTTTCCCTCTGAGCAACAGAAAGACGGTCTTAGTCTCCCGGACTGCAACATCAACCAGATTCGGCGCCAAAGCGATGCACCGCGCCCCTTCCCCGTCCTGCTCCGACAATTCCGATTTGATCTTCGCTTTTTGACTTATTTGCTTCCGGTATGCAGATACTTCATCGCTGCTCAAATGGAACTTGGTTTTGATGAGACCACCGAGAATCGCTTCAATCTGCGGCGAAGGCATTCGTGACAGTGAGGTCAAAATAGGCTCCAAATCGCGGGCAAGATCGAGATGGTCGATGTCGCTGGGAAGTGATTCTATAAATGACTTGATCGAGTCGATGGAATGGCTTTCGCCGACATTCCCGGTCGGAGAATTATCCACAAGAGCGATGGGGCTGTTCAATTCAGGCGTATCTTTGGCTAATGCCAAGAGGGACTCTTTTGCCTTGTCCGGCCCTAGAAATTCAATCACATCTGAAATGTCTCCCTTTTCGGGCAGATCCGGCCAGATCTTCTTGAGATCAACCTTTTTTACGGAAGCAGCAAAACCGATTACACTATTTGCCACTTCAGTCGCATGTTGTTTTCCGGGCCGATCGTTATCCGATAGAACGATGACGTGTTTATTTTTCAGTGGTTCATGTATGCGGTGCTCGCTTACCAATTTGGACCACTTGCCTGCCCCCATAGGGTTGGTGGTAGCTGTCAGTCCGAGCTGCTGTGTAACGGAATCACAGTCTCGCTCTCCTTCGCACATGATAATCGTATTCGCGTCGATGATTTCAGGTAGGTTGTATAATACGAGCTGAGTGTCTTTCAAACCTGGCAGCCAGCCATCTTTTGAGTCAGTCCGGAATTGCCTGAATTTCTTTCCGCTATACCGGAAAGTAGCATGGAGCGGATTTCCTGCGGCATCTCGATATATGTACCGTGTCTCCTGTTTCTCCGGCGGCTTCTTCCGGTTTTTCCCCGGCAAGCGAATTCCAATCTCTGCCTTCCCTGCGAGCTGCCGAATTGCGGTACGAAAATCGACTGAATATCGTATCATCCAGATGTCGAAGATCGAGAACTGTCTCTTTTCTGCGTGACAGTATCCGTAATCGTCATTGAGCTGGAATGAGGGATTCGTGTCTTCATGAAAGGGACAAAGCGAATTTTTGCCCTCCCGGTAATGATTGGGGTAAAGCCTTCGGAAGAGTTCCCTGAAGGGAATTTCTCGCTTGACATCTTCGGGAGAATACTCTAAATCGGCCATGGTACACCTGTAGCAAGGTATTTCCGCATAAGCTCAACCCGCATGCCCCGCGGGTTTTGCTTTCAATGCGGGCCGTATTACCGGCCGTTCCGGGAATAAAAAACCGGATGAGACCAGACGTACGGTATCCGACGCAAGGGATGCTTGCGAGGGGTGAATGCACATATGGCCTCAATCCGGTGAGGAGTGCCGTCGGACGCTTCTCGGAGGCTCAAAGGCTGTAGGCGGTCCGAGTACCTGCCCTTATGATGACCTGTGAAGACGGGCAACCTTCCAGGGCTTTAGTTATTACTTTGAATCACATTTCGTCCTCGGTAATGCTCGGAAGCAGCATGGATCTACGAGAAGATTTCAAGTAGTCTCGTACAAAAGAACGGAATTTTTGCCGGATCACTTCCTTCCTCCGCTCCCAGGTTCTTTCTTTCTGCGGGATGTCCGGCAACCATATGTCGTCGATAGGATCGTAATCTCTGAGAATTTCTCCAACTTCCGCCAGATCGTCGCAGTCGAACGTATGGTGCAAGTCCATTCCATCACAAAGGGAGTCAATCTCGAGCCTGAGGGTATCCCCTTCCACTTTGGTAAGTTTGATGGTCCAGTTTCTGGGCCAGGCTCCACGTTTACAGTTCATATAGAGCGAATCATAATTGACAAGTTCCTCATATGCTCGCGACGTCGATTCGTGCTCCTGCACGTAACGCTTCCATTTCTCATCGGATGTGAGAATTACCTCGAGCTTTGCCAACCTATCTTTGTCCATTCCAATCTCCCGACTCTTCTTCCCCAACGAGGAGATATTCTGAAAACTCCATGCAGCGAGACTCAGCAACCTCATTCCTTATTCGGCTGTTCATCTTTGTCGGATGGGGCATGCGCTTCTTACCCACCATCATGATGCGCGTCAAGAAAAATTTGTAAAATATGATTTCGTGACGTGTTCAGTGGTTTTGCGAGTGTCAGTGCAAAACCGGACACGCTTCATTTTGGTCGTTCAGGAGCCGATTTCGCGAGAATTCGGCACTCGCGCATTCTGAAATCCCAAATACTCATGGGAAAAACTGGCTCTAGTAGCGGAATATGAACTACTTGGACATGGTCCCCCCTCGCTATCGCGACCATCATCTTTCGCGGAAAGAAGAAAAGGCATGCAAGGGTGATCTTGCAAACGATTCTTCAAGTATCGCCTGGCGGAAATACAGGTCTGAGGGGATTACTATTAAGAATTAAAGCCTCCATAAACAGGTTCAAGACCAAAGGAAGAAGGCTGCACGAAGGCTCGGATTTAGCGCGCCTCAATCAGGTGTCCCCTCTCAGAGCGACGAGTCGATAGATTACTTGAGGAAATAATTGCTCTGAAAAATTGAGTAGAAGGTCAGGTCCGAATTGGAAAGGTAAAGCCAATTGAGTATGGTGTACCCGGAATCTACACGGAATCTACAAAATCTCGGAATCTACCCGGAATCTGTGGTGTACCCGGAATCTGGAATCTATACGGAATCTATATCCGGAGTCTCGGAATCTGCGACGATCGGAGCTTCGAACAAATGTCGATGCATTCAAAGCTTTCCGATACTTATTGACGAGACTTGCCGAGCTTCAGGATTCTGTGGCAAATGAGATTTTGCGGCAAGTCGCCATGGCAGGAGGAAATTAATCTTCGCACGAATGAGCGCCAGTGAACCCCTTTTACGGAAGAAAAAAGTCACTGCAAAACCGGACACGCTTCAATTTTGCCCTGAAGCCAATTGTGTGGAGTGATTCCGTCCCGGCCTGATGCCCCCTCAGGAGCAGGATTTTGTCCCGCGCCCTCAGGACGGAATCCGACTTGCGACTCTGGACGTGTCTGGCAGTCGTAAGCCAGCGCGCTTGCGGATTATTACTCGTGTTCATCAGGATTATCAAAGTGATATGCGAGTGGCGAGAGCCCACGTCCGGGATGTCTTTGTTGCCGGACGGAATCGCCATTAACCTTGTTGCTCTTAAAAGGCTTAAATCCAAGGAGTTTGGATTGCCCATATCCTCCTTGATCATACAGCCCTGGGGGCCTGTGGGGGACGTTCGTTCGACCTCCTCAATCCTGCAGCTAAAAGCTTCACCATTTTTCTTGAGTCCCAGCTTTTGTAACCTATTGTCGTCAATAGAAAATTGGAAAATTACTTATGCTCTGTTTGCACAACGGGCTATCATTTCAACCAGATACGGATTGGCGGCTCTCAAACTTACTGAACAAACTTTTTTCAAGCAAATGTAAAGCTTCAGTTTCGAGCGGTAGTTTGAGAAGAATTTTATTTTTGGGGTTAAATGGTTCTCGCGTTCGGGTTTGAGATGGGGTATAGGCTTGGTGGGTGAAACGCTTGTTCAGGTGATGATGGGATGGGCATAAACGGTTGTCCGGTTTGTTTGGAAAAACAGCGTTGCATTGACGAGTTAAAAGAAAAGATCCAGAGCCTGGAGGCTAAACTGCGCTATCAAGAGCGCAAGGCTCAAGAAGGATACTTCGGCTCTTCCACTCCCTCATCCAAAATACCAATCAAGAGGAACAGTGAACAGAAGGAGAAAAAGCCCAAAGGTGCGCGGCAGGGACACAAAGGTTCCGGTCGCAAGAGCCACGAGTGCGAGTTTGATTATGCGGTAGAAGTGGAGGCTCCAGATATCTGTCCCGAATGCGGGGGTATTCTTGAAAAGAAAGGGGTGGAAGAGAGGAGTGTCCTGGATACGCCTTCTCAAAAACCCGAACGAATAGTATTTCGCTTACCCAAAAGGTATTGTTATCGTTGTGAACGCACGTTTACTCCCCAGACTCCCGGGGTGCTTCCCAAGAGTCTTTACGGAAATCAACTCATTGCCAATGCCATGACGATGTATTACTTCTATGGTCTTCCCATGGGACGAATCTGTGAACAGACTGGAGTAAGCGAAGGAAGCCTGATGGAGGTATATCATCGAATGGGGCGACTTTTTGAAAGAGTTCCCCAGAAGCTCATTGAAGAATATCGACAAGCTCCTGTGAAACACGCAGATGAGACGAGCTGGCGCACTGACGGCAAGAACGGATACGTTTGGCTCTTCGCCACTCCCGATTTGAGCATTTTCCAATTTGGCAAGAGTCGCTCGTCCCAAGTAGCTCATGCAGTCCTCGGCAAAGATCGGCTACCGGGCGTTTTGGTTGTGGATCGTTACCGCGGCTACAAGAAAGCTCCATGTGAGATTCAATATTGTTACGCTCACCTTCTGCGAGATGTCCAGGATTTGGAAAAAGAGTTTCCCGAAGAAGCAGAGGTCTCAACTTTTGTGGCTGTTGTGGCTCCTTTACTTGCACTCGCTCAGGGACTTCGCAGCCAACCGATTACGGATAAGCAATTCTATCGTCGAGCGGCTAAGCTTCGGACTGAAATTAAGGCCGCAATGGAACGACCGGCCCGCCATATGGGCATTCGCCGGATCCAAGGTATCTTCCGTGAAAATGAAGAGAGGCTCTATCACTGGGCTCGAGACCGAACGATTCCGGCAGAAAACAATTTAGCCGAAAGAGATCTGAGACCCACTGTTGTGGCAAGGAAGGTCAGCTATGGATCTATTTCTGATAACGGAGCCAAGACGCGCAGTATTCTCACAACCGTCCTCACCACCCTCAAGAAACGAGGTAACGACCCTGCAGAACAGATGAAGAAAACTCTCGATCAATTAGCAACGAATCTTAAGCTGGACCCCTATGAACTCCTCTTTCAAAGAAACGGCCCTCAAGAATAGCTATATCCATCACAATTGCTCCCGCGAATAACTGAAGCTTTACAAGCAAATCGTTTTTTCACTTGACGTGTTCGGGGCGCTTTGTTTACGCTTGGATCATTGTATTTAAGTCTCATGATAAGAGAGACGTTGTTCGCGTAGGGTTATGTGAGGGGCTCCTCTGTTTTTCATCTTGGGGGAAGCTATTGTCTATAATTGGTTGACAATTTTCAAAGTCGTAATGGGAGTCAAGAAGGGGATTACTTTATTCGAGAATTAAAGCCTCTATGAACAGATGCAAGATAAAGAAAAGAGTGCTGTACGATGGGCTCGAATGAGACACCTCAGATCAGGTGTCTTCATCTCAGAGCCACGAGTTGACAGATTACTCGAGAAAGTGATTGCTCACGAAATTCGGAAACAGAAAGCCAGGTCCGAATTGGAAAGGCAACGTTAATCAAGCATGGTGTACCCGGAATCCGGAAATAAATTCGTGGAGCAGTGCGGTTGCTCAAGTATGGCTCGAAGGCTGTCTTAGGTCTGAGAAGGGTGTTCTGAGATAAGTATGGTGTACCGAATTCAGCGGAATTCCCAAGGAAACAAAGCGATACCTTTTCGCACACCTGTTAATTTGATAAAGCAGAAAGGCGCGATCCCCAAGGCAATACAGGGGTAATAGCCAGGATTGCCCTTTCAATAAGACGTGTCGTACTGTATTAGGTCTGCTCCTATTGTTCAGACATCGGTGCTGAGTCGATTCGAGCATGTTAGCAGGATGAACCGGAGATCTTCATGAAAATTCCACGCATTCGCTCGATCCTAAAGTGGGTGGCCGCTCTTGCGATAGTCCTAGTCTTGGGACTGGCCCTGCTGGTTTGGATCATGATACCCACGCCTCCCGTTGACCGACAACTGGTATGGGCAGCAAGAGACGGAGATCTCCCACTCATCAAGAAACTTCTGGACAAAGGTGCTAACGTTGATTCTGCGTATCGAGCCATCCCGTTAGCCTCAGGCAATGGACACTTGGAAATTGTCAAGCTTCTCCTCGATCATGTGTCTGAGATCGATCATCATTGGGTAAACAGATACGGCGGACATGCCCTTACCGCGGCAGCTTGCAGAGGCCACACCGCTATAGTGGAATTGCTCATCGAAAAGGGCGCGCAAGTCGATGCAACATATCGAAGCGGCCTAACGGCATTGATGGAAGTTTCTGCGAGAGGTCACCTGGAAATGGTTAGGTTGCTGCTCTCCAAAGGTGCTGATGTGAATGCGCAGACGGCCTATGATGCGACACCTCTGAAGAAGGCTGCGGAGTCTGGACACGCCGAAGTGGTGAGACTCCTTTTAGACAAAGGAGTCGATGTGAATGCGAAGCTCAAGGACGGGTCCACTGCGTTGATGTGGGCTGCCATTTCCGGCCACATCGATGTGGTGAATCTGCTCCTGGAAAAAGGAGCTGATGTGCATTCAAAGGCTGACGATGAGTCCACTGCGCTCATGTGGGCCGCAGTTACGAATCACTCCGATCTGGTGACACTCCTCAAGGGCTATGGAGCCGAACTTGCGCTGCCGACCGCCGCCATGCTGGGCGACCAGACGGAAGTGCAAAGGCTTGTCCAATCGGGAGTTGATGTGAATAAACAGGATAGTGATGGCTGGACACCTCTCATGTATGCTGCTCAAAAGGGGCACCTCGAAGTCGTAAAGCTGCTTTTGGAAAAAGGCGCTGATCCCAATATCAGACGCAAGGATGGTTCTACAGCGTTCATGGACGCTATCGGCAGTGCGCAGGTGGATACCATTCGACTCCTCCTGGACAAAGGTGCTGATGCAAGCGTAGATCGCAAAATGCCAAGAGGGGAGAAGATGACGCCACTCGCGCATGCCGCCATGTATGACCAACCAGAGATATTGAAACTGATCAAAACACACACGACTGAGGAATAGATCATGAAGAGGCGATTTATCGATTTCTCCAAGAAGAAGGCAAGAATGTGCCCAAGACGATTGCTTCTGTATTTGATCACTGGGGCTTTCCTCTGTTTTCCGAATCCAGGAATGACGAACCAGACTCCCCTTCACGTCGTGGGAGGAGGTGCTGCGCCAAAGTCCCAACACGAGACCGTTCGCATGGACTCGGAACAAGTAATGATCCGACTAGGACAGCGCTCTTACACGGTCGATGCCATATTTCATTTGTTCAACACAGGCGAAACAGTTACGGAATGGGTTGGTTTCCCGAAAAGAAGAGTTAAATTGACTGGGGGCTGGTTGCCACAACCAGACTTCGTGCGGTTTGACACATGGGTGGATGGCCGACACGTGAATGCCACAGAGTTTCGTGACTCTCAAGCACATGTGAGTCTATGGGAAGATCTGGTTTCACTGCGTTACCTCCTAGGCAAGTTGATTTACAGTTACGCGCGGCTGGGGCCCATGAGGAATGATTGGCTGGGGCAGCGTGTTACCTTCCCGCGGCATGCAAGAACAACCATTCGCACAATTTACGAAGCTGAATACTCCTATCCTGTCTGGCCCAGAGGAGCGTTTTACATCTTTGGAACCGGGCGATACTGGAAAGACGGTATCGGAAGAGCCACTTTTGTAATAGACTGCACGGACGTGGGCGGAACAAGCAAGGCCCACGTATACTTTCCGGTCGCGACTGGGCCGAAGATAATCTCAGAGAATGTGATAACTTTCGATGCAAGAAGGCTCAAACCTCCTCCTGATGTACAGCTCTATATTAATGTGCATGTCCCCTAGTCTGCAAATGCGCTGGATGACGCTCCTTGCCAGGTGTAAACAGTGTTTGCGGTTGATGAGATCCGAGAATGTTGAGGTGTGTGAAGCTTAACGCACCGTATAAGGAAAGGAATCCGGATATGGCCTCGTACAATAGGTGCTGGATATCGGAAAAGTGGGTCTGCAACGAAAACCCCATAGGAGAAATTTTTGAGGACGCATACTACAAGTTTTCTGATGGGTGGGAATACTGGAAGGATGGAACTGGAGGAAACGCCGACGGTGATGAACTTAAAGACACGGACTGCTGGTACCTGGTTACTGACACACTTAATGGGCTCGGTTACCATTCAGCGCCTCGCAACCGGTTGAGTCGTTGGAAAGAGTATTTTTGTGAGGTGCCCTTGAAGGACGCTGCTCAAGGTGACATCATGGCCTGGGACCTTTTTGGCGTCGTAGCAATTCATGTCGAAATCCTTGAGTCCAAAAACCCTATAACCGTTTATGATGAAAACTGCTGGCAAGTGAACGGGTGGGGGGCACAAGATTATCCTAAGTCTGTCGATCCGAACGGCGCGGGGCCTGATCCGGATGGCATCGGAGAGTCCAAGAACGTAGTTGGTGCTGACGGCAAAACTGGAATTCCGGGTACACCATACATAATTACTGAAGTTGGCATTCTGGACAGGTAAAGCGTGAAATATGGGACAAATCGTACGAGTGGTGGTTCCGGGCTATCCATCACGTCACTCAGAAAGTTGCTTGAGCACGATCTGTTCGGAATCGTCTCAGAGTCGTTCAGGTTCCTTAGTTTTGTTCGGCGAGTTTCCGAAGTCGCAACAACCAACCGACTTGAATTTTCAATGCCTTATGCTTTGCGGTACCGATTGGTCGGGGGGCGCTTCGTTCCACCTCCCCCATCTTCGTGCGAAAGCTTTACGATCATTTTGGATGTCCAGATCGTCTGTAACGTATTGTTGCTAATAAGAAATTGGAAAAATTTACTTATGCATTAATCGCACAGCAGGACGTCATTTCAAGCAGATACGGATTGGCTGCTCTCAGACTTACTCAACCGACTTTTTTTGAACAAATGTAAAGCTTCAGTTATTCGCGGGAGCAATTGTGATGGATATAGCTATTCTTGAGGGCCGTTTCTTTGAAAGAGGAGTTCATAGGGGTCCAGCTTAAGATTCGTTGCTAATTGATCGAGAGTTTTCTTCATCTGTTCTGCAGGGTCGTTACCTCGTTTCTTGAGGGTGGTGAGGACGGTTGTGAGAATACTGCGCGTCTTGGCTCCGTTATCAGAAATAGATCCATAGCTGACCTTCCTTGCCACAACAGAGGGTCTCAGATCTCTTTCGGCTAAATTGTTTTCTGCCGGAATCGTTCGGTCTCGAGCCCAGTGATAAAGCCTCTCTTCATTTTCACGGAAGATATCTTGAATCCGGCGAATACCCATATGGCGGGCCGGTCGCTCCATAGCGGCCTTAATTTCAGTCCGAAGCTTAGCCGCTCGACGATAGAATTGCTTATCCGTAATCGGTTGGCTGCGAAGTCCCTGAGCGAGTGCAAGTAAAGGAGCCACAACAGCCACAAAAGTTGAGACCTCTGCTTCTTCGGGAAACTCTTTTTCCAAATCCTGGACATCTCGCAGAAGGTGAGCGTAACAATATTGAATCTCACATGGAGCTTTCTTGTAGCCGCGGTAACGATCCACAACCAAAACGCCCGGTAGCCGATCTTTGCCGAGGACTGCATGAACTACTTGGGACGAGCGACTCTTGCCAAATTGGAAAATGCTCAAATCGGGAGTGGCGAAGAGCCAAACGTATCCGTTCTTGCCGTCAGTGCGCCAGCTCGTCTCATCTGCGTGCTTCACAGGAGCTTGTCGATATTCTTCAATGAGCTTTTGAGGAATTCTTTCAAAAAGTCGCCCCATTCGATGGTATACCTCCATCAGGCTTCCTTCGCTTACTCCGGTCTGTTCACAGATCCGTCCCATGGGAAGACCATAGAGGTAATACATCGTCATGGCATTGGCAATGAGTTGATTTCCGTAAAGACTCTTGGGAAGCACTCCGGGAGTCTGGGGGGTAAACGTGCGTTCACAACGATAACAATACCTTTTGGGTAAGCGAAATACTATTCGTTCGGGTTTTTGAGAAGGCGTATACAGGACACTCCTCTCTTCCACCCCTTTCTTTTCAAGAATACCCCCGCATTCGGGACAGATATCTGGAGCCTCCACTTCTACCGCATAATCAAACTCGCACTCGTGGCTCTTGCGACCGGAACCTTTGTGTCCCTGCCGCGCACCTTTGGGCTTTTTCTCCTTCTGTTCACTGTTCCTCTTGATTGGTATTTTGGATGAGGGAGTGGAAGAGCCGAAGTATCCTTCTTGAGCCTTGCGCTCTTGATAGCGCAGTTTAGCCTCCAGGCTCTGGATCTTTTCTTTTAACTCGTCAATGCAACGCTGTTTTTCCAAACAAACCGGACAACCGTTTATGCTCATCCCATCATCACCTGAACAAGCGTTTCACCCACCAAGCCTATACCCCATCTCAAACCCGAACGCGAGAACCATTTAACCCCAAAAATAAAATTCTTCTCAAACTACCGCTCGAAACTGAAGCTTTACGAACAAATCCTTTTCTCACTTGACAAGTTCGGGGCGCTTTGTTTACGCTTCGACCATTGTATTTAAGTCTCATGGTAAGAGACGTTGTTCGCGTAAGGTTATTTGAGGGGCTCCTCTCTATTTCTTCTTTGGGGGAAGCTATTGTTTTCAATTGGTCGGCTGACAATTTCCAAACCGTCGTAAAGGGAGTCAAGAAGGGGATTACATTAATGCGAGATTAAATCCTGAAACAGATCCAAAATAGAGAAAAGAGCGTTGCACGAGGAGATGGGGCTGCTTTGTGCCTTTGATCCATCAGAGCGGCATCCTCTGAGAGCGACGACTTCATTAGTCACGAATGTTCAGAGAAGAAAGACTGGGCACCAAGAGGAAAGATGAAGTCTTATTAAGTATGGTGCACCAGGAATCACAGGAATCAGTCGGAATCACTTATACCCGGAATCGCTTGCGGGTTGAAGCGGAGATTTCTCATGATGACAAAACGCAATCCGCTCATGATCAAGCTATGCTTCATAGTATTTCTTAGTCTATCACTTCTCTCGTGGACAGTGACGGCACAGCCAACGCCTCCTCTTGACCAACAGCTCGTGGAAGCAGCGACGGTTGGAGATATTGCGAAAGTCAAAACTCTTATTGACAAAGGCGCTCCTGTTGACTCCAAGCGCTCTGACGGACGGACTGCCCTGATGCAGGCTGCCTCGGCCGGCCACGTTGAAATAGTGAAACTATTCGCTGCAAAGGGCGCTAATGTCAATGCAAGAGATAGTTCGGGCAATACGGCCTTGAGCTTAGCCGCCAGTTCAGGCCACGTTGAAATCGCACGACAACTCAAGAGGCATGGAGCCCAAGCGAGGCTAATTGATGCAGTCAGATTAGAAGATGTGAAGGATGTTCAACATCTTATAAAAAGGGGCGTTGATATCAATGCCAAAGGCGCTCACGATAGAACGGCTCTCATGGAAGCCGCTCTGTCTGGCAACTTTCAAATTGTGAATCTTCTGATTCAAAGCGGTGCTCAAATCAACGTCAAGGATCTTTCGGGCAACACCGCGGTGAACCTGGCTATTCTTCGCGGCCACAAGGCAGTAGCAGAGTTGCTCAGAGAGAGGGGCGCCACATTGACCCTAGCCGATGCGGCTGAACTGGGGGATCTTCATGCGCTACAGGGCCTTATTAAGGAGGGCCTCGCTGTTGACACTCGCAGAGGTGTCTTGAGAGACATAACCCCACTCATGATTGGCGCAAAACACGGCAATTTGGAAATCGTGAAGGTACTCACGGAACAAGGCGCGGACGTGAATGCCAGGTCTTCCAGCGGATTCACAGTGCTCATGTTTGCAGTCCGAGGTGGAAACGTCAGCATCGTGAAGCTGCTCCTGGAACAAGGGGCGGATGACAGCGCTCAGACGGACATGGGAGAGACAGCACTGGACTTGGCTGCCGAGACCGGCAATCTGAATATGTTGAGGCTGCTGCTCAAAAAAGACAGTCACTATTCGCGTGCGTTAAGCGCTGCTGCTCAAAAGGGCCACTTAGATGCCGTAAAGCTGCTCATCGATCAAGGCGCCGATGTTAACGCTGGTGACGAACTCGGCCAAACTCCCCTGATGACAGCCGCTGGCTCAGGTCAGCTTGAAGCGGTAAAGCTTCTCATTGAAGAAGGTGCACTGGTCAATAACCGGAATGAAGATGGGAAAACACCCCTAATGTACGCCGCGGAACATGGCAATTTGAAGATTGTGAGATTCCTCATGGAGAAAGGAGCCGACTGCAGTGCTAAAACAGAAGATGCGCAGACGGTTCTGATGTTTGCTGCCAAAAGTGGCGATAGTGAAGTGATGAAGCTGGTTACAGGGAAGGACCTCAATGTGGATGCTAAAACCAGCTCTGGCCGCACAATCATGATGTATGCTGCTGAAGGTGGGAATCTAGAAATTGTCAAGTTGTTAGTGGACAAGGGGATAGACATCAACGACAAGGACCAAGAAGGCTGGACTGCTCTCATGTCTGCGGCTCAAGGCGGCAATCTGGAAATCGTCGAATTACTCCTTGACAAAGGAGCCGATATTAATGCAAGCGCAGAGGGTTGGACAGCTTTGCGTGTCGCTCGGGCTGCTGATCGGGCCAACGTGGTCCAACTCTTGAAACAGCGCGGAGCAAATTGAACCGACTTCAATAAGAATTTGGGACAGAGGTCCTCATAATTTCAAGGAGACGTCAAGATGGGTGTCCGAGTTACTCCCTTACCGACAAATTTGAGGGGCTTCGTGCATACGATGCTCCCAGAAATGGACATAGATAAGCTTCAAGTTACAGGACGTTACGATCCAACGAGAAAAAGAGAGGGCCGAGTCCATTTGGGTATCGACGTCCAGGGCAAGGGCTACACTGGCAACGGCACTCCGGTTTGTTCGCCATTCAATGGAACATTTTACATATTGGAAGGATGGGAAAAAACCAATGGAGTCGCGATTGTAGATGACAAAACTGGTCTCATGGTCGTCCTATGCCATATGAAATTGAACCCAAAAATAAAAGATGGAGATCCTGTTAGTATCGATACCCAAGTTGGGACCATGAGTGATGTTGGTTCCGAGGGGGCAGTTCACCTTCATTTCGAAATGCGAAATCGAAGCACGAATCCCTGTAATCCTCAATATAGCAGATGGATCGAAGTGTGGGCAGATGCGTATAACAAAGACCCTTACCTTTTTCCAATTGGTACTCCGGGGTGCAAAATTGGACCAGCCTTGGATTTGTTCGACAAGAAGCCAGTCCCAACACCTAGCAGAGACCCTTTGGTACTCGATCTTGATGGCGAAGGGATCAAGACCACCAATGTTAAAGACGGCAGATACTTTGACTACAACGGTGACGGTTTTGCCGAGGAAACCGGTTGGGTTGATCCGCATGATGGCATTCTGGTCATGGACAGAAATGGCAACGGTACTATTGATGATGGTCGAGAATTGTTCGGGGACCAGACGATTTTGCAGAGTGGCAGACGCGCAGCAAACGGTTTCGAGGCACTGGCCGAATTAGACACCAATGGGGATGGGAAGATTGACGCAAATGATGAGGCATTCTCACTACTGAGGGTCCTGACAGATGTGGACGGTGATGACTATGCATCAGAAAACGAGTTCCTTAGTCTTGCCGAACTTGGCATTAAGTCTATCGATCTTGACTCAAACCTAACGAGTATCACTGACATGCAGGGCAACACACAGAACCGAGTGGGCAGTTTTGAGAAGGTTGATGGCACCACCGGCCAAATTGCTGAATATGGTTTTCAGCGAGATCCTGCTTTTAGCCTCGTCAACGAAGACATCGATGTTCCTCCAGATTTGGAGACTCTTCCCTTCCTTTCAGGGTATGGGAATGTATACAATCTTGATGAAGCAATGACCAAAGATAGCTCCGGTCAGTTGAAATCCCTTGTAGAGGAATTCATGAGCTCTGGGGATATCAAACAGCGTAACATTCTGATGAAAGAGATCCTGTTTAAATGGGCTGGAACCGAGCGAATGCCCCAAGAAATGAGTGTGCCCGCTGAAATGAGAGCGAGCAGCGGGGAGGCGGGAGCAAGTTCGAGAAGCACCGGAAATAGTGACATTGCGGTCGACATGGATTACATCGATCCTCGCAAGTTAGCTGTGCTTGAACATTTTTTTGGTCAACCTTGGTCAGGCGCAAACGGATCCAGACCCACATATGAAGAGTCATTAAATTTGAATGAGTCCTACCGCTTGCTGTATGAATTGATGTACGGCTGGCTGATGGCACAGACGCACCTCGAAGACCTGTACGACAAAATTGCTTATACGTGGGATGATGAGGCTCAGAAAACCAGAGTGGATCTCACCAGCGTAATCACAGACATTTGGCAAAGCCTGACCGACAATGCCGATCAAGGAAGGCAACTCCTTGCGGAATTCGCCCGCTCGCTTCGCGGTTTCCCATATTCATTGTCCCAAGACGACGATTTGCGGCAAGATGATTACCTTTCTTTTCGCGAGACATTTATCCAGCAGGACCCCAGCCTGGGATGGGTATTCGATACCGGCGGCTTACCTGAGTCCCATATCGTGGGCATGCACATTACCGGGACGGATGCCTCTGATGCTGTGAGAGGTAGTCTTACGGAAGGTGACGCAGTAATAAATGGCTATAATGGCAATGATGTCGTGTATGGAACGTCTCGTGATGAAGTCTTGTACAATGAAACCGGGAATGCGATCCTTGTTGGGGGCGGCGGAAACGACTGGATCTGGGCCGGGGCTGATAGTGACATTTTGGATGGTGGTGAAGGCAACGATATGCTCTACGGCGAAGGAGGCGGAGACACTTACATCTTTAGAAGGGGCTCCGGGCATGACACCATAATTGAATCTGACCCTACCCCAGATATTATCGACAGTATTTTTCTCGGTAGCAATCTCACTCCAGATGACATTTTCATACGTCGGGCAGGAAACGATCTCGTGTTGCGGATCAGAGACACCTCAGATACTCTCGTGGTGAAGAACCATTTCAGGAATGATAGCACCCTCAATGGGATAGAACGTATCGTTTTCATGGACGGCACCATCTGGACGCAAGATGACATTCTTCAAGCATCTTATGCAGCCACAGATGGAGATGACGCTCTTTACGGCGGATTGGGAGCCGACGAAATAAGAGGAGGCGACGGTAACGACTCCATTTATGGGCGACCAGGTGACGATACTCTGCACGGTGATGCAGGAAATGACAGGCTCTTCGGCGGCCCGGGTAATGACACTTTCGACGGTGGTAGCGGTAATGATATTCTCTGCTATGGAGACGAGATCAACTGGTATCCTTATTCAGTAACGAATGGTGATGACGTTTATCTTTTCAGCATTGGCGGAGGGCAAGACGTCATTACCGATTATGATCCAACACCCGGCAACGTAGATACAATCCGCTTTGGTGAAGGCATCACTCTTGATGATATTCTCTTTCATCGAAATTACAACAATCTCGAACTCTCAATTCGGGGCACCACTGACAAACTCACTATCACAAATTTCTTGGATGAATCCGGAGCACATCTGATAGAACGCATCGAATTTGCCGATTCCACAGTATTGCTGCCGGACGACATAAAGAACATTCTCGTTAAAGGAACCGATGATGGAGAGGTGATAAACGGTTTCTCCATCGCAGACGTGATGGAAGGTTTCGGTGGTTATGACAGCCTCTATGGCCGTGGAGGAGATGACACACTGGATGGCGGGTCAGGTACAGATTGGCTTTACGGTGAAGAAGGAAATGACACTCTTTTAGGGGGATCCGATAATGATACGCTCGTAGGCGGTGTCGGTGACGATACCCTGGAAGGAGGAGCGGGGAACGATACCCTTTTAGGCGGAAACTCCGGTGACTGGTGGCAACTGAGTGATGCGAATGGAAATGACACCTATCTTTTCGGCATCGGATCCGGCCAAGACACCGTGTTCGATCATGACCGATCAGCGGGTAATCTTGATACCATACTCGTGAAAGAAGGCGTGACGCCGGAATATGCTATGGTTCGGCGCGAACACGATGATCTCGTGCTGACCATTGCAGGCACCACTGATAAACTCACGGTAAAGAATTGGTTTTGGAATGATTCCTCCGAATTTCGAGTTGAACAAATTCAGTTTGCCGATGGCACGATTTGGAATGCGGATATCATCAAACACATGCTATCCCAAGGATCGCCTGTTGATGATTTGCTTATTGGCTACTCCACTTCCGACATGATTCGCGGATTTGACGGCAATGATGAGATTTTCGGTCGGGATAGTGACGACTCCTTGGACGGTGGATCGGGAAATGACAAGATTTTCGGTGAATATGGGGATGATTACCTCATAGGCGGGGCTGGAAACGACACCATTTCAGGTGGTTCCGGAGAGGACCTCATTGATGGTGGAACGGGGAACGATGCTCTCCGCGGAGACGGTGAAGACGATATATATCTTTTCCGCCGTGGTTCAGGACAGGATACTGTTCTTGACTATGACAGGACCCCCGCTAACATCGATACTGTTTTCCTGGATGACGAACTTACGACTTCAGACATATCCCTGTCCCGAAAAGATGATGACCTGGAAATATGTATAAATGGCACCACAGATACCCTTACTATAGAAAGGTGGTTTGGGGAGCTTGGGGAATACCAGGTTGAGAACATAGAATTCATGGACGGTACCATCTGGGATGCAGACACCATCAAGCAGATGATGCTTCAAGGCACCCCTGAAGCTGATGTGCTCTATGGATACTACTATTCTTCCGACCTCATAGATGGGTTTGAAGGAGCTGATGAACTTTACGGAAGCGGCGGAAACGACACTCTGAACGGCGGCGAAGGAGATGACAAGATTTTCGGCGGGTCGGGAGACGATGTTTTGCAAGGGGGATCAGGAAACGACTATATTGAAGACTTGTCCGGGTCGGATACGTACCTATTCGGCCGAGGTTCCGGGCAGGATAAAATCGTTGATAATGACACTGTCCAGGGAAATATCGACACCGTTTTACTCGACCCAAACGTGCAGGATTCCGATATTACGCTGAAAAGGGGTGGCAACGATCTTTATGTCTTGATCGATGGAACGTCAGACACTTTGCAGTTGACGAATTGGTTTTCCGATGACGCTCACAAAATAGAGCGACTGCAATTCAGTGACGGAACAGTTTGGGACAGCTCCTATATGGAATCAATCGCTTACACTCCTTCCGATACGGATGATTATATCGTTGGCACTCCGGAAAATGATGCTATTGATGCCGGCGGCGGAGATGACCTGGTTTATGGTCAGAATGGTGATGACACTTTATATGGTGGCTCTGGTTCGGATACTTTGTATGGTCAAGACGATAACGATGTCCTTTACGGTGGTTCAGGAAACGACTATTTGTATGGCAATTGGGGTAGTAACAGTCTGTACGGCGAAGCAGGCGACGACTATCTCTATACTGAAGGCAATGGAGATAACCTGCTTGATGGGGGAGCGGGTGAGGACCATCTTTTCGGTTCCGATCAAGATTGGGGCAACGCCACATTGAGCGGTGGTGTGGGAAATGACATTATTCAGAGTGGCATCGGTCAAAATACAATTGAGGGTGGAGCAGGTCAAGATCAGATCCTTGCCGATCAAGGGGTTAACACCATCATCGTTAATCGAGGTGATGGTTTCGATAAGATAACTTCACATCTTATTGAATACGGAGAAGAGACTGACACCATAGTTTTTGGTCCGGGCATCCGCCCTGAAGACCTTCAGGTTCAGGTGATAACGAATTCTACCCAGGTTCCTGCCGCAGTGGAAATCAAAGATTTTAAATACTCCTCAATTTCCGATTCGGTTACCATAAACGGCACGTTATTTTTCAAAGCCTCGGACGGAGTCCACGGGATTGAGCTTTGGCGGAGCGATGGATCTGAGGCTGGCACAGAAATGGTACGCGACATAGGGACAAGTTCATCGGATGGATATATTGGCGCTATGACTGAGGCAAACGATACTTTATTTTTTGTAGCTTATGATGGGATCAATGGGTATGAGCTCTGGAAAACTGATGGCACTGATGTGGGCACAGTTGTCGTCAAAGATATACTACCAGGTTCCGGAAGCGGAGTAGTTGGAGATAGTCTTACAAGTGTAAATGGCACGATCTTTTTTCTAGGGTCTGACGGAATTCATGGAACTGAGCTGTGGAAATCCGATGGCACAGAGGCCGGAACTGTTATGGTGAAGGATATCGTTCCAGGCTCCGGCGGCATTTCGTTTTATGAGGTGGCCAATGTAAATGGGACCTTCTATTTCACTACATCTGACGGCATTCATGGTGACGAGCTTTGGAAGAGTGATGGAACAGAAGCTGGCACCACTATGGTCAAAGACATTAATCCAGGTTCCATGGACAGTTGGGTTCATGACTTTGTTGATGTAAACGGCACGTTATTCTTCCGGGTAGACGATGGTATCCATGGTGACGAGCTCTGGAAGAGCGACGGAACACAAGCCGGCACCGTCATGGTCAAGGACATTAATCCGGGATCTGCAGAGAGTAGAAGCGGTTATGATTCGAACAATATTGTTGTAAACGGTAATTTGTTTTTTGTAGCGAACGACGGAGTTCATGGAAACGAGCTTTGGCGATCTGATGGCACCGAAGACGGTACTGTTATGCTTAAAGACATTAACCCGGATTCCAGCAGTTGGAGTGATGAACCGTATGGGCTGACTGATGTAAACGGTACCTTGTTTTTCGTTGCAAATGATGGAATTCACGGAAACAGTCTGTGGAAAAGCGATGGAACCGAAGTTGGCACACTCATGGTTAAAGACGTTTCCCCCTATTCCGGACTGATCAATGTGAATGGTACTTTGTATTTCACAGCACGTGATTCCGAAGACTATATTTCGTTGTGGCAGAGCGACGGTACAGAAGCCGGGACGGTGGCCATCACGAGACTTCTTCCTCCATGGACTGAGGGCAACGCGAGATCTTTGGTGCAAGCAAATGGAACTCTATTCTTAGCGATATCCAATGGCTATGGTCGTGTCGACCTTTGTAAACTAGGGGCAGAAACGAGCTCATCGACTGAGCTCATGATTGGTATTGGCAATGGCGAAGGAGTGCTCATTAACATAGATGAGGACAGCGGCAGCAGCGGCGGAGATCCGTCTGCAGCTACCTTCGGCACGACGTCTGAGAATGGAACAGTTAGCGATCTATCAAACCTTGCCATCCAACGCTTCGTCTTTGCAGATGGAACCGTGCTCACACTTGAAGAAATCTTGGCTCGCAACAATGTCATTACAGGTGACCAACAGGGCAATGGAAATAACGACATTCTTCAGGGCAGTGAGACTAATGACAATATACTTGGGGCTGATGGTAGCGATACCATATATGCCGGTAGTGGAAATGACACTATTGATGGAGGCAATGACGCCGATTTCATTTATGCCGGTGATGGAGATGACATCATCGATGGTGGTTCGGGCACGGATTTCATATATGCGGGAGCAGGTGACGACGTCATCCGAGGTCTGCGGGGTGGTGACACTGCACTCGGTGGCGCCGGAAATGATACCTACTACTTCAATTTAGGCGATGGGCAAGTAACTATTGAGGACGTAGCTGGTCCTGGAGAGGGAAACACCATAGTCTTCGGCGAAGGGATTAACTCTGGCAGCATTTCACTTATTTCCGAGTCTGAAAATCTGATCCTCAAAATTGGTGAGAACGGTGATGAGATTCATCTGACGCCGTTTGATGCGCAGGATGCTTTTGGCTCCTATGCAGTGGAAACATTTCGCTTTGCAGATGGAACAGTGCTCACATACTCCGAGCTGCTCCAGAGGGGCTTTGACTTCTCGGGAACGGAAGGAGAAGATCTCTTAACAGGCACCTCAGTGTCGGATCGTATGACAGGATTCGGTGGGGATGATATCTTCAGGGCCGGGAGAGGAGACGACCTTCTGGAAGGCGGTAGCGGGAATGACACGTACGTGTTCAATCTCGGTGACGGTGTTGACACTATCAGGGATATGGCAGCGCCCGGTGCCGGCAATGTTGTGGAATTCGGGCTCGGCATTGTTTCCTATAATCTGACTCTTTCCGTGGATCAAAATACCTTGTCGATCAGAGTCGGTGACAGCGGCGATGCGCTGAGACTGGAAGGATTCGATCCGAACGATCCGTACGGCACTATCAGCGTAGAGACCTTCCGCTTCGCTGATGGAACGGTCCTGAGCTCTGCAGACCTGCTCGACCTGGGATTCACCTTTGAAGGCACTTCTGCGGATGATATTCTTTCCGGAACAGGTGTACGTGACATTCTGAGAGGAAATCAAGGGAACGATCGAATCTCGGGCGGAACAGGTGACGATACGTATATCTTCAATGTCGGTGATGGCATCGACACTATAACCGATGAATCGACACTCATGTCTCCGAATATGCTTGTTTTCGGAGCAGGTATTACACTCGACGATATCAAATTAAACCACGATGCAACAAACAATCTGCTTATCCTCAACATTGGCACCAATGGAGATACAATAGAATTCACAAACTTCGATTCAACAAATCCATATGGCAGCCATGCAATTGAGTATTTCCGCTTCGCAGACGGTCAAATAGTCACGTATAGCGAACTCATAAACAAGGGATTCGACATAGTCGGCACATCCGGAAATGATAACCTGATCGGAACCGGCGCAACAGATCGGATCATTGGTGGAGACGGAAACGATACGCTTGCAGGCGGTCAGGGAAATGACACCCTTATCGGCGGAGCAGGCGACGACACGTATACGTTCAATAAGGGCGACGGCATACTCCTGATCGATGATATTGCTACCGCAAGCGGAGGCAACACGCTTATTTTCGGAGAAGGCATTGCCGTTGCAGATCTGGAACGCAGCATTACGTTCAGTGACAATATGCTGATCGTTCGGATCGGGACTGACGGTGATGAAGTCCACCTGACCGGCTTCGATCCTGATGCAGCGGACTATGGAATCCATGCTGTCCAGAAATTCGAGTTTGCGGACGGCACCATTCTCAATTACGAAGCGCTTGTGAGAAACACGTTCATCGTTCAAGGGGGTTACGGAGACGACGACCTGACCGGCACCAACATGACCGACCGTCTCTACGGGTATGAGGGATCGGACCGCTTGAACGGAGGTTTGGGAGACGACACCCTTACCGGCGGTGTCAACAATGATGAGTTGATTGGCGGAGCAGGTTCGGACATGTATGTCTTCCATGTCGGCGATGGAGTGGACACTATTATAGACACCGGTTTTCCGGCGGACGGTAATACCATTTACTTCGCTGATGCTGAAATCACGATTGATGACATCACCACCCACATTGAAGTGACGACGCTCGTGATCGCATACGGTGATGGTGGCGATGCCATCAGGCTGCTCAATTTCGATTACAACGGCCAAAACGGCGGCTCGCACGTTGTTGAGACCATCGAATTTGCGGACGGCACCCAGGTTGCTCTTTCGAGTCTGGTCGATCCGGGCACCGAGGGTGATGATACCATCATCGGAAGCTACTTCGAAGATGTCATCAATGCCAGAGGCGGAAACGATACGGTTGCAACGTTTGAGAGCAATGACGTCATCGATGGAGGATCCGGAGCCGATCTCATCGATGCAGGTTCCGGCGACGATTCCATCACGGGTGGCACCGGGAATGACACGTTATTCGGCGGAGCCGGGCAAGATACGTACTTTTTCAACCTTGGTGATGGAATCGACACGCTTACCGACACGGCAGTGTTGGGTGAAGGCAATGTGATTCGCTTTGGGGAAGATATCACGCTGGAAGATATTTCCATCCACATGGAAGGAACAACACTTGTAATCGCATACGGAAACGCTGGAGATCAAATTCGGCTCCTCGATTTCGACTACAATACGCAGCATGTGGTGGAGACCTTCCAGTTTGCAGATGGTTCGTCGATGCGCATGCCGGGTCTCCTGGATCCGGGAACCGAGAGCGATGACATCATCCTTGGCAGCTACTTCGAGGATTCTATCAATGCCAAGGGTGGAAACGACACGGTCACGACATTCGAGAGCAATGACATCGTAGATGGTGGAAGCGGCAATGACACTATCGATGCCGGGGCTGGCTATGACCTGATTGTCGGTGGCACAGGAAACGACACGTTAACAGGCGGTCCCGGAAATGATAGGTACATTTTCAATCTCGGCGACGGGATTGATACCATTACCGATACAGCCACCTCGTACGAAGGCAACGTAATTCAATTCGGGCCAGGAATAACCCTGGATGATCTGAAGCTCGGCTATGCTAACACCACTCTCATTATCAGCGTCGGGACTGGCGGAGATCAACTAAGACTAAGTGGCTTCGACCGCGAAGACGCTCTGGGATCGTATGCGGTTGAAACATTCCAGTTTAGCGATGGCACTTCGGTTACCTATGCAGACCTGATCGCTCAAGGTTTTGATCTGACTGGATCGGAAGGTGACGATACGATCCTCGGCACGAATGTTACCGACCGGATATACGGTTTGCGAGGAAACGACGTATTAGATGGAGGCTTCGGAATTGACACTCTCATAGGAGGAGCCGGCAATGACACGTACAAAGTGGATGATGTGAATGACATCGTGGTAGAAAATGCGGATGAGGGTCACGACATTATTGAAAGCTCTGTTACGTATTCCCTGTCGGAGACCGTTGAGGATCTTACCTTAACAGGTACGGATTCAATCAATGGCACCGGAAACACACTGAATAACGTTCTAACCGGCAATACCGGAGACAACCTGCTTGATGGAGGAGCTGGAGCTGACTCCCTTCTCGGCGGTGCAGGCAATGACGTATACCTTGTGGATAATGCGGGTGATGTGGTCGTTGAGAATACAGATGAAGGAGTGGATACGGTCCACAGCTCTGTAAGCTTTGCACTGGGAGCTCATCTGGAGAATCTTACGCTTACCGGCTTCAATAGCATTTACGGCACAGGTAACGAGCTGGATAACATTCTGACAGGCAACAGCGGTGACAACATCCTTGATGGCGGAATCGGAGCGGACTCCCTCTTCGGTGGGACAGGCAATGACACGTACACCGTGGATATGAATGACAGCGTTACCGAGAATATCGATGAAGGCATTGACACGATTCAAACTTCAACAGACTACACCTTGGGAGCGAACTTTGAGAATTTGATCCTGATCGGATTGGCAGCAATCAACGGAACAGGAAACGACTTGGACAACCTCCTGACCGGTAACAGCGTAGATAATGAGCTTACCGGCGGTCTGGGCGATGACACTTTGCAGGGTGGTGAAGGAAACGACACGTATGTCTTCAACCTTGGTGACGGCCTGGACATGATTACCGATACCTCCGGGACGGATGCGATTCGATTCGGTCAGGGAATTGCTCAGCAGAATATTTCAGTGAAATCGGATTCTTCCGGTGTGCATGTCAGGTTACTTGACGCTCAAGGCAATGAAACAGGCGAAGGCCTTGACATCAATACATTGCAGGACGGAACCCCTTCAGTTGAGAATATACAATTTGCTGACGGCACCACAGCGAAAGTGACAGATTTTCTGAACGTCCGTAATGTCGTGTATGGAACAAACCGACTTGACATCATCATCACCGGAAATACTGCAGATGAAATCTATGCCAAGGATGGCGTCGACTTTGTCTATGCCGGCGGGAATAACGACATCATATATGGGGGTGACGATCTGGACTTACTCTACGGGGAGGACGGAAACGACACCATTTACGGGGAAAAAGGTTCTGATGTATTGATGGGCGGGCAAGGAAACGACGTCTTGGACGGAGGATCCGGTGCCGATCTACTCATGGGAGGGAAAGGCGATGATACCTACAGAGTGGATAATTCCTGCGATATCGTGATAGAAGGCTATAATGAAGGAATTGACACTGTGGAGAGTTCAGTCAGGTATGATCTCGGTTACAGTGTCGAGAATCTCACTTTGACGGGAACTTCCTCGATCAATGGCTCTGGAAACACATCAAACAACATATTGATCGGAAATTCTGCAGCAAATAAGCTTTTCGGCGATCTTGGCAATGACACTCTGGATGGCAGAGCCGGTAATGATACCCTGGAAGGGGGAAGAGGCAACGACACGTATCTCTTCGGCAGAGGATACGGAACAGATCGCATCGAAGAGAATGACTCCACCCAGGGCAATCACGATGTCCTTGCATTCGGATCCGAAATATCAACAGATCAGCTCTGGTTCCGACGCAGCGGAAAGGACCTGGAAATAAGCATCCTGGGAACGTCGGACAAAACGATTATCACTGACTGGTATAAAGGGACCAAGTATCAGGTAGAGGAATTTCAAACTGCTGACGGCAGAGCTCTTCTCAATAATCAGGTTGATGCATTGGTGACTGCAATGGCCGCTTTTGCTCCGCCTGGCGCGGGTCAGATGACGTTACCGGAAAGCTACCAGGCGGTGCTTAATCCTCTATTAGCTGCAAATTGGAGATAGATCTTTAGAAAGTTTTCCGGTTGGAAACTTCTAGGATAAAGCGAATACTAAAAGTTCTTGGGAAGGGACTGGGAAACACTTCTTACAAGAAGGGTTTCCCAGATCTTCTTTCTTTGAATCCAATTGAGAGAGGCGTGTTTGGTGATGGAGGGAGGTAATCCGCCACAAATCGATCCAGGTTTAGCCTGTCTCGTTATTATCGCACGTTTCCATGCTATCGCAGCAGATCCAGATCAACTTGCCCATCAATTCAAAGTGGATGGCAAGCCATTCTCCAAATCCGACATTCTCCTTGCGTCCAAACAACTCGGTCTGGAAGCCAAAGCTGTGAAAACTGTCCCGAAGCGTCTCGATAGAACCCCCTTGCCTGCTCTTGCTCTCTGTAAGGATGGTAGCTGCTTCATACTTGCACGGAGCAACAGTGAGCAAGTCTTGATACACGATCCGGCTGCAGGACTTCCTCAGATGATATCGCTCGCTGACCTGAGTAACCGATGGACCGGTGAGCTCATTCTCTTCACGTCACGTGCGTCTCTTGCTGGAGAGATGAGCAAATTCGATTTCACCTGGTTCATTCCAGCAATAATGAAATATCGTAAATTGTTGAGCGAAGTGCTCCTGGTCAGTTTTGTGCTCCAGATCTTCGCCCTTATTACTCCTCTCTTCTTTCAAGTGGTAATGGATAAAGTCCTGGTACACAGAGGCTTCACGACTCTTGATGTCATTGCTATAGGCATGTTTGTGGTAATCGTCTTCCAAGTAGTCTTAAACGGTCTACGGACCTACGTCTTCTCGCACACCACCAGTCGGATCGACGTTCAGCTTGGGGCTCAATTGTTCCGTCACTTGCTCAATCTGCCAATGGCGTATTTCCATTCACGGCGAGTGGGAGATTCGGTCGCTCGAGTGCGTGAACTGGAGAACATACGGAATTTTCTTACCGGCAATGCAATCACGCTGGTTTTGGATCTGTTATTCTCCGTGGTATTCATGGCAGTAATGCTCTATTACAGCATGTGGCTCACTTTGATAGTGGTAATCTCCCTACCCTGCTATGCAATTCTCTCGGTGGTTTTCACCCCTGTTCTTCGTGCCCGCCTCCATGAGAAATTCAATCGGGGTGCCGAGAATCATTCCTTCCTGGTGGAGACCCTCTCCGGCATCGGAACAGTGAAGGCAATGGCAGTCGAACCTCAATTGACCCGCAGGTGGGATAATCAACTGGCAGCGTACGTGTCAACGAGCTTTCGCACCGCGACAACCGGTAACTTGGCCAGCAGCGGTATTTCACTCATCAGCAAACTGGTGACGGTTGCTACTCTGTGGCTTGGTGCCCGGCTCGTCATAAATGGTGACATGACTGTGGGCCAGCTCGTTGCCTTTAACATGCTTGCCGGCCAGGTCTCACAGCCCATAATACGACTCGCACAACTCTGGTCGGATTTCCAGCAGACTGGTATCTCCATTCAACGACTTGGTGACATTCTCAATGCTCGCACCGAAGTCTCGAGCGCTAAGAGCACCCTTCCGCCGATTCAGGGAAGGATTGTATTTGACAATGTGGTCTTCCGGTACAAAGCTGATGCTCCTGAAGTGCTCAGAGGAATCACCTTTGACATCCGCCCCGGCGAGATCATCGGTATAGTCGGCCGGTCCGGTTCAGGCAAGAGTACTGTCACCAAGCTCATTCAACGACTGTATGTTCCGGAACGTGGTCGGGTGATGATCGACGGTCTCGATCTTGCTCTGGCCGACTCCTCCTCACTTCGGCGCCAGATCGGGGTCGTACTCCAGGAGAATGTGCTCTTCAACAGGACAATTCGAGAGAACATCGCCCTTGTCGACCCGGGAGCGAGTATGGAACAGGTCATCCATGCAGCCAAACTTGCAGGAGCTCATGAATTCATACTGGAATTGCCCGAAGCCTACGACACCATGGTCGGAGAACATGGAGACACTCTGTCTGGAGGCCAACGCCAAAGAATCGCAATCGCTCGTGCTCTTATGACAAACCCTCGCATTCTTATATTCGATGAAGCAACGAGCGCTCTTGATTATGAATCGGAGCGAATAATTCAAAACAATATGAAAGCGATTTGTGCAAGCCGTACGGTGATCATTATTGCGCATAGACTCTCTGCAGTCCGCATCACGAATCGCATTTTCGTCATGGATCACGGACAGATCGTTGAACAGGGCCCTCACGCAGAACTGCTGAATCGTGAAAGAGGCTATTATGCTACTCTTTATCGCCTGCAACAAGGTTGAGCTAGGCTATGGGCATGCTGCTTCGACTCAGAGCTTTCGGCGATCTCTTGCAACGCTATAAGATGGTGATTGCGTACGCATGGAAGCATCGGAAGGAAATGGATTCACCTCCTCGTTTGTCTCATGAGGCTCAATTTCTTCCCGCTGCACTCGCCCTGCAAGAAACACCCGTCTCCCCTGCCCCGCGTGTCATCATGTGGCTGCTTATTGCATTTGCGGCAATCACTTTATTGTGGGCGTTCTTTGGTCATGTCGATGTTGTTGCCACTGCCCAGGGAAAGATCGTCCCTAATGAAAGGGTCAAAACAATCCAGCCGTTTGAGACTTCCACAGTGAGAGCAATCCATGTCACGGACGGGCAAAACGTGAAAGCCGGCGACTTGCTGATAGAGTTGGATTCCACAGCAACCGCTGCCGACATGGCTCGACTGGAAAACGATCTCATCGTTGCTAGATTACAGGCAGCCCGATCAGGTGCTTTTCTCCGGGCAATGGACGGTGGCGACCCTGTCCTGAGCGATTTGCCTGATATTCCTGTGGATCGATCGAGAGAAGAGCAGCGTCTTCTCGAAGGCCAGTGGCACGAATATAAAGCGAAGCTGGATCGCACCGAGGCTGAAGTAACCCGTGTTGAAGCGGAACTGCGTTCCACCAAGGAGGTGGTCAACACTCTTGAACGCACTGTCCCCATTGCACGTGATCGAGCGGAAGTGTTCAAAAAGCTTTACGAACAGGACGTCGCTTCAAAGCAAGACTATCTTGAACGTGAGAAGACGCTTATTGAGCAGGAGGGCCAGCTCGCATCTCAAACGGAGAAACTTCGGGAGAGTCAAGCAGCTCTCGATGGGGTCAAGAAGCAAAAAGCTTCACTTATCGCGGAGACCCGCAGAACCATGATGGACACTCAGCGGGAAGCCGACCAGAAAGTAACTGCGAATTCTCAGGAGCTGATCAAAGCTCAGCAGCGCCATAAGCAGATGAAGCTCCTTGCACCTGTAGAGGGTTCAGTCCAGCAGCTTGCAATCCATACAATAGGAGGTGTGGTCACTCCCGCGCAGCAGCTCATGATCATTGTCCCTAAAGATGATGCTTTGGAGGTGGAAGCATTCCTCGAGAACAAGGATATCGGTTTTGTCACTCCCGGTCAGGATGCAGAAGTAAAAATCGAAACTTTCACCTATACGAAGTATGGAACGATCCACGCAGAGGTGAAGCACGTATCGTCCGATGCGATACAGGATGAAAAACGAGGTCTGATCTATTCGACACGCGTCAAGCTGGGGCGCTCCACGGTTCACGTTGGCAAGAACGTGGTGAACCTGTCCCCTGGAATGGCGGTAACAGTCGAGATAAAAACCGATAAACGAAGAGTGATCGAATATTTTCTTACACCTCTTATCCAACACGCAAATGAAAGCCTACGGGAGCGATAGTAAATGTGATGACAACCCTCTATTACCATCACATTGATGCAACCATTCTCGGTAGACTCTTGACTCTGTATTTTCCGAATTACCCACCTTGTAAGAAAGATCTTGATGCACTGGTGTCAGAGTTGAATGAGCAGAATTGTTAACTGACACATATTGTGGAAGCCTGCCAACGCGTCCTCCTACTCTTGTCCATTCCCGGATCCGCTATTGCAGCAGAATTCGACAAGTTCATTGCCAAACGCCGACTGAATCAAAACGATGCTCTGCGTGAACCGATTTTACCCTTTGTGAATGCCCTACGATTGTTCTCTCGACCCTGGCGTTGCACCCCTGACCTCCTCGCTGGACAGCTTGAATCTCATGAATGAGACAGTCTCAGATGTGAGACAGGTCATGAATAGTCCGTTTGTACGGGTATCCATTCTCGAAACTAAGACAAGGACGGTGTGCTGGGGCATCTATCATAAGTTCCAGGGACCGCTTGAGATCTGGCTGGCCGAGAATTCGTCCGATCACGATGCCATTCTCCTTCCTGCGACCAATACCTCGTAATGGCTCCGTTCCCAATGGCTTGCCACTTTTGGGGCAGTCAAAGACCGCCTCGGGCTAGGGACTCGACGTTTCGTACACCGACAGCTCTCTCGCACTACAAAGTGAGCAAGCACTTTTGGTACATCCCTTGCATATAGCGTTGACGCGATAAAGAGATAATAAGGAGGTCACAGACCTTGTCAACCGAAAGGAACAAGAAACTGCTGGAGGTTCTGCAAAGTGTGGTGACGCCGGCCAGCGGCTGCACAGAACCCGTGGCAGTAGCCTATTCTGCCGCTCTGGCAAGATCAAAGGTTTCGGGTACGTTGGTGGGTGTGGAAATCCGATTGGATCCGTTGCTCTTCAAGAATGCGTTAAGAGTAGGGATACCAGGAACTACTGCCAGAGGTTTGCAGATAGCTGCTGCTTTGGGGATAGTAGCCGGCAAACCCGAAAAGGGATTCTGTGTAATAGACCAGTGCACTGAAGAGGATGTCGAAAAAGCCCAAGAAATAGTTCAACAGAAAAGGGTCACCATCACAGTGCCGGAGAATTGTACCGAATTATTCATTGAAACCATTTTAACGACCGATCAAGAAAAAGTGCGCGTCATCACGAAAAACCAACATCTCAATGTGGTCAGCATTGAAAAAGGAGATCATTTTCAACCGTGGGACCTGAATGCGCAACTGCCGGACTCGTTGGCCCATGATATCCAGGCCTACGACTTGGAGGATTTCATCTCATTTGCCGAGACTGTGTCAGTCAGTGATTTGAGTTTTCTCCAGGACGGGATTGCAATGAACATGACTATTGCCAGGGAAGGCTTCGCCATAAAGAACGGCGCGAGCCAAAATTATGCCAAGCTGGTTTCCGAGACATTCGTGAGCGACGATATGATCAGTCTGGCGGAAAGACTCTGCGCTGCCGCGTGTGAAGCAAGAATGTCCGGGAGTCGGCTGCCTGCTATGACCTGCGCCGGAAGTGGCAATCAAGGCATCACTGTTTTCCTCACCATGGAGGCTGTGGCGGAAAAGACTGGGGTCTCCCAAGAGAAGCTCTTGCGGGCTCTAGCGTTGAGTATCATTATCACCGTCTATTGTAAGTCGTTTACAGGAACTCTATCCCCCATGTGCGGATGTGCAATATCCGCTGGGGTGGGCACCTCCGCGGGGGTGGCATACCTCCTCGGTGGTGATGCCAGGCGAATCCTGGGGGCGGTCAGCAACGTCGTCGGAAGTATTTCGGGGATGATTTGCGATGGAGCCAAAGAGGGTTGCGCATACAAAGTCGCCTTGGCCTCCGGATGGGCCATAAAAATGGCTCTTCTGTCCATGAGAGGCTCGGTAATCAGCAATACCAACGGAATACTTGCCGACAACTTCAGAGAGTTGTTTGACAATCTTGGAGCTCTCTGCAAAGAAGGAATGGCTTCGGCCAATAAGGTTATACTTCGGCTGTTGACAAAAGGAGGCAGATAATGTCAGCCACAATAATCGATACGGACGTGTTGGTTGTGGGGGGCGGCGGGGCCGGCTTCAGGGCCGCGATCGGCGCGCGTCAAAAGGGTGTCAGGGTGGCGTTGTTGAGCAAGGGGCCTATAGCACGATGCGGAGCGACCCCGATGGCAGGAGCGGATTTTACGCTGAATGGCGCGAGCATGGCTAAAATCGAAGGGCTGCAAGGAGATCCCAACGACACGCCTGAGAAGGTCTTCAACGACATTGTTACGCAGGGCTGGTTCCTGAACAATCAGAAGTTAGTCGAACAGTATATCAGAGTAGCGCCTCAATGCCTACGGGAGCTGATTGAATGGGGAATCAAGATAAAAATATCCGACGAGCGCATGGTGTTCACCTCCGGAATCGGCATCATGGACGCTTTGCTGAAAAAAGCGAGGTCCCTCGGCGTGGACCTGTTGGAGGACACCGCTCTCCTTGAGCTTTGCACGGAAGACGGAATCGTCACGGGTGCCGTCGGGCTGGATATTCGTTCCGGGGAGTTCGTACAGTTTCACGCCAAAGCCGTGATCATAGCATCAGGTGGCTGGCACAAGGCTTTCTGGCCCAATACGGGTATGCGGGATCTCTCGGGGGACGGGACCGCCATTGCCCATCGTGCGGGTGCGGACCTCGGAAACATGGAATTCATAACCTTTTGCTGCAACGTGTTTCTCGAACCCCCTATCTGGAGGGGGAGCATCGCACCGTACATTCTCAGCTTGTTCATGGGCGGTCGT
Source organism: Desulfomonile tiedjei DSM 6799 (assembly GCF_000266945.1). Taxonomy (NCBI): domain Bacteria; kingdom Pseudomonadati; phylum Thermodesulfobacteriota; class Desulfomonilia; order Desulfomonilales; family Desulfomonilaceae; genus Desulfomonile; species Desulfomonile tiedjei. The sequence goes on from NC_018025.1 coordinate 4,104,145, forward strand.
TTGACCAATAGCGACGGAGAGGAATTCCTCAAGAAGTATGATCCCTTCGTCGTTGAAAAGGGAACCTTTACGGAGTGGAACAAGAGCTTCATTTCGCATGCCACCTTGCAGGAAGTCCGAGCGGGCAAAGGGTTGCCCAACGGAGGGGTGCATTACACCAGGGGAGACGTGCCGTGGGAGAGAGTCGAGGGCGTCGTCTCCTTGATATTCCCAAATTGGAAATATAAGGCTATCGACCTGTCCGACTGGGGCAAAAAACTCAAAGAGAATGACCCCATGGAGGTCGGGGCCGCTGCGGAATATTTTGACGGCGGAATCGTAATAAACGATCGATTTGAGACCACCGTTCCGGGTCTGTATGCGGCTGGGGAATGTAGCCTGGGCGTTTTTGGAGCCAACCGCGTTTTTTCGGCCATCACCGAGATGCTTGTTCACGGAGCGGACGCTGGAGCCAATGCAGGAGAGTACGCAAAAGCGGCACACGTTCCCAAGACCGACGCGAAGGTTCTTGCAGGCTTGCAGGAGAGCGCCGAGGCACCTCTGCGCACTTCCAATGGACTCAAGCCGGCTCAGGTGAGAAGACGCGTCCAAGAAGCTGCCCATAAACATCTGGGGCCGATACGCAACAAGGAAGAGCTTCAGGCATTCATCCAATTCCTCGACTCAGTCAGCAAAGACGAAATTCCGAATCTGGCGTGCAGCTCGAAGAGCCGGAAATACAATAAAGAGTGGCTGGACGTCATCGAAACGAAAAATATGGTTCAGTTGCTTGATATGGCCGCTCAAAGCGCTCTAGCCCGTGAGGAAAGCCGAGGAGTCCATTTCCGTGAAGATTATCCGAACACCGACAATGATATTTGGCTCCAGGAGAGCATTCTGAAACGCACAGGTGACGGATTTGCTCTGAGCAAGCGACCCGTGACAGTCACCGCTATGAGTCTACCCAAAGGCACTCATCCTTACTTGGAATTCATGAAGGAACTCATGGCGTCGCATTCTGACACTCTCGGAAAACACTAAGAAATGAGGGAGAACACATGTCCGCCGACACGATAAAGGCAAAGGTTTTTCGCTTTGACCCTTCCGCAGACGCTGAATCTCATTACGATACCTACGAGGTTCCTTTCGAGGAAGGGATGAGCGCTATGGATGTGCTCGATTACATATATCAGAATCTGGACAGCACCCTGGCCTATTACGACCACGCGGGCTGCTCGCTTGGAATCTGCGGTCGATGCACGGGAAGAATCGACGGCAAGCCCGGCTTGTTTTGCCAGACCAGCGTTGATGGCGACGTCACGCTAGAGCCTCTCTCCAAGGAGAAGGCTCTGAAGGACCTCGTGATAGATAAGGATTCCCTGGGGAAACAGAGAGAAACGGCCGCTGGAGAGCAGGAAGGACCCGCAGCCTCGGACATCGACACGGTCTCCACCCTCACACGAAGGGAAATTGAGGCCCTGATTTCCGTTCCGCTGATCGAAGCGTTTATTGAAGAATTCGGCCGTGAAAAAACTCTCGAGGTAGTGGAAAAGGCCATTGCCTCCCTGGCGAGGACTGCAGGCACTGCCCTGCGAGATGTGGTCGGAGGCGATACCCTGGAATACTTTCAGAACAAGGTCTTACCTCTTTTCGGCAAGGGCGGAGCTCTGGATGTTGAAGTGCTCGATACGACACCGTCGCGTGTTGCATTCAACGTCACACGATGCCGATATGCCGACATGTACCGGAAATGCGGGCTGGAAAACTTCGGATACATACTCTCCTGTGCCCGTGACTATTCGTTGATAGAGGGTTTTAACCCGAAGATCAAGTTTACGAGGACGCAGACGATCATGGAAGGCGCGGATTTCTGCGACTTTCGGTTGTCGATGGAGGATGCCTGAGTCGGCGACCCGTGGAAGCAATCCTCATGGCTACATGAGCATGTTTGCTCGCTGCAGAGGGCATGCAAGATCCGGCAGGCCGAACAGCGCCAGGCGTGTGCGATCAGAATGACAAGCCGGAAAGCCTTCGGCTATTCCGAGGCGTCATGCGAGGCCATTTTATTTCTCTCTGCAAGGCTGGCCCAAGGTTCAGGCAAGGTTGATAGCGATGGCCCCTGCAGCGTCTCGCAAGAAATAGACCAATTAACAGAGAGAAGGGAGACGACTGATATGAAAAAGCGAGTGATTGCATCCCCGGAAGCACCGACGCCGATAGGTCCGTATTCCCAAGCGATTCAAGCAGGCAACCTGGTGTTCTTGTCCGGACAGATTCCTATCGACGCTCAAACGGGAGATGTTGTCATGGGGTCCGTTGAAGAACAGGCAAAGCTGGTCTTGGAAAATATCAAGCACGTGCTGGTCGCGGCCGGGACCTCCCTGGACGCGGTAGTTAAGACCACGGTGTTCCTGCAGAACATGGACGACTTTCCCAGGGTCAACGAGGTCTACGCTACTTTCTTCACGGACGAGCCGCCGGCACGCTCCTGTGTAGAGGTGGCAAGGCTCCCAAAAGGAGTCCTTGTAGAGATTGAGGCCATAGCTCTCGTACCTTGAGCGGTACACAGAGGCAGGCGAAAGAGTTGTAGAGGTGGACAAAATGACGTCTGAAATAGGGCTCAAATGGGTGAACGAGCATTCCGAGCGGCTCATAGAGACAAGCGACAAACTGTGGGAATTTGCGGAAACAGCGCTGCATGAATACCAGTCTTCGGACTTGTTGCAAGGCGAGTTGAAGCAAGCGGGATTCGAGGTAGAAACTGGAGTCGCCGGCATGCCCACCGCATTCAGGGCTCGTTGGGGTAATGGAACCCCTACCGTTGGATTTCTGGCCGAGTACGACGCTCTTCCGGGACTGAGTCAAAAATCCGTCCCCAGGAAAGAGCCGATGAAGGAAGGAGCGCCCGGCCACGGTTGCGGCCACAACCTCCTGGGAACTGCGGTCCTCGGCGCAGCACTAGCTCTGAAAGCCGAAATGGAACAGGACAACTTATCCGGTACTATCGTTGTGTTCGGATGCCCGGCCGAAGAAATCATGGTGGGAAAGATTGTTATGGCCAGAGAAGGGCTTTTCGACGAACTGGACGTCGCCCTCACATGGCATCCTCAGTCGCTCAATGGTGTTATGAACTGCGGATGGGTGGCCATGAATTCGGTGAAATTCGATTTTCACGGCATAACGTCCCATGCCGCTTTTGCGCCGGAAATGGGGCGGAGCGCTCTGGATGCAGTCGAATTGATGAATGTGGGGGTCAACTACCTGCGGGAACATGTGTCGAGCAATGCCCGGATCCATTACGTAATAACGAATGGAGGCCGAGAACCGAATATCGTGCCCGGGTACGCTCAGGTTTGGTATTACATTCGCGCCCCGAAGAGAGAAGAAGTCGACGCAATATATGCACGCATCAAGGATATTGCAGAAGGTGCGGCCCTGATGGCGGGCACGAAAGTGGAAGCACGCCTCTTGACCGCATGTCATGATTGTTTGCTTAATACTTCTCTCAACCGACATCTCTCCGATTCCATGCAATGTGTAGCTTCACCTGTGTGGAGTGAGGAGGAGCTGAGGTTCGCAAGGGAATTGACACAAGGCTTCGACGCGAATCAAAGAATGAGGCAGATCAGCATCTTTACACGGGATAACCTGGAAGGGCACATGTTACATTCGGATGTGCTCCCTCTTAATGATACCCATATTCTCTTGCCCGGCTCTACGGATGTGTCTGATGTGAGCTGGATAGTCCCGACAGGTCAGATCATGACAGCCTGTTACCCTATCGGGATACCACCGCATTCCTGGCAGCTTACAGCGAGTGTCTCCACGAGCATTGGGCACAAAGGCATGCTGTACGCCGCGAAGGTCCTGGTAAAGGCTGCTTCGGAGTTGATTCGTGAGGCCGGCTTGTTGGCACGCGTGAAGGCGGAACATCTGAAGAATACTTCAGAGAAAAAATACGTATGTGCACTACCGGAAGACTTCTCGCTTTCGACTGTGCATTTGGAATAACTCGCGTTCGCATAATCGCAGCGCCTGCCATTCACCTCTGCCGATTAGAACGAATCGGCATGAGAATCGCATTTCTACCCGGCCGCTACGGAACTTGAATAACGCGCATACGGTCGGAGAGTGGTCATGAAGAGTCTGGAAAAAGTGAGATAGGTCATTCAAAGACTGGAGCGTTGTTCACGGAGGGGACAATCAGCGGCGGCCCTTGTGCAGACTTGAGAAATCAAAGGAGAATCGTCATGTCGATTGAAGCGACAAGATTGGACCAGCCCAGTGCCCCTGTGATAGCCAACGTCAAGGTTGGCAAGTTAAGATTATGGATTTGTGTGGTTACATTTCTGGCGTACATGGTAGCCTTTTTCGATCGCGCGAACGTTGCGGTTTTGATTGCGGATAACGCTTTCACAAACGCCTTCGGGATCACCGAGGACAAATCTGTCCAGGGATTGCTACTGACAGCTTTCTTATTCTTCTACGGTGCCGCCTGCTTCTTTGCCGGGCCTTTCGTACACCGCTTCGGGCCCCGAAATACTCTTGGGTTCGCTCTCGCATTTTGGGCTGTCCTCATGACCGTCATGGGCTCCATTTCATCCGTGGCCGTATTGCTGGTTTGCCGTGCACTCTTGGGTCTCGGCGAATCGGTCCTTGGTCCAAGTACTTCCAAGTTGGTTCAAGCCTGGTTCCCGGTTCACGAGAGAGCCAAGGCCAACGGGGCGTGGTACATGGGCATTCAGTTGTCCCAGATGCTTTCCATGCCATTAATCGCGTGGTGCATCGCCTTATTCGGCTGGAGAGAGAGTCTCTTCATGCTGGCAGTAGCTGGAGCTGTCCCGGTTCTTCTTTGCTTCCGGTTTGTGTACAATTCTCCTTCGCTGCATCCCAGAATCACCAAGGAAGAAGTTGCCTACATTACGGCGGGGAGAGAGGGGGAAGTAGCAGAGGAGCGTGCGGGACGATTCTCCTTTGTTCGGAACCAGGATTTTTGGTTAATCGCTCTCATTTACGCGTGTCTTAATGCCGGATTCTGGGGGTTCATGGGATGGGTTCCCACCTATTTCAAGGCTACCCTCGGGTTTTCATTTACCACCATGGGGGTGCTTTCAGCTTTGCCTTATGTAGCTGGAGCAATTTCGATCATAGTTGTCCCCCCACTCATGGATAAGTTCAACTCGAGAGCCGCTTTCGTCATGATCGGTTGTCTCGGCTTCGCCGTCCTGCTCTTCGTGGCCATGTACGCCACAACACCGGCCATGTGCGTGGCTCTCCTTTGTTTGGCTCAAGTGTTTCTTTCACCGGCAATCGTCGGCGTTTGGACCGTACTCCAAAACGTTACGAAATCTACAGAGGTGGCCAATGCGACAGGGTTCTTCAACGGTGTGGCATACGTGTTCGCATCGGCGTTCCCCTATGCAATGGGTGCCCTCTATTCTTTCACGGGAAATCTGCAAAACGGTTTCTTCTTACTCGCTGCCTTGATGGCAGTTGCCGTGTTCTCCAGCCTGCCTCTGATCAAGCGGCGCTTGTGAGGCAAGCAATTTTCCGGGCATGGCACTCGGCGAAACGGGTTCCAAGGCTTCCTAGGAGACGAGCGCGGATGTCGGCATGTCCGCAGTCTCGGCAACCTGTACCAATGTGCGTTCAAAGAAGTAATCCACGCCACCGGCGGGAGCAAATCCGGTCCCGGCAAATAACAGGTTTCTCAATATTCCCTCTATGAAAACACATTGGTATTATCCATGCCACTCTCTGCCCCGCGGCTTGAAGGCGAAGAACAACGCCTCATGCCGCGGCCCCTATATTGCTTCCCCTATCCCTCTTTGCTATGCTCGACGTCAGTCCTGTGGGCTCGACAAACGAATCGTTCAACTCCTTTGAGGAGACGCTATGCACCGTCGCACGAAAAGATCTGTGAAAAGAGGACAGGAGCCATCGCCCCCCAACAACGCCAAAACTCAAGGGGACAAATTCCTCTTCCAGGTATGCCCCGCTAACCGCTGCTTGTTAGAAAGGTAGGCGAAGTGAGGCCCGAATCATGTCAAAAGGACCGCGCACAGCTCAGGATTACCACCACCAGTACCAGCAACTCTCCCAGAGAGTCGCGGAGGCTATCCAGGCAGTCCTGCAAATTGACGTGACCATCATGGACCATCAAATGGTCCGGATAGCCGGCACAGGAATATACAGAGATTGCCTCGGTCAAACCATCGAGACGAAATCAGCCTTTCATTACTGCTTGCAGACCAAAACTCCGATCACGATAGAGAACCCGGAAGACCACACTATTTGCAAAGAATGCGTACGTCGGCCCGGTTGCTCTGAAAAGGCTGAGATCTGCGTCCCAATAAAGTACAAGAAGGAATCGGTAGGAGTCATCGGTATTATCGCCTTTACCGAGGACCAAAAACACAGGTTCCTGGAGTTCGCTGAACGCTACTGCAACTTCCTACAAAAAATGGCATCTCTCCTGGAGGCAAAATATTCGGAAATTCAAATACTCATCGAAAACGAACTGCTGAGGTCACGGATAGGAAATATCATCAACCACTTGCATGAAGCCCTTCTTCTCTTCAATGACAAAGGCATGGTCTTGTACAAGAATGCAGCTACTACAAAATTGTTGAGAGAATGTAAAGTTCCAAATGATAAGGCGTTTATCGATCAGGTGTGGGACAGCGAGCCGGTTCGTGCTGCAGTTACCCGGAGACGATGCGATGCAAAATTGGATGAGATAATCATCAGGTACAGGAACGAGCAGTTTTGTCTCCTGGCCACGATATTCATACTCAAGAGTCATAACGGAGAAGATGACATCCTGGTCTCACTGCAGGACCTCAAGAAGATGCAAGAGAAGGTAATGCAGTCCCTTGAGGGTAGCCAGGTCGTCATTCGATTCAAAGACATCATCGGAATCTCGAAAAAGATACTTGAGGCAAAAAATGCTGCCCAAAAAGCCGCTCTCGCGGGTTCTAACATATTGTTATTCGGAGAAAGCGGCACGGGCAAGGAAATATTCGCCAGAGCGATACATAATGAGAGCGCGAGGGCTTCCGGCCCCTTCTTGCCCATAAATTGCGGAGCAATACCCGACGAATTATTGGAAAGTGAGCTTTTCGGCTTCGAAAAAGGGGCTTTTACCGGTGCCCACAACACGAAAATAGGCAAGTTTGAGGCGGCTGAAAAGGGCACGATATTCCTGGACGAAATAAGTGAAATGCCTCACAGGTTGCAAGTAAAGTTGCTGCGAGTCATTCAGGAAAGAGAAATCTTTCGTATCGGGAGTAACAGGCCGCGTAAAATAAATGTTCGCATAATTTCCGCGACAAACAAGGATCTTTTTCAGCTCGTAAGCAGCGGCATGTTCCGGGAAGACCTTTACTACAGACTGAATGTCCTGCCGATTCACATTCCGCCTCTCCGCGACAGAAAAGGTGACATCTTGTTCATGACCGACCATCTGATTGCCTACTATTCGCGTATACTTAACAAGAAAATCACAGGTATTGCAGAAGAGGCGAAAAAAATACTCCTCTCCTACGATTGGCCCGGCAATGTGAGAGAGCTGCAAAACGTCATAGAATATGCCGTGAATTTCGCATCAGGCGCAGTGATATCCAAGGAACTCATACTGAAGAGAGTGAACGTGATGAGAGCGGGATGTCGGAAACGAAGTAGCGCAGTGGAAGCCAAGCAAGCGGATTCATTACAGAGTTGTGTGGAAAGAACGGAAAAGGAGATTCTTGAATACAAGGTGCGCTTGTATAAAGATGACGCAGAATTTGTCACCAGGATTTGTCAGGATCTCAAGATCGGCCGGGCCACCTTCTATAGAAAGATCAAGAAGTACAACATTTCTCTCAACGGCGAAACTACCTCGGAACCTCGTTTCACAGTGTGTTGAAATCGTCCCCTTGTGGGGTGAACCACTGACTGCTGCACGTCAGGTAAAGGAACAATACGCCACCCCTGAAGCTCAGTTATCAGCAGTATGACGAACGCTCGTGAGGCGACGATTCGTCTATTCTGTGATGTTTTCACCTGCAAATGTCACCGACTTCTTAAATCATGTTTTGCTCTCTCAGTTCCGACTTGAGCCAGGCGTACGCTACCGGAGCTGCAACGAGACCGGCAATGCCGAAAATTGCCTCCATGGCTATCATGGCACAAAGGAGTTCCCAGCTTCGGGCCTGCACTTCTCCCCCGATAATATGTGCATTCACCAGGTATTCGAGTTTGTGAATCCCCGCGAGAAACAAGTAGGAAGCCAATGCCACTTGAGGGGATATTCCCAGGCTGATCAAAACGATGAGAGTGTTTGAAATGACGTTTCCCAACACAGGAAGGAGGTTGGTAACGAAAGTAAAGGGGATCAGAACTGTGACTAGAGGGAAACGGACCCCGGCCAACGGCAGGAATACTGCTAAATAGAGTGCTGTCAGAACGGTATTGAGTGCCGAAATCTTCACTTGAGCGAGCACGATTTTATCGAAAGCATCTGTCAAGCCTTTTGCCCGAGCATGCAGAGCACTCGCGAACGGAGGAAATCCATCTATATTGCTAAAATGCTGAAGAGCTGTCATTCCTCCTACGATCATCCCCAACAAAACCTGCACAAATGTCTTTATCCCCGCAACTCCGGCCGCTGAAATTCTCTGAGCATGTTCTCGCAGCATTTCAGTGATTTGCGCTCGTAGATCTTCCACCGTATGGGGAATCAAATCGGACATGTCGTGAGGCAAGGAACGTTTCAGTTTTTCAAGGGTTTCCGCAGCGACTTTCAGAAGGGCCGCCATTCCCCCGCTTCCATTGAGGAACCAGGCCAGCCCAAGGCCAGTCCCCAGGAGTCCAATAACCACGAGGACAGCTATCGCAGCCAATGCCACTTTGTGCGTAAGGCCACCCCATCGAGCAGGTAGTCTCGATGCAAGCTTCAATGTAAGGACATGAACTGCAAGACCGGCAAAAACCGCAGGAAGAAGACCGAAATGGATTACCAGCGGAACGGCTAATGTGCAGAGGATGTAAGTAGCGTTCACGGAATTAAGCATCGTGATACTCAATCATAATCTACCATGCAAGGATTCCCAAAAGACACGGCATCCACGAAGTAATCCTCTTGGATGCGAAATCGTACCAAACTACTTGTCTCTTTATTCTCTCTTATCGTCCCGAGCAAGACACGAAAACCCTTCATTAGGAAGAATGTAAGCTGTCCGTAGGAATGTGTTTTGATGAAACAGCAGACAAGTACCTCTCCCAATAGCCCATCTTCATCGTGCGAAGCAGGTTGTAAGCGTCCTCAGAAGCACAATGCTTCCGAATACGGCGATGATGCCTCCGGACACGCTGTTCACCATGCGAAGGTGCATCCGATCCATTCTATGCGCAACCATTCCGGCGGTAAGCGCCAGTATTGGAGCCCAAATAGCTGAACCGACGATAACTCCGAACACCAGTTTGCCGGCAGCCACATAGTCTCCTTTCCACCCGGGCACGCCAAGGGCAGCAAAAGCGGCTGTGAAAACCAGAAGAGGCACGGGATTGGCAAGTGTAAGCAGAAGAGCCGATAAGAAGGCATCAATCAAGCCTCTTTTATCCGAATTGTTCCGCTGCATCGGAGGATCCGAGCAAACTATGACGATGCCGACGATAGCTATAAGCAGTCCGCCCACAAGCTGAATCCACTCATGCGCCCGTTCCAGGGCATCTGCAATGAACGTTATGCCAAAACCCGCTATGCAACAGTAGATTCCATCGACAGAGGAAGCCCCCAATACGGACACCAGGCCTGCAAGACGTCCATGGGTGAGTGTTCTCTTGACGCACAGCAAACCAATCGGGCCGATGGGAGAACATGCGAAAAACCCCACGAACAGTCCCTGCACGAATGCTGCTACTTCCATATCAACTCCTCAGATGTGCCGTCGCGACTTCCCTGCCCTGGCACTTGAGTAGGATGTTTCGCGAAAAAGCTTCTTTCGGGTTTTCCCTCGATCCGGCACATCTTCGGGGAACTGTGAATTATTCTCAGCCTGTGTTCACAGCCTCTAAAATTCTCATTCAAACCGTCATGGTGAAAAAGCCTGCCCCCAACTATATGATTTTTCAGAATAATCATATTATCACCCGGTTATTACCCGGCCGACATTGTAGGTTTGGGAATTTTTCCACGCTTTGACGGACAAAACGACACTCTCCCGCTTCGACTCAGGCGTTCTCTGAACGCGGTTGTTCTGGACAATGGTTTGCCTCATTTGCTTGCTGTTCGAGTCGATCCATCTCGTCCAGGTAAACCGCCTCCAGAGTGGTGCGCACTTTTCCCAAAATTTGAACAAAGTCTTCGATTTCGATTATATCGCTTTTTGCTTCACACATTTTCAGGCTCCTGTTCGGGTTATGGCATCGAAATGCATTAACGTTCAGTGATCGGCCGTTCCCGGAACTCTGGAGAAGATTACCCGGCTCATCTCGCCTTCCAGCTCCAAACTTGAGCGCAAGCTGCACTCTGGCTCGAGACAATAAGCGAAGACCCCCCGAACGCGGGGCCCCCGGCAAAACAGACTCCTGAGGAGCCTCTACCCTGTGTAGTGAACGAAATCAAGTGGAAGTTCCCTTATTTACACATTTCTCATACCATGCCAATGCTGCTTTCACATATCATGCGATGTTTCGTGGGAACGAATTCTCATTCGTTGATTTGAATCAAGCTAAGAAGTAATATTTTGAGTGAAACTTAACAATAGACAAATAACCCAGGCTTATATACGATGCACAATAAGGTCACTATTTGGTGAGACTTTGTCATTTTGTCAAAACAAAAAGGAGAAGACGTCAATGGATAAATTCTGCTATTCCTGTGGAGCACCTTTGGACATGCCCGACTTTAAGGGCATATCAGAAGACTACTGCAAATTTTGCATCGACGAACAGGGTAGTATAAAGCCCCGGGACGAGATTCAGGCGGTAGTTGCCGAATGGCTCAAAACGTGGCAACCCAATCTGAACGACAAGACAGCACTTGAGCGGGCAGCCAGTTATATGAAAGCTATGCCTGCATGGGCTGATTAAACTGCGAGCAATTGTTTCAAGAAATGTACAAGGGATCGACTTTCTGAAGAAAGTCCTTCCCCTGAACCTCCCCTCCTCCACATGCATAGACTTTGTTTCTAAGTGTTCATATCGCTAGTTGAACGGCACCAAAACTATCTTCCATTCTTTCCTCGGCTTGACAACAGGCGTATGTTTTTGGTAATTTACGGAAGAATTTTATGCTGGAAATTATCTAAGACGCACGGTGCGGAGGGCACTTTTTTAGACACCACTAACCTAAATCCTCAATTGAGAAAAGCCTGAACAAGGCATGCCTACAACGGACTACAAGACCGTCGTGGGCTTCTTGACTTCATTCTTTTCATTCAAAAGGGGATTCGGTGCGGTTTACTTTGTCGCAACCAGGTAATTTTCTTAATCAATGTATTACTGATTCTTCACCTTCTCGAACAAGAGGCGTCAATGGACTTCTATTGCAGGTTGCAAGAACGCTTTCAGTTTTCCCGGTGAAACGTTATAGACGGGGGATCGCTCTGCTTTTCAGTGAAAGACCCGGAATGAACGATTCCCTATTTTCTGAAATCCGTGCCCCTGAGACGCAGTAGCAAGAAAAACTATTAAGCATGAGAAGCGCGCAGGAATTTGGTCGGAGGGAATTCGTACATTGAACAGACATCATTTTTCAGGAATTCTTCTCCTTTTTTTATCTGTCATCTCGTTAGCCTGTTTGTACGGATGTGATGCATCCCAACCGAACACCAAAGCGGCTGATGCTACCGAGAAACTGGTTATTTCCACCTATCCGGGAGATCATTCTGCATTATTGTGGATTGCCGAGAAACAGGGATACTTCTCTGCGCGAGGTGTTGACGTACGACTGGAAATCGAGGAATCCGGACTGGCTTCACTACGGCAGGTGTTTGCAGGAAAGGCCGGTCTGGCGACCGTATCTGAATTCGTTTTTGTGAGCAACATTAGTGAACATCCGGAGCTTCGCGTCCTTTCCGCTATCGGACAGACTCGTGATGTAAGGCTTGTCGCGCGAAAGGATCATGACATCACCGAGATATCCGATCTTAGAAACAAACGAATAGGCGTTGTTCGTTCCACCGTTGCCGATTATTTTTTTCACCTTTTTCTCATGTTCCACCGCATTCCCCGCCAGGAAATCCACATCGTGGACCTGACTCCTTCCGAACAGATAAAAGCCATCGCCAAAGGCGAAATCGATGCAGCAGTAACCTGGGCTAATTTCGCCAAGGAGATGGAAAACACATTAGGTGATAAAATGATAAGTTGGCCGGCCCAGAGCGAACAAGATTATTATTGGCTGCTCGTCGGGACCAACTCCACTCTGGAAAGACAATCCTCTGAGATAAAAAAAATCTTGTCTGCACTGGATGCTGCAGATGATTTCTTGCACAATCATCGTGATGAGGCGCTTCGGATCCTGGTATCCAAACTGGGCCCCCATCACATACCGGAAGTATGGGAAAATAGCAGTTTCGATCTCAGTCTGAGCCGCCCTTTTGTCCTGGCAATGGAAGCGGAGTTGAGATGGATGAAATCCAGTCAGGGTGTTCAGGAATTCGAGATGCCGGACCTCTTGGACTTTATCCACTTTGGCGTGTTACAGTCCGTCCGACCCGAAAAGGTCCAGATGCTTCACTAGGGACCATTGATGACCATCAAGCGTAGAATTTTAATCACCTCCATTTTCTTCATCGTCCTGATGCTGATCATCGGTTCGATTCTCTTCTGGAATTCCCATGAGGTGAGAAAAGGTATTCGCCAGAGTGGAATTACCTCCGAAGTGGTCAGAAGCGCCTTCCTGATGAAGTCCTTCATGGATGAATACCTTACACATGCAGGCAGCCGTCCGTTGAGGCAATGGATCAAGCAGAACGAAGTTCTGGGTAAAATCATCGACGATGCGAAGGCAGATAGTTCATTCGATCGGGTACTATTACGGGATCTGGCTGATAAATATCGAGACGTCAACTCCGCGTACCGGCAAATTGTGGAAGTGGGCAAAAACACAGATCATTACCTTGATCTGAAGCTGCTCAAGGAAACATTGTCAGGCATGGTGTCCGTGCGTCTTGAGGAGTTGGTTAATGCAGCAGAACGCCTGGACAGGGCTACACGTTCCCAGATGCTGCAGAAACAGAGGATTACAGAAGTATCGGTGCTGATCGCGTTTCTGACAATGATCGGGATTATCATTCTCAATCTCCTCCTCATCAGGAAAGCGGTTCTTTCTCCAATACAAGAACTCTCCCGAGGTGCAGAGATTATCGGTTCAGGAGATTTCGATCATTCCATAGTCACAAACAGCAGGGATGAAATAGGAGTGCTGGCCCAAACTTTTAACGGCATGGTGCGGAGACTGCGTCAATCCTATGATTCCCTGCAAGCGGAGATCGAAGAACGCAAACGGGCTGAACAGACTGTTGTGGCCGAACGAAAACGGCTTTACGACATGTTGGAAACAATGCCGGTTATGGTCTGCCTCTTGACGCCGGATTTTCATATTGCATTCGCCAACCGCAGTTTTCGTGAAAAATTTCCTGACGAAAAGGGAAGGAAGTGTTTCGAATATCGTTTCAATCGTGAAGAACCGTGTGATTTTTGCGCGGCGTGCAATGTGCTCGAAACAGGTGAACCCCATCAATGGGAAAGTATGGCGCCGGACGGCAGCATCATAGAAGGTTTCAAATATCCGTTTACCGATGTTGACGGTTCGCCTCTCATACTGGAAATAGGTATCGACATTACCGAGCGTAGAGAAGCAGAACAAATTCGGGAAAAATCTCTTGAAAATGCGGCAATCCTCAGTAGAGTTTTCTCTACAACGCATTTTTCGCTTGTTTATCTCGATAAAGAGTTTAACTTTATTCAGGTAAATAAAGCGTATGCAGACGCGTGTGGTTATCCTCCGGAGTACTTTCCGGGAAAAAACCATTTCGATCTGTACCCGCATGAAGAGAACGAGTCCATTTTCAGGCGAGTGGTTGAAACGGGCGAAGCTTTCACGGTTTATGCAAAACCGTTTGATTTTCCTGACGATCCCGATCGAGGAACAACATATTGGGATTGGAGCCTTTATCCGATAAAAGATGCAGACGGACAAGTTGAAGGACTTGTCTTCATCCTCCTGGACGTAACTGACAGGCATAAGGTCGAGGAGGCTTTGCAGGCTGCAAGCGCATACAACCGTAGTTTGATCGAAGCCAGCCTGGATCCCCTCGTCACTATCAGTCCAAAAGGAATTATCACTGACGTCAATACCGCCACTGAGAAGGTCACAGGATTTTCCCGGGAAGAGCTTGTCGGCACAAATTTTTCGGATTACTTCACCGATCCCGAAAAAGCGCGGGAAGGCTATGAAACAGTATTTAGAGACGGTTTAGTGAGCGACTACGAATTGGAGCTTCAACATAGGTATGGCGGAACTGTTCCCGTAATGTACAATGCTTCTCTGTATCGGGATATGTACGGAAGCATTGTCGGAGTCTTTGCGGCTGCCCGCAATGTCAGTGAGCGCAAGAAGGCGGAAGAGGAACTTCTGAGATCGAACAAAGATCTGGAGCAATTCGCTTATGTGGCCTCCCACGATTTGCAGGAGCCTCTGCGTAATATCGCAGGTTGCATGCAAATGCTTGAGAGAAAATACCAGACTCGGCTCGATTCAGATGCGATTCAATACATTCATTATGCAGTGGACTCCGCGGTACGCATGAAAACGCTCATCCTGGATTTGTTGACGTACTCGCGAGTGGGAACCCGGGGAAAACCTCCAAAATTGACAGACTGCGGCCAAATATTGGCAGAGGCTTTGAACAATTTGAAGACAATCATTTCCGATACCGGAGCGATAATTACTCATGATCCTCTGCCCACTGTAACAAGTGACGAGACCCAATTACTCCAGGTATTTCAAAATCTCATAGCAAATGCTATAAAGTTTCGGAAGAAGGACGTTGCTCCGCATATTCATATTTCAGCAGTCAAGAATAGGAATAATTGGATCTTCTCCGTAAAAGATAATGGCATCGGGATCGATTCCCAGTATCTCGATCGCATTTTTGTGATTTTTCAAAGGCTCAACAAGAGATCGGAATATGAAGGTTCCGGAATGGGGCTGGCTATAGTAAAAAAGGTAGTGGAACGTCATGGCGGAAGAGTGTGGGCAGAGTCGGAGCCGGACGTTGGAACTACGTTGTACTTCACCATACCAAAAAGGGGTTTACAAGTATGATGGTCAGGGGCATGCAGGTGCAATCAGTTGAAATTCTCCTGGTTGAAGACAATCCTATTGACGTGTTGATGACCAAAGAAGCGTTTACCGCCGCCAGGATATGCAATAATTTACATGTTGTAGAAGATGGTGAGGAAGCTCTGGATTTTCTCTATAAACGAGGAAGATTTACAGACGCTCCTACCCCCGGCATCATTCTGTTGGATCTAAATCTTCCCAAGAAAGATGGACGTGAAGTATTGGCGGACATTAAGAAACATCCGTCTTTGCATCATATTCCCGTCGTTATTCTCACTACTTCTGAATCTCCTGAAGATATCTGGAGAAGCTATGAACTGCATGCCAATTGCTTCATCACCAAGCCGGTCGACGTGGAACAATTCAACCATGCGCTGGAACGCCTTGGCGAGTTTTGGTTCACCCTGGTCAGACTTCCAGAAGCCCAGTGCGAATAAACACAAGATCGGGGACTGAGAGTTCAGCATGGACCTAATACGAGTGCTAATTGTAGAAGACAATCCCGTAGATGCCCTTTTTCTGAAAGAAGCGCTGAGAGAGATCACGAACACGAAATTTTCGCTCACGCATGCGGAAACAATTGAGAGCGCTCAAAAGTGTCTGGAAGAAGAAACCTTCGATGTTATCACTTTGGATCTGGGATTGCCCGATGCTCAGGGAATTGAGACTTTTCTGGAGATAAAAAAGGTTAATCCTGATATTCCTGTTGTGGTCCTCTCCGGTCTCGATGACGAAACGGTGGCCATTCAATCCGTGAGAGAAGGCGCACAAGATTACCTCCTAAAAGACAAATACGACGGGTATTTGCTGTCACGATCCATAGCATTCGCTATAGAGCGTAAGCAAGCGGAAAAGGCTTTGAGAAGAGCCCAGCAACGCTTCGAGTTGGCCCTGACCGGTGCGGATCTGGGCTGGTGGGACTGGAATATTAAAACAGATGAGGGAGTCCTTAACGAGCAGGGAGCTAGAATACTCGGCTTTAGGTTAGATGAAATAGCACCGAGTCGTGAGAAATGGAGAAAATGTGTGCATCCGGATGATGAACCCTCTGTTCTAGCCGCACTGAATAGACACATGGAGGGAAGCACGGCTGCATTCGAATCTGAACACCGCCTGCGCACAAAAAACCGCGAATGGGTCTGGATTCTCTTGCGCGGGAAAGTTGTCGAATGGGATTCTGAAGGCCATCCCGTACGAATGGCCGGCACTATTATGGATATTACGGCGAACAAAACGGCTCAGGAAGCTATACGGCAAAGTGAGCAACGTTTCAGAGCCATTTTTGAAGCAGCCGAAGATTACATTTTTCTTAACGATAGATCCTCAAAGTATATCGATGTAAATCCTGCGGCGGAACGATTCCTGGGGGCACCTGCATCCAAAATTATCGGTAAAACGTACAAAGATTTTCTACATCCTGAAGATGCCGCTTACATAAGAGATGTGGATTCACGAGTTCTCAAGGGGGAATCAATACAAAGCGAGCACACAGCCAGAATTAATGGTGCAATGGTGACTCTTTCCGACACAAAAGTCCCCCTGAAGGACGATTCGGGCCAGGTCATAGGTATTCTCACCATAGCTCGCGACATTACCGACCTGAATAGAATCAAGATCTCTCCGGATACTATGGAAGAATATCCTTCCAAAGCTATGCAAGCTACTCTCAAGAAAGCGTTGATAGCAGCAAAGACGAATATCACTATCCTGTTGACCGGAGAAAGCGGTAGTGGAAAGGATCATCTCGCCCAATATGTTCACAGGCACTCTCTTCGTGCAGGGAGCTCGTATTTTTCCATTAACTGTGCGGCCATAGCACCGAATCTGGCCGAATCGGAACTTTTCGGCCATGAAAAAGGAGCTTTTACCGGTGCGGCTGCACGAAAACGAGGAATGCTCGAGTTGGCCGAAGGTGGCACGCTCTTGTTGAATGAGATCGGTGAGCTTTCATTGCCGCTCCAATCAAAGCTCCTGACGTTCCTGGATACCAAGAAATTTACGAGAGTCGGCGGTGAGAAAGAAATCTCGGTAGACGCAAGACTCATTGCCGCTACGAATAGAGACCTGGAAAAAGAAGTGGCAGAAGGGCGTTTCCGACAAGATCTCTTCTACCGGTTAAATGTTATGAGAATAGAAATTCCGCCGCTCCGGGAAAGATCTGAAGATATTCCCCTGCTTGTGGAGCAGCTTCTCGTAAAACTTGGCGTGGAAATGCAGCTTCATGAGAGACCTCTGATTTCTCCACAGATTCTCAACGCCCTTAAGAAATATCAATGGTCCGGAAACGTCCGTGAACTGAGAAACGTCCTGGAGCGTGCTTTGATGCTATCGGACGGGAGAACACTGACCCTTGCACATCTCGGGCTTCAAGACGATATGCAATTCTCTTCCGACGGCAATAAGACTTCATTTTCCATATCTTTCCCCACGGAACAGTCTCTCAATGAGATCACCCATGATTTGAAACGATTCATGGTCAATGAAGCTCTGCGACACTCGGGCGGCAGCAGGGTCGGAGCCGCCAAGTTACTGAGAATCTCACGCTATTCTTTGAAGCACTATATGAATAAGCTCGGGCTCGATGACGATATGGAGTGAGACGACTTCGTCTTCGGGTTGTCTTGACACAATTATGTACAGTAGCATCTTGTATTCGACAAAAGGGAAATTGGGTTATGCTGCATATGCGCTGTTACAGGTCCCTCTGTCAAACAGATTCTTGGCACTTACGGCGACCCCAAACCGGATCGGATGAAGACTCCGTTCCATAGGCATGGGGAGGTGGAACAATGTTCAAAGAGGAGCGAACGGCCTATAAATTCCGGTGGCAGGACTTGGGCGACATCGAGGAAGGTAGACCCAATCTGGGTCCAAGCACCGGCGTGGCCGTTTACAGACTTATGCAATACTCGTTGAGAGACGTCTTAATTGTCAAATACGGTGTGCAAAGGACCAATGAAATCCTCAAAGAAGCGGGAAAGCTAGCAGGCTCCGAGTTCTGCAAAAACGTGCTGAATATGGATCTTGGGCCGGATGAATTTCTCGCTGAACTGCAAGACAAACTTAGGTCGCTTGGTATTGGGATCTTGAGGGTAGAATACGCCGACTTCGAGAAAATGCGGTTTACGCTGACCGTTTCCGAGGACTTGGATTGCTCCGGCCTGCCTGTGGTGGGGGAGACTGTCTGCGACTATGATGAAGGATTTATCGCGGGAATTCTGTATGCGTATTCTCAAAAAGAATTTGATGTCACTGAAGTTGATTGCTGGGCATCAGGCGGAAGGACCTGTCGCTTTGCGGTTAGTTTGAAAGAATAGGGCTGGCGCTCACTGACACGAGCGTAGGCTTGTTACCATGCCCGCTGGACTATTGAGTTTGGGAGCGTGTGGTGACCGAGGCGGAACTTCGAACATTACGCAACCTCACGAAAAGCATTTCAGATCTGCTTAATGGTGACGTGCCCGAGCCTCTATCCCTATCCGAGCCCGTGCATGAGGACCTCGCTCTGCTGCGGAAAGCAACCAACGATCTGATTAAGGACTTCGATGAGTCACGTAGTTTTATAAGCAGCCTCGCCAGGGGAGATCTGGGCGTCGATCCGCCGGTCCGCAATTTAATGTGTTCCCCGTACAAGCAATTGCATGCAAACCTGCGGCATCTGGTTTGGCAGACGCGGCAGGTTGCCAAAGGTGACCTGGGCCAGCGGGTTGATTTCCTTGGCGGGTTTTCCCAGGCATTCAACTCGATGATACTGTCTCTACGAGAGAAGCGATCGCTCGAGGAGGCTTTGAAAAAGTCCCACGAAGCACTTGAGGCCAAGGTCCAGGAGCGTACCGGAGAGCTTGCGGCAATAAATGAGCACCTGAAGCAGGAAATCATTGAACGCCAAAAAGCTGAAGAAGGCTTGGAAAAGGCCCTCGCCCATCTAACCCGCATCAATGACGAGTTGCGCCAATTCGCCTACGTGTCTTCTCATGATCTTAAGGAGCCGCTTCGTAATATCGCTGTTTCTGTTCAGAAACTGCAAGAACTCCTGCATATTGAGGCCGGGTCCGATGAGGAGATGTGGATGAAGTGGGCCGTCGATTCAGCCTCTAGAATGGCTTCTCTTGTTGATGATATTCTGGCGTTTTCCAGGTTGGATTCACACAAGCCGTATAGGTTGATCGATTCCGAAAAGGCTTACGAAAAAGCCTTGTCCAATTTGCGCTCTGCTATAGAAGAGAGCGGTGCGACGGTAACACACGATCGACTCCCGGCCGTGAAAGCCGATTTGAACCAACTTGCTCAAGCATTTCAACATCTTATCGGCAACGCCATAAAATATCGACGAGATGAGCCGCCTCGTGTCCATGTTTCAGTTGTAGCCGAGCATAAGGAATGCCAATTCTGCGTTCATGACAATGGAATAGGGATCAAGCAAGAATACCGGGATCGTATCTTTTCCATTTTTAAACGGCTTCACCACAATAGCGAATATCCCGGGACCGGCATCGGGCTAGCGATCGCGAAGAAAGTTATAGAGGGCCACGGCGGACGGATTTGGGTCGAGTCCGAATACGGGAAAGGCTCTCGGTTCTATTTCACTATCCCGACTTAGTAGCTGGCGGAGTGCCTGCAGGTCCCGGGATCGAGAGGACCGAACGTCTGTTACTATGGCCGAATCACATCGGCCTGCTGGAGAGCGCGAGGCGTGATGCCAAATTAAGGCCCGTGTTCCGATTTTCCTTCTTTGATTGCTAATCGCTGTAAAGTCGCTGGTTGTCCGCACGCGACTTTGTCCAAGTCCTCGCATCTAAGCTTGGAGGAAGAACAGGAGGAAAAGAAGCCATGAAAACACTTCTTGGGTTGTTGTTATTGATAATATCTGTAACGATCAATATGGCAAACGCGGACACAATTACCGGGAACCCGTTTCCCGTATCGCTCTGTTACGGTATTCAGACCTATATAGACCAGATCGACAGGGCATGGACGCAATCCGGGATCGATTCGGATACGCGGAAGACCATCATGGATGCTGCCAGATCGCAGCTCGGGATAATTTACGATCAATCCAAGGACAACTTATCGATTGAAGATCGCCTGCGTTTCTCAATCGGGTTGGACGAATTTGTACAAAACTTAAATCGCGGTAATCTCGATACCACCGACTTGAATCGCCTGCAAAGCAGGTTGATGCAGACGTGTAGCATCGGTATGCCATAAAGCAGCCGTATGCAGTCTGTTTCACGGAGACGGGTAGAGGTCGGTTACTTGCTAAATCGATCTATAATACGCGATTACCGCATTTCAGGATTTGTCGTGATAACAAGATCATAGTTCCTAACTGCAATTTTTGAGAATTTGGTTAAGAGCGCCGTGTCATCTCTTTTCGAGAGCACCCATTAATGCTCGGATCTCGGTTTGCATTGCCCTGAAAGCGGCTTCCATGGTAGTAAGTTTGCCTTCCAATGCTCTCACGTGCTCGGTCGTCAGCATGTTTACCTGAATCTGATCCATTTGTCTTGAGTGTGAGTCCAAGTTTCTTGAGATGCCCTCCAGGCGAGAAGCCATTTCCTTGACAACTTCTGGAACCGGTAAAACTGCCATGTTGGCCCCCTCTATGGTAATTTGTCGCTTGCTTTTGCGACATGTGTACGTCCTTACGAGAATGAAAATCTATCATTGAATGGCAGTGGGATTGCCTCTCATTCCGAATTATTGGTCGATAAACTGTCAAGGATAATCTAATTTACTATTACAATGTTTGTGTCCTGTGTCAACACTTATTTTTAATTGTGTGCAAGCAACGATCGAAGTCCATACCAGAGCAACATGTCACTTAGTCGCCTGGAAACACGTCTTTACAGTGTGCTTGTCACCGTAGCCAAAGAGCATGGCGTAAGGAGCCGTCGAGGTTTCAGAATTCAGTTCCCTCTTACCCACGAAGATCTCAGTTTCCTTGTCGGTGCACATCGTGTGAGCATCACCAGAGCCTTGAAAGCCCTCAAGGAGTCCGGCCGATTATCGCAAGAAGGGAAGACATTGATTGTCTATCCCGAGGAAGCAGCATAGACATTATAACAGTTGCCAAAATTAGTGTCCGATTGAAGATTTAGGAATATTGGTGGGTGCCGTGCCTCCGTGCCGGCACATTTTTCAAATACAGATCAACCGGTTCGGGCCGGCAGAGAGGAGGGAGAGACCGTCTCAAAAATCAAAATTTACCCTGGATCGTGGCACGATTCTTTGTCCATTCATGAATTTTGAGACACTTTCGGGGCGCCGGTCCCTACTAATATCTTGTAATTCACACGAGGGATAAACTACAGAATTTTCGGCACTGACTATAAGTATTCGTCCGCTCTCCAACTCTCAGGAAAAGCGCATTCAAAACCGGACAATTATTCTCAAAATCAAGGACTCCAGACTCATTGCATGTGTTGACCGCAGAGAATTTACTTACGCAATAAGTCTCGTCTTATTACTTACTTGTCAGATTATTCATCCTCCGTCTTGGATTCAAGTTGAAAAAAAAACCTGGAAGGATATACTCCAGGGCTATGCATTTATGGCATATCAAAGCGGACGAAAATCTTGTCAGGACACATAACCTAATGCATTAGAACGGTGGGAATGAAGCCGTGAGTTTGGTCTTTATCATCGCAGCCGTGATTACCGGATTCGTGGCTGCAAGCCTCTGTTTTTTTCAGACTACCAGAAAAACGTATCCAGGCTTTGGCTATTGGACTGCGGGGGTGGGCGTTATCGCCGTGGGATATCTCCTGATAGGCATCCGGGGCCAAATACCTTTCTGGATCTCCATATTGAGCAACATGCTGTTTCCGCTCGGAATGGTTTTACATCTGGACGGTATACGACGTTTTTTCGGTCTGAGCCCTGCTTCCAAATGGTGGTACACCCTTCCCGCAGTGGTTGCAGGCGGAATAATAGTCTTCTATTGCGTGTGGGATGAACCGGTTTTGAGAGGTTGCGTCATCTCGGTTTCTCTCGTTGCTGTCCACTGGACAATGGCAGCATTACTGTTTTCGGGGGATCTCCCGTACAAATCCGTGTTCCGTCGGACAATCGCATTTCTTCTAGTCACAGGCGCAGCATTGATTCTTGCTCGGGCCATATGGATGATCTCTGACACAGGTTTTCTTTTATTCCGTTCTCCCGGAGAGTTCGTCTTCTTCACGCTCTTTATATTGATTCACTTGGGCGAGAATCTGTCGATGGTGATGCTGAACGCTGAACGGGTGGAAGACGAGCTTCTCGAAGCCGAAGCGGGGTTGAGTCAAACGGTAGCTCGCCTGGAAGAAGCATTGGCTCGACAGAAGATCGCCGAAAAATCACTGAGGGAAAGCGAAGAGCGTTATAAGACCTTTTTCGATACTTCGCGAGATGCGGTCTTCATCTCGACGACAACAGGTCAGTTTGTCGATTTCAATGATGTTGCCCTGGAAATGCTTGGCTATTCCCCGAATGACAGACAAGAAGTCATGACGAAGAGTACCTTTTCCTTCTATGTGAGACCCGAGGATCGGGAAATCCATGTAGCAGCGGTATCGAGGATGGGCTTCCTCAAAGATTATCCGGTAGATCTGCGTAAGAAGGATGGGACGATTATTCACTCACTGGTGACCACGGTAGCCAAGAAAGACTCCAGCGGCAATGTAGTGGGGTTCCAAGGGACCTTTCGGGATATTACCGAACTGAAAAAAGCTGACGATGCACTGCGAGAAAGCGAGGAACGATACAGGCTCATTTTCAACAATGCGCCACTAGGTATCATGCACTTCGACTCCAGCGGCGTAATTGTTGACTTCAACGAAAGATTTTCAAGAATTATCGGAGCCGAAAGAAACGCTATTCTTGGTTTCAACATGCTGGAGAGAGTAAAAGATCCCATGATGCTTGAGGCAGTTCAACAATGTCTTAACAGCGGATCCGGGTACTTTGAAGGCGATTATCTTTCTGTAACCGGCAATAAATCCACTCCTGTCAGAGCCCTGTACAGCCGGATCGATTCTGATGATGGCCGATTCCTCGGAGCGATTGGACTATTCGAGGATATCAGCGAGCGCAGAAAAGCCCAGCGGCAGTTGCAGGAAAGAGAACAAATGTTGGCAAGCATCCTCTCTGCTTCGCCGATCGGAATAGCATTAACGAATGTGGAGAGAAAACTTATTTGGGTCAATGACTCTTGGCTCCGCATATTCGGTTTTGAAAGGTATGACGAATGCGTCGGCCGGAGCACGGAAATGCTGTACCCATCCAAGGAGGAATTTATCCGCTTAGGCAAGATCATCCAATCGGCCTTGGTTGAGTCGAGAGTCATAGATGCTGAAGCAAAAATGGTAAGAAAGGACGGGACGGTTTTTGATGCCCATGTTCGGCTCAATCCGGTGGATCCGACAGATGAGAATAAAGGGTATATTTCAGCTCTCGAAGATATATCCGAAAAGATAAGGACCAATCGGGAACGTGAACAGTTAAAAAATCAGCTCTTCCAGGCACAAAAAGCAGAGGCAATCGGAACCCTGGCTGGAGGTATCGCGCATGATTTTAATAACTTGCTTACCATTATTCTCGGATATTCGGAAATACTCCTTCAAGAAACTGATGAGAACACTCTTGCACATGAGGATTTGCAGAAAATCGTGCAATCGGCCCAGAACGGTTCGGATTTGATTCAACGTTTATTGATGCTGAGCAAAAGGGCGGAAACGCATCCTATCTTTCTGGATTTGAATCGTCAGATTCGAGAGACCATGGCTCTGTGGTCTCGTTCTATACCCAAGACGATTTGGGTGGAACTGAGTCTGGACGATAATCTGGGTCTTGTCCGGGCAGACCCGGCTCAAATCGATCAGATATTGATGAACCTGGCAAACAATGCGGAAGAATCCATGGAGAACGGGGGGAAGCTTACCGTGACAACCTCCATGGTGACACTGGATGATGAATTTTGCAGAAGACACCCCGAAATGAGCCCTGGTAATTTTGCGCTTCTCACTGTTTCCGATACCGGCAGGGGGATGGATGAAGAGACTCAGGAAAGAATGTTCGATCCGTTCTTCACGATCAAAGGCTGGGATTCTCGAAAGGGAAAAGGTCTTGGACTCCCGGTTGTGCTTGGAATTGTCCAGCAACACGGCGGCTGTATTGAGTGCTTGAGTGAAGTCGGCAAAGGAACTGTGTTCAGAATTTATCTGCCTATCTTTGAGACTCAACCTTCTCCTGAACAGGAGATCTCCCCTACAATGCCAGCTAAAGGGACAGAGACGATCCTTCTTGCAGATGATGAAGTGCTTGTAAGGGATCTCGGATCGCGATTCTTGACAAAGTCGGGTTACCGAGTACTGACTGCAGCCAACGGTCGGGAAGCATTAGCAATATATAAGGAGCATCGATCCAATATTTCGTTGGTGATTCTTGACCTGATCATGCCTGAGATGGATGGCGCACAGTGTCTCAACGAACTTGTAAAAATAGACCCCCACGTACGAGTAATAGTATCCAGTGGACACTCCGATTCCGAACGCCTGAAGGATGTGCATTTCGAATCCATCAAAGCCTTTGTGAAAAAACCCTATGACGTGAAGCAGTTTCTTTCTGTGGTTCGATCCGTGCTTGATGCTGAATAGAAGATCCCCACATTTTCGGTATCAAAATACGCGTCGTTAAGCTGGAGTCACAGAGGGAGATCGCATGAGTCTTGCCAATCTTCTGCCCGGAAGTGATACAATTACAATTAATGGATTTTGCGAGCACAGGGGGGAAAGCAATGTTAAAAGAATTCAAAGAATTTGCCATGCGTGGCAATGTTTTGGACATGGCGATCGGTATTATTATCGGTGCCGCATTCGGGAAAATTGTAAATTCATTTGTTGCGGATATTCTCATGCCGCCCATCGGACTTCTGCTCGGAAACGTGGATTTCTCGAATTTATTCGTGAACCTTTCCGGCACTCGCTACAGTTCATTGGCTGAAGCCAAAACTGCCGGAGCAGCCACCCTCAATTACGGCGCTTTTCTCAACACATTGATAGACTTCATCATCGTGGCCTTCGCAATCTTTCTCCTTGTCCGCCAGGTCAATCGGTTCAGAGCTCAACCGGAAGTAACGACAAAAGAATGCCCGGAGTGTTTGTCGAAGATTCCCCTGAAAGCGTCGCGGTGCCCTCACTGCACGTCAGAGTTGAAGTCATCGTAACTGATCGTTCCTGTTTGATAAAGGGCCGATTCCGGATTTTTTTACTAGATGTGCCGGCACGGAGGCACTGCACCCACCGATTATCGAAAGGGCGCTTTTCGCAATCGAACAAAAAAATTCTGAAATTTGCTATAATCGTCCTGAATCGTGAGGAACGAACGAGGAAGTATGAGCAAGAAAATCCTTGAGAATCTCTGGCAAGTCGGCGGCAGCGGACTGACGGATCCTGCGGATGCGGCTGTTTATCTGGTTCGATTCGGTGATAAGGCAGCTCTCATCGATGCCGGATGCGGAAACGCACATTCGCGCTTGAAAAAGCACGTCACCAAATGCCTCTCTCCGAATGTGCAACTGGAATATCTTCTCCTCACTCATTGCCACTTTGACCACACCGGCGGCGCCGAAGCCGTAAGAGAGGACTTCGGCTGCAGGATCGTGGCACACGAGTTGGATGCTGTGTACCTCGAATCAGGTGACAGTGAAGTAACTGCTGCTTCCTGGTATGGCACGCGGATGCCCCCCCTGTCAGTCGATATTAAGCTTAGCGGCGAGAATTCGGTCCTTACAATTGGAGACGGCACAGTAAATGCTATTCACTGGCCCGGCCATTCTCCAGGTTCTGTTGTGTACACTACTCTGATTGAGAATAAGCTCGTGCTCTTCGGGCAAGACGTGCACGGCCCCATCCACCCTGCCCTCCTCTCCGACGAAGAACAATACCAATCCTCTCTGGCGAAACTCCTTGCTCTCAATGCTGATCTTCTGCTGGAAGGTCACTTCGGCATTCTCCATACAAAAGAAGAAGTGCAGGAGTTCATTCAATCCTTCATGAGATAATCAAGAACGAGAATCGGGGAGGAACTTCTTGTAAGAAGTTCCTCCCCGAACCCCACCTCAAGAACTTTCAATACTCGTCGAAACCTCGATTTCCCTGCGGGAAATGGAGGTTCCGACGAATGTTAAAAGTTTCTTGGAGGGAGTTTGGGGGGCTTTCTTTGCATAGAAGGTCCCCCGAAATCCGCCTTTCTCGATCTTAGAAGGTAGTGATTTTCAGTTCGATGCGGCGGTTGATTTTGCGGGAATCCGGTAGAATTCTCGGATCTATGGGGTGGAATTCGCCGAAGGAGGCTGATGCAATACGATTGGAGGGTATTCCGCCCGATATTAGATATCGCACCACTTCCATGGACCGTGCAGCGCCAAGTTCCCAGTTTGACTTGAATCTGGATCCTGCCGATGTCGGCACATCGTCAGTGTGGCCTTGAACCAGAATGACCATGTCCAAGTCCTTGGGTATTTTCACGGCCATTTCTTTGTAAATTTTCAAGAACTTGTCGAGTTCCTGTTTTCCTCGTTCATTCACGGTCTCTTTGCCGGAAGGAAAAAGAATCTCCGCCTGGAAAATGAACCTGTCTCCTTGGATTTTGATGTCGGGAATTCCTCTGAATACCTCATCGAGCTTGGAGAGAAACTCGCTCCTGTAGCGTGCCAGTTTTCGTAGTTTGTCTATTTCTTTATCTTTTTCTCCAATGAGATGCACCAGTTGTCCTATTCTGAACTGCTTCTCGGAACTTTCTTGAGTTTCGGCGAGCTTGGAGGAGATATTCTCCAACTGAGATTTCAGTGATACGATCTCTTTCTGAAGCTGCGCTGCTTTAGTTTTTTCTTTCTGCTCGGATTCGGCGGAATTGGCTAACATGGTATTGAGCCTGGAAATGTCGCTCAGGTATGTTTCTACTTTCTTATTCAAGTCTGCTATGGTGCGATTGAGGGCAGCGATTTCAGAAGTAAGCGTAGCAATGCGTGAAACTTTCTCCGTGACTTCGTCTTGGGCAGTCTTTGTCTTCTTCTCTGATTCACTCAACTGAAGATTTGCATGCGCCAGTTTCTGCTCGGAAGATTCCAGGAGTTCGCTCTTACTCTTTAATCCGGCAAGCAGCGTGGCAATTTCACCCTGATGCATTTCCAGCGCCTTTTGGGTTTGTTCTGCAAGGTCCTTCTGTTCGGACAGTTGCTTTCCGGAAGATTCCAGTTCGGCCTCTCTTTGGGCCAGGAGTTGTGTTTTCTCAAGAAGTTGCGCTGCAGATGCTGCTATTTCTCTTCGAAGCTGCTCCAATATTTGCTGGAGATTTGCCGACTTATTCTGTTCGGCTCCGAACAACTCGGCCAGCCTGGCAGTTTCTTGCCTGAATCGATCCAATTCTTCGGATGTGCGCCGAATTTCCTGGTTAAGCCTTTCCAGTTCGCTGTCTTTCTTGCTCAGTGAGCGTGACAGTATGGTTTCGGTAATCGTGAAAATGGTTATGACAAAGATGAAAATGAGAAGAAGCGCGACCATGACATCGGTAAAGCCGGGCCACACATTGAAATTTCGTTCCGTACGAGAGAGAGTTCGTCTAGCCATCACGAGCTTTCTTTACGGGTTTTTTCCGCTGTTCCATCAAGGATTTGAGCAGGATTCCCGCGGAGATTGGCAAGTCCGATGGATACGATTTTATTGACTAATCTGTCTTCGGATTCGAAGATTTCCCGCATCTCATGGCCGGATTTTTCGATTGACTCTCTGGATTTTCGCGTCTCTTCCAGAAGATCCTTCGTGTGATGCCCGAGAACATCGATCCGATCCAGAAGATTGCTGACCAGGTAGTCGAATTTCGGTGCGAGAGCGGGTTCAACCGTTGGCTGCATTGACATTTGGACGGTCGGCGGTTCCGCAGTGGCCGGCAACATGGAAGTTACCACGAAGTAATCCAGATCGGCATGCAATCTGGAGCGAGCTTGTCTCGTTTGAATATCTACAAACCCCACGAGCACCGATCCGGCCAATCCGAACAGTGAAGTGCTGAATGCTGTCGAGAGACCTCCCAGCATTCCGCTGATGGAAGATTTGAATTGCGTGAGAAAAGCAACCGGATCGTCGATTTTCTCTGGCTGAAGTGCGAACAGAACGTCCTTTACCCCTGAAACAGTGCTCAGTAGCCCCCAGAACGTACCGATCAACCCGAGGAGCACCATGACGCCCAGAAGGTACCGCACAATAGAAGCCTTGTTCTCTTCATATTCAGCGTCCACATCTGCCAGGAGCGGTGCAATCTCCATGATCAGGCCTGCTCGGTTCTCGATTGCCAGAACACTCGAGCATCTGTTTCGTACCAGACCCTGTACTCCATCAGTTCGGAGATCGGATTTCAGTTTTTCCAACGAATTGTCCTGCAGGGCATTGGAAACGGTACGCAACACTTGGCATTCACGCAGGATTCCGGTTAGCTGCCGAAAACAGAGCACAAATCCCAGAATGCCGATTCCTACGATCAAGCCGTTTAATTGCGGTGCACTGAGAAAAAAGTCAATGAGAAGATTTCTCAAGAGGATCAATCCAAATACTATGAGAACACAGAAGACTACAGAGACCAACATAGCCCGGCGCGCAGTCCGCAAGCAGTGTAGTTGCTCCATGCATGGCTCCTTTTTCTGGTGGAGTGCGAAGATAACGTCAGCATAATCAAGGCCCTTGGAATATTTCCATTTCGTGCGATTCTGATTCGGATTGCATGATCTTGACTTGCTGAACAAAAGTCAGAGCGTTTGCGTCTAGTCTAACCGAGCGTGCCTGATATCTCAAGAGCATCTGTGAGCACGGAGACTCCCGCTTACAATGCAATGCTCAAGATGAGCAAGTGAGGAATTTTTCAAGTAAATTCTAAGTCACCAGACCTGGGATCGTTTTGCCGTCATTTCACGGCAAGAGCCGGTTATAGCAAGCGTATAAAATAGCGTTCGATTGCGAAAAAACACCGCCCCACAATTGGTGGGTGCCGTGCCTCTGTGCCGGCACGTTTTTCAAATATTCACTGAAACAGGAACTGCTCTTTTGGAGGATCTATAGTCTCAACTCTTTCGGCGGTAATTTGCATTACTTGCTTGTCTTCGATGGTTTCTATCCCCAGTTTTCCTTCAACTCTGATCCATGACCCTGCTGCCAGATTGCTCGAGTCGGCATATTTTACGAGCACCCCAACAGGTCTGGCATCTGCTGCACAGCAAAACATAAGCAATTGATAGCAGAAAAACGTATTCTCAGGCAGCTTGTCGTTCGTATACACCATGCCTATGGTGCTGATTTTCCTACCTTCATAGGATTTCGCGTCCACGACGAGTCGAAGCAGTGACGGATCGTTCGGAAGGTCCGCGGCATCGTTTTTCGGAGAATTGGCTGCCATGCTGCTTTGGCCGGAATGGCTCATATCGATTGAACGTTTCTCCAGAGCTTCGGGACTGAGTTCCGATACAACAGCCTGCGGGAGGTACAGTAACGGCAGCAGGAGTATCCCTATCTGTACGAGCAGGGTCACGCCTCTCTTGCCGCGAGTATGCGGATCGCAATAAACACGCGCTATCACAAAGACAACCAGTATGCCCGCGCCTACTTCCACCAGCCACCAGTAATCGGGACGGAGAAACTTGGCAATCAGATGCCTGCCTCCCATCCCCTGTAGAAGAAGACAGAAAGCCGCAATCCATGCCACCAGGACAATCAACTGGAACAGATGGGAAAAAGACGCAGTTTCTCGCTTACTGTGCACCGGGCAGACCTCCTAATCCATATTGCAGAAACGAGGTGCACGCCAAAACCATCCCGAAGATGAGCAAAGAAAGAACCAGGATGGTGCGTTTGCGGAACATGGTCAGGTACATCAGCAGGAGTTTGACATCAAGCATAGGGCCAAGAAGCATAAAAGCCATTTGAGCAGTATCCGGCAGCACACCTCTGAACCCGGCTGCTATGAATGCATCGGTTTCACTACACAGATTGAGCGCCATTGCAAGCGCCATCATTGCGATGATTGCCAGTCCCGGTGAGGCAAACAGCTCACGAAAAACATCCACGCCGATAATCGTCCTGCATCCCGCCGCTACAAATGCTCCAATCACAAGAAACTTGCCGACGTCAAAGAAATCGTCACAGGCGTGCTGGAACGCTGCAAGTAAGCGCTGTGTTACGCTCCTGTGGCTGTCTCCATGATCGTGTGCGCCACAACCGCATGCTGAATGTGTCAGAGCATGCGCATCCTCCAGGAGCATATCTTTCTGTTGAAAGAGAAAGCTCATGATGAGCGCTATGGCAACCGCAATGCCGTAGCCGAACACCATGCGGGTACCAAGAAAGGTCCAGTCGCCGCGGTACGCGAGCCATGTGGACCCCGCCACAACCGGATTTACGATGGGGCCTCCGAGAAGAAACGCTATTGCTGCGGATGCGGGAACGCCTTTGTGCAGCAGTCTCCGTACGACAGGGATTATTGCGCACTCGCATACGGGGAAAACCGCCCCTAAACCGGCGGCAATAAGAATGCTCGTGTGGGTTCGTCCTGCAAGGATTCGACTCACCCATTCCTGCGGGATGAAAGTCTCTATCAAACCGCCGATTACTGCACCGATCAGCATGAATGGCATGGCCTCCAACATAATGGCCACAAAGCTGATGGACAGATCGTTGACAGCAGTATCGATCCCGAGCCCTTTTCCAAACACCAGCAACCCTGCGGCAAAGATCAGGAACGCTGCTTCAATGAGAAACGTGAAATTGAAAGTACCTTGATAATTGGCCGAATTCACATCAGCGACGGACAGATTCTGTGAGTTGGAGTCTCCACAAGTGCATGAAGTAACGTGGTATTCGGTTTGGCTGCAATGATGATCGTTGGACACGGACCGTTTCCATAGTTAAATCAGAGATTCAAGGGGTTGAGTGTCTATCGCTTAGCAGGACCAGAGAACTTGGATCGGATTTCGCTTCAGGATCTTCCTCGAGTCGAAACCCACTTCAACGTGGTGGCTGCAAGATAGGCTGCACCGGCAATGATGATCGTTGCCGCTCCGGCAGGATAATCCGGAACGTAGCTCAATGCAAGCCCCGACGTGGTAAATAGGGCGCAAAGAATGGCAGAAAGGATCATCATCCGCCACAACGTCCCGGAGTAAAGGGCCGCTATCCCGATGGGAAGTGTTAAGAGGGCAATTACCATGACTATTCCGACTACAGTGGATAGTACCACGACCGTCAGGGCAGTCAGGCACAACAGCAGCAGATAAAAGAACTCAACGTTGAGACCTCGCAGGCGGGCGAACTCGTCGTCAAAGCAGACAGCAAGGAACTGATTGTAAAAGAGCACTCCAATGAGAAGAATGACAAAATCCAGGCCGGCGAGAGTCCACAAATCGGTGCTGGAGACGAGCAAAATATTGCCGAAGAGATAACTCATAAGATCTTCATTGTATCCGGGTGTTCGGGAGATGAAGATAATGCCTATGGCCATACCTACGGCCCAAATAGCGCTGATAACGTTGTCTTCCCGCTGTTTTGCCCAGAGGCTCACCAATCCTATTATTATGGCTGCCAGGATAGCTGTGACGATTGCTCCATGCATCGGCAGCACTCCGGGCATATGATGGACTTTCTGAATGTACAAAGCCGCGCCCATGCCACCCAGTACTGCATGGGCAATGCCGTCGGCAATGTACGATATCCTGCGGACCACAACGTACGTGCCGATGATTCCGCAAGCGATGCTGGCAAGGATTCCCGTTAAGAGGGCATGCTGGAGAAAGGGATAAATTTGTACGTCAGTTATAAATTGCTGCAAATACTGTCCCCTTCACCATTATGTCTTATCATCCTCATAGGTGAGCCATAGATGTCATTGATTATCTCACCTGTTATCTCAGTTGTGGGATGCATGAGGACTTTGCGTTTCACACAAATCACGCTCTTGATAATTCTCGATACGAATCCCAGATCGTGTGAGACCATCATGATAGTGAGACGTTCATTCAACGTCCTCAGCAATTGGTATAGGTCTGTTTCCATGACTGCGTCCAGATTCGCAGCGGGTTCATCCAGGAGTAGCAGGTCCGGTTCGCAGGCCAAAGCGCGTGCTATGAGCAATCGCTGCCGCTGGCCTCCGGACAGGGCCGAAAATGATTTTTTTCGCAGCTCGTAGAGTCCGACCTGTTTCAGAGCCTCAGAGACGACGTTCTTGTCCTCCCGTGAATAGCCTCCGAATAAACCGCCGCGGCCGAGCCGTCCCATCAACGCCACATCCATCAACGTTGCGGGAAACAACGGATCGAGTTGCGTGTACTGGGGCATGTACCCGATCCGCGGCCGTGCCTGCTCCGGTGTCATCCCCATGACTCGGACTTCACCTCGAGTCGGTCGAAGCAATCCCAGTATCACCTTCAGGAGAGTGGTCTTGCCGCCGCCGTTCGGTCCGACAACGGATACAAAATCGCCTCGAGGAATGGAAAGATTCACATTCTCCAATGCAGGATATCCGTTGTACGCGAACCAGAGGTCCTTTACAAAAACTGCGGGACTGTTTTGTTCATCCATAGGATTTCTCGCTATCCGTTCTAATACTAATTTGCATTCAAAGAGATAAGATCTTACTGCCTTGAAAGCACATTGGTAAGTCACTTCTTCTGAGTCGCAAGAGCGGCTTCGAGCTTTGAAGCCATATCCTGCAGGTTCTTGAGATAATCCGGTGCAAGGTCATCAAGAGGTATCACCGCTCCACCAATGGATCTTGCCAGAGTTTCTGCGGTTTTTTGCGAAAATTGCGGTTGCACGAAGATGACCTTCACGTCGTCTTCTTTTGCTAATTCGATCAATCTGGCAAGTTGTCTTGCTGTGGGTTCTTTTCCACCCAATTGGACTGCCACCTGTTTCAATCCGTATGCATCCCCAAAGTAGCCATATGCCGGATGGAATACGAAAAATTTCTTACCCTTTATTGGCGCAAGAGCTTTGGTCAATTGATCGTCGATCGCATCCAAATCCTTCTGCACATCTGCCAGATTTTTCTCGTACACGGCTTTGTTGGCGGGATCGAGGCTAATGAGTGTGTCGGCAATAGTTTGTGCCTGAATCTTGGCAAGTCTCGGATCCAGCCATGTGTGCGGATCTTTCTCCCCGGCATCATGAGCATGACCGTGGGAGTCTCCGTGATCGTGCTCTTCCTCTTCCGTCATGGTCCTGAGTTCAATTCCCTTCTGAAGATCCACTACTTTAAGATTCTTGAACATAGGGCCGATCTTTTTGATGACCGATTCCTCGAACGGAAAGCCCATCTTGAACAGGACTCGAGCACCAGACAGCTTCGCGACAAGTTTCGGGGTCGGCTCAAACGTGTGGGGATCCTGACCGGGCCCTACCAACACATTGGTGTTCACATGGGGACCTCCAATCCGGTCCACAAAATATGCTGCAGGCAGCAAACTGACGAATACTTCTACTTTGCCTTTTTGATCTGCATTGACAGGCAGAGTGACTGTCAAAATGGCTATCAACAACAGAGTAATTGTGCCCAAAAAAGTTCGCATGGTGCATCTCCTTAGCGCAGAGCTGTTCGGCTCTTTCCGGAGGGCCCGTCAATCCGACGAATGGTGATGCAAGTCTTTGTTGTCGCTCCGATCGCATACCACATGGACGGCATTGCAGGTCTCACATTCCTCAAAATGATGATCATGCACGAACTCCTCCCAGTGCGGCCGCTGATTCGGCATAATGAGGCCGGTTCCCCTGCAGAGAGGGCATATATTATCGAGCGCTGCTATTACCGCTGCCCGTATAAATTCCGATCTGTTGGGGATGCCTTTCATTGCGTCTCTCAGAGATTCCGGGACTTTGAACGTGATGACATCGAGCTTTTCCCTTTTCATGTGGACACTCTCCCAACGCGAAGATTTGACAAGCATTGTTACTTTGTAACACCGACTTGTCAAGGCTCGTGCGATTGGGCATGTGGCCTAAGGCAGAAAACCCGGCTGAAATTCAACCGGAGACCCCAATCCCCCACAGACGGTCGTACCCGTGATCGTGCCCTTTGCCATGTTCATGCCCTTCGTGACTATGATGATCGTGTGAACCGTGTCCATCCTCGTGGGACTGGTGATCATCTTCGTGAACAGGATTAGCATCCCCGTGACTGTGATGAGCATCCCCATGATCGTGACTGTCCTTGTGACCGTGTTTATGGCTGTGCCCATGACTGTCCCTGCTTTGCTTACTGCCAAGATCTCTCAAATCGTATTTGCTTTTTGGTTTGAGATCATGCTTGTGAGCGTGTTGATGGATGCTTTGATCCGCTTGACGGTGCTTGGGCGGTTCGTGACCCTGAGCGATTTTGACATCATTCGCGTTGCACAGCGAACTCACCGTCGTCAGAGAGAACAAGATGAACGCGACGATCAATGTTTTCTTCATTTTCGAGTCTCCTTAAAGAGCCACTTTAAAAGTCGAATCTGAGCAGGAACTCGCCACCTATCACGGGGTCTATTTTTTTTGTCGGTCTGGTCCCGAAGAAATTCGCGGGAGTGCCTGTTTCCCATCCTGGAACGGATCGGTCTATGCATGCGTAGCTGAACCACTCGCCCGGCTGCCAATATGCAACGTTAACCGTGAATAGCCATTGCTCCAGGAGAGCCCAATCAATGCGGCCCATGATTTCCCAGCCCAGGGATCCATCCGGAATATTGGGCGAGGCCGGATATCGATTGAGATTCAGATCGATGTTCCCGTCAGGCGTCCCGGGAAACGCTCCAAGTCCCGCATTAGGGCCGATGCACCCCCAACTGTATCCGTTACTGGTCCTCTCGGCCCGCACATAGCTAAGGCAAACGTTCAAGTTCGCTGCCACCGCATAGTCAAGGCGACCTGCCAGGACAAAGGCGTCCCTCATATATCCCCATCCTGAGAGGCTGTAAGCATTGAGACCCGCCCCATAATCGCGAGCAATGAGCCAACTGTACGGCTTGAAAAGAACGTGATTACCAAGTGTCCGATCGTAATTAGGGTGACGAACAAAGACTGCAGGCTGTTTGTCGATGAGTGTGCCGTTTCTTCGATCCGGTCCGGGAGACCAAAACTGAAGCAGAGTCAGTTTTGCCGGCCCCATCAGCCAACCCCACTCCATTGCATAGCGCCATTGCTCGATGTATCGCGGGTTTGGAAAACCTACTGCCTGATTGGGGTCTGCATGCCACCTGTCCGTCCAATAAACCCATGCCGCCTCTCCATTGATGAAAAACCGGCCGTTGAAGTACTTGGCGAAGACAGAGCCATGGACTATCTCAGAGTCCTGGGGTACCAATCTCGTAACGAGTGGATCGTTAGGATCGTCGATGAGCGCCTCCGGACCGATGTGGTAACTCCCGTACGTGCCGAGGATTCCCATGTGCAACGGTCCGTTCATGTATCTGACGAACCCGAGCACATCCTTGGAAAAGGTCCCGCCCCCATCCGCTCTGCTGTAGTACTGTCCAGGTACGACGGCCCCGCTTGCACGCAGATATTCCGGTAAATTGTAAGGATCCCCCAACTCATCCGCGATGAGTTGAATGCTCGATGTACCCGCGAATCTGAAGGGATAATACGCGAGGCCAAAGTCCAGGGGGCCGAAGGGAACGTTTATGAGCATTGATTCCGTGGTTGCTGAAGAGCTGCCCAAATCTCCTCCGTCATACTGAACGCCCAGGCCGAAAGCCCACGGACGTTTTCCAAGGACAAACTGGCCCCAGGGCGTCTGTACCGTGGCCCAAAACAGCGTCCATTGGCCGTCACTCATGGCCGTGTTGATTCCCGGCGAGTTCTGGGTGAGGTAATCCTCACTCACCGGTTCACCGTATGAGGCGAGACGATATTTGGCGTTTAGCCGCATTGCGGGATTGAGTTGAAAGGTAGGCTCGAATTCCACTTCGAAATATGACCAGCCCGCCTTGGCTGAAGTGCTGATATTGGTGTCGAACTGCCCACCGTTCCAGAAATTAAAGTTCCCGACCCTTGTGCCGCCTCCATTGTCCACATTGTACGGACCGAAGAATCCTTTGGAACTGGTTTGGGCATACCATTCGTAATGCCACAACATATGCGCGTGCAGATCCATCTCCCAGGCTCCGACCGAACACGGGATTGAAGCAAGGAGCAGGGCGAGCAATGTGCCCATGAAACATCTGCGAACAATAATCGAACGCATCCTCCCTCCTCAGCCCTGGTGAAAACTTTCACTGGGCCCTTAAAGTAATACAAAGTATTACCTCACCGTGTAGCACAGCGAAAATCCGGTTGTCAATGTAAAATCATGATGCCGCGGCAACCATTCGCTGAGGGTGCGGGAGACATTAAAAGACATCTCATTGCGAGCGCGGAGTGGCGAATTCATCTTGTTGTTTGGAGGATTCGGATGCTGTTCAAAAGCCGCTAAGAATTGTGAAGGACAAACCTTGGAACAGTTTTGACGCACAAACTACACAATAAAAGTATGGCCAAAAGTGAAATTCGACAGAACCGATTAACAGAAGAATGGGTCATCTTTGCACCGGCCCGCAGCAAACGTCCCCACGATTTTATCAAAGAAAAACCTGACGGAGCACCTCTCCCCGAGTATGATCCTGATTGTCCCTTTTGCCCGGGAAATGAAGACAAGCTGAGCGAAATTTTCTTCGAGACCAAAGGAAAGGGCAAGTTGCCGTGGCTCACCAGAGTGATTCCCAATAAATACCCTGCCCTCACACCCACAGGTGATGCGAAACGGCACGTTCGCGGCCACCAGATAGCGATGCCGGGGTACGGTCATCATGAGGTGGTTATAGAGACTCCTGTTCACAACCGTCCCGTGGCGGCGATGAGTTTACCGGAAGTCTCGTCGGTTATTGAAACGTACCACATGCGATACCGATTTCTTACGAGCGATCGCAAGGATATGGTTGTGATAATCTTCCGCAATCATGGTGAAAGAGCAGGAACGTCCGTGTCCCATCCCCATTCGCAGATTATTGCAGTTGGAGCGACACCGAGGCACATACGATACAGACAACATATAGCGGAAGGTCATTACGACCGTTGGGGGACCTGCTTGCTATGCGACGTCGTTGCCTCCGAGGTCGAGGCCGGAACCAGAGTTCTTTTTGAAAATGATAATTTTTGGGCCTTCATCCCCTATGCGGCTGAAGTGCCCTTTCAGGTTTGGATAGTGCCTCGAAAGCATCAGGCCGATTTCGGAGACGTTTCGGAAGAAGAAAAATCCGATCTTGCTGCAATGTTGCTGAAGGTTCTCGCCATCCTGCATGCAAAACTGAAGAATCCTGCGTACAATTACGTGATACATTCAGCGGGCACACTTAAATCAGGCGAACCACACCTTCACTGGTATCTCGACATCCGCCCGAGACTAATTACCCGAGCAGGATTCGAGATCGGATCGGGAATCGGCATAAATCCGTCAGTTCCGGAAAAGGACGCCGAGTTTTTGCGACAATCGGATTGACGTCGAACACCTTATTTTGTCATGGCAACATAGCGTCCTCCTTTTACTCCATATTTTGAAGTCTTCCTGAAAATTGTCGATGAACCAAAACCTGGTCAAGAAATACCTCCAGCCATTGTCCCCTCTGTTCCCGGGGAATGACTATTTTTAAGGGAGTATTGAGGAGGAAGCCATGACAACCGAAGCACATAAAGCTATGGAGGAGTCCCGGTTATTGGAGGCGATTGAAGGCTTCGTGCAAGCAATCCGCTCCAAGGATCTCGATGGTGTCATGTCCATGTACGCGAAGGACGTAGTATGGTTCGATCTCATGGCGCCATTGCAGCATGAAGGAGCAGACGCATATAAGAAACTTTGGGAACAGTGTTTTGCCGCTTATCGGGGCCCGGTCAGTATCGAGATACGCGATCTCAGCATAAGTATGGGCGATGGTGTGGCATTCAGCCATAGCCTCAATCGGATGAGCGGAACATTTCAAGACGGGCAGATCCTCGATTTCTGGTTCCGCTGGACCGCTTGCTTTCGTAAGATCGACGGCAGATGGACGATCACACATGAGCATATCTCTATACCGTTCGATCTGGAAACGAACAAAGCTCTCTGGGAGCTTAAACCGCAGACAATCTCTTGACAGCAGCGAGGATCGAATTATGTTCACTATCACCAAGGCTTTCGGCAGTTTTTCGGTAGATGATTTGCAGAAAGCGAAAGAATTTTATGGTGAGACACTGGGACTGGAGTTTTCTGAAATGCCTGAGGGATTGGAACTGCACATATCAGGTGGAACCAGGGTATTCATATATCCCAAACCTGACCATATTCCGGCAACGTTCACGATACTCAATTTTCCTGTGGATCACATTGAAGAAGCAGTAAATGAGCTTACGAAACGAGGCATACGTTTCGAGGTGTATGATGAAGGCGCACTCAAAACAGATGAAAAAGGGATCTTCCGTGACGGCGGGATTAAGATAGCCTGGTTCAAAGATCCTGCAGGAAATTTTTTGTCAGTGCTTGAGGAAGGACGAGATTGATTTCATGTGAGTGCCATGTCTTCTGATATTTCTCCATTAGAGATCGTCATCCGGTCCATAATCGGCTTGGGTATTTTCTGCGCTTTGATTTTCGGAGGAGCCGGGACTTTTGCCTGGCCTGAAGGTTGGCTCTACATCGTAGTGCAAGCCGGTTCGTGGACGTACATGGTCCTGTGGCTCGAGAAATACAATCCCGAACTCTTGAAGGAACGGGCTGAATTGTGGAAACGAGTGACCAAGCCCTGGGACAAAGTTATCGTGATTCTCCTGATGGTCGGTTTTATACCGCTGATAGGGCTCCCCGGAATTGACGTTATCAGATACCGGTGGTCGAAAATTCCGCTTGTCTTTGAGATACTAGGATTTGTCGGAATTCTCGTCTCTTCCGGATTAATGTTTTGGGTTCTGAAAATCAACCCCTACTCCTCGGCAGCCGTTGAAATCCAAAGAGATCGGGGCCACAAGACTATCACTACAGGCCCTTACAAATATGTTCGGCATCCGATGTACGTGGGAGCTATACTGAACATGATCTCCATTCCTTTGGCTTTGGGCTCTCTGATTGCGTTTATCCCTGCTATTCTCATGACGGTCGTAATTGTGGTGCGGACCTACCTTGAAGATAAGACTTTGCACCATGAGTTGGACGGGTACGCAGAGTATGCTGACACGGTAAAATACCGGCTCGTTCCTGGAGTGTGGTAGATTTCTCCTGATGACATTCCTTTGAGGTGTTGGTTATGAGCGACCTTCCGAGTCAACAGATTGACGAATTCAAGACGCTCCTTTTTACGTATATCGTAATGGGGCCGCTTCTATCGGCATTGTTCGCAGACAAGATCGATAACATTTTTGTTGCCTGCCTTTTGTTCGTGGGACTTGTGGGGACTGCTTTCGGATATTTCAAAAATCGAATTGAAAAACTGGAAGAATCGCTCAAGGAGCAAGAGCGAAAGCTCATGGAGATGGGCGCTCTGAATAACGGGGAATTCGAGTAGGTTCATCCGGAATCATGAGTTGTCTCCCTGGGAAGTCTTTATAACGGGTGCTGAACGTCTTGACGTTTAGCCGTTAGTAATTCTTTTGGTAATCGCTATAAGGCGCGCGAACACCAAACCTGGAGAGAAACTCTGGTCGGTGCCGGGACAGGGAAGAGGAAATGACACGAGCATTCCACCAACAGCGAATCATATCGCGAAAACAAGAAAAGCTTGACTGACTGCGAGGCAAAGCCTATTCTCACACGGGGCAGGTAATCGTGCCCGGTTTCTTCTGCAATATTTGTTTTTGGGGATTTCCGAAAGATAGCTATAGTTTCGCCCTTTTTGTATTCTGGACGGTTAGATGGTGAGATAATCCTTGAAAAAATAAGGCGTTCCGCACATACCCGGTTTTGTGTAAAGATTCTGGGAAGGAGGAACGCCAGTTGAAGAGATCTATACCAGATCCGTTCGGGATTGACGAGATTCATTTCAGAGCGTGTTTCAGCGCACCGAGTTTCCGTATCTTCGTTGCGCTGGTGGTCGGTTGGGTGCTCACTATGGGCAAGCACACTATCAGCCAGGTGATTCTGACCATGAGACTCCATGAATCCAAGCACTTCGCCAGCATCTACCGATTCCTCGGCAAGGGACGATGGGAGACTGACTTTGTCTCCTATTTCGTCTTCAGAATGTTGGTAGAAACGCTGATTGCAGAAGGGATCGAGATCCTTGTGGTGATTGACGACACCTTGAACAAGCACACTGGCAAGAAGATCTGTGGCGCGGGCTGGCAGCATGATGGTTCACTCCCAAAGCATACTAAGCAAAAGGGGTATGGAGTGTGCTTTGTCATCATAGGACTGGCGATTCGCCTTCCCGGCATCAGCGATCGCATGTTTTGTCTGCCATACGCTGCCCGCCTTTGGTGGCCGCCAAAGGCCAAGTTTAATCCCAAGAGCCTGCCCTACAAGACAAAACCCGAACTTGGATTGGATCTTATAAATCTGACTCATTCATGGCTCCAAGAGGGAGAAAGACTGAGAATTGTGTTCGACCTGGGATACTGCTGCGATACCATCCTCAAAGCACGACCCAAGAATGTGCACATTACAGGGAGGCTGAGAAAGGATGCAGCTTTGTTCGCTGTGCTGGAACCTGCTCCATTTACAGTGATGGGCAGACCTCGCAAGAGAGGCGCTCGACTGCCCTCCCTGGAAACGATGTTCCAGGACCCCAATCTGGGGTGGAATGAGATTAGGGTCTTCTGCTATGGAAAACAAACTAAGCTCCTGATACATCAGTTCACGGCGCTATGGTATCATAGCGCAGGGCAACAGCCTCTTTCGATCGTGTTGTGCCATGACCCGGCCGGCCACCATGCCAATATGGTGTTTTTCGATACGGACCCTCAGGCTGCACCACAGCAGATTATCGAGCGCTACGCTGCACGCTTTAGCATTGAGATGACCAATCGAGAGACCAAGAACCTCCTGGGTGCGGCTGAACCTCAGTGTCGGAAAGAGACCTCGGTAACCCGTGCCCCTATGTTTGCTTACTGGGCCTACTGCTTTGTAGTGCTTTGGTTCGTTGGGCAATTCGTCACTGCAAAGAACCTCGTTGCCGACCCGGCTCCCTGGTACTGCCGGAAAAAGTCGTTCACCTTTTCAGACATGCTGGCAGCAGCTCGAAGGAGTCATTTCTCGCTGAGAATTTATTCGAAAGCCAGCCGAATCAATAAGTTCGAAAAACTCAACGGCCCGCGCTCCACGCGCGGACTCGACCATGCAAGAATCGCGAAACTATAGGAAAGATAGGACGACGGCCAAAATTGCTTTGGACGGCTTGCCGAAGGGCGAAGTCATACAGTTTGGCCCATGTAATCTTAGAGGAATTGCCCCCATGTTATGGTTACCATTCACGGGAGGCTCGGGAGCAAACAATCAAGCTTTGTACTTGTTCTCCCTGGCAGTCCCCCACCACATCGGTCACGCAAGAGAGCCGGAGCGCTAGCGCGTACAAACAAAAATAGTATTCAGAAAGAGAGGGGGATGGAACAATGGCTGACCTTAAGACTAGCGGAATAATACAAGGTGTAGTCTTGGATAGAAATCGGGACGGGATCATTGACGGCATTGCTGCAGATACCAACCGGGATGGTATCATTGACGCCGTAGCCTTTGATAACAACCAGGACGGCATTATCGATGCTATAGTCATGGATGTCGATCAAGACGGTATAATTGATGCTGTCGCTTTCGATCGAAATCGAGACGGCGTAATTGATGCCGTGGTATTGGATGTCAACGAGGATGGCATTATTGATGCTGTTGCCTACAATACAAATCAAGACGGTGTTTTTGACACAGTTGCTGCAGATGTCGATTACGACGGTCAAGCAGACTTTGTGGCTTTCACTTCAGTAAGCGATATTGACTCCGGCACTGACGTTTAGTAGTCGCCTTTATTGACATGTAGCTTTGGGAGGTAAGCTATGCCTGATGGACAGGATGCTCAGCCAAAGGGGATTATGGGTTCCATTTTTGACAAAACCAAGAAGGTAGCCGAAGCCGGCTTTGAGAGGACAAAGCAAGGATACGATCAGGTTAAAGGGGGATCCATTCAAAAGGGTATGCTCGATGCTATGAAGGCTTCAGCACTCTCGTTGGCTAACACCGCCGCCGAGATTGACGCAGAACTCAGGGACCGCAATTCACCTTATGAAGTCGCCTTTTATCGAGTATCCGGAAGTCTGACGCTTGTTGGGGGTGTAACTTTTGACATCCATTTTACCAAGACGTCTCTGGCCAAGCAGGAAAGCGACTTCATCGTAATAATCAATCCCAGAACGGACAGCCAGATTCGGGTTCCGCGCAAAGCGCTTGCCGGGAGGGAAACCGCCAAAGTAAGAGATCCCGAAACAGGAGAAATCCTGACCGTAGACGTAGGAACGAGAACAGTTATATCCTGAGCCTGATTACCTGAATGAATGATAATATAGACAAGCCAAAAGTTGCAGTATTGTCCCATCAAGAAGTATCCATTCTGTTATACGGGGTAGAGAAGATCTTTTCCTGCGATCACGGACCCTCCGATTTCATAAATCCCCCTACCCCCTTTACTAAGGGGGGAATTTGTGGACTATAGGAATTGCCAAAAACTAATGTCCGATTGAGGACAGGGGTACTGGTAGGTGCCGTGCCTCCGTGTCGGCACGTCTTCAATATGGTCAATGATATCGATAAAATGGACCGGCAGCGACGCCGGTCCCTACCAATATCCTGTAATTCAAACGCGGGATAAAAGACAGAATATTTGGCACTGACTATAAACTTACGCGCTTCACACAAAGCCTTGCACTTTTCGGCAATTCTCTCGGCAGCGCTTCGAGCTTATGTTTTTGGTGGTTTCGTGGTCGCGTCGACCTCTCTCACACATCCCGGATCACTCACTGCAGTTCAGCTTTCTTGCGAAATCAGCGGCCGGTGGTATATATATGGCCGAGATCTACAAAGATCGTCTCGATTACGTCAGAGAGAGTTCCAGCGAATCAGAAAAGTTTGATTCGCAATGCATGCACTCTCTCACCACAGAGGATCGCGACGATATGCTCTCGACACTTTTTCTCTGAAGTTCTACTCTCAATTCCAAGAGGGTCGCCTGTTTCAAAGTGAATCCATGAAGGCAGAAGTATGAAATTCAAATTATTCCATAAGATTTTTTCAGCATTCATAATCACGATTTTGGCAGCAATAATCGTTTTGGCCCTGGCGATGTACTTTACAGCGAATCGTCGATTCTCGGAGTATGTGACAAAAGTGGAAATGGGGCAATTGGACGATCTGGTAGTCTCTCTTGGCACTCTCTATCAGGAGAAACACTCTTGGGAGCAGTTCCAGGAAAACCCTCGCTTCTGGTTTCGATTCATCTGGATGTATTTACCTGAAATCCCCGGCTATCATCCTTCCCCTCCTCCTCCTCTCCCCCAACTGTCCGAGGGACACAGAGAAAGGAACCTTTCGGCCGCAGATCCTTCATTACGCCGTCAAAAGAATCAGGACACCGGCGATCGCCACGAATTCCGTGAACAAGAAGTTTCGGGGACGAGACCACTCGGGCCGCCACCTCTTCCTCCCCGGAGAGACTCCATTGGGCCGCGCGTTGCTCTTTTTGATGAGAACAAACAACCTGTTGCCGGCCCCCCGGGATTTCCTGTCCGAGGTTATGTGCTGCGCCCGATCGATGTCAGTGGACAGACGGTAGGCTGGCTCGGACTCATGCCTTTGAGGCATGGATCCCATCCCCTGGAGCTTGCTTTTATCCGGGAACAGACCCGAACGATGTTTCTGGCAGGATTATGTGTCTTCGCTCTGGCAGGCTTGACATCCTTTTTTCTCTCCAAACATTTGCTCTCACCAATCAAAAAGCTGACAGAAGCTGCAAGGGAGCTCCGCTCTCTTCGATTCAGCACAAAAATTGACGTACATACCCGCGATGAACTAGGCCAACTGGCTAATGCTTTCAATTCCATGGCGCAAGCGCTGGAGAAGAATGAAATGCTTCGGAAGCAGTGGACATCCGATGTGGCGCATGAATTGAGGACCCCTTTGGCCATACTTCGGGGGGAAATAGAAGCAATGCAGGATGGGGTCAGAGAAATCAGCCCCGAGAGGCTCATCTCACTCCATGATGAGACAAATCGAATCGGCAAACTTGTGGACGATCTCCACGTGCTCTTTGTAGCGGATTCGGAAAACCTTGTGCAGCAAAAGTACCCGGTGAAGCCGCTGAGAATCCTCCAAGAGGTCCTTGGCACGTTTGAAACTCGCCTGGAGCAAGCAGGTATTCAAGTTGAGGATCATTCAATCGAGGATCGGGAGTCGGTGATCATCGGAGATGAGGATCGCCTGAAACGACTGTTTACGAATTTGATTGAAAATACCGTTCGATACA
Source organism: Desulfomonile tiedjei DSM 6799 (assembly GCF_000266945.1). NCBI lineage: Bacteria > Pseudomonadati > Thermodesulfobacteriota > Desulfomonilia > Desulfomonilales > Desulfomonilaceae > Desulfomonile > Desulfomonile tiedjei. The sequence goes on from NC_018025.1 coordinate 4,148,955, forward strand.
CCGATTCTCCTGGATTCTTGCGTATCAATACTTTTTGCTCGGTACAGAAACTTACTCTCGTCCTTGAAGACTCCCCACCGGGAGTCCCATCCGAGGCCCTCGACCAGGTTTTTGACAGACTCTATCGTGTGGATAAGTCAAGGAGTCGAGCTTCGGGGGGTAGCGGCTTGGGCCTTTCAATATGTAGGGAAATCGTCACGGGACATGGTGGTTTGATTCGCGCCTCACATTCATCACTGGGAGGATTGCTGATTTCTATCGAGTTCCCGCTTCAGAGCGAATGAATGAAGTTGAGGTAGGCATGGCCGGCAGAAATGTATTAATTGTAGAAGACGAATCCAAAATTGCCGAGTTGCTGCGGGATTATCTTATCGCGGCCGGTTTTGTTGTAACCATTGTCGGGCGTGGAGATTTGGCGGCCGGGGAAGTGCGGAAGACCTCGCCTGCACTGGTGCTTCTGGATATCATGTTGCCTGGAATGGATGGAATGGATGTGTGTAGAGAAATCAGGAGATTTTCTACCGTTCCTATTATTATGCTTACTGCCCGTGTGGAAGAAATCGACCGGGTCATCGGGCTGGAATTGGGTGCAGACGACTATGTATGCAAACCGTTCAGCCCGAGGGAAATAGTAGCGCGGGTAAAAGCCGTGCTCAGACGCACACAGCCGGAGCCTGGAGAACCTAAGCTGGAGGTGGGCCCGATCTTGATGGACTGTGATACGCGCGAAGTCACTCTCAGAGGAATTCCCGTGAGTCTTACCCCCAGTGAGTTCGCTCTTCTCAAAGCATTAATGGAACGGCCGAACCGCGTATTTACTCGCGGAGAGCTTCTGAATCTCGTTCAAGGCTACAATTTCGATGGGTATGAGCGAACTATCGATTCGCACATCAAGAATTTGCGAAAAAAGATGGCAGAAAACTTTGCGGACCAGGAACTCATAAGCACGGTACACGGGGTTGGGTACAAACTCGCTGTGGTTGACCGCGTTCCGGGAGGTGACGGCTAATACGGGTTCTCGGCTTGCATAGTGCTTTCCTGCGATTATCTCTTCACTCCATACTCTTAATACAGCTTCTCCATATTTTTTCCACATTCATAGTCTAGAATTTTCCTCAGACAAGCAAAGCCTTGGCGCCAACAGGTTATAGGTATTTCGCTATACCTGTCGGTATCTATCGCTTATCAGGAGGAAAATCTATGAAGAAGTCGGCTATCGTTTTAGTCCTCGCGATTCTATTTACTGCATCAGTGACTTGCCTTCCTGCTTTTGCTGAACCTCCAGCACCCCATCAAGGTCCGCCTCCTCCACATGGAGGAGCATTCTTCGGCGGGCATCCGGGACCGCCTCCAGGTCCGCCCCCTCCGCACATGGGAGGAGGTTTCGGTCTGTGGGATGCTCCACCTCCTCTGATGGAAAAACTTCAGTTAACTGACGACCAACGCAAACAGATGCGTCAGGCGTATGTGGATTTTCAGGACAAGACCAGAAAAACCCGAAATGCTTTGATGGGTTTGCATGATGAGAAAAGAACCATGTTGATTTCCGGCAAAATAGATCAAGCGAAGCTTGCGAAAATCGACGAAGACATTACAAAGCTCTCTTCTGAAGTAATGGCCGAAGAACTTCTCATGAAGAGACAACACCTGGCAAAACTCACCCCCGAACAGGTCAACCTCCTGGCTGACTTCTTGGCGAAAAAAGAGATGAAACACGGACCAAAGATGAGGGGTAGATAATCGTTTCTTATCCTGTGGAGCGCTCTGGAGGGTCTCTCTACTGCGCTCCACCACCATTTGGAAACACGCTCAATAGTAGTAGCGTAAAGTCACATAACATCCTTTTGGGAGGCTTTCCGTGCGAATCTCGAATCAGAATACAAGCATAGTATTAGAGCTCGTAGCCAAGGGTGAGAACCTTGATCCAAATGACCTGCAGGCTTTTTATCAATGGATAGACGATTCATATAACGCACTGGAATTCGATCAAGTTCAAAAACGACGGTTTGCCGCATATTGCCGCTCGTCTCTTGATTCGCCTTCCATGAGGATTTATGTAGGAGTATGGATTCTTAAGTTGTCCATATGGGAAGCGTCACAAGAACTCATCGATCACCAGGAACGACTAACATTGACAGAGACCGTGCTTTCACGTGCGACGAATGAGTGCTCGCACTTCTCGAGGAGAAGAGTGAAGTAATCTGGCATCAGGTATGCACACAAAGGCTTTCTGACTCCGGGATCGCGATCGGAATTCTGCAAAATTGCTTTCACCCTGGTCTCTCGACGATCTTGGGATTTCACAATTTGAAACAGACAAATATATGCCGAAGAAACAACTGAGACGCAAACATGCCGGAATACTGGTGACGATTGCCATAGTAATCCTTTGTGGGGGAGCTTATTGGCTCAATGGAGGATTTTCCGCCAAGCCGCAACAGGAATACGAAACGGAAAAGGTTCTGAAGCAGGATGTGAGGTCAGTGGTTCAGGCAACCGGAATCGTCAAGGCAATGGTGGGGGCTGACGTGAAAGTTGGAGCCAGGATGCCGGGTAAAGTCGTAGAGCTGCCCATCAATGTAGGAGATAGGGTCAAAGAAGGACAAGTCATTGCCAAAATCGAGCAGGATGATTTAGTCGCAAAGGTAAAGCTTCAAAAGGCGGTGCTAGCAGAAGCCAGAGCTGAAGAAGTGCGTTTGACAAAGGATTTTGAACGCGACAAGCAGTTGCGTTCTACTAATTCTATCTCCCCCCAAAAGTTAGACCAAAGTGAAGCTCAGCACGAAATGGCAAAGGCAAGGACTCTCAAGTGTGAGGCTGAGCTGGAGTATTGGGAATCTCAGCTTTCGTATGCTACCATCATCGCGCCCATTAAAGGCACCGTCGCCTCTGTCAATACGATGCAAGGAGAGACGGTGGTTACAGGGCTCAACGCACCCACCTTCATCAGAATCATCGACCTTGATAATTTGGAAGTGCTGGCCTATGTGGATGAAAACGACATTGGTAAAGTGGAGGTCGGTCAAGAAGCCGTCTTCACTGTCGCAGCCCATCAAGGTGCCGAGTTCCTCGGCAAAGTAACCTCGATCTATCCCTCAGCAACCACACAAGATAACGTCGTCTACTACATCACATCCGTAAGTGTGGACAATCGAGGAGGCAAGTTGAGGCCGGATATGACTGCGAACGTGTTGATCCTTGTCGATCGGAGGAAGGGCGTTCTCACTGTGCCTCATAAAGCTGTTCAACGCGATGGAAATCGGAAGTTCGTTTTTGTGATGAACAATGGCATGCCGATTAAACGGTCAGTGACGATTGGACTGAGAGATACCTCCTGCTTCGAAATAACCGATGGTCTGAAAGAGGGCGAGCTGGTGGTTGTCGGCGAAACTCTCCGGAAGTGACAATGCGGAGGCTTCCAGTGGCACAGGGGGGAACCCTTCTCATATGATCAGGATGCTGCGCATGGGCCGCCAAGCACTCAAATCCATTGCGGCAAATCGGACCAGAACAGTCCTCATGATGCTCGGTGTGATCATCGGCGTGGCGACGCTCACGGTTATTGCCTCTTCAGTACTGGGGGCTCGCGCTGAAGTATTGGCCAGAGTCGAGAAATTCGGTCTCCAGCAAGTCGGTATCATAGCCGGTGCGGGCAGAAAACCGGGAGTTCCGCAACCCGTTTGCACGAGTCTGAAGGTGGAGGATGCACAAGCGATGCTTTCCGAGATCCCCAATGTGAAGAGCGTGTGCTCGGAGATCGTACGCACGGATTTCCCTGTAAAGCACGGCAATAGGAGTACTTACGCTGCCATCATTGCAGCCGATCCCAGTTGGGCATCCATGTGGGGCATCGGTCTGGACAAGGGAAGATTCTTGTCACAGGAAGACAACATTCATCTGGCACGTGTGGGTGTCATTGGCAAGACCATCCAGAGGGACCTCTATGAACATGAAGATCCGATTGGGAAACGGATACTCATCAACAACAATCCCTTTACTATCGTTGGTGTCCTTGAAACGAGAGGGACAACGCCCCACGGTGACGACATGGATAATCAGATTATCATACCCGTTTCCACCGGGCAAAAGAGAGTCTTTCACCAGGATTACGTCTTCGCTATCAAGGTGGAATTGAAAAACTCCTCCAATATGTCCCGGAGCGTGAATGATATTCGGGAACTTCTCCGGGAAAGGCACAATCTCGGTCAGGGAGTCGAAAACGATTTTACCATTATCACTCCGACTCTGATCATGAACATGATGGCGAGTCTTTCTGCAACATTCAGCCTTTTTCTCATGTTGGTCTCAGGTATATCGCTTATTGTGGGGGCAATTGTGATCGCAAACATAATGTTCATGTCCGTGCACGATAGAAGGAAGGAGATAGGTCTTCGGAGATCGGTTGGAGCGAGAAAGAGAGACATTCTTCTGCAGTTCCTACTGGAGGCAGTCTGCGTTGCCGCCACAGGCGGGATCTTCGGGATTATTCTGGGACTTGTAGGACTCAAAGTGTTGTCAGGTTACATGAAAGTGCCTGCTACCATCATGTGGCAGCCCATCGTTCTTGGGCTAGTAAGTGCAATTGCGGTGGGACTTATAGCAGGAATTCAGCCGGCAAGAAAAGCGGCAAATGCACATCCCGTAGAAGTGTTGAGGTGAGCCTGGTGCGAACGGGTCAATTACGTGATTTCCGAATTGCTATAAGGTCTCTCACAGGCCACCCATTGAGAGTTGCCCTCTCCGTGCTGGCTATCATGATCGGCGTAGCATCCCTTATTGTCCTGGTCGGAATCGGAAGAGGAAGTGAGCAAAAAATCCGTAAAGTAATTGAAGATATGGGCCCAAATCTGATCGTCGTGAGTGCAGGACAGTCAAGGGTAGTCAAGGGGCAGCTCGGTCAAATGGGCATGATGACGAACTTGACATTAAAAGATGCCAATGCAATTGCTGCAGAGTGTCCATCGGTTCGCACGGTCGCTCCAGCTTACTTTAAGAAAATGCTGGTAAAATTTGAAAATATGACCTACAGCACCAAGATCGTGGGGACTATGCCTTCAATCCAGGAAGCACGAAATGTCTCGGTGCGACCCGGATCGTTTTTTGATGAAACGGAAAACAGCCTCATGGCACCGGTGGCAGTTATCGGCCCCACGGTAGTGGAGTCTTTATTCGGCCTACGTGACCCCATCGGTGCATCCATCATGATCGGAAGAGTGATGTTTCATGTCATTGGAGTAACCGCCTCGAAGGGGTCTGTCGCCGGTGAGGATCAAGACGATCAAATATTCGTGCCGCTACGGACAGCCATGGTAAAACTCATGAATGTGACGTACCTGAGCACTGTTTACGTTGAAGCTGCTGGAGTCAACCGGATTCACACTGCTGGGGCCGAAATAAAGTCGCTCCTTAGAGAACGCCATCGCTTGCGTGAGAACAAAGAGGATGATTTTACTATTCGGAACCAAACCGATGTGATGGAGACCCAGAAGTCGGTCGCAAAGACATTCAGCCTGTTGGTCGCGAGCATTGCCATCAGTTCCCTGATTATTGGAGGTGTGGGAATTCTGGGGGTCATGCTTCTTTCAATCCGGGAACGAATAAGCGAAATCGGTATCAGAAGGGCTGTCGGCGCGAAACGGAGGGACATACTTGTTCAATTCCTTGTCGAATCCTCGTTCCTTGGCATACTGGGCGGAATTGCAGGCCTCTTCCTCGGACTGGGCGCATCATTTGGAGTGAAGGCGACCTCAGGCATCCCGGTAATTTTGCAGCCAGACTACATCGTATTGTCACTCGTGTTTTCGCTCGCGACGGGCCTCGTTTTCGGCATCTACCCTTCCTGGAAAGCTGCCCGGCTCGACCCGATTGAAGCGCTGAACACTGAAGCATAATGCACAAGATCGCAGACGTTTGCAGAGATAGCAATTAGTTGCTGATTGCGAGTCGGCCGATTGAACTGCGCAGGGAATAGGCAAGGCTTATATGCTCCTACCCCACCTGCAGGATTTCCATTATTCGGCTCCCATATCGGCGACTCTCTTCATCGCTTCCCACAAGAATCGGTCTTGTTCAGTGCTTTAAGGATCTTCTTTGGAATTCCCGATTCGCACGGCACCCCTGTCTGACAAAGTCCACAACCATGCCCGTCAGAGCCGAAGCTTTTCCTCACATATTCACCGCAGGTCTCATGGACATGCTCCCGACATTTCTGCTTATCGTGACCCGTTTCGGTAATAGCGCCGACGGGGCATCGTTTACGGCACGCGGTGCATGAGCCGTCATAGAAAAATAGGCAGTATGCGTGGTGATTGTCATATGGTCTTTCCGTAACAGGCACAGACAGATCGGCAATTACCGAACCGACACGATGAGCTTTCCCCTTCGATGTGATCAGCCCGTCGCAGAGACCGAATGTTCCGAGCCCTGCTGCATAGGCTGCATGACGCTCCGACCATTTTGAAGAGAAGACGAACCTGGCCGATTTGACCCGACTCCACTCCGGGAGAAGGATTGGTGCCACGGATTTGATACCTCTGCTGCTCAATGCGTTAACCAGGTGCCGCCGAAGACTATTGTTGAATTCCTCGCCAGGGAACCGAGCTTGCACCCATCGTCGAGACGGGTAAAAGGTCTCTTTGCGATTGTCTGACCTCGTAGCCTCTCGTTGTGGAAGAATCCAACTGATGACCGTGAGATTGGCAGGATTGACGACCACGTCAGGAAACCCGATTGAAAAGGCTTCAAGTGGTGTCCAATGTGATTCGCTGACGAGATCCTTGTACGCCTCATAAAGAGGGTCAGCACCTGACGAAAATCCCACGAGAACGGCATCCCACGCCTTTTCATCAGGTTCCATCTTGAGAGAATTGTCTGGAGAATCTTTCAGATATTCTTCTATAATTTCGGTTAACCAGATTCTTGCATCTGCAGCCATAATACTGCTCCTGAACTTCTCGGATCCAACCGCGCCTTTCAAGCGTTCGCGCAGCGGTACTCCATGTGGAGGTCAGAATACTCAGCCATAAAGCTTTTTCAAAGTCCAGGCCATATTCTGGCCCAACTGCTTCATTGTCTGGAGGCCTTCCTCATCCTTCTCCACTTCACCAATCTCCCTGCCAACCCCAAAATTCCAATAGGAAGAGCCCGGGATAATCATTTGTCCTGACAGGAAGAAATGGTTCATCGTATCGAATGCGTGGATAGCGCCTCCCCTTCTCTGGACTGATACTGCTGCTCCGACTTTTCGCTTGAACATGTTCTCATTGGCCCTGGACACCATCCCCACCCGGTCTATGAGAGCTTTCATCTCGCTCGACACATCGGTGAAGTAGGTAGGAGAGGCAAGGATGATGCCTTCCACTTCCAGCATTACGGCAATGTAATCGTTCACGACGTCCTTTTCGTTCGTACAGCGTTGGTTCTTCTTTCCCCAGCACTTGTAACATGCCATGCACCCCCGGATTTCCTTGCCTGCCAGTTGAAACAGTTCAGTTTCTACACCTTCTTTTTCAAGTTCTCTGAAAACATGACCTATCAGAATGGCCGTATTGCCGTCTTTGCGGGCGCTTCCGCTGAAAGCTGCTACTTTCATGGTCCCCTCCTTCGTAGGTCCTATCAGTCCAGTGAAAATCCTGTTCAGGTTTGTTTCCCATGCTTAGTCTCTGCGAACCGACAGCAACAGGAAAGAAGCGATTATTCCACCGAATTATGACTTGTTGAGTCCTCTTTTCATTTCTCCCTTGACGACCTTGGAATGCACATATTCCCTATAGTGTAATTCGCTTCCCGATTAAACGGGGGTGTCCTCGATAAAGCGAAACAACAAACCTTATTTTAGAATTATTAGTGACAAATGTCGCTCGAATTTATTCGAAAGAAAGGGCTTTCAGCGGAGAATTTTGCGGGGTCTATTCGTCGCAACGCGATGTTAAGAATTCCAGATTCGAAAGAAAGTGAAACCGTACCGGGGTTAGAGAAAGGAACCACTTTCAAGAAGTTCCTTTCCGATTTTCTTCTTTGGTTACGGAATCGCATCTATTCCCTGGGACACGTATCCAAGTACCGTTGTCTATGCTTCTGCAGGACGGCTCGGAAATCCTGATTTCCTGCAACACTGCCGCGGAGCCGAACTGCCGATGCGGCATCCCAGGCCAATCCTTCGTAAATGTTCTGAATCTTGGAAACTCTGTGAGTTCCCGAATACGGCTGCAACTTGGAGTTCAATTTGTTTATGGCCGCGCGCATCTTCGTTTCGGCAGCATCGGGACTTGAGCGAAACGCCTCGTCCACTTCGTTGAAGAAAATTCCAACTTCCTTGCAGATGACACGGGTTAATTCTTGTTCACTGAATTCCTTAACCGGCTTCTGCTTTGGGGCCGCTTCTTGTTTCGAAGCTTCCGTCTCAGCCTTCTGGTTTTCGGGAATCACTACAGATTCCAGCATAACTCTCCTCAATTCGTAAACCAGATTTCTTAGGTCTCGGACTTCATCTCTTAACTGAGACACGTCTTTTCTGACCTGATCGAGTTGAGAAAACATGTCCTGCGAGTGGACCGCCGGTGCAGTCCCCAGAAACAAAACAGCAGAAACGACAAGAATAAGACTTGCTCTCACGTTCAGCATGTGCCGCCCCTCCGCAGATATTTGCAGGTACACTACACCAGCTCAAAATCCAAGTCTACACGATTTATGCGTTTGTAAGTAAGGCTTCAGTCTCGGGCGGTGGTTTGAGAGTATTTTGTCTGAGTACGTAGATATCGTTGAGCGAAGCGAACCGCCGTTGATGCCGGAGACGTTTGAATGCCTGTCATTGCGAGCGAAGCGAAGCAATCCTCTGAAGTGCAGGCACGTATCAGGAGATTGTCCCGCGAGACGCGGGATCGCTGCGCTCCTCGCAATGACATGTCCCATTTTCTTCTTTCGTTGGAAATCGTATTACGGCTCGATCTTGGTCCCCAGCACTTGGAGAAACTTGGCCAGCCAGTCGGGATGAGCAGGCCAGGCCGCGGCTGTGACCAAATTGCCGTGTACATATGCCTTGTCATAGCCCACGTCTACCCAGGTGCCCCCTGCACTATTCACGTCCGGTCCCACGGCAGGATATGCCGAACATGTCTTGCCTCCAACAACGCCGGCCGCAGCGAGTACCTGGGCTCCGTGACAGATAGCTGCTATCGGCTTGTTCGTTGCATCGAAATGCTTCACTATTTCGATCACTTCAGGGTTCAGGCGAATGTATTCCGGAGCACGCCCTCCCGGGATAACGAGAGCATCATACTCTTCGGCCTTCACATCCGCGAATGTGGCGTTAAGAGTGAAATTGTGACCGGGCTTTTCACTGTAGGTCTGGTCGCCTTCAAAATCGTGGACTGCAGTACGGATCCTGTCACCTGCTTTTTTATCCGGGCAAATCGCATGGACCGTATGGCCGACCATGAGCAAAGCCTGGAAAGGAACCATCACTTCATAATCCTCGACGAAGTCTCCCACAAGCATCAAAATCTTCTTGATTCCCATAGTCACCTCCCTGTGTTGTGATGCACAAATAGATCGGGTGTAATACCGATTTGTTTTTCTTTTTGTAATCTGGCAGGCTTGAGGTATCCTTCGCTGCGGACGACGCAAGGCCGTCTAATCACTCCGCTCAGAACACCTCCGCCTTCGCCATCTCATATGCATAATTGCGAAATGGTATAATGTCATTTTATTGTAATCGAAAAAAGGAAACAAAGGAAATCTTTTGCTTTCTGCTGCTTGTCAACGGACCTCATCAACTGCTTTGGTCGCAAGTCCCACTATACGGGTCGGCAGACTGCAGAATCCGAGCGCCTCACTGTAGTGCTGTCCCTCATCCAGGGCCCAGTGTACAAAATTCTTCACCAGCCCCCCTTTTGCTCCGTCAGAGTAGGTTTCGTAGAGCATTAACCAAGTATATGTCACTATGGGATAGGAATTCTCACCCGTAGGGTCCGGCAGAAACATGCGCAGGTTAGCAGGCATGTGCTCTGCAGAGTTCATCAGGGCTGCCTGCCCATTTGATGGCAGGGGCTCAACAAACTTACCGGACTTGTTCTCTACCAAGGCAAAGGCCAGGCCGGCTCGCTGCGCGAATCCGTATTCAACGTAGCCTATGGCTCCATCACTCATCTTGATTCGGCCTGCAACCCCTTCGTTGCCGCGTGCGGCCATGGCATTGGGCGGCCAATTCACGAGCTTGCTGACGCCGGGACCACGGTCGCGCCATTCCTTGCTCACGGCACTGAGGTGGTTGGTAAAAGCAAACGTAGTCCCACTGCTGTCCACTCGCGTGACGAGGATGATGCTCGCGGCCGGAAGGCTCAGGCCTGGATTCGCTTGCTGTATTCGAGGATCGTTCCAGGTCTTGATCGTGCCTGCAAAAATACCTACATACACATCTCGCGGAAGCCTGAGTATGCCGTTGAGGCCTTTCAGATTATATGCGAGTACGATAATGCCCGCAGTAGCGGGGATCAGTTTGACTCCCCTGTTGACCTTGGTCATTTCTTCATCGGACATAGCTGCATCGCTTGCACCGAAATCCACCTGTTCCTTGAGAAACCTTTTGGTTCCTTCTCCGCTGCCGACAGATTCATAAAAAATGGCTTTATCAGGATTGTTCTTCTGATATTCCTCGATCCATTTACGGTAAAGGGGGGCCGGAAATGTCGCGCCAGCTCCGGAAATCTGTACTTCAGCCTGAGGTTTCGTAGTTTCCGGAGCGTTCTGCCCACAGGCAACGAGGAACAATGCTATTAGTGTCATTACAATAATAATGGACTGTGACCGAGCAATCATGATGGAGCTCCCTAGAAAATTAACTGAATTGACCGCTCACGTACTCCTTCGTCAGTTCTTCTTGAGGATCGTTAAAGATCTGTTCGGTTGGACCATTTTCCACGAGAAAACCGGTCCTTCCGGCTTTGGAAATGTCTACGGAGAAAAAGGCTGTCTCATCTGCTACACGCATTGCCTGTTGCATATTGTGGGTAACAATTGCAATCGTGTATTTTTCTTTGAGTTCCAGCATTAACTCCTCGATAACACGCGTGGCGATCGGATCCAGAGCTGAACACGGCTCATCCATGAGCAAAACAGAAGGCTCCGTCGCAATTGCTCGTGCAATGCAAAGGCGTTGCTGCTGTCCACCGGAAAGGGAAAGCCCTCCGTTCCGCAGTTTGTCCTTTACTTCGTTCCAGAGTCCGGCACGTGTTAAGGCGTTTTCCACCTTTTCATCCATGACGCCCTTGAAACGATTCAGCCTGAGCCCAAATGCCACGTTTTCGTAAATACTCATGGCGAACGGATTGGGCTGCTGGAACACCATGCCTATGTACCGGCGAACCGCTACAGGATCGATCTGAGGCGCGTAAATGTCCTGACCGTGAAAGAGCAGTTCGCCCTTGAAGCGAAAAGAACGTATGAGATCGTTCATGCGGTTGATGCATCGAAGCACCGTACTCTTCCCGCATCCGGAAGGGCCGATGAATCCGGTGATCTTTCGAGATCCTATATTTATCTCGCTGTCGCGAACCGCAAGAAAATCGCCATAGTACAGTTCATCAATTTTGCATTTAATTGCGACTTCATTTTGACCGCCAATCGGCGACAGAGTCGCTCCATGCTGTTGGGATTTCCCGTTGGCCTTCATTTTACAGCTCCTTTATTATTCCCCTGCCGCCCTATGACTCTTTTCACAACGAGCAACATGGTTACCATTTGTTCTTTGCGTTGGCCGATTGTACGGCTGATGATGTTGAGGACGAGAACGAGAGTAACGAGCACTAGCGAAGCGGTCCAGGCGAGTTCGATTTGATTCTCGTACGGCATGCCGGAAAAATTGTAGATTAATACTGCAAGAGATGCCGTAGGTTGCATCACATCAACCCCCCCCTCGAACAACCAGTAACTGCTGAACAAAGCAGTGAACAGCAACGGTGCTGTCTCGCCGGCCGCCCTCGCGACTGCAAGCATTACCCCTGTGATAATCCCCGGCATAGCAGTTGGAACGACTACTTTCCATACCACCTGGCTTGGTGTGCATCCCATACCGTGTGCAGCGTCCTTCATGATCCGAGGGACCATTTTCATGGCTTCTTCGGCAGTCAGCATTACAGTCGGGATCATAAGCAACGAAAGAGCAATGCCACCAGCCGGTGCGGAATACGTTCCTGTCACGAGGACAACCGCTGCGTAGGCGAAAACGCCTGCAAGGATTGACGGCAAACCGGTCAGTGTCTTGGCGCAAAACCGTGCCACTTGTGAGATGCGGCTATCAGGGCCAAATTCTGCAAGAAATATTGCCGCCATTATGCCCAGAGGCACGCTTATAAGCATTCCTATACCGACCATAACTATTGTTCCGATAATAGCATTGCCGAATCCGCCGCCCATCTCAAAGGCTGTGGGGGGTAAAGAGCTAAGGGTTTCCCAGCTCAGTCTCGTTCCCCCGCGAATGATCAGCATGATAAGAACGGAAAAAAGCGGTACGCACGCTATTATTGCGAGGATCCACGTCCCCAGGCTAAGGAGAGCGCTGATCATAGAACTCCTCTCAAAAAAGGAGCGCTCTAATTTCGGCAATTGTATCTCCGCTGTTTCTTGTCGTAGAGGTTGCGTAGGGCTCATTGTCTCAGCTCCGATGTTGGCTGGTCAGTGTGATTATGGCCTGACCGATAACATTGACTACAAGGGTGATGACCAGAAGGACAATAGCTGCATACATCAGAGCCTGCGTCTCAACGGTTCCCGCTTCCGGAAAGTTCAACGCAAGGAGTGCAGCGAGCGTGTTCGCAGGAGAAAAGAGAGACAGACTGATCTGATTTGAATTTCCAACCAGCATGGCCAGTGCCATGGTCTCACCCAAAGCCCTACCCAGTCCAAGCACCAGTGCGCCGAAAATGCCGTGAGATGCCGTCGGAAGCATGACTCTCAGGATCGCCTGCCAACGTGTCGTTCCCATGCCGTACGCAGCTTCTTTCACTTTGTGGGGAATGGCCAGCAGGGAATCCTGCGAGATCGCCGCGACAGTGGGCAAGATCATAATGGCAAGCACCAGCGCTGCTGGGAGCATTCCCGGACCGGCCAGAGAAGTGCTGAAGAAGGGAATCCAGTTCAGCTTGTCGTACAGAAAATCAGTTACAGGCCTCACGAGAGGAATCAGAACAAAAATGCCCCACAATCCGTACACAACACTGGGGATAGCAGCCAGCAATTCAATGATATTCTTGAATACGACTTGAAGAGTGGGAGGCATGAAATCCTGAGTCAGAAAAATTGCTATGACAATACCGGCAAATCCGCCTATCAAGAGCGCCAAAAGCGAACTGTACAGTGTTCCCCAGATGTGAGGCAGAATGCCGAAATGGGCTTTGTTGGCATCCCACGTTGTGTTTACCAGGAAACTCAGACCATATTCCCGCATCGCAGGGATCGCTTTCCCCCCTATCTCCCACAGGATGATGAAGAGCAGCAGGATAACGGCCGCAGTACATCCCCACGTTAAATAATGAAAACCGGTGTCTGACCACATTTCGGCTTTCGTGGGAGGAGATGAAATAGACTCTTCGTCAACAATTACTCGTACAAGATGTCTTCCAAGCATGAGCTGTCACCATCGAATTCCGGAAAAGGGGAAAAGCCGCCTGTAAAAAGGCCGCTCTTCTCTCTATGATTCTGCCTAGTAATAGTGATGCGTTTCCGTGAATACGAATCAGGGTTGGGCGCAGAGAATCCGAAAGAGCCGATCCTGATTCATCGACAGGAAGGGCAGATCACTTTATGTTGTTCGACGCTTTTATGACCTCTTTAATAACGTTGTCCGGCAAAGGAATGTAGCCCAATTTTTCGGAATTCTTCTGCCCTTCCGTCAAACAATATTCAACGACTTTGCGACAAATTTCAGCCTTCTTGGGGTCTTCATATTTCTTGTAAAACATCATCCAGGTGTAGGTGACAATGGGATAAGAGTCATCACCATCCGGATCCGGCAACCAGGCACGCATGTCTTCCGGGAGTTGCACTTTCGACAGAGAAGCGGCTCCGGTCTCAGGGGTCGCTGCCACGTACTTGCCGGCTTTATTTTGGAGGAGAGCCGTAGGCGCTTTGGTCAAAATGGCATAGCCGTATTCTATGTACCCGATTCCTCCCGGGGTCTGTCGTATGGTTGCGGTGACACCGTCGTTCTTGGGAGCGGCCACAATCTTGTCGCTGTCGGGCCACTTTACGGTGGTACCGAACCCTGGACCTTTCGACCACTCTTCGCTGATGGCGCTCAAATGTTTGGTGAAAACGAATGTAGTGCCGCTGGCGTCAGCCCTTCGAACGACGGTAATATCCAGGTCGGGCAGCTTTACTCCCGGATTTTCCTTGCCTATCAAGGGATCGTTCCACTTCTTGATCTGCGCCATAAAAATCTTGGGGTACACTTCACGGCTCAGTTTCAGAGGCTGTGAAAGGCCCGGAAGATTATAGGCTATTACAATGCTTCCTGCGGTCATGGGAAGCAACTGGACTCCTTCTTTTACCTGGGCAATTTCCTCGTCTGTCATGGCAGCATCACTGCCGGCAAAATCTACAGTGTGATTTATGAAATCTTTGATTCCTGCCCCGCTCCCTTTGCCCTGGTAATTGATCTGGACATCCTTATAGGCCTGATTGTATTGTTTGAACCATGTCGAATAGATAGGAAACGGAAATGTGGCACCGGAACCGGTCAATCGAACGTCGGCAATTGCCGAACCGGCAAACAATATTACGATAAAACACGAGATTACTGTCAAGACAGTAGAGAACTGCTTGCCCACCATTTTCTTCATTTGTATCCTCCCTTTATTCTTACCGCACGTGCCTCCTGCATCTTACGTTTCCAAGCCATCATTTGGGGCGCGTTTATAAAACAACCTAGGGAGAGAGTATTAGGAAAGCGTTATTGAAATGTGAGCTTATCGTCAATGTGGATCCTCAACAAGATGGTACCACATTTTTACCAATGTTTCATAGACTGAAGAAAACAGCAATGTAGCTTTTTGCAACATAGAGATTACAATAATGGAGGCAACGCGAAGACATGCACGATCGAATGCGCCAGATGGACACCCATGGAGACTTTCAATCAGGTGGACACACAAGGGACTGTCAGGAAATCATACAGAACACTCTGTGATCGATTTTTGGATCGGACAAAGCGATTATTCGGGTCACGTACAATTAACAGGCTTTGACCTCCCGAGACGAACCTGCTCGAAGGACAATCTCTCCATAACAAATTTTGAATAAGCCTGCTCATATCGATTCGCTTTTTCTTCTCCATAATCTGGCAGGCTTGAGGTATCCTTCGCTCTGGACGACGCAAGGGCGTCTGATCACTCCGCCCAGAACACCTCGGCCTTCGCCATCTTATATGCGTAATTACGAAATGGTGTCAAGCGAACTATCCCGTGACAATTTCAATAGTTGGCTCTAAAAGTTCTTCAATTCTGACGAATGCTTTCCCCCCCTGCCAGGAGCCCGAAAAAGCTTTATCTTTTTCGGAATTCCGTAGTAAAAATACGTTACTTTGGGGAGCTGGGACAAGTTTTAAGTATAACTTCCTTTTGTGATAACTTTTTGAAAGTAGAGGGGAATCATCTCAATGACAATGGATACGCGCATTAATCGCGCAGGCTATGTCGGACTCTTTATCGTAGCTTCGTCTGCCTTGATGTATGAAATTCTGCTTACACGCATATTTAGCGTTACCATGTGGTACCATTTCGCGTTTATGGTTATTTCCATAGCCATGTTCGGTTTGACGGTGGGAGCAGTCTGTGTCTACCTTTATCCGAAATTCTTTCCTCGAGAGTTAACAAAATACCACCTGTCCTTGTACTCACTGCTTTTTTCAATTTCAATGGTTGCGAGCTTCGTCATCCAACTGTACGTCCCTTTTTCCTTTCCCTCGGATGACATCCTGTCGCTTTCCGTCGTGGCCAATTGGCTGTTCTGCTATTTCGTCATCTCTGTCCCTTTCATCTTCGGTGGCATTTGCACGTGCCTGGCGCTTACAAGATTCCCCATGCAATTGAGTAAATTATATGCCGCTGACCTCGCAGGGGCGGCTGCAGGGTGCGTCATCATCATTGTCTCTCTGGAGACTACGGACGCGCCCACCACATTGATTTTTATTGCAATTTTTGCCTGTACGGGTGCGTTGTTCTTCCTTTACGGAGAGCAATTCAAGAGATTGACTGTTGCGGGACTCTTCTGCCTTGTATCCCTCAGCCTGTTGGCCGCAGGCCACTCCTGGTTGACCAGGGAAGGTACTCCATTATTGCAGATCAAGTATGTGAAAGGTGCGCTCGAACCACCTTCCCTCTATGAAAAATGGAACAGTTTTTCCCGGGTGAAGATCTTCGGCGATCCTGACTTCATGTGCACTCCTTTCGGCTGGGGATTGAGTCCGAAACCCGTCGGCGATACCCGCGTGCGACAATTGTGGCTCAATATCGATGCCCATGCAACCACGATACTGACGAAGTTTGATGGGGATATTCGGCCGCTCTCCTATCTGAAGTGCGATGTAACCAACTTGGCTCATTGGATTAAGCCGAATGCGGACGTTCTCGTCATTGGGGCAGGAGGCGGCAGAGATCTGCTTTCAGCACTCGTATTCGACCAGAAATCCGTATTGGGTGTTGAGATGAATCCCGCTATAGTGTCGGCTGTCAACGGTCCATTCGGAGAGTTTTCGGGACATTTGGACAAACATCCCAAGATTCGGTTTGTCGTGGACGAGGCTCGCAGCTATGTCGCACGTGAGAACGATCGGTTCGATATTATCCAAATATCGTTGATCGATACGTGGGCGGCTACTGCCGCAGGCGCATTCGTATTGACCGAGAATTCTCTTTACACTCTGGAAGGGTGGAAGATTTTTCTCCAACACCTCACGCCTGACGGCATTATTGCCGTCTCTCGAGGCAGCGCCGCGGAGAACTACCGAGTTGCGTCACTTGCGCGAGCAGCGCTCCTCTCCCTGGGAGTGTCCGAACCGGAAAACAACATAGCTGTTGTCAAGTTTCGAACGGTGGCGACAACTCTCGCATCCAGATCTCCGCTGTCTGCACATCAGCTCGATACTCTTGAAAATGTGTCCAAAGAAATGGGGTTCAACGTTGCATACAGCCCTCGAGGGGGAACGGATAAGTTTTATCCCCCTATAGTGAAAGGTGAAAATACGGGATCTTTTGAGGATCGTTACCTGATCGATCTGGCTCCTCCTACGGACGACAAGCCTTTCTTCTTCCACATGCTGAGGCCAACGGACTTTTTCCGCTTTTGGACCATGAGCGACAATTTAGGAATGGGGCGGAATGCAGGAGCAGTACAGATTTTGCTGCTCGTGATCATTGTTGTGACTATTCTAACAGGAGTATTCATCCTTTTGCCGATCTTCGCCAAGGCAGGCCTGCCTGTGTATCGGAAAGCCGCTCCGTTCATGCTCTTTTTTGCAGGGATAGGCCTGGGCTTTATGTTTGTAGAGATATCTCAATTGCAGCGCTTCAACATTTTCCTGGGGCATCCTTCGTACAGCCTTTCGGTCGTGCTTTTTACGTTACTCCTGTCGTGCGGATTTGGCAGCTATCTGACGTGGAAAGTCGATACGACAAGATCCTTTCGACCGACAGCGGTGAGGCTTATCATGCTGCTCGGAGCATTGCTCTTTTTCGGGCTCCTCACTCCGAAAATCATACAAACCTTTCAGGCATCCGCCACGGTGGTCAGAATATTAATCGCGGTCGGCATTCTGACCCCGCTGGGATTATTCATGGGGATGGCCTTTCCCCTGGGAATGTCTGTCGCGTCCAGGACCCATCCGAACCTTGCGCCATGGTTATGGGGAGTCAACGGTGCAACATCGGTGTGCGGGTCCGTGTTGGCGCTTGGTGTCGCACTCTTTTTCGGAATCTCCACAGCTTTCTGGCTGGGTGCATGCTGCTACGTTATCAGCGGTATTGCCCTTTACTTCTCAATTTCCGGCAAGCAGACGGATTCGACGGCGGAAGAGTGTGCGGATCAGGGGGTTAGCTCACAGGTGGCGTAGCAGAGTCTCAAAACTAAAAACCCCCAGAAAAGCTTTAGCTCTTCCGGGGGCCCGAAGTAAAGTAAAGTTACTCTCTGGAGCGGGAAAACGGGATTTGAACCTTTTTCACTGCCAAGTAATAGTCATAATATCAACCTATTACCTTATCATAACTGCTATTGCAGACACTTTGCAGAATCGATTGTCCTGACGCTAGCTGGACCTTTCGCAACCCACTGGTATTTAAGTGAGGATACCTTATGAGTCCCCGAATCTTGAATTCTCAAAATGGCCCCAGGTGTTCCACAGCGAACAACTCACCGCAGCGCTTCTGGATCGCCTTACCCATCACGCTCACATCCTGACCATGAACGGAGAGAGCTATAGGTTCAAACAGAGCATGTCCAAAAAGAAGAAACAATGATTCTATGTTAGTCATGCTTGAGGTCTATTCGGACTTCAGCCCCCCGGCATCCTTCCAAAGTAATTTCGCCTCGAAATCTTTTGGCGAAAGCCTGTACGAGCTTAAGACCCAATGAAACACTCTTTTCCACGGTGTAATTCTCGGGAAACCCTACACCATCATCACGCACAACCAACTGATACTCGTTCCCTGAGATCCTCCGCAGAGTTATTTCTATGACACCTTCGCCCCCTTTGGGGAAGGCGTGCTTCAGAGCGTTTGTCACGAGCTCCGTTAGGATAAGGCCGCACGGAATAGCATTATCAATATCGAATACTACTGGCTGCATTTTTGTTGTAAGTGCTATTCTAGTATCTTCGTCACTTTGGAAGCCGATTAGGTCCTCCGCGAGTTCCGACAAATATTCGTCCATTCTGATTTTGCCCAGATCATCCGATTGGTATAGTTTCTCATGGACACGAGCCATCGCAAGAACGCGTGCCTCCGCCTCTCTGAGGCTCGCCCTATGGTCCTCGTCAGCAATGTGGTCGGCCTGAAGAATGAGGAGCCCCGCAATCATTTGAAAGTTGTTTTTGACCCTGTGATGTAGTTCCCTGAGAAGCACTTCTTTCTCTATAAGGGAAGCCTTGATCTGGTCCTCGGCTTTCTTGCGTTCTGTGATGTCCTGGTGATGCCACAACTGGCCATAGCGGTTCCCGTCGATG
Organism: Desulfomonile tiedjei DSM 6799; assembly: GCF_000266945.1. Lineage (NCBI taxonomy): Bacteria > Pseudomonadati > Thermodesulfobacteriota > Desulfomonilia > Desulfomonilales > Desulfomonilaceae > Desulfomonile > Desulfomonile tiedjei. The sequence goes on from NC_018025.1 coordinate 4,168,162, forward strand.
AATATAGGAACGAAATCTCGTAGATAGGTCCGTCCATCGCTCATAGCGACTTCCTCAGCCTTTACCGGGCGTTGCTGAGCAACAATCTCCTGTATGCGAGCGACGGCTTCGGCAGGCGGGGCGTAAGAATCCCGGATTTTTTGAATCATTTCGCTCGGCGACAGCCCATGCAGGCCGCTGGGAACATCGTCCAAATCGAACATGTCACAGAAAGCTTGATTGGCAAACTCGATCTTGCCTTCTTCTGACACGAGCAGCACTCCAGAATGCAAGCCTGAAAGCATAGTGTAGAATCGTTGGAACGTAGCTCTTAGAATATCTTCCGTCCGCTTGCGCTCACTTATGTCTCTTATGACGCCGCAAATGTGCCAACAATCAGTAGATTCATCGTGAATGAGCCGAGCGTTAGTAGAACACTGTGTCACTCTTCCATCCTTGCACTTGAGAGAAAGCTCATGGTCCGAGACCGCTCCATCTTCAGAGAGCTTGGCAATGAGCAATTGTCTTTCCTCAGGAACATGATAGATGCTCAAAATCGATGAGCCCACTAATTCCTCTCTTGAGAAACCAAGGACGGTCTCGACTGATGGACTGACTTCCACCACTGTGCCGTTGAGAAGGGTTTCCATATAAACATCCTGAATGTTTTCAAAGACTCGCCGGTGTCTCTCTTCACTCTCCCTAAGCGCTTCTTCCGCTCTTTTCCGTTCCGTGACATCTTCGAGCAGTCCGATTCCTCCGACCACTGATCCGTCTTGAGACACCATCGGGGCAAACTCGCACTTGATCGCTGAAGTCTTATTTCCCAGGACGGACGTGTAGTAATCTTCGTAATGGCTGTCTTCACCGGAGAGAGTCTTCCTAATTGCAGCAATGGCGTGCCGATCTTTCAAGTCTGCAAACAGATTCAGTCTGATGACATCTTCTCTCGAAGCGCCGATCACATGTGCGAAATTGCTGTTACAAGCTGTGACTGCTCCGTGGTGGTCGAAATGGATGACCCCGATCGGGGCATTTTCAAAAATTAGCCTGTACTTCTCCTCAGCCTGCCTTAACTGGTCGTTCAAATTACGGAGTTGGCTTTGCATGATATCACCGATGTTGGTCAAGCGCATTGATTGGCTGAGCAGCTTCCTGTATTTGTCCAAGAGGTTCCGATAGTGTGACGGCCATGCGTCATCCGAAGGAGCCAAGCATTCAATGAGTTCTTCGGCTGTTCGTATGGTTTCCTCTTCTTCGTGGAAAAGACTGTGATTCATAGCGGCAACCATTCCAATTAGTTCATAAAATCCGTTAGCTTGGCATAGATGCCTAACCCCACAATGAGCCAGTGGCGGCTGGCATCCCAATGCTGTTGAGTTAATGTTACCTGTTCGCTCATGCCACGGGGGTGATCGTCACCCCGTCGAAGGCCGGGGTCCAGAAAATATCGAAAGAACCGGATCCCGTCTTCCGACGGAATGACGAAGCAGTTGCGCCTCTCGGGCCAACCGCTTAAGTCAACAGGATTGGGGGTGACAAGTTAATCAAGCAATCGGACAATGTATTGGCAATATACAAAGAGCAAATTGGTACCAAACATTCAGGGAATAAGGCCTGTTATTCGTTCTCGATTTTCACGAGATTGAAGGTGACTGCTTCCAAGTCTTCCATGAATTCTTCCCCACATTCCAGCGCGGTATCGTTGTCTTCAAGATAGCGCCAGTTGATCACCACCTTTCTGCCTTTCTTGGCGAATCGATCCAGCATATCGAACAAGTTGAGGAAGGCCTTGGAACTGCTGCTGTTCAAATAAATCATTTCCAGGTTTAATACGATCCCCTTGTCTTCGCACTCATTCAGGCATTCATTCACCCATTGCAGAATAGGTTCGTAATATCTAGCGGCGTTCTCCGGATAGGATTTACCTTTCAGCTCGAGTACGCCGGTCGCCGCATCAAAGTGCACAGAAGGTGTAGATTTTGTTGCATCTAGAATGAGATGGTTCACGGTATCCCTCAAATCGATGTCACCATAGAGAAAAAGAATTTGTCATCATCCACAGGGATTAGGTTGAATTCCAGCGGCTTGCTCGCACGTCGTGCCATATCGATAAAGCCGAGCCCTGCGCCTTTGGATTTGCCTTCGCCAGATGCCATCTTACGCTGTTTTTTGTACAGGTCTTTGAGCTCTTCCTTGCTCATTTTGCGAAGTTCCTCGAGTCGCTTAGCGAGTATTTCCGCGCTTTGTTTGCCAACGTAATTTCCACAACAAACATAAAACTGGCCATTTGACTTTCCGACTGTAACGATGCCGAACCGAAGCTCCTCACCGCCGCTCTTCTCTGAAGAAATTTTTTCGGCTGAATGACTCAATATGTTCTGCATTTGTTCTACGAAGATCGGAAACACCTTGCTGATTGTGCTGGTCTGCGTCCCTTCAAGTTCCATCCTCTGCCAAAGCGTTTCCCCGATTCCTTCGACAATGCTTTGAGACACCGACCCGCAAAAGCAAAAAATTATTCCTTCTTTCATGAGGCTCTTGTAAAGTTCATGCACGGATAATGCCACTGCCTTGACCTCCTGGTACGGAAAAAGGATTGAATCCCACGAGGGTGATGTCATCCAGTTGCGGCTCGTCTCCTCTATATGTCTCAATTGCTTCCTGGATGTCCCGCATTTGATCCCGAAACGGTTTCTGGCAATTATCCAAGATGAGTCGCTTGAACCGCTTCTTGCCAAAAGGAAGCCGCCTCGGCCCTCCTGTTTGATGGAGTATCCCGTCAGTGCAAATATAGAAAATAGTATTGTCGTCGATCGCGACCGTGCGATTGACATATGAGAAGTTCAACTTGGAATTTTTGTACCCAACGCTCTGCCTGTCTGGAGGAACTTCATAAAGATCACCCTCTCTGCAGCACCAGAGCCCGATTCTGGCGCCGGCAAAGGTCAATTTCCTCTCAAGCTTATTCACTAAGCAGATCCCAATGTCCAGGCCATCGTCAGAAGAAGTCTCTTTATGGTGCTGATTCAGAGAGCTCTTGACGAGCCGATTAAGATGAGTCAGGAGGAGGGCGGGATCCTTGTACCCGACCTTTTCCACCGCTCGATCCAAACTTGCTCCGCTGATCATCGTCATAATTGCGCCAGGGACTCCATGCCCTGTGCAGTCTATTACCGAAAGCAGAAAGCCTTCCGGAACGGTCTCATATTTGTATATATCTCCACCAATCAGATCTTTGGGTTCCCAGATTATGAAGTAATCTCCCACATTGGAGGCCATTTCCTGTTGATTTGGCAGGAAAGCAGTTTGAATGGTTCGGGCATACCGGAGACTGTCCATGATCTCGGTATTTGCTTGCACCAAGCTGAGTTCGATCTCTCTCTTCTCTCTCAAAGAATCGATCATCGAGTTGAACGCATCTGAAAATCCTCCGAGGAAATCGACCCGCTGGCTCAAGTCGCCCATGGCTACTTGCTTTGTTTGCCAGGTTAAATGGCGCAGACTGGCGTGAAGTCGTTTGAATGGCGAAATCAGAAAATTCCTGCGTGGAGGCTCGATCTCCAGAAGCCCCTTAGAAAGAGACGAAAGGAAATCGGAAGCTTCGGAAAATTTCTCGATAAAGTGATTCGTGGTCTCGCAGAGCTCTTTCAGTTCGTCATCCAGGCACTGACCGTTTTGATCAAGAAGTCGCGCGGGGGTACCGTTGAGTAGACTCATGAGTGCTTGCTGCACTGATTTCACTATGGCTGATTGTGCTTGATTCAATTATGACCCTAGCTCTTCAAGTTTACAGAAAACCTGCAGGTTCTTTCCCCTGAGGCCCAGCAGTCTATTTCTCTGACCTCGAATTCCTTGCCTGTATACGTATCCAGTACTCCTGCGATGAATCCTTCATCGTAATCGCAAACCGTTTCGCCCTTCAAAGGGAGTCCCGAACAATCCAAGTCTTCATCAACGGTCAAAACAAATTCCATCTTCTCAAGATCAGCCTTTTCGATTCTGAGAATTCCAATTCTAAGCAGCTTCAGCTTTTCTTGAAGATCGGCAATAAACTCATTGAATTCGAGTTTAACGTTAAGAACACTTTTGCAGAATTCCGAGCCAGCCAACTTGCCGGCCTTTACGAGGATTTGGCTGGCAGCCTGCGGATCATATTCGACAATCAGGACGTCCCTCATAGTGTACTGCATCAGTCTATAGACAGCTACGAGGGTAGTGGGGCCAAGGTTCGGCCTTCCTTGGTCTATGTTACCCAAGTCTTCCCACCGGAAGTGACTGGTTGTCCTGTCTTCTTTGAACATTTGTCTTCTCCTGGGAAAGCAAATTCACATATATTAGTTTGGAAATTCCCTGTTGGTCAAGGATAAACGGCTTTTGGCTTTGTATCGCTACAAGACCTTGTTACGTGGAGAGACTCGCACTCTATGCTCGTGGTCCGGTGAGTAGAATCCCAATGTTTTCATCTGCCGCTTCAGCGAGTCTCTGCTTATTTTTAAAAGGCGAGCTGCCTCGGTCCTTTTGCCGCTGCATTTTTCAAGTGCTTGCTCTATGAGCGACCTCTTCAAATCGTTCGCCATATTGGTCAACGATTCCCGGAGGGGAAACGTCGCAGTCCATGTCCAGTCAGTCTGAGAAACCTCGTCGTGGAATGCTTCATCTTCGACCAAATCGATCTTGAGTTGTCCGCCTCGAGACAATATCAGAGATCTTTCAAGTACGTTTCGCAGCTCGCGAACATTCCCGGGCCAGGAATACCGGCAGAGTTTGCGCATCGCCACTGAATCGATTTCTGGGGTTCTGTCCAACTGCATCTCTGAGGTTAGCTCCTGCATGAGTTTTCGAGCCAGGATCGGGATGTCTTCAATCCTCTGTCTGAGAGGTGGCACAAAGACCGAATACACATTGAGCCTGTGAAAGAGATCAGCCCTGAATCTTCCCTCGGAAATCTCCTTCTCCAGGTCTCTGTTGGTGGCGGCGATCAGGCGTGCGCTTACCCTTATGGTCTTCTCTCCCCCAACTCGACTGAACGTCCTCGTGTCCAAAAAGGTCAGAAGCTTGGCCTGCAAAGAAAGCGGAAGCTCCCCAATCTCGTTAAGTAAAAGAGTTCCCCCCTCGGCAAGTTCCAGCAACCCACGTTTTCGCCTTGTTGCCCCGGTGAACGCACCAGCCTCATGTCCGAACAACTCGGATTCTGCCAATTCACGCGCCAGGGCGGCGCAGTTGATGGTGAAATACGGTCCGTCGGCACGTTTTGAATGCTCATGGATGAAGCGAGCCAAGTGGTCTTTACCGCTACCACTTTCACCTGCGAGGAGCACAGTGCTGTCCGTTTCCGCAACGAGCAAAGCCTTGTCAATGGTTTGGCGCATGGCTTCGGAAGTCGGACGATCCGGGACGATTCGATGCAATCTGGTCTGCACGTCCTTTCTATCTGTAATGTTCCGAAGGATGCCGCACAGCCCGTTGATTCTCCCGGATGCGTTTCGAATGGGCACCTTGATTTCCAGGAACGTGGTGGGTATCCCATTAACCAGTCTCGTCCGCTCTTCTTCTACGGTTTCGCCTCGCAGAACTCTTTCAGCCACTTCTCTGTTATGTCTTCCTGCTTCTTCACCGAAAAGATCCTCATCCGTTAATTCCACGAGATCGGCAGCAGGCTTGCCAAACAGCCTTTCCACTGCTGGATTCACATGCGTGTATTGAAGGCTTGAGTTTTGTACGAAAATGCAATCCTGGGCGGCTTCGAATATGGCCCGAAGTCGCTCTTCACTCTCAGCCAGCGCTGCGGTGCGCTTTTCAACGATGACCTCCAAGTCGGCTCGGTGTCGCTTGATCTCATCCTGAGCAGCCTTCATCTTAAGCAGGGACTCCATGCGAACCTTCAACTCAACCTTGTCAACAGGTTTGGAGATGAAGTCGTTTGCACCAGCTCCCACCGCCTCCAATCGGTCTCGTTTGTTTGTAAGAACGGTGACCATGACGATCGGTATGTCAGAGCAATCCTGGGAGCTCCGAATACGTCGAGTCACTTCAAATCCATCCATTCCGGGCATCATCACGTCCAAGAGTACCAGATCGAAGCTCATATCTAGCATTGCCAAAGCCTCGGTTCCGTTGGAAGCCACCTCGGACGAGTACCCAAGAGACTTCAGCATAGCTTGCAACAGATTTCGGTTGCGCTTCTCGTCGTCTACCACGAGTATATGTTTCCCAATGTTCATTGTTTTCACCGTATGCCATGAGCGAACCGATCGACGACACCTATCCTTCCGAGGTTCTCCTCAAGAGGTCACGAATCACCTGCCTCAACACGCGAAAGTCAAAGGGCTTCGAAATGTAGGCCGCACACCCGGTAGCCAGGCATTCTTCTTCATCAGCAGCCATCGCGCGGGCAGTGACCGCTACTACGGGAATGGCAGCGGTCTCCGGCGACTGCTTGAGAGCTCGGACAGCGGTCAACCCGTCCATCGCGGGGAGTTCGATGTCCATCAGGATCAGATCGGGCTTTTCTATCTTGGCGAGCAACAAACCGTCTTCCGCGTTTCTGGACTGTATTACCCGATGTCCCGATTTCCGTAAGATCGCCGACATCAGATTCAAGTTCCGCTCAACATCCTCAACAGCAAGAATTGTGGAGGGCGTTGAAAGATTATTGGTATGCGAGGATATCGTTTCGTAAACGCCGGGACCGGGCAGAAACGAATTCGGCGTGTTAGACTGTGGCTCAACTATTGGAATCGTGAAATGAAATGCGCTTCCTCGCCCTTCTCCTTCGCTTTCCACCCAGATTCCTCCGCCGTGAAGATTTACCAGACTCTTTGTTAAAGCCAAACCGATACCGGTGCCGGCTTCACTCCTTGTATATGATGAATCCACCTGCTCAAACATCTGGAAAATTCGCTCTCGATCCTCAGCCTTCAAGCCGATTCCGGTGTCTGTCACACTTACGATTACTTCGTCCTCTGTCCTGCGGAGGCCCACTGAAATTGCACCGCCGTCCGGCGTAAACTTGGCAGCGTTAGACAGAAGGTTATACATGATCTGTTTCAGTTTGACCTCGTCCGCCTGAATCTCCAGGTCTTCGAGCCCGCAGTCGACATTAAGGCTGATCGATAGCCCATGTTTCGTGGCTTTTTCTCTAATCATCGTGAGGCTGTGCTCTATCAACTGAACGACCTGCAATTCGGAGGCTTCCAGCTCCATCTTGCCAGCCTCAACTTTTGCCAGGTCCAGAATTCCGTTGATGAGATCGAGCAAATAATGGGCGCTGTCGAGGACATCTCCAAGGTAAAGCGACTGCTCGTCATTGATTTCGCCTGCTGAATGATCCAGCAATAGCTCTGAAAAACCAATGATGGCATTCAAGGGCGTTCGCAGCTCGTGGCTCATATTGGTCAGAAAATCCGTTTTCGCTTGGTTTGCATACTCTGCAATCATACGTGCTTGTATGAGATCAGTGACATCGATGAATGATTCTATCCCTCCAACTATTTCTCCTTGTTCATTTGTCATCATCGAGGCATTTTTAAGCACAGTCAGAACGCGTCCATCCTTTGCTCTGAAGTTGGCTTGTACTTTGACGATATCTTTGCCGAGATTCGGTAGATGAAGTGCACAGTTAGCTTTGCACTGGTCGCCCCAAAAACTGCGACATGTTTTGCCGATTGCTTCTTCTTCGCTATATCCGGTCATTCGACAAAACTCGTTGTTTACTTCTGTGATCTTACCGCCAGAGTCCACAATAAAGATCGCGGTGGCGGCTGTGGCTAGGAGCTGCTGCTGAAGGTCATTTGCTCGTCGCAATTTGTCTTCGGCTCGCTTGCGCTCTGTTATGTTGCGTGCCGTGTATACGGATCCCATGATCGGGCCGTCCTTTATACGTATTGGCGAAATTCGAACGTCGAAAACTCCCCCGAGCCTATCTGCCACCACTTCGGACTGACATTCGCCAGAACTATCAAGCATTTTGGCGTGCGGGCAATTGTCTGGGGAAACCGTTTGGCCATGCACGACCTCACAGCAATTCCGCCCGAGGGCTCGGTCTTGTTCGATTTTGAGAGCCTGACACATGGCGCGGTTCATGCGAACAATCCTGTGTTCCTCATCCAATATCATTGTGCAGTCGGACACCGCATCGAATGTCAGCTCCCACTGTGTTTTAGCTCGGAGGATCTCCTCTTGGGCAGCCGTTTCCGCCGTTATATCCTGATAGGTAGCGATGTGCTGACCACATCCAAGGATGACCGTCCGAAAACTAATCATCTTGTGGGTTCCATCTTTGCATGTGACGACGAAGTTTTTTGGTTCAACCTCGCCCATCCGGCCCTTGCTTAGAGTCTCCCTTCTCCAATCTGAGCAGACTCTGTCTCGATAATTGTTGTCTGGAAAAGCCTTTTCGAACAATGTGTCGATGTCGGAAACGTCATCAGTCGTATAGCCAAATATCTCAGTGAACTTAGGGTTGAAATATTCAAAACTAGTGTCAGGGGCCATGACTGATATGCCAAAAGGAGCGGCCTCGCTTAAGTTCCTAAATCTTGCTTCACTTGCCTTAAGTCTCCGTTCCATCCGGTTCTTGTAGAGAGCCATCTCTATGGCGCTTCGCAGCTCCTTCTCCCCGTAAGGCTTGACAAGGTAACCGAGGGGTTCAGCCTCTCGAGCCCTCGCCAGAAGAGCCTCGTCCGTGAACGCAGTCGCATAGATCACCGGAACATCCAAGACGGTCCGCAAGTGGCACGCTGTTTCAACGCCGTCCATCGGTCCCTCAAGTTTGATATCCATCAACACCAGGTCCGGCGGATCCTTTTCCGCGAGGGCGATTGCTTCCTCGCCAGTACTTACTATCGCTGCAATTTGATAGCCTAACTTTGCAAGGCGATTCCTGAGCAGCATGGAGATCACAGGGTCGTCTTCCACGACAAGTATCTTAGGTCTCGACATGGTTTCAACTCCATCCCTGAACTTCAGCTTGCTTGAATATCATCGAAAATTCGGTGTGTTCGGATGTGTCAAAACGAACCTCGCCTTGAAGCTTCCTCGCGAAGGCAGCCACCAACTCCAGGCCCAATGAACCTGAATTCTCTGGTCGCATTTCCCCCAAAATCCCTATTCCGTCATCTCTGATCACAAGTTCGAATAAATCTCTGTCCAATGATCGAAGGCGTACTTGGACTGTGCCTCCTCCACCTTCAGGAAATCCATGTGTCATGGTGTTGCCTAGGAGTTCTGTAATGATTATGCCTATGGGAATAGCCGTTTCCAGACTGAAGCAGATCTTATCGACATGAATATCGAGAGCGATTTTCGCGGTGGATTCATCACTAAACCCTATCAAGTCGTTCACGAGATCTGTGACATATTCATCAATCCGTATTTGGGCTAGGTTGCCAGATCCGTAAAGCTTTTCGTGAACTAGAGCCATTGCCTTTATCCGAGCATTCGCGCTCCTTAGCACGTCGACCGCTTTTTGTTCGTCAACATGGTCGGCCTGAAGAGTGAACAGCGCCGAGATGACCTGCAAATTGTTCTTCACTCTGTGGTGGATCTCTCTCATTAGCACCTCTTTTTCCTTCAGGGATGCTTTCAACCGTTCTTCCGCTATCTTTCTCTCTGTGATGTCCCTTGCAATAGCCTGAACTCCCGTGATCTGGGCATCTTTCAACAGGAGTTGCACGTTTTGGCCAATCCATATTGTGGTTCCATTTTTGGCAACAATTGGGAACTCGTAGTAAGTCTGAGGAGTTCTTTCGGCCATCTGCGACGAGTACCATTTAATGACCTCTTCAACGTGATCGGGATGAATAAGAAGGTAGTATGGTCGCCCCACAAGCTCTTCAACAGCATATCCGCTCTGGTTAAGGGCGACCGGGTTGAGATAAGTAAACCGCCCCCGGTCGTCAGTGGTATATATACTGTCATTGGCGCTTTCCACGACCCGTCGATATCGTTCTTCGGTCGCGACAAGCTCTCTTTCGACAGCTCTCCGCCTGCTAATTTCGGTTGTCAGCGCGTGGTTGTGCTTCTGCTCAAGAAGGAGTTGTCTCTGTTCAATCGTCAGATCCTCCACGAGCGTCATTACCAGCCTTTCCGTTCCAAGCCTAATCGATCGAAACGTAATACGGCCCCAAATCTCGATGGGTTTGATACCTAAGGCAGCATTCAAGACTCGTTGTTGTCGCGTGACAAAGACTTCCTTCACTGTTTCTTCCGCCTTCGCAGACTCCGTGAGATCAGAGAGTATGCTTGCGAATGGCTTTCCAACTATCTTTTCGTAGTCAGAACCCAATCTCTCACAAACCCGGTTTGCTGCAGCAATGTTGCAGGACTGATCGATTAGGAAAGCCATTATGGGTAGTGCCTGGAGTAGCTTTCCCAGGCTTGTTGTCCAGATCGTACAGCCCAGGTGAAAACTGCCTGACTCTGTGATATCCGATGAGAGTAGCTGAGTTAGGTCAAGTGTAACCGTATTTTGAGAATGAGGGTGTGGAAATGACGAAGGGTCGGAGCCTTCTGACCGATCGACCAGATCGATCTCAGCATCAGCCTCGGGGAACGCTCGCGAAATGCCGAGACCCACGCTTCGATTTGGCGAGCATGGTTCTGAATGCTCTCCACTGCGGCAATCTTCTTTCATACTTTTCTCCAGCGGATAGAACCTGAAAATGTTGACCATTGCCTCCATAGCCCGCTATCCTCTGCGGTTTTCACCGAGACCACTTTTGAGACATCCACTCGACAGGATACCCTATCAGCGTGTCGAGAAAAAATGAAAATCCACTGGGATAGCCCCTTACCTGAGATTATTGCACATATGGCATTAGAACCATAAATCCAGCGGGCTGTCATGCCGCTCCTGACTTCTTCAAGGGAGCTGAGACGTGAGACTTACCACAGTAGTTGCTCACTGGACCGAAACGCTCTTTTTTTTCCTTCCTCCGCCAATGCCGCACCAACAATAATTGCGGCGACGGCCACGATCCCAAACATAACCCGTACCGGAAAAATGAACTTTATTCAAAAATGCTCCTCCCCTGGTTTGTCTTGCATTAAAAGATCTCTGAACTCCCTGAATACTTTTTGATCATTCTTCATGAGTCTCATGCGATGTCCGTGATGCTTGAAGCATGAAGCATGCCAGTTTAGCTAACCTCTGACATCCTGACATAATGCTGCAGTGATCTTGATCCAGAACTATGGCTGTAGGAGTTTAACGAAGATCGAAAAGACGGAGCGGAGGGTCCGATTGACCCTACCTTCATTTCTGATGGCAATAAGTACCTATAATAATGAATAATTATCTGCATGGGTCACACCCGCCCTAACTTGCACTGATACTCAAAGATCTGGGCCCGCTTCGCGGTATCGTCGGCCGTGTCATTTCCAGCCACTTCTGGGCCAGTTCTCAGAAGATGCGCCCCTCCACCACTTTTCATCGATCTCACCCCATATTGAGAGATTCATCTCAAGAATCGTTTACCATTGTACAGGGTCGGACCTCTCCAGCCCGAGGCCCCAGGGTCTCCTAGACCCACAAGCAACAAATCTAAAATATTACATAGCCTTGTCAATATGAGCGTCTGGGAACGAGTCTATGAGACCCAACTCATGTCTGTCGAACTGGCAGTTGGGACAAAAGAGGTTCCAAAATTCTCCACAAGAAACGCCGCGATATTACTGAAGATATTTCTTCAAGGGAAAGTCTCTTCATGTTTGGCACAGCACATGCAACCGCCCGACTACGCTGATGCAAACGCAGGAAGGGCTTCCGCGCGGTGCCTGCAATGCCAAGCGTGGTTGCTTGCGAAGGGACTATAAGAAACGGCGAGCAAGACCAATAGGATGACCACGGGGAATGGAGGTGCATGACGGGCTGGCGATTCCTCTGTTCGTTGCATAGAAATCGAAGATACGCATTCAATATTAGAAAATTGGCCCATAAGGAGGCATGATAATGGCTGACTGGATTTCCTGGACCTCTGATTTGACTCTCAATGTGCCAAAGATCGATGAGCAGCACCGAGAATTGATCCGTCAGTTTAACGATCTCGGAGAAGCCGTGTGGGATGGTAAAGGGCGGGAAGCCATAGGCGACATCCTTAGATTTCTTGCAGACTATACGGTCAAGCATTTCCGCGACAGAGAACCTCTCATGGATACGTTGAGTTATCCCAATTCTGACGCCCACATGAAGGTCCACGCCGCCTTGATAGAAGAGGTAAGTGAGTTTATCCGCAAGGTTGAAGTAGGCTCGGTCGAGAGCCAGCTGGTGATCTCGGTCGTTGACAGGCTGGGCCAATGGACGAGGCAGCACATCAGATTAGAAGATAAGGCTCTGGGCCAATATGTTCTCAGCAAAGAGTGAAGCTTGGGTGTATCTGTCATTCAGATGGAAGGTTTTGGCCGAAATTGCTGTGAATTCCGAATCATGTCTGTCGCCAGATGTGGGCTGATCAGGAGGGGGCATGAACAAGCCTAAGATTTGTGCCAAGCAAGCTTTAGAAGATATTCAAGCAGGCAATGATGATGATTACCTCATGAAGAAATACAGGCTTTCGCCAAAAGGTCTCCAAAGCCTGTTCCAAAAATTGGGACAGGCTGGGATCATCAAGCATTTGAATGCACATGAGGTAATGGCAGACCTGAGAACTGGAATTAGCAGCCAAGGTCTCATGAAAAAATATGGGCTGACGTCAGAAGGACTGCAGAACCTGTTCCAGGAGCTCGATCGCGCAGGTCTTCTGAGGGGAACTGCTGAACAGCGCGGGGTGCCATCCAAGGTGGTCATCAACATTCACCGGATAGCGGAAGATATTCGGGTGGGTCTGACCAAGAGCCAGCTAATGCAGAAATACCATCTGAGCGCCCGAGGTCTAAGATGGATATCAATGACCCTCATCAGTTCGGGAGCGATCGCATGGTGGGAAATATACGACAGCCTTTGCGCAAATTACGAAGACCTGATTCCGGACAGGTTGAGGCAAACTAGGAGATACCCGCTGCCATTTCATTGCCCTGTCCATGAAGCGGACAATCCGCATGTGGTTGGACAATTGCGGGACGTTTCCGAGAATGGACTGGGAGTCGTCGGCATGAGAGCCCGCACAGGCGACACGAAGAATCTTGTAATACAAGGTGATGAGTTCGGTGAGTTCGCCAGCTTTTCACTCGAGAGTACATGCCGTTGGATCACGAAAGACCAACGAGGAGTATTTGTGGCCGGGTTCGAGATTTCCCATATCTCGATTGGAAATTTGAAGGAATTCGAATTATTGCTTCATATAGTGAAGTCGCGAGTAGAGACAAACCGTTCCTCAGTGGGAGGCACGTGTTTCGCGGAGGTACCTGTCTCAGACGGGAGACTGACGAGAAATGAGAAGCGGTCGGATATTGCGTCCGACTTAATGGATTGAGAACAGGTTTGCGAGGTGTCGGTTCATAATGCGAAAGATCGGTGCAAAAGAAATAACCGCTGATATCAGGGCCGGGATGGGCGACTACCAGCTAATGGAAAAATACAGACTTTCTGCAAAACAGTTGGAAATCATACTGAGGAAACTGCTGGAAGCTGACCTTATCACCCACATGCAACTCTATGAAAGAACGAGCCTGTCGGATAGTCAAATAACGAAGGCATTTGTCGATTCGCAACAAGCTGTCGGAGAATTAGAGTAGCGGCTCGGCGATGAGCCACTCAATCCAGATTCGCCATTCCAGGAACATCGGACTAATGGATTCCAAACAACCAATTCCCGCAAACATAGTGCTTCATGACATTCGTTCCGGTCTGGGGGATAATGGGATCATGGCTAAACATGGCCTATCGCAGAAAAGCCTTGAGACCCTTTTCCAGAAGCTCCTCGCCGCGAAGCTTATTACCCATGAAGAACTCTACAGGAGATCTTCCCTGTACAAGAAAAAGATGGACCGGATCGTGAGCCGATCGCACCTAAGGGCAGAGATTGGAGTGAGCATCCCCATTTATGATGTCACATGCGGCAGGGTGGGACTAATGAGGGACATCTCAGAAAAAGGGCTGCGCGTGGCTGGAATCCCAGCAGAGAAGGGGGATGAGAGGACATTTCAAATTCCTGTCGGCATGCTCATGCAAGCTGATCCCTTGCTGGTGATAGCCGAATGCAGATGGGTTACGATAAAGGGCAAAGAAAGAAAATACCATGTGGCAGGATTCGAGATCAAAGTTGTGTCTATGAGCGACCGAAGGCTTCTCAAAAGCTTGGTCGATCTTTTGTTGGCGCGAGCTGCCAGTGGCAAGTCGGGGAGAGAGAGCCTTAAAGAGATCGCAGAATCCCATGTATGCTCTCCAACTGATATTCAGGAACTGTTTTTGAAAGAGGATCACGGTGTTAGCCTGTCACATCAAAGCTCTGCGAAAAATGTTGCAGCACGTTGTTCCGCCGTGACAGACGCGGAGAGTACTAGATGAATTTTTCTGGTGAAAAGACTTCTCAAACGCTGGATTTAAACCAATTGTTTCCTTTGAGCCTTACCCAATCCGGGAGTTTCGACCTTAGGAGAATTCAATACAATTCCTTTGAGTCTGTGCTTCAGGCGCTGTCGATTCCTACCTTGCTTGTGGGTCGTAGCCACACTATAGAGTTGGCTAACGACTCTTTCATTTCGTTAGCGAACAACCTTGATCCGGTCGGACTGAAATTTTCGTCGCTATTCTTGGACAACAAAGAGCTAGAGCATCAGCAGTGGCTAGAACATGCCATTGCAGAGAGAAAACACCACGTCAAAGAGACGATCCTACAATTTGGAGACAAGACCGTTTGGGTCCGTATGCACTTGCGAACCATCAGGTTGGCCACCGATCACATGCTCTTGGTTCAAATAGAGAACCTGACAGCGGAAAAAGAACTTTCGATGAGCCAGAAATACAAAAATCTCATCAACATTTTTCCCATAGGAGTCGCTGAATTTGCACCGAGAGAAAAACTGTCAAGAAATCTTCGTCCAGATGAGCTATGGCGGGCTATGTTGACCTTTCGGCTGGTGGATGCAAATACCGAGTTCGCCAAGATGCACGGACATAGGTATCCAGACACGCTTGTCGGCCTTACGATGAGCCAATTCTTTCCAGATATAGGAAAGAGCAGGAGACTTCTCGCGAAATGGGTTAACAATGATTTTCAGACACTTTCATTCGAGCGAAAAGAAAAGAGTTTCGGGCGGCCATCGTCGAATTTTGAAAACACGTTGATCTTGAATGCAAACGATCAAGCAATGCTGGGAATCTGGTGGCTGAAGAGAGACATATCGGAAAGAAAAAGAATTGAGCGGGAAATGTTAAGGGCGCAAAAACTTGACTCCCTGGGACTCTTGGCCGGCGGGATAGCCCATGATTTCAACAACCTGCTGACAGCAATTCTCGGGAACATTTCTCTAGGCCTGAGCTATTCGGATGTCAGCCCAAAATCACTTGAACGGTTCCAAGCGGCGATTAGCGCCACAAATCGAGCTAGAGACTTGACAAACCAACTGCTGACCTTCTCGAAAGGAGGAGCACCTCTAAAGAAGCCAGGATCACTCGCTGACTTACTCAAAGAATGTGCAGGCTTTATTCTCAGGGGCTCTAAAATTCGGTGTAAATGCTCGATCTCCAATAATCTGTGGGCAGTAGATATGGATCAAGGACAAATCAGCCAGGTTGTCAACAACCTGCTCATAAATGCAGTGGATGCAATGCCCAACGGCGGGGTTGTGCTTGTCAGAGCCACGAATGCAGACATTCCCGACAACGACAAGATTCCTCTGAAAAAAGGGAAATACGTAAAAGCCTCAATTACGGACAAAGGTTGCGGTATAAGGAAGGAAATTGCCCAAAAGATATTCGATCCATATTTTACCACTAAGAAAAAAGGGAGTGGTTTGGGGCTGTCAACCTCATATTTTATAATTAAGAAACACGGGGGGATGATAACGGTTAGATCAAAAGTGGGCGTAGGTACGACTTTCCAATTTTTTCTCCCGGCCACATCGTCTAGCTCGAACCCTTCCGAGGAAACAGAGAAATTGTCTGTTGGAGCTGGTGGCAGAATCCTGTTCATGGACGACGACGTCCTTGTACGCGATATCGCTGTGGAGCTGCTGAGCAGTCTGGGGTATGAGGTCACACCGGCTTGCGATGGCGAGGAGGCCCTTGAACTGTGCAAGGCTGCAGTCGCACAGGGTAGATTGTTCGACGTTGCAATTCTTGACTTAACCGTCCCAGGGGCCATGGGAGGAGAAGAGACCGCCCCTAAAATGCTCGAAATCGATTCAAGTCTGAGGATTATCGCTTCCAGTGGATACGCTAACAGCATGGTCATGTCTGATTACGCATCTTACGGATTTACAGCGATTCTGCCAAAGCCGTATGATGCAAAAAAATTGGCTGCAACAGTTGGCAAAGTAATCGCGAATAATCCTCCGGGTCATGAAGGATAAGTCTCAGCTAAGTTAAGTGACTTGCCATTCCACTTTTGTGCTTCGTCCTGAAAAGGCATTCTCATTTGACTCGGAACGAAAGCCGCGTGCCTTGCTAGGAACCGGTAAAATGATTCACTATCGGCCTGTGTTCGGTGAGGGACAAGTAATTCCGGTTGACGGACGGACGCTCAATGGAATATGTTCAACACAAGCAAACAAAAGCATTTTAGCGATCCTCACCACAGTTTATTCCCTCGTGAGTTCTGTTGGGGGGACTGATGTCGGAGCCTTTGCCGAATTACGAGAGCTTTCCCGCCAGCGACTGAAGGAACCGGGACCAAAGGATTGAAGAACTGTCGCAGAATTGTCTCTGCAGCGGGCAAATAGACGAGAGAAGGGATAGGAGCATGATCCGAGCACGGCTACGGACTGCTTTGACTGCAGTCCTGAGCGTTATGGCGATGCTTCCGACCGACGGAGTAGTACGCTCCGCGGCCGAAACGCCGAGTGAGAAGGCACTGGCCGAAATTAAATACATCGCAGAGGAAGCATACCTCTACGGCTTTCCGATGATCGTTGGTTACAAGGTGCTCTACGAATACAATGTGGACCGCTCTTCCGGCCAGTTCAAAGCCCCCTTCAACCAGATCTCGAACGAAGCACGGGTGTTCACTCCAAAAGATACCACGATCAGCACCCCCAACAGCGACACACCATACTCAATGGTGCAACTGGATCTACGCTCTGAGCCGATGGTGTTATGCATGCCGGAAATTGAGAAGGCCCGATATTACGACGTGCAACTTGTGGACATGTACACCGACAACTACGGCTATATCGGCAGCCGTACCACCGGCAATGGCGCGGGCTGTTACTTGGTCGCCGGACCGGACTGGAAAGGGGAAACGCCTCCAGGCATTCACAAGGTATTTCGAAGCGAGACACAATTCAGTTTGGCGATCTACCGAACGCAGCTCTTCAACCCCGACGATATGGACAACGTGAAGAAGGTCCAAGCGGGTTACACGGTGAAGCCACTGTCGGAGTTCCTCGGTAAACCAGCACCGCCTCCCGCACCAGCCATCGACTGGCCGAAGTTCACTCCGGAGGCTTTTACCACTCGTTTTGCCGAGTACCTCGATTTCCTTTTGCAGTTCTGCCCGACGGTCGAAACGGCCGAGGTGGAAAAGCCGCTACGGGAAAAGTTTGCCCGGATTGGCATCGGAGCAGGCAAAAAGCTTCACCCCAAAGGTCTCACGCCTGAGATGAAGGCGGCTCTGAGCGACGCAATCAAGGAAGCCTTTGCGAAAATCGAGCAGACAGCGGACAGCATCGGCACGGTCGTCAACGGCTGGCAGATAGGCTCGGCTGCAGGCAGTCGCGATTTTTACAAAGGCAATTGGGCTCTACGCGCCGCTGCCGCCAAACTGGGCATCTACGGCAATGACGCAGCCGAAGCCACCTACCCGTTCACCCGGAGCGACATGAATGGCATTGTACTCGACGGCAGCAAGCATACCTACATGATGACCTTCGCGCCGGGTCAGTTGCCGCCGGTGAACGCATTCTGGTCAATCACCATGTACGACGGTCGGACGCAGCTCTTGGTTGAAAACCCGATCAACCGTTATCTGATCAACTCGCCGATGCTCCAGCAGTTGAAGAAAAACGCGGACGGATCATTGACCATCTACATTCAGAAAGATTCACCGGGAAAGGATAAGGAGTCCAACTGGCTTCCCGCACCAGACGGCCCGATGTTCATCGTAATGCGTCTCTACTGGCCGAAGTCGGAGCCGCCTTCGATCTTCCCTCTCGGGAGGGGGACCTGGCAACCGCCGGGCATAGTGCCAGTCCGTAATCTCAAAGCCAGGGATGTGAAGCGCTTTGGTGACAAATCGCTCGAAAACTTCATTCGTACAGACGAGCGTTATGGTCACGATGGTCTATTTCAGGGGCCTCGCGGTTGGGGATACTGGAATTACCCTGAATACCCCAGGCCGATCCAGAACCCGAACCTATGGCCAGACATGCAATCCACCTACTTCATTGGCCGGATGTCGATGCCCGCCGGCAGCAGTCTGACCCTTCGCTGCACCTATCCCCATGCGCGGTATTTGCAGGTTGCTCTCTACAGGGCCGAGCACAACACCTTTGTTTCAATTGGTGAGGCTCTCGCCGGGCAGGAGATCGAACCTGACCCTGGCTCCACGAACCCGTTCCGGGTCGGCGCTGACCGGCTCGCAGAGAAGCGCAACTTCACCCTTCAAATCCTGGCAGCGGACCCTCCGCTTGATCCGAAGGACCGCTAGAGGAACACGCTCTACGCAGGTAAAGATGGAGCGCAGCTCGAGGCCGTGATTCGCATTTACCTCTCAGATCAGGGCAGCGACGGCACGGGATGGGGGCCTGCGTCAATGCCTTTTGGGAAACGTGAGCTGCCGACGTATGAGGCAACTCTCCATGACGGCACTAAGCTTACTGCGGCGCAAGTGGTCGAACAGTTCGCCAGACAAATCACCGGCGCCACCAACCCGCATATCATCGGGATGTTTGAGAACAGGACGCAATTTATTTTGGCGGCAATACGAAAGCGTACCGTTATTTCTGGGATCCCAAGACCAGAAAGCTTTCGCAGGATGATTCATGGGTGGTCGAGGCGACGGTCAAGGGGCAGCATGCCACAGCCGCTCCGAGCATCATCGGAGACTGGATCATTATCCAAACCAACGGCATCGGCAGCAAGGAGAAAGCATCGAGTGTCGTCGCTGTCCATCAGAAAGATCCGAAGAGGATGACGACTATTTTCCCGTTCGGAGAACTGAAGTCAGGCGAAATGAGCTTTGCGCCGCCCAAGCCCCAAACCGATCCCGAGAACAGCATGGTCTATTCCGCGGATGTGGGGATGGGCAAGGTGGCGGGAATCACAATCGACCAGACCACTGGCGAGATCCTCGCCCAGTCGGATTTCTTTGAACCGCTCACTCCCAATTCGCTGACCACACCGGGTTTCGGCGGCCGAGTATACTTCCCGACTGAGAAGGGTTTCATCGTGCTGCAGGTCAGGCAGAAGGCCAAACTGCAACAGTAGCCGCCCAGTCAACATGTTGGGGGATGGTGAGGGACCGAAATGTCCGGTTTTTTTTCTCTAATCGGACGTTTTCTGGGTTTCCCCTCCAACCGGGTCTTATTAGTGAACGTCATTGAAATTTGCGCCAACAGCCTACCCGCAAGGGGCACGGATCGGTTCGAACTCTTGGTTATTACGCCATATTTTTGGTCGACTGATAGTGAGCTGCATCGAGGCTAACGCCATTCTCGATGCAGCTCACTAATAGAATCAAACAGTGAACCCTACGACCGTGATGTCGTCCAATTGTGGTTCATCGCCTCTGTAAGTCTCGATCGCCTTTTCAATGAGTTGTTTTTGCACGCAAAACGCTTCATCCCAATGGGACGACAGGAGACTCTCGAAATTCTTGCGGTCAAATGGAAGACCTTTTGGTCCGCCCGTCTGATCGATGGTACCGTCCGTGCACATGCAAAAGGTTGTCCTCGCGTCGATTGAGACAGTATGATTTACGTAGTTGAAATCCAAGCTCGAACTCTTGTACCCCACACTCTGTTTGTCACCGCGGATTAACCTGGTTTCGCCATCACGAACACAATAAAGTCCAATCCTGGCTCCGGCAAAAACCAGTTCCTTGCGGACCGTGTCCACGAAGCACAGGCCCGCATCCAGACCGTCATCAGAAGAAGTCTCTGCATGGTGCTGGTTGAGCGAGGTTTTCACCAACGAGTTGAGCTTGTTCAAGACAAGAGCAGGGTTGGTATACCCCACGTCTTCCAATGCTCGATCAAGATTCGCACCGGCGATCATCGTCACTATTGCTCCGGGGACACCGTGACCGGTGCAGTCCATCACAGCAACCACAAAGCCCTTTTCAAAGAACTTGAATTGGTACAAATCCCCCCCAATGACATCTCTAGGCTTCCATATGATGAAGTAATCACGCAAATGGGCTGCAATTTCCTGATCATTGGGAAGAAAGGAGGTTTGGATGGTATGGGCATACCAGATGCTCTCCATAATCCTCTTGTTGGCATCCATGAGGTCTGCATTGGCTCGCTGAAGAGCCTCGTCGGCCTTTTTGAGCTCAGCGATATTCTCTTGGATCAGGTCGCCCCTACGTTTTAGCTCCAGATGGTTCTTTACTCTGGCCTTGACAATCGGCAGGCTAAACGGTTTGGTAACATAATCCACCGCGCCCAATTCCAGCCCCTGGGTTTCATCGTCCTCTTCTGCCTTGCCGGTTACGAATATTACCGGAATATTGCTTGTAGATCCGTTATTCTTTAGCCTCCGACATACTTCATAGCCGTCCATCTCCGGCATCACGATGTCGAGAAGAATCAGATCCGGGCTCTTGGCCTTGGCTATTTCCAGAGCGGCCTTGCCGTTCTTGGCAAAATAGGTCGTATAGTCCGATTTGAGACCATCCATCAAGATCTTAATATTCTCGGTCACATCATCCACTATCAATATCTCAGGCTTCGATCCATCGGTCATGGGAAATCCTTAAATTGAAATTTCCAATCTTGCGGTAAGCTTTGCAAGAAGTTCAAGCGCTTGCTCGAATTCCAGGTCGTTGATCAGCGTCTCGATCTTGATCAACTGATCCAAATTCGCCGAGCCCACCAGAGGTTTCAAAGTCTTGAGGTGATCGATGGCTTCGCCGTTGTTTTCCTTTAGGAACATGGCGAGTTCCCTGACTACAGGGGAAACACGTGACACATCGATTCGTTGATCGCCTTCTTCAGAAACGGTGTCTTTCATAGCCGACGGTTCTTCGGCTATAATCCAGGCTTCGAGGGAATGGCGGAGAATCTCCTTTTCCTCCATCAATCTTGTCGCCAAATGGTGCAAGCGTTCACGTTGGCCGTTCTTGATGGCCGACTCCAATTCTCTGGCGGCAACAAATATACCGTTCGCCGAGAGATTCCCAGCAAGGCCCTTAAGGGCATGGGCTTTGTCTGCTGCCGTAGAGAGATCACCTTGCTCTATCAAGCTGTCTATTTCGCTTGGTACGAGAATGTATTTCTTTCCGAAATCTATGAGTAATTGTCTATAAAGACCCCGGTTTCCGCTAAGCCGCTTTAATCCTGCAGATATGTCTATGCCGTCAATCGTCTCGGGAAGGTCGCCCTCTACTGTATCGTGCTCTGCCGATCTTTCGTTCACGAGCCTAATGGCAGAACTCAGCGGTCTGTCCTTGGGTTTAATCCATCGTACCAGGACAGAGAATAACTGCGCGGGATCAATGGGTTTGCTTACGTAATCATTCATGCCTGCGTTGAGACATTCCTCTTTAGCTCCCCGCATCGCATGAGCTGTCATCGCAACGATGGGCAAATCCTTGAAACGAGGATTCTTCCGTATCACCGCTGTGGCCTCATACCCCCCCATCACCGGCATTTGCACGTCCATGAGCACAAGATCGTATTCAGAGGTCTCTACGGCTTCCACAGCCTCTTTGCCGTTGTTTGCAATTTCCACGAACAATCCGGCGCCTGCCAGGATCTCGTTGGCTACCTGCTGATTCAACGCATTATCTTCCACAAGGAGCACCTTGGCGCCCTCGATCAGATCTGCGAAATCCGGTTCCACAGCCGGTGCAGCCGCACGCCTCTGTATTGTGCCTGTCGATGGTTCATGCCCGAATACTTGCATGATCGTGTCGAACATGAGCGACGGCGTGACAGGTTTCATCAGGAAGCCGTTAATTCCGACTTCTTCGGCGCGTGTCATCACGTCTTCACGGCCAAAGGCTGTAACCATTATGATTGAAGGAGCATGTTGCAGGTCTGCATCATTTCTTATTACTCTTGATGCTTCTATCCCATCCATTTCCGGCATCTTCCAGTCCATGACTACTAGGTCATAAGGAGCGTCTTGAGCAGAGGATCTCTTCAACTCGGAAATGGCGGCACGAGCCGAAGGGGCGGACATAACGCGGAACTTGAGCGAATCCAATTGCTCTACCAAGACTTCCCGTGCCGTGGGATTGTCGTCAACCACCAGCACCTTAAGGCCCTCGACACTTTGGGGTGGAACAAGTTGTCGTCTCTTCTCCCGGGACGCTCGGCCAAACTCGATGCTGAAGCTGAAAGTGCTTCCCCGACCCAGTTCGCTCTCAACGGATATTTGTCCTCCCATCATCTCCACGAGGTGCTTGCTGATAGTCAGTCCAAGGCCGGTCCCTCCGAATTTCCGGGTCACTGAGGTATCAGCCTGGGAAAAGGCGGCAAACAGTCTTGTCATTTGATCGGGGGTCATGCCGATTCCAGTGTCAGTCACTGAAAATTTAAGTACACAGTCGGTATAGCTGTTTTTCACATTCTCGACCTTTATAAGGATGTGACCGTGTTCCGTGAACTTTACGGCATTGTTGACCAGGTTTACCAAGACCTGTCCGAGACGAAGGGGGTCTCCAATCAAGGCCGCAGGGACGTTGCTTCCGATCTGGCTGATGAGCTCAAGGTCTTTCTCCGAGGCCTTAACCGATACCATGTTAGCGATGCCGTTGATGACTTCATCCAATTGAAAATCGATCGATTCAAGATCCAGTTTGCCAGCTTCTATCTTGGAAAAATCCAGGATATCGTTGATAATTCCAAGCAGAGTTTTGGCCGAGGAATCAATTTTTGATAGGTAATCACGCTGCTTCGAGGTGAGATCCGTCTTCAAAGCCAGACCGGCAAAGCCGATGATCGCATTCATCGGCGTCCGTATTTCATGACTCATCTTGGCTAGAAATTCACTCTTAGCCAGAGTGGCGAATTCGGCTTGAGTTCTTAATTGCTTGGCTGTCTCCAAAGCCTCTGCCAATGCCTCTTCAGCCTTCTTGCGTTCGGTAATGTTGAGAATTGCCCCGATCAGGCCCCGAACATTGTCTTGAGAGTCGGTGAATGAAGCTTTATGGAAAACCACATTGTGAACCATACCTCGAGTGTCACTGAGGACCGACTCATAGACCTGGACGCCGGGCTTAACAAAAAGTTCATTATCCTTTGCATGATATACTTTTGCCTGCTCCCGTGGAAAAAGGTCGAACACAGATTTGCCTACAAGGTCCTCGAGTTTCTTGCTGTAGAGCTCTCCGAACGCCTTGTTGAAGCCTAGATAGCGGCCGTCTGTATCTTTGTAAAATATTGGCACCGGAATGGCGTTCATCAGGGACGAGAGAAATGCGTCGGACTCTTTCAAAGCATTCTCTGCCTTCTTGCGTTCGGTGATGTCGAGAATCACACCGATCAGTCCGAGAAGATTGCCTCGCGAGTCATTGAACGTGGCCTTGTGGAAAACTACATTGTGTACGATGCCTAGGGCATCTTTCACCAGCGCCTCATAGCTCTGAATACCTGGATTACGAAAGAGTTCGAGATCCTTTGCATGGTATACTTCTGCCAGCTCCTTCGGGGCAATATCAAAAACAGACTTACCGACAAGCTCGTCGATTGTTTTGCCGTAAAACTCCTGGTACGCCCTGTTGAAGCCGAGATAGCGGCCATCTGTATCTTTGTAAAATATTGGCACCGGAATGGCATTTATGAGGGACGAGAGAAATGTGTCGGCCTCCTTCAATGCCTTCTCTGACTTCTTTCGCTCGGTGATGTCAAGAGCAACTGCTATGGTCTCCTTCATAGGGTCGGACAAGTCAGCGGCTTCCGCACTTATTGAGCCTTCGAAAATGCTCCCATCTTTGCGCCGGAACGCAACATCCACGTCGGATATCAGACCCGCCGTACCGGGGTTATAAAAGATTTTCCCAATGCGCTCGAACTCCTCACGGGAGGCATAGATCATTTCTACATCTTTTCCTGTGAAATCACTCTCGTCTTGATAGCCGAACATTTCTACAAATGTCCTGCTTACCCAAACGAAGCGTCGATTCCGCACACACACAATGCCCACAGGACATGCTGAGAGAATCCGATTCCCCATGGCTTCGCGCAGTTTAAGATGAGTTTCGATCTTGGCCTTGACAAGAGACAGGTTGACGGGTTTGGCTATATAATCGGCCGCACCGAGTTCAAGCCCCCTCGTCTCATCGCCCATCTCATGCATGGTGTAAACGAACAAAACTGGAATATCCCGAGTGGTCTCATCCGCCTTTAGCCTGCGGCAGATTTCATAACCGTCCATGTCTGGCATGGTTGTATCCAGAAGAATCAGATCCGGTTTCCTGCTTCGCACGACTTCAAGCGCGGTACCACCGCTCGTGGCGAAGCAGCACGTGTAGTCGGACTCGAACGCTTCCATCAAGATTTTGATATCTTCGATCACATTATCCACAAAGAGTATGGTCGGCCTTGGGTTGTCGATCATGGGATTCCCTTAAGTTGAAAGTGCCCGGCTCTTGCCGTATTTTCGCGAGAACAGTCTGCGCTCATATTGCACGTAATTGTTGAGAAATTGCATCTGGCTCAACCTAATTGAGAGATTTCTTTCCGTTCGAAAAAAACCCTTTGAGTTAAGCTACCGTAAGTTCCGCTAAACAAACGGTTATGGCAAAAACAATACCAAAACTCAAGAAGTTACAGCACCATAGCACTTTTCAAAGGCGGTCTCAAGTCAAATTGATTTAGCTGGCTGGGTCATTCTAATCCTGGGAACGAAGCTTGTTCCGAATCGAGGGTCAGGTCATCGCTCCGTAATTCTGTTGAGATTAAAGGAGGCGTGCCAGAACTGAAAACCCCCGAAAAAGTTGCAGACACTTTGCAGACAACTTTTTCGGGGGCCGTATCTAGTGGTATTGATAACTTAGTGGAGCGGGAAACGGGATTTGAACCCGCGACTTCAACCTTGGCAAGGTTGCACTCTACCACTGAGTTATTCCCGCGACTGGATGGTTACTATAATTGAGGCGTCTTAACCTGTCAACCCCTTTGTCAGGAGTGATCTCCGTTTTTTGAACGCTCTTTGTGATCTTGCATCAAAAGAGCGCACCGAAAACCTGTTCCTGTAATCGACGGGCCATTTCCGAGACCGTCAAGTAATGTAATCCTGTGCGTGCGTGCACTCTATCAAGACTATGCACGGTTATTCTGCCTCTGGAATCCATTTCTTGCAGTATCATTGCCTCCACTGCTGTTAATCGATGGTTATTGTTGGAAAAATTCATCAAGCCTCCAAGGCAATTTCAACTCTTCGGTGCACCTTTCCTAAAAATAAGATCCGGACAAGAAGTGCACAAGTCAGATTCACAAATTTTTTTCGGTCGAAATTGCCCGGCGCAAGCGATAGGAGTCAGACCTGTTCGATAGAATCCCCGACAGTTACCGGTCCGCCCTCCAGGACTTTCGCAAACACGCCCTGTTCAGGCATGATGCATTCACCGACTTTATTGAAGATCGCGCAGCGGGTGTGACATTCCTTGCCAATTTGGGTCACTTCCAGAAGCACGGACTCACCTACCCGTAATCGGTCTCCAACTTTAACAGCAGCAAGGTCGAATCCGGTTGTAGTAAGATTCTCGGCAAAAGAACCCGGTTTCACATCGTATCCTTTGTCCTTCATGGTCTGGATCTGCTCGATGGAGAGCAGTGAGATCTGTCGGTGCCAATCTCCCGCGTGGGCATCACCCTGTATTCCCAGATCTTTTTCCAGGACAGCGGATCCCGCGTCGGTCTTTGGAACACCTTTTTTCTTGCTCGTGCAGACGGCAATAATCTTTCCGGAGGGCATTTAATTACTCACTGATTCCGACACGTTCCGCGTGCAAGCCATATGAGGCCTGCAGCGGACATATCGTTTATGCAGGTAAATGAGACAGGTCGATCAAAAGGCAATTGTACCGATTCGCTTTTCTTCTCATAATCCGGGAGGCTGGAGGCATCCTTCGCTCCAGACAACGTAAAGCCGTCCAATCACTCCGCTCAGGACACCCCAGACTTCGCTATCTTATGTGCACAACTGCGGGCGGTATTAATCTTCTTCTTCCGCTTTCTTTCCTGAGGCTTCGATGATCTTTTCAGCCAGATTCGCGGGGACTTCTTCGTAGTGCGAAAACTCTACTGAGAAAATTCCTCTGCCTGATGTCATGGAGGTCAGGTCTGAAGCGTACTTGAGCACCTCGGCCATCGGCACCTGTGCTTTGACCACCTGGCTTCCGCCTTTGGAATCCATTCCCATGATGCGGCCGCGACGGGAGTTGAGATCGCCCATCACGTCTCCCATGCAATCCTCGGGAACTATTACTTCAAGGTTCATGATAGGCTCAAGAAGGACCGGCATAGCGTCGAGCATTCCCTTCTTGAACCCTTTGGAAGCAGCAATCTTGAACGCCTGTTCTGACGAGTCCACGTCGTGATATTTTCCATCGAAAACAGTGACTCTCACGTCAACGACCGGATAACCGGCAAGCGAACCGCTGACCATGGCTTCGGAAACGCCTTTTTCCACTGCAGGTATGTATTGCCGAGGGATTACTCCGCCAACGATCTTGTCCACGAACTCGAATCCAGTTCCCCTGGACAGAGGCTCAAGCTCAAGCCACGCCACAGCGAACTGACCGCGGCCACCAGTCTGCTTTTTCAGTTTGCCCTCAACTTTGGACTTACCCTTGATGGTTTCCATGTACGGAACCTTTGGGGTCTTGAGGTTCACGTCTACGCCGAATTTTCGCTTCAGTTTTTCTACGGTTACTTCAATGTGAACCTGGCCCATACCTGAGATGAGGAATTCGTTTGTCTGCGGGTCCCTGCTAATGGTAAGCGTGGGGTCTTCTTCGCTGAGTCTGGTGAGACTCTGCATGATCTTTTCTTCGTCGCCCTTGGCTTTGGGTTCGATGGCAAAAGATATAACCGCCTGAGGCATAGGCGCTGCTGAGATGATGATTGGCGATTTCTCTTCAGTAAGGGTATCTCCGGACAGGGTTTCCTTCAGCTTTGCCACTGCAACAATGTCCCCGGCCTGGGCTGAATCGAGAGATTTCTGATGCTTGCCCTGAATCGCAAGAAGCTGTCCGAACCGTTCCCGGGTTTCACGATTCGAATTGTAGAAGTTTCCATCCGGAGCGAGTTTTCCCGAGTATATACGGAAAAGGCTTAAACGCCCTGCATAGGGATCTGCCAGAGTCTTGAATACGTACGCGCTGAAAGGCTCGTCAGGCGAGGGTTTGCGAACCGCTTCATCACCATTCAAGGCACGTCCCGTTATGGCGGGCATCTCTGCCGGAGACGGGCAGGCATCGGAAAGGATGTCCAGAATGGGTTGAATCCCCTTGTTCATCAGGCCTGAAGAGAGCAACACCGGCATGAACACTTTATTGAGAATTCCTTGCCTCAATGCATTCGCGAGCTCGTCGGCTCCGAGTTCTTCCCCTTCGAGGTACCGCTCCATGAGAGCATCGTCCACTTCAGCAAGGTCTTCTATGAGCACTTCTCTCCTGGTGTCCGCTTCTTCCTTCAAATCGCCGGGGATGTCCGCCCTGTTCACGTTGCGGCCGTCACCATCGAAAATTAGCGCTTTCATGGACAGCAAGTCCACAACGCCTTTGAAATTAGCCTCTTTGCCGATGGGAATCTGGAGCACGAGCGGTTTGACCTGCAAAATTTCTTTTACGTCCGTGAGTACCTTTTCAAAATCGGCTCGCTCCCGGTCCATCTTTGTTATTGCTAACAATCTGGGAGCACCTTTGGCCTCAATCGCGGACCATACCTTTTCAGTGAGCGGTTTGATGGAATCTACCGCATCCACCGCCAACAAGGCCAAATCCACTGCCTGAAGAGCCGACAATACTTCTGCGGAAAAATTCGGATCGCCCGGAGTATCAATGATGTTTATCTTTTTTTTCTTCCACTCGATGGTGAAAAGCGAAGAATTTATCGTGAGTCCCCGCTTCACTTCTTCGGGCTCGAAGTCGAAATTCGAAGACCCATCGGTCACCTTGCCGACACGGTCGACGGCTCCCGAGTCAAAAAGCATGGCTTCACATAATGTCGTCTTTCCCGAACCCGCGTGGGAGACGACCGCGACATTACGAACATCTTCAGTCTTGTAATGCTTCATTTGTACCCCTTGTGAAGCGGAGCACCCGTATGGTGTCCGACTTTGTGCCAATCAAAACTACAAATTAACCATAAATGAACAGAAAAAGTCAAGCAGGCTCCTGTGTTTTTCCCTGGATTCATCCGTTTCCGAGGAATAATTTAAACATACCCTCCCTCAACCGCATAGAGGTTCGGGGGCGTAAGAGATCTGCTGTGGAAGACGAGACGGACAGAAATGTGCTTCGGGGCACAACTCTACAATTGATCATTGGTAAATTCTGATGCTAAATTATCATCTTGACTATACTCATGGAGATATTACTCCACCATATATTCATATTGAATCTCACCTATATTGACAATCATCTATTATAACTGATATAATAATGCTTGAGATTATCTCCATTTAGTTGTCGACTATACCTGGAGGCCCTTCACATGATTGCGAGAAAAAAGCTGTTCCTTCTCATTTTTGCACTTCTTTTCTGTTTCATGAGCCTGTCTGCGCACGCAGCGGAACGCTATGGGCCCTGGAAGTACTACGCGCCGTACTATTTTCCGCCAAATGGCTGTCATGGAGAGTGCTGGTCACCTTGCGATTTTCTTCCGGTGTACGAGTCTCCGCTTCCCGCAAGGCCCAGTTACGATACAGGAGGTCGAGTGCCCAAGGTTCCGGCTCCGATACGAAAAGTAGCCCCGAACCGAGCTGCATTGCATTTCGGCTATTGAACTCTGCTCCGCCACGCGGTACGCAATTCAGCTTCCCTCGCCCATAGAAATTCGGGGACGAAACTTTTTGAAAGATTCGTCCCAGAACGCCACCTCAAAATCTTCTAATGCTGATAATGATCGCAGCGAGTTAGCTGTCTTTGGCGAGTGAACAACGAAGACGGCTGAAAAAGTTGCTTGAAACTCTATAAGAAATGGATTGTACCGTTACCTCCGCTGATGCATCCTCAATGGAATAGAATAACTCCTTTCGGGGCTCTAACCGTCCTGGAGGGACGGACCACTTGTAGCCACGGGTGTAAAACCCGTGGACAATGGCTGAGACGGCATAAAGTACCCATGACCCTGAAGGGGTCCACCACTTGTTGGACGATTGGTCGACCCCTTCAGGGTCGCCACATTGTTTTTTGCTATGATCTACTCCGTGGGTTGATGAAAGCGTCTCAAAACCTGCGCACTGCGGCGAATCACGCAAGCCGGACGGGAGGACCTGCTTCTGGGAAAAAAGCAGTCCCGTCAAGTGAAGATCAGGCGAGGTTCGATCCGAGTGTACTGTCCGTTATAAGGTCATGGTCTCCCTCCGGCTGCTTACGTGAATGCCACCTCGCCGGATACCCAATGGTGGTAGAGCTTCCTGAGATTTATGGTCGTGCAAATAAGGTCCCACTGGGCCTTTACGTTGTCGATTCCGGCCACGGTCCATCGCCGAAAGCTTAATGCGCTCTTGATCCAGGCAAACGGTGGCTCGATAATCTTCTTTCGAGTCTTCAGGCGCTCTTTGTTCTCTGGTTTTTCCCTCTTGCTGCGGTGTCGTTCTAGGGCCGCCTCGTAAACGCTGAGGTCTATGAGGCGTCCGTTCTTGCTCTTGGAGCATTTCCAGCGATTGGGACACGTTAGAAAATCCTTGCAGTGATACCTGCGAACCTCATTGTGGTTCTTGCCGTTAATTTTCCGCTGATGAAAAGGCAACAAGCGCCCTTCAGGGCATATGAAGCAATCACGCTCCTGATCAAAGACGAACCGGGATCGGTGATAGAGATCCTCATCCGCACCTCTCTCGGAAACAATTTCCCCTGACGATTTCCCGATAAGAATGCCGTATTCTCGCTCATGGGCCAGACCTATCTGCCCTGAGGAAAAATATCCCCCGTCCGCCACATTTTCCTCTGCCACAGCGCCCAGATTCTCTTTCACCTTGTCGAGCATGGGGACCAATTGCCCGTTGTCGGCCCCATCCGTGACCACATCTGCGGCCACGATAAGGCCGCTCTTTTGGTCGGCAACCGCCTGAGCGTTGTACGACAAGTCTTTGGTCCGGCGATTCTTCATAAAGCGAGCTTCCGGTTCCGAAGGGTGAACTGACTTCTTGTCCGATTCATCCAACTCCTTCAGAGCCTCTTGTATCCGCTGTTTCCGTTTCAATCCGTCTTGCATGGACTGCGGAAGGCGATACTCACCGGTCTCTTCCCGCTCGGCTCTCTCTATCTCAGTCATCGCATCGGCAATCGTGCGGTCCAATCTCTCCGAAACACTTTCCAGAAACCTCTCCAGGTGCTCACGACCCCGAGCCTTGTCGTTGGATGAGACGGCTTGGATCTTGGTCCCGTCCACGGCATGAAGAGCTAGACCGATCAGATCGGCCTTCAGAGCAACACGAATCGACTGTCTGAACAGATGCCTCAATGATTTCTTGTTCGCCTTGAAGAATCGCCATAAGGAATTATGATCCGGAGCATTCATCCCCGTCAGCCAAATCAGCCCCATATTCTCAAGGCAACCCTTTTCAAGCTTACGGGTACTCCTGATCCGATTGAAGTATCCGAAAAGCCACACCTTCAACAGAAGATCTGGCGCATACGGAGGACGTCCTGTATCGCTGTCGGGAACCTCGATTCCCAACTCGGACAGATCCAAGGAATCCACGAAATCTCGGATAAAGCGCGCCGGGTGATCCTTAGCCACCCAGTCTTCCACTGACGGCGGAAACATCAAGATCTGTTCGTAATCGGCCCGGATCTGTTTGCCCATGACAGCCTCGTGGTTGTTGAATTCCTCTCCTTTCTAGTACATCTCTTGGCAAATCGCGAGCCCAAAATGGAGTTTTGAGACAGTTTCTGACACCCACGGCTATTATTGGGACGCCCCCGTTGGGGCTCCCCTTAGGCTGCATCCGCTACCATAAATCAGCGGCGGAGCTAAAAGAATAATCGAACAATCAAATAGAAAATTGAGTGAAACGGCAGAAGGATCTGTTACCATTTCGCAATTATGCATATAAGATGGCGAAGGCTGAGGTGTTCTGAGCGGAGTGATTAGACGGCTTTGCGTCGTCCGGAGCGAAGGATACCTCCAGCCTGCGGATTATGAGAAGAAAAGCGAATCGGCATGTATTCACGAGTAGTGTTACCAGAAAAGATCTGAAGGTGATCATATGAGGAAAGAATTATTTGAAGATCTGTTCGACAGCGTGCAGGAAGGTGTGTCTATTCTGAAAGGAGAAAAAGAGCCTTCCAGGACTTTTGTTTTAAATGTTCCAGATATAAAAGAACTCCGTGAAAAGAAAAAAATGTCTCAGGCTGAATTAGCTTCGTTAATTGGGATCAGCGTTAAAACACTTCAAAATTGGGAACAACGGAGGAGAGTCCCGCGAGGACCTGCCGTGAGATTGCTGCAAATTATTTCGACAGACCTGAATGCAGTCCGAAAGGCACTGGAGAAGATAAAGAAGGCTGAAAGCACTGCTTGACTTTGTCTCAAAATTTCGTCGCAACCGGGCGTTAATGCGGTTTATCTCCTTAAGCCGACTAAATACTCGCCTTGCAACCCGTTTTCTTCCCTCCTCGGCTGTCTCTTGCTGTTTCGCTATCCAGGGAGATCGGTTCTTCCCTACTCTTTTGCAGACGGGTTTTCCACGACTATCGTTTTGACGTTCGAAATTCTTCCGGAGGGCTTGTGTACCATGCGTATCTGATAAATTCCCGGCGGTAATCTCAGATTTGCAGAGTAATTCCCTTGTTCGTCCGTGGCCACTTCTCCGAAATCCTGCCAGGGACTCTGAGATGTCTGAATAGTGAGCACTGCGTTCCGCAAGTCAGGGAATCCTCCGCTCACATATAATTCATCTGAGGATACATCCGCCATGAGCGTATATTTGGTTTCAACTTTGTCTGCCGGAAGATCGTATTTTCTGGAAGTTCGGTCCTGCAAGCGGTCTTCGAGTTTTCTCACGAAGCGCATTGAGGAAGCTTTGTAGGGGGCTGAAAACGGGTTGTTTCCATCCAGTAATTCCGCCCAATCAAATTTCAAGCTGATATTGCCTTCGATTTTATAATGTTCGCCTTTCCGGCTGTCCATTCCATGCTCGAACTTTGCTCCCAACATACCGTCTCGAGTCTTAACCGACAATGCGGTCTTGTAACCGTTATGGTTGTTGATGTTTCCTTTGTATGTGTGAGCAGAACCGTCAAACTCGATATCCAGAAAATCGACAAAGGAAGGGAAAAGAAATTTGATTTTGGCGTCGACACCGCCGGGAAGCGATTCTTTGATCAACATGTCACGATCCGAACCAAGCACGGTATTCTCACTCACCGGCATGTACACATTGGCCGAAAACGTCAGATCCGAATGCCAGCCCGGCAGCGCGGAAAATTCAATGCCCGCCCCTATTTCACGGAGAAAATCTCTATCGGAAAATCGCGTTCTGGCCCAGTCGTGAAATCCGTAAATCCCCACCATGATTTCAGGGGAGAGCACTTTCCGATAGCCTGCGCTGACAGAAACGTTCTCATGTAATCCGTCGACATTTATTCGAGGAAGCAGAAACATGGTTCTGTTCACCTGTTTATTGACCGGAAGGAAGAGGTCTGCCCTGAACGTACCCGTGTTCTTCCAAGCATCGAAACCTGCATTGAATTCAAGATTCCGATGCACCACCTCTGGCAAGACTTTTTTCATGCCCAACTTCAAAGTGGAATTTACGGAATACTCGGGGAAACCCGTTTCGGATTTGTAGGGATTGGGACGGATTTTCCCTGGATGTCGCTTTAAGTTGTGGTATTCGATCTCATTTTCCGGTGGCGAGAATTTCGCGGCAGGAAGCCCTGCAGAAGCGATTCCGTACGAAGAGACGACAAGGATGAAAATGAGGTAGATAAATAATTGCAAGGAATTACCTTCTATGGTGAAATTTTGATTCATCCTTTATCTACATCGATATAATTTTCTTGCCTTATTGTCAAGCGAATTGAATTAAGACTGGAGTGCATTTAATTGTGGGTAGAGACGACATTCTGGTGCTATCATTGTCAACCGAATCCGCGTTGCATCGATATTCGAGGCAGCGGTTCTAGGTGGCTGATGTATACCATGTACTCACGTTCGACTTGACACCAACCGTGAATGCGGTTTAACCAGATATCCGGAGGCATGCATGGAGCTGATGCTCTCTGCTGAAGCTTCGACAGGAAGATCGGTTCCGCCAGGGAACGATTGATGGATGAAGGAAACACTGATTTCATGAACAGAGTTATTTCCCCGCATATTCTCGCCATTCCTCCGTATGTGGCAGGAAAGCCTGTTGCCGAGCTTCATCGGGAAATGGGGATTCCTGACGCGATCAAAATGGCATCAAATGAAAACCCTCTGGGCCCTTCTCCTCTGGCCATGCGAGCCGTGGAAGACAGGCTCGAGTCCGCGCATATTTATCCGGAGTCTTCTGCGCCAGAGCTCAGGGCGGCCTTATCCGACAAATTCGGCCTTCCCGCGGATCATTTTATTCTCGGGAACGGTTCTGATGAAATTATGGAAATGGCTGCACATCTTCTCATAAGACCAGGTGATGAGGCCATCATGGGAGAGAACGCCTTTTCCATGTACAGGATCTCCGTTGAAGCCTTTGCAGGCAGAGCAATCAGGATTCCCCTGAAAAAATATGCCTATGATCTTCCTGCAATGGCAAAAGCGGTGACAGATCAAACCCGGTTGATATTTATCGCAATTCCGAACAGCCCCACAGGAACGATTGTTTCCCGGGCTGAATTCGACGCTTTTGTTCGCGATTTGCCCACAGAAAGGCTGCTCCTGGTCATCGACGAAGCGTATCGCGAATACGTGGGCGAACAGGTGGACTGTCCTCAAGGCATTGACTATATCAACGGATCTTTACCCGTACTGGTATTGAGAACGTTTTCCAAGATTTTTGGACTTGCAGGACTCAGAATCGGTTTCGGCATGGCTCAGACATGGTTGATCGAATTGCTCAACCGCATAAGACCGCCGTTCAATGTGAATGCGCTGGCTCAATGGGCTGCACTGGCGGCTCTGGAAGATGATGATCACCTGCAGAGAACTCTTCGGGTGACCGGAGAAGGTCTGCAGTACTTGAATCGTGAGCTACGGGCGCTCGGCTTTGAAGCCGTTCCATCCCATGCCAATTTCATCACCTTTTGCACGGGCGGGAATGCCGCCCCCATATACGAAGGACTGTTGAAGGAAGGTATCATCGTCAGACACCTCAAATCCTTCGGAATGGAGAACTGCATACGAGTAACAGTCGGAAGAGATTGGGAAAACAAGCGCTTTATCAAGGCACTCAAGAAAGTAATGGAATCCCTGTAGTCTCATCTTCACGAGGAAATAAGGTATATATCATAATATCGGAGTCCAAGCCGGTTATGCTTTTATGAGCTGTTCTTCAAAAAACCTGGTGATTGCAATCGACGGACCGGCAGGAGTCGGCAAATCCACCTTGGCCAGGAAGTTGGCGGAGCGTTTGAGTTTCTTTCTTCTGGATACCGGTGCGCTTTACCGAGTAATGGCATTGGATCTCTTGCGCAAAGGGATTTCCCCTGAGATTCCGGAGATTCCGGAGGAGCTCCTGAATGATTGCGATATCAGGATCGAACACGAAAATGCCCAAATGCGGCTTTTCTTGCGAAACGAGGATGTGACTGCCCTCATTCGAGAGGAGCACGTCGGAATCGCTGCGTCAAAGTTTTCTATGAGGCCTGAAGTGCGCAGGGCGTTGCTTTGGCTCCAGCGACGCACCGCGGAAACGGGCAATATCGTGGCGGAAGGCCGTGACATGGGATCCGTGGTGTTCCCGTGGGCTCAGGCAAAATTTTTCTTGACCGCCGACCTGGAGGTACGTGCGTGGCGACGATTTCAGGAACTGACTGATAAAGGAATAAAAATCGAATTCCAGGACGTGCTTGAAGATATGCGCGCACGCGACTTCCGGGATCGGACTCGATCCGAATCTCCACTCGTCCAGGCGGAAGACGCAATTTCGGTGGACACGACCCATATGAGCGCAGATCAAGTCTTGGACCGGATTATATCGATTATTCGAGAGCACACGGGTCTTCTCGGAAAAGCGTGAGAAGGGATTTTTCCGGCTAAAGTGAGAAATAGGTTTCAAAAATGTCGTATTCCCCGGAAGTTTTTCTTGTCATATTGAGTCAAAACTTATATATATTATAGATTATCCTTCGTTGAGCAAGACGCGGGAAAAAGAGTCCGGGGGTGGCTGGATGGAAAACTTGGAAACCCAAACAAACAACTTTATCACTGACGAGGGCGAGCATGAAATGGCTCGCGAAGAAGATTTTGCCGAACTTGTGGAGAGTAGCTTTCACAAAGTCCAGGAAGGGGAAGTCGTAACTGGTATCGTAGTTCAGGTTACTTCGGATTACGTGATGGTCGATGTAGGATCGAAATCCGAAGGCCAAATCCCTTTAGAGCAGTTTTTGGATGAAAAAGGGGAGCTTACGGTCAAGGTTGGCGACGAAGTCCAGGTCTTTTTGGAGGATACCGAAGAATCCTCGGGCCAGGTGAAAATCTCGAAATCGAAAGCGGACAAGATCCGCATCTGGGAAGAAATTGCTGCAGTATGCGAAACAGAAAGGACCATTGTCGGCAGAGTAGTTGCCCGCGTTAAAGGTGGCCTGCAAGTTGATATCGGTGTGCCTGCTTTTCTCCCCGGTTCGCAAGTCGATTTGAGGCCTGTGAGAAATTTCGAGAAATACATTGGTGAGTCATTCGAGTTCAATGTTCTCAAGTACAATAGAAAACGCGGAAACATTGTGCTCTCGAGAAAACCTCTGCTCGAAAAACAAAAGGAGGAACGCAAAAACCTGATACTCGGAACTATGGAGGGTAGCGGGTTATTTGTCGGAACAGTAAAAAATATCACCGATTATGGTGCTTTTATAGATTTGGGTGGTATTGACGGGCTTCTCCATATCACGGATATGTCCTGGGGCAGGATAAATCATCCATCGGATGTGCTGAAAGTGGGCGATCAGATTCAGGTCAAGGTTCTCAAATTCGATCAGGACAAGGAACGCGTTTCCCTTGGCATGAAACAGATACAGCCCGATCCATGGGAGAACGTGGAAGAACGCTATCCGAAAGAATCCGAATGGACAGGCAAAGTCGTTAGTATCACCGATTACGGGGTATTCGTCGAACTCGAAAAAGGCGTCGAGGGCCTGGTACACATTTCTGAGATGACATGGACCAAAAAACCCAGACATCCCTCCAAACTCGTGCAAGTGGGAGACGAGGTGGATGTTATGGTCCTGAACGTCGATAAGGAACAAAAGAGAATCTCCCTCGGTATGAAACAGCTCAAGCCCAATCCTTGGGACGTCATTGCGGAAAGATATCCTGAAGGAACCAAGATCGAGGGCAAGATCCGGAACGTTACGGATTTTGGCGTTTTCGTGGGAATCGACGAAGGTATAGACGGCCTTGTTCACATATCCGACATCTCATGGACCCAGAGAATCAAACATCCCGGAGAGTTGTACAAAAAGGGCCAGACCGTTCAGGCGGTTGTCCTGAATATTGACAAGGAAAACGAGAGATTTTCTCTGGGCATTAAACAGATGCAGGAAGATCCCTGGGAAACCATTCCGGATCGTTATCCTCCTGGAGCAAAGGTTCGTGGAAAGGTTACATCCGTTACGGATTTCGGTGTTTTTCTTGAAATCGAGGAAGGCATTGAAGGCATGATCCACGTTTCCGAGCTTTCCAAAGAGAGGGTGAATTCGCCTTCCGATTTCACCAAGGAAGGTGAAGAATTGACCGCAATGGTCCTGAAAGTGAATAAGAAAGACAAAAAGATTGCACTGTCGATCAAGAGTCTCGAAAAAACAGGAGATTATGAGCAGGTGAAAGGCTATATGCACAGCCAGGAGGTTGTTGCGTCAAACCTGGGAGATTTGCTCAAAGAGAATTTGGGATCGAATTTCGGTAAAGAGTAGGTAGGTTTTCGCCGCATTATAAACGGCGTTTCCGAATTAGGCGCAATATGACACGTATTGCGCCTTTTTTATGTACGAGTTCGCAGTCAAAGCAGTAAAATTCAGGGAAACACTTCTTACAAGAAGGGTTTCCCCGAATTTTACTGCTTTGAATCGCATATGAATTACGATTCCCTTGCCGGAGACTCGGAATTAAGCATTGCTGCGGCTGCTTCGAGTGCTTCTTCTTTCGTGGTCACCTCGCCTGCATCCTGGAGTTCTCCGATATGTTTTAGAATCCGTCCGATATCGGGACCCGGCGTGAGGCCCAGACTATCCATAATATCATGACCGCTCAAAAGCGGTTTTGGCGGGGATTGTTCCGTGTCGAAACAGATTTCCAAAGCGCTGACAACTTGTTCCCGTGCTCTTTCCTCGCTTTCCGGAGTTCGGGCTGGCCCTCGGGTTGCAGCAAGATCCGCCAGAAACAGGAGCAGCAGCCCCGAGGTGTCGTCCCCGAATCTTCTGCACAAGCGCAGGACTGCTCTTTTCGTCACCTGCTCACCGGTGAATATCGTGGGACGCATGTGTCCTTCCACGAGGTTTCCGAGGATTGAGCTTTCTCTGTTGGCGAGCTTCAGCCTCTCGCCATAACGGTCTACAATCTCCTTTGATACCTTCTCGTGACCGAAAAATCTCACACGACCCGTAGGATCGATGAACCTGGATTCAGGTTTGCCGGAATCATGAAATAGAGCGGCCATTTTGAGCAGTGTGCGTCGAGGCCTTCCCTTCACGGGACAGTCATTCAGGTACTCTTTTATCCATGGCCCCAGGCTGCCGAAAAGGGATTCCGGGTCGAGCATGAGCTTTTCAAGTTGGCGAACAGTCTCGAGAGTGTGACCCCAGACGTCCAGATGATGAAATTCATTCTGGGTGCAGCCTCGCATGGCAGTCGTAACTGGGAATAATATTTCGATCACGCCTGCTTTATCCATGATTTCCAGAGCTTCGATTGATGAATCCGCAGCCAACAATGCGAACAGCTCGTCACGTATCCGCTCCGGAGAGATTTCCGCAAGTCGCGTGACTTCTTGTTGCATGTCGATCAAAGTTGCCGGATCGAGCGCAAACTGGAGGTTCGCCGCAAACCTGAAGGCCCTGAGAATGCGAAGAGGGTCATCATGGAACGATCGTTCGGAACAAGCACGTATGGTTTTGGAAAGAATGTCCCTTCGTCCGTCCACCACATCCACAATGCGATCCATGCTGTGGGTCAGGAAATCCTGAACCCTGACAGCGAGAGCGTTCACAGTGAAGTCTCTCATTCTCAGATCTTTTCTGATATCGGATCCTTTGAAAGACGACACATCTATGGTGACAGGCTCTTCGGAGACCAATACGATTCGGCCGGTTCCGAAGAAATCGTCCAAAGGAACAAAGCTGGCTCTATGACGATCGGCCCAATGCTTCGAGAGGAGGAATCCGTTTCCGGCAACTGCTATATCAAGATCGGTCCAATGAACCTCACCCATGAGGTAGTCGCGCAATGCGCCCCCAACCACATAGGATTCCGGTTCTTCATCGGCGATGTCTCTCAGCAGTGATTTCAGACGGGGGTCGAGGAAAGTCTTCATGGCAAAGCACTGCCTCTTGGGGATTTTAGAACCCCTTCAAACTACCATATGCAGCGACATGCAGGGCAAGATTTTAAGACAGATTATTACGATGTTTCCGGAACGAATGATTGCGAGACCGCAACGCCCGGCCTCAGCGTTGATCACTGGATACTCATGAAAGGAATGAGCAGAGGGAGAGTAATCGAAGATCTAAAGTTGGGCTTGGACCAATTCGAATCTGATGGTCCCCACAATGGGCGATGAAGTAAGCACCAGAGGAATCCGCGCTTCATCATCGGAAATCCAGAGTTTTCCGGTACCAACCTCACTCTTGTCACCGTGGAGCTTCACCAATCTCAAATTCAGACATACTGCCGGATGCTGGCCCGTCTGCAGGTTCAACCGGTCATTTCCAAGGTACGTGACGAACAGTCTGGATTTTCCTTTTCCGTCGTATATGTCCACAAACATGGGTTTCGTGAAGTCTTTTCGGTTTCTGAGCAGAAACGCGGCAGAAATGGGATCGTAAACTCCCGCGCACTGTTCCGCGTGATTCTCTTTCTCCTTCCCCTTCACCTTATCGACATTCACGAGTTTGGTTTTATGATCGAATGTCAGGGCGACCAGTTCAGGGCTCCCCAAATTCGATCTAAACGCATAATTGTACGTCAACGGCTGGAAGGTCTTGTCTGAAAACGTGGCCTGTATTCGACTCCACATTTCGGTTATAGCCTTCAACACTCCATCGGAGACCGCTTGCGCAGTGACGTCTATAATCCTTCCATTTCTTTTCGTAGCAATATCGCCGTGGCCTGCCTGGCTACCGTTCCAGGTAACCACGTAACGGAGAATCTCGGTCCGGTCTGCGGTCTGTCCTTCAGGAACAAGCACACTGAAACAGGCGAGAAATATGGCTGCGGCAAAGAACAGCCTTCCCGCATTCTGAATAGCACGATATAATTTCAGATTTTTTCCCTTCTTCAATGCAACATTGAACAATCCGCAGGCGGCATTGCTTATCGGTTTCGACGCCAATAAAACTTCTTGTTCACTTCCGGCATGAAGATGACGAGTTGATCGCCGGAAATTTGATAAGGCCATTTTACGGTATTACCCATATCGTCCGTGATGCTGATTTCACTTTTTTCGAGACTGTATTTGCCGGTGCGGCTCTTCGTCGCGTTGGAGTCTTCCTTATCCATTCGGTTAAAGACAACTTGTCCGCCGTTCGTGAATTCGATCATAGTCTTTGTGGCTTCCCTCGGTTTTTCCTGGTCGCCTTTATCATTGACCTGATACTGGAGTTCCCAGGTATCTACGAGAGCCTTGTCGCCACCGGCTTCTGTCGATTGACGCGGGATCATGGATAGGCACGACGCGAACAAAAGAGAGGACAGAAAAACCGCCATCCCTAGTGCACGTCCTACATGAACTGGTTTCAAGATCTTCCTCTGCGCGGAATTGATGATCCCCGGATGTCCTTACTCACCAAAGGCTACGGAACGGTTGTTTTTCCTCCGTCCCTGCCGACTCAGCGGATGGAGGAGTACGTTCTACTCGTGCGGCTATAGCTTCCGTCGGTCTTGCTGCCATTTCTGTCTGCTTGGGTTCGGTCGGCTTTGCAGCCGTCTGGATCGGGAACTCCCCTCTAGCCAATCGGGTCAGGAACGCTTGATCCACGATAATGCAATACGAACCTTTCTGAAGAGTATGAAACACTGCTTCCGCGTCTTGCCAATCGAGGCCGAGACATCCGTGTGTGAGCCTGCCTCCGGTGGCCTCTGCGTAATGTATGTATTTCATACCATGAAATACCAGCTTGTAACGGAAAAATCCAGGCACCCGTCGATCTTCCCACCTCTTGGGGATGGGCTCGTTTTCTTCGATAAAGTACCAGTCAGGTCTGATCCAGTCGGCGACGGGGACCTTCTCCGTTATCGGATATATGCCTACAGGAGTTTCAAAATGTCCGACTTGTGTCTTACCCTTCCCTATTGCAACCGGCCCGATCCTCAGGAGTCTGCCGCCCGCATCGTAAAGATAGAATTGAAAACTTCTTTTATCAATAATTATAAACGGTTTTCCGTTTCGCTGTCGTATGAGACTTCCCATATACCGCGCATCGCCCATTACCCCTTGTACCTGCTCTTCACTATAATTCTGGGCGTACGGATTGTCGTACATCTGCTGTTGAGCTTGTTGCGGAGGAGCTTCGTTTCTCGAGCGTCGTCGACTTTGTGTCTGGCGCGATATCTGATCCCGGAGAATTCTCTCTGCACCCCGATGGTCGTATTGAAGATCCCCAGGGGGATACTGAGCATATTGTTCCTGCTCAGGCGATCCATAATATTGCTGATAATAATCAGGCTGATACATCTGAGCCTGGGCTGGGGTCATCAAAAAGAACAACGAGAGAATAATCCCCAGAAATTGCAGCATATTACCTGTGATTAAAACCCTCTTCTCTCGCATGGATGCGAAAACTCCTTCATAACCCTGAAATTATTTCCACTTATAGTTTAATTTACCCGCGCTGTCAACTGCCCTTCACGAATCGAATCTCGCATGCAAGCACATGTGCCAAGGTCCATGTTTAAGCCAGTAGTCCGTATTTCTTCAATTTATACTGCAGGTTACTCCGGGAAATGCCTAAAATCTTAGCTGCTTGTGCTTGTACATTCCCGGCATTCTTTAATGCCTGTCTGATTATCCGTTCTTCTATCGCGTCCAGAGTCTCCGCGAGACCTTTTTCCCCCGACACCAGTGTATCCAGTTCTGCCTCGATTTCAGGGGTTTGTCGTAATTCCAGGGGCAGATCCTCGGGCATTATCGCATCCCCCCTGCACAGGACCAGGGCCCGTTCGATCACATTCTCCAGTTCCCTTACGTTGCCGGGCCAGGAGTAACTGTACAGTGCGGACATCACATCCGGGTGGACTTCCTTTATGGGGCGATCCAGTTTCTCACAAAACTTATTGAGGAAATGCGCCACGAGAAAGGGAATGTCTTCCCGACGTTCTCTCAGAGGGGGCATGTCGATCCGCACCACGTTCAGCCTGAAAAACAGATCCCCCCGGAACCGGTTGTTCTCTACTTCTTCCTTCAAATCCCTGTTCGTGGCGGCAATGATGCGAACGTCAACTCGAATGTCTTTGTTGCCACCGACTCGCTGAAATTCGTGCTCCTGCAGTACCCTGAGCAATTTCACCTGCAGATTGAGAGACATTTCTCCCACTTCATCGAGGAATAGTGTCCCCTGATCGGCAAACTCGAATTTGCCCTGCTTGAGGGAAGCTGCTCCGGTAAACGCTCCCTTTTCATATCCAAAGAGTTCGGATTCCAGGAGACTCTCTGACACTGCTCCGCAGTTAATGGGAACGAACGGAGATTTATTCCTGGAGCTGGCCTTATGGAGCCCGCGAGCTACAAGTTCCTTGCCGGTTCCCGATTCGCCAGCAATGAGCACGGTTGTGGGGGTATCAGCAACCCGTTTCATGAGGGTAAACACGTTCTCCATCGCCTTGGATTTGCCGATGATATTTCCCCAGACACTCCCAAGCTCGGATTCCAGGTGGCGGATGTTCTTGACAAGAGAGCGCCTCTCCACTGCACGGGCCACGGCACGTTTCACGTCACGGTTGTCAAAAGGTTTTTGAATGTGGTCCAGAGCACCTTTCTTCATTGCATCTACTGCCTGGTCCACTTCGGCAAAGGCGGTCATCAGGATGACCGGAAGATCCGGGTCCAGAGCGGAAATTCTCTCGAGTAACTCGATGCCGGTCATTCCAGGCATTTTTATGTCGGACAGCACGGTATCCACCGGTGAATTTGCGATAATCTCGATGGCCTTGGCACCGGAAGATGCTGTGAGCACATCATAGCCTTCGTCCATGAGCAGATCTTCCAGGACTATGAGGTAGTTCTTTTCATCATCTACAATCAAAACAGTGCTCATGCCGGATTATCCCGAATAGAAGATAAAAAAATCATTATACTGCCTCGACCGGAATGTCGAAAGTTATTGCGATCGCCGTCAATCAGCGCCGCCAGCAGGAAGAAAGACCGAAAAAACAGTTCCTTCTCCTTCCCGGCTGGATACCGTAATTTCACCATTGTGCGCCGCAATTATGTTGTGAACGACCGAAAGCCCCAGTCCGGTCCCCATTTCATGAGTTGTGAAAAATGGAGTGAATATTCTGGGAATATCTTCCGGTTTTATTCCCTGGCCGGTGTCGGAGAAATCGATCCTGATCGTTCCGTTTTCCGGCGTAACGGTTACAGCGAAAACACCGTCACTCTGCATTGCCTCGAACGCATTGATCGCCATATTGAGAAAGGCCTGATACAAAAGATCCCTGTCTCCCATCACTATGGGAACCAACCCATTAAGATCGTTATCTTTCCAGGTGATCCGCCGTGCGTCGGTCTCCTGGATGAGATTGTCTCTCACCCGCGAAATCGCGTCACGAACGTCGATCGGTTTCAGCTCAGGCGATCGAGGTCTCGCGAAATCCAGGAAATCAGTCAAGATATTGCTGAGCCGGGTGGCTTCTTCCACGATAACACCAGAGAGTTTTCGTACTCTCGCTGGATCGGGATTGGTTTTCTTAACCAGCATTTCCGCCGAAGATTTCACAATACCCAACGGATTGCGAATCTCATGAGCAATGGTTGCAACCATTTGGCCTATGGAAGCGAGTTTCTCGGACTGCTGAAGTTGTTCTTCCAGATGCTTCTGTTCACGGGCTCGAAGGAGGAGGATACGTTCGCCGCGCCTGACTATCAAGATGAGAGCTATGAAAAGAAACGCCATGAGTCCGACAGCAACAACAATGATTGCGACAATCGAACGCTGGACACTTGTATACTGATCGGTGACATCCTGAGTTATCTGGATGACTCCGTAAATGTTTCCAAGCATCCAATAGTTGCCGGTAACCTCTCGCAGCGGATAATATGTTTCCGTCATCCGCTGGCCGTACCAGCGGGCCTCAGGATTCGAATCCTGCCGGATATGGGTCACATCTTTGCCGCCCAAAGCACTCTCAAGCGCATTATTTCTCGGTTCTTCCTTTCCGATCAGGTCGTACTCGCTGCTATAGATAATCTTCCGTTGGCGATCGATTATCTTGATGCGCTGAATCTTCAAACCGTACGTGAAATCCTTAATGAGCGAATCGAGTGCTCCAAATTGGTCCCATTTACGAAGATCCACGGGTATGCCGCGGCTCTTCAGCGGTGCGTAAAAACCGACATAAATGTTGTAATTCAGATTTTCTGAAACAAGCCTCGCGTAGCTATCTGCGCTTCGGAGTAGTGTTTCAACGCTCTTTGAATAGAGAAACGCGCCCATAAGAGCGGTTACGATGGCAATCACCACAAAACCGGAAAAAATGAAATATTTGACTAATCTAAACGGGCCGCCGCCAATTCCGGCGGCAGTGGTGTCCGGGATCATCCCGTCTCCTCTGGCAGAAAATCAAAACCGACTGCAATGTAT
The DNA here is from genome assembly GCF_000266945.1 of Desulfomonile tiedjei DSM 6799. Taxonomy (NCBI): domain Bacteria; kingdom Pseudomonadati; phylum Thermodesulfobacteriota; class Desulfomonilia; order Desulfomonilales; family Desulfomonilaceae; genus Desulfomonile; species Desulfomonile tiedjei. The sequence goes on from NC_018025.1 coordinate 4,212,726, forward strand.
CATCAGGCTCAATCATCGTAAAGGAAAAGGCAGCTCAAGCGGTCGAGCCTTCCGGAGCGGAATAATATAGCTGTTATCGAAAGTCTTGACGGAATCCAATGCCTGCAATGAGAAGAATCAGTAGCGCCGGCGTCCCTGCCGGCGATAACTTATTGCTTTGTTTGGTGAATTGTTCGCCGGCACGGAGGCCGGCGCAATGCTGTTGAATTAAGGAAAGGGTTCTTGATTTTTCACGTTTAACCTCCGAGAATTCAGAAGGAATTGTGTTGACATGCGGGTAGTTACGCGCGATAAATTCTTTCAAAACAAGCTGCTGAAAGGATTTTATTATGGCACGCATTATGCTTTGAAGAACCATGCCAACTTAGCGCGTACGCTGAAAAATTTCTTCACATTATTCCCGGACAAATCGACCCTTCCAAGAAACGCTCGCCTCAGGACTTTACTCGAAACAGAAAACTCGCCTTTGGAAAGCTTATCACCTTCATCTTGTCCATTGCCGCCAGTGGAAAGGGTAAAGGAGTGGACATGAAATCCGGTGAATTCTTTCGACATGCCAGAATTCTTGGCCTTTGGCCTGACGCCGAGGCGATCCATCGAAGCGCGCTCACCAAGGCGCGCAAAAAGGTGGATTGGAGGATCTTTCGGCAAATACTCGATGATGCGGTTGGTCTGGCTTATGAGTGTTGGCCTAAGAGCCCGAAGGACGAGTGGCATGGTATGTCCACTCATGCGATAGATGGCTCCGACTATACGCTTCCAGCCGCCGATGAGCTCAGGGCCGAGTTTGATCCTGAGAGCGGACTTGGGCAAGCGGGCAAAGGACATTATCCTCAGTGTCTTGTATGCACGCTCTATGACGTCTTCAGACGTCTGCCCATCGCAAGAACTGTGGTCCCGGTGAATTCTTCGGAGCGGGACCAAGCCAAACATCTCCTGCCCCTCGTGCCTGAGGGAAGTGTCTTGCTCCTGGATCGAGGTTACCCAGGATATGAATTTCTCAGCTACCTTTTGGACAAGTTCAAAGGCTATTTCGTGATACGTTGCCCCGCAACGTCCACCTTCGCCACAGTAAAGGAATTCATTCGGAGCGGGAAGAGCGAAGCCGAAATCGTGATTCCTCCGACATCGAACTATCTCAGCCAGGTGACGGCTGAACAACGAAAGGCCGCCAAGCCCATCAGAGTGAGAGTCATCAGACTGTCCAATCCTGACGGAACCCTCTCGGTTCTCCTGACGAATCTTTACGACAAGGTGGAGTTTCCGAGACAGGAGATCACTGACCTCTATTTCAGGCGATGGGAAATCGAGAGCTATTTCCGGGATGAAAAGATTGGGCTCGAAATCGAAAAATTTCATGGCAAAACCTGCAACAGCGTCCTGCAAGAACTCTTTGCAGCTGCGATCATGGCTGTGATCTCAAGAACTCTCATGGCCATTTCCACCCAGTTACTCGGTGGAGAGCTCGGAGAACCTCAGTTCAAGAATGCGGTCATGACGCTCGCGTCTGAAGCCGCCGTGCTCGCCGCAGACGATCCTGAAAGAGCCATCGAAATCTTTCAGGATATTCTCAAAGAAATCTATCGTGTCAAATACTATCGACCAAACAGTCAGCGACCACCCCAACCAAGGGTGAACAAGCAAAGCAAAAACAAATGGCTTTACCGCAGGTACAAAAATGTCCCCGCAGCTTAAGTCAACAGCATTGGGAGGCCGGCGCTACCAATTGCTGGGAACTGCTCTTCACAATCCGTGATTACTTTCGAGAATCGGTATAATATCTATAGTTTCGCCCTTTTTGTATTCTGGACGGTTAGATGGTGAGATAATCCTTGAAAAAATAAGGCGTTCCGCACATACCCGGTTTTGTGAAAGATTCTGGGAAGGAGGAACGCCAGTTGAAGAGATCTATACCAGATCCGTTCGGGATTGACGAGATTCATTTCAGAGCGTGTTTCAGCGCACCGAGTTTCCGTATCTTCGTTGCGCTGGTGGTCGGTTGGGTGCTCACTATGGGCAAGCACACTATCAGCCAGGTGATTCTGACCATGAGACTCCATGAATCCAAGCACTTCGCCAGCATCTACCGATTCCTCGGCAAGGGACGATGGGAGACTGACTTTGTCTCCTATTTCGTCTTCAGAATGTTGGTAGAAACGCTGATTGCAGAAGGGATCGAGATCCTTGTGGTGATTGACGACACCTTGAACAAGCACACTGGCAAGAAGATCTGTGGCGCGGGCTGGCAGCATGATGGTTCACTCCCAAAGCATACTAAGCAAAAGGGGTATGGAGTGTGCTTTGTCATCATAGGACTGGCGATTCGCCTTCCCGGCATCAGCGATCGCATGTTTTGTCTGCCATACGCTGCCCGCCTTTGGTGGCCGCCAAAGGCCAAGTTTAATCCCAAGAGCCTGCCCTACAAGACAAAACCCGAACTTGGATTGGATCTTATAAATCTGACTCATTCATGGCTCCAAGAGGGAGAAAGACTGAGAATTGTGTTCGACCTGGGATACTGCTGCGATACCATCCTCAAAGCACGACCCAAGAATGTGCACATTACAGGGAGGCTGAGAAAGGATGCAGCTTTGTTCGCTGTGCTGGAACCTGCTCCATTTACAGTGATGGGCAGACCTCGCAAGAGAGGCGCTCGACTGCCCTCCCTGGAAACGATGTTCCAGGACCCCAATCTGGGGTGGAATGAGATTAGGGTCTTCTGCTATGGAAAACAAACTAAGCTCCTGATACATCAGTTCACGGCGCTATGGTATCATAGCGCAGGGCAACAGCCTCTTTCGATCGTGTTGTGCCATGACCCGGCCGGCCACCATGCCAATATGGTGTTTTTCGATACGGACCCTCAGGCTGCACCACAGCAGATTATCGAGCGCTACGCTGCACGCTTTAGCATTGAGATGACCAATCGAGAGACCAAGAACCTCCTGGGTGCGGCTGAACCTCAGTGTCGGAAAGAGACCTCGGTAACCCGTGCCCCTATGTTTGCTTACTGGGCCTACTGCTTTGTAGTGCTTTGGTTCGTTGGGCAATTCGTCACTGCAAAGAACCTCGTTGCCGACCCGGCTCCCTGGTACTGCCGGAAAAAGTCGTTCACCTTTTCAGACATGCTGGCAGCAGCTCGAAGGAGTCATTTCTCGCTGAGAATTTATTCGAAAGCCAGCCGAATCAATAAGTTCGAAAAACTCAACGGCCCGCGCTCCACGCGCGGACTCGACCATGCAAGAATCGCGAAACTATAGATAATATAGCAAACGTCAGAATTTTTGTCCGATTGCGAAAAGCGCTTCTCGAAAATCGGTGCGTGCCGTGCCTCCCCAATGACATCTTTGATCTCTCGCGTGTCCAAACGAGTTTTTGTACGGTCAATGTCTCCGGGGTTCCTCTTTCTTGCGCGAGACTACATAGAGCATGGTGAATCCTGCCAGAAACGATATGAGGGACCCGGCAAATATACCGATCTTGGCTGTAGCGAGTTCCGGTGTACCGGCAAAGGCAAGGTTTGCAATAAAGAGAGACATCGTGAACCCGATTCCGCAGAGAATGGAGCCCGCATATATGTGCCTCAGATCGAGTTGTTCCGGCAGTTCCGCTATGCGGGTTCTAATCGCCAGCCATGAGGCAAATGAAATGCCCAGCGTTTTTCCGAGGACCAGCCCGGCAATCGTTCCCAGGACCACAGGATCGCTAAGCGCCGGCAACAAAGTACTCAACTGCAGACTGACTCCCGCATTGGCCAGAGCGAAAATCGGCACAATGAGGAACACTACCCATGGGTGCAGGTGAAATTCCAGCCTGATCAGGGGCGGCTCCACTTTCCTGCACAGGGTCGCAAGAGATCTGACTGCAGATTGATGTTCGGAATTCGTATACACACTGTAACCACAGGATCCCGCACATTGAAATTGACTGAGCACTGCGGATGCCCTGTTCAAAAAATCGTCCGTATCATATCTGGAACGCGCGGGAATGGTCATAGCAATCAACACTCCGGCCACTGTGGAATGTATTCCGGAAAGATGCACAAAGAGCCAAAGCGGAATACCTACAAGCGCATAAGGAAGTGTTTTGCGAAAACCCAGGACATTCATCACGACAAGAACAAGAAGCAGAACAGCAGCTATGGACAAGTAATGAACGGATATGTATGAAGTGTAAAAAAGTGCGATTACCAGAACAGCGCCGAGATCGTCCGCAATTGCAAGCGCAGTGATGAAGACAATGAGGCCGCGAGGAATTCTCGAGCCCAGAACGGTCATAGCTCCAATCACGAACGCTATATCCGTGGCCATGGGAATTCCCCAGCCGCGCAAACCGGGTCCTGCAGGGTTCAGGGCAAAATAGATGAGTGCGGGAACCAGCATGCCTCCCACGGCTGCACTGACAGGCAAGAAAGCCTTCCGGAATGAGCCGAGTTCACCGACCAGAACTTCACGTTTGATCTCCAGGCCGACGAGAAAGAAGAACAGAGCCATAAGACCGTCATTTATCCAAAAATGTAAGGGTCTATCCAAGACGATTCCGGCAGCGCCGATCAAGGTCCGAATATGCCAGAGGTTTTCGTAGCTTTCCGAGAAACCTGAATTCACCCAGATCAAAGCTGCTGCGGAGGCCAAAAGAATAAGGATTCCGCTGGATGCCTCTTTTTCCGCAAAAAGCTCAAAAGGGCGCAGCAACAAACGCCCTAACTGCTCGCCTTCTCTGAATATTTTCTTTTTCATGAAAACAGGTTCAATCATCGACGATCCTTAATCCACTGCAGTTTCTTTATTAAGACATGTGAAAATGACGACGTGGCAAGTTGCTTTCCGCCGGCCTCCCGGACAGCGTGCACCTTATTCCAGTGGATTGACCACCATTAAATTGAAAATACAGGAAGCTTCCGGAGAGAATCGCCCGATCGAGATTGCTCTCTAGAATTCGTCAGCTCCCTTTGATATACACTACAATCTCATGCAATTCTTTGGAGAGTCAACGTGCTAAACATTCAAATTCTGGTATTGTCTTTGATCCCACTCCTTTCGGGCATCGTACCCGACGATAAGAGCGCATTGTCTTCAACTGCTCTCTTCGGCATGGAGGACAGCGTAACCGAGCAGTTCCTTGTCGGAACCTGGAAGTACTCTGAGGATCTGTTTCGATGGGGGTTGGCGGACAAAGAGAAGGCTCGGATAAAACCGTCTAAAACTCAGGCCTTTATGAAATTACGAGAAGACGGCACCATACATATGGTCAATTTCTTTCGACCTACGAACGGACACTGGCATTTGACTCCTGAAGGAATAGCCATTAGCGGTCCGGGGTTTCCCGATCGGTTCCAGATCTTGCCTGTGAGGAAAAGAGACAAAGACAGGATATGGCTTCTGCTGCCGTTTGCAAGTGGATCGATCGGCATTGGGATGCTACGAATTCCTGATGAAGATCTTTCAGCTATCGAAAAAAAGTTTCAGTCCGATACCAAGCGAGAAAGGCTCAGAAGTTCGGGTGAGTCAATGCGCCGCAAGGCCGAACCTGACGTGCAGGAGTCTACTTCTCTCATTCCGGAAACGAATGGGCAATCAGATTCTTCACATTAGTGCTTGCTCGAATCGTCTCTCCCCCCTTTGTTAAAGGAGAGGAATGGGGGCATGGGCGTTAAAACAAAAGCACCCACTCTCAACTTTTTGGTGGAGGTCGGCGTCTCTGCCGACCCATATTGATGAAAAACGCTCGCGAACAGCTAGGCATCCACCATTCAGCAGCTAGCTAATCCTTGTCATTGCGAGGAGCGCAGCGATCCCGCGTCTCGCGGGACAATCGCCTGGTACTCAGGCGCTTAATTTCAGGCGATTGCTTCGCTTCGCTCGCAATGACAGCCATTCGGACTCTTTGGCAAAAACGATGAGGTTCGCTTTGATCATCACACCCTGAGCCGGATCCTTGTTTTAACGCTTATGAAGAATGGGGGGATTTTGAGTGCAGTTTGGCCTAATAGGCTGTATTGCGGGATAGACCAGAGTCTTTGACAATCACTCTATTCGCATATTTTCCACTGGAACGGAGACGGGTGACTACCAATCTCGAAGAACATAATCCGCGATTACTCTTGAGAATCACTGCATGAGCAGGACCTACTTTTCTTCAGACCGGGTAGTTCGTTTCAGGAGGGCGTCTTTTTCGAGTATTCGCCTGATTACTTCTTTCACACCGGCATCTCTTACCGGTTCCAGAAGAGTTCTCACCATGCGAACATCCTCGGGTGTCAGCTCTTGCGGTTGAGCATTGGAAGACGTTTGAGGTTCCTGTTTGGCCCAGGATCTCTGATGAAAACGGATGTCAGTTATTGCTGCTTCCCTACCCTTCACATGTTCATTCAGCTTTTCGATGAGAACCGTTTTCACCGCTGAGAGTTCATTCATCCACACTGAAGAATCAACGATGACATGAAGTGTAGAGCCGGCTACCCGCTCAGCCTTCGCATGCCGGGCAATCGGAGCGTCGACGATCTTGGGCCAGAGCTTGACGAGAGCATGTTTGGACAGCGCGTTTTGCAGACCAAACTCCGAGAGCAGCTTACCAAGAACCGAACCTGCCTTGACAGGCTCTTTGAGTCGATTTCGCTTCATTCTACGGTGTCGCGCACTCTGATGGGTCGCCCTGGAGCTTGGATATTGCATGCTCGAGAGCGGGAAGCACCACTTCCAGGTTTTCCCGGGCTCCGCGGGGACTGCCGGGCAGATTGATAATCAGGGTCCTGCCGCGGACCCCTGCCACTGCCCTGGAAATCATTGCATGAGGTGTTTTCTTGAGGCTTTCCGCACGCATGGCTTCAGCCATGCCCGGCACCAGGCGGTGACAAATTGCGGATGTGGCTTCCGGTGTCACATCCCTGGGCGACAATCCCGTGCCACCGGTTGTCAGGATCAGATCGGCCTGGTACTGATCGGCCCAGGTGACAAGCATCTCCTGTATGGATTTTTCCTCGTCCGGAACTACTGCGGTCCACTCAGTTTGAAAGCCTCGGGACCGGAGGATTTGCTCCAATTCCGGTCCCGAGGTGTCTTCTCGAAGTCCTTGTGAGGATCGATCGCTAACGGTGAGGATCCCCGCACGCAGCTTTATCGAAGATTTCGTAGCTTTCATGTTCTTCGTCTCGGGCGGTCGGTATTCCTCTCTGGAAATCGCGCACCTGCGCCTCTTCTGCTTCCAATTCCTGCTTCAGGAATCCAGCCGCTTTCCACGGATCCACTTTGGCCCCGCACGTGAAGATGTCCACTGCCGCATAGCCGAGTTCAGGCCATGTGTGGATGGTTAAATGAGATTCCGCTATAACCACGACGCCGGAGACGCCCTGAGGATTAAAGTCTTGAAATGCTGTTCTCAGGACAGTCGCACCAGCGACCTCCGCGCCTTGAACCATTATCTTTTCAAGGTAATCAAGGTTGTCGATCTTTTGCCTGTTACAGGACCAGAGCTCGATCAGAAGATGAATACCTAAAGCTTTCATCGTCATCCCCCGTACCGAGTGGGCTGTTGCCTCTCGTAAGTATATAGTTACAGAAATACCGCCCGTAACCCGCACTGTCGAAGCAGCCAAGGAAACAAGGACAGCCTCCGCCGTACTGAATCTGTCGATACAGTTATCCCCTTCAGATTGTCAGTCCGAACAGGGAAAAATGAATAGGAGTGGAAGCGCGCTTCCTCACTCCCGGAGGCTAGGGTCTTAATCTTACGAGGAGGAAATCAAAGATTTCCCCGCTCAGGTAAACCCCTCCGCACACTGATTTTTTGTGATAATGAGTCGTAATGGGAAAGACGGAATACGCGTAACCGGCGAAGTGGTCTTCCCCACACCAACATGCGTTGTGAGATGTAATCCGGTTCATATTCCAGTCCCTGGGGAGTGAACCCCTGATGATGTATAAGCGTTCTCTTTTGTCTTTTTTTACTGTCTATTGTCAAGTAAAAAAGATCCGCGAACAGCCTGAATTTTACAGTTTTTCTTTCTTTTTTTCCCCGGTTCTGCCAGAGCTGATTTTCTTGTGAAAATCTCCCGCACAGCCGGTAAAACTAATACAGTTCCGATCCGCAATTCGAGCACTTCTTGTGAAACTTGCTGACCGTTCCTTCCCACCCGCACATTGCGCATTCCTTATGAATGTGGGTTTCGGAACCTGCATGCTGCTCCACCGCGGCTCCTTTGAACAGCGCCCGAAACAGCGTCACTCCCAGAAACAGAATCACTATACCAGCGATTCCTGCCATAACCATACTCGTTGTGCTCATACTCTCTAACCGTCGATGTCAATCAGAATAGATCAGTGTATTCCAACCTGCTGAGATGTGCAATACCTCATCAGATTCGCTTTTGTTTTTGTAATCTGGCAGGCTTGAGGTATCCTTCGCTCCGGACGACGCAAGGCTGTCTAATCACTTCGCCCAGAACACCTCAGCCTTCGCCATCTTATATGCATAATCGCGAAATGGTATCAGATGCCGGGCCCCGCAAAGTTGGTTTCATCAGACGCAATTTTCAGGACCGAGCCGCAGGTCGGGCACACATCATATTCTAAATCCACGAGTGCACGACATTTGGCGCAAAAGCGAGGAGTATCAGGCAGCGAGCCGGGCACTCTGAAGCCGCATCGAGAACATTGAGTCGCCTGTTCGGATATCAATACTGCACAATTTGGACAGAGGACAAGCACCCCTTCCCCCAGCGGTTCGTAGGGATAGCCGTTTCGTAACCTGCTCACCAGGTGGCTTGTCAGCCATCCCATAAACAGCATGAGAGGAACAAGAGAGACTACAGCTATGGACGGATTGTAAGCCACAATGGCATTGTAAATTCCATGCAGGAGAATTGAGGCTGTCAAACCTTCTCCCACTTTAACCAATTCACCATCCTTCCGAAAACGCGCCAATCCGAGAGAGTATCCCCACATTACTGAAAACATGATGTGCGCAGGGGTGGCGTACACGAGTCTCAGAACAAATACTTCAGGGCCGAGAAGAGCCATGTACACGACGTTCTCTACGGAGGCGAATGCGCATCCCGCAGTGGCTGCAAAAAGAAGGCCGTGCATAGGATTCGTGAAATGGCGGCTGCGGTAAACCCCTGCCCATACTGCGACTAATTTGGAAAATTCTTCTATTGGCGCAATCAACAAGAATCCCACTGCTGTGGATGTCAAGTACGTATCTTGTTGAAGAATTGCCCCTGTGACGTGCTCGATGAGCCCCGCGGGAATTGTGCAAAAACATCCCCAGATGAAGACGCGCAAAACATGATCGAAAGAAGTGCCGAAACGGCCGGATCTCCAGCGAAAATAGAGCAGCCACGCGATACCGGGAATCAGGCCGGTCAACGATAATAATAATTGCAGAATGTCACCTCAATTGAATCGTTTCGGGACCGTATTAGCATGATAGCACTCTCAGGCCAAGTCTTGCGTCCGGGTCCCAACTTATACGACAATGCCAAACAGGGATACGCGTTTCCAAACGACCGCGTATTTTCCGGACTGAGGAATATCTGTATTACTCCGTAGGGACTCTTGCGGTCGTGTTCGTACGTTTAGAAATTTTCGGAGCTTTGCATGTCTGTTTCTTCCGCTGTCTGCGGTTCACAAAGAGCACCTCTCGTCAAAACGGAGGAATTGGAAAAATACTTTCCTGTGCCAAAAGGACTATTCGCCCAGGCTGCACAGTATGTTCACGCTGTTGACGGAGTGGATCTGGAAATTTGTCCCGGGGAGACTCTCGGGCTCGTGGGAGAGTCCGGATGCGGAAAATCAACGCTGGGACGGCTGATTCTCAGGTTGGACAAGCCTACTCATGGGAGGATATTCTTCGAGAACGAAGACATAACGCATCGCAGCCGGTCGGAGATGAAATTGCTCCGGCGCAAAATGCAGATTATTTTTCAGGACCCCTATTCTTCACTGAACCCTCGGATGACGGTAGAGAATATCCTTGCCGAGCCACTCGTAATCCATCGCGTCGGAAATGCGGCAGAAAGACGGGCCCGGATTCGTGAGCTGGTGGAAGAAGTTGGACTCAGACCGGAATACCTGCAGCGTTATCCGCACGAATTTTCAGGAGGCCAGCGACAACGAATCGGGATTGCACGGGCCTTAGCATTGAATCCAAGCCTTATTATCGCAGACGAACCAGTATCGGCTCTGGATGTTTCTATTCGGTCTCAAGTGCTGAATTTGATGGAAGATCTGCAGGAGAAATACGGACTCACATACCTCTTCATCTCGCATGATTTATCCGTCGTAGAGCACATTGCAGACAGAGTCGCTGTTATGTACCTGGGAAAAATTGTGGAAATCGGATCGAAACGCGATATTTTCGAGCGCACACTCCATCCTTATACGGAAGCACTGATGAGTGCAGTGCCCATCCCGGATCCTCTGGTGAAACGAAGTCGCATAATTCTCGAAGGAGACGTGCCCAGTCCCATCGATCCGCCATCCGGATGCCGCTTTCATCCACGATGCTGGTTGAGAATTCCTGTTTGCGAGGAAATCGTTCCGCCGCTCCATGACATCGGAGACGGTCACATGGCGGCATGTCACGTGCGAGCGCCTGCGTTTCCTTTGCTGAAGGACCCGGTGTAATACCCTTTTGCATCTTATAGTCAGTGCCAAAGATTCTGTCGTTTATCCCTCGTGTGAATTACAAGATATTGGTAGGGGCCGGCGTCCCTGCCGGTCCATTCTATCGATATCATTGATCATATTGAAAATGTGCCGGCACGGAGGCACGGCACCCACCAATCTTCCCAATATTCAATCGGTCACTAATTTTGGCAACTGTTATAGAAGAATCGGTGGGGGCTTCTTATACCGATTCGCAACAAAGAAGGAAGGTTTGGGGATCCTTTTTTACAGATGGATTATTGCGCGGATGCACTTGACAAACCCTGATGATACCCTCTCTGCATCTCTGCGGTACAATTTTCGTCCTTTCAGAACGGTCCCTTCTTCTCTTCGTCCGGCAGCTTTTCGTGCATGAATAACCAGACCGGCCAGAAGCAGACGATCAGCAGCCACAGCCATTTATGCGTGTAACTGTAGGTATTGACCGGCGAATGGTTATCGATGGTGTTTTGCAGTGCGTCGGATTTCTGCATGGTCAGGAGGTAAATGACAAATCCAACGACCAGGTAGATGACTGCAAGTACGATCAGAATTGTCTGCATGACCCTTATTCACTACGTCCTTTCGTTGTAGTCCATCGCGGCTTTTTTGGGCATCTTGGTTTTGCTCTTCTTCTCCGACGGTCATCCGGCTTTCAGGTGGATCGATTTGCCAAGTGCATAATTTCGTTTTACTTTTCTGAATGCGAGGTTTGCTGCAATCCAATGGCTTCCATAAGCCATTCCAAAGATTTGCGATTTTCCGGATTCTCCTCCAGAACAGGGCAGCGACTCGGATCGGAACGCGATGTGAGCAATTCCATAGCCAATTCCATGCAGTTTCGGTAACCGCAGGCACCGCAATTCGTTCCGGGAAGCCGTTTGAATATTTCCACTGACCCGATCCCTATCCTTGGCTTGGTCTCAGGTTCAAGCGTATCTTTACGGTCCCAGGCCTGGAGCACGAGCTCCATTGCGCAACGGACCAGTACCTGTATGTCCAGCAAGTCATCTGCACGGCAGATTACCAACTCGCGACCTTTGAACGACAGAAGCCTGTGTTCCTCTTCAAAAGCCAAAAGGGGTTTATCGGGATGAAAAGCTCCGCCTCGAATGAACCTGGCCATATAGGGAATGAGGTCGTCCAGTCTGTTCTGAAAAAGACACTCGACTCTCAGCCTTGTCGGATCGGTAGAGCTGGGTTTCACTGCAGCGACTTGAAACGCGCCGAGAACTGTTTTCCAGGTATCGTCCAGAGGACCGCCCTGCGGAATCCCTCTCCGAGAAGGTCCATACGGAATTAACCCGCTGAAACTCAGTTCTCGTTTCCTTAAAGTCTGCAGTATTTTTTCGGCTGGAGCGGAAATCACCAGGCTGTCCGCGACAATCCCGGAGCAAAATCCCGGGACCGGAAGTACATCAACAGCAACGCCTTCGGTCTCGAAACCATGCAGACCTGCTTCAAAAGCGCTCATATCGGGGAAGATCAGAATTTGTGCCATACCTGATATGAATCACGGTCCTGGGAGACAAGTCAAGTGGGTGCAGGAGTAGATTCGCTTCAACCAGACCGAAACCCGGAAAAATCAAAATGGAATTATCAACAGGTGTTAATAACTTTTCATCGGCTTCTCATCGGGTATTCTTGACATCATCGAAATATTAGGAAGTTAGCAGGCCCGTTGATTTTTTTAGTGATTTTTGTCTGCACCAGCTTTGGGCACTTTGTTGGTGAAGGCTTGGGACGGCGGGTCTTCGAAAGTTATCAACAGGCTTACCGGCAAGTTATCCACAGAAAATGTGGATATCCCCGGAAGCTCCCAACAGGTCCGGCATTCATGTGATTGCGCGTGCAACGGAGTGCAAATCTGCGAAACTGTTGGATACGCATGACAGCTCTGGTTGCTGAAACTTGCAAAACACGGGAAAATGTGGTTTTGGTATCTGATATTTATTTTTCGGCGGCCATTTGATTCACTGCCCCTGATAAAAACGCCAGAGACAAGATGCAGACTCTAAAAGATCTCCTCTATACCCTCAATGCCGTGAACTTCATCGATATCGGGATCATGGCGACGCTCGTCTATTTCATTGCATCACGGCTGCAGGGAACTCGGGCATTTGAAATCCTCGGAACGCTTTTCGGGCTGGGATTATTCTACCTTGTGGCATCCTGGTTCCGGTTGATTCTCACATCCGTCATTTTCCAGTATCTCTGGGCCGCAATCATTATCGTGCTCGTCATAGTTTTTCAGCCAGAAATACGCGAAATTCTGGATCGAGCTTCCCCGATTCGTTATCTGCGCGGCCGGCAAAACTACGATATACAGCCCGATCTTGTCGACGAATTGGTCACGGCAGTGGCGGAGCTGATTCGACTCAGGCTGGGAGCGCTCATTGTTTTTCAGCGTGGGAACCGCCTGGGAGATGTGATCATTCACGGCAAGCTCATCGATGGTGTAGTTTCAGCCGATGCGCTGGTCATGATCTTTCAGAAGACTTCACCTCTCCATGACGGAGCGGTTCTCATCAGCAACGGGAGGATCAAATCCGCGGGTTGTATTCTTCCCCTTTCAAAGGACCAGGACCTCGCGTCCACGTATGGAACTCGTCATCGAGCAGCAGTAGGACTGACTGAAAGGACGGATGCCTTCTGTGTCGTGGTATCGGAAGAGCGGGGAGAGGTCTCGGTCGTGGAAAACCGCGAGATCACGAACTTCAAGAAGAAAGGTGAATTCCGGAGCGCCCTGGAACGAGGATTCGCGCGTATATCCAATTCAGAACAGCCTGTCCGCCGTGGTGTTCTGACTCTCATACTCTCGAACTGGCGCATGAAGGTGCTGTCAGCGGGGGTGGCTTTTTTCCTGTGGTTCATCGTAGTCGGTCCTCAACGGTCCGAGGTGGGCATGTCAGTCCCGATCCAATATACGAATTTGCCGGCGGCCATGGAAATCACCGGCCAATGGATGGATCGAATCGATCTGAGGCTCCGCGGGTCCGAAGCGGGACTTGCAAACCTCAACCCGGGTTCGGTCAGGGCAATTGTCGATCTGAGCACGGTTGTACAGGGTTTGAACTGTTTTCGCTTGACCGAGAAGAGCATCCAGGTTCCTCCCGGAATAACCATCTCGCAAATACGACCTTCAGATTTGTATTTGAACATAGAGGCAGCATCAGCGAAAAAGATGACCGTTGTGCCTACGATTGTGGGAAAACTCGCTGAAAATACGAAAGTTGTGGTGACTCCCCCTGAGGTTATGGTAAAGGCTCTTCAGGGAAACTTGAGACGGGTCGCCTCCGTCACGACGGAACCGGTCAATGCAGTCGAATTGCATGCCAAAGGACGCATCCTGGTTCCGGTGATCGTCAAACCGGATGGTCTGAGAGTCGATTCCATAGATCCCATCCAGATAAACGTAAGTATTGAAGCCGAAAAATAAACGTCCAACTTCTCTCCTTGCGGCCTGACCAGTTATGAGTATTTTTGCAAGAATTTTAGACCTGTTGGGGATTGCTGACGGCTTGAGAGTGGATTTGGCCATGGATCTCGGAACGGCCAACACGCTCATCTACGTTAAAGGTAAGGGAATTATCGTTAACGAACCGTCTGTTGTAGCCCTTGAAGTAAACACGAAGAAGGTTGCGGCAATAGGAAGGACCGCTCGGCAGTTTCTCGGAAGAACACCAGCCCATCTACGAGCTGAGAGACCTTTGAAAGATGGAGTCATTGCAGATTTCGATGCAGCAATGGCTATGATCCGGGGGTTTCTGGAAAAAGCGTTCACCCCGAGGCTTTGGATTAACCCGAGAGTCGTTATCGGCGTACCCTCAGGGATCACCCAGGTAGAGAAAAGGGCAGTAAGAGATTCGGCTTACCAGGCTGGGGCAAAGCAGATCTTTCTGTTGGAAGAACCCATGGCCACGGCTTTAGGAGCCGGATTGGATGTGGACATGCCAGTGGGCAACATGGTTGTGGATATCGGAGGTGGAACCACTGAAGTGGCAATAATCTCCCTTTCTGCCACCACGTATTGTGAGTCTATCAGGGTCGCAGGCGATGAAATGGATGATGCCATTCTGCGCTATCTTCAGCGAACCATGCGGGTCGAGATCACTCCCGAACTTGCAGAAGAGATAAAGATTCGCGTTGGGTCTGCATGGCGTCATGGAAACGAGAAGAAGATGTCCATCACGGGAAAGGAAGTCGGCAAAGGCGGCCCTCGGACGGTTGAGGTGACCTCGTCACATGTTGCCGAAGCCCTGGAAGAACCGGTGGACATTATTCTCGAGACGATTCGCAGAGCTTTGGAAAACGCTCCACCCGCTCTCCTGGCGGATGTAAAAGAAAGAGGGCTGATATTGTCCGGAGGAGGAGCACTCCTTTCCGGATTGGATTCTCTCATTCACAAAATGACGGGAATTCGGGCCTATACTGCTGACGATCCACTCACTACCGTAGTTCGGGGCTGCGGCATGGCTATCGAGAATCTTCCCCGATGGGAACGTATCTTTCTGAGTTGAAAAAGAGGGGTCATTTCGCTCATGGACGAACGAGACAAGGAACTGCTTAACCTTATACAAGCGGAATTTCCCGTTGAACCGCATCCGTACCGAGTGCTCGGCGAAAAACTGGAAATGACCGAGGAAGAAGTCCTGAACCGCATAGCATCCTTGAGAAACGAAGGGATAATCCGGCGGATGGGAGCATCGATCAATTCCCGCAGAGTAGGGTACGTAAGCACGTTGCTGGCGGCGAAGGTGCCTCAGGATAAATTCGATTTCTTTGTGCAAACCGTAAATGCCTGCCCCGGAGTGACTCACAATTACGAACGGAAACACAAATATAACGTCTGGTTTACTCTGATTTCTCCTTCCCTTGCAGAAAAGGAACGTACAATACAAGAACTCTCCGATTCCACCGGCGTACCCATTCTCGAATTGCCCGCCCGCAGAATCTTCAAAATTCGAGTTGATTTCAAGTTTTAGCCTCCAACCGAAAAAGCAGGACATGAAACTATTATTAAAACTAAACTCGAGCTATTGATTACAAGTAATTCTTACGATACCTCGCAGTGGGATATTTTGTGATTTATTATCATCACGTTACAAATTCACACGGTATTCTGCAGGAACAATAATCCCCTTTTGACACGCGTCATACAATTTGGTAAGATTTGCCGTTTCGTAAGGGATATACTTTGTGTACGTGGGGAAACCATGGAGAATCATAATAACGGCGATCCAAAAATAAAGAGAGAAGTTCAGGAGCTTCTGCTGCTATTTGAAATCAGTCATACCCTGGACCGCAGCCTGGATCTGAGGGATGTCGTCGGTCCGGTCTTGGAGCTTATAGCCAAACATATGGGAATGTTGCGAGGGACTCTCACCCTGCTCAATCGACAATCCGGAGAAATCTTTATAGAGGCCGCACACGGTCTTTCTGAAAGCCAGAAAATCCGGGGGCGATACAGGCCTGGAGAAGGGGTAATCGGTCAAGTAGTAAAGACCGGAACCCCCGCGGTCGTTCCTCATATTTCTGACGAGCCACTCTTTCTGGATAGAACCGGAGCCCGCAAGGGAATGAAAAAAGAAGATATTTCATTTCTCTGCGTGCCCATCAAAATAGAAAACGAAGTTGTAGGCACCTTGAGCGCAGACCGTCTCTTCGATGCAGAAGTGGCACTGGAAGAAGATGTCAGGCTGCTTTCCATCATCGCCTCCATGATAGCCCAGGCAGTGCGTTTGCGGCAGTCCGCGCAGGAGGAACGCCATCGATTACTGGAAGAAAACGAACGCTTGCAACATGAATTGAAAGAACGGTTTCGCCCGTCGAATATCGTCGGGAACTCAAAAGCCATGCGCATGGTGTACGACCTCATGGCTCAGGTCTCCAAAAGCGACACAACAGTCCTGATTCGAGGAGAAAGCGGTACAGGCAAAGAACTCGTTGCCCATGCAATACATTTTAACAGTCTGCGCTCCACCAAACCTTTCATAAAGGTAAACTGCGGCGCGCTGCCGGAAAGCGTTGTGGAAAGCGAGCTGTTCGGTCACGAAAAAGGAGCGTTCACGGGCGCCATTGCCACGAGAAAAGGCCGATTTGAACTTGCTCACAGTGGGACCATCTTTCTCGACGAAATCGGAGATCTTTCTCCCACTACACAAATTAAATTGTTGCGCGTTCTCCAGGAAAAGGAATTCGAACGCGTCGGCGGCTCCGCCACTATCAAGGTGGATGTTCGCGTGATCACCGCAACCAACCGGGACCTGGAACAGCTCATAGCTGAAGGCCAGTTCCGCCAGGATCTCTACTATCGGTTGAATGTGTTTCCCATTCATGTTCCCCCCCTTCGGGAACGCAAAACAGACATTCCACTGCTTGCCGACCACTTTGTCGAGAAATACAGCAAAGCCAATCATAAGACCATCAGACGCATTTCCACGCCGGCAATCGATATGCTCATGAGCTATCACTGGCCGGGAAACGTGCGTGAGCTGGAAAACTGCATGGAACGGGCAGTTCTGCTCAGCAGCGATCACGTAATTCACGGACATCACCTGCCCCCGACACTCCAGACCGCGGAAGCCAGTGATACAATCCACAGCGGCACTCTCGATGGAACTCTTGAGAATATCGAGCGCGATCTGATCCTGGACGCGCTGAAAGCAGCACGCGGTAATAAGGCGAAAGCTGCCCGTGCGCTCGGCATAACGGAACGGATCATGGGATTGCGAGTCCGGAAGCACGGGATAAATCCGCGACGTTTTCGTACCTCTGCGTAGCGGTCACCCAGTTTCCCTACCAAATAGTAGCTTCTTCACCCTGTGCGTCGGTCAGCCGTATTTGATCGGCGCACTTCCTATGTATTATTTCAAGCACTTAGCTCTTCCACGACAACTTTTCATTTTTGGCATCTCTATTGCTCTTTGCCTCCCAAGACAAAGCTGCCGCTTCGAATGCTCTGATTAAGTTCCCCGTGAGCGCTCACCACATTCAGATCGGATACGCGACGGCTTAAGCACGCAAAGAATATTTGGAGGTGACTTGACATGAATCCCGCAGACAACGCATGGGTTTTGGTGGCATCCGCTCTGGTGCTTCTTATGACACCAGGTCTGGCCATGTTTTACGGTGGATTGACCAGATCCAAGAACGTGCTGTCCACCATGATGCACAGTTTTTTCCTGATGGGACTGGCTTCGATAATCTGGCTCTTCTACGGCTTCAGCTTGGCCTTCGGAACTGATATTGGCGGAGGAATATTGGGAAGCCTGCAATATTTCGCTCTTGAAGGAATAGGCGCGGAAGTCTGGCCCGATCAGACCATTACAGGATCGACGTTCATGATATTCCAGTGCATGTTCGCGGTAATCACTCCGGCTCTTATTTCCGGTGCTTTTGCAGAACGTATGAAGTTCAGTGCCTTCGCTGTTTTCATGCTTCTCTGGATTACCGTCGTGTATTGTCCTGTTGCCCACTGGGTGTGGGGTCCTGACGGATGGCTTCTTAAATTGGGTGCGCTGGATTTCGCCGGAGGCACCGTTGTCCACATCAATGCTGGAGTCGCAGGTCTAGCCTGCTGCATCGTCCTTGGGAAACGTAAAGGCTACGGCACCGTCCCCATGATTCCGCACAATCTTACCCTCACATTACTGGGAGCGGGTCTTCTCTGGTTCGGTTGGTTCGGTTTTAATGCAGGAAGTGCCCTGAAGGCAGACGGAACGGCCGCCATGGCTTTTGTAGTCACTCACATGGCCACTGCTGCAGCAGCCCTTTCCTGGGTCTTTGCAGAATGGATACTCAAAGGAAAACCGACCACGCTGGGTGTGGCATCAGGTGCGGTGGCAGGGCTCGTAGCAATTACCCCCGCTGCCGGCTACGTGGGCCCGGTCTCTTCGGTAATCATTGGAGCTGTTGCAGGTGTGGTGTGTTACCTGGCTGTTTTGGCCAAGGGTCCTCTGGGATATGACGATTCTCTCGACGTGGTTGGCGTACATGCGGTCGGCGGGATCTGGGGAGCGTTGGCTACCGGGCTCTTCGCATCCAAAGCGATCAATGCTGCGGGCAATGACGGCCTTTTCTTCGGGAATGCCGGACAATTGGGAACCCAGTTGCTGGCTGTCGGCGTAACCATCATCTATTCATTCGTGGTGAGCTTGATCATTCTTTACATCATTAAAGCTGTGATAGGACTGCGAGTTACCGAAGAAGAAGAAGTATCCGGCGTAGATCTTTCCGCCCATGGTGAGGCAGGCTACACCCTCTAATCCAGGGCTGCTTGAGGGAAACGCTCAATATATTCCGGTGACCCGATCGCGGGCCGGAGAGGGAAAAAGGGGACCAGAATGAAAAAAGTGGAAGTCATAATCAAACCGTTCAAACTGGATGACGTGAAAGAGGCTCTCAGCGCTATAGGCGTTCAGGGTATGACCGTGACCGAAGTCAAAGGGTTCGGACGTCAAAAAGGCCACAAGGAGATCTACCGAGGAGCCGAATATCTGGTGGATTTCCTCCCCAAAATCAAAATGGAAATGGTGGTTGCCACTGAAATGGTGGACCAGGTAATCGAAAAAGTAATTGCGGCTGCCCGCACCGGGACCATAGGAGACGGCAAGATCTTTGTAATGCCCGTGGAAACGGTTGTGCGAATCCGAACTGGCGAAAGAGATGCAGACGCAGTGTAACCATTTTGTTCAAGATGCAATGCAATCCGGGGGGCGTGTTTCTCAAGAGCACGCCCTGGAGCACGAATGAGACAGCGAGAGTGGCCGTACGAAAGTGTAACTTGGAACTCCCAAAACTTACATTTATGTAACTTTCTTGTACAGTCCCGAGTCAACATTCAGGGGTACTCATTTTAGATTCCCCCTTATTCCAGGTCATTACAAATACGATTGCACCAATTGGCCTGCTGGCATAATGCTTGCTTGGAGTCCCCGGAGACGTGAGGTCCATTTGAGACCTCTTGGTCTGGGGTGAAAGAAGTTTTCGGGGACAAGCCGGCACCCGTAACGTTCCCAAGCCCTGCACGAACTTGGAGGGAATGGAAAAACAAGATGGATGGTGCAAACACTGCTTTCGTTATGGCCTGTTCGGCGCTTGTCCTGGTGATGACTCCGGGTTTGGCGATCTTTTACGGAGGACTCACCAACTCGAAAAACGTTCTGTCAACGATGATGCACAGTTTTTTTCTCATGGGTTTGGCCTCGGTGGCATGGGTCGTGTATGTGTACAGTTTGTCCTTCGGACCGGATGTAGGCGGTGTGATCGGTAATCTCAGCCACTTCATGGGTGCGGGCGTGACCGCCGCCGTTAAGGAGGGCCTTACCATTCCTCATACCGTGTTCATGACGTTCCAGGGTATGTTCGCAATCATCACGCCCGCGCTGATTTCCGGTGCATTTGCCGAGCGCATGAAATTCAGTTCGTTTGTAGTATTCAGCTTGCTCTGGCTCACCTTTGTGTATGCTCCCATTTGTCACTGGGTGTGGGGCGAAGGATGGCTTCAGAAACTCGGAGTTCTGGATTTTGCCGGAGGGCTCGTGGTTCACTTGAACTGCGGTGTTGCCGCCTTGGTTGCGGCGATTGTGGTCGGCAAACGGAAGGGCTACGGCAGTCGAGCTTTCATTCCCCACAACTTGACTCTGACTCTGCTTGGAGTGGGATTGCTGTGGTTCGGATGGTTCGGATTCAATGCAGGAAGTCGTCTCGCAGCAGATGGAGTAGCGGGCAACGCGTTCTTGACCACGCATCTGGCTGCTGCAGCGGGGGCACTCTCGTGGGCATTCGCTGAATGGATTCTCAAGAATAAACCGACAACCCTGGGCGTCGCTTCAGGTGCGGTTGCAGGATTAGGTTCGATTACTCCGGCATCCGGCTTTGTCGGCATGGGATCCGCGTTGATTATCGGTCTTGTGGCTGGAGTGATCTGTTACATGGCCGTGCTTTCCAAAGAACGGCTGGGATATGACGATTCCCTGGACGTGGTGGGAATCCACGGTGTCGGAGGAGTTTGGGGAACGCTGGCCACAGGACTCTTTGCATCCAAGCTCATTAACGAATCCGGAAGTGACGGCCTGTTTTTCGGGAATCCGGGACTTTTCGTCACTCAATTCATCGGAGTAGCTGTTACGATCGCATATTCGTTCATAGTAACCCTCATTCTCCTGTATGTGGTAAAAGCTATCTTGGGGCTCCGCGTGACTCAAGAAGAAGAAGATGCCGGAGTGGATACGTCGGCACACGGAGAAGTCGGGTACAATTTCTAGCTTCTTCCGGCATTCGGCTTTCTCGATTTGCATGAGAAATTGGCTCGAACAATCCTGAAGCGTATTCGGAATCAGAAAGGGGGAATACATGAAGAAGATCGAAGTAATTATAAAACCGTTCAAGTTGGATGACGTAAAAGAAGCGCTGAGTTCTATCGGCGTGCAAGGCATGACGATAAGCGAAGTAAAAGGATTCGGGCGCCAGAAAGGCCATAAGGAGATCTACCGGGGAGCTGAATATCTGGTGGACTTTCTCCCGAAGATCAAAATGGAAATGGTCGTAAAATCCGAGATGGTCGATCAGGTGATCGAGAAAGTCATTGCCGCAGCTCGAACCGGTAGTATTGGAGATGGCAAGATTTTCGTAATACCCGTGGAAACCGTCGTTCGTATCCGAACCGGCGAACGGGATGAGGATGCACTGTAAGTATCGCAAGTTTTACCTTAATCGTTTAACTAATCCTGCTCCAGGAAAGGATAGGATCAAAGAGGCAAGTCTTCTCCCGGAGCATAGACCGATCCCGGTCTGACCCATTCTGTTCTCGGGCCGTGCGGGATTCACGTTCAGACTTCCTGGAATGCCAAGATTAGAAAGTCGATCAGACGGATAATCTTGAACCCGTCCTTTCCACATAAAGGACATACAACTTTACGTAACCATAAGGAGAGTGGCATGGAGCCCAAAGAGGTACTCGAGTTTGCAAAAGAAAACGGCGCGGTCATGGTTGACCTCAAGTTCATGGATTTCCCGGGAATGTGGCAGCATTTCAGTGTTCCGCTTCATGAACTGGAAGAAGACTCATTTGAGTCGGGTTTCGGCTTTGACGGTTCCTCGATTCGTGGTTGGCAGCCGATTCACGCTTCAGACATGTTAGTAATTCCGGATCCTGCGACTGCAATCATGGACCCGTTCATGGAGCACCCTACCCTGTCGCTGATCTGCAATATCGTCGATCCGGTCACCATGGAACGATATTCAAGAGATCCCAGGAACATAGCCCAGAAAGCCGAAGCTTATCTGAAATACACCAAAATCGGAGACACCGCATTTTTCGGGCCTGAAGCAGAGTTCTTCATTTTCGACGATGTGAGATATAGCTATTCGTCCAATACCAGTTTTCATTTCGTCGATTCCATCGAAGGTATCTGGAACACCGGTAGGGATGAGGGACCAAACCTCGGATACAAGCCTCGCCACAAGGAAGGCTATTTTCCTGTATCTCCTTCCGATTCCCTTCAGGACATCAGGACCGAGATGGTGTTAACCCTGGAAAAATTGGGAATCATTATCGAAGCACAGCATCACGAAGTCGCTACCGCAGGCCAGAGCGAAATCGACATGAAGTTCGCTCCGCTCGTAAAGATGGGCGACCAGCTCATGTGGTTCAAATACGTGCTGAAAAACGTTGCCAAACAGCACTGCAAAACCGTTACCTTCATGCCGAAACCGCTTTTTGAAGACAACGGTTCGGGAATGCATACGCACTTGAGCATTTGGAAAGACGGCAGTCCTCTCTTCGCAGGTGACAAGTACGCGGGACTTTCCCAAATGGCACTGTGGGCGATCGGCGGAATCCTGAAACACGCGCCTGCATTGTGCGGGATCTGCAATCCCACCACGAACTCATACAAGCGCCTCGTGCCCGGCTTCGAAGCACCCGTGAACCTGGCCTACTCTTCCAGGAACAGATCGGCATGCTGCCGTATTCCTATGTACAGTGCGTCTCCCAAAGCCAAAAGAATCGAGTACCGCACTCCGGATCCTTCATGCAACGGCTATCTTGCATTCAGCGCCCTCCTGATGGCAGCTCTGGATGGAATCGAAAACAAACTGGATCCGGGCCAGCCCCTGGATAAGGACATTTACGCCATGTCTCCCGAAGAATTGAAGGATGTTCCTTCTACTCCGGGCAGCCTGGAAGAAGCATTGAAAGCGCTTGAGGCAGATCACGAGTTCCTGCTCAAAGGCGACGTGTTCACTCAGGATGCAATAGACAAATGGCTTGAATACAAAATCGAATCCGAAGTGAACCCGGTGAGAACCAGACCTCATCCGTACGAGTTTGCTCTGTATTTCGATATTTAATACCATTTCGCAATTATGCATATAAGCTGGCTAAGGCTGAGGTGTTCCGAGCGGAGTGATTAGACGGCTTTGCGTCGTCCGGAGCGAAGGATATCTTCAGCCTGCCGGATTATGAGAAGAAAAGCGAATCGGTATAACAATCCCTGTCCGCCTGTAGAATCAGCATACGGCGGATTCGCAGTGAAAGACGCAAAAGCCGGGGAAACCCTTCTTTTTAGGAAGCGTTTCCCCGACCTTTTCTTTGCCTTCTCTCTCGCGGTGCGAGCCGGTTTTTCTGCAACCGATCAAGTATGATAGAATCTTTTTGTGATACGGATAAGATGAATCTCGTACTTTCTTTGCGGTCAAGAAAATAGAGAGGCGCTCATGAACACCGTGAGAATTGCTCAGGCACAGATTAATCCCACCCTCGGAGACTTGAACGGAAACGTGGACAAGATTGCGCGATGGATTGACAAAGCGCGTGAGGGAGGGGCTGACATCGTTACGTTTCCGGAGCTCGTTCTCTGTGGGTATCTCCCGGAAGATCTTCTTATCAGAGCGGGTTTTATCAAAGACAACTGGTCGGCGCTTCAGGATTTGATCCCTCGATGCCTGGGAATCTGCGCAATCGTAGGTTTTCCGCACCTCGAAGATAACAAAGTCTTCAATGCAGCCGCGGTTATATGTGACGGCAAATTGATGGGGATTTACAACAAGATCGAACTGCCGAATTATGGCGTTTTTGACGAAAAGCGGTATTTCCATCAGGGCTCAGGCTGCTTGATATTTTCTATGAACCAGATCCGCTTTTCCGTAACCATTTGCGAAGATTTGTGGATTCCCGATTCGATCACGGAATCCTGTGCCCGAAACAACAAGGCTCACGCAGTTCTTAGTATTTCCGCATCTCCCTTTCATGCAGGAAAACTGACTCTCAGACGATTCATCGTGGAGAGGTTCGCCAAAGCTACAAATACGACGGTTTTTTTCAACAATCTTCTTGGGGGGCAAGACGAGTTGGTCTTCGACGGCGGAGCAATGGTTGTCGGGCCGAAGGGTGAAGTCCTGGCTTCTTCACAAAGGTTCAAGGAAGACATGCTTGTGACGGACTTTCATGCAAGCGACGTTTCTCCGGAGCTGCCTTCATGGAATCTTAAGCTTCCCTTCATGGAACTTGAATCGGCCGTTCGAACTAACCGAATTCCCCTGGAGAATACTGTCGCCCCTCAATTTACCCGGGTGGAGGAGATCTATCAGGCCCTTATTCTCGGGACACGAGACTATGTCCGAAAGAATGGTTTCCAGAGGGTGGTAATCGGTTTGAGCGGCGGGATCGATTCCGCTCTGACCGCAGCCATAGCAGTGGACGCGCTGGGTCGAGACCGGGTTGTCGGCGTAACCATGCCTTCGCAGTATACTTCCGGTGAGACGTTTTCGGATGCCGCTGCGCTGGCTCGAAATCTCGAAATCGAGCTTATCACCGTTCCTGTTCGGGATATATTCGAATCGTATGTACATGCTCTTGCCGAGCCTTTCTGCGAAGGCCAACCCGGCGTGGAGTTTGAGAATATCCAGGCCCGGATCAGAGGGAATATCCTCATGGCTCTGTCCAATCGATTCGGTTGGCTCGTGCTTACCACAGGGAACAAAAGCGAGATTGCCGTTGGTTATTCCACGTTGTACGGAGATATGGCAGGAGGCTTTGCAGTCATCAAGGACGTTCCCAAAACCGTTGTGTACGATTTGGCCGAGTACATCAATGCGCAGGCAGGGTGCTCTCTCATCCCTCAGTCCATCATCGACCGCGCCCCGTCAGCGGAACTTCGACCGGATCAGAAGGATGAAGATTCCTTACCGCCATATTCAGTGTTGGACCCGATCCTCCAGGAATATATCGAACAGGATAAAGACCCTGAAGAGATAAATGACTACGATCCCGAAATTGTGTGGGAAATAGTCCGCATGGTGGACTGCAACGAGTACAAGCGCAGGCAGGCTCCACCGGGAGTCAAAATCACTCCCAAGGCATTTGGAAAAGACAGACGTCTTCCGATCACAAATCGGTATTTATCTTATAAGAGAAGCAGAGTGAGGAAGAAACCATGAAATATATGGTCATACAGCATATAGAATCCGAAGGCCCCGGTTCCCTGGGCGCATATCTCCAGGCACAGGGAGATACGCTTGATACTATACACGTATACAACGGCGATATTCTGCCTGCCGATGCGACCGGGTACAAGGCAGTGATTTCTCTGGGCGGTCCGATGAATGTCTACGAGGAGGAGAAATATCCGTTCCTTAAAGCGGAGACTGATTTCTTGCGAAATATCGTAGACGCGGGAACACCTGTCCTTGGAATTTGTCTTGGAGCCCAGATGATTGCCAAAGCGCAGGGAGCCGAAGTGTGCAAGTCTCCGAAAAAAGAGGTCGGTTGGTGCACTATCCGACTCACGGATCAGGGATTGAAGGATGCGTTTTTTCAGGGGCTTCCTTCAGTTCTTGAAGTTTTTCAGTGGCACGAGGACATGTTTCATATTCCCGAGAACGGGTTGCTCCTGGCACAATCTTCGGATTGCCCGCACCAGGCTTTTCGGTACAAGAACGCGTACGGATTGCAGTTTCACGTTGAAATCACAAGAGAAATGCTTTCGGACTGGTTTTCGGATTCACCAGAGCTGCAAACCATACTGACTCGTTTCGACCAGGTGAAATCGGAATTCTCGAAATGTGCAGAAAGCATATTTGATAATTTTGTTAGGAATGTGCGATAATGAGCTGACCTTTGTTGGGGAA
Source organism: Desulfomonile tiedjei DSM 6799 (assembly GCF_000266945.1). NCBI lineage: Bacteria > Pseudomonadati > Thermodesulfobacteriota > Desulfomonilia > Desulfomonilales > Desulfomonilaceae > Desulfomonile > Desulfomonile tiedjei. The sequence goes on from NC_018025.1 coordinate 4,238,504, forward strand.
TGCTTGTGAAATATTCCGATATGACTTGCGAATTCTGCGATTACTTCGAACCCTGGGAATCCGAAGGCTCGTACCTTATCAGTAGCGGACAAGAACACGATTACAAGTCACGATGGACTCTTGAGTTGAACGGGTCCTGCAGACGTTTTCCTCCCGAAATCAGGCCGAGTTCGGATTCCTTCGAATTTCCGGGATACCCGATGTTCCCGGTTGTAAGCAAGAATTATTGGTGCGGCGAAGGCCGCTGGACTGACCCCGCAAATGGCGAACGCTACTACTGGGGCGACTGGGACGAATGATATCGAATGCGCTTTTTCATTCAGAGAGAGAAATCGGGGAGGAACTTCTTGTAAGAAGTTCCTCCCCGATTTCTCTCTCTGAATGAAATTCGCATCAGGCGTATTTTTCCAGCCAGCATATGAGGGCGACGATGGTCCATATTTGTCTGTTGTTGTCTTTCTTTCCTGTCAGGTGCTCGTGAAGAATTCTTCGGCATTCTTTTCTATCGAGCATCCCGCACTGTGCCAGCCTTTTCTCGGAAAACAGGTCTTCCAGAAATCCTCTTAGTTCCTTCTGAATCCAGAAAGGCAGCGGTGGCGTGAAGCCTTTCTTCTTCCCTTTTCGTATTTCCGGTGGCAGGAGTTTCCGCACCGCTCTCCGGAGAAGTCTTTTGGTCTGGAGCCCACGCGATTTGACATGCGGAGGCATGAGCGCGACCCGTTCCACTATTTCATGATCCAGCAGTGGAACCCTCGCTTCCAAGGAATTAGCCATAGTCATACGGTCGACTTTTGCGAGATTGTCATCCAACAGGAACGTCTTGGTATCCACATAGAGGAGGCGATTCAGAGGATGCGCATGCCTGCATGCTTCAAAGTGAGTCTCAAAAGAATGAAAACTGTCTCTGAAGCCATTCTCAAGAAAACCCGGGGAGCACAGAGATCTCTTTTCCTCTTCATTGAAAATTACCTTCCACCAGTAGTGGCCCTGCTCGAGAGAAAGTTCAGCCCCTGTGACGAATCGCTTGGCTTTGTAGTCGAAACTGATTCGCTCCAGGGAAGTGGGAAGAGCCATGACAGCAGGCGTAATTATTCCGTTCCGCACCCATCGAGGAATGATACGAAATAACCTGCTGACTCGGTATGCCACATGCGTAGGGTAGCCAGCGAAAACCTCATCTCCCCCGTCCCCTGTGAGGACGACTTTGACATGCTGTGCAGCCAATCGTGACACAAGGAAGGTGGGGATAGCGGAATAGTCAGCGAATGGTTCGTCAAAGAACGTGAGCAGTTCGGGTATGGATTCGATCATACCCGGATGTACGATCTGTTCCAGGTGATCCGTCCCGAGCGTCTGTGCTACCAATCTGGCTTCCTGGGATTCGTCGTACGATTTTCGGTCAAATCCTATGGTAAACGTGTGAAGAGGCATTCCAAGCTTGCGGGACATTACCGCTGCCACGGTAGTGGAATCGAGACCGCCGCTGAGAAGGGCTCCTATGGGGACGTCGGAGATCATCTGACGCTTTATGGCCGTCTGGATCAGGTGCAACACCTCTTCCTCGTAATCTTTGTTCGAGGAATTTTCATCTCCAAGTGCCGGAAGCGGAACGTCCCAGAATTTTCGGATATTGATGCCATGTGCATCGCAGCTAAGCACATGTCCCGGCGGAAGTTTCTTCACGGACTCAAACGCAGTGGCAGGCGTGGGAATGTACATCAGAGAAAGGTAATCATATAGACCCTGATAATCGGGATTTCGCGGCACGGGAGCCTTGAGAATCGCTTTGATCTCACTGCCGAAATACAGGGCCTTTCCAGGGATGAAAGAGTAAAATAACGGCTTTATCCCGAGGCGGTCACGAGCCAGGAAGAGCTTTCTGTTTGCATTATCCCATATTGCGAAGGAGAACATACCATTAAGCGGCTCGACGCAACGTTCGCCCAATTCTTCGTACAGGTGGACTATGACTTCGGTATCGGATCTTGTTTTGAACGTATGGCCGCGGGCGATCAGGTCTTCACGTAATTCCGGGTAGTTGTAAATCTCTCCGTTAAAAACGATCCAGAGGCTCTCGTCTTCATTGCATATGGGTTGCTTGCCTGTTGTCAGGTCGATGATACTCAACCTGCGCATTGCAAGCCCGACAGAACCGGCCACATAGTATCCTTCGTCATCGGGACCGCGATGCACCATGGTTCGGTTCATCCGCTGGAGCAATTCCCTGTCAGCATTCGCGCCGGTTTTCAGGAGAAAAATTCCGCAAATTCCGCACATTATGTACCGACGACTTTCAATCGCGTTCCTGGAGCCGCAGGGACGCGAACTGGTCCAGGATCAACCCGAAGAAAATGATGTTTATACCTCCTGCCAGAAAGAGAACCGTGCCTCCGGAGAACTGGGCAAACATGATGAGATTGCGAATGGTCAGGATAATACCGGCAATCACCATGGCAAGCCCGGCAGGGAAAAAGATCTTGTTGGGGTTGGCGATGGTTACCACACGAAGGATGAACGTCAGAAACCGAAAGCCGTCGCGGAACGGCCGTAATTTGCTCTGTGTCAGCTTCGGTCTGCGGCGAACCTGAATGGGAACGAATTTTACACTGTATCCTGCGGTAATGAAACTCAAAGTGCTTGTGGACGGAAAAGAGTAACCATTCGGATAGATGTGGAGAAAACGTGCTGCTACAGCGTGCCTGAATGCCCGAAACCCGGAAGTGAGGTCGGCTATTTTCTGTTCGGAAAGAAACGACGCAAGTCTTCGCAGAAAGAGATTTCCCGCTGTCCGCAACCAGTGTCCTTCATTTCCGTTAAACGATCGAGCCCCCACCACGAGATCGTACTCTTTCAAATAACCCAGCAGCTTTGGCAGCTCCCGCGGATCGTGTTGTCCGTCCCCGTCAAGCACGGCCACGACCCCTCCTTTGATAGCCCTCAAAGCGGTCTTTATGGCTGCACCGTTTCCCTTGTTCAGAGGGTGGGAGATGACATCCGCCCCTGCTTCACGGGCACGAACGGCAGTTGCATCTTTGGAACCGTCATCAATCACGAGCACCCGTGCTTCCGGGAGTACCGTTCTTGTTTCTTTCACCACGTCAACGATAGTGGTCTCCTCGTTGTAGGCAGGAATCACAATGGTGATTTCCTCGTGGGTATTCTCGACCGCAGAATATTCTTCTAGCTGGTTCATGGCCTCATCTGTATGTAGGTAACATTTCAGAGCCTTAGCTCCGGATAGACGAATGCTCCAGACCGGAAGATGATTTCGATCCGAGCACCGGCAATGGAATACCATTAATAGGGGATTGGTGTCAAAAAAGGAACGATTGAGAAAAGGAAGGTGCACTTGTTTTCGCATAAAATCTAATCCAAACTGTCGTGCCCCTGGAAGGGAGAGACTGTCGCAAATCTTGATCCAATTGGAATCTCGTTGAAGAAATGCTTCACGGCCGGACCCAAGGGCCACGGTCTGATACCAACTCCCATGGCGAAGAGTGCCACAACGAATGATAAAAGTCCTTCCCAGATGAGGGACTCTTATAGGATTTCGCAATTATGCATATAAGATGGCGCAGGTTGAGGTGCTCTGAGCGGAGTGATTAGACGGCTTTGCGTCGTCTGGAGCGAAGGATACCTCAGCCTCCCAGATTATGAAAAGAAAAGCGAATCAGCATGAGATATTGCGACCGCGTTGGTCCGCTACACACGTCTTTCGATCGTGCCAATACTCATTGTTTTTGACTGTTCGTCCTTTAAACAGAAAATTCAGGTGAAGAGTATGCCTGATATCATGAAATGATGTATCGAAAGATTTTATTGACAAAAAGATATTGATATCATATTATACAGATAGTCATATATTGCAATAATTTATTTGGAGGAGAGGCATGTCTGAGAGGCTAAATTGTTGGCAAGTTCTCGGTTGTAATAACGAGCAGAATTGTCCGGCGTTTCCGGAACACGGGCGCAATTGTTTCGCGGTCACGGCTACTCTCTGTAGAGGCGAAACACAGGGGACCTATGATGAAAAAATCGCCAAATGTCGTAAAGGATGCAAATTTTTCCAAGACATGATGGATGGGTCAGTTTAGGTCGTTTGAGGGTTTTCTGCGAAGATTTCTGGACGATTCCATAGGGATTTCTGGTGGCAGTGCAGGGACTTGAACATCAGGGAGACCGTCCACTCACGTCGGCAAATATTGGGTGAGCCTTCTTAGTGGGCGGTTCCTTCATCCGTCTTCTTCAGGAAAAATGAATCTCTGACTCAATCATTCTCATCTATGACGAGAAGGCCTTTCTGAATCAAATGCTCATTATATTCGGATTGACTCATGGGGCACTCTAGTAATGCAATGGTCTCTCTACGCGTTTCCAGCTTAAGCTGCCTTCGCATGCTCTCCAAGTTGTCTGGCCCAATGTCTTTGTACTTTTTGCTATGAGACATCCACGTCTTAATTCCCGTTTCCTTTCCCTCATAGCAGTGAAAAAAGCATGGGTGATCGTGAGACTTATCTTTCACAAATCCTTTTGCCTGCAGGCTTTTTTCCGCAAGCTTACGATCTACTTTCATCCATTACCTCGAAAGCAGTAGCAAAGACATTCTTTAGTCTCTTGGCCCCACCTCGTGCTTGAGCTTCGTTCAGGTCCCTATAATGTTCATAAAAACTGAGTAATTGGATGACAAATTCTTCTATTGCCTCTTGAGGTGTATCACCAGTGGCGTAAATATCCAATCGCTCGTTCTCGGCAAACCATAAATTCTCTCCCCTCGCAAGTTTGATCGTAACTGGCTTAAGAGCACGTAAATTCAAACCGTCTCGGCGAAATTGAAAGGCGGGAACTTTGTATTGGTCAGGCAGTGCGTATGACAAATTCTCAGCAGTTCTTACTCTTATCGTTCTTGTTTCTCGTTTCTGGGTAGATTCTGGACTTGCCGTGTCTATCCTTTTATCCCATGAAGCCCGAAATCCCTCAATTGGTAGCAGTTCATCAGCAAATTCTGCAAATGCCCCGGCCATTCTACGTCTCCTCGCCTTTTATGTACGCACGGTAGTTCTCTGTAATGAGTGTATGAAAAAGCAAGGCCGATTCCGTGTGCGCTTCATCAAGATACTCTTCGATTCGGTCAAACTCTAGATCTCCTTCGGATTTCGCGTAATCGAAATCCAGTAGAAATGCTTCCTGTCCCCCGTCAGTCCTCATAACTGATTCTATGCGTGTTGTAATTTTTCCTTTGCCAGCAGGGAGTACGAATGCAGTGCTGAAATTCTCAAATCTCCCCGGAAAAAGATTCATCATTTCCTTACAAAACACAAAAAAATGCTCCAATGGAAGAAGCCTGTTCTCTCTCACAAATGGAATAATATTCACGTGCCTGAGGCCAACACGATTCAGCTCATTCAACTTTATGATGGAACCAAACAATCCCAGTAAACGCAGATACTCTTTTTTGAAATCTTCGAATCCCGGATAAGCTCGAGAGAAATAACCGAATCTATTCAGAGACACCATGACGCCTGCACTAGCATCCGATTTCTCAAATCGGTATGGTTCCAACGCATAAGCCATTCCATCTTGGATTTTCGGCACGAGCAGATTCGGGTAAATATCTCTGATGCAATCCTGGATTTCGGACCGTTTACACTCAATGGCAGTCTCACCTGGAAAACGAATCTCAAATACCACTTCAATCAATGGTGAGTTAGGATGTCGGTTATCGGGTATGAGGTTCACTTCGCCGCTCACATAGTAGACTAAAGTAATTCTATTTCCGTTGACACCCGGAGTCAATCAGAAGCAATTGAGGACTTTAGCGAGTCAGACCTTCTAACGCAAGCGAATTGAGCAAAATCACGAGGCGATCCTTCGCAAAAAAAAAGGCGCTAGTCTGAAAAAAGTTTGTTCAAGAACAATTAGACGACACAAAGGAATTCCGTGAAGCAAAGGTAGATAATTTTAAGGAGGGCCTCAAAATGTCCACTGAAATTTATACCGCAAGATGGAAATGCAAGAATCGGACAACATTTCAAGCGATGGGATTGCCGAAAAACCTCGCGCTTTGTTGTGGATGCCCAAGCCTTCGCCGACTCACAATTGATCAGGCTGAACTTCATCTGGTATGCTTGCAGCCGGTCAGACGGTGAACCGAAATCGCCTTTCAATCAACATTCTCTGGGAGCGATTAGCCCTGCAAGACGATTCAACCGAATAACTGCCTGTGACTAATACAGATCACTTAGGGGGATCAGGGTCACCCCGTTAGGAAGGCTCTGATCCTGTCCAGCAGACTGTGAAAAAATTTGCATACACTTTTTCGAGGGTAATTTGTGGCTATTTCTGAATGATTTCAAAGGGAGCATTGGTGGCGGTGCAGGGATTTGAACCCCGGACACTGCGGATATGAGCCGCATGCTCTAACCGACTGAGCTACACCGCCTTAACCAGATACTCATAACAGTACAGGAACGGGCTGTCAAGTGTCGCAAGCAAGACCAAAGGCCGGGATCTCCTAAAAAGGGGCATTCTTGAATATGCTGAAACATTTGTTTTTTCCCACGACAACAGAGTCCGTCAGAGTTATCTCAAAGGGATGAAGAATTTCTCTCAGACGCTCTGCCTTCACGATCGCGGACAGATGGGAGTGGCGGTCCGTCGGGATGATTGTGAGCTATGATCAATGACGTTGCATTGTAGTGAGAGCGCGTTCCATCACTTGACGGGGAAACAGAACCACCTGGTCTACGGTACCGGCTCCGAGTATTTCCTGTCCCAGGACTATGCCGTGATCGTCCAGGAATACGAGGAGCACGTTTTCGTCTTTCATGGTGCTGAGCCATGCAAGGAGAAACTGTTCCACTTCCTTCGAGTTCACCAGAACTTGAGGACTTGGGGCCATCGTCTCGCTAAAGCGTTCGAGAATCTCACCTACAAGTCTGATGAGCGTCGCCGCATCTCGATCCATACCTTTCACCTGGAGCAGTTCCACGGAAGACGTCAAAAAGATCGCACGCATTGAATGAAAGGTGCGTTTGAGTTCTTCCGCCACCTCTTGCGGACTGCTTGCCGAAGACACGTACGTCAGCAGTAGTTCCAGCAGATCCCAGTCCGTGAGTTTGCCCGATCTGAGGAGTTTTTCTTTTATTTCAGCTTCTCGATCCGTCTTATTCTCCATAAGAAATGTCGGCAGCCCCATCTCAACCATAAGCTTGCGTTCTTTAAGTCATAGTAGCATAATCGCGAAATTCGATTGAATCATTTCGCACTATGTAAAGGGAATTCATGGGAAACAACAGAGCGCTTATAACAGGTGTTACCGGTCAAGATGGTGCATATCTTGTGGAGTTCCTTCTGAAAAAGGGGTATGAAGTCTGCGGAGTCAAGAGACGAAGTTCGCTCATTAACACCCAGAGAATAGACAGCTTTTATCAGGATCCGCACGTCGACAGTCGAAATCTCATCCTCGAATACGGCGATACAACGGATTCCACTAATCTTATTCGTATCATCCAGGAATTCCAGCCGACCGAGATATACAATCTCGCGGCCCAGAGTCACGTTAGAGTTTCCTTCGAAACCCCTGAATATACGGCTAATGCAGATGCTCTCGGCACATTGAGGCTCCTGGAAGCAATTCGTATCCTGCGCTTGCAGGAAAAAGTGCGCTTTTATCAGGCTTCCACGAGTGAATTGTTCGGACTGGTCCAGGAATCCCCTCAGAAAGAGACCACTCCGTTTTATCCTCGCAGCCCCTACGCTGTGGCAAAACTCTATGGATACTGGATCGTCAGGAATTACCGTGAGGCGTACAACTTCTTCGCGTCCAACGGAATTCTGTTCAACCACGAATCTCCCATGCGAGGCGAGACCTTTGTCACCCGCAAGATTACTCGCGCTGTGGCTCGCATTAAACTCGAAATGCAAGATAAGCTGTACCTCGGCAATCTTTCGGCAAAGCGCGACTGGGGATACGCGGGGGATTATGTGTCGGCAATGTGGCTTATCATGCAACATCACGAACCGGACGATTTCGTCATAGCCACCGGAGAAAATCATTCAGTGAGGGAATTTGTGGAACGGGCTTTCAAAGAAGTCGGTATCATCATCGAATGGAGAGGAGAAGGCCTCAACGAACAAGGAATCGACTCCGAAACAGGCAAGCCCCTTGTCCTCGTGGATTCACGGTACTTCAGACCTACGGAAGTGCATGAGCTCCTGGGAGATGCAACAAAAGCAGCCAAATTGCTCGGTTGGAAACCGCAGATGTCGTTCAAAGAGCTTGTCCGACGGATGGTTATTGCAGATCTCAGGGAAGCCGAAAAAGAGCGTTTGTGCCAAGTGAACGGTTACAATTAGGCAAGTGCTTTATCACTGTCGAACAAATAAAAATTGAACACAAATGTCTGCATTCAGTTACTGAGGGGTAGAGAAAATCTTCTCTCGGATCACATTCCCTCCAACTTTCAAAATCCCCCCAGCCCCCCTTTACTAAGGGGGGAATTGCAGGTTGCTTCTATTCTTCACCTCCCCTTTTATAAAGGGGGGCTGGGGGGATTTTCCCTAGGAACAACTAAATGGATACAACACAATCTCTGTTGACAAAGAATCGCGTGCGTGTATTTTAGATCGACTGGAGAAGAAATAATGATCCACATCAGCTGCCCGTTTTTCTTTTTTAGCTTTAGGAGGTATAAACGCGCGGGCTGAGTGTGACCATCAGGCGATACACGAAAAAGCGGAGTTCACACTCCGCTTTTTTTTTGGTTTCGAGAATAGACACACGGGAAGGGAGAATACAGATGACAGGACCTCTCGACGGAGTACGCGTGATCGAGATTTCCATGTTTCAACAAGGTCCGGTCGCGGGCATGCGCCTGGGCGATCTTGGAGCCGACGTGATCAAGATCGAGCCCAAAACGGGAGATCCGGGCAGGCAATTCATGCGAATCATCGGCGCAATGGTGGGTCTCGAAGGCCGCAATTATTATTTCGAACACGGCAATAGAAATAAACGGGGCATGGTTTTGGACATGAGGAAACCTCAGGGAATGGAAGTATTCCTCAAGCTCGTCGACTCAGCGGACGTGTTCCTCAACAACATGAGCATACCCGCACCCGAAAGAATGGGCATAGGGCCGGATGTGCTCATGGCCCGCAACCCGCGGTTGATTTATGCGCACGCGTCCGGGTGGGGTCGCAAAGGGCCGGATGCGGACGATTATTCCTTTGATTATACGGGAATAGCCCGTTCCGGACTGATGTTTGCCTGTGGAGAAAAGGGCGCTCCTCCCACACAGATTCTTCCGGGAATAGGTGATGAAGTCGGCGCACTCGCCTGTGCCTGGGGAGTCACTGCCGCACTGTATGCCAGAGAGAAAACCGGTAGAGGCCAAGTGGTGGACACTTCTCTCATGGGGAGTGTCATCGCCACTCTCGGGCTTATTATGGCCGCTCCATCCATGCTTGATATGGAATTTTCCCGAGAAGTACGAGCAGAAGCCGGAAATCCGATATACAACCACTATCGTTGTCAGGACGATCGATGGATTGCCATTGCTCACCTCCAGCCAGAACGGTATTGGCCGAAGGTTTGCCAGGCTTTGAGCCTGGAAGAGCTCACAGACGATCCCAGATTCAACTCCATAGAAGCACGGAGCAAGAATGCGGCTGCTCTGGTGGCTATTTTCGACGAGAGATTCGCTTTGAAGCCGAGACATGAATGGCTGGCACTCCTCAATCAAGCCGGGTGCATTTGCACGCCCGTGCAGACTCCCCAGGAAGTGACCTGCGATCCCCAGGCATTGGCCAACGACTATTTCGTGTACATGAACCATCCCGAGCACGGGAAAACCAAGATGGTCGGATTTCCATGGGATTTCAGCGACACCCCCGCGTCGTGCAGGCTCCCTGCTCCTGAATTCGGGCAGCACACAGACGAGATTCTTTCAGAACTCGGGTACACTGCGGTGGAGATCGATAGTTTGAGACGTAATGAAGTCATATAGCAGTAGAAGCACGTGTAAAGAAGTACGATCGGGAGGACATTCCTAAAAGGAGGTCCTCCGCAATACTGCTCTTCTGAATGCAAACGGTATCACTTAGGATGATTAACTGAAAAAGTAGGACATTGACATAATTATGTAATTCACTTAACATATTATAAAATTAACTGTATCGAGAGGGCATGCCGAATGCGTAAGCCTCAATGGAATTGTTTATTGTCGGCTGCCATATGCATTTTTTGTGTGATTCAAGCAGCCACGGGTGCAGCCCAAGTATTTTCCGATACGGAGAATCCCTGTTCTCCTATCTTCTCTTTTCCCTCTATTGAAGGAGAAACCAAAGTAACCATCATCTGGTCCAACCTTCTGAAAGGGAGAACTGACATTCTCACGAATCCGACCCGGTCATTCGATTTCATGCAAGATTGGAACATGCCCAGAGGCGCAGTGTTTGTCGACACAATGCTCAGACTGCAAGTAGGACCATTCTCAGGCAGAATGCATTACAACATGCGCAGTTACGCGGGCACGGCGGTATTCCCGGATCTGGGAACCACCGGCGACGCCCGATTCGATTACTCCGGATTGCGGTTTGGATGGGACTTTGACCCTCTCCGATGGGGCAGGTCCAGGATTGGCTTGAATATGGATTTCGACGCGTACAGCCCTTCTCTTGCGGTTGGGGGAACCGTGGGAGGTGGATTCCAGGTGACGGGACCGTCTGCAATGACACTCGGGTTTCATGCAGTATTCACCCCCGATTATGATACGTACGGACTTTCTGCCACTGCAGAAGCGAGAGCACGATGGCCTGTTACAGGCACTGAGGTAATCGATTGGGAAATAGCGGGTGGATTGAAAGCTCCGGAAACCACTCTGGGAACAATTGCATTGCGGACAGGATATCGCCGTACCTCAATTGAGTTCAAAAATGGCATTTTGTTCAATATGGTGCCGGTTCGTTCAGAAGTTGAAGTAGTTCTCGGCGGATGGTTCGGGGAACTCGTTTACTATTATTGAGTGTGAACCAAAGAGGGTGTTTTCAATGGCATATCGTGAAATCTGGCATGAAATTATCATCAAAGCTTCCCCAGGCGAGCTTTACCAAGCGTTAACCGATGTGAAAAAGCTTGCGCATTGGTGGACCATCGAGACGCGAGGAGAATCTGCCGTCGGGAAGAAATTGGAATTCTGGTTTTATGGGAAATTCTTAAAGGAGATGGTTGTAACCACTCTGAAGGTTGATGAACTCGTGCGATGGCGTGCAACTGAGCGGAGCGATCCTGATTGGGTGGACACCGAAATCGAATGGAAAATCTTCCGAGAGGGCGACAAAACGTTTCTTCACCTTCGACACTCAAGATGGCGCGAGGATGCCAAAGTGTTCCCTCAGTCCTCGATGCACTGGGTGCTTTTCCTGCTTAGCCTCAAGGAATTTGTCGAGACGGGCAAAGGCCGTCCGCATCCTTACGACATGCCGGTGGGCCTATAAAGTCCTTCTGGATAGAAAGGACTTATACTTATTCGGTTTTCTTCTCATAATCTGGGAGGCTGGAGATATCCTTCGCTCCGGACGACGCAAAGCCGTCTGATCACTCCGCTCAGGACACCCCAGCCTGAGCTATCTTATGTGCATAACTGCGAAATGGTATTATACGGTAAGGAGGAGGACAAAAATATGTCCTCCGTGTACGTGATATTTGTTCAATTGGATGTACTATAACTCATGTTGTGGCATGCCTCTTTGTTATACAGCATACTTTGAAAAGCGTTCTTCCACTTTTTTCCAGTCAATGATCTGGGGAAAGGCGTCCACATATTCGGCTCTACGATTCTGGTATTTGAGATAGTATGCATGTTCCCAGACGTCGCAGACCATAAGCGGCATAGATCCCCAGCTCGTCAGATTTTGGTGCTTTTCCGCCTGAAGAATGACTAATCGTTTGCTGAAAGGTTCCCATGCAAGAACACCCCAGCCTGACGCCTCGACATCTTTCGAGGCCTGAGCAAATTGTTTCCAGAACGTATCGTACGATCCGAAATCCCTGTCTATAGCTTCGGCCAATTTTCCGGTAGGCTTGCCACCCGCTTTTGGGCCCAATGTAGAAAAATAGATCCAATGGAGCACAACACCCGACCCGTTAAATGCGAGATCGCGCGATAGTGCTTTTATGTGCTCAAAATTTCCTTCTTTTCTGGCCTTGTCCAGTTTCTCCAGAGCGGTGTTCAGTCCCTTCACGTAGCCTGCAAAATGTTTGTCATGATGAATCTTTACCGTCTCTGCATCAATTACGGGCTCAAGAGCGTTTTCCGGATACGGCAGCGGTGGCAACGTATGAACGAACGGCTGATCTCCCGGGTGTTTTGGCTGAGCAAGAGCTTCGGATGTCAACATGTGGGAAAGAATCCCCGTGGCAGCAGCAGCACCTGCCCCCACCATTAATTCACGCCTCGTAAACTGGTCTTGCATGACCTCCCCCTGATCTTCTGTTTTCTATTCGGTGATCGTCCCACGTGAACCATCTCGCCTCACGGGCCACTGCGCCGCTCGCAAGGTGAAAGGTTCACGACAGCAAGAAAAATGCAATCGGCAAATCACCTTAAATTGAGCATAAAGGATTGTGCTTTTTATGTGAAGTGGAACGCTTTATTACTATTCACAAAACTACAGGAATACGTTTGTTTAATGCAATGTTTGCGAGCGAAATTGTTACGTCATAACAGAATACTTCTACTCCGTTTGCTATTGCCGATCTCAACTCGCGACCGTACTGCGGGTCGATATGATCCGCGGGTTTAAATTCAGTTGCATCCGAACGCTGCACGAGAAAGAAGATTACCGCTCTATCACCGGAACCGACCAGTTCCTGGAGCATCACCAGATGCTTCAGACCTCGAGCAGTAATTGCATCGGGAAAACAAGCGGTTGTTCCTTCGATTAATGTGCAGTTCTTGATTTCGATGAAGCAACGGTTATTCAGACGCTCCAGCATAAGATCCAGCCTGGAATCGCTTCCGCAAGGCACTTCGGCTCGGACTGTCTCGTACTCGCGAAATTCGGGAATGACTCCGTTCAGGACAGACTCTTTGACGAGCCTGTTCGGGACCGACGTATTCACACCTACCAAAGACGTTGGCATTTCTATCAGTTCCCAGGTGTAGCGGAGACGTCTTGCAGGATTGGAGCTTTCCGATATGTACACGGGTCGTCCGGGGTCGCAGCACGTCTTCATGCTGCCGGAATTCGGACAATGCGCTGTCACGATCTCACCGGACGAACTTAAGAGAACGTCTGCCATGAAACGCTTGTAGCGTTTTATCAGAGTCCCTTTGATCAACTTCGGCCAGGGAAGCCCGTGATGCTCAGGAGTATTCGCTGGAGAAATTGTGAAGTATTTCATAAGTGGGCGCACAAAATGAGAGTTTTGAATTGAATATGTGCCGGCACGGAGGCACGGCACCCACCAATATTCCTAATCTTCAATCGAGACTAATTTTGGCAACTGCCATAGCTCACGTAGGATGTGATGAGCGCAGCGAATCGCATCGGTCGAGAAATACCTCGACTGATGCGGTTCACCCGCGCGGATCGCGCGTTCACCGCATCCTACTCTGGAATGAAAGAAATCGGGAAACAAAGTTGTCGTTCCAAGAGAATCTCGGGAGGGAGTTTTCGCAAAAACCTATTCACATGGGGGGCTTTCTTCACAACAGGTGTCTTCTCCATTTTCAAGACGGTCCAGGGCTTCTCTCGCAGCATTTTGCGCGGCTTCTCTCTTATTCCTGCCTGTTCCCAGCCCAGCCATATGGTTTCCCAGGAATACTGCCACGGAAAAGGTCTTCTGATGTTCTTCGCCCCATTGATCTATGACTTCGTACGTGGGAGTGACGCCCATGACTGCCTGAGCCTTTTCCTGAAGAGCGCTCTTGCAGTCGTCGACACCGTCGCGTGTGGAACACCGTTTTATGAGAGGATAGAAGTGCTGCTTGATCATGTCTGAAGCTTTTGTGAATCCGCCGTCCAGAAAGACTGCAGCTATCAGCGCTTCAAGAGTGTCAGCTAGGATGGAGTCTCTATCGCGGCATCCTGACAATTCGTCACCACGGCCCATTCTGATGAACGGTGCGAGGTTCAGTCTTCTCATGAGTTGAGCCAAAGCTGCACGATTCACGAGGCTTGCCCGCTTTTTCTGAAGCTCGCCCTCTTCTGCCTTGGGGAATTCTCTGTACAGGATCTCGGCTATCACAAGCCCGAGTACCGCGTCGCCGAGAAATTCGAGACGTTCGTTGTGGCGGATACAGAATCCGCGGTTCTCATGCCAAAAGCTGCGCCTTGTGAGTGCGGCCAGGAGATGCCCGTTATTGTTGAAGGCATGCCCGAGAATCAGCTCTATTTCTTGCTGCTCTGTCGCGGAAAGTACGGTCATGTCAAATTCTTTAGAGCCGTCGCCAAATCCTGCAGGTGAGAATGCGCGGTAAGATCGTAAAACAGTGGAGTTATCGAAACAAAGCCATCGTTGAGTGCAGTTGCATCCAGAGAATCGTCCGATTCTTCGATGGGGACCTCTCCCGAGAGCCAATAATAACGGTTGCCTCTGGGATCTTCTCTTTCTTCAAAGGATTCACGCATTTTTGCGAGACGCTGTCGTGTCAGTTTATATCCTCTCAGCGCTTCAGGCGGAATAGCCGGGATATTAACGTTCAGGGCGACTCCCGGGGGAAGTCCGAACTTGAGCAGCCAGAGGGCGAGCCTTTCAACGTGAGGCACCACCCATTGAAACGGCGGATTCTTCTTCTGTGCAAGGGATACCGCCATGGCCGGTACCCCGAGAATTGCCGCTTCAGTTGCCGCAGAAACAGTCCCTGAATACAAAACGTTTATGCCTACATTGGCACCGTTGTTGATCCCCGAAATCACCAGATCCGGTACTCGCGGCAACAACGAATGTATTGCCAATTTCACCGAATCCGCGGGAGTTCCGCTTATCCCATACCCGTAGAATGATCCGTTCTTGGAGATCTCGTGAGCCTTGATCGGATCGTACAGCGTAATGGAGTGGCCCACGGCACTTTGCTCGGCTTCCGGGGCCACTACCCAATACTCTCCTACGTGTTCCATGGCAATTGTGAGGTATCTGATTCCCTCTGCATGAATGCCATCGTCATTGGTTAACAGAATAAGCGGTCGGTTCGCTGTCATCCCAGATCTTCACACGCTTTGCGGAGCCGTTCCAGGCCCTTTTGTATTTTTTCTTCCGACGTGCAGAAGGAAAGACGGATGTGATCTTCCGAACCGAAAGGACCGCCCGGAACGCAAGCCAAATGATACTGTTCCAAGAGGAAACTCGAGAAATCCATCGAATTCTGAATACCTCTTTTTCCATAGAAGCTGGACACATTCACGAATACATAAAGGGCGCCATCGGGTGTCACGGCACTCAATCCGGGGATCTGCCCAAGCTCTCTCATGAAGAGATCTCTCCGGGCATGAAATACTGCCCTCATACGCCCCACTTCCTCCTGCGGCCCCATAAGAGCCTCAACTGCCGCAGCCTGCGCGGTATTGTTGGGGTTGGAGGTGGATTGGCTCTGAATGTCCGTAACTGACCTTACCAGTGCAGAATTCAGGGATGCCATGTAGCCGATACGGAATCCCGTCATTGCGTACGACTTGGATACGCCGTTCACCAGTACGGTTCTCTCTTTCATTCCGGGCAATGAAGCAAACGAAACAGCCGAATTCCCGCTGTAGATCAGCTTGTCATAAATCTCATCGGAGATGACCAGAAGATCGTGCTTTTCCGCCAACGCTGCTATTCCTTCAAGGATTTCCCGGGGGTACACCACCCCTGTGGGGTTCGAAGGAGAATTGAGAAGTATCGCTTTTGTGTTCCCGGTAATCCGTTTTTCGATTTCCGATAAGCGAGGCACAAACCGATCGCTTTCCTCACTCGGTACGATTACTGCCGTCCCTCCTGCCAAAGCGACCATTTCCGGATACGACACCCAGTACGGAGCGTTTACCAGTACTTCGTCGCCCTGGTCGACCAAAGCCTGAAATATATTGTACAGGGTATGCTTGGCTCCGCAGGAGACCACGATATCCGCCGGCTTGTATTCCAGACCGTAATCCTCGGAAAATCTGTGACATACCGCCTTCTTGAGTTCCGGAATCCCGCCCACGGGAGTGTAAAACGTTTCTCCGCGGTCCAGGGAACGCTTTGCAGCCTCCCTGATGTGTATGGGTGTAGGAAAATCCGGTTCTCCGGCTCCAAAACCGACCACATCAACTCCCTGGCTCTTAAGTTCTTTCTCTTTTGCCGAAATGGCAAGAGTTGCGGACGGTTTGAGTTCATTTGCTCTTTTGGAGAGGATTTTGATCATAGAAAAACTCCTGGATCGTGATCAATGATTCCGTATATTCGGAAACTTCTTCTTCAGAACGTTTAAGACATAGTCGGGGACGAGACCTTCAGGCGACCCTCCGGCCATCACCGTTGCTTTGATAATGCGGGAGCTCACGTACAAATACCTGTGGGCTGTCATCAAGAAGAACGTCTCGATTTTTCGACTCAGTTTGCGATTCATGAGAGCGAGCTGGAATTCATACTCAAAATCCGAGACAGCTCTCAATCCGCGTATAATCGCGTGAGCCCCGGTCGATTCGGTGTAACGGACCAGTAGACCGTCGAACGCTTCGCAGGATATCCTCGGATCGCCCTGGACGCTGTTGCGGATCATATCCAGCCGTTCCTCAAGAGTGAACACGATTTCCTTCTCGGGGTTAATTCCAAGCGCCACAATCACTCGGTCAAACGTACATAAAGCTCTTCTAATAATCTCCAGATGACCGTTGTGAAACGGATCGAATGTCCCTGGATATACGGCGATTTTTTCGCACATGGTATAACTCTCGTAAAAGAAATTACCGAGAATCTCTGAATTCAAAGATCTCTATCAGTGTTCCGCCATATTTTCGTGAAAACCTCTTGTCAAATCCCGAAGGAGCTTCCAAGGGGGTTGCTTTAGAGTCTCTCTCGACAATGAGGAGACAACGGGGTTCAAGGACGTCAATCAAAGCCGATTGAAAAACAATCTTCTCGACCCATTCGGATTCGTACGGGGGATCGAGAAAAACCACATGGAATCTTTCGGCCTGTTGCACCAGCCTCTTCAGAGCTGTCGGAACGTCCGCGTTAATTATCCGGATCTGATGCCCGAGACCGAGTGATTCAGTATTGGCCTTTAGAGTTTCGGCTACGCGACGATCTTTGTCAACGAATGTGACATATTGGGCACCCCTGCTGAGCGCCTCAAATCCGAATGCCCCGGTACCTGCAAACAGGTCCAGGATGCGCGAGCCTTCAACTGCGGGTCCGAGAGTGCTGAACAACGCCTCGCGGACACGATCCAAGGTAGGACGAACACCTTTTATACGAGGTGAAACTAACCGAAGACCCTTGAAACGGCCGGCAATGATTCTCATATTCCAAAAAACATCCTATAACCTGTTTTGCACGATGGTTCAAGGGGCCACCCATCGAACGGCGAATTTTTTCTCAATCTGCTCCTCGTTCGAGCATGCATTCACGTCTTCACATACTACACATCCGGTGCATATGATACTATTCGACTAATACACGTTTGAAAAGGAGTCGGGAATGCTAGCCGAAATTAGTGTTTTTCCCTTGGACAAGGGGTCGAGCGGTCTCGGGACATACGTTGCGGAAGCCGTAAAAGTGATTCGGGAAAGCGGTCTCGATTATGAATTGCATGCATTGGGCACTCTGGTGGAAGGCCCTCCGGAAAAGATCTGGGAGATCATCCGAAAATGTCATGAGGTGGTAGCTGCGCACAGCGACCGGGTGATGATGAACATAAAAATTGACGACCGCAAAGACCGTCAGTCTGCCATAAAGGCAAAGGTAAAATCCGTCGTGGACAAGCTTTAGGAGAGTATTCAGACAACTCAGAGCAATATGACAACAGCGAACAAAAATGGCACAAAAACGAAGCATGATTCATCTGCACCACAATACTCCACGGATCGTGAAATTCTGGAAATCGTGGATGCTAAAGATCGCGTGATCGGGACTGCAACCCGCGCCGAAATCCATCGGCTCGGCCTGATTCACAGATCGGTTCACATATTCATATTCAACTCAGCGGGGGAATTGTACATGCAAAGAAGGTCCCCCGCTAAAGACAGGCACCCTTCCAAACTGGATTCTTCCGCCGCGGGACATGTGGATCCGGGCGAAACGTACCAACAGACCGCAGCGCGGGAACTGGGCGAGGAACTGGGTATTACCTGCGATTTGCAGGAAATCTTGCGAGTGCATGCATGTCCTGAAACAGATAACGAGCATGTGGTCCTTTTCGCAGGTACAACCGACCGGGAGCCGAAGCCCGATCCTGATGAAATCCAGTGGGGAGCATTCATGAAGACAGAGGATGTTTGCTCGCTCATGAAACAAAATCCTAAAGATTTCGTACCCGCGTTTATTTTGCTCTGGAACAGATTTGAGAGGAAATCCGGATGAGGGCTGTAATTCAGCGAGTCTCACGAGCGAGTGTATCTGTGGGAGGTCAGATTGTCGGCGAAATAGGTTCCGGAATGCTGGTTCTCTTGGCTGCAGCCAGGACTGACGGGCCGGAGCAGGTCGCGTGGATGGCGGAGAAGATTCCCGGTTTGCGCATATTTCCCGATAGCGACGACAAATTGAATCTCAGCCTGGGACAGGTTGGAGGCTCCATTCTTGTTGTATCGCAGTTCACATTGTACGGAGATTGCCGAAAAGGAAAAAGACCTTCGTACGCTGCTTCGGCTTCACCGGATGAAGCTTCGGTTCTGTACGAGAGTTTTGTATCCAGACTGCGCTCGATGGGGTTGCATGTCGAGCAGGGTGTGTTCGGCGAAATGATGCAGGTTGAACTGGTGAACGATGGACCTGTGACGCTGATCGTGGATTCGCCGTGAAGTTGAGGTGGGGTTCGTGGAGGAACTTCTTATACTCATTTGCATTCAAAGAGATAAAATCTGGGAAACCCTTCTTGTAAGAAGTGTTTCCCAGACCCTTCCCAAGAACTTTCAATATTCGCCCAAGCCCATGGTTTTTCTATTGAAAAACTATGGGCTTGGGCGAGTGCTGAAAGTTTTTTGGAGGGTTCGGGAACCTTTTTTACAAAAAAGGTTCCCGGATATTACTGCTTTGAAAGCACATTGATTTAACCAAGAAGTTCCTCCCCGATTTTCCTTTACTTCCACCCTGTTGCCTTGAAAAAGGTGTAGCAGAATACTCCATTTTGTTCTGCAGTCGCATAGAGATCTGCGATTCCCTTATCCCACTCTGCTTTTGAGATGAGTTTGCGCTCCAGGGCTGTTGCTTCCACACCTTCCACCATTGCCGTAAACGTCTTCCTGGTAAAACCGTCTACTAATTCGGGTTTGCTCGAATCCGCGTAGACCATCCGTGGATCCACACTAACGTTCTTGTACCCTGCCGCGGTGAGGAGCGGATACAATTGTCTCCCGATAAGCGAGTTGCCTCCCAATGCCGACTGAGCATCCACCAAACACTGAATGGCTTTCTTGGCATAGAGGCTGTCCGGATGGAAATACGCGGAACCGTGGTCGCCTTCTATCACAGTGATCGTTCCTTGCTCTTTCAATACATTCTTCAACACAGCAAGGGCACGTTGCGGGTCCGGGAGGTGCTCGAGGACAAAACACACAAAGATATGGTCGAACGATTCTTCTGCAAACGGCAGGTCGAACAGGTTAGCCTGTTGAAACGAAACATTGCGGAAACCGCGCTCAAGAATTTTGCTCTGCGCCTCTGCGAGCGACACTTCCGACATGTCGATTGACGTGAAATTCGCCTCCGGACTGTTCGCCGCCAGAAAGATTGTTTGCGAACCGACACCACATCCGACTTCGAGTACGTTACTGCCCGGATCGTATTGTGTGTCATGATGAAGCAGAGAAGCGAGGGTATTTGCCTGATCCGACAGGCGATCCGTCTCCCTTCCGGAATAACCGTGAACGTATTTCATCTCGTCCCTCTATTCTTGGATTTTCGTTTTCGGAATCCCGCAAGTAATATCAATTTGCGTTCAAAATCCCCCCATTCCCCCCTTTAATAAAGGGGGGGTAGAGGGGATTTTTGTTTAACTTTGAAAGCAACCTGATCCTATCTTCTCGAGTGCACAACAGTATTTATCCTGGTGCGGACTCCATCAATTTCCAGGAAAAAGTCCCCTTCATCTCCCGCAACTATGTGCTCGGATATTTGATAGTACGCCGATCTTGAAAATCTGGCCCGGAATTCACCATTCTTCACGTGACAATACGGGACGTTGTCATTTCCGATCCAGAATTCTTCAGGATTGAGGATCTCTACGGTTCCGTCGTTCAGGACCAGGACAATGCGACCGTCCCCGTCCATGGACGCACGCACGATCACGAATGGAGCATCTTCAACTTCAACCCTGCAGACTTCACGTCCCAAACGGACCTGGTATCCGCCATCGGGTAGCTTTTCCAGCATCTGATTGAACTGCTTGTAAATCTCCGGATGAATGATTTCCGCCCCGTTTTGGAACCATCTGCCGTCTTTATCTATAACGAGTTTAAGATACGGAGTCGCATCGAACACTTCTCCGTTTTCCGCTTCAGACATTCTGCCTCCTGATGGCATTGTATCAAAACCCGGAGTGTACTATACATTTTTTGGCAGGATTATGCGAAAGCGGAATTGTATCCAACGTTGGACCGAAGCGACCAACAGTCAACCGTGTCGCGTCACGTGCAGACACATCTTCAATATGATCAATGATATCGATATAATAGACCGGTAGAGAGAGACTATCTCAAGAGTCGAAATTTACCTCAGATCGTGGCACGACATCCTTCTTCCCGGCGCTGAATTACCGGGCTATTATCCCACGTCCCTCTGGGACGTCAGCTTCCTGAGCCTCGAAGGGGCGACAGAAAATAGCCCGGTGCTTCAGCGCCGGGTGGTCAGCGTGGCACGATTCTGAACGTCAATACAGTTTTGAGACACTTTCCTAGTATCCGCCTCAAAAAGGGTAGGCACTAGGCCTACCCCTACAAAGATGGCGAATCGTGCCACGATTTGTATATTTTGGATAATTTTGAGGCGGCTTCGGGACGCCGGTCCCCACCAACATCTTGTATTGGAGCCTGGGATAAACGTCAGAATTCTTGGCTATCGCTCTAAGAAAGCGATCTCGGACAGAGTTTTTCCATGCGCATGATGACAGGATTCATGTCTGTAACTTCCTCATGGGCTTTCATACGTATGACTCCGTACCCCTTTTGGCGATAGCGCTCGTCATCGTGCATGACAATTGCCCGGGGGATGAACTTCAACTGATACCCCGCGTCGAAAAGCCTTTTCGAAAATGAGACATCCTCACCCTGGTAGAAACCGAGGTGATCGTCCCAGCACTGATCCACAAAAACATAGTCTTTATATATTCCGTACCCGCCGGTCATATACTGACATTTGTCGAACACTTCGTGGTACGTCTTGAGAAATGTATAGTTTTCAATGAGGCTCACCCAATCGCAATAACGAGAAAGATCGGGATTCAGGATTATTCCTGTGGCAAGATCGAAATCACCGTCCACTTCAAGCACAGCCTGCGCCCACCTCGGGTGAAGCAAAAAGTCGTCATCCAGGCATACAAATTTGTTGAAGCTTGCATTTCGTGCGAGCACGTTGCGCATGGCTCCAAGTCGCCCTTCGGCTGCAGCCTGATCCATGGAGAACGTTCGGGTATCCGGGCCTGTCAATATGCCGTCCACACATCCGGCAACCAGTATTTCATATTGGTCCACCGCCAGATTTTGCATCCGGATGCTTTCCATCAGTCGTGCAATTTTATCGTTACGTTTACCGTTCGTGATTATTCCGAAGCTGAAGCCCTGAGGTTTGAACGACTCTTTTGTCCTGCATGCAATTGTCGGTGGCAGTGCTTTTCCAAATTGATTCAGCAAGTCGATACGTTGACTGAGCGTGAGAATTTCCAGGCGGTGAATCGCAGCGATATTGTCCAGCACCTCATTCCTGAGAATATCGATTTCCTGTTTCAAGAGCACGATTTCCCGTTCGCTCGAGCCTTGCAGATCGCTTCGCAGAATCTCTATTTCCTGTTTGGCTGAGCTCACACCGCCCACTTTCAGAGCATGCAATTCGGCCTTCAGTCTGATTACTTCCTGTCTCAGGTATTCCATATCTCCGTTCGCCCCTGGAGCAAACACCTTAGCCACATAAGAGCCTATTTTAGAAAACCACTTTTCAGCAGTCATTTTTCGATCTCCCGGACATCCATCGTCCAATCAACGTGAAATTCCCGACAATACGGGAGCAATTTTGTCATTTTCAAGCAGGTCATATCCCGGGAACTCGGCGAAATCGTATGACCCAACCCTTAATGATAAGTAACACTTGTTCTTACTTCAAGTCCATTTGTGCAGTTAGGAAACCACATTTTCACAAAAAGAGTCCAACCTGAGCTTCAATTGCCGTTTCTCCTGCTCATTCAGATGATATGCCACAAGCAATTCATCCTGGATATCACGGCAGATTTTTTTCACAAGCTCATTCCGTTCTTTGCCTTCTATTCCATAGGTTCGGCAGAAACCATCCATAGTGGGGGGGATCAGCGCAATTCCCCGAACACTGACTTTTTCTTGCTGAAACTTCCAATAAAGCGCCCGTAATTCTTCACAATCGCTTTCTGTGAGACCGGGATTGCACGCTGTTAAATTCCTGGTGCTCGTACGAATTGCGGTCTGAAGTTGCGCATCGTAATTCTTGACTGACGCCTGGTCCCCATCCGAGTTCATCCTGTAAAGATACTGCACTTCAGGAACAATCGACGTATTGCGTGCGCCGGAAATACGAGACCAGAGGTCGAAATCCTGAGCGTACAACAGATTCTCGTCGTACATTCCTGCGGCCATTGCAGCGGCCTTTCTAAACAT
This sequence comes from Desulfomonile tiedjei DSM 6799, assembly GCF_000266945.1. NCBI lineage: Bacteria > Pseudomonadati > Thermodesulfobacteriota > Desulfomonilia > Desulfomonilales > Desulfomonilaceae > Desulfomonile > Desulfomonile tiedjei. The sequence continues at coordinate 4,261,520 of NC_018025.1, forward strand.
CATGGTCCCGTGGCCGTACACATTATGGAATTGGAGTCTCCACAATCTGTAGAGAGGATCGACAATCAGAGTTTTACGTTCGATCAGATTGTCGTTCGCATCGACCATATCGAAAAACGTTCCGACAAGATCCACGCAGGGGTGAGCATCAAACTCCGCTACCTGCTGTTTCAACCGATCCGGAAGACTCACATCGTCTGCATCCATGCGAGCAATGAACTCTCCGGACGCGAGCGCAATTCCTTTATTCAACGAACGGGTAAGGCCGATATTGTCGTGTCGATGGATTCTAATTCTGGAGTCTCTGAATCGATCAAGCGCATCGAGAGGACCTGTGGAACCGTCATCGATGATCAGGAATTCGAAATCGTCGTATGTCTGCTCAAGAATGCTTTCTACTGCACGAGCCAAATAACCATGATCGTTATACACGGACATCAATACGGTTATTTTCGGCTGCTTCATCGTCATAGTCTTATGAGTGCATCATTTCCGATACAGGAAACCTGTTGCAGAGTAACCCTTCAGTTGAGCAAGGCATTAGATGAATGCCCCGATGGGGCAACCCAATGATAGCCGTGGGTGTCAACCCACGGAAAAAATGCGCCAAACCCTTTGGTCTTACGGACCCTGAAAGGGTCTCCCAATAGATTGGAGAATCTTGCACGCTCTTCGGGTGACCCCTCCGGGGTCGTTCATCAGGAAATATAGACGTGCTTCTCCACGGGTCTGCACCCGTGGCTACAGTTGGATCGCCCTTCCTGGGCTCTAGACTACCTCTTCCCACGGACAGTTGAATGATTATGCAGTCTCGTGATTTCCGGATCGATCTCATGCGCTGCATGCTCCTCACGCTTTCGCGATGGCTTGTCTTAGTACCGCCATCTCGAGCTTCACAATGTTGTCCAGGGAAAAACGCTCCATTACGGTCGTTCGGGCATTTCGTCCCAGGTTAAGTCGCAATTCCGCGTCTTGAATGAGATCCCGGATTGCAGCATGAAGACTCTTTGAATCCGTACCGCTCAGATACCCGTTGAATCCGTGAGAGATGATTTCTCTGATGCCGGGTGAATCGCCGCCAATTACGGGTAATCCGCATGACATTGCTTCGATAAGCGTTTTGGGGTGGCCTTCGTACAGGGAAGGAAGGATAAATATTTGAGACCGGTTGAAGAAATCCGGCAACTGCATGTTCGGAATATTGCCTTCCCACGAAACGCGGCCGTCAAGATGGGAGAAGCGCTTTTGCAGGCCGGGACGAAGCCGCCCTTCTCCTATGAGGGTAAGTGTCACGGGTAAATCCGACACAGCTTCCAGCAGGGCTTCCAAGTTCTTTTCCGGCGCGATTCGTCCGACGAAAACCAACGAGTTTTCAATCCGATGCGATTCCTGGGGACGAAAGACATCCGTGTCGACGTAATTGGGAATCACGCATGTTTTCGGCGATGCTTCCGGGATTCGCTGTGCGATGTCGGCTGCCATTACTTCAGTGGTTACCACTACCTTTTCTGCCGCGCGAAAAACCGTTTCTTCGACACTCCTCGCTTGAACCGCTTCAGGCGAATCGTACCCGAACTCACGCTGCCAGTTGAAGGACCACATATACCCGCACCGCGCAACGAGCGGTTTTCCGAACATTTTCGCCGCTTGAAGAGCGAACTGAGCACCATTGGTTTGATTGGTCTTGATCACGTCGCAATCGGCAAGCGCTTTACTGTGTATCGACAGGAGCTCGCTTTCGTACTGCTCCCATGGGAGCCCGGTTTCATTGCACAAAATCCGGATGCCCCCAAGCTCTTCAGTGTACTGGACATCCGACGCATCGCCGTACGTGAGAAACGATACGTTGAAATCATGTTCCATGAGCCTGCGATAAATGGCTATTTCTCTCTGAAGCATGCCCATCATGCCCCACGTACGAAGGGACACTCCCCGGGTGAAGAAAAGCACCAGATTCGTGCTCATCGAACCGCTTCCTCGACCAACGCCAAGTACTTCCTTGTCACGTCCTCCAGGGTTGAAACGGTGATAAGTCTCTGGAAGGTCTCGTAATCCTCCACAAGCTTTTCAAGCTGCGGAAAAATTTCTTCTTCGTGCTCGAAAGGCAAACCGCCGCACGCAACCAGTTCCGGGTGGCCTCCATCGTTCACGTACAGGGCCGGCAACCCGCATGCAAGAGCTTCTATCAACGCGTTGGAACACGGGTCGTTTCTGCTCGCCGTGATGTATATATCGTGCTGGCGAAGCAAATCTGACAAGTCTTCAGAAGAAACCGGAGGAATATGTTTGACCCGATCGAACTGCTCGGACACATTTCCCACGAAAGTGAACTCATAACGGTCCCAGTCGAGATTCTTCTCGATCCATTTGTACACGGGACCGCCTTTTCTGGGGTTGTTCGACCAGCTCGTCGCTATGAGGCGAATTTTTCGTTTGCGGTCGAAAGGTATGCGTCCGTCAGCGTGAAAAATGGAAGAATCCACCGCATTGTGAATGATAACCGGTTTCACCGGCTGGTAGCCTGTTTCCACTATTTTCTGGTACGTCCATGCAGATTGGAGAACCGTCCCCGATGCAAATTGCGCGTTCAGGTTATAGGTCAATTCGTCCTTTTCCCTGTCGTACCCGCGAATAAGGTGGATAGGGCCGTCTATCCTGTGGACCACATTTAATCGATGCTTTTTGCTGAACTCAAGGAATCGATCCACGTCGAAATGTATGGAGTTGAGCACATACGCGTCAATGCCGTCGTGCAATTCGTTTTCGCGGACATCCAGGTCCAATGCCTCAAACCCTTTCCGCAGTGCGAGCATGAACTGATTGCCGCCACCGTACGGCGGTTTGAAGAAACTGTGCCAGAGCCCCACCGTCAATTTGCTGGGTCGAGCACCCGGAGTCTTCTCAAAAGATGTCTTGGCCAATGCCGCTCCTGTGAATGGTTTGATAGAATCGACTTTTTCATAGACCGACTGGAAGAGATGCGTGACTGATCCGGGAGTGTGTCGTTCCTGAACTCGCGATGCATGCGCTTCGATTGACCGGCCAAGCACGTTCTCAGAAATATCCCGTTCTATGATGCGCACTGCATCGGGTGGTGTTCGGTACAGGCACTCGTGTTCGAGGATGTCCGGCGCCATTCCCACGTGAGTGCTGACGATCTTGCAGCGTGCCGCAGCCGCTTCCAGGATCGCATGGGGTCCTCCCTCGGATCTGCTGCCTACAACGTACAGGTCGATGATGTTATACAAAACGTTCAGGACAGATCGTGGCAACGAATTGGTCTGCAAATCGTCACCCTCAGTTTGTTCACCCAGGTACGTGAACGGAAGCCCTTCCTCTGTTAGTCTCTTGACGATCCAATTACGTCGCGGGCCGGCCAGAACCGTATGAGCCTTGATGCCGCGTTTGCGGAGTCCCAATAAAATTTCCAGCAACACGTCAGGCCCTTTTACCAATTTCGGGCTTTTGAGATCCGAACCTTCCGTATCCCGTTGAAAGCTGCCGATGAGATAAACGTCATCCGGAATGTGCCACCGGGATTTCAGTTCGCGTATTTCCGAAGCATCTCTTTCCAGTGGCTTGAACGTGTTCACGTCCACCACGTACGGGATGAGGTCGGATTCGATGCCAAGTGATTTGAACTGTTCCTGAGCCTGCTTCGATCGAGTGATCCATGAGCCCACAATCGATAAAGCTTTTCTATGCTCCGGCACTGTCATGTAGCGAAGCGGTTCTCCGGGGATGTGACAGATGATTCTCTTTCCGGAAAGCTTTTTCAAAGGCCATATGAGCAGCCCGTACCACCAGACTGCGTGCACGATTTCCGATTCCGGAAGGTCAACCAGTTCGACTACCTGGGACAGTGCTTCCCTCGCAAGCTTCAAATCCTCATCAACAGCCCAGCCGTGCTGATCCCCACCGGTCAGAAATACTTTCGGTTTTGTCATGTTTTCACAGCCTCAATGCCGAAACCCGAAGTATAGTTTTTCAATACGGAGCTTGATTGCGTGAAATTGCGGGAATCCAGCCGCACTGCAATTCCTTTCATGATCCGAACCAGCGCTCCGAGGAGGAAAATCAATCCCGGGCTCCTGAAACGAGCCGCTTTGGCATTCATGTATTCACGAAGCATGTCCACGAGGACACTCCAGAACAGACCTTGTCTCTCAATCTTGATCGGCTCGAATCTGAGAGACTTTAAAACATCCTGCCAATAAGTATCGGTGTACCGACCGAAATCGTACGGATCCCCGTGAATACGGTTCAAGAAAGGAACTGAGATCAAAACAGTCCCATTTCTTTTGAGCACGCGTCTTATTTCCGAAAGCACGTGCACCGGGTCGGGCACATGTTCGAGCATTTCCGAACAAATCACCCCATCGAAAACACCGGTTCCAAACGGGAGCCAGTGAGCGTCAGCTTGCACGTCAGGGTGCTTTGCAGTCGATATATTCGCATACACGACATTCAGTCCGTAGCGCTCGATATCGAATAATCCCCTCTTGCTGGTCCGGTTTCCGGCAAGATCGAGCACGAGCGATCCTTGGGGAAAGATCTGTACGTGTCGTGCGTGGAAATCGTCTACGTAATGACGCCTGAGAGAAAACCCCAGGCTTCCTGCAACGGAGCCGGAATCCACAGAGATCCTCGACACAATACCGTTCATGCCCCTCTTCCCCAATTCCGCAGACTGTACCGGAATTATTCTGTCATACCACTTTGCATTCAAAATCCCCCCGTTCCCCCCTTTATTAAAGGGGGGTAAGAGGGGATTTTCGTCTCACTTTGAAAGCAAATTGGTATCAGTCCTGCGTAAATATCTTTTCACGGGCAACACGGACCCATTCATCGACCGTTATGCCCGTGCGATGCTCACCGGTGGATTTACGAACCCCTCGCCCCAGATGAAGAAAGAAAACGTTCCCCTCATCATCGAACGATCTGTCCACAGGGAGATCCCTGAATGGAGACCCCGGCGATATGCTTTCCACAAGGTGCGGTTCCCACAAAGTATTCGGGCATGCGAAAACCTTGAACCCTGCTTCCCGCAGTCTTGTGGTGACCAGATCTCCCACGTCGAACTCGGGCAATCTCGGGAAAAAATCGAGCTTCAATCTGGCAAACAAACGAAAATCAACCATGTACCCGAGCACGTGCAGAATTCCTTCAGGAGTGCGAGTGCGGTCGAAGCGCACTCCTGCGGCTCCTGTGCCGTCAACCAGTTTTCCCTTGAGGTACGATAACCAGCCTGACCTGCACGGCAGTGTGTCCATGTGCATTGTCATAAGATAGCGTGTCTCCGGATCTATCAGGCGCACCGCAAGTTCCAGTCCTATGGCATTGGCATAGCTTCCCCATTGAAGCTGGCTTCCCGGAACATCGGCTTTTATGGCTTCTTGAGATTCAGGCGGCAACGGTTCCGTACGGTTTAACGCCACATTGATGCCCGATTGTTCTTTGAGCCATTCGACTTGGGATAGAGGCGAATTGTTATCGATAACCCAGACCTCGTGCGGTTCGGGAGTGAATCGGGTAATACCTTCCAAACACACCTTCAATATGGATGCTGCCGCATCGTTCCGAAGATTGGAAACGACAGCCAGGCGAGGAGCGTCCGGAGGCATGGAAATGTTCCTGTACACTTCAACTTGGTAATTCCGACCGTCAATGGGTATATTCATGATCGTCATATTCTGACCGGGAGTTGGGCCTTTACTCTTTTGTATCATCCGGTGAATCGGTTTCCCGATGACCGACGGCCATAATGCTGTCGCACCAGTCCATACGAAATTCACGGCAGACTACTTCCACAATCCACCGTTTCAGAGGATTGTCCGTGAGAGGAAATTTGTTGTATCGGGTCATCAGGTCCACGTGGAATCCTGCACTTCTCAGAAGGCTGTACAGATCGTTCGGCGGCCAGGGAGTAATATGCGTGCAATCCCTTTGGCGAACCGGATGAGCCGCATTCGGAACAGTTACCATTACTTTCCCACCCGGGCGTATTCTCTCGTATGCGGCTTTCATTGTCCTGAAGGCAGTGTCCACCGTCATGTGTTCGAGCACCTGATTAGCCATCATGAAATCGAAAGAGATACCCTCCGGTACATCGGCAAAACTGTGGTAATCGAAATCGCCTGCAGGATCGGTGTCCATGCAGAAATATGCAGCACCTGACGCGACGATTACCTGACGGAAAGGTTTGTGAGCACCGGCGCCGATGTCCAGGACGCGCGAGCCACTGGTGAGCAGTTCCGGTAGTACCTCATGAGGGGACTTGACGGAATAATCCAGAAACGACCCGAATTTTCCGTGGCATTCGGATCGCCACTGCATCAGTTTATTCCAAGAAAATTGACCTTCTACGTCCATGCACCTAAACCTGACCGTCATTGAAGCAAGTACCAACAACGGAATTGGGGAACTCGCAATCAAAGATGCGGATTAGAGAGAACCTTATCCCAGTCTGGCTCTCTGTGAACTACACGAATTAGCTTTCATGAATCCAAATCGGGCGGCACGGAGGCCACCCGCTACAGACTCATAGCAGCCAGCGGAGGGGCTGACCTGCGGAGGCTGCCTCAAAATTCCCGAACGCACAAAAATCGTGCCGCGATTCTCCATCTTCGTAGGGGTAGGCCTAGTGCCTACCCTTATCTGGGCGGACTCGCAGGAGGCTGTCTCAAAAGTCTTGAATGCAGAACAAATCGTGCCACGATTCATCATCCCTGTAGGGGCAGGTCTCGTGCCTGCCCTCCTGCAATGGACCGGCACGGAGGCCGGTCACTACCGGGCACCCACGAGGGGCGCCCCTACTTAGCATCGGAACCGCCCATTCAGCAATTCCATCAAATGTTGTCATTGCGACGAGTCCAGCGATCTCGGGTCTCGCGGGACCTTGCCTGTCTCGCCGGAAACGGAATCCGATTTCTCCGAACACTCATCCTGCAGAATGAACTCCCACTGACATCTGCCGGACACAATCCCTCTCGCTCTACCGGGCCCTGTCACTGCAAAACTGAGGATACCTGCAACCCGCTCCAGAGTCTCAAATGATGCATTATCTCTCGCAGCAAAATGCACTTCGTACGCACCGTTCGATAACTTGTTCTCAGGATACCAGGCTCGGACGAGGTACCTGTTGCACGTTCCCGGCTCCGTCAGTCCGTCCTCTGCCGAAATATTCCACTTGCAGAGTATTCCCGCTGCATTGAGAATACCCAGCGAGAACATCGGCTTTTCCAGCAATCGGTTCAAGCGCAGGTCCACTTCGATTCCGAATGGCTGGCCCGCCTGAATTTCCGTCAGAGTGGAGCCGTCTTCCGCGTAAAGCCGTGCGCCGAAAATGTTCGCCTCTTTCGTTGTAATACGGCTTCTCACCCGATGTTCGAGTCGCCCCTGCTCCGACCTGAAGACCAGCGTTTCGTATGCATTGATCGCTTCCAAGGCTGTTCCCGACGAGATGAGCTCGCCCTGTTCCAGGAGGATACCCCGCTTTGCGACGAATTGGAGCGTCTCCAGACTGTGGCTGACCAGCAAAATGGTAGCTCCGCTTTCTCGCATTTCTTTGACCCGGGCGAGGCTTTTGTTCTGGAATTTCAGGTCTCCCACGGCAAAGGTCTCGTCAATGAGCACCACATCGCTTTCGATGTTTACTGCCACGCCGAATCCCAGCCTGCCAAGCATACCACTGGAATACATGCGCACAGGCTTATCGAACCATTCTCCCAGTTCGGTGAAATCCTCGATATCCGGAAGCTTTGCATCGATTTCCCGCCGCGAAAGTCCCATCACCGCGGCCAGCAGGCGTACATTCTCGCGACCGGTCAATTCCATGTGCAAACCTGCGTTCAGCTCGATCATTGGGAAGATTCTACCGTGAATCTCTACTCTGCCCCGCGTCGGAGCCGTGACTCCGGCCAAGATTTTTAGCAGCGTGCTTTTTCCTGCACCGTTTCTGCCGACTATTCCTACCGTTTCACCCCTGCGGATTTCCAGGTTCAAATCTCTCAGCGCCATGGGACGGCGGTCACCGTTGTACGTCGAGTTTGCTTTCTTGGATCGAATCAGATCCGACAATGTGTGAACAAACTCGGGCAGCGGCAGGCCGTAACGTTTCCAGAGTCCTTCTATCTTGATTACAACGTCTTCGGACATCCTGCCTCACAGTACATCGGCGAAATAGCCGGAAAGTTTTCGGAATACGGGCCAGGCAATCGCCAGGATAACGAGAGTCATCAGCACCGATAACAGAAAAGCCTCACTGGGCGGCGCTGCAGATTTCAGCAGTACGTTGCGGAACCCCTCTATTACTCCAACCATGGGATTCAGCATGTAAATGGATCTCCACTGCTCGGGAACTGTACTCAAAGGATAAATGACAGGAGTGGCGAACAGCCATGCCTGGGTAAGAAACGGTGTGGCGAAAATGAAGTCTTTTCGGAACGTTCCCAAACCGGCGAGGAGTATGCCCACGGAAAACGAGATGATCGTCATCAGTACAATGAGGGCCGGCAACCAGAGAAGATGAATTCCCACAGGGATTTTGAACCAGATCAGCATGCCCGCCAAAATGATGCCGGACATGAAAAAATCGAACAGGGTCGCAGCCACTGAAGCCAGAGGAAATACTTCACGCGGTAAAGCGATCTTTTTGATGACCTCTGCGTTCGTGGTAATACTGGGACCGCATGCAGCCACGGCATTCGTGAAGAACGTCCAGGGTACCAGGCCTGCAAAACTAAAGAGAATGTAGGGAATTCCGTCGCTCGGAATATTGACGAATCCGCGCAGCATATTGAACAGCAGCATCAGAATCAGAGGCTGCAAGAATGCCCACCAGATGCCGAGGGCTGACCTTCGGTACCGGCTTGTTATATCCCTAACTACGAGAGCGTACAGTAATGTTGCGAACCGCGCCCATCTGCGGCTCTTGGGAGACACATTAACGTACACCCCGCGGTTCAATAGTCCCACTTTTGGCAAATCAAGAACTCCAATTTCACGTGATCGACGAAGAGAGCCTGTATCTCAAAAAACAAGGGACCCGCACCGTGCACGAGTCCTTGGAAGCCATTCATTGTGTATCAAATACAAGAGATCGATCTCTCTCATTGTTTCTGACAGACTACGGCCTGTATTTTCTCACGCAGGATTGTGGAGGCAAATAGATCCATTGTCAAGACCATAGCTTGCTGACACAGTCACTACAAACGTACAAAGGTAAGCATTCAGTTGGACTCAACCTCCGCGAAGCGGTTTAGTCCAACTATTAGGTTTGTGAGAATGCGCTTCGCGACTCTCACAAACCTAATAGTTACGCATGGAAAAGGGTTCTATAGCCCCGAAGGGGCTACCCAACAGTAGTCCAGCGGGACGCGGGATGCAAACCCACGGAAGTGATACGGCAAGTCCTTTTGTCTTCAGGACCCTGAAAAGGTCTAACAATGACATTCGAGAATCCTTGCCTTTTGGTCGACCCTTTCAGGGTCGTTGAACCATGCCTGGGCGTGCCGCTGTCCACGGGTTGACCACCCGTGGCTACTATCGGGTCGCCCTTTCAGGGCGCAGAATTTCTAGCGCCCGCTTACAACTGAACGATTGCGCATGAAGTTTTTTCTCATTTGACATAGATGTCCAAGTGTCAGATACTGGGAAGTCATTGTTTTGTTGCGGGGTTTGTGTACATGAAAAAGGTACTGGTGACCGGTGGGGCAGGTTTTATAGGCAGTCATCTGGTTGAGGCTCTTCTCGGTCAAGGTTGCTCTGTTATTTGTCTCGACAACTTTTTCACCGGAAGCATGAAAAACATCATTCCATTTCGGGATAACCCGAATTTCGAATGCATTCGACACGATATAGTTGTCCCGATCCTCCTGGAAGTCGACCAGATCTATCATCTCGCGTGCCCGGCTTCTCCTGTCCATTATCAGGAAAATCCCATCAAGACGCTCAAGACGTCCGTGTTGGGCACTTTGAACATGTTGGGCATTGCCAAGCGAGTGAAGGCTCGCATTCTCCTGGCTTCTACATCGGAGGTGTACGGCGATCCGCAAATACATCCTCAGGTCGAGACCTACAATGGGAACGTAAATCCGGTCGGCCCCAGAGCATGTTACGATGAAGGCAAGCGCGCAGCAGAGACCTTGATGATCGGGTACAGGGATTACAATCACACCAACGTAGCCATCGCGAGAATTTTTAACACGTACGGTCCCCGCATGCTCCCCAATGACGGAAGAGTTGTCAGCAATTTCATCTGTCAGGTGCTCCGCGGAGAGAATATTACCGTATACGGTGATGGAACCCAGACGCGGTCGTTCTGCTACGTCGCAGACATGGTGGATGGTTTGATACGCCTCATGGAAAGCGGTGAATCCGGTCCTATCAATTTGGGCAATCCGTACGAAGTGACGGTTGGAGATTTGGCCGAGAAAATTCGCTGGATGATTCCCGGCACCGGGTCTGAGATCGCTTATAAACAGCTTCCCGAAGACGATCCCCTCAGACGAAAGCCCAATATATCTGTGGCTGAGACGAAACTTGGATGGACACCCAAGGTCCCCCTGGAAACAGGACTGCATTCTACGATAGAGTATTTCCGGGAGGAATTAGGGTCAATTCATGTCAAACGGTAACCAGCGAACCTTCTTGATTCTCCTCGGAACCGCTTTCGGCGGGGCCTTCCTTTATATGGCATTCAAAGATGTGTCATGGCCTGAATTCGTCAACGGTCTCAAACAGGTAAACCCCGTTTATTTCATTCCTTGCACACTGCTCGTTATCGCCATTCAATTCTTCAGGGCGGTTCGCTTCGGCCTAATCCTCAATCCCTTTTGCCCTATGAAAATGAAAGATCTGTGGGATCTGCTCAATATATGGGCGGGAGCGAGCATGATTCTGCCGATACGTCTTGGCGAACTGGTGAGGCCGTATCTCCTGAGACAGCGAGATGCCACATTCTCAAGTGGTTTCGGAGCTGTAATGGTTGAGCGATTTTTCGATCTGTCCGGTCTCGTGCTGCTTCTTGGAGTAGTTCTCTGGAAGAACCCAAAGGCAGACATCTTCTACTCGTACCTCGGGGTCGGTTTGCTCGTGGTGCTCGCGGCCGGTTATCTCGTAGTACTCTTCATACTGGCTCGCAGAGATGCCTTTCAGAGACTTGTGGAAAAATTGCTTTCCTGGTTGCCGGAAAAAGTATCCCTTTTTGTCGGTAAGATTGTCCAACAATTAGTGGATGGATTCGGGATCATGGCGAGCTTCAAGCAAGCAGTGGTTATACTTGCGTGTTCGGTATTGATTTGGATACTTTTTTCTCTGATGACCTATTTGTTCCTTCTGGCATTCGCAGTGGATGCGCCGTTTCTCGTCGCAGTAACTATCCAGGTATTTATCTGTTTTGGAGTAGCCTTACCGTCCGCTCCAGGATTCATAGGCACATTCCATGCAGCTTGTCGTTACGCGCTTGCCATATTCGGCATACAGGCCGTAGTTGCGATCTCATTCGCAACGGTCTACCATTTGTTCTCTCTGGTATCCAATCTCCTCCTGGGATTGTTATCCTATCGCACATGCGATTTCAGATTCGATCAGAGTCTGTTCTCCAAACCGGCGGATTCCGAGGAGCCCGTTCCCGGAACAGATCCCCGGTTGGCAGAATAAAGGCTTACGCCGAGTTTCAAGGACGAACGTAGTGAAGAATTGGTCTGATTTGGACAAACGATATCTTTGGCATCCCTTTACGCAAATGTTGGAGTGGACTGATACGGATCCTCTCGTGATCCAGCGTGGAGAAGGAAATTACCTGATCGACACGGACGGCCGCAGATATCTCGATGGCATTTCGTCACTTTGGGTAAATGTCCACGGACATTGTCGAGACGCGCTGGACAAGGCGATAATCGAACAACTAGGAATAGTGGCTCATTCCACGCTCCTGGGGTTATCCAGTATTCCATCGATTGCGTTGGCCGAGAAGCTGGTGAAGATTGTTCCTGAAGGTCTGACCAGAGTTTTTTATTCCGATTCCGGGTCAACAGCCGTGGAAGTGGCCTTGAAAATGGCTTTCCAGTACTGGCGCAATCTCGGACGGCACACGAAACGAAAGTTCGTGACGCTCGCCGAAGCCTACCACGGAGACACCATAGGATCGGTGAGTCTCGGGCAAATTGACCTGTTTCACAGTATTTTCCAGCCACTCTTATTCCACACGTTTTCTCTTCCGACTCCGTTTCCGTACAGGCACCCGGATCTGAGTCTCGAGGAATGTCGCGACAGATCTTTGGATCATCTGCGGGCGTTGGCAGAGGACCACGCGGAAGAAATAGCAGCGGTGGTTGTCGAACCGCTTGTTCAGGGCGCTGCGGGAATGATCGTTCATCCGCCGGGTTTTCTGAGAGGAGTTGAATCCCTGTGCAGAGAATTCGATATCTTGCTGGTGTGTGACGAGGTGGCAACAGGATTCGGGCGGACAGGAAAGATGTTTGCATGCGAACATGAAGGAGTGCGACCGGATCTCATGTCTGTAGCGAAGGGTCTGTCCGGCGGGTACTTGCCGCTTGCAGCGACACTTGCCACAGAGAAAATTTATGAAGCTTTTCTCGGCGAGTACGCTGAGTACAAGACCTTTTTTCACGGCCACAGCTATACGGGAAATGCTCTGGCGTGTGCTGTTGCCTGCGCGAATCTCGATATTTTCGAGTCTGAGCGAATCCTGGAGCAACTGCAACCCAAGATCGCCCTTTTGCAGGAACTCCTTTCCACTGAAATTGCACCTCTTCCTCATGTGGGTGAAGTGCGTCAATGCGGATTCATGGTGGGAATAGAGATTGTCGAGGACAGCGCTAAGAGACAATCGTACGCTCCCGAATTGCGAACCGGTGCACGAATTACGCAAGACGTACGGAGCCGAGGAGTAATCCTGAGGCCGTTAGGTGACGTAGTTGTGATGATGCCGCCGTTATCCGTTACTCAGGATGAAATTCGCACACTGGTAGCGTCTACCGCGCAATCCATAGCAAAAGTCTGCGGTGCTTAACTATGATTCATCGGGGAACTTTCTCGAATCATCGAGAAGTTCCCTTAACGTTTCCTTTTGAAAGAGTACATACAACAGATAGATGGTTTCCGATCCCATCCTTAAAATAGCAGTAATCAGCAAGTCCAATGCGGAGGGCGGCGGCGCAAGTAGGGTAGCCGATGATTTGGCTGTACTCCTCAATGAAGAACCGAACGTGATCGCACATCACTGGCTCGGCTATCCGGGAGCAGTGTGGAAACAGCATATGAGGCTGCTCTTCGGCGGACGGCGTTTTCATCCAATCGAACAAGCATGCAGACGGATTTCCCGGAAGTTGGGGTTTACCGACTTCTTCACTCCTGAGATCTTTCGCATGTGGCTGCGCAAAGAAGTTGATTATGACATCTACCATTTTCATGATTTGTCCACTGCAGTCTCGCCAATAGGTTTACGATGGCTCGCCCGGAGAGCGCACGTAGTTTGGACGTTCCACGACATTTCACCATTCACCGGCGGCTGTATTTTTCCGATGGAATGCAAAAAATGGCATGCGCGATGCCGGGATTGTCCCAAATTGCAGGAATGGCCTCTCTTGACAAATTTCGACCGGACCCGTCTCATGCAGGCCTATAAGCGAAAGACTGCCGGCAAGAACCTTTTTACCGCTATCGCTCCATCGGCATGGATGGCACGGCAGGCGATCCGCTCCGGCATGTTCAGTCAACCGCCGAGAGTCATTCCTTACTGCGTGGACACCGATCTGTTTCAGCCCCACGACAAGCAAGCGGTTCGCAAGAAACTGGGATTACCCGAACACGCATATCTCATTCTGGTATCCGCTGCTCACCTCTATGAAATCAGAAAAGGCGTGGTCCATGCCCTGGCAGCATTGAAAGCGCTGGACAGGCCATTCAGTGTCCTGCTCGTGGGAAATTCCGACCCCGAGGTTTTAGCCCGTTTCAAGAATTTCGATCTGCATGTCACAGGATATGTCAGAGATGCCGAACTCTTGAGTCTCTATTACGCTGCGGCTGATGTTTTCCTGTTTCCGACTCTGGCGGACAATCTGCCTTTGACAGTCATGGAGACCATGGCTGCAGGCACTCCCACAATTGGGTTTAGTACGGGGGGAGTTCCGGAAATGGTGAGCCATAAGGTTCACGGCTGGCTGGCAGAAACAGCCGATGTGCAAGGATTGGTAGAGGGACTCCGGACAGCACACGACAATCCCGAAATGCGGGAGAAATGGGCAAAGGCGTCCAGGGCAAAGGCCGTTAAGCTGTATAGTAAGCCTGTATTCTTAAAGAATCATCTTGATTTTTATCGGGAAATATTGACATGCGGTCGCTAAAAGCGAAGCTTCCGGGAATAGCTGTGAAGGTCGCACGAAGGGTATTTCGAGTGAAATCGCCCACCCATGTAACACGTGTGGTCGAGCGACTGAACCTGAACGTGAAAGTGGTCTCATTCGATGTGTTCGATACCTTGCTCAGACGAGTCGTGTTTCCACCTGAAAAAACCAAGATTCCCTCAGCCCGTGCACTCTCCGGATTGCTTCGTTCCCGGGGCGTGTCCATCGACGTAGGGCAGATCCTTGCGCTGAGAACCCAGGTAGAAATTGCGCAATGGCAGGCAGCCAAATCGCAGGGTTTCGATCCCGAGTATCATATACACGGCGTTTTTCACGGGCTGCTGAAGAATTTTATGGACGAGGACGAAGCGCGTCTTCACGTGCCGCGCCTCATTGATGAAGAAATCTCTGGTGAAAAATGGGCGTGCCGTTCCGAAGAAGGCATGGTTGAAGCGGTCCGCAGACTGCGAGAGCTTGGGAAACGAGTAGTATTCATTTCCGACATGTATCTCGGGCACGACCATGTAAAGGAACTCCTCGATCGAAACGGATTCAAAGGCCTCTTTCACCGCGGGTACGTTTCTTCAGAGCACAGACTGAGTAAACGCAGCGGCCGGCTCTTTGTTCGAATGCTTGAAGACGAACAGGTCGAGCCGCGGCAATGGATTCACTTTGGTGACAAGATCACGAACGATTTGCTGCGTCCGAAATTTCTGGGAGGAAGATCGTACCTGTACTGGCCCGATCATCATGAAACACGCCTCAGACGCCTCGAACACCTCGCTCTTCGCGAGGACCACGATGGAGATTGCAGGGTCACTCTCCTCGTGAATGCCTGCGGACTCCGGAACTCCGGCGAACGAGGGGCGGCTTTCGATTGCGGATACACTGTTTTCGGCCCCCTCATTGCTCATTTTGTACATCGCGCAGCCCTGAAAGTAGCAGAAGACCGGATTCGCTCAGTCATGTTCGATGGTGGAACTTCGCCTATCCTGCAGGAGGTGTTCAAGAGAATGGGGATTCCCGAATGCGATGATGTCCGTGCCGAATCTTGTTGCATTCCGGATTACATGATGAATCTCATGGTCCCTGACTGGACCGCCGCCCTGAAGAAGACTGCAGGAAAGACTTCACTTCGTGAGCTGTTTTCGACACTCTTCCTGGATACGCAGAGTCTTTTTCCCATCGTTCGTTCGTGCGGATTCAACTCTCTTGACGATATCGTGGAGTCCGGCACTGAATGGAGACTCCAATTGCTGTTGAACCATCCGGAATTCCGCAAAAGCGTCCTCGAACAACGGGAGCATGATCGAGGACTGCTCCGGGATTATCTCGGGCAACAGGGAATTGAAGCGCACGATACGGTATCGGTCATTGCCTTTGGGCCGGACACCCGTTTCCAGGAGACCCTCCAATCGGTGTGCAGCGTAAAGGGCCATTATCTTTTCTTATCCGAAGATCGACGAGGACAGGGGTTCCTAGCATCCGGTTTAGATTCACACGGACGGATCTCCGAAACCGCAATCGGTCTTTTGCACACTCTGACCGCACCATTGGATGCGCGCCCGCTCGAACTGAAGCGCAATCTTGACGGTAAGATTGTTCCCGTATTTTCTGAATGTCGAGACAATGCGGCAACAAATCGGGATCTGGCTGTGCTTCAAGAAGGAATTCTCCAATTTGCGGAGACTTACGGCCAGATGACAAGATTCGCCAAGTTCCCTCTGACGGACGAGGACACTGCAGGTTTCCTGGGCCGTTTCGAGCGATTCGTACGAAAGCCGACCGTGGCGGAAGCAAAGACAGTCTTGAGCTGTCTCAATGGAGAACCGAGCTGGAGACGAGGCAGAATAGCTGTTGTTGGTGGACATAGTCTTGTTTCGGCGTACGATTCGTTCGCTTCACTGTTCCGGAAGATGTATTCTGGATGAGTGCGGTCCATATTTTTGGAATTGTAACGCTTTTTACTGGACAAATTGACCTGTTTTACGCACGCTGATAGAATTAGTGAGTTCCTTAGAGAACGTGGAGGGAATCACGATCGAATCCTCTCAGGATTTGAAAAGCCACCGACGTATATCGAAGCGAATACCGGGGGCCTGAACAATAGTTGATGGACGCAATCGTTTGTGCATTCATTCGGATAAAATACAGTTCAGGAGGAGAATCTGATGGCGGACCAAAGATTTCAAATACAGGGAATGCCCGTTCAGGGACAAGGCAGAATGATGCAAGGCGCCGGGCAGCAGGTCATGATGCCGCAGTACGGTGGTGGCGCTGGTGGTGCGGAAGGAATGATGGTCCGAAGAATGGCCGCGCGTGAAGGTATGGAGTCGTATTACAGCAATTGCGCTGTAGTGGCCAGCAGTCCGCGCGAAATATCGGTTCTATTCGGCCGATACGTGACTCCGCCCCCCGGCTCGGGTTCTGCTGAATTGAACCCGGTCTATGAAAGACAAATCTACATGACCGTGGAACAGGCGGAAGATCTTGCAAAAGCGCTCATAGAGACCGTAAAATTGTTCAAAGCGAAAGCAAATCAGCAGGACTGACCGCGGCCATTTTCAAAATTCGAGTAAGATGTAATTGTGGGCTCAGTACTAAGAAAGGATGGGGGAGTTGTTTCCCAAATTTAGAGCCGATCTTGAAGTCTCACAATACGACGAGGGCGAAGGGAAAATCAGCATAGTTCTCAAGGACCCCATTGCTGACAAGTTCTTTCGTCTCTCCGTTTACGAGTATCTCTTTCTGAAGGTTTTTGACGGGACCAAAAGCCTGGATGCTGCCCTTCAGGAACTCAAAGCCGCAGGCCACTTTTATTCTCTTGAAGACGCCCGCCTCATTCTCGATAGTGCTTCCCGCCTGGGTCTTCTTCTGGGAACACCTTTCAGCTCAGCCGAGAAACAGCTCTTCATCAAGAAATACATGGATGATGCACAGCGAATGAAGCATTTTGCGAGCGTCTATTTTCTTTTCATTCCTTTGCTGAATCCGGACAAGTTTCTCGAGAAAACGCTGTGGATCTTCAAATTGTTTTTCAACAAATGGGTCGCGATCTTTATCGCGTTGTTGATTCCCGGAGCCATCTACTTCGTAATAGACAAACTTGACGTTCTGGAGCGGGAATTTCTCTTCTTCTTCAATCTGGAGAACATCATCTACCTGTGGATCACCATCGTCATCGCGAAGCTTGTCCACGAGTTTTCCCATGCGTATGTTGCAAAACAATTCGGTCGATACGTTCCTGAAATGGGCATAGCACTTCTGATTCTGTTTCCGTGCCTCTACTGCAACACGACCGATGCGTGGCAACTGTCGGATCGGAAACAGCGCATGGCCATTGGAGCTGCAGGAATTCTTGCGGAAGCGGTTCTTGCGGTATTTGCGATCTACATATGGCATTACACGAAGCCCGGTATAATCAATTCATTAGCTTTTTATCTCTTCAACGTATCCTTGATTTCGACACTGATATTCAACGCCAATCCTCTCATACGATTTGACGGATACTACATCCTCATAGATGCGATCCGCACGCCGAATCTCGTAACCAAATCGCGGCAATATTTGAGGCACATTGTGATGGACAAACTTCTGGGCCTGGCTCAGGTTCAGAACAATGCCAAGACGCTACGGGAGAAACTCATATTCGGCATTTACGGTACGACATCTACCATGTATCGTATAGCTCTGTATGCATTCATTATCGTGGGCGTATATACCCGCTTCGACAAGGTGCTGGGCATCGTATTGGCATCGTGGGCAATCGTGACCTTCGTACTTATGCCGATGAAGAACGGAGTCTCGGGAATGTATGCCCGCAGGGGACAGATGAAACCCAAATTCGCCGGTTTTGCACTTCTGACGGCAATTCTCGTAGCGGCTCTGGCTGCCCTATGTCTACCTCTTTCGGCAAAATCCCTCTACCCCTGCTATATGGCTTCTTCCAAGACACAGAAGTTGACTATTCCTCTCATGACCATGGTCGATCGGGTGCTCATACGGGAAGGATCTGTGGTGAAGGAAGGGGATCTGCTGTACACCCTGGATACGAACGAATTGGAGCTGAATCTTTTCAAGAAGGATACGGAAAGCGAAATTTCGAAAAAGAAGATGGAAATATTGCTCGTGGACGAGAAATATAAATCCCGCGCGATCCAGAAAGCTCTCGATTCGTACATTCAAAAGGAAGAGGCGAACCTTACCCGGGCGGATCTCGAGCTCGCGAAGAACGGCATACGTGCTCCCTTCGACGGTATAATCTCAAAGTTGGACCTGTCTGTGCAAAGAGGATTACGGACGGAAAAAGGGTTCGTTGTCGGCCAGATCGATTCGGATAAGGATCGGGTGGTCTACGGGCTCATTCTGGAAGACGAGTTGTACAAATTCCACAAAGGACAATCAGTCAAGGTATGGTTTCCTATTGGTACCGGTCTGGTGCTAGATGGAACAGTCGAATCAATCAGGATGTACAGCCAGCGGGAACTTGACGATTCGCCGTTTTCCAGTCGTTTCGGGGGGGAAGTTGCAACAGAACCGAGAACATTGGAACAGCATGGAAAACGAAGCGGATCTTCACGGAAGAATGCGGATCAAAGAGACGTGCCGCTCACCGCTGTTTACGTGTGCACCGTCGATCTGGCAGGGAAAGGGACTGATGTCCCTCTGGGGATTACGGGAAGATTAGTGGTCCCGTACCAGGCGAGAAGCCTTCTCTCCCGAGCAGTGGACGAACTCGTAAAAACACTGAACAAAGAAGCGTTTTTCTAGCCATTTGTACCCATTCAGTTATTCACGGGAAAAATCCCCCCTAACCCCCCTTTATAAAAGGGGGGATGAAAAGGCATGTGTAATTCCCCCTTAATAAACAGGGAACTAGCTCGGGACTCATCAGTATGAACGGATAAAGAATTTGGCTAATCCGGATTATATGTAGGCGGAAAAGGCGTAGGCACATGGATCGAATCGTATTTCAGGATGTAGGGCCTCAGGTCCCTCAGAAAACTGTTCAAGCGGCACAACCGGTAGCTCACAGAGCGGTGTTCACGCTTGCAAAAATGGCTCTGGAAGCTGGTTCGCTTGACAGCCTCTATTTCCTCCTGGTGAATGACACCCGAATCTTGGTTGAATTTGATAATTGTTTTCTCGTTACCCATATGGGAGGGCATACGAATTTCGTCGCTGCCACCAACCAAACTTCTTTGAACAAGAAATCCGAAGCGTACCGCGAAATTACCAAATTGGGCAGAGAACTGAAAAGTCTCACGAAACCCATAGCCCCCGGGACAGAACAGGATATCCTCGGAATAGCGGACCCGGATTTTCCGGATTCTGCCAGAGAAGCGTTGGGCCATTACCTTCACTTCTCAGGATGCAATCGACTCTGCTACATACCCCTCATGCACGAAGGCGAAGCCATGGGGCACCTTGTCATGGAGTTCTTTTCCGAAGGGATGCCCGACCGAATAGCATTCGAACACCTGATTGCCATATCACCGGTGTTCGGGGCTGCTCTCGCCCAGAGATGGGTGCTGCACAAAAGGCCTGAACTGGCAACTATGACGAGCACAAAGCCTCTGGAGCAGAAAGGACTGATGAGCTCCAAGAAAGCCAGGTACGCCCTCGCGGCGGCAGTGGCTGCCATTCTTCTTTTTCTGCTGCTCTTTGTCGTGCCG
This sequence comes from Desulfomonile tiedjei DSM 6799, assembly GCF_000266945.1. Taxonomy (NCBI): domain Bacteria; kingdom Pseudomonadati; phylum Thermodesulfobacteriota; class Desulfomonilia; order Desulfomonilales; family Desulfomonilaceae; genus Desulfomonile; species Desulfomonile tiedjei. The sequence continues at coordinate 4,281,564 of NC_018025.1, forward strand.
GTCACCTTCAGCGTGGGAGGCGAAGCGGACATTATCCCCCGGGACAAACATCTGGCTTTCTGCAAAATGGAAGGGCTTATCGAAAAAGTGTTCGTAAAGGAGGGGCAGGAGGTCAAGGAAGGACAGGTATTGGCCTCTCTGGACCCCAAAGACCTCGATTATAGAATCAAGAACGCGCAAACACAGTTCGATATCAACACGGAAGAAATGGTTATCCTACGTAGCTCTGCAGAAGAAGACGTTTCCAAACTGGCCGAAAGTCGACTCGCCGAACTGAAACGCCAAAGCGCATGGCTGGAACTCAGCTATTACCAGTGGCAGAAGCAGTTTATTGAGATAAAAGCTCCGGTCGATGGAGTTGTCGTTACCAAAGACGTGGAAAGTCTCATCGGTAAGAAATTCACGCCAGGCGAACCATTCTGTGAAGTGGTGTTACCATCCGAGCTTTGGGTCCAGGTCGAGGTTCCGGAAGACCGGGTCTGCTACGTAAAGCCGGGTCAGGATATGTGGGTGTACCTGAATAATGAACCTCTCAAGGGATACAAACTGAAAGTAGCCGAAATTGCACCCGCGTCAGAAGCCGTGGAACGTCTGGGGAATATCTATCGTGTGAAGGCCCCCTTTCCCGATGCAGAAGCCTTTGCAAAAGTGGGTCTGAAGGGAGTGGGAAAGATCGAAACCAGAGACGCAAACCTCTGGTTTATTATCACAACACGGATCCTCAAGCACTGGAACAAGTTGATGCTGTACTTCTAACCTATCAAGGCGGGGTCTCCTGGAATCGACCGAGACTTGAGATCTTGATACATTTCCGCCAAGAGTTTTGTCCTGATATCAGCCATTATAGGAGTTGTCAAAAATTCTGTCTGAATCAAAATCCCTCCTTTCCGCCCTTTACGAAAGGGGGGAATTGATGCCGCCTTTACCCCCCTTTTCTAAAGGGGGGCTGGGGGGATTTTTCGAGAGACTAGCCGTACCGAATTAAGGTCATTATTTTTGATAATCGCTATAACACCTGCTGCATGTGACATACGAACACCTTTGGCAATCGGAATTTACGAATACTGCTGTGTTTTCCATACTCGTACAATCTCACAATCAACTGTCTGAAGAAGTGCTCGGTGTAATTTCTCGTATTGAGATCGTTTCCATCAACTTGAAGGATGTCTTCTTCGGAAGCTACATTGAGCCTCTGAACGCGATTTCCCGGTTTACTGCAAAGAAGATCAGACGACTCCTCAAGGAAGACCTGGGACCGAAATTCAGCGAAAGTCAACGAAGAGAACTCGAAGATAAGCTGGAATACCCTTCAACAGATTCTCTCACGGATATTGCGGCTCGCGCAGTCTCCAGCATCGCCCCGGACCTGCAGCAGCATGTTGCAGAGCTCATTGTCCGGTACGAGCTCGAATCTTTCTGCGACTCTCTGTATGTGAACGCCGGCATGCAGGAATTCATGAGAGAACTGAAGAAGCGCAATAAAAGATGCGTGCTTCTGTCGGACATTCATCTCAGTAAATCCCACCTGTCATATGTCCTGAATCGAAAGGCCGTAACCTGTTTTGATGCTATCTATGCAGGTGCGGACCTCGGCGCGGACAAATCGTCCGAAGCACTTTTCAGATCGCTCCTGCTTGGGGAGAACGTCCCACCTCAATCGGTGCTCCACATTGGAACGGATCAGGCGAACGATTTCCATGTGCCTTCTCGTTTGGGATTGAACACGGTGCTCATTGCGGACCCTCTTCTCAAAGCAAAGAAGAAGGTGCGAGCAACCTACTGCGACATGTCGGCAGCCAATCCGTACTGGCGGGGAATGCATGTTATAGGATCGACAATCCCACCACAGTCCGGAGATTTTTATTACGATTACGGTTTCTCGTTCTTCGGGCCGGTATTCTGCACGTATATTCTCGGGGCGCTGGAAATCGTGCAGAAATATGGGATTAGGGACATCTATTTTCTCGCCAGGGAAGGCAAGTTTTTTCAGCAACTGTTTGAACTGCTCGCCCCGGATTTCTTTAGAGATATCCCTCGATCTCATTACGTGTACCTGTCGCGTCGTTCAGTAGCACTGGCTTCGATTCATGAAGGTCTCACCTTTGAGAAAGCCATAATCCTGCCATTCGATAATCCCAAGCAGCAGGGGCTGTACTCGATTCTCCAGGCATTCGGATTACCCTGGGAAGAATTCGTGGAAAAGGCCGCATATTACGGACTGCCTGACATCCGAAAACCCCTTTGGGGCCATGAGGATATGGCAATACTCAGAGCGTTTTGCAGCGATGCGGAGTTCACCCGGCGAGTGATCGAATTGTCCGCTCCGTACCGGGGTCTTGTGGAAAAATATCTCACCCAGGAGGGATTCTTCGGAAAAGCACACGTAGCCTTCGTTGACGTAGGCTGGCTCGCGACGATCCAAAAACTGGTTGGGGATGCTTGCGGGAAGAGGAATGATTATCCCCACGTGTACGGGTTGTATATGGGATTCAGGGAAGCTGCATCCCACCGGTTCGATCCTGAAAAGAACACGCTTTTCGGACTCCTTTGTGACAACCGGGTTCCGGAACCGCAATTCGACGGTCCGTTCCATTTTCTCCAGGTGTTCGAACAAGCCGCCCGGGCTTTTCACCCCACAGCAACGGGTTTTGTGGAAGATCCGGTAACCGGCGCCATTACCCCCACTTTCAAGAGTGAATCGGCTCCCGATCGGTTAATCGAACTGCGTCAAGATCCGGTAATTCGCGAGCTCCAACAGGGTGTCATTGATTTTACGCTGCAATTTCGCTCCATCATAAAGTCAACAGCATATACGTTCAGCGATATAAAGCCGTTCGTGGGGACTCTTATGGAACGCCACCTCGTGTTTCCTACAGCCGAGGAAGCGGATCGGATCATGAACCTGAAGCATTCCGAAGATTTTGGAACCGACAATGTCATGGACTGGACAGGAAACAGAACTCGCGGGCTCAGATCGATCCTCAAACCAAGGACGCTCTGGCGAAACATTCGGGGGTCATACTGGCCGGCCGGAACGGCAGGAAGTGCAGGAGCTCACCTTCTTCAATACCTGTTACGCGTCCGTGACCTTTTGAAATCGTGAAGGTAGGGACAGGAAAAGTGAAACAGCAGAAATCCTTTTACGATCTCTTCCTTTTTTCGGCGATCAATTTCACTCATTGGACAGCCGCTCGTTTGAAACGTCGCAAACCTGGACTCCACGCACACTTCCATGAGCTGATACGCTGTATCACAGTCGAAAGCTCGCGCGTCTTCTACTGGGCTGCTTCCCTGTTCAGCCGACTTTCTCATTTTTTCTTTAGAGCGAAATATAGCCTTCAGAGAAAGATGAAATAGGTCAAGACGAAAGATTAGTTCCGATGTATTCCTTCAGTTATTCACGGAGGTGAGACGCTGTGAACATGTCATTGCGAGGAGCGGAGCGACGTGGCAATCTCCTGACACGTGCCTGCACCTTCAAGGGATTGCTTCGCTTCGCTCGCAATGACAGGCATTCAGACGCTCTGGCATCAACTACGTAATCAAACAAAATACCTCTCAAACCACCGCCCGTGACTGAAGCCTTACAGTTTTAGAATAATATCGAGACTTTTTGGAAGGGTTTGGGAACAATTCTTACAAATGGATTATAGCAAGTGCATAAAATGGTATCCAATTGCAGAAAGCACTTCTTGACAATTGGTGGGTGCCGTGCCTCCGTGCCGGCACATTTTTAACATGAAATCAGCCAGTTCTGGCCGGTAGGGACGCCGGCCACTACCGTTCTTCTAGAGAACAATGTGTTCAAAAGGGCAAGAATTATGCCCCAGAGCAGCGCGGCTTTGGAGGCTTTACTAATACACAATTTCTCCGAAGTCAGGAGGAAGATCCCGGTAATTAGGGTTCAATTTCGTGGTGTCCCAAATCCAGTCTATCCAGTAGAAACTCACCTGCCCTGCTCCAGTCGTAGCAAATTCGAGAGTCCAATCCCCAGTGGATGTATAATTTAACGGCACAATTGCCGTAAGATCGCTGCTGCCAAAGACCGTTGCGCCCGTCCACAGGGCTAGATCGGTAAGAAGCACTCTTCCATTGCTGCCAGGATCTCCAGCCAAGGAGCACGTCCAGAGCTGCAATTGCGCATCAGGGGCGAGGACTTCGCTCAATTCCAAAAAGGCCCACGTGAAAGTGTCGTCATTCGAGCTGGTAATTCTGTCAGTTCCAATGGATAAGCTGTTCTCGCCCCCGTGCTCCAGAATCCCTTCACTGTGAATCCACGAGCGCTCTCCATAAGAGATCAACTGATTGTAATACAGCCATGTGCTCACATTAAAAGCCGCGTCCGTATACTGCACGATGCGAACGTCTAGTGCCGTATAATCCTGGACATAAAGAAAATTGGAACTGTCGAACGTAAAAAGAACGTCTATAGATTCGCTATATTGATAATTGCCGTTCCAAACCTGGTAATCCATAGTTGGACTCGGATTGTTGATAAAATAGTGCACAAGGATTTCTCCGGTCCAATTACCGACAATGTAATAATCGCATCGGTCCAGGAAACCCGTCACTGGATCGAAAGATGTCGAGTAATTGTAATGAATCGGTTCACCATCGTATCCGATCCCATCATGTAAATCCGGCTGAAACTCGTACGTGCTGTGTGCGCCGTACGCCGCATAGTCGTCATCAGTGAACCAGAGCGTGCAATCAATGGCTGCCCAGGAAGAACCATTCCAGAGATAGATCTCGTGAGCGCCTCCCAAATCTGCAGATACCCATCCCTGTTCGTAGAAGAGCCATCCTCCTGAGGCTTCGTCCTGATAATACCAGTCACCCCCGAGATCGGCCCAAAAGTGTGCCCCATCCCAGTATATGTCGGCGGTCTCGGAGTATATTTTCCATTGCTCCACACCACAGTCCCACCACCACACATCTTCCGAATAATTGTCGTATGCCCAGTAACCGTTATCATTGTAGATCGTGCACCACTGGCCCGTGTTCTGTATCCAGAACGCTCCGTCCCAGTACCATTGCTCATATACGTCCCACTGCTCGAATCTGAAGTTGTAGATAAACCACGTGCCTGTACCGTCTTCTTGGGCAAAATAATTGTGCATATCGTAGAACCAGTAACCGAAAGCCCCGATGTGCTGGTACCACCACCCATCTCCCGCGTATGTCCAGGGATTGGCGGCACCATCGTCAACTGCTCCATCGGACCCAGCGATCACGTCTCCGGCATTCTGGTTACTCGTATCGTCCTGGGCTCCGTCCAGCAGAATCCTGTGCTCAAGGACTTCCATCCCCACCTCTCGATGCTGAATTTGTCGGAGAAAAGCAAAGGGAGTCAAGGCAATATCCTTTTCCGGAAAAGGACCTACACCACGATAATATCCGTGGGAATTATTTCAATTGTAAATCTTGCAGAACATCAGTCAAGAAAAAACCTGGAACCGATTTCTCCGGAATTTCGCGGTCCGACACATTGAATTTTCCTGTGATTTTCGGTATCCTAATGAAAAACCCGTACAACTTTCTGGTGAATATATGCCTAAATCATCCGCTCCATTAGTGAGTGTGGTCGTTCCTTCCTATAACCATGAACGTTACGTCAAACAGGCCTTGATGTCGGCACTCGCGTCGACTATCGATGATATAGAAGTTGTTGTTGTCGACGATGGATCGAGTGATAATTCCCCTGAGATTATTCAAAGCATTGACGATCCGAGGATACGATTCTTCTCCCAATCCAACAGCGGAGCACATGCAGCAATTAACAAAGGGGTGGAGCTTGCCCGGTCTGAATGGATAAGCATTCTTAACTCCGACGACCTGTATTTTCCTGAAAAACTGCAGACCCATCTGGAATTCCATGCCAGGCACCCGGAATTGGAGGCATCCGTTTCCACTGTTCGGTACGTGGATGAAGAAGGCGAACCGCTGGATGGAGAGAACGAATCGGTGAAGTGGTACCGGACTGCACGTCTCGCGTATCGCACTCAGCAATCGCTCCTGAAATCGCTTTTCGTCGCAAACCATCTGGTTACCACTTCAAGCATTTTCGTAAAGAAACAAACGCTCGTGAAACTGGGCGGATTCAAATCTTTCCGGTATGTGCATGATTGGTTTTTCTTCCTCTCCCTGGCGCGAAAGGAGATGCTCCAGGTTATAGACAAACCGCTGGTGTGCTATCGTTTGCACGGCGATAATGCGGTGTTTGAAAATATGGACCGATTACTCGCGGAATGCCACTTTGTTCTCGAGTGGCACCTCCACGAATGTGCGCGCGGCAAGAATCCGGTCTTGAGCATCGTAGAAGCTCATGAGCTGCTTGCGGCAAATCCACTGGTGGATTTTCAAGCATTGGCTCTCTGTCAGACATGGCGGGAGTCAAAAAAGAGCGACGCATCCAAGGTTTTTGCCGGAATCGATACCATGCAGAATCCCGTGCTAAAAGCCATCCTGGGCATTATCAAAGCGAGAGGCGGAGAAATCGCTGCCTTGAGGACGGAGAACGAAAGGCTTTGTCAGGAATCTCAGAGGCTGAATCATGAAAATCATCGTATCAACTATCAGAACCATAATTTGACCGGCGAAAATGTCCGGCTCAGCACTCAATGCGAACGCATGAGCGGAGAACACGCCAGATTAGTGCAAGAATGTTACAGATTAATAGCAGAAAATGAAAGAATCAACAGAGAGTGTGAACGTATCACATCTGAATATATGAATTTTATCAAAATGCATTCTGACTCGCAGAAGTAAGTGGTACTAGTTGCACCTGCTGTTAGACCGAAAATTGTCCTGCAAGAAAGCGCTGTCACAGATTTTATACCTACAAACATTAAAGAGTTACAGTAGATTTTGTTGATTTCGACGTTCACAATCTGTATCCCCGATGTAAAAATCATTTGACAAATCACCTCGCAAGTGTTTATTATTAGGCACTTTTGTGTGCGGACTGTGCATCTCTCCGGTGTGTCTTTATTTTTCTATTCGCGGATGCGGTGGCGAAGAGCACCATTGCAAATGCCATTCAATGGTGAAGGAGGAATAATGTTGCCAAACAAATGTAAGCCGTGTGGGCAACAATTACTATGATTTATACGTGTCATACCAATGTGCGTTCAAAGAAGTAACATCTGGGAATCCGCTCCCGGCATGTCTCCGAAGCGAAGTCAGCCACGCCAAGGCGTGGCGTTCGTAGCGAAGGAAATTTGCCGGGACCGCGCAAATAACAGGTTTCTCAATATTCCCTTTATGAAAACACATTGGTATTACCGGCTGCATTCTCTCGTTCATAACCGAAACATGAAATTCGGCGAGCTTACCGCGAATGGATTACGGATCTGCAGAAACAGATCGGCGACACTTCGTGATAACGGATGCGTCGAAGACGGAGGCTGCTCGCAATCCGTCTCCCGGGTCCGGGTTCTTTCTTTATATGCGAGGGATTTCTTAGATCGGAAACGAGATTTACCGGTTCGTTCCAGGCTGCATTCGATAGTTGCAGAGGCTCACGTGTAGTCTCGCTTTCGGGGGCTTATATGGAATATGCGACTTTTGCGCGGAAGCGCTATTTGGTTTATTTCATCGTTGTTTCGGCTTTCTTCACAGCGTTCATTCCATGGGGCGGCGCAGAGCAGTCAACTGCAACTTCTGTGGAGACAGACCGATCCGTTCCTTCACCGCATCCCGGAGCTGCTCAGAACGAGTCACCGACCCCCTGGAAGACTCCACCGCCGGCTGTACCTTCCGAACGTCTCATCCGGGAGGAAATACCTTTCAGCAGAACTTCCCCCCGCATAGAAGCCACCATAGTCAACCCATTCCGAAAAGCAGAAGTGCCCGCGGAAATACCCGGGGTCATTTCGGTCTTGAACTTTGAGGAAGGCGACCTCGTCAAAGAGGGCCAAATCGTAATGGAATTGGACAGCAAGCAGTATCAACTGGATTTCGAAAAAGCACGCGAAAAACTTGCCGCTCTCGAGATTGCGGCTGAAATAGCCCAGAAGGAACTAAAGACCCAGGAAGAATTGTATGGATTGGATTCAACGAGCCTTCAGGATCTCTTGAGGAAGCAGGGTGAAGCAAATCTCGCGATGTCCAGGGCGAAAGAGGCAAGAGCCGAGTTTGAACTGGCTGAGTTAAATCTCAAGCGCTGCAAGATTCGCGCACCGTTTACCGGATTCATAGCATTGATACATAAACAGCCGTTTGAGGCGACCAGAAATCTCGAGAGCCTCTTTTACATGGTTGACAGTGCCAAGGTGTTTACCATTGCTAATGTTCCGGAAGAAAGAATGCATGAATTCACTAAAGGAGTCAAAACGGTTTTCTGGCCGCGAACCGGAGGGGAATTCAAGGGAACTGTGGACCGAGTCGGAAAGGTAATCGATCCGAAATCCAAAACAAAGAGAGTTTGGGTGCTCATTCCAAATGAAAACCAAGCACTTGAAGTAGGTATGACCGGATCTTTGGAAGTCTCGAAGTAAACATGATAAGCGCTGTCAAATATAAACTGAAATTGCTTTTCTTTTTTGCAATGAGCGCTCCTTGGCTGTTCACTTCGTGCACGTTTACCCAGTTGAGAGCTTTCCAACCGGATATTCATCAACTTGCCACGGCAAATCGAACCGCAGCGTCTATGGTGGAAAACCGTCTCAGGCCTGCGACTCTCGTGGCCGGAAAACAATGGCTTATACTGGAAGATTGTAGAAATATCACACTGATGAACAATCTTGATATTCAAGTTGCTCGTCAGGACGAACAGACAAAACGTCAGTTGCGCAACGGCCAAATGGCTCAAATGCTGCCTCACGCAGCCGTTTCCGGCCAATTGAGCGACAGGGATAACATAGGCTGGAGTTACAGCGAAGTCATCGCTGAAGAAGGGCTCTCTGCATCAACGGCTCCTCGGCCCGTAATCTCCTTCCCGCCGTATCCGTACAGGTACGCTAACGGACGAGAGCGATCTACATGGCGCTATTCTGCAGAATTCAGATGGAGCCCCGTCGAAGCGTTGACCGCTTTCTATCGAACCAAGAGCAGGTCGAACCAGCGCATCTCTGCGTACTACGAGCGAATCAAGCGAGCCCAAAAGGTGCTCGGCCGAACCGAGAGTTCCTTTTTCCGATTACTGGCTCTTCAAGAAGCTTTGCCTATGGCCGCTCGGCTGAAGAGCATTCGTTCCGACATCGTCGACAAACGAGCCGAGCTTATTGAAAAGAAACTTGTGAATATCGAAGAATATAACGATGCAGTCCAACGATATATCCGGGCAAGGCGTATTTACGTTCAGGTGAGAAACGATCTCGAGAAGCAACGGAATTTCTTGGCATCCTCAATGGGGCTTTCGCCGGATTACACAATTGATGGCGGCTTTTACGTAGCCGGTAAGCTCGAAGAACCGGGTTTCAGAGCCGAAATGGCCGATCTGGAAGCTCAAGCGGTAAGAACCCGACCCGAATTATACATCGCGGGACTGGAAAATCTCAGTTCCGAGAATGATCTGAAAGCCTCGTATATCAAGTATGCGCCACAAGTCACAGGGTTTTACAGGTATAACCGCGATAAAGACAAATTCCTTCTGGACAAGGAATATGCTGAATATGGAATGAACTTCAGAGTAGACCTGTTCGATTGGATCGGCGCTTCCTTTGAAGGAAACGCAGCTCAGTCGAACATATATAAGACCCGCCGAGACCTGACAAGGGTTGCTTTGGAAGTATCGTTGGAAGTGCGGGACACTTTCCTAAAATATTTCGATGCATTGGAGCAGGTTCAGAATTCAGCCCAGTCAGTCCGGATGGCAAGAAGAGTGCTGGAAGTGGCAAGACACAGGTCGGCGACCGGCGCTGCAGATAAGGTCCGCGAGCAGGAGGCGGGAGCAAATCTCCTGGAGGCAAAGATCGAACGAGTTAGTAATCTCGGAGAGGCTGCAGCCAATCTGGCGCTCCTTTACGCGGCCATGGGAGTAAATTACCAGGAACCTGTTCCCCAGGATTAGTATTCAATTACTCTGGTATTCTTACGAAATCGGTGTCCACATTGTTATAGTATTATTATGAACAAAAGAATTCCGCTGACAGTGTACACCATAGGTCATTCCAATCATTCCTTCGATACTTTTTTGTCCTTACTGCAGCAGCATTCAATCAAGATGATTGCGGATATCCGCAGTTTTCCCGGTTCGAAAAAATTCCCTCATTTCAACCGCGACTACCTCAGGGAGAATCTGCCCGAACATGATATCCAATATCTCTGGATACCCAAATTAGGAGGACGGAGAAAAAGTCCTGCAGGATTCGTGTCGCCGAACACGGGACTTGTCAATCCGGGTTTCCGAGGGTACGCGGATTACATGGGCACTCTTCAGTTCCGTGAAGGAGTGTCGGAATTCCTTGCCGCGGCCAGGACTTCCAGGACGGCCTCCATGTGCGCGGAGGTTCTGTACTGGCAATGTCACCGGCGTCTTCTAAGTGACTATCTTTCGCTTTTGGGAATAGAAGTTTTTCATATCATGGGGCAAAAGGATCCGATTCTCCATCCCCTGTCCCCGGAGGCGACCATGACGACCGAAGGCATCGTCATTTATCCACCGGCGTTACAATTTCATTAGACAAAGAAGCTTGCAGAGTCTGCGCAGAATGCGGTATCCATCAGGAACCGCATAAAATCGCGCTATCACCAGATTCACGAACGATACGGTTCATTTCATCCATCCCATCCTACTCGCTGTGAGTCGAACTATTGGCACTTGCCAAAATTAGTGACCGATTGAGGATTAGGAGTATCGGTGGGTGCCGTGCCTCCGTGCCGGCACGTGTTCATCAATGATATCAATATAATGGACCAACAGGGACGCCGGTCCCCTACCTGTAGCTTCTATTTGAGCATGGGATGAACGTCAGAATTTTTGGCACTCGCTAAAAGTCTAATCCATTCGCAAAAGAGTGACTATTGTTTGAAATCTTGAAAAGACAGTGCTATCAGCGGCCGTTCCCAAACGAGGCGAATGTCGAACCGCCGGAAGGAAAGACCCAGACTGTCGCGCTGCTTGGAGCTTTGGATGCAGCCCAGTCCATGATCGATTCCGTTTTGTTGAAGCTCCTGGCGAGCCCCATTTTCCTGCCGATATCCTCCGGCAGAAGCCGACTGTCGCTGAAAATCCCCAGATGGTTGCGTCTCAGCATTTGAAGACCGAAATGTCCGATAAACACCTCCTCCACCGGTTCGCCTTTCTTCGCCTTTTCCACGAGAGATAGAACGCGATTTTTCCCAATCACCTTTAGGAGCGTTCTCATCACCGGATAGGGAAGAGTCTTCTTCGCTAGAGGCATCTCGCCCAGGCCATGGATGCTGCGTGCGAATGCCAGGAGTACTCCTCCGGGCTTGCATGCGTACAGTGAATTTCCGATGCATTTGACCGATTGCCGCAGGTCGGCATCCATGGGAAACGAGTTCGCCACGACAACATCGGCCTGTTCCGGGACTTCCTGTCGGGAAATTTCAAGCACGAACTTTTCACCCTGTCTCTGAGCAATGATGGGGTCACCGCAGAAAAAAGCTGCCGCACGCGCCTGTTCGTTCATGGCCACGTTTACAATGAACACGTCTTTTTTCAGGAGACTCGCTCCCTCCTCGAGATCTTGCCGCATCGGAGAACGATCCCCCACGGTGCCGACGTAATCGAAATTGTCCGGATCGACCCCTTGCATATGATTCTTTCCGATCGTCTCGGCAGCGGCACAACCGGGAATCAACATCTTCAGTCCTCCTCCGAATCCGAGGAGCAAGTGAGGTTCAATGGCGCCAACACACACAATAAGGTCAGCTTCCGTGAGAAGCCTATTGAGAACCACTTTGGTGCCTCTGGCAGTGATCCCGACTTCTCTGAGACTGTCCGAATCGGACGCGTCATGGCAGCGCCAGGGATGCGCGTCCATCAATGCTCGACCGAGCTTCTTCTCCACTTCATCAAGACGGCTCTGGCGGTGGACACCCGTGGCGATCAAAATTTGTATGCTCTCTGCAGTTGCTCCTGCTGCCAGGAGTTCATTCATAACAGGCTGCAGGAATTCGGCTACGGGTGTGGGACGAGAATGATCGTCAACCACAGCGACAACACGCTTACCGGAAAGAGCACGTTGCGACAGTCGAGATGCTGCAATCGGGTTGGACAGAGCTTCCGCACATGCTGCGGCTGGGTCCGCAATTGTAGGCACCGACCTGGGTTTCAGCTCACCGAGAATTCGCCATGTGTCTGGAACGGAAATCTTGAGAGATTCTTCTCCCCACGGAAACTCAATGAATCTGGCCATTGATTTTTCACCTCGATACATTTTGAATTCAGGAGGATAATATTGCGAAAGACTTACGCCCCAACCTCTCACAGGTTCTGACTTCGTTCCGAGCTCTTCGTCCCATAGAGCCCGGGAATTTCAGAGACTGTCTCAGAATTCTCGAATGCATAACAATCGTGCCACGATTCGCCATCTTCGTAGGGGTAGGCCTAGTGCCTACCCTTATTTGGGCGGACACGAGGCCCGCCCCTACAATCAGGCCGGCAGGACCATGAGAACTTCGTGCCACGATCTGGGATAGATTTCGACTTTTGGGACAGCCTATTCATTGCCGGGAATTTTTGCGTCAGTCGTCCCTCTGAGACTCAAAAATCACATATTGTTCCTTAAACGGCGATGAATCGTCGACCTATTTTCCCCGGGTCTCGCGGGATTCCTCCGGAACAAATGACCCAAAACACTCTAAGCTAGCACATGCTCGGACACCCTTCCTTCATTACGAAAGAATATCAGGTCCCGCGACGTCATTTTCGGTTCAGAAACCGCCTTGAGCTTCGCAGCCACTCGGTCCACCGCCAGGATCTGGAGTTTAGCAAACGCGTCATTTGATTCTGTAGCTCTTCAATCCGGGCCTGGTGTTGTTCCATCAGTCGATTCTGTTCGGAATACTGTTCGGAAAGTCGGCCCAGTTTTTCTTCAGTCTCTTCTATACGTGATTCCAAAGAAATATTCAGTCCTAATGCAGTGAAGAAGCTTCTTATCGCAGCGGTACTCTCTGCGTCGGCTCGGAAGAATTCCCGTAACGCTCCCCCTCTAGCACTCTCTCCTACTCCGATTATTCCTAAACCGTGACAATGTGTGAACTCGAAAACAGGGTACCGGTCGGCCAATTCTCGGAACAACCTTTCCACACCAAAATCGCGTTCCCGCACACAGGTATCGTGCATCAGCACAATTCCCTTCTTGCTCATTTTGGGAAGCCACAGTTCAAAATCGCGTTTTACCGCATCGTAATAATGGAGACCGTCAATGTGAAGAAGGTCGATAGAACCATCCGAAAAATGCTGGACCGCCTCGTCAAAGCTCATACGCATGAGCGTGGAAAAGCCTCCATACAAGGGATCATGATAGCTCGCCAGATCCTGATATACCTCTTCCCCGTACCAGCCAGCGTGCTCGTCTCCTCTCCATGTATCAACTGCCGAACATCTGGTCGGAAGATCCAATGATTCGACAGCCTGGCAGAATGCACAATACGAAACTCCCGTGTACGCGCCTAATTCCACCAGGGTTGCAGGCCTCAGGATCTGTATCAACCCGAATGCGAAGGGAATATGTTCCGTCCACGCTGAAATCCGAAGCCTCAGAGGTTTCATGAATACAGCGGGGTAATCGAGAGGATTGAAGTCCATTGCCTGCACGTTATTCGGAATGCACCCGGAGCGAGATCTTTTCCATAGGAATCCCTATGAGCCCACTCCAATTGCTCGTTGAATGAGACTTGAAAATGAGCGCATCGTGCATCCAATGTTGATGCACATGCTGTTCCTGAGATCCCTCTGCCACCGCCGCAGTTATGGAGTAATCGCCTACGAGCAATATTGGCATGCGGAAACAGAACTCTGCTTCGAATCTTTCCCCGGCCTGTATCGACACGGGATTGTTTCTGTACGTTACGTACGTGTTGTCTCCAAACAAAGTCTGTCCTAGCCGGTCGCGCACGTAGAAGCCCACAATCGGGCTCATTATATCCGCGTGCGCCATGCAGATGATTCGCAGGCACACAGATTCACCGCCTACTATCCATGAGAGCGGTGTTTTTGACATGCGTTCCAGAAATTTCACGTCAATAATTGAGGCGCTGAAGTTGCCGAATGAATGTGCATCGGGATCGAAGTGGAATACTTCGATGTCATTCCGAAGAGGTGATGCATTAATGTACTTCAGCCTTTGATCGACCATTTCCTCAGGGTCGATCGGCACAGGAAGCTCTCTGATGGAATTCTTCGATCTGTTCACATCCTGTCGAGCCGCGAAGACCTTTTCGAGATACAGATCGCAAATGTCTCTTGCAGATCCCTGTGCCTGGATCATACCTCCGTCCAAGAGAATTGCTCTATCGCATAGATTAATGACCGCAGCAGTGTCGTGACTCACGAACAACAGTGTCCCTTTTTCCAGAAATTTCCGTAAGTAGCGCATGCATTTCTGAGCGAAGAACGCATCCCCCACAGCCAGCGCTTCGTCAATGACCAGAATGTCGGCATTCACATGCGCTGCAATCGCGAAGGCCAGACGGACGTACATTCCACTGGAATACGTCTTCACCGGCTGATGGATAAAATCGCCGATATCCGCAAATTCGAGGATTGCCTCGTACTGCTCGTCAATTTCTTCCTTCTTGAGCCCCAATACCGAGGCATTCATGTATACGTTTTCTTTCCCGGAAAATTCAGGGTTGAAACCGGATCCCAGCTCGAGAAGCGCGCCGATGCGGCCTCGAATTTCAATGGATCCCGTGGTAGGCGCAAGCGTGCCACAGATGATCTGCAGGAGTGTGCTCTTTCCGCTGCCATTTTTCCCGATTATGCCGATTGATTCTCCCCGGCCTATATCGAATGAGAGATCGCGTAAAGCCCAGAATTCTCGAAAATATCGCTTTTCCCGTACGGGCAGCCACCGTGACAGCATTGTGCGAAGCGGCTGTTTCAATCTGTCCTGGGGAGAGTCCCAGAGATGATAGCTCTTTCCGATATTATGGATCGAAATTGCGGGAAAATCAGTATCCAGACTCATTCCATGTTGCTCCGAACGGATAGTCTCCTTTCGCATTCTCCCAGTTTCAGATGACATCTGCAAATGCCCTTTTGGTTTTCATGAACCAGGCATAGCCCAACTGAAGAACGATCAGGGAAAGAAGTCCAATCAACGCGAGCCATCCCCAATCAGGATATGCCCCCCACATGAGGGTTTTTCGAGCATTCTCGAGAATTACCGTAAGGGGATTCAGTTGAATAAGAAGCCTATAGGGTTCCGGCACAGCGGACAGCGGGAAGAAAATGCCTGAAATGAATAACAAAATCTGCACCACTATGCCGATAGGATGCCCTATGTCTCGGACAAAAACCCCCAGAGAGGACAAGAACCAACTGAACCCCAGAGTCAACATAAGCAGGGGAAGCGCCACCAGCGGAAACAGATAGATCGTCGAAGAGAAAGTCCCCTTAAACAGGATGAGCGCAGGGATTAAGATCGTCAGACTGATGACGGCTTGTACAAGGCTTGAACAGAGTATGGCAACCGGTAATATTTCCAGCGGGAAAATAACCTTTTTCACGTAATTCGGATTGCTGAGAATCAGTTGAGGCGCTCGGATGATGCTTTCGGCAAACACATTGAACAGTACGAGACCGCAAAACAGCGTGAGTCCGATATCCAGGAATCCTTCATTTTGCCCGACACCCCATTTTATGCTGAAGATGACGCCGAACACGAAGGCATACACTGCAAGCATGAGAAGCGGCGTTATGAATGACCACACTATTCCCAGGTACGATCCCCGGTAACGCTCGACGGTATCTCTCCATGCGAGCCGCGCAATCAAATCTTTGTGGCTGTACAGATGGACAGCCATTCTCAAAGGATTCAGGTATTGCGCAACTGGGACCGGCTTGCCGGAAATAACTGACGGAGGCTCCATTTCATTCATTGTACGACGTGCTCTCGATACGGATCGAAAATTGGGTTTTCACGCATACTACCGAACCGAGACAGCACGTCGCGTCTTCTCTGCACTGACAGCTCTGGTAAACCCGGACGAAGATGCAGCCACTGCAGAAGTCCTACTGCAGCAGGATCCAATCGGCGCTTCTTATCAGGAACTGGGAGTGGGAACAACTCTCGGTCGGCTCATTGCTTCCAGGCTTTTACCCAGTGTTTCATAGAGGGCTCTGGCTTGTACGTGGGACAGGTAGACCTGCCGTTCGTACACTTCAACCAGGGAACGATTTCCGGCTTCATCCGTGCCCGGTCTGAGCTTGCCGAAGAGCAGGCAAATATCGAAAGGGGTAGTTTCAATCATCGTGCAGTTCGTATAATACCCTTCGTCTTTGAATGAGAACATTTTCGGAAGAGTCTGCTGTTGTTGTTGATCCGCCATATGAACCTCCTTACATATTCATTCCGACCTAAAGATACCACGAAAGAAATGCATCTGCACCTAAAAGTTATCCCCCCTCATTGTTCGGAGAATATTCAGGTCATGGAAACCAGGGAACAACTCGAATGCCTGCAGCTTGTTGAATGCACGAATTCTCCGTTAATGTAATAATCGGCAAAGTACCCAATATTTTAGTGACTTGTTTATATGTCAAGTCGCGCAGAAATAGATTTAACTTCGAACTATTTTTGATTTTCTGATGTCCTTTGTGTTAAGGTCGCCAACTTTCCCGCGAGTACGATAATTATCGTGCACAAAGCGGGTTCTATCCATTCATTAAGGCTTGCGAAAAATTCGGTTCAAAGGAGAGGTGTAATGAGAATTTGCATTGCTATAATTATGACGCTTTCATTGGCACATCTGGTGCATGGAAGAACATTCGAGGAATATGTGTTAGTGAATTACGACCCGCTGGTAAGTGAATTGAAACATCATGGATTCGGAGGACCATTAGGCAAAGAGACGGCAGAATTTGCGCTTATCAGGCAATTGATAGAAGACGGCACAAATCGCGACCATTCGGTAAGCATTGTGGGAATGTCCGTAGGCGGTGTTAATGGAGAGGTCATGAGCAGTCTGGGTCTGGAAATGGGAAAGCAGAACGAGAAAGGCTTGTTGCTGAAGAGAGTGTATTCTGCGGATGGTAACCCCTGTTACGCAATCTGCGGTCCCAGGGCAAACATTTGCTCAGCAGTTGCCATCGTGTTGCTGTGGGACAAGTATATTACCCAGGCATATTGTGAAAGATTCAACACAAAGGAAATCTCTGCATGGAAAACATCAAAAGAGCTGTCGCGAAAAATAGAGCTTGGGACGGCCGGGCACGATGACATCATCGATTACTGTGAATTTGCCGAACCCAGACGCAGGGCACTCATGCGCGCGAATCGCATGTACAGCTCGACGGCGGCCGGTGTTATCGAATCTGTAGTTCAGAAATTGGGTCCTCTCTTCAAGTTACGAACGTTTTAGAGCGATTGCCAAATGTTGTCATTGCGAGGAGCACAGCGATCCCGCGTCTCGCGGGACAATCGCCTGGGATTCAGGCGCTTAATTTCAGGCGATTGCTTCGCTTCGCTCGCAATGACAAGCGTTAAGGTCGAACTAACCATGAGAACCCTGAGGATTCTCGGTGTTCATTGTCGACTCGTCCTGGTGTCAACACTTTTCTGCAATCCATCTTCTAGATGATTAGGAGGTTTTGAGACAGCCTCCCCATGGCTACCCCAACAGGGATGGCGAGTCGCAGCATGATGTTCCGTTCAGTTATGAATTTTGAGACAGTTTCTCCCTGGCGGTCCATTCTTTCGATATCATCGATCATATTGAAGATGTGCCGGCACGGAGGCCGACACCCACCAATATTCTTATCCTCAATCGGACATTCATTGCGGCAGCTATAATAACGTCTTTTTCGTGCCTCCAGGTTGCACAGCAAATGGGGCACTATTCCGAGAACTCTTTTTCCTCTATACTTACGGACAGGATTAGTTCACAAGAAAGCAGGGTGAGACGCTCATCGGAGAAAGTCCTTGAATGCTGCGAACGCTAACGAGCGTTTTGGTCATTGCCAAAATATATGACCAAAACTCAGTGCAGATGGTAGTCGAAAAATCCCCCCTCCCCCCCTTTAATAAGGGGGGAATTAAGGTGTTGCCTCTTACCTCCCTTTCGTGGAGGGGGGGACTGGGGAGATTTGATACGATTTCGCAGTTATGCACATAAGATAGCGAAGGCTGGGGTGTCCTGAGCGGAGTGATTAGACGGCTTTGCGTCGTCCGGAGCGAAGGATACCTCCAGCCTCCCACATTATGAGACCCTGAGGATCGGTTCTCTTCTTCCAGAAAGGATGAAGTGGTGATTGGCGCCTTGCCCTTATATTAGTCTCTTGAATGTGAATCCTGTAGAATAGTTTCTCATGGACCGCCAGCGTCCTTTATTCACTGAGGTGTTGAACCTCTTTTCAGCAATGACGAGGTGCATGGATATCGGCGGGTACCTGTAATCAGAGGAGCACTCAATGGATGAACTCCGGTTCGTTTTCCTGTTCATGGGTCTTGTGGTTTTTGTCGTCATAGTCCTGATCGATTGGCTTTTTAGAAACCGTTGAAACTATCTATTACTACACTCTTTCTACAGTGCGATTCCGCTGGATTATGTGCTCCAGGTTATATTTTCTCACCCTATAGCCGATTTGTCTCAGGGTAATCCCGAGATCCTTTGCCGCCCGGGATTGCACCCAGCTATTCCTTTCCAGCGCAGCGATTACACTCCGTCTCTCGATATCCTTGAGCGCGTCCAGGGATTCGCATGCCTCCGCTTGCCATTCGTTCCGCGAGAAATTCGGACATAAAGTCAAATCTTTTGCCTCAACCAATCCCCCGGGCACGGTAAACGCGAGGTACTCGATAAAATTCTCAAGTTCCCGTACATTGCCCCGCCACGCGCATTTTTCCAGAGCTGCCATTGCTTCCCGCGTGAGTTTAAGCGGCAGTCCCAGGTCCCGCCGAACTCTGTCACTAAAGAACCCCACCAGAGGAGCCAGATCTTCCGGCCGTTCCCTGAGAGGAGGGATCGCAATGGGAAACACGTTCAGTCTGAACAGGAGATCCTGACGAAAGATCCCGTCAGCAACAGCTTCACTCAAATCGATTTCTGCAGCAGCTATGAGCCGTACGTCCGCAGAAACGGCCTTCATACCTCCCACGGGCTCGAATTCCTTATCCTGAAGAAATCGCAAAAGCTTGGACTGGAACGGAAGCGGCAGTTCATGAATATTTTTCAAAAAGATCGTTCCGTGATTTGCCTCCTCCAAACGGCCCATTCTCGGTTCCAGAATTCCGGAGAATGCATCTTTTTCGCAGCCGAAGAGTTCCGATTCGATGCGATTTTCGGGAAAAGCCGAGCAATTCACTGCCACAAAGGGAAAACGGTTTCGATCGCTGAGTTCGTGAATCAATCTTGCGGCCAGAGATTTTCCGACTCCCGGTTCCCCAGTAAGCAGGACCGTTGCATTGGTTGGAGCAATCTTTCTGATGAGCTGCTGTGCTTGAGCCATTAACGGGCTTCTGCCAACAGCGAGGAAGTTGTTTATTTTTTCCGACAATTCCGTTTTAAGAGAGTCAAGTGCCCGTGTGAGAGCGTCTTCCCGCGCACGTACCTGGTAATTCAAGCTCACCAATTGCGCAATTGTGTCCGCAATACGCGAGAGAAGTCGAATGTCTTCGTCCAACGCTACAGTTGTGGGGAACACCCGTTGCGAATTGAGGACTCCCACCGGAGAATCATCCATAACAATAGGAATGCCTATCACTGAAACGGATTCCGGTTCATCGCCAATCATTTTGACAGGAAAATACTTTCCCGTCTTGGGCGCAATCCAGATACCACCGGTTCTGAAAACAGCCCCTGAAAGACTGAATGCGCTATTCTGGGTTTCTTTCTTCTCTTCTTCTTTGGTTAATCCGCAGGATGCCCGAAGGAGGAGGCGCCCGGTTTCCGGACGTTGAAGCATTATCCACGCTCTCCTGGTGGATGTATGCTCCTGAAGGATGCACAGGAATCGATAGAGCATGTCATCCAGGTCCAAGGCCTTATCGATGTCTTGACTCAACCCTCGTAGAATATTCAATTCGTAATGATTGGCGATGGATTGCTTGTCGTTGATTCGTTCTCGTGGCAGCATGTATCGCTCGCTTTCAAAGAGAAAGATTCTAAAAGATTATAATCGCCTGTGCAGTCCCGTCAAAAGCTGTGATTTCGCCATCACAGAGTAAGATCTGGGGAACCTTTTTTGTAAAAAAGGTTCCCCAGACCCTTCCAAAAACTTTTAACACTGGCCTAATAGCTGGTTTTTCGTGAGAAAAACCAGCTATTAGGCAAATGCTAGAAGTTCTTGGGAAGGGGTCCGGGGAAACACTTCTTACAAGAAGGGTTTCCCCGGAGCTTTACTTTCTTGATTGCGAATCAGCGCCTTTTCCGGAATCTCACGAGACCGGGACTAATTGTGGCATAGCGAAATGTGTGCCAAACCTTCGAAAACTAGCCGTAATCCTTATGAACTTCTCCGGGAAGATCTAACCGAATGGTATCTTTTGAGTGAAATATTACAGGAATGTCAGATTTTTGGAGCGGTCTTTTTCAGAAACCAGGCATTTTCTCCGTTACTCGATTGAATGGCCAATTCTCTCAGGACTCTCTCGAAATCGAGATCCTGAATGCGGGTCTGCCGCAACAATGCATGGGTAAGGTGGTCGTATATGCGGTCTTTCGACGCTCCGGGAGATGACTGCAAGAATGCAGTGACAATCCGTCGAACTGTGTTTTCGTAATTGGATGTGGCGAGGACAGGGTTCTTTACCTCGCTCCGGCGGCATGGTTTGCGGTAATTGATGACCAACTCCCGTTTTACGCTTTTCCGCGTAACCCGCTGGTTGTACGTGGACGATCCAGTATCGATATACAGCGGTGAGGTGCTTTCGCCTATCTCAAATCCGGCCTTTATCATGATATCCTGGACCCTTCCCCACATCGCCAGCGAAGAGTCGTGATAACAGAGGCTCAACCATCTTCCGGGCTTTAGCACCCTGCAGCATTCCGACATCGCTGCAACCATGGTTTCGGTCCATTCATTCAATCCTTTGCCGCGAGTTCCGTTCACCACGATTTCACGCTCGCGCCAGGACGTATTCATGCCGAGCCATGCCTCCCAGATGAAGTTCAACTCCGCATATTGAACCGTACCGCCGTAAGGAGGATCGGTGAAAATGTACTCCACCGAGGAATCCGGCAGTGCCGAAAGATCCGTAGCAGATTGCGTTGAGAGGCAGAGTTCGTCCAAAGAAATGCTGCTGAGCAGCATTCGTTTTGCCTTGTACACGCGTGAAAAGATTTTACCCAGGGTCTCCATAGCATTGCGCTGCTTTGACATGGGCGGAAGCGACCAGGTTCCGGGTATGTACCCCCCTCCCCCTTTCAAATGCTGAGCTTTGAGACTCAGAGCAAACATTCCCGCGGTAACGATCGCTCTCAGATCGTCATCCGATCCGGCTGCGTGCATACATGCGGCAATGGCCTTCAGATTCCGTGTTGTGAAGAGATCTCGAACCTTCCTGAAATTCCGGCTTGGACGCCATTCATCACCCCAGGGAATATCCGAATCCTGCACATCCATCATGAATCGATCGGGAAACGGGTGCTCGACGGGTGAGTTTTCGATACGGTCTATCCGAGGAAGGTCGATTTCTCTGAATGCAGCCTGTTCTTCCGGGGTTCCGCAAACGGATCTGGTGATTCTCCCTCTTGTGCATGTCTCATTGCAGGAAAAATTCAGGGTAACCGGCCTGTTCCCGCATTTGGTTAAGAAAGGAGTTATAGGCTGAATACGACCGCGTTTCCGAAAACATGAAGGGCAGCCGGGGGGATTACCTGAGACGGCCTCAAATAAGGTAATGTGCGCTCCGCAGCTCGGGCACTGGTACACATTCGAGTACACAACGTGATGAATGGTACCGGGACTGCCACACAGATGACATGTCGTGGAATACAAGTCATCCATGAAAGGCTTCACCGTTTCACAAAGCCGATTGAATCTCTGTTTGAGATCTTCCGGATCGCACGGATTCACCACGAATCGGGTGATGAACGTCGCTGCGGGCGAAGCATCGATTCCTATAGCCTTGCGACCCAGGGTCAATGCGGCAAGGACGGTGCTTCCCGATCCGCAGAACGGGTCCAAAACAAGGTCACCCGGGTCCGTGTAATGTCGCACATATTCCTGTATTGCGTCCGCGGGTTTCTTTCCAAGATGATAAGGATGCATGCCGTAAAGTGGCGAGTTCCGGTTCGTTTCTATAGGCTTGATGAATTCCTGAACGTGATAGTCGGAAGAGTTTGGATCGAAAGGTTTGTCATGAACATGGGACTCCGCGAAGTCTCTGAGAGAAGGATTCGGTCTGTCTCCTGAATAAAACAAGGCGTCTGGTCACTCCTGCTTTCGCTGCATCTCCTCAAGTGCTTTCAGACATGCCGCGGTTTCTTTGTACGGCCCGGGTTTGGTCCATACAGGATCGTCGTATCGATCGTGACAGGGGAGACAGCGCGCAATTGAAGTTATTCTCCGAAGTTCTTCCTGGTTGAACCCGCGAGCAAGCTGGTGTGATGTGCCCTGCAGCTCTTTTCCGTTCGCGTCCACAACGCTGTCTATAGAGTATGGGATTTTCAGGCCTGACGCTCGGGAATCGTAGAGCGGTTCCACAGCCACCTGATTTTCTTTGGATTTGAAAGTAGCCACTCCTTCCCCGAGTCCGAGTGCTTTCGGGTCCAGATGGCAATCCACGCACCTCGGGACTTCTTTCCTCGTGGTATGCGGGTGTGTCGGGCCAATGGCGACAGAGGAATTCCCGTTACGCAATTTCGTTATGGCAGAATCGAACGGGGGCACGATTTTTCCGTCTGCATCCACTACGGTATTCCAGACCTGGCACCCGGGAACCAGAATGCCCACCTTTCCGCGGGAATTAATGCCGTACACATGCCGCTCATACCTGAAGAATCCTCTTCCTTCCGCCCATCGCCCTTGAGTCTGCTTCCCGGTCAGGTGATCGGTTCCGCGATTGGTGAAATCCAGAACCTGGTGGCAACCGTAACACTGAGGACTCCATGCGCTGTGGCACGAATCACATTCCAGGCGATCGTGGCCGGGAATCCCATGATTCTTCTTGCCGGTGACAACGTTCACGGGGTGCTGCTTTCCTGTCAGCTTTCCGGTAAGCGCGAAACCTTTTTCCGTGAGTCTCACATTCGGCAGAGGCCGGCCCTTGGAAGTCTTGAGAATGGTATCTCCATCATTGAGCCGAATAAACGGCGAACCTCTCACGAGAGTATGAATCAGCGGATCTTTGCTCTCCACGGTCATGGTAGCGGGAGGAGTTTTCCTGGAACCGTGACAGTCTTCGCAGCGGACCTCTATCTGATCTTTCATAAATTTGTGGACAGATCCGTCGCCCATGGTGTCCTGGCCTGTGTGGCAATCTATGCAAGCCATTCCTTTTTCATGATGCACATCCGGCACCAGTTTCCAATAGAACCGGCCGTCGCTCAGGATATCGTTATTGAGCTGTCCATGCACAAACGGCGTTCCGTACTGAGAGCTTTCCATTTCTCCGTGATAGTTGAGGCCTATTCGCGCGCTTCGATTGTGGCAGGCTCTGCACCGATCGTTCGGTATAAGGTTTGTTATCGTGTGGGTTGCGGGATGTCCCGTTTCATCCCGTTTGATTGTGGGATCTCCTCCGGAATAGTGCCCCCGGTCTCCGTAGGGGGCATGACAGGCAGGGCATCCCTCCAGCCGGCCCATGGTTTCCCTGGGACGGGAACCCCACAAATGGCAGGCTGCGCAGAATTTTCTGAAGTGGCTCTCCGCAATGTTGAAGACGCCTGATTCCGTTTTTTCCGCATGCACGGGTGAAAGCGTCGTTTTCCCGTCCGAAACACTTTTTATGGCAAATTCGGATTCCGAAGTTGACTCCAGCCCCCATTGGAATCTGAGTATTCCGATTATACCGGCATTCGTGGCCATGATCGAACGAGGGACATTCTCGACTCGATTCAAGAGCGGGTGCTCTCTCTGAGAATGGCAGGATCCCAGAGCACTCTTTTGTCCTCCACAGCTTGCAGCGGCAAGGTCGAGGCGAGCAGGATTGCGTCCGCCTCTCAGTCCGGCATGTGCACCCTTTACCGTCAAGTCGGGTCCGTTCCCTCCATGACATGTCACACAGCCGAATACCGTGTTAGGATGAGATTTTGACAGGTCCTCGATTCCGAGATGACACGTGAGGCACCTTTCTACCGGCAGCTTCCCTCCAAACGGGCTTACTTCTATGATTTCGGGTTTCTTGTTTTTGAGGGAACTTATTTCGGATGCGATTTCCTGCCTCTTCTCGCCGGATTGCTCTGCGGCGAGCTGTTGTTCCAAACGCTCCCGAGCAAGTTCGAAACCTTTGAGCTGATACTGCTTCCACTCAGGGGTGCGATGCCTGTATTCGATATACCCAAATGTGCCCAGAAGTATGCATCCCAGAATCAGGCATGCTGAGAGATAGACATTTGACGGGGATTTCACGAGAAATAACCCCATAGTGTCAGAGCAGTAAGCAAAATCACGGTTGCACCGAAGATAATCGAAATCAGCAACGGCTGTCTGGGGAGAAGATACGGAATTGCAGCCAGTGCCGCGGTCGCTGCCAGGGGAAGAAGGATTCCCGCAACAAAGGGGGGAAAATAACGGAGCATCTGCTGGATACCTACAAAAATCCAGGGAGCTTTCACATCTTGTTCGGGAATTCCGGAAGGATCTGCAGGTACGGAAAGCGGTGCATCCCAGAGAGCCGAGACGATCCCCAGGACAGCGAATGCAAGAAGTGCGGCCAGCATCTCCTTTCGCACGAGGAGCGGGAAACTCTTGATTCTGTTTTTGGGCTGACCAGGCTGCACTGGAGATTGAACTTCCACTCGAAGACACTGTGCTCGGTATTGCTCGATCGGAAACATCGGTGTTGAGATGCGCTCAATCATATCACAGGAATCATCGAGGGTTAAGGGAGGGTTAATTTTGGAAGGTCATTTGCCCTTAAAAATTGGCGGTCGTTTTTCAAAGAACGCTTTGATTCCTTCCTGGTAGTCATCGCTGTCGTACACGCTGCGGCGCATGCTCTGCACCCTCTCGAACGTCTCAGGACTGAGATTATGCGACGTCGACAACAACCTGATTTCTTCCTTGAGAAGACTGATTACAAGTGGTGAGTTTTTGGAGATCTGCTCGGCAAGGGTTTGAGCAACCGTCTCCAACTGATCGATTGGGACTGCCCGGTTCACTATTTCCGCATCGACCAATCGTTTCACGGGAAAAGGTTGTGCTGCAAACAACATTTCTTTGCAGATATGGGTTCCGCCGGTGATAATGAGATTCTGGACTCCCGAGATGTTGTACGGCACTCCGATTTTCGCAGGAGTGATAGCAAAGGTTACGTCTTCAGCCGCGATAATTATGTCGCAGCTCAGCACCAGCTCACATGCTCCGCCCCATACGCTCCCCTCCACCATGGCGATTATGGGAGCAGGAAAGTACTCGATGGTCCTTACAGCCAGTCTGAGCGGGTCGGTGTACGTCAACGGATCGCGACCATCCAGGGGTAGTTCGCGCATGTCATGACCCGCGGAAAAAATCTTCGACCCGGCAGGCGCTCTAAGAATGACAACCCTTACGCTTTGTCGTTTCAACTCTTCCAAAGCGTCACAGAAATCTTTTATCAGCTCTTCACTCAACGCATTGAGTTTTTTTGGATTATTGAGTGTAATAGTGCCTATCCAGTCTGAAAAAGCCAATTCTACCAATCCCATAGATAACAACTCCCGGGTTTTGGATTTTCATCACGCATACCGCTAAACTGGCGTAAGTGGTTAACATGCCAGGGAAGATCAGGAGCGTTCGTGAGGATTCCCAATAGATTATCGGAGAGATTGATCTTCCAAGCGTCAGCAGCATTAGACGTGCTTCCGAATAACGTAAGCTATATAACCCCCTTTTTCTCAAAGCCCATGTAGACGCACCTATTCATTGACGAAATACGGCAGTCATATTTCAGCGATCAACCATGCTTACACGTCCGAGTGTCAGCCTAAAATGGCGACTCTCGGAACGGGTTCGTCCGGCAACTTATAAACAGTCTTCGTTAGCAGGGGAATTTCGCGTGAACGTATCCTACCATTTAACTCAAGTCAATGCTTTTTTCTCATGCTCATACCCCGAGGCAAAGGGGAGAGAAAACTATTTCTTCTTGCCGATATCTTTTTCGAGCAGCTTGTTGAGCTCTTCCTTTATCTGTTCCAGAGAGATCATGGTGGCCTTTCTGGAGGTCGTGATGAGTTTTCCCTCGAAGAGCCCGTACTCCACCGTCTGTGGATAGTGAAATCGGCGCTTCGATATACGACGCTTGTCGAGCCAACCAGCCTGATGAATCGGCAGATAGAAAGAAAAACGGAAGGGTTCAAGCACAACATGAAAATGGTACAGATCGAAATAACCTTCTTCAAATTCGACCTTGCATTTGGGGCTCAAGTACATCCGGATATGATGCTTGTTGCTTCCTGTTTCGGATTCCCACTTCTTCTTGGCTTCCGGTGACAGATGATAGATTTCTCTATCTCCGCGGCGCACATAATTCACGGTCAAGCAACTCGTTCCACTCTTGAATATTTTCTCGAGCACGTTGTGCTTAAGCGGGAACAGATCTGTGCTGGTCTTGGTCTCGTGCACGAGGAAACAAAGAAAATAGCAGCCCCTCGCTATCTCCTGATCCGGCGATCCCATGGCCTCAATAGCTTCCATGGCTGCATTATGAAAACGCACCTTTTCAGGAAGAACGGTTTTAGTTTCCTTCGGCTTTTTTGGTTTCTGATTCGGTCGAGGTGGTGGTCCGAGTCTAAATCCGCCTCGAGTCTTCGGAAGAAAAGGTTTCAGGCCTTTTTCTTCCCTCTTGTAGACGATGATAGGGTCTCGTCTGGGTGGCTTTTTAGCCATGAGTGTCTCCTTGACTGCACGAACACAACAGGTTCGCGGGTTCTTTCCGGCTCCAGCAATCTTCTATCTATAGTTGAAAGAGCCCTTGCCTGTTACCACAAAAGATTCCGGGCACAGGGACTTAGGAAGCTTCCACATGCAACTGGTTCTCAATACCGAACCAGAAATAAGCCACAATTTTGCCTTTAATGGCGCGCACCCTTTTCATCCATATGGATAATCTCAGGGTAACATTTCGGATATCGCTTCAAATGCCGTAGAAAGGCATCAATCCGCTTCGATCCGATTTTTGCGTGAATCGCAGACTCACCTGTAAACGTTTAGAGAAAAGGAATCAAGAGAAATCTTAAATAGCCGGTGATCTCCAACAATAGGCTCAGGATGATCTGACTGATTTCAAAAGTCAATAGTTGATTTCCTATAAAGTAGCTCGGTCATACTTTCGCACTGCCAAAGAGCCTCCCATGATCTTGAAACAACTGCGTCACCGTGCTGAACAAAGAGCTTGAGTAACTGTGCTTCCACCAAGTCCGGATTCATTATGATTGCCTAGTCGGTCTTCCCGGAGCTATAAAGGAACATACTTGGAGGCCCACATGGAAATTATCGATAAAGCTCTCTCCGGAGGCAGATCAGTCCTTTCAGAATACGAGTCGAAACAGGTGCTCGCACGGTACGGCGTTCCGGTCACAACCGAAATGCTTATAAAAAACGAGCAAGAGCTTTGCCTGGCAATCGAGCGCATTCCTTTCCCGATTGTTCTGAAGGGCTGCTCTCCCGATTTGAGTCACAAAACCGAAAAAAATCTGGTCATCCTCGACATACGCACCCGTGAAGCAGCGGTGGAAGCATTTCGTGAGATTTCGGCAAAGATCGGTCCGGATGACGCAGTGCTCGTTCAGGAAATGGTCAACGGCGCTCGTGAACTTGTGGCAGGCATGACGCGCGATGCTCAGTTCGGTCCCTGTGTCATGTTCGGTCTGGGAGGCGTATTTACCGAAGCACTCAAGGATGTGTGCTTCAGAATGGCGCCCCTGAGCCAGCGCGACGCGTACGAAATGATGGAAGACATACGGGGACACAAAATATTGGGGCCTGTAAGGGGAATGCCCGAGGCCAACCGGGAAGAACTAGCGGAGGTTCTCGTCACTGTCGGACGCATCGGCCTGGAAAACAGCAGCATAAAGGAAATAGATATCAATCCGTTGATTCTGAGGGATGGCAGACCTGTCGCTGTTGATGCACTGATTGTCCTCGGCTGAGCATTTCATATGGTCCCGGTCGATAAGGAGTCATCATGTGGTTCCTGATACTCTCGTGGCTGTGGCTGAGCAAATACTGATTCGCTTTTCTGTTCATAATCGAAAAGCACTCCTTAAGAATTGGTGGGTGCCGGCCTCCGTGCCGGCACATTTGCAAAACAAATCAACTAGTTCTGTCCGGCAGAGACTCCGGACTCTACCGGCCTTTGTAAAAGGTGGAACGTTCAAAACGTCAGAAATTATGTCAGCCGATATCGGGCTAGCCTGTTATTCTTTCCTGCTATTTTTCCCCATTCCTCCAGTTGCTGGGTCTCGTCTGAAACGAGCGGTTGTATTCGTCGTCGAATGCTTTGTCCAGATCCTGTTTTGATGGCAACAGGGAGCCGAAGAATTGTCTCAGATTGAGATCGCCCGTACGCGTGCTCGCGTCCTGGGTGCTCGATGGTTGGCTACTCTTTTCCTGAGTTCCCTTGACCGACGAAGTGATCTGTTTTTGGAGGGCGGCAGATCGATCTGCATCACCCGTTCCGAGCTTTGACTCATTATCGAATTCCTGATGGATGGGCATCGGTTGTGATGCGACCGCGCATCCAATCGCTACAGCTATTATCATCAAAAAGATTGATGATATTGTTATCATTGACTTTATTATCACAATTTCCTCCAGATATGACATTGCGCGCCGATCGCGTTATTTCGTTTTTTCGATTCTATCATATTTTCTGGTTTAATGTCTAGAAGTTATGTTGATTATTTAAAGCATAACCAATTCGGCAAGATTCCGGATTTATAAAAAATGCTAGGAGGTTAAGATGAGGTATTTTTTAGAGCGGAATACATTAATGATCGAATTGTCACAATGAGATGAATCATTTTTATCAAAAAAACCTTGACAAGAAAAACCTATCCTATTAGAAGTTGCTCACCTGCATCAGCCCTACCAAATAATTCCTCCATGAGACTCCAACCAAAATATCCTACCCGGTGCCCCAGAGGGGGTCCCGCCTTTTTCGAAGTAGTGATTTCTCTAATTATTCAGCTATTAAAGAGGCATCGCCGTAACTGTAAAAGCGATACTTTTGGTGAACAGCTTGCCTGTACGCGCTCAAAACGCGATCGGTTCCCCCTAGCGCGCAGACAAGCATAAGGAGCGTGGATTCCGGCAGATGGAAGTTGGTGATAATTCCCTTAACAATTTTAAACCGATATCCAGGAAGAATAAATAATGACGTTTTGCCTTTTCCCGGACAAATATGACAATCCTCCGACACGGCTGTTTCCAAAGCCCTGGTGCTGGTGCTTCCGACAGCTATTACGCGTCGTCCCTCGCGTGCAGCGCGAGTGATGTTTCTGGCAGTCTCATCGGAAATCTCAAAATATTCCGATTCCATAGTATGCAATCTTACATCCTGTGTACGCACAGGTAAGAACGTTCCGGGTCCGACGTGAAGGATTATACGCGCAACAAGTATCCCCATACCTTCAAGTTCTTTCAGAAGTTTTTCCGAAAAATGCAGACCTGCCGTCGGCGCGGCAACGGAACCGGCAACTCGCCCGTAAATAGTCTGATATCGGCAGCGATCCAGAGCTTCGTCTCGCTTGGCTGTGTGAATATAGGGAGGAAGCGGCGGTTTGCCATGTTCTTCAAGAAAATTCAGAAGCATTGATTCGGTTACAGGAAAGCGGACCTGTATTCTGCCGGGGCCCACGGCGTGGATGCATTCCAGTTCAACTCCATTTCCAACAAGAATTCTCGATCCCGGCTTAATAGGTTTGCTCGATTTCGTGATGCACGTGCGTACTGCATGGAATTCTCCGGGCCCAAACATTTCTCCGGGGTCGGTCACCAGCAATTCCACGCGGCCCCCGGTGGTTTTCTTTCCCTGGAGAAACGCGGGAATCACCTTTGTCTCGTTGAGCACGAGAACATCCGAAGGCCTGAGCAATCCGGGTAATTCGGCGAACAAGTGGTGAGCGACAGCCCCGGTTCGGCGATTCAAATGGAGAAGTCTCGATCGGTCCCTTTCAGGAGAAGGTTTTTGCGCAATCAGGTCTGGCGGCAGCTCGTACGAATACGTTGCAAGCCGAAAGCTCTCGGGGATGTCCATCGATGCATCATCTGTGTAGAGCGCTGTATTTTCATCCATCATGTCTATTCAAGGCTTTTTCTGGCCAGGAAGATAATGAACAGTCCGGATACCATCAATATGCTGCCCATTATTCTCAACGTTGCATCATCCTGTTCGAGAACGGTTTTCATAAATTGTTTCATTTTGTCGGGAAATCCGAAATAAGGGAGTCCTTCCAAAACCATCACCATGCCGAGGACGCAAAGAAAATATTCCATGATCGGCCTGCTCACGGATTCACGTATGGAGGTTGGTACGCTGCAGATTCCCGCGCGTTGCGAATCAGATCCGCTGTCAGGACAATCAGCAGGCCCACATATAGTCCGATGTAAAGAAAGAATTCTGCGGGGACATGAATGTTGCCCAGAGACAGGAGTGCGTCCAGCAACACGGGTGGCACCATTGCTGCCACCGAGAACTTCAGCGAAGTTCCGTAGGAAAGCACCATTTTGTAGAATCGTACGGCGAAGTAGGGAACTAATGCGAGGACGAGCACCTGAAGCGGTTTCAAAATCAGGAAAAAGAGTACGGTAAAAAGAGCTGCCAGCCTGATGACGGTAGGAAGATAGCGATCGGCTAGATCACTGAGATTGGCGGCATTGATGATCGCATCCGGGGCATCTTTTAAGGATACGATTCGTATTTCTCCGCCATTCTTTAAGATCACCGCATCCCGGGAGAGCACAATACCGTGGGTATGCTGCTTGAGGTACTCTGCGGCTTCTTTCTGCATTCCTTCTCTGGTGTCGATAACAACGGGTGTCTGATCTCCCAGATCGACAAAATGAGGCTGTTTTTCGCGAATCGAAGCGTGTCCGTCGCGAATACGAATTTCCGGAAAATATGCATCATAGTTATCCACAGCAGTTGCAGCCAGGCGTTCGATCCGAGGCCCCAAAGATAAAACTGCAGCTAGACTGCTCAGAGCAATACACGCGAGCAGGACGAGAACCATTTTCAATGGAGATACCGATGAGATCAATTTGGAGATGGACATGTGCGGCCCTTCCCTGAAGACTTATGGACTCACGATTTCAATTGTTCCCGAAACGAGTTGTTTTATTGTTCCGTCTTCCGTTGAAACGACTAGTGCTCCATCCGGCGCTATAGCTTCAGCCCGGTATCGTATCCCATCTCTGATGACATAGGATTTCCGATGCGCCCATCTGCCGTCCCACGAGTTGGGAATAAACGCCGGTCCTTCGGTTCTCACGCGATCGTAGAGGCTGTGCATCTTGTCGAGAAACACGCGAGCGATTTCTTCCACGTCGGAGATTTGACCTGTACAGATCGCCATCGAAGTCACCAATTCTCGCAAATCAGGGGGGAAATCGTCTGGAGAACAATTCACGTTCAAACCCAATCCGACGATCACGTATTCCAGGCGGTTGGAAGTGACGGCAGCTTCGGAGAGGATTCCCGCGATTTTCCGACCGTTCACCAACACGTCATTCGGCCATTTCAACTCAGCCCTGGCGATTCCGTATGACTCTACTGTTTCTGCAGTGGCAATGGATGCTGCCATTCCCAGCAGAGACGCGTGCTGCGGTTCGATGTGCGGCTTCAGAATGACCGACAAGGCCAAATTCTTGCCGGGAGGCGATACCCAGGTGCGCCCCAGTCTTCCACGTCCGGAGGTTTGCTTGAGAGCCAGGATTGCGGTGCCTTCCGAATCCCCTTGGCGAGCCAGTTCACGCGCTATGTCCTGGGTGGAACCCAAACTCTCATATATTATCAGATTACCGAACATGGGGCACTTTCCAGATCGCGAAGGATGTGATGAGCGAAGCGAATCGCATCGGTAGCGAAAGACCTCGACTGATGCGGTTCACCCGCGCGGATCGCGGGTTCACCGCATCCTACGCTGGCTTTTCAAGCCTTTTATCAAGAGCTTCTAACATTCGCCGGGGATCAATTTCCAATGAGGAAATTGATCCCCGGCAAGTATTAGAAGTTCTTGAGGTGGGGTTCGGGGAGGAACTTCTTACAAGAAGTTCCTCCCCGATTTCCTTCCTCACGAGCTCTTGAGGGAGCGCATTTTTTCCAGTCCGCTTCCCAGCCCTGACAGTTTGGCCGTAAGCTCGGAATGTCGTTCCTTTTGCTTCTGGACTGCCGCTGCATTGGCCTTTGCGAGGAATTCCTCGTTGGAAAGCTTTCTCGATACTGACTGTAGTTCTTTCTCGATTTTCGCCAATTCTTTGCTGAGCCGGAAAATCTCTGCATCCGGATCGACGATGCCTTCCAGAGGAACCAGGATGCGCATTTCATTTACCACTGCTGTCGCGGCCATCCGAGGCGGTTCTATCTCCTGACTCGGAGAGATCACCCTGAATTCGTTGACTTTCGCGAGAGTCTCCACCATGGAGCGATTCTTGTCCAGGAGTTCCCTTTCCTGTTCCGAAAACGAGAAGACCAGAAGCGGAAGTGCTCTTGACGGGGCAATGTTCATCTCAGAACGAATGTTGCGTACTGAACTGACCACTCCCATGAGGATTCCCATCATATTTTCAGCTTCTGGATCGATTCGGGAAGGATCGAATTCCGGGAACGGTCCCTTCATGATGGACGCGCGTTCCGGACGAATTTTTGCAGCTATCTCTTCTGTGATAAACGGAATAAACGGATGCAAAAGCATCATCAAGGCGTCCAGCACATAACGCATGGTAGCTGCAGTAGCCCGTTTCGCGTCCTGATTTTCGCCACCCAGCGATATCTTGGATTCTTCGATGTACCAGTCACAGAACTCATGCCAGGTAAACTGATACAGAGATTGCGCGGCATCGTTAAAGCAATAGGTCTCGATGGAAGAGCGAACCTCCTGAATGGTCCTGTGCAGCCTGGAAAGGATCCATCGTTCCGCAAGAGGCAGAGACTTGGAATCCGCAGGGGTATCTTCGGGTGACAATGTCTCCAGGTAAGGAAGAGCAAATCTCGCTGCATTCCACACCTTATTCATGAAATTGCGATACCCTTCGATCCGGCTTTCGGACAGACGAATGTCCCTGCCCTGCGCTGCGAGTGCGGAAAGCGTGAAACGAAAGGCATCCGTGCCGTACACGTCCATGACCTGAAGAGGATCGATGACGTTTCCAAGGGATTTACTCATCTTCTTCCCGGATTCGTCCCTCACGAGCGCGTGAATGTACACGTCCCGGAATGGAACATCCCCCATGAATTTGATCCCCATCATCATCATACGGGCAACCCAGAAGAAAAGAATGTCAAAGCCGGTCACGAGGCACGACGTGGGATAAAAGGTGTGCAGCAATTCCGTCCGGTCAGGCCAGCCCATGGTGGAAAACGGCCAGAGAGCCGAAGAAAACCAAGTATCCAAAACGTCTGTTTCCTGCAGCAGGGTGGAACCCTTGCATTTCGGGCATTCCGCGGGATCTTCTGTGGCGACAATGATTTCTCCGCACCCCTGGCATGTCCAAGCAGGAATGCGATGTCCCCACCAGATCTGCCGCGAAATGCACCAGTCACGGATATTGTTCATCCATTCGTAATAGACCTTGGTCCAGTTTTCCGGGATGATTCTGGTATGACCCTTTTGCACCGCTTTCAAAGCTGCCTGTGCAAGAGGCTCGACTTTAACGAACCACTGCTGGGAAATAAGCGGTTCCACAACCTCCTTGCAACGGTAGCAGCGGCCCAATCCAAGCGCATATGGTTGAATACTCTCCAGATAGCCCTTTTCCTGCAGTTCCGCGACAATCGCTTTTCTGCATTCGTACCGATCCATCCCCGCGAAATGAATGCCGTTCGCATTGATATGACCGTTGTAGTCCATGATCGTGACGTGTTCGAGATTATGGCGCATGGACAGCTCGAAGTCCGTCATGTCGTGGGACGGTGTCACTTTCAACGCGCCGGTGCCGAATTCCATAGAGACCACGGGATCTCCAATGATCCGCAGCTTACGGCCGACCAGTGGGAGAATTGCGTTCTTCCCGATGAGATGACGGTACCGGTCATCCTCAGGATTCACCGCAACTGCTGTATCTCCCAACATGGTCTCGGGTCGGGTGGTAGCTACAACGACGTGTTCGTCGGAATCTTCGATGGGATAACGAATAAGCCAGAGATTCCCGGAAGCCTCTTCATGCTCGACTTCAAGGTCCGACAGCGCCGTATGACATCGGGGACACCAGTTTACAATGTAATCGCCTTTGTAAATGAGTCCGTCTTCATAAAGTCGCACGAACACTTCGCGCACTGCCCGAGAAAGTCCTTCATCCATGGTGAATCTTTCCCGATCCCAATCGCAGGAGCAGCCGAGTCTTCTGAGCTGGTTGATAATGACTCCACCAGACATGGCTTTCCAGGTCCAGACTCGTTCTATGAACTTCTCTCTACCAAGGTCTTCTCTTTTCAGCCCTTCCAGGGCAAGTTGCTTTTCCACTACATTTTGCGTGGCAATTCCCGCGTGGTCGGTCCCGGGCATCCAGAGAGTATTG
Organism: Desulfomonile tiedjei DSM 6799; assembly: GCF_000266945.1. Classification (NCBI taxonomy): domain Bacteria; kingdom Pseudomonadati; phylum Thermodesulfobacteriota; class Desulfomonilia; order Desulfomonilales; family Desulfomonilaceae; genus Desulfomonile; species Desulfomonile tiedjei. The sequence goes on from NC_018025.1 coordinate 4,316,518, forward strand.
TATCCGTTCATCCTGTGATACCGGATGAGAATATCCTGTAACGTGTTGTTCAGAGCATGGCCCATGTGCAAAGAGCCGGTCACGTTGGGAGGCGGAATTACAATGGAGTATTCTTTTCCCGTTTTCTCATCGTCTGCGTGAAACAGCTTCTTTTCTTCCCAAAAGGAGTACCAACGTTTTTCGATTTCTGCAGGTTCGTACGCCTTGGGTAAAGTGCCCTGATCCATAACACGCTCCTCATCTTGATGTATCCGGTTTCTGATGAATGCAATCGTCCTTTTTATCACTCTTAGCCGAAGAACTCAATGTCTCCGAATGCGCCGGATCTATCGGTGAAATCGGTAAGTTCATGTCAGTGTCACGCCTCTATGCTGATGGGCTACCAAATTACGGTATAGCAAGTGTATAAAATAGCATCCGATTGCGAAAAGCACTGCTCGACAATTGGTGGGTGCCGTGCCTCCGTGCCGGCACGTTTTTCTAATACACATCAACCAGTTCGGGCCGGCAGCGACGCCGGCCCCTACCAATATCCTGTAATTTGCACGCGGGATAAACGACAGAATTTTCGGCGCTGACCATAGCTCGAAACCAATGCGGTTCTTGTTTCGAGCGATGCTCATCTTTCATCGTGACCACGTTCATGACCTTGCGCAGAGTGACAGGCGACGTGCTTGCATACCTGACCGTAACTTATTTAAATCTTGACAAATTTAGCAATACAATGTTAACAAGGTTCTCTGTGTGCCTTCCGGGCAGGCACGCAGGTTGATGTTTCATGCAAATTTTCTGTGGGATGAAGGTATCTTTGTTCTCTAAAGCTCACACACTCTTTTCACGCGTCAAAATCAGGACTGTTCAGACAATCCCGTTTCTTGCGGTTCTCGGATTCTTCTTGCTCTTCGCCAACCAGACAGGTGCTGCGGAACCCCTCGTATATCCGGATTCCATGGCCTTTCACGGAAAAAAACCAAAGGAATCCATGATTGAAGCACGGGGCGGGTATCAGTGGGGATTTCACGAAATCCGCTGGCGAGACGGCGACAACCCGAACTCCCTGCCAGGTCCGAGGATAGGTCCCGGGAAAATGGTGGTGCCTCTGGACAGCATCATGTTCGGGCTCCAGGGTGAAACATTTGTGTCCACGGATTTAGCCCTGCGGGCTCAGGTCTGGATGAACATTACCCAGCAAGTACAGAGCAATTTCTATCTAAGTCGCATAGACCCACCTCCCGCCCAAGTGCCTGTTTCGTTTCAATCCCGATGGGATTCCATGGCGAGAGTCCTGGAGGCCGATGTCACTGCCATCTATCATCTCGGATTGCGAGGGACACCCTACGCTGCCGGAATAACCGGAGGTTTTAAATACAACAATTTCGATTATTCTTCGCAACGAACGGGAAATGCTTCGGGAACAATCCAGAATCACATGCATGTATACATCCCCTACACGGGCGTTTACTATGCGCACAATGACTTTCTCGGTGCGGTCGCTCGATTGGATATATCATTCTCACCCCTGACCATTTTGTCTCTCGACGCTGAACAGCGCCTGGAAACTACCACTACGACCTTTGACGGGCTTTCCATTACCGGGTGTCAATTCGGGAGCAATTTTGAATGGTCCTACGCGGCAAGTGAGAACTTTCTCCTGGGAGCTGTTGCCAAATACGATTATCAGGCAGTTTCCGGAGGTGTCACCCTGAAAACAGGAGGCCGGTCATCTCGATTTTCTCTGGATACATGGCGCCACTCAGTCTTCAGCGGCATCAGTTTCACATATCTCTTCTGACAGTGCAGACCGCTATTTTCTCGCTTCCACACTTATCCATAGAAGAACATCTTGATTTTTTAGGGTAATTTCAGTATACTATAATCACGCCGTTTTATACAGGAGATCAAGATGCGATCTACTTTTTTGGTGGCGACCTTATGTGTCGCTCTGATAATGGCATTTGGTGGGAGCGCGCAGGCGGTAGGCCTGTACACTGTGGGCAAAGAGGACTGCAACTGTTCACCTCTTACAGCCAATGGAATCGTGCCTGACACTCTGAACAAAATGTACTTGGCTCTGCTCATCCCCGAAATTTCCGGAGTTCTTGACAAGGTTGCAATCGAACTAAAGGGTATGTTCGATCAGATCGGAAAACCGCCGACTGTAGAAGCCGCGGTGATCGGCGAAACGCCGGAATCGAAATCAACAGTGACCCCGGAAAAATCGAAGGAAGAAAAGCCCGCAATCGAAAAGAAAACCGATACGAAAGAGAAGAAATCACGTCTCCAAAGCAAAGCAGACCAGAAAAAGAAGAAGAAACGCGTTAAAGTGCCCAGCCGGGTAATGTAACGACAGATTTTGTAGGGGAGCCATTTAATGGTTCCCTTACCTATGTTTTTCCAGCCCGTACCGCTCTGTTTTCCCACGCCACACCATCGTCATTCAGATTCGATACATTTTTGTAAGCAGATTGCCTCTTGACTCTGGTGTTGTTTACAGTATTTTCTTTCCGGACTAAATGTGCACGCGTACAGTAAATGGCAGAATTTTTGTCCGATTGCAGAAAGCGATTCTCGAAAATCGGTGGGTGCCGTGCCTCCGTGCCGGCACATTTTTCAAAACAAATCAACCAGGTTGGCCCGGCAGAGACGCCGGGCCCTACCGATCCTCATAAAGGGTAGGTTGTTCAAAAGGTCAGAAATTATGTCAACCTGACCCCTCGCTAGCTGGCACAACAAACTGTCGGCCCTCTCGGGACCACGTATAGGAATCTTCCTAACCGTCTGGCGATACCACTCCCCACGGAGATTTTTATAGGAACTGCTGTAAAGTGCATGGACCGGCCTTTTCATCAGAGAAGCAGCTAAAATCGATTCACAGAGACTATGGATGACACCGAAACGGAAAATCAAAGCCAAGAAATTTGTGCAAGACCTTCGAAATGGACTCGGAGATGACGCGCTCATGGAAACGTATTCTCTTACACCCGTTCAACTGCAGAAAGTATTTTCGCAGCTTGTGGATGCAGGAATGCTTGATGAAATGGAGTTGTATATGCGAACCTCCATTTCCGATTCCGTGGTGACAAAAGCCTTTGTAGAAAGTCAGTTGGCAATAAAGGAACTGGATTCTCCCGGATTCTTCACACCTCCTGAAGTAGACCCGAAAGCCGAAATAGCGTTCACGGAAGTAATCAGTCTGGACAGCATCAAGTAGCGATTCCGCCCACGCACCAACCTAAGGTATTGGTGGGGATCGGCGTTCCTGCCGGTCTATTTTATCGATATAATTGATCATATTGAAGATGTGCCGGCACGGAGGCCAGCACCCACCAAATACTTCTAGTCCTCAATCGGTCGTTTTAATTTTCGTAATTCCCACAAACTTGGCGCGCCAAAATTCAGGAGATTGCTTCCCTTTGCTCGCTATGATCGGTGTTAAGGGGCTCGGGACCTGAGATCGACAACGATGTCATTGGACGGTGCTTATCCCTGCCCTATATTCTGCTTAAGCTCATATGTTCCGAAGGAGAATTAGTATGCTGAACGACAATGCTATAGAAAAATTCAAAACGAGCCTGCGAGGGGAGTTGATTCAACGAGACAATCCGCGCTTCGACGAAGTCCGTAAACTTTACAATGGTATGATCGACAAGCGTCCGCTTATGATCGCTCGCTGTGCAGATGTGACCGATGTTATCTCGGCAGTGAGATTCGGTCGGGAGAACGATCTTCTCACGGCAATACGTGGCGGCGGCCACAATGGACCCGGTCTGGGAAGCTGCAATGATGGCCTTGTCATCGATCTCTCTTTGATGAAAGGCGTGCGGGTCGATCCCGCAAATCGCACTATGCGTGCCGGCCCCGGTTGCTCACAGGGAGACCTGGATCACGCGGGTCATGCATTCGGATTGGCCGTTCCGGCAGGGATTGTTTCGACCACCGGCATTGCCGGGCTCACGCTCGGTGGCGGACATGGCTATCTAACGCGAAAGCACGGTCTCACAATTGACAACCTGATCGAAGCGGATGTCGTGCTCGCAGACGGAAGCTTTGTGACTGCCAATGCGTCGCAGCATGAGGACCTCTTCTGGGCCATACGTGGAGGTGGGGGTAATTTTGGCGTCGTAACGAGCTTCGTTTATCAAGCTCATCCCGTGAGCACGGTTTACGGCGGGCCGATTTTTTGGGACGTCAAGAATGCACGCCGGATCATGCAGTGGTATCGCGAGTTCCTTCCTCAGGCTCCTGTGGAACTCTCCACCTTCTTCGGTCTGAAGACGGTGCCCTCAAAACACCCCTTTCCCGAAGAGTTTTGGGGGAAGAAGGTTTGCGCTTTGATTTCCTGTTACAACGGGCTTCTTGGCAATGCGGAAAATGCTATCAGACCGATTCGTGAGGAGCTTCCGCCACCAATATTCGACTGGGTAGGCCCTATTCCTTTCCCCGCGTTGCAGAGCCTGTTCGACCCGTTGCTGCCACCAGGACTCCAGTGGTACTGGAAAGGCGAATTCGTCAAGGAACTCCCCGACGCGGCAATTGACGTGCATCTGCAGCATGCAGCAAAAGCGCCGAGCGAGTTATCATTGATGCATCTCTATCCGATAGATGGAGCGGTCCACCTTATAGGATCGAACGATACAGCCTGGCGTTACCGGGACGCGACGTGGTCCATGGTCATTGCGGGAATCGATTCCGACCCGGCCAAAGCAGCGGCTCTCAAGTCCTGGGCCAGAGGATATTGGGAAGCGCTGCATCCTTACACCTTGGGCGGCGCATATGTCAACTTCATGATGGAAGAAGGTGAGAATCGCATTCAGGCGACGTACGGGAACAATTACAGGTTGCTCGCTGCGATCAAGAAGAAATACGATCCCACTAACTTCTTCCGTGTGAATCAGAACATCAAACCGGGCTAGGAGAATGACGCAGCATATTTGATTCTAGAGTATCGTCCCTATGCGAGACACGATGGTTGCTTGCAATCACCGTGTTTAATGTAATTCTCAATAATCGCGAATCATCACAAGCCGTTCTTTGAAATTAGTAGCCACCGGCCTCCGTGCCGGTGGATGTAACATGTAAGTAAATCAATCCATTATGCCCGGCAGAGACGCCGGGCGCTACCAGTACTCTTCATTACGAATATGAGATTGCTGCAAAATTGTTGAGAAGCCTTACAGGATTACTGCTTGGCTGTGTCGTTTTGCCTGATGCTCTTGGCCTGTCTGACCTCATCCACCAATTGCCGTGTAGCGCCGGCAATGTCAGGTGCCGCGGTGATCGCGGTGACCACTGCAATGCAATCCGATCCTGCCAGCACGACTTCCCGGGCATTCTGTAACTTGATCGATCCAATGGCGACGAGGGGAAGGTTCGTCAAAGATCGAACTTTTTTCACACCTTCCAATCCCCACGGAGCAGTCGCATCGGGTTTGGTAGGAGTCGAGAAGACAGGGCTGATCGCGAGGTAATCCGCGAGCTCGACTGATTCGTCGGTGATTTGATCGAGTTCGTTGATGGAGATTCCGATGATACGATCAGGGCCGAGGATTTGTCGTGCCCGGGAAAGCGGCATATCCTCCTGACCCATATGTACGCCGTCTGCATCTAGAGCTAGAGCTATGTCGATTCTGTCATTTATTATGAGAGGCACGCGATGACTTCGAAGAAATTCCCGTAGTTGAACTCCCTCACGGTAGAAATCACGCGTGCAGAGGTCCTTTTCCCTCAACTGAACCGCAGAGACTCCTCCGGAAACCGCAGCTTCCACGACTTCGAGAGTAGAACGTCCCAGAGAAAACGAACGATCTGTAACGAGATAGACATGCCATGTTGAAGGGTCTGTCATGATTCCGTAATCCTCGCGCGGGTTGCCAAATCTTCGGGAGTGATGGTGTACAGAGCATCCAGCACCTTTTGCCAGAATGTCCCCGGCCCAGGTGTATCGATGGCGGCCTGTTCTCCAGCTCGTCCGAAAAAAGCCAGGGCTGCGGCAGAAGCTATCACCGGATCCTTCTCCACTGCCAGAAAAGCGCCGATAATTACGGTTGCAGCACAGCCGGTTCCTGTCACAGATCTCAACAAAGGGTGACCGTTTGCTACGGAAAGGGAACGGGTGCCGTCAGTGATGAAGTCACGTTCTCCGGTGATTGCGATGCATGTTCCAAGGCACCCGGCCAGTGTTTGCGCAGCCTGGGATGCCTGATCCGTTGTATGAATGGAATCCACTCCGCGAGTAGCTCCGCCTGCCGGTGAGAGCGACAGTATTTCCGACGCATTCCCCCGTATCACCGTAGGCAGGGATTCTTCGATAAGACGGCATGCTGTCTCAGTGCGAAGACGAGTAGCTCCGGACCCCACTGGATCCAGGACCACGGGTTTTCCGCCAATGCGGGCAATCCTGGACGCATAAGACATGGAATCGATCCATTGCGTTGACAACGTTCCTATATTGATCACCACGGTGCTTGCAATGTTCACGATATCGTCCAGCTCTTCCCGGGCATGAGCCATGATCGGGGAAGCTCCCATCGCAAGGAGCACGTTTGCTGTTGAATTCATCACAACGTAATTCGTGATACTGTGCACCACCGGATTGGTGGAACGGACTTTTGCAAGCAATTCTCCAGCCGCTTCATTGTGATTCGCCATATTTGACTCTCCTTTCTCCCACACGAATTCGCAATCGCCGAAATAGCGGGCATAGCATGCGCAAAAGGTCCCGCTAAATGAACATATGTAATACCATTTTGCAGACGAGTGGACAAAAATCAAATGTCCCGGAAGAGGCGCCGGACCCTACCATCAGCCGGTAGTGGCCGTGCCTCCGTGCCGGCCAAAATTGGGTTCATAAAAGCGAATACGTATTAGAGTAATTGTCAAGAATTCTGACGCTTATCTCACGCTCGTCTCTGCAGGTCCATGCGATTGACACAATTGATTGTTTTTGAAGATGCGCCGGCACGGAGGCCGGCAGCTACCAGTAATTTTTCTTCAATCGGATACTAATTTCGGGAATTGCTAATAATCGTAAAAGCCCCGGAATTTCAGGTGAGCCAGCGTTTGCGGCGTTTATAATGTTTCACATCCCGGTAGCTCTTGAGCTTGCCTTTTTCCGTGAAGCCCAGATAGAATTCCTTTACATCTTCGTTTTCTCTCAATTTTTCAACTTCGTCATCCAGGACGATCCGGCCGCTTTCCATGACATATCCATGATCCGCAATACTAAGAGCCATACGCGCATTCTGCTCCACGAGCAGAATGGTTACTCCTTCTTCACTGTTTATTCGTCTTATAATATCGAATATTTCGCCCACGAGCATGGGGCTGAGGCCCATTGACGGCTCATCGAGAAGCATCAGTCTCGGGTGAGCCATAAGACCTCTCCCGATGACCAGCATCTGCTGTTCTCCGCCACTGATATATCCTGCCTGAAAGCTCCTTCGCTGGGTCAGCCTGGGAAAATAGTGATAGACCATCTCAAGGTCTTTTTTTATTTGTTTTCTGCTTTTAATGGTATGGGCTCCCACAAGCAGGTTTTCTTCCACAGTCAGGTCTTCAAAGGCTTTTCTTCCTTCCATCACCTGAAAGATCCCCATTCTGACAATATTTTCAGGCTCCATTCTGTCGATTCGTTTGCCCATAAATGTGATGGAACCATCCGTAACTTCGCCGTCTTCGGATTTCAGCAGGCCGGAAATCGCTTTCAGAGTCGTGCTCTTCCCTGCGCCATTATTGCCGAGGACCGTCACGATCCGGCCTTCTTCCACTCTGAGGGAAAGTCCTTTAAGGACCAGGATTACATCATTGTAAACCACTTCGATGTTGTTCACTTCAAGCATTACTGCCACGGTTATGCTCCCAGTCGCGAATAGGCCAGGTCCTTTTCACCGAGGTACGCGCTGATGACCTGTTCATTGTGGCGAATCTCTTCCGGCTCGCCCTCGGCAATCTTAATCCCGAAATCAAGCACGCAAATTCTGTCGGAAATATCCATGACAACGCCCATGTCGTGCTCTATGAGGATGACGGTCACTCCCCATTCCTCGTGAATATCGAGAATAAATCGTGTTATATCCTCAGTCTCTTCGAGGTTCATTCCCGTGACGGGCTCATCCAGAAGAAGCACCCTGGGCTTCATGGCAAGGGCTCTGGCGAGTTCTACTCTCTTTTGCAGCCCGTACGGAAGAGTGCCGACCTTTTTCTTGCGAATGTGTTCGATTTCAAGCAAATCGATGATCGATTCCTCGATTTCTTTCCTGAGCGCAAGCTCTGTTTTCCGAGCAGATCCGAAGTAAATTCCCGCTGAAAAAAGTCCCGTATCCAAGTGCACGTGACGGCCCAATTTGATGTTATCGATGACCGTCATGCCTTTGAACAACTCTACATTCTGGAATGTCCTGGCTATACCGAGCGCTGCAATATCGTGTGCCTTGAAACGGCTGATGTCACGCCCTTCAAAAAAGATCTTTCCGCTGCTCGGATGGTAGAATCGATTAATACAATTGAGCATGCAGGTTTTGCCCGCGCCGTTCGGGCCGATAATGGCAAATATTTCGCCCTCCCGGACTCCCGTCGAGACTCCCGCGAGGACGTTCACGCCTCCGAACCGGAGAAAAATATCATGCACGCTCAGCAGGTAATCACCGGGGTTGAGGTTCTCTGATACGGAAGGAGGCTGCATTTCACTTCTCCGGAACGGACTTTATCTGCACCCGGGTTTGCATGCGGAATTCCTTGCCATCCCGGTATTTGACATCTGACGACACGTCCAATCGTTCTCGATCGCCGTAGAGCGCTTCAATGAGCTGTGAATATCGCTGTTCCACAAAACTACGCCGCACTTTGCGGGTTCGCGTCATCTCATCGTCATCTGCGTCCAATTCCTTGTGAAGCATGACAAACTTCTTGACGCGTGCGGCTTTAGGGAGTGACGCATTCGCCTCGGCCAACTCTTTGGCAATCAGGTCGTACACCTCGTCTTTCTGTGAAAGATCCGTGTATGTGGTGTACGTGATTTTTCTGTTTTCGGCCCATTTGCCCACATTCGGCATGTCTATGTTGATCATTGCCGCAACGAACGGCCGATCCTTTCCCACAACCACCGCTTCTGCCACGAATATGCTGAATTTGAGCTTATTTTCGATCAACTGCGGGGAAAATTTGGTACCGTCATTGAGTTTTATGACATCTTTCATGCGGTCGATCATGACCAGATGTCCGTCTTCATCCAGAATCCCCTGATCACCCGAATTCAGCCACCCGCCGGCCATGGTTTTCCGGGTCGCTTCCTCGTCTTTGTAGTAGCCTGCGAACACCGTTGGTCCACGAGTAAGAATCTCGCCTGAATCGGAAATCTTGATCTCCATTTCGGGTATGGGTCTGCCTACGGTGTGAAGCTTGATGTCCCCGTTTCTATGGGCCACCGAAATGCCCGAGGTTTCTGTCTGTCCGTAAATCTGTTTGATGTTAACCCCTAAAGCTTGGAACAGGTTGAAAATGTCAGGTCCGAGTGCTGCGCCTCCGGTGTACACGTTGCGAAGATGTGCGAGCCCGAAGTAATTTTTCAGGGATCGGAATATCAGGAAATAACAGACAAATTCCACTGACTTCCAAAACAATCCCAAGGACTTGTTTTCCAGCCTGCGTTGCGCAATCTTATATCCGAGCGGCATGCAGAAGCGGTAAAAGAAACGCTTGATCCATACCGCATCCTGAATTTTTACTTGAATGTCAGAGCAGATCTTTTCCCAGAAGCGAGGCGGAGCAAAAAGAATTTGCGGCCCAATCTCTCTGATGTTTTCTGCAACGGTTTCGGGCTTTTCGGGAAAGTTGACAGTGAATCCTTTGTACAGATTCCAGGACACTGCGGTCATTTGTTCCCCTACCCAGGGAAGCGGCAGAAACGAGACATGATTGTCCGTAGGATATGCAGGATCGATCACGTCGTAATTGGCAGCCATTTTGATCATGTTGTTATGGGTCAACATGGCGCCCTTGGGGAGCCCTGTGGTGCCGGAGGTGTAGGCTATTATTGCCACGGTATCGCCGGTCAATTCATCGATATACTGCTGAAATAATTGTGGTTCGTGTCTGTCCAGATCCCGGCCCAAGTCCTGGACGGTTTTCAGCGGGATGATAAGGGGATCGTCATAGTGCCGCATACCTTTGGTATCGTCCACAATGACTTTCCGTACACCCGGACACGAGTCCTTCAGTTCAAGAAACTTGTCCACCTGCTCTTGGTCTTCAGCCACCAGAAACACTGCATCGGAATGATTGATGATGTATTTCACCTGGTCAATGTGGCTGTCAGGAAAAATCCCGACGGATGCGCCTCCCAAACACTGTATGGCAAGCTCCGAGTAGACCCATTCCGGACGGTTATCGCCAAGGATCGCCAGTTTGTCTCCCTTCCGATACCCTAAAGCGACAAGCCCAAGTGCCAGAAATTTGACGTTCTGCAGATACTTCTGCCAGGTGACGGATTGCCAAATGCCGAATTCTTTTTCGCGTAACGCAGGTCTGTCCGGACCGAACTTCGCTGCATTTTCACAGAGGAGAGAAGGAAGCGATAACGCCATTAGAGAACCGTCCGTAGATACTGATTTGTAGCAAATAGATTAAATCGACCTATCCTGTGTGCTGTTCTTGATGGCCTCAGTGCCCGGCGGATGAATGCATTTCTTTTCTTTTTGCTTTCCTCTTGGGTAGCTCCGGCATATCGAATCCCCGGATTCCCACACAGCAATACCGCGTCGGCGGAAAACTCTCTCTGACGTGGGGTTTCCACAGGCGTTAGAACATCGCGCCGCGCCTCTGGTGGTGACAGGCGTCCCTGCCTGCCAATTGGAGAACTCATAAAGGGAATGCGGCCTTAACTCATGTGTACTCCGCAGGTTAGCTGTCTCCTCAGAACAAATGACAGGAACAGACCTCATTCATCCGGCCATTTCCAAGAAATAGGACTCGTGCCTTCATGAAATGTTAGGCCGGCAGAGACGCCGGCCTCTACCAGGGCATGCGGGCCATTTAACGTCCTTGGGTAGTTCGTGGACTCCCCCCTGCAATTACCTACTCGTCCAGCCTTATCCAATCGGAAGCAGGCTCGTAAATCTTCTTTCCTATGTTGGCTTTCCAGATTCTAGCAACAGGAAACTTGTTATCTTTGATCGTGTACGGTGCAGACAATCCGCCGGTGTCAAAGTCTTTCAGAGACTGCAGCGCCTTCACCAGACCGTCACCATTCAGTTGACCGGCTTTGTCTGCTCGTTTGAGGCATTCCACGAAGATGAGTCCTGTCATGAAACCCTGCATGTACGAATTATCGCGAAAAGCAACTTTGGGATAGGTCTTCTTCGTGTATTCCCTGATCTTCTTGATCATGGGAACATCTTCATTCCACCAGTACATGTAGGGATTCACAGCGAGATACCCTTCAGCCAGAGGTCCGAGATTATCTAAAAGCGTCTTGGTTGCGCCCCAGAAAGTGCCCATAAACTTGCACTGCATCCCGTAATCCCGGCACTGTTTGATTACTTCAGCAACAGGAGAAAGTACGAATCCCTGGAAAATCACGTAATCAGGCGCTTTACGTTTGAGGTCGAGCACCTGGGACGTCACGTCCACTGCGCCGACTGCTGCAACCTCTTCCGCGACAAGATCAAGTTTCAGCTTTTTGCACATTTCCCTTGCATACGGAATGGGATCTTTGCCGAACTCGGTATCGCTATAGAAAAAGGCAACTTTGGCCCCGGGCTTTTCCTTTTCGATGAACTTGAGCAGAATCCCAAACATGTCGCTATACGTCGGACCAGGCACAAATACGAACGGGTTTGCTGCGGGATCGGCAAGTTCGCCGGAAAAAGATGTCGATGAGTACAGGACTTTGTACCGCTTGATTTCCGGAGACATGGCTTTCCCGAGTCCCGTGCTCTCGCCGTACATGATGAGCGGATTGTCTCTGGACATAATTCTCTTAAATGCCGCGGTGGCAACATCTAACTGATACTGGCCGTCTTCCATAATGTACTTGATTTTCTTTCCATTGATTCCACCGTCTTCATTGGCCATCATGAGTGCATCTTCCAGGCCCGCATTGATGTTCACTCCTGCAAATGCGAACCGGCCGGTTATGGGCTGAACGGCTCCCACCTTGATCTCCTGGGCAAACACGAGCCCTGCGGCCAAGAGACACGCGAGGAATACGGCGAGCATAATTGAAGGCAGTCTTCTTCTCATCATCGAAACTCCTTTCGCTGGTGGATCTGTAACGAGAACGCCCTCGGCAGGACGCCGAAACAGCAATGCAAAGAAATACCCATCACGGAAGGCTTGGGTCCCCAAAGGATTGAATGGATGAATACGACGAATGACTTCACTCTCGATCCTTCAATAGGAAAATGGCCATAGGCTGAAGAAACTCTTGGTCCGATTCCATATCTCCGCTAACCCGTGCGGCTCAAAAATGAGGAATGAGACAATCAACGTGCCAAAGATCACATCTTTCATGGGAATGAATAACTGGTCCATTCCGGGGAACCAATCCTTGGCCGCACCCGTGAACACATTGAGCAGCTCAGGAACCAGGGTCATAAAAATTGCGCCAAAAATCGACCCAAGTACCGTCCCCAATCCTCCCACGATCACCATGGCCAGATACTGAATTGAGAGACCGAAAGGGAAATGCTCGGGAGTGACCACTTTCATGAAGGCAACCCACAGGCCACCGGTTATTCCTGCATAGAAAGAGCTGAGAGCGAAAGCAGCGAGTTTGTAACGAAACAGGTTGATGCCCATGATTTCTGCGGCTAAATCTCTGTCACGTATGGCAACAAACGCCCTACCCCACCGGGTTCTAACCAGATTGCGTGCAAAAAACACTGCAAAGACGACAAGGGCGAGCGTTATGAAATAGAAGCTCCGCTCTGTGTCAAATACAAACCCTCCCAATTCCGGAGGAGGCACGTTGATCCCGCGAATACCTTTGGTCATGGATTCCCAATGTACAAAGGTGAATTCGAGAATGAACTGAGCGGCAAGTGTCGCGATGACCAGGTAGAGACCTTTGACACGCAATGAAGGAATGCCGATCACCATGCCCACCCCGGCCGATATGAATCCTGCAATTGGTAAAGCCACCCAGAATGGCAGGTTCAGCCGCGTCATGAGTATGGCCGTGGCGTATCCCCCCACTCCGATAAAAGCGGCGTGACCGAGGGAAATCTGTCCCGTAAAACCCGTGAGCAAATTGAGTCCCACGGCTCCAATGATGGCGAAGCCGATGATGTTTGCGAGATAGAGCATGTAAGAATCGGCCAGCAACGGAAAAGCCAACAAAAACAAGAAGAGTGCGGCCAGCCAGAATTTGACAAACCAGGTCTGGAATATTTTTTCATCTTCCAGGTACGATTCCTTGAAATCACCGCACCGCATACGCGCCCTCTTACCCGAATGTGAATATTTATGCTCTGAGAGTTAAATCATCTGTTGTCGAAGGTCAGACTCTCTCTATGATCGGTTTTCCGAAAATACCGTAGGGTCGAATCATAATGATGATTACCAGTACGACGAAGGGGACCACTTCTTTAACACCGCCACCGAAATACGAATCGAGATACACCCCGGCAAAGTTCTCCAGTAGTCCGATGATGAAGCCCCCGACGATTGCACCCACTATGCTGTCCAGCCCTCCCAAGATTATGACCGACAGCACTTTGAGGCCTATATGCCCCAGGTGAATGCTGATTCCGCTGATGTTGCCTATGATGACCCCACCCACTGCTGCTGCAATGGCTGCAAAGCTCCAGGAAATGGCAAATACTCTCTTTACGCTGATCCCCATTGATAGAGCCGCCTGCTGATTTGCCGCAGTAGCTCTCATGGCAAGGCCGGTACGGGTATAACGAAAAATGCACGTGAACAGAATCGTGAAGATGATTGCAGAAATAAACCCCCAGAGGAGCCCTGAAGGGACAATGGCAAACCCGAGGTCCAGCGGTTGAGGGGGGAAAATGCGAGGAAAACTGCGATATTCAGGGGACCAAATCATATGAGTCAATCCCTTGAGAATACTCCCTAATCCGATTGTCACCATGATTACCGATATGATGGGCTCACCGATAAGAGGCCTGAGCATGAGCCGCTCCACGATTATTCCCAGGAAAGCGGCAAACAAAAGTGTGCCAATGAAAGCGACGGAAAATGGAAGGGAAAGATACGTCAGCCCTGTGAAGCATATGAACGCCCCCACGGTCATGAATTCACCCGTCGCCAGATTCAGGATGCTCGTAGCCTTATAAATGAGCACAAACCCCAGAGCGATCAAACCGTAAACGCCCCCCGCGGCCAATCCGCTCACAATAATCTGTGGGATAATGTCCATGTCATCTCCAGAAAAAAGTAAACAGAAAGCCCGATTGTCAGGGAAGGGAATCAGAAGGTAACTATTCGACGTCCGACACAAAATAGTCTGAGTAAATTACCCGGAAATGGGTACAGGGGCAACATTAAACGAAAATCACTGCAGGTTCAAGTACAAACCTTTCCAGTTTGTAAAGCTTTGTCCGAGTGGCATTTTGATCTACTGGTTCTGCAGGTGGGGAGACCTCGGAACATGTCATGGTCAACGCACTTATAATCGCATTTATCATTGAGCGGATTTGCTTCGACGCCGTCCCGAGCGGCCGGATTAACATACGGTTATGCATTTTCACACCTTGCTTTTCGTATTCCACTCCTTATTAATACCTTAGATCTCTGGTGAGATTAAACAGAAAACAGGATCGACAGGTTTTCTCGCCAGAGATGGGAAAAGGAGACATTCACATGAAATCCAAAGAGGTGTTCTTTAATCCATTCCGGCTATTAAGCCCCAAACTGGATGCAGAGGCATCACGTCTAGAGCAGCTATACGAAACACCACCCACTGAAATAACCTGCCTCGAAGAGGGTCTGGTAATAATGCTTAGCAAGCTGGAGACCCTTGCCGAACTGGCCTTCAAGACTTTGCTATCAGGCGATCCGAGCCTACTCGAGCAGGGTAAGGTTATTGCCCATGAGGTCCATGCAGAGGAGAAGAGTCTCACAGGCGCAATTGTATGTTATCCGCAAACCACGGGTCCCGTGCTGAAGACGGTGATCCTGTTTCCGGGAAGGTTGGAGAGGATCGGCGATTTTATGGAAAATATCCTCAACTGCAGCCTCATAAAGTCTCGGGACGGAATTGTTTTCAGCGACAAGGCCATCGAAGAGCTCACAGAAACATTCAAGACGCTTACCGGCATATTCCGGAAACTCAGGGACACGATTCTGAATCCCTCTCCGGATGTCTTGAATGAGCTGTTATCTGAGGAAAAGCGGTTGGCTCAAATGAACCTCGAATTTGCATTCGCGCATGAGGAGCGTTTGGTTGATGGAACTTGTTTGCCCAAGGCGTCTTCGTTGTATCTGGATATTCTGGATTCCGTAAGGAATGCATGCAGGCATCTCATTCTCATGACCGAGAGCCTGCTGACTCTGGTGAGCACCGACGGCAGACCTGCAGGAAATGTGTAGAATATCCTGCAATATCAATCAACTTCAGAGTAATGAGAGGCTGGGAACCTCAAAAAGGTCCCCAACCTCGGGGGCCGGTAAATTCAACTGTTTCAGTCTGGAATTTCTGGAGAATTCCTCTTGCGATATGTTTTCAGCCTCTTTTCATAATGTGACCACAACGCTCGATAAGCACCGGGAATTATGCCCCGATCCTGAAATGATTTCATGATTTTCGTTGATATCACTGATTTTTCCTGGGAAGAGAGTCGATCTTTCATTTTATCGAATTCCCGAACTTCCGAATACATCACCATGGGAATACAGCCGGTAGAAGGCCGGGGGAACGCTTTGCATGCCCGCTTATAGATTTCCGGAAAAGGTTCGTCTTTGATATTGCCGAAGGAAATCTGGGTAGCCTCACACGGTTGAACTTCGCCGGTGGAGGTTATAAACAGGTATTCAAACCTGCATTGGCAGCCCAGTGCAGGGTCTTTTTCCAGCCACGTGGAAAGCCCGTTCAACGGCGGGTATGCTTGATATGCGGGATCTTTGAACAGGTCTTTTTGCAGTTGTTCCAGAATCGGGCTATGGGGAATGACACCACGGCATGCTTCCCGGCCTGAAGGCTTCAGTTCCATTACTCTGATCTCCGCCACCCCGAGATCTCTCGCCAGATTGTAAAATTTCTTGAACTCTTCGGGATCCAGAAAGTCCGGCGGCGGTACCAGAGACAGGCATGTGTACACACCCGCATTCTTGAAGTGTTCGATTGCTTTGCACGCGTTTTGAAAAGCCTCAGGATTTCCCCTCATCTTATTGTGGATCTCGGGGCGATAATGGTCGAGGCTGACCCATACTCCGAATAACCCGTTTTGTTTCAGCTCGGCAGCGTTCTCCGCAGTAACGCCGTACCCCGTGGTAAACATCCACAGGCAAGTATCCTTACTCACATGTTTCACCAGACGAAGAAAACGATCGTAACGATACATGGGCTCCCCGCCGTGAAGAATGAGCGTTGCAACACCGAGATTCTCCACCTGACGAATGGTGTTTTTCAGCAACTCTTCATCAAGGTCCGTATCAAGATTGTGTTTTGCATTCGTGGAGCAGAACGCGCATGAGTACGGGCAGCAATTCGTGGTGGAAATCGAGACTATGCCTGATGGCAGGCCGGTCAAATCCAAGTTATTGATATAATTCGAGATGCGTTTATAGAAAGCCGGGCTGGGAAAGGGCGGAAAAGTACTATCCAGAAGCACTTTGTCTCCAAACCTGACCATATGACGATACCTGAGCACAGTTTTCTGAAGGAAAGACAGTTTTATGAAATTGAAAAACGCATCCCCGAAGCTGACTCCTTTGGCTTTTCTTATAACCCGGTTTCGCGTGTCAAAAAGGGCCTGCAGGGCATTCGCAAATATCTTCAGATTCGTAATATGAACTGGCAAGCCGGTAATATTCGAGAATAATGGTGCCATGAAGTCTCCTTGACCTACAAAGATGAAGAACCGCTTTCCAAACCGCAAACCGCGATATTTCTTGGATACCATGATCGACAGCCGTACTCAATATGAAGCTGTATGTTGTGTGGATACGGCACAGTAGGTCTGGCAAGAAAGCGATTTCCTGACATTTGCTCGATTGCCGGGCTTTTTTGCTGTGATTAAAAGCAGTTGACATAATTTCTGACCTTTGAACAGCCTACCCCATATAAGGAACGGTAGCCCGGCACCCCTGCTTGGCCGAACTGATTGATTTGTTATGAAAAATGTGCCGGCACGGAGGCCGGCACCCACCAATTTTCGAGAAGCGCTTTTCGCAGAATTCTGACATTTGCAGTAAAAGCAAAACCGCACGAGCATGTCCGACAAAGGCTGCTTTCCTGATAACGTGTTTGAGTGGACATTTACATAAAAGGGCATACCCCATCTTGACGAGGGCCATCTGAACCTATATCTCTAGAAGAGAATTCAGTTCGGAGGAAAAATGACGCAGGATACCAGGATACCATCCGACAAGGTTATTGAGGAGCTGGAAGGAAAGATAGCTGCAAATCCGGATTCCGGGGGGGCTCATTATAATTTGGGATTGGCCTTGTTCCAACGAGGCGAGTGGGATCGTGCCATCCAAGAATTTCAGGCCGCACTGAAAAGTCAGCCCGGCTTAATGGAAGCTCGTGTAAATATAGCTGGAGTCCTCCTCCAAAAAGGCGAATACGATCAATGCATAGAGCAGAGTCTCAAAGCGCTCGAGTTCCGACCCGATCTGATAGAGGCTTGCATAAATATCGGTCTTGCATTTATGCACAAAGGCATGGTGCAACAAGCAGTTCACAGTTTCGAGAAGGCTCTGAGTATCAATACCGATTCGATTATCGCGCATGTGAATCTGGGAAACGCTTATCTGACGCTGGGGAATTTTGAAAAAAGTGTGGAGCACTTTCTGCGGGCAGTGGAGATCAACCCGCAGTTCGGTATGTCCCACAATAATCTCGCAGTGGCTTACATGCATAAGGGCGACAAGGAAAAAGCACGAGAGTACGTTGACAAAGCGTTAGCACTGGGGTACCCGGTGCATCCGGAATTCCTCGAGACTATTCGTCAGGATTAGACTGTTGCGCTGTGAGGTATTTTACGACTGCCTTCTTCCTGGCCGCAGTCAGCTTGGAAAAAAAGCTGTCAACTTCTTCCGAATCAAACTGCACTTTCTGATTCGGATCGTTCAACCCGCGTGGAAATCGGCCGTCATTTGCTGCAAGAATGAGCCGACCGATTTCGTCAGTTGGCACAGACTTCATCATCTTTTTGACTTGGGCTTGATCCATAGCCCAAGCCTCCTGAAACAAGGTGCCGAAAAACTCGGTTCCGGAACAAGAATAGAACAGGACACGCTTTGTCTGATCGGAACCTTCTTTGTACTCCTGAAGTATCTGTTCCCGCGTATAATCGCTGGGGCCCCCGGTTTTCATGAGCAGGCCCACACTTTCCGCATTGGGTAATCCTGCCAGAATCTCCAAATCCTCCATAGAGAATTGGGCTTCCTGAAAAGGCTTTGTCAGAGCCGGTATCAGCCGCTGAAGCGCGGGAGGGGTCAGCCCTTCCAGCAAATCGATCAATTCTGCGGAGTTGAAGCCAGCCAAATCGGCCTGAGCAGCTAATTCTTCCTGATACTGCTCCAGATTGTGAAAGAGGCGAATTATCTGATCCGGGCTCATTCGTCTCCAGGGAAGACGCTGGATGATTTCCGAGACTCCCTCTGGCGATCTGTTCAATAACTGAGAAAAGACTAACTCAAAATCAAACTCGTCAAGAGCGGCTCTTTCGGAAAGAATCCGTTCAAGCGGATCCGGGGCCCCTGCGAGGACCACCAACCTGCACCATCTCTTGAAAAAGACATTTTCCGAAGAAGATGAGATGGTATCCCATTCTGAAACTATCGTTTCGATCAATTTTTGTGAGGTATGGATGATCTCTTTTGCGAGAAGTGCTCCTTCTGATTCATCCAGATCTTCCCCGAGTTCCTGTATGACATCCAGGACTGCGTTTTCGACATCTTCAGGAAAGAGAGACATCGCAGCTTCGACGTCAATGGCTTCGAGAAACTCTCGCACGTCTTCCATGCTCACTGTGACGGGATCTGAGGAATTCGTGTACGTTCCGATTACCAGGGTATTGATCAGCGATTCACGAAGCGAATCCACCTCGGACAGATTTTCGGCTTCCAGGTTGGGCGATCTGTTTAGCAAATCGAACGGAAGAATGTCTTTGAGACGCAGGATGAACTGATAACGCTCCAACTCAGCCTCATAGTATTCCACGAGGCTCAATGAGGAAAATAACTCGTCAGAAAGCGTCAGTGACGAAATCGTATGAACTTCCGCATCCGTAAAAATGCTCATGTTTGCCAGCCGCTGACACGTGAGATCAGCGAGGCATTCATATTCATCGGGACGCACCAATATGGGAATTTTATGATCCTGGAGCAGTCGTCTCCAATTATGCCTCAATTTATCTATTCTCGTGTACGCCAGACGGAACAATTCCACAGGAGAAGCTTCCATCAGCAAAGATACGGCTGTTTCAACTTCACCTTTGCTCTTGATTTCGAGGCCCACGCCGATAAGCTTGAGCACTGTTTCCTGGACTTTGGCAAGCTCCTCTGTGGATCTGAAATCCACCTCTTTTTGGATCACATATTTGTTCGCCATGGCTATGGAGACTCTGATTATTTCATCAGCCCTGTCCCGCGTAAAAAGTCCCTGCTCCATGCCGGAATTGACAACTTTTGAAAAAAAGGTCTGTTCATCGTGAACAACCAGACCGAACGATTCCATAGTATCGATCCTCTTGGGGGTCTGATAGGCTTATGCCGTGATCTCGGATAGAAACGAACCGATCTACACCTCATACAGAAATAGAGGTGGGGTTGTGCCTCTCCATCAGAGCTCGTCTTTTACCAAACTTAAGACCGTCGATCACGGCGTACGTTCGCATTCCAACGGAATTTACAGAAATATAAGGTCATAAAACAGGTTATCTTACTCTTTCAATATACTTACCGACCCGAGTATCGATTTTGAGCACATCTCCTTCATTTATGAAAAGAGGTACCTGTACGGTCATGCCGGTTTCCAGGGTTGCCGGTTTTGAACCACCCGACGCAGTATCGCCCCGCACTCCGGGCTCCGTCTGCGTCACCGTGAGTTCCACAAATATAGGAACTTCCACGCCGATGGGTTTGCCATTGTGGAACAGAACGCTTACCGAAACATTCTCCTGAAGGTAGTTGCGGGCGTCACCGAGCTGTTCCTCAGTCAGAAACAACTGCTCGTACGTTTCACTTTCCATGAAGTGAAATTCGCCTTCCGATTCATACAGGAACTGCATCTGTTTCTCTTCAAGATTCGGTTTGTCCACTTTTTCACCGGACCTGAAGGTGCGATCGATTACGTTACCGGAAATGAGACTCTTCAACGTAGTACGAACAAAGGCTCCACCTTTGCCGGGTTTTACATGAAGAAAATCAACGATGGCGAATGGCTCTCCGTTCAGTTCTATCTTGAGCCCTTTTCTGAAGTCAGGGGTCGAGTACATTGCGATTCCTCCCACTCGAATAATCAGAATGAATTTTTTTGGTTATCCTCAGGATACTGAAATCAGGTCTTTGGGCATTTCCGAGAGTATTTCAGGCCCTGACCCGCCGAGGTAGACCAGACTTTCGAGGCGTACGCCCCCGTAGTCTTCAATATAGATGCCCGGTTCTATGGTAAATACCATTCCTTCCTGAAGGACTCCTTTGCCGCGGGGGGACAGGTAGGGGGCTTCATGAGTTTCCATCCCGACTCCATGCCCTAACCCGTGAAGAAAATATTTACCGTATCCGGCATGGTCAATGCTTTGCCTTGCAATTCTATCTAACTCACGGACGCTCACGCCTTCTCTCACTGCTTCCAAAGCTCGCATATGGGCATCGTACACCGTTTTGTGTATCTCCTTTTGACGCTTGGAAGCTTTACCTACTATGCAGGTGACCGTCTCGTCACTGCTGTATCCTTGAAAGCGGCATCCATAGTCCACGACGATCAATTCTCCGGGTTGGATCACTTTGTCGGAAGCGGCACCATGCGGAAGCGCTGCTCGAGGCCCCGAAGCGACAATGGTCTCGAATGCGGTTCCCTCTGCTCCTCCCCGTCGAAACAGGAGCTCCAGGTCAGCAGCCACATCAGCTTCTTTTCGTCCCACTAGTGCGCCTTTCAAGACGTCTCGGCATGCATTCGAAGCTATTTTCGCCGCGGTTTTGATCTTATCTTTTTCAGCAGGTGTCTTGCGGATTCTCAGTGTTTCCACGAAGACTCTGCTCAGAGGCACCAACAGAAGATCGCGAACCCGTCGTGTCAGCTCGCGGCCGAATTCTTGAGTCATTCTACCGGCTTCAATCCCCAGGCGCTTGATACCACGAGCTTTTATCAGCCGAGCAGCAGAATCCAGCCTGCTCCGGACGATGTGAATCTCCAAACCGGTAGTCTCTTCTTTTGCCTGAGTCTTGTACCTTCCGTCTGTGAGGAGGTGACCTTCTGAGGGAGTGATCAGCACCGTAGCATCAGATCCCGTGAACCCGGTCAGGTACCTGAGATTCGTAGAAATCAGCACCTCGGACGAATTGAGCAGGATTGCGTCTACACGTAGTTGATTGAGTTTTGATCCAATCTCCAGCATACGGATCGTTAGGCTCCTGCAGACTGTTTGGTTTTCATCTGCTCGAGATTCGACAACCAGCTCTGCAGAACACCAACGATTCTCTTTTCGTGAAATTTCTTCCGGGCTTCTTCCAGAGCCTGTTTCACGGCAAGATCCTGAGGATTCCTGGCAGCCAGTTCGGCGAATATCTTCTGTGCACGGCCGTAGTGGCCCTGGCGCATGAACTCGTGGCCCATTGCTGCGGTTACAGGGATGAAATCCTCGGCTTTATCTTCCACGGTCCCGTGCTCGGCGGGCAGAGCCGAACTCGAATCGGGCTGATCTATAACTATCCCTTGACGTCGTTGACGTTTGACTTCGTCCATTGCAATCTGAAAGGTCCCTTTGAGAACCTCATGCAATACTTTGTAGCGTATGCCCATTTGAACGTCACCGCGACGCAGAAACAATTCCCCCATTAGGCTAAACAGTCTTGCGCTGCGCACATATTCGAACTCCATGGTTGAGAGGAGAGCGAGTGCGCTGTCGATGTTTCCTTGCTCGATGAGGTGTCCGGCTTTCGAAAGCGTTTGTTCGAAAGAGCCCGAACTTTCCTGCGTCCGTCCTTCTAAGAGCTCGATTTCGTTCATGGTGGTTCTCTCGTAGTTAAAAATCAAGCATACGGATTTATTACAGTAATAAAAACCGAGTAAACAGTCAACCGGTTTTCATGAAATGCAGGTGCTAATAGTATTTTGTATCAAAGAAGTGACATTTATGGCAGCTACATAATTTCTGACATTTTGAACACTCTGGCCTTTATATGCACCGGTAAAGGGATCGGCGTCCCGAAAGTGTCTCAAAACTGTATGACGCTCGTGCCACGATTCTCCATCCGAGTAGGGGCAGGTCTCGTGCCTGCCTCTATTTGGGCGGACACTAGGCCCGCCCCTACAATCAGGCCGGGAAGATCATGAGAACTTCGTGCCACGATCTGGGATAAATTTCGAGTTTTGAGACAGTTTCCTCTGGTCCGCCCCTACAGCCAGCGTAGGATGTGGTGAGCGAAGCGAACCGCATCGGTCGAGAAAGACCTCGACTGATGCGATTCCCGGTGGTCATCGCATCCTACATTGGCTACGTGTCTGCCCTACAAGGATGGGGTATCGTGGCACGAACTTATTGTGCATTCGAGACTTCTGAGACAGTCTCTCTCTGCCGGTCCATTCTACTGATATGATCTGTTATTCTGAAGATGTGCCGGCACGGAGGCCGGCACCCACCAATATTTCTCTTTTCATATGGCATTATTTTTGGCAGCACTCATCCATGCGGCACAATTCTGCTCAAAAAGGAATCGGTAAAGAGATGCACTCGAAAAAAGAAAAGCCCCGATCTTCCGCGTAACGGCAGATCGGGGCTTTGTTCTTCATCAGTTGTTATCGGTTACGCCGTGAGGCTACTCTTCACGCGTGCAACTTTCAGTTTATCGGAGATTCTTTTGAATCCTTCGGGATCCGCTGCTTGATCCAATTCCGCCAGTTGGCGTTCAAGATTCTGGATATCGGCCTGGACATCACTTGTGTTGATGTCTTCGGCTCGATAAGCTTCGTCCACCAGGACCGACACCGAATCTTTGAGCACTTCACAAAAACCGGCACCAACTGCGAATTTTACGAATCGATCGTTCTCAAGGTAAGAGAAAATTCCCGGTTTGATGAATGTGAGCATGGGTGTATGACCGATCAAAACACCGAACTCTCCCATTATTCCCGGAGCCACTATCTCTTCGACCTCTTTATCAAGCACTACCCCGGTCGGAGTGACCACTTGGACTTTGAATAGTTTATCCGACATGGACTTCTCCCGATCAGGCTGCTGCGGCTGCCAGTTTCTCCGCTTTTGCCTTCACTTCGTTAATGTCTCCCACCATGTAGAATGCTTGTTCGGGGAGATGATCCAGTTTGCCGTCCACGATCTCCTTGAATCCTGCGACAGTATCCTCGATCTTGACGTATTTGCCCGGTGTGCCTGTGAATTCCTGCGCCACGAAGAAGGGCTGCGACAGGAATCTCTGGATCTTGCGGGCGCGTCCGACGACCAGTTTGTCGTCTTCCGACAATTCGTCCATACCGAGAATCGCGATGATATCCTGGAGGTCTTTGTATCTCTGCAGAACCAACTGGATCTTACGAGCCACCTGGTAATGCTCTTCACCCAGGACGCGAGGATCGAGAATCCTTGATGTGGAGTCCAGCGGATCGACTGCCGGATAAATACCGAGCTCTGCCACCTGACGGGAGAGAACGACTGTTCCGTCCAAGTGAGCGAAGGTTGTGGCAGGAGCGGGGTCCGTAAGGTCGTCCGCAGGAACGTAGATACATTCGACTGCCGTGATCGAACCGTTCTTTGTCGAGCAGATTCGTTCCTGAAGCTCGCCCATGTCCGTTCCCAGAGTAGGCTGATAACCGACTGCGGAAGGCATGCGCCCGAGAAGGGCGGAAACTTCCGAACCTGCCTGGGTGAAACGGAAAATGTTGTCGACGAACAACATAACGTCCATTCCCATTTCATCACGGAAATACTCTGCGACTGTCAGGGCGGTCAAAGCCACACGAGCGCGTGCTCCGGGGGGCTCGTTCATCTGACCGTAAATCAGAGCCGCACGATCGAGAACTTTTTCGCCCTCACGCTTCGGCTGTCCGGGAAGGGTGCCGCCCATTTCCAGGTACAGGTCGTTTCCTTCACGGGAACGCTCACCGACACCTGCGAACACGGAAGTTCCACCGAACTGCTTCGCGATGTTATTGATGATTTCCATCATGAAGACCGTCTTCCCCACGCCTGCTCCGCCGAAGAAGCCGATCTTGCCTCCTCGCATGAACGGGGCGATGAGATCGACGACTTTGATCCCAGTTTCCTGGATGGAAATCTGAGTGACCTGCTCGTCAAAGGAGGGAGCCGGTCTGTGAATCGGCCTGGACTCTTCCGTGACGATGGCGCCTGCTTCATCCACCGGACGACCCACAACGTTCATGATCCGGCCAAGAACACCCTTTCCCACTGGAACCGTAATAGGGGCGCCCGTGTCTTTGGCGATCATGCCGCGGACCAGACCATCGGTGGTTTCCATCGCGATGGTACGCACGATGTTGTCCCCGAGGTGCTGGGCAACTTCAACCACCAGGTTGTCAGGCTGATCGTTGATGCTTGGGTTGGTGATGAAAAGGCCGTTGAAGATCGCCGGAAGCTGATTCTCCGGAAATTCCACGTCGACGACCGGGCCGATTACCTGAACGATTTTTCCCTCATTCATCTTGGGATATCCTCCTGAAACCGTCTTGGGTTCATAATTCCTGAGTTAGAAGAGATTCTTGTCAGCCTTTCAGCGCCTCGGCCCCGCCGACAATCTCCATGAGTTCCGTTGTAATAGATTCCTGACGGAGGCGGTTGAGCTTCAAAGTCAGCTTGTATATCATCTCATCCGCATTAGTTGTTGCAGCTTCCATAGCAGTCATTCTCGCGCCGTGCTCACTGGCCACAGAATCGAGAAGTCCGGTGAAGACCTGAACTTGTACGTAACGGGGAAGAATCGCAGAAAGCAATTCGTCCTCCGAGGGTTCGTACAGGTATTCTCTCCGACGTTTCCCACCTTCCTCTTCAGGAGTTACCGGGAGGAGTTTCCTGAGGGTCAGGATCTGGGTGACGGCTGTGCGAAAACTATTGTACAGGATATATACTTCGTCGTATTCGCCCGAAGCAAACTTCTCTGTGGCTATGGATACGACATCGCCCGCCAGCTCATAATTCACGCTGTTCATGACATTGACGAATTTTTCCGCTATCTCGATGTTGCGTCGGCGGAAATAATCGTTGCCTTTACGACCGACAGTTATCAGTGCAACTTGCACGCCCTTGGAAGCCATTTCTTTACTGAACGCTTCCGCCCGACGGCTCAAGTTTGCGTTGAACGCTCCGCAGAGGCCCCTGTCGGCAGTTACCAGGATGAGCAAGACCTTCTTGGGCTCCCTCATCTGCAGCAATGGATGGACTGCGGGATTCACACGGGCTGCCAGGGAAAGAAGAACCTCTCGCATCCGTTCCGAATACGGTCGGGCTGCCTTGATGGATTCCTCAGCACGCCTGAGCTTGGCCGCAGACACCATCTTCATGGCATTGGTTATTTTCTGCGTGTTCTTGACACTGGCTATGCGTTTACGAATATCTCGGAGGTTTGCCATTTCGACCTCATATATACAGGCTGATTCAATTCAGCCGCTATTTCATGTTATCAGACCAACGAAACTTCAGGCGGAGTGAAGATGCCTTGGAAATCATCCAGGATCTTCTTCATCTTACTCTCGAGGTCAGCCGAAATCACCATCTTCTCTCGCAATTCCGTAAGTACGTCCGGAAAGCTGGTTTCGAGGTAGCTTATGTACTGTTTCTCGTATTCGGCAAGTACTCTGAGATCGTACTGGTCCGTATAACCATTTGTGGCTGCGAAAATGATGGCAATCTGCTTCTCGACCCGCATCGGCTCGTACTGGGGCTGCTTGAGGATTTCGACAAGCCGTGTTCCTCGCGCGAGCTGCGCCTGGGTGACTTTGTCCAGGTCCGATCCGAACTGTGCAAAAGCTTCCAGTTCGCGGAACTGAGCCAGATCCAGACGAAGCGAACCAGCAACCTGCTTCATAGCCTTTATTTGTGCGTTGCCACCGCCCCGGGAAACGCTTAAGCCGACGTTAACAGCAGGACGGACACCTGAATAGAAGAGGTCCGTAGAAAGGAAGATCTGACCGTCAGTAATAGAAATAACGTTTGTCGGAATATACGCTGACACGTCACCAGCCTGAGTCTCAATGATGGGGAGTGCCGTTAGGCTGCCACCGCCAGCCGAGTCGCCAAGCTTTGCGGCCCGTTCCAAGAGCCTGGAATGCAGGTAGAAAACGTCACCAGGAAAAGCCTCACGTCCCGGCGGTCTACGCAGAAGCAACGAGAGCTGACGGTAAGCCTGCGCTTGCTTGGTCAAATCATCATAAATAATAAGTGCATGCTGACCGTTGTCACGGTAATATTCACCCATGGTGCAACCGGAATACGGTGCGATGTACTGCATCGGAGCAGGGTCGCTGGCAGTTGCGGAAACAACGATGGTGTAGTCCATGGCTCCAAAACGTTCCAGTGTCGACACCACCTGAGCAACCGTGGATCTCTTCTGACCGACGGCTACGTAAATGCACTTCACGTCTCCATCTTTCTGATTGATGAACGTATCCAGAGCGATTGCGGTTTTTCCCGTCTGCCGGTCGCCGATGATAAGCTCACGCTGTCCTCGACCGATGGGAATCATGGAATCGATGGCTTTGATTCCGGTCTGCAGAGGTTCCTTCACAGGCTGGCGTTTGATGATGCCCGGTGCGACGATTTCCACAACGCGGAATTCTTTCGTATCAATCGGTCCCTTGCCGTCGACCGGCTGACCGATGGCATCAACAACTCGTCCCAACATGGCGGGTCCGACAGGCACTTGCACGATACGTCCGGTTCTCTTGACTGTATCGCCTTCTTTGATGTGAACGTCTTCACCCAGAATTGCCGCGCCGACGTTGTCCGCTTCAAGGTTGAGCACCATTCCCATGATGTTGTGCGGGAACTCCAGCAACTCGCCGGCCATTGCATTCTCCAATCCGTGGAGCCTTGCGATGCCGTCCCCGACACTGATGACAGTCCCTGTCTCGCTGACTTCGACTTTTTTGTCGTAGTCCTGAATCTGCTGCTTGATAATTTCGCTGATTTCTTCGGCTCTGATCTGCATTGTCCCTATCCCTTCAGGCTTTCCTTGAGCTGGTTGAGCTGGGTACGTATGGTCCCGTCAAAGGCCATGTCTCCGACTCTGGCAACGAGCCCCCCGATAAGATAGGGGTCTGTTTTCGTGGTTACCAGAACCTGCTTTCCCGTTATCTTCGAAAGGGCCTCGGTGACTCGGTCCAGTTCTTCCTGCGATATCGGTTCCGCGCTTGTAACTTCTCCTCGGGTAATCCCCCGAATGTCATCAACTTGTTCTCTGAATGCTTTTTCTATTGCGGTAAGCTGGTCGATACGTTTTCGATCGATCAGGACGTTTATGAAATTGCGAACCATGCGATCGGTTCCCATTCTATCCAGAATGTCATCCGCAATTTTCTTCTTGTCATCTTTGGTAAAGACCGGATTGATCAGGATTTCACGGAAGTCCTTGGAAGCATTCACCAACTCGACGATGCTTGCAAGGTTGTCGCCGTACGATTCAAGTGCATTCTGTTCGGTACCGATTTCTACCAATGCTCTGGCATATCGTTTCGCTAAAGTGGTGTTGATCACTTGATACCCCCAACTTTAACTAGGTATTCTTCTACAAGCCTCTGACGGTCATCCTCATCGATCTGCTCACGTATGAGCGTTTCAGCTAACTCCACAGCCAAAGTCGCCGCCTCGTTCTTCAATTCGGCCTTTGCTTTGCGCACTTCCTGCTCGGCCGCCAATCTCGCAGATTCCACCATGGTAGCGGCCATTCTCTCTGCATTGGCTATTACCTTGGCGCTTTCGACTTCTGCGGATTTCTTCAGCTCGACACGCATACTTTCGAGCTCTTGTTCCATCCCAGCCAATTTCTGTTTGTATTCTGCTATCATACTCTCGGCGAGATCACGATCTTTTCGGGCATCTTCCAGATCCTTTTGAATCTGGGCCTTTCTTTCCGAAAAGAAGCTCGTGAGCGGCTTTCTTAACACATAAATCAGTATACCGATAAGAGCAGCGGTGTTAATTACTCGCCAAAGAAGCATGCTCGTAGTCCACGGAGAAGCTTCAGCAGCAGCCGCGAAAGCATCCGTTGAAAAAAGGACTACGGGTACGATTAAAAATAACAAAGCCGATCGATAACATTTCATGAGATTGCCCTCCCCAGAATTTTCCGCGTGATGGATTCCGCAAGAGGGGTCATCTGTGTTTTGAGCGTTTTTCTGGCTTCCCCTACTTCCGCCTGAATTGAAGCTTTCATATCATCCACGATACGGGAAGCTTCACCCCGTGCTTTTTCCAGGAATGCCGCTTCTTTTGCTTTCGCTTCAGCCAACAAAGCCGCTTTTTCCTGAGCAGCGGTCTGTCTGCTTTTTGCGAGTGCATCCTGGTGTTGTTTCTCTTGTTCCCGAACTTCCTGTTCAAGCTCAAGAGCTTTTTCTTTGTCTTTCCGGATCTGGGCTTCCCGTTCCCGCATCTTGGCCATGATAGGCTTATACAAGATAGCGTTCAAAATGAATAACAGAGCCAGAAAGTTGATCAACTGAATGAAAAGCGTGAAGTTAAGTTGAATCACTGGCGTAACTCCCGGGCGAGATATTCCGACTGATTGGCCTTCCTCCAGAATCGGACCGCACTGCCGTATTTTGTGCAACTATTTGATTTAAAACAAAAAGGTAGTTAACTGGACCCAAACCAAGAATGAATCGGCATAGTACCACCCGGTCCCGGAGCTTGTCAAGAATTTTTCTTGAGAGCAATGTGCATAAATGGCGGGATATTACTGATCATGCTTGATTAGGGTACTCTTGTCAGTAGGCTCCACACGAAGTGCACTATCGTCGTCCTGATCGGGAGGCCAAGCCTGTGCCGAAATGGCTTCTAACGGGTCGTCATCAAGCGACGTATCCGCCTCTAACTGATCGATGACCACCGCTTGACCGGATGAGGACATACTGCATGTACCCTCGAAGATGACGCCTTCTTCCACCACGAGGCTGGGGGTGCGAATATTCCCATATACTTTGGCAGGAGGGTAGAGTTCTATTTTCTCGGTGGCCGTGAGGTCGCCCCGGACTTCTCCTGCTATTTTCAGTATGTTTGAATGAATTTGAGCGTTTACCACGGAATCTCTGCCCACAACCAGCGTACCGCGACTGACGATCTCCCCTGAGAAATTTCCGTCCAGGTGAACAACCCCTGAAAAAGCAAGTTTACCGGTGAATTCGGTTTGGGAACCGAGAAAGCCGCTTACTGCGTCACTTTTGGCTTTTCTGAATCGCAGCATCATTCCTCCAGGCCGTCCTGAGGCAGGTCCGTACTATCCGACCGAAGTCGGCGGCCTACTCCTTAACATAGACAATCACTGTGTTCAAGCAATAATTAGGTAAAATGCAGAATTATAACGGCAGAACACAGAGGATTCTGCATGGCCCAATGTGAGGAAGAACTTCAATACAAGCCATATTTACCCAAAAAAAATAACACCTGGCGCCTGCGAGGGACTGATCGGACAAATTCCGTTTTTTTTCACATGGACCTACATGTTGGGGCCCTAGAGTCGCCACAGAAGACGAAAAAGGATGAGATCTCAGTATGAGTAGCGCCTCATACTGACATTCACGAGTATAGCCACAGCCAGAAAAGACACCAGCAACGAAGAACCTCCGTAGCTCAAAAAGACAAGGGGCACCCCCACTACGGGCAGTAAGCCCATTACCATGCCCACGTTCACCACTACGTGCCAGAAGAGCAGCACAGTGCATCCAAAGGCAAGTATAGCGCCGAAGTTGTCTTTGGATTTGCCTGCTATACCGAATCCTCGAAAGAATAGTATGGTAAATAACAGAAGGACAACCACACAGCCGATGAACCCCCATTCTTCCGCCAAAATGGAGAAAATGAAATCCGTGTGCTTTACCGGCAGAAACATGAGTTGATTCTGAGTGCCTTTCAAGAATCCTTTGCCGAGAATTCCTCCGGAACCGATTGCTATCTGTGACTGGATAATGTGGTACCCGGCGCCGAGCGGATCGTAGTCAGGATTGAGAAACGTAAGCAATCGCCTCTTTTGATAATCCAGGAGGAACCTGTCACCGACGAGCAACACTATGGGCAGCAATCCCAGGAACACCCCCCCTGCCCAGAGAAGAATTTTCTTGTTGGCAACGACGAAGACGATCACAGACAGCGAGATCAGCACGATTACTCCTGCGGTACCGAGATCCGGCTGAATCAGCACGAGACAGAACGGAACGGCAGTAAGCATGAGAGCTTGAACTATTTCTCCTAATTGGCTCCCTTCCCGTCCGGCTCTGTTCTGAAAATACTTTGCCAACACAATGACCATTGCCAATTTGGCAAATTCGGACGGTTGAAAACGCATGAGCCCAAGTTCGATCCATCGTCTCGAGCCTGCGGTCACTTTCCCCACCCCCCAAACGGCAATGAGAGCCACGACCACAATGATGTAAATCCAGACTGCCCAGCGTTCCAGGACATGATAATCGAAGAGCAGAAAGATCGACATGAGTACCAGCCCGAAACTGCACCAGGTGATCTGCTTTATCACATAGGTTCTGCCGGCTTCCCCCATAGGACAGGTAGCACTGTAAATAAGCATAAGGCCGATCCCGGCGAGAATAGCTGCAAGACAAAGAAGAGGCAGTTCCTTCATGACGAGAGAAGGCTGATTCAGCTTGTATCCCATCTGTTGCATGATTCGAGAGGACTCCGATGTATCGATGAATTACAGGGCCTTCAGCCGGCTCCTGTACTATTACTAGGAATTCTCTTATACCTATTTGCTTTCAAAGTTGAACGAAAATCCCCTCTACCCCCCCTTTAGTAAAGGGGGAAGGGGGGATTTTGAATGCAAATTGGCATTAGTCTTCCGGATCGCCCGGATCGGGCACTCCATAGTACCGGGCCAGAATCTTGCGGGCAAGTGGTGCGGCGCTGGCTCCTCCGCCTCCTCCATGTTCGACAATTATGATCAGGGCAATTTTCTGCGGTCTGTCATTCACGTAAGCAATGAACATCGCGTGAGTTCGTTCATGATAAGGAATCTGATCTTCCTCTTTCGTTCGCTGCTTAACCCTGATTACCTGAGAAGTTCCTGTTTTAGCATGGACCTTGATTCCAGGAATTCTGCACCGTTTACCGGTGCCCTTCTTGTCGGTGACAACATCCACAAGAGCCGAATCCAGAAGAGAAAGATGATAAGGATCTATGGGAATTTCCCAGCGAACCACGGGAGAATGGTTGAAGACGGTAGTTCCGTCTGCCGCCACGATCTGACTGACGATCGACGGCTTGAACACTTTTCCACCATTGGATAGAGCCGCTGTCATCACTGCAAGCTGGATGGGCGTGCAAACCAGATATCCCTGGCCGATCGCGACGGTAAGAGTCTCGCCGTCTTTCCAGGAATCGCCGTATGCCCGCATCTTCCATGCGGAAGTGGGCACGAGGCCGGGCAGTTCCTGGGGAAGTCCCACCCCTGTAGGAGCGCCCATTCCAAAAAGAGATGCGTACTTGGCTATTCGATCGGGACCGAGTTTCAATCCTAATTCGTAGAAATACGTATCGCAGGATTCGACGATTCCTCTGTGTAAATCGACTCTTCCGTGACCGTACGGGTTCCAGCACCGGAACACCTGTCCGCCAAGCTCGAGTTGCCCTTTGCACACGAATTTCTTGTCTGGTGTAACAACTTTTTCGGACAGTGCTGCGAGCGCCGTAATCGCTTTGAACGTGCTGGCCGGTGAATACAAACCTCTTGTGGCACGGTTTTCAAGCGGATGGAGCGGGTCGCTGTTCAAGGTTTTCCACTGACGTTCAGAAATTGAAGGTGAAAAGAGATTCAGGTCGAATCCCGGCTTGCTGACCATAGCCAACACCCGCCCAGTATCCGGATCGAGCGCCACAACCGAGCCGGCCCGATGTATGAACACTTCCTCGACAAATCGTTGAAAAGCCGAATCAACGGTAAGTATGACGTCAGCCCCGTTTTTCGGAGGCTTTCGCGCCATGGTGGCGAGCGTGCGGCCTTTGGCGTCTATTTCGACTTGTTCCCACCCTTCTTCACCTCTCAGGTATGCTTCGTATTCTTTTTCTATTCCGGTCTTCCCGAGGGAATCTCCAGTTTGATACCCTACGCGTGAAGCTTTTGCGAGTTCGTCCTGGGATATCTCTCCTGTAGTTCCAATTACATGACAAAGATTGTCCTGGCCCGGATACAACCTGAGCGGTTTCACTTCCAGAAGAACCCCCCGAGACTCGGACATGCGTGATCTGACTAAGGAAACTTCCTCCAAGCTCATGTTTTTCTTTACGGGGTAGTGCATGTATTTGGGGAGGTTGCGACTTCGTTCGATGCTATTCCGCATACGTTCCGGGGTGATCCCTAGTATGGGGGCATACGACTGGATCAACTCGACGGGTTTTTCCAGTTCACCGGGTACGATCGAGAGCACAAAACTAGGCGTGTTCTCGGCAAGCACCCTGCCTTTGACGTCGAGAATCCTGCCTCTTGTGGGAGTCAGTCGTGCCAGTCGCACACGATTACTGTCGGATTTCTCGTTGTAAGCATCTCCCTGGATCAACTGGAGATGCCACAGCTTGGCCGCAAGCACTCCCATGAGTAAAGTCATGAGAATTATTGCGATTCTGACCCGCAAATCTATTCTGTCGCGAAAATGTTCTTGAGTAGGAAGCTCAGCCATGCCGTCAAACCATGCTCATGAGCAGTTTCCGAACCCATAGAGAACGGAACTCAGCTTGCACCGACGAGACGGGAATACCCCGACCATGCGGTGTCCAAAAAGCTCAGAACCGGGACGGCAATTCCTGCGGTGATTATGGATCTGATAGTTATCCATTCAAGTGCATGTGCTCCGAATTCCACGGGTGCTGAAGCACGCCGTAAGGCGAAAACCATGAAGCCGGTGACGAGAGTGGCTCCCAAGATCATCACGGCTTTGGCAGGAATACTATCAAGATGAAACCTGGAATCCAAGTACCCGAGGAGAAGGATGAAAAGGCAATACATCGTGGAGAAAAGGCCTGTGGGGGATCCGGAAAAGAGATCTACCAACAACCCTGTTCCAAACGCCGCCGGTGCGCCGGTGATAAAAGAGAGTCGATAGCCGCACCAGACGATCACGATGAGCATGAGATCCGGTCTGTATTCCGGGGGAATAAAGAACATCATAACTGTCGTCTGGACAATGAGTGCAGAGAATATAAGTATGAGACAAAAGACGACTTCTCTCAACGCTTGTCCTCCAACCCGGGACTCACGTCGAATCCGCCTTTTTGTTCGAGAATTACGAGCACCTCTTCAACTTCCCCGAAGTTTGCTGCAGGCTTCACCTGAGCTTCCATGAAAAGACCGTCTGCTCCCTTGTGGACGGATTCCACTGTGCCTACCGTCAGACCTTTGGGGAAGACCCCGTCCAGACCGGAGGTAATTACCTGATCTCCAGGTTTTATGTCCGAATTAAGGCTTATATAACGCAGTAAACAACCCTTTTTCAGAGCTCCGTTCAATATCGCTCGATCCCTCGTTCGCAGAATCCGACAGTCCAGTGATAGGTTGGGGTCTGTCAAGAGAGTCACCCTGGAAACCTCCGAAGCAGTCTTGGCCACCTTGCCCAGGACACCTTCGGGTACCACAACGGGCATGTCAGGAGCCAATCCGTCTTCCGAGCCTTTGTTTATGATTATGGTCTTGTACCAACCGACAGCGTCATCGGCAATGATCTGCGCAACGAGCGTAGGGAACTCACTGCGAGTCTTCAAGAGCAACAGTTTCCGCAATCGCCTGTTTTCCAGCTCTTTTTCCACCAATGCAATCGTATCCTGCCGTAACTTGGTGACTTCCCCCTTAAGTTTTTCGTTTTCGGATTTCACGTTTACTAGATCGATGTACGTGCTCCACAGGTACACGGTCTTTCCGCGTACTGACGAAATAGCTTGTTGAAACGGTCTCACGACAGCATAGACAACGCGACCGGCGGGTCCGCTTTCATTCTCCTTTGGGGAAGAAAAGAGAATTATCAAACCTCCGCCGATGAGAATGAGTAATATGGCAATATCGCGTATCGATCGAGGCATGGGCGTCAGAAA
Source organism: Desulfomonile tiedjei DSM 6799 (assembly GCF_000266945.1). Taxonomy (NCBI): domain Bacteria; kingdom Pseudomonadati; phylum Thermodesulfobacteriota; class Desulfomonilia; order Desulfomonilales; family Desulfomonilaceae; genus Desulfomonile; species Desulfomonile tiedjei. The sequence goes on from NC_018025.1 coordinate 4,351,140, forward strand.
ACATCGGCGACTGGTGAATGTGGACGAATTCTGTTTAAGCTAGCAGGCTTCATCGTATCAAAACGTCTTTCAGGACATCGAAATGTTCAAAAACAATTCCGGAACCGACTACCACGGTACATAACGGATCGTCTGCGACAATCACAGGAAGACTGGTTTCTCTCCGGATGACTTCATCGAGATTCTTGAGTAAAGAGCCCCCACCGGTGAGCACTATGCCGTTGTCCACGATATCTGCTGCCAACTCTGGTGGAGTCTGTTCCAGAGCGGTCTTGATCGTTTCTAAAATAGCTCTGACCGGTTCGGCGATTGCCTCGGTGACTTCCCCCGACCTCAGGGCAACCACTTTGGGCACGCCGCCGATAAGGTCCCTTCCCTTCACCTCTATAATGCTTTCTTCAGGTTCGGCACATGCGCTTCCGATCATCATCTTAATGTTTTCGGCGGTTCGTTCACCTATGAGGAGGCTGTATCTCTGCTTCACGTATCGGATAATGGCATTGTCAATTTTGTCACCGGCGACTCGCAAGGACTTTGAGTACACGATGTCAGACATGGATATGACCGCCACCTCCGTAGTGCCCCCGCCAATGTCAACGATCATGCTGCTGGTTGGTTCCGTAATGGGCAGATTCGCGCCGATAGCTGCAGCCAGGGGCTCCTCAATGAGATATACCTCACGTGCTCCTGCGCTTTTGGCTGCTTCCCTGACGGCACGCATTTCCACCTGCGTACTTCCTGAAGGCATGCATATGATAATTCTGGGTTTTACGAGAAACCTGCGATGATGAATCTTGAATATGAAATGCTTCAGCATCGCTTCGGTGACTTCGAAATCGGCTATGACGCCGTCTTTCATGGGGCGTATCGCCTGCATATTGTCCGGAGTCCTGCCGAGCATCTTCTTGGCATCCGTCCCAACGGCAACAATCCGCGGTCCTCGCTTGAGATCGGTTTTTACTGCAACGACGGAAGGTTCCGAGAGTATGACGCCTTTGCCACGGACGTACACCAGGGTATTGGCCGTACCGAGGTCAATGGCCATATCGTTTGAGAAAAAACCGGATAGTGAATCAAAAACCATTCGCTTGGTCATCCTGAAAGGCGGCTTACTCACGAGGTGTGCCAGGAACTTAACAGATGCGCAATTTTGGATCAAGCCTTGATTGCAATGGACGGTTTGGTTGACAAGAGTGGCGGAAATACCTATTATCCGCTTTGATTTTGCGCTGAATCGGGGAAAGGAGAAGGATCGTGCTCGATCTTATGAGAAGACACGCCAGCTCTTGGATTATCAAGGTGGCACTTGGTGGAATTATCGTCGTTTTTGTCTTTTTTTTCGGCTGGTCCGGTCCTGGCGACAAATCTCGCAATTACGCGGCCAAAGTAAACGATACCGTGATCTCGTACGATCACTTTGCCAGAATATACGATGCCACATTGAAAAAAATGGAACTCAGGTTCGGAGGTTCCGTACCTTCTGAATTCATGGACCGGGTGAACCTCAAGAAAGTTGTCATCCAGGGAATGGTGAATCAGACTTTACTATTGCAGGAAGCCAAGAAACTCGGTCTATTCGTGGACGACAGCGAGTTGGTGCGCGATATCCGGACAGACCCCTCGTTTCAGAGAGACGGTCGTTTCGACGAGATGTTATATCGGGCTTATGTGTCCAATATAAAAATGAGTCCTACAACGTTCGAAGAAGCCCGGAAACAGGAACTTCTCGAACGGCAAATGGTGCGTCTGCTTACCGATTCCGTCAAGACCGACCCGCAGGAAGTCAAACAGCTATGGCATTTCCAAAATGACAAAGTGGCTCTGTCCGTTCTTCTGATCCACCCGGAACCGATAACCGAGCCCATCGATTCGAAAGAATTGGAGACATTCTACAAAGAGAACGAGGCAAAGTACGAATTTCCTCCTTCTCTGAATATGGAATACGCTGTATTTTCCTGGCACGATCTTATAAAGAATATGTCGGTCTCGGAGGAGGAGGCCAAATCCTATTACAATAACCATCCGAAAGAATTTACCGAGCCGGAACGAGTGCACGCCAGACAAATTCTCTTCAAATTGCCCGAAGATGCGACTCCGGAAGTCATAGAACAGGTGCGCAAAAGAGCCGAATTCACAAAGAATGCGATCGAGGGCGGTCAAAACTTCGCCGACGTGGCCAAATCGGAATCACAGGATGATGCAACTGCCGACAAGGGAGGGGATCTCGGCTTCTTTTCCCGCGGAACCGTAAATCGTGATCTTGAAAAAGTGGCATTCGCCCTGGAGCCCGGCAAAGTATCCGACCCAATCAAGACCGAGCAAGGTTTTCACTTGCTCATGGTTGACGAGAAGAAACCTGAAACGGTCATCGATTTTGCCCTGGCAAAAGAAAAGATCGAACACAAGCTCATCGAAGATAAGGCGCGCAAGAAAATATCTTCGGATGCAGACAATTTTTATGAACAGGTATACAGGAGTGAAGATCTGGAAGGAACCGCCAAGCAATTCGGATTCGATGTACGGAAAGCCGAATTCGTTTCGAGAGCTGGGGGAATTCCGGATTTGACGAGCGATCCGAAAGTTATGGAAGAAGCGTTTTCGTTGAGATCGGGCGAGATTTCCAGACTGCTTCGAGTCGGTGACAAGTATCTCGTCATCAAGCTCCTGGCCAAGAACAAAGAACGCATTCCCCCACTGGATGAAATTCGGAAGACAGTGGAACAGGATTACCTGAAACGACAAGCTGCAAATGCAGCCAGAAAGAAAGCTGAAGAGATTCTGAAAGCGCTCAAGGCGAAACCTGAAGATGCTGATGCCATTGCCGCATCTTACGGCCTGAAATGGGACCAGTTGGATTCAATTTCGCGGACCGCAGGATTCGTGGCGAAACTCGGCGGAGGACAGGAAGTGAATGAAATGCTCACATCTTTGTCCAAAGAAAATCCCCTGTATCCGACGCCTCTCACGACAGCGGAAGGAATCGCAATAGTGCGTTTGACCGACGTGGTTCAGGGTAGTGACGAGCAGTATGCAAAGGAAGCCGAAGCGTTCGAGAAATGGATCCTGGAAGTTCGGAAAACCGAATTTCTTAAAGGATGGCTGAAGCTCATGGAAGATAAAGCAAAAATCGACATCAGCGAAAAGCTCTAATTCCTTTCCACCAGCCCTGTCGCTTGATCGAATGGCAGGAGGACCCCCCGGACATCCGGCAGTTCTCCTGTCATTCTTGCTTTGATTTCATTCGCCATTCACGTGTTTGTAGCAAATGTCAGAATTCTTGTCCGATTGCGAAAAGCGATTCTCGAGAATCGGTAGGTGCCGTGCCTCCGTGCCGGCACATTTTTCATGATAAATCGACCAGTTCGGACTGGTAGAGACGCTGGACCAAGCCTTCCTTATTGAAGGAAGGGTGTTCAAGAGGTCAGAAGTTACGTCAACTGCTATACGTGTTTTTCTTTCTTCCTGTAAACCGCTCGCGTGATCCACTCAACGAAATTTGATACGGTATATCGATGAACTTCTTGGAGGCTGACATGGAGCCTTTGTTGATATTGGCGGGTATTATACTCACTTTGATTCTTCTCAATGGATTGTTCGCGTGCATGGAGATTGCCGTTGTCTCGGTTCCGAGAACCCGGTTGAAAAGATATCAAAAGGAAAAGCGTCCCGGAGCGGCTACAGCGATAACGCTGCAAAAGGAAATAGACCGTTTTTTTGCCACTGTACAGATCGGCGTCACTTTCGTGGCCACTCTGAGTTCCGCCCTTGCTGGTGCATCGGCTCAGGAGATATTTACTCCCGTTCTGGAAAAATTGGGGGTTCCTGCCGATTCTGCGACGGGTCATGTGTTATCCATTCTCGCGATAAGTGTCACTCTTTCCTATATAAGCCTGGTAATCGGCGAATTGGTTCCCAAATCGTTGGCTCGTCGATACCCGGGCCGTATCAGTTTGATGTTTGCCCGCCCTTTCAAGATATTTGCCGATTCAATGCTGCCGGTCGTGTGGGTTCTAACGAAGTCGACAGCCGGAGTGCTAAAACTGCTCCGAATAAGAGAAACACCTGCTCCTTCTCTCACACCGGAAGAGCTGCGGATGATGGCATCGGAACTCCTGGAGAGCCGTCAAATCCCGCAGCGGATCTATGAAATGCTGGTGCGAGTGACCCGATTTTCACAGATCCGAGTCGAAGACGTGATGATTCCCCGTGCAAGGATGATCGTCGTTCATGCAGATTCAAGAAACGATCCGACTTTAAGAGACAAGATCCTGCGTATTTTCAGAAAACATCCGTTTACTTACTTTCCCGTGATGGACAGGCGCGACGAGAACGTGCTGGGCCTCGTGAACGTAAAGGACTTGCTGCTACGAGACAAACAACATGCACCATCCGAATTGCTGAGACCCGCTTTTTTCGCGGTCCGCGGTCAAACACTGGACCGCATACTCTCAGTAATGCAGATTCACGACGAACCAATGTGGGTAGTAGTGGACGAACATGGCAATATTGACGGAATCATTACCCTGGAAGATGTGCTCGAGGAATTGATCGGTGAAATGGAATCGATTACTCCGGTGGAAATGACTTCGCAAACACCCCAGTCTGCTCCTAAAGAAGACTTCGAGTTTACGACCGACGGGTTGATCACTCTTCATGAATTACAGGAACAGTATTCAATCTCGTTGCCTCAATCCTTGTATTATTCAACTCTTGCCGGTTTTATGCTCGACAAATTAGGTAAAATTCCTTCTCCCGGTGACTATGTGGAATTCGAAAATCTTCGGTTCGAAGTACTAGCAATGGAAGAAAACCGAATTAAGGAGGTGCGAGTGATGCCCCTTAAGACCTCGACTAAAGAATAGAAATCGCCTCAAAATCTCTTGACATCAATTTCACCCGTTGCTACATTTGTCGTGTGCGGGCATAACTCAGTTGGTAGAGTGCAAGCTTCCCAAGCTTGATGTCGCGGGTTCGAACCCCGTTGCCCGCTCCAGAGTGTGGTTGAACACCACCCGGGTCTTGTTCCCGGGTTTTTTATTATCGGGAGCAGAGTGGAGTCAGTGGGGTTACGCAGCAAACTCGATAGTATTAAAAGGTGCTTGCGTGTAGATGAAAGTAGATCGGGAACTTATTACCGCATTGTGGGCAATGATAGAACCCTTGCTGGATCCGGAAGGAATAGAGCTGGTAGAAGTCGAATTCAAGCTCGAAGCCGGACGTTGGGTCCTAAGACTGTATATCGATGCTCCAGGTGGAGTGACATTGGATGATTGTCAGGCCGTCAGCAGGCAGGTGAGCGCTTTGTTGGATGTGAAGGATCCGATAGAACAGGCATACGTATTAGAAGTTTCTTCTCCGGGAATTAATAGGGTTTTGAGGAAGTTGCAGGATTTCAGCCGGTTCGCCGGTTCGCCGGTTCGACTGAAGACTCGTGCCAAAGTCCAGGGCAGACGAAACTTTAAAGGAATGCTTCAGGGCGTGGAGAATTCTAAGATAGTGCTTACATTGGAAGGCAACAGAATTGAAATCGATCCGGAGGAACTGGAAACAGCCCGCCTGGATCTTCCGGAAAAAGAACTTTTTCGTAATGACTTAAGGAGACGATCGGCATCGGGGGATTGACCATGAATTTGAACCGCATGATAGACCAGGTTGCAAAAGAAAAAGGAATACCGAGAGATACTCTGGTTGAGGCGCTCGAAGCCGCACTGGTCTCAGCAGCACGCAAGAAATACGGAAACAGAGTTGAGCTGGAAGCTCAGTTCAGTGACGAGACCGGCGAAGTAGAGGTCTTCCTCTTCAAAGATGTCGTGGAGCAGGTTGAAGACACCACAACGGAGATCGATCTGGATACTGCCCGGCGTGAATTGGATCCCGAAGCGGAAATCGGCGACCAGCTCGGCGTGAAAATGGAAACGGAAAGCTTCGGACGAATTGCAGCACAGACGGCCAAGCAGGTCATTATCCAAAAAGTGAAAGATGCCGAACGAGAAAACATCTACACGGAATACAAAGACCGGAAGAATGATATCGTTACCGGGATAGTGCAACGGTTCGAGAAGCGGAACATTGTCGTCAATCTGGGACGAGCCGAGGCTGTGTTGCCGTTTAACGAGCAGATCCCTACCGAATCCTATCGACAGGGTGACAGGATTCGGGCACTCATATTGGATGTGCGGAGAACTCAAAAAGACCCCCAAATCGTGCTCTCAAGATCGAATCCTGCATTCCTCGTCAAGCTATTTGAACAGGAAGTACCGGAAATAGCCGAAGGTATTGTCCGCATTATGTGTGCGGCGAGGGAACCCAGTCAAAGAGCCAAAATTGGTGTCAGATCCTCCGATGCCGATGTCGATCCGGTAGGTGCCTGCGTAGGTATGAAAGGTTCGCGAGTTCAGGCGGTTGTCCAGGAACTCAGGGGCGAAAAGATAGATATTATTCCATGGCACGACGATCCTGCTCACTTCGTCTGCAATGCATTGCAGCCCGCCGAGATCTCGAAGGTCATAATCGATCAAGCCACCGGCACCATGGAAGTAATCGTTGCCGACGATCAACTTTCGCTGGCCATCGGAAAGAAAGGCCAGAACGTCAGGTTGGCTGCAAAACTGACCGGCTGGAAAATAGACGTCAGGAGTGAATCCAAAGAAGAGAAAATTACCGGAGAATCGTTTGAACGATTGTTGGCAATTGACGGAATGGACGAGGAAACTGCGACCATACTGTTTGACAATGGATATCGCAATCCTGAGGACATAGCACGGGCCACACTCGCAGAGCTGACGAGCTTCATGGGAATCACTCAGGAAAGAGGAGTAGCCCTTCTTCAGGGTGCTCTGAGATATCTCGCCAACCCACCTGAGGAACTGGAAGCCGATCAATCAGAGATTGAAACTGAATCTTCGGATGAGGAAGTTGAAGTTTCCGGCCAGACTGAGACGGAATCCGTGGTGGAACTGAGAGCCGGTCATCAGGAAGCCTGAGCCGGACTGCGGGACACTGAATGGAAAGAGGACATATTCCCGTTAGACGCTGCATTGGGTGTGGACGACGACGACCGGCCCGGGAGATGATTCGTTTGACGGCAATAGATGACAGCGTAGTAAGTAGAACGACAAAGGGAAAAACTCCGGGAAGAGGCTGTTACGCCTGTCCCGAAGAAAAATGTTTGGAAAAGGCCCTACAAAAGGCCCGTCTCGAAAAGGCGCTACGTCGTAAAATAACGACTGTCCCGTCGAAGGAAGGACTGCTTACAGGGCTCAAAGAGGGGATGACTTAATGACAGTTTTTACCGTTGATGACCTGGCCCGAGATCTGAAGGTCAGAAACGAAGACCTGCTCAGGGAACTCGTTACCATGGGCTATGAGGTTGAAGGACCTGAAAGCTCGTTGGAAACCGACGATCCTGCTGCATTGCGCGCGCAACTGGTGACAATTTTACCTCAACGGGAGGTTGTGGAAAAACGTATTAAACCTACCGTAATTAGGCGCCGCGCAAAACCTACCCCGTTTTCAGAGAGAGAAACGCAGTCGCACCAGGAGTATGTAGCTCACGTCGATTCGGAAACGGTTCAAGAACCGGAGTCCGAAGGGTTCCCTGAAACACCGGAACCACCATCTTCCCCGCGCGAACCACTTAGAAAGCCACTGAAAAAAATGAGAAAACCTGAACCGGCTAGAATTATCGAGATGGCGCCAAGGCCTGAACCACCCAAACCGGTGGAACCCGAGATTCCTCAGCAGATACCTCCGAAACTCGAAGTCGTCCCCTCCCCTGAGCTCGAGAGGCCCGTCATCGCTCAACCTGAACCCGAGCCTCAACAGGAAGTCGCCGAAGAGCCGGCTCCATCGGTTGCTCAGGTAGAGCCGATTTCGACGCCGGAACCTGCGCCTGAACCTGCTGCAGCCCAAGGGCCGGCACCCGTCACGGCAGAGGCACCCGGTACAGCAGTACCTGAACAACCTGCAGGCGAGGAAAGACGCGGCTTCGATGATAGACATCCGCGAAAAAAGAAGAAAAAAGAAAAGCGGATGCAGCCGGCACAGATTATCGGCAAAGTGGAACTCAAGAAAGAACCGCCCAAAGAACCGGAAAGGGTCGAGCGTGTAGTAGAGCAGCCCCCCGCTCCCAAACCTGCGTACGTTCCTCCGCCCGTCGCCCCGAGAAGAGTAGAGCAGCCGCAGATTACTCAGTTCGTGCCGGATGCTGTTTCGGAAGAAGTGAAACGCAAGAAAAAGAAGAAGGACCGAGAGACCCGAGAGGTTCCGGACGAACGATTCGATGAATCAAAAATCCGGCGTCGCAAAGAAGTGGTCCTCAAGAACGACCTCTACGATGAAAAAGTGCGGGCCGGCCGCATTCGGGGCAAAGGGAGGAAAGCCAAGCCTCGCAAGACAGAGATTACGGTTCCCAAGGCAATCAAGCGCCGGATAAAAATCCCTGCGTTGGTCACCGTTTCCAATTTGGCCCACAAAATGAGTGTCAAGGCTGCAGACGTGATTCGACATCTGCTGACACTCGGTGTACATGCATCGATAAATGAAAACGTCGACTATGATACTGCAACGCTCGTCGCCTCCGAATTCGGATTCGAGGTGGAATCCGCCGAACAGAGCGAGCAGGATCTGCTTCCCACCGTCCGACTGGATCGGGCAGAGGAAATGGTCTCGAGACCTCCGGTAATAACAGTCATGGGACACGTCGACCACGGAAAAACATCCCTCTTGGATGCAATCCGGGAAACCCATGTTATCGATCAGGAAGCTGGCGGAATAACTCAGCATATTGGTGCATATAAGGTCAAGGTGCCTAAGGGCGAGTTGGTATTCCTGGACACTCCCGGACACGAAGCGTTTACTGCGATGCGTGCAAGGGGTGCTCAGGTAACGGACTTCGTCGTCCTGGTGGTGGCTGCCGACGATGGTGTCAAGGACCAAACGATAGAGGCCATCAACCACTCCCGTGCCGCCAATGTTCCCATTATTGTGGCAGTCAACAAAATAGACAAACCCGAAGCCGACCCGGAGAAAGTAATTCGGGAACTCAGCCAGCATGAACTGATCCCCGAATCCTGGGGAGGAGACACCCTTTTTGCATACGTAAGTGCCAAATTCCATCAGGGTATTGACGAATTTCTGGATCTCATTCTGCTTCAGGCAGAGATGATGGAACTGAAAGCAAGGCCTGACAAGAGAGGAATCGGTGCCGTCATCGAGGCCCGCCTCGATAAAGGAAAGGGTCCGGTAGCCACGGTCCTGGTGAGGGAAGGGACCTTGAAACTCGGGGATGCGTTTGTCGCTGGTATCCACTATGGCAAAGTGCGAGCTATGCTCGACCACGAAGGCAAACCGGTGGAAGAAGCCGGTCCTGCCACTCCTGTGGAAGTGCAAGGATTCGCCGGAGTTCCCGAAGCAGGCGATGTGTTCCTGGTGGTGGATGAAGAGCGAATTGCTCGACAGATCGGGGAACATCGTCAGCAGAAAATACGTGAACACGAGGCGGCAATAGTCAGTCCCGCATCGGTTGACGAACTCCTGGCGAGAATGCAGGAGCAGCCGGTAAAGGAAGTCAACATCATCGTGAAAGGTGATGTGCAAGGTTCCGTGGAAGCCCTCAAAGAGGCACTCTCCGGAATTCCTTCCCAGGAAGTCAAAGTGAAGATCATACACAGCGGAGTCGGCGCGGTTACAGAATCCGATGTCATGCTCGCAAGCGCTTCCAAGGCTCTGATTATCGGATTTAACGTGAGGCCCACTCCCAAGGCCGCTCAAGTTGCTGAGCAGGAAAAAGTCGATATTCGAGTCTATTCCATCATCTACGAAGCCATCGAGAATGTCCGGAAGGCTATGGAGGGCATGCTCGCACCGATTGAAAGAGAAAACATTATGGGACGTGCGGAGGTTCGACAGACCTTCAGTGTTCCCAAGGTCGGTATGGTTGCGGGATGCCATGTTGTTTCCGGGAAGATCGAAAGATCGAATCAGGTTCGCTTGCTCAGAGACAACGTGATGGTATATCAGGGCAAGATCGTGTCCATGAAGCGCTTTAAGGATGACATCAAGGAAGCCCAGGAAGGATACGAATGCGGTATCGTCCTGGAGAATTATCGGGACGTCAAGGTCGGCGACGTCATAGAGGCGTTCACAATCGAACAGGAATCCGCAAAACTGACTCCGTAACACGTGTTGCGGTGGTCGATCAACAAAAAGCACCTCTCTTTCTGGTGAGAGGACACGGCATTCGCATGGTTGTTGGTATAGGCGTCATCGAGTTGATGGTTCACAATTCGTCCTCGCTGAAAGCTAAAAGACAGGTGGTTAAGAGCATACTCGGAAAGGTTCGTAGTAAATTCGACGTATCCATTGCTGAAGTTGCGGATCAAGACAAGTGGCAACGGTGTACCATCGGATTCTCGGTTGTCACCAATGACAGTGGGTACGCTCACACTATGCTCGAGACCATTATCAACTATGTGGAAAGCCTTTACTTGGCCGAAATAGTAGACTCCCGCATAGAGATCGTCCATTACTAGTTCCAAGCCAATTCAGGAACAACATCCAAGAACTCCGAGACATGGCAAATTTCCGAAAAAATCGAGTAGCTGAACTCCTGCGCCAAGCCATCTCCGATATTGTGATTCTCAGGATAAAGGATCCTCGAGTCCAGGGAATTACCATAACGGAAGTGCAAATGAGCGCAGATCTTAAGTCTGCAAGAGTTTACTTCAGCAGTCTAACGGATGGTAAAACCGAGACTCACCTTCAGGGGCTGAATGCGGCTGAAGGATTCATACGGCGTCAGCTCCGTCAGGAACTGGACCTCAAGTATATTCCCGAGCTGGCGTTTTTCTATGATACTTCTTTCGATAATTTTCATCGGATTAATAGGATATTGAAGGAAATCGGTCCCAAAGATGATGATGAATCCTGATATTCCCGTGCTGCTCAAGAATGAAGACCGTTTTGTGGTGGTCTCTCATACAAATCCGGACGGAGACGCAATAGGCTCCCTCCTGGGGATGTACCTGGCCCTCAAGGAAATGGGCAAAATCGTCTGGGCGCTGACTGACAAGGAATTTCCGCACTTGTACGGCTTTCTCCCTGGAATCGCGGATGTTCTTACCGAGCCATCGAGTATACAGTCGCCGAATTGGATCGTGGTTCTGGATGTCGCAGACAAGCCTCGTATTGCAGGGGACATTTCTGGATTTCAGAAAAACGCGAAACTGATCAATATCGACCATCATCCGACCAATCCGGCCTTTGGAGATGTTAACTTCATCGATACTTCAGCAACATCGACTGCGGAGCTGGTATTCAGAGTACTCAAAGGTGCCGGGTACGCGTTGAGTACGAATGTAGGAAAATGTCTCTATACGGGCCTCGTAACGGATACCGGCTGTTTCCGATTTTCCGGCGTGAACAGTGATACTATGCGAATAGCAGCGGAGATGCTCGACACGGGATTTGAATCCTACGAGATTACCCGCCGAATGTTTGAGGAGTTCCCCCTCGCGAGACTTCATCTGGAGCGCCTCGTGTTGGACAGAGCAGAGGTTCTGATTGGTGGACGGCTTGTCCTCAGCGTTTTGAAAACAGACGATTTCACGAGGCTTGGAGCTGACATGTCCGATGCCGAGAATCTGGTGAACCGCCTGAGAGAGTACCAAGGGGTACAGGCTGCGATTCTCATCACGGATATGGAAAACGGACTGGTACGAGTGAGTCTGCGATCGAAGGATTCGGTGGATGTTTCAGCAATCGCGCAAACCCTCGGCGGTGGCGGCCATAAATATGCTGCTGGCATTAAATCAAAGCTTCCTGTGAACGAGCTCAAGGAAAGACTGGTCCATGCAGTGAGTGATGCATTCGAGCACGCGAACTCTCAGTAAGTGCATGTGATGCTGAGATAACGACGCCTCCTCTCCATCTCACGGAGAATTTCTTTCGAATTGGCGTGATCGCTCCACTCTTCGACTATACGATTTGCCAAAACTAATGTCCGACTGAGGACAGGGCTACTGGTAGGTGCCGTGCCTCCGTGCCGGCACATATTCAATATTAGTAAGTGATATCGGTATGATGGACCGACAGGGACCCCGGTCCCTACCAATATTCTGTAATTCACACGCGGGATAAGCGACTGAATTTTTGGTACTGACTATAAGATACTCAAATATATTGTCTTTCGAAAGATCGAGCCTTGAGCTTGCTAAAGCATATTATTGACTTATTGAATAGTTTCCTGGTATAATTGAATAAAATTTGACTCACTATTCCAGGAGGCTTTCTCATGTCCCGCTGTTTTCTCATAACTGCATGTATTCTCATCCTGATTGTGTCCGCAGCACCCATCAGTTTGGCGGGACAGATGTTTCCCCAGGCTCCTGCATCGGTTTCCTGGCTGCCTCATGGATACGGTCAGACGATGTACGTCGATAACACGGTATTCACGCGACAAAAGGCTATTCATGGTTTCCGGAGTTCCCCTTATCACACAGGGAGTTGGGCTCAGCCGTTATGGGGATGGGACATAAACGGTTACTACCGCGGACCTCAGGCTGTCCAGGTGGACCCTGTGGAATGTCAGTTGCCCATAGGACTGATTTATCCGGAGAACACTCCTCCCCCACCCCCGATCGGCCGATGAAGCTTTCGTGTGGTTCTGAAAAACGAAGACGATTTATAGTAAGTGCAAAGACTAATGTCTGATTCGGAAAAAGAGTATTGGTGGGTGCCGTGCCTCCGTGCCGGCACGTTTTTCAAATACAAATCAACTAGTTCGGGCCGGCAGGGACGCCGGCCCCTACCAATATCCTGTAATCACACGCCGGGATAAACAACAGAATTTTTTGGCACTGACTAATAACAATATAAGAAGCTTAGAATAAGCTTCGGGGAATCACCTTTGATGGGGTTCCCCGATTGTTTTTCGCCGGGCTATGACCGGTGCACCAGGTCCAGGCTTCTGGAGAGAGGCATGTTGGGGTTATCGGGGGTAATTCTTACCACATATCCGTACCGGCCTGTATCGCTGAGTTCTATCTGTCCCGTAAAGAGAACGTCCCCGTTACTCTGCATAGACGGGTCCGGCTGAAATCGTACAACGTGCCGCACTTTGAAATTATCCCAGAGGTCAACCGGACCGTGGAGCAGTTCCACTTTGAATTCATGGGGCTTGTGACCGGCTGTGTCTACCCGGACCACCATTTCAACCATCTTTCCTTTGAGCGCATCAAATGCGTTCTTAATGCTCACGTCTTTCACACGAATCTTGCCCCAATCTGACTTCAGACCTTTTTCCCAGGCCACCATTTCCTTGAGTACCGCGAAGTTATCCATTCGGAGTTCCCGATAAGCTCTTGCCGCAGGAACATAGCATTTCTCGATATAGTCGCTGACCATACGATGTGAATTGAACACAGGGCAGATGGTTCCGATTGATCGCTTCATCATACGTATCCATCCACGTGGAAGATCGTCATCGCCGCGATCGTAGAAAAGAGGTCTGACGCTTTCTTCAAGAATATCGTAAAGAGCGCGGCTCTCGATATCATCCTGATACACGGAATTGTCGTATTCCTCTCCGGACCCGATTGCCCAGCCGTTGTCCCCGAGAAATCCCTCGTCCCACCAGCCGTCAAGGATGCTTACGTTAAGTGCCCCATTGGCAGCGGCTTTCATCCCTGAAGTGCCGCAGGCCTCCAATGGCCTTCGCGGAGTATTCAACCAGATATCGGCTCCCTGAACGAGATATCGAGCGACGTTGATATCATAATCCTCAATGAATACGATGCGATTCAGGAAAGGCTCCTCCTTCATATGCTGTACGATCCTGCGGATAAGCTCTTTTCCGTAATCGTCTGCTGGATGGGCTTTCCCTGAAAAGATCAGTTGCACGGGCTTGTCGGGGTTTCCGAGAATGGCAGCCAAGCGCTCCGGTTCACGAAACAGAAGCGTAGCTCTCTTGTATGTGGCAAATCTTCTTGCAAAGCAGATGGTGAGCGCTTCGGGATTCAGCATGTTTTCGACTGATTGAATTTCCCGTGCCGATGCGCCCTGATGGACATACTGCTTGATCAAACGTTTTCTGGCAAAATTAACCAGCCTCGCCCTGCATCGTTCATGAACGCGCCATAGTTCTGTATCTGGAATTTGATCGGTTCGCAGCCATATTTTTTCGTTGTCCGGGTCTTCAGTCCAGCCCGGGCCGAGATACCTGTCACAGAGCTTGTGGAGATCGCCGGAAATGTATGATGGAATATGAATTCCATTCGTGATGGGGAAAATCGGGACCTCGTCCATATTTGCATTGGGCCAGATTTCATGCCACATATCCCGCGTGACCCTGCCATGAAGGCGGCTCACCCCATTTGCCCGGGTAGTCATACGCAGTCCAAGCACAGGCATGCAAAAGCCTTCTGAATAATCCTGGGGCCTTCTTCTTCCCAGTCCGAGAAAAGAATCGAAATTCATCCCGAGATCTTCCACCGGTTTCTTGAAGTACTTTTCCATAAGTCCGCGATCGAAGACGTCATTGCCGGCAGGAACAGGCGTATGAATGGTAAGAATGCTCTGGCTCGTGACCATCTCCTTTGCTTCTTCCAGAGAAAGACCCTCTTCCTGGATGAAGTAGCGCATTCTTTCAAAAAGGGTAAACGCTGCATGTCCTTCATTCAGATGATATGTGGCCGGTTCTATTCCCATCGCCTTGAGAGCCTTTGTCCCGCCGATTCCGAGGAGTATTTCCTGGCGGATTCTCATTTCCATGTCTCCACCATACAAGCGAGCTGTGACGCTCCTCATGTGCGGCGAATTCTCAGAAATATCGGCATCGAGCAAATAAAGGGGCACTCTGCCCACCATTACTCGCAGAACCCGGAACCATAGTGGTTCTCCAGCCAGTTCCACGCTGATGATCAGCGTGTTACCCGCAGCGTCAGTTTGTTTTTCTATGGGTAGGGTGTCGAACGCCGTACGGGGATAGTATTCTTGCTGCCATCCTTCGGGTGACAGGGATTGGCGGAAATAACCTTCCTGGTACATCAGCCCTATCCCGACGAGCGGCAGGTTGAGATCGCTTGCCGATTTAAGATGATCCCCGGCAAGAAGTCCGAGGCCTCCGGAGTAGACAGGCAAGCTCTCCGTCACTCCGAACTCGAGAGAAAAATACGCGGTTGTGAAATCTATCGGTTCTTCGAGGCGATACTCATAGGAACGAGTGCTTCGCACGTAAGATCGAAATCGCTGCAAAACCCTTTCCGCATAGGCTTTATATCCCACATCCTGTTGAATCTCGCCGAGCCGGTGGCTGGATAATTTTACAAGGGTCTGCAGAGGATTGTGATTTGTTCCTTCCCAGAGTCTCTCATCGAGGTGATCGAAGAGATCCACGGCCTCGATATTCCAGGAAAACCACATATTTCCCGCAATTTCTCTTAAAATTTCAAGCGCCCCTTCCATTGGAGGCACGACGACGTATTTCTTCAGACCCATGAAAACCTCACTCCGGGGTTTATCGGGATGACCGACAGCACATCGGCTCCGGAAAGTATATCATAAAATAAGGCAGGGCTTCTCTGCCGGGGAAGAATTAAATAAATGCTCATAAAACGCCCCTCCAATGAGAATCCTGGAAATGCGCGTATGAGCATATAGAAGTCTGAAAAAGGGACGGGAAACAGTTGACTTCACGCGCCGGTATAGGTAAGCATGATAATGTTAAAGGTTGTGTGCTGGTTCGTCCAGCGGGACCGCCTTCAATGCGGCACGGGCTTATGTGGCAGAATGCCGCTGAATCTCGCCCCTTATGAACATCATCAATAGTTCGGGGACTGTGCAATAAGGTCCCACAAAGAGGATTGTCGATGCCCAAGTCTGAAATCTTACAAGACAAGCTGATCCTTGCGGTGGATGATGAGGAAGATGTCCTGGACATCATTGAAGAGGAACTTTCGGAATCCGCCAACTGCACGCTGCACACGGCTACAACGTTTGAGAAAGCCCAGCAGTATCTGGTTTCGTACACCTACGATCTTGTCATCCTCGACATTATGGGTGTGCGGGGGTTCGAGCTTCTCCAGATAGCTCACAATGCAGGATTCCCGACCGTAATGCTCACCGCGCACGCCTTCACTCCGGATGCCTTGAAAAAGTCGATAGAATTGGGCGCTCGGGCATATTTGCCCAAAGAGAAACTCGGATCTCTTTGTCCCTTCCTTGAGGATGTCCTCAAGCTGAATTACCAGTCTGCCTGGAAGAAAGCGTTGGACCAGGTAGGTAGTCTGTTCAACAAGAAATTTGGGTCAGACTGGAGAAAATCTGAGAATGAATTCTGGCAGGATTTCGAGAAGAAACTGACAGTGGACGAGGCCGCAATTATCAAGTAATGGTGCCGGATTTTCCAGGACATTCGGCCGTTTCCTCATGAAATCGAAACGGCCGAATGTCCTTCCATAACCCACATAAAAGGAGTTCCATATGACAGACGTGGTAATCGTGTCCGCTTGCCGCACGGCGATAGGTGCGTTTGGCGGCACTTTGCGCGATATGCACGGTGCGAAAATTGCCAGCGTGCCGATGAAGGCTGCTGTGGATCGCGCAGGGATATCTCCGGAAATCATTGACGATGTTCGATTCGGATGCTGCTTGAATCCTACCGATGCAATGAATGTTACGCGTATCGGCGCTCTCATGGCCGGGATTCCGGAATCCGTTCCGGCTGCGACGATTAATAGAGTGTGCATTTCCGGGATGGAAGCGACTCTGTCAGGTGCGGCGATGATCAAAGCCGGTGCAGCCGATGTCATCCTCTCCGGTGGTGTGGAACACATGTCCGGCGTTCCTTATACCCTGGAAAATGCCCGATGGGGAATGCGCATGGGGAATGGCGTTGCCGTGGACGCTATGCAAACCGGCCTTCATTGCGGTTCTCATTTGTTGCCGTATCCGCAGGACGGGCCCGTGGAATTCTTCAGGGGTAAGCCCTACATCATGGGACATACGGCAGAGTTTGTGGCTCTCAAACTGGGGATCTCGCGACAGGAACAGGACGAGATCGCTCTCAGGAGTCACAATAATGTGGAACGCGCCACACAGGACGGCTCCTTTGCGGAAGAAATCGTTCCTATCAGCGTCCCTCAGAGAAGGGGAGATCCCAAGATTTTCGATAAAGACGAACACTTCCGACCCGGCCTGACCATGGAAGCTCTCGCCAGGTTACAGCCGGTTTTCATTCCCAAGACAGGAACTGTTACTGCCGGAAACGCAAGCGGCATCAATGACGGCGCAGCGGCCATGGTGCTTATGTCCGAAGAACGCGCCAAGAGCGAGGGCCTGACTCCTCTTGCAAAGATAAAAGCCGTCGGCATGGGCGCATGCGATCCCACAATTATGGGACTGAGCCCTGTGCCGGCTGTTCAGAATCTGCTCAAACGTTCGGGAATAGCCCTGAAAGATTTCGAGTTGATAGAGCTCAACGAAGCGTTCGCCGCTCAATACCTCGGATGCGAACGGGAACTCGGACTCAATCGAGACATAACGAATCTGAACGGTTCCGGAATCGGTCTCGGGCACCCTGTGGGTTGCACGGGAGCACGTCTGATAGTCAGTCTCATTCATGCACTGAAGAAGAAAAACAAGAGCCTGGGACTTGCCACACTTTGTGGAGGAGGCGGAGTCTCCATGGCATGCGCCATTGAAATGATCTGATCTCTCGCACATTCACCGGCCCGCTTTAATTCGGGCCGGAATCTCTATACAGAGCAGGTGAAAACCACCCAGAGGCAAGCATAGTGTCCGCCCCAAAGAAAATCAGTGCTAAAGCGATCATGACGGATTTAAAGGCCGGGTTGACGGACACGCAGCTCATGGATAAGTATGACATTTCATTCCAAGGCTTGCAGGAACTGTTCGAAAAACTGATTCAGGCGGGTCTTGCCACTCCGACCTATTTCGAGAAGAGGTCCGTGAAACAGATCGATACTCCCAAGGAGTCGGTGAAGACGTGCCCATATTGCGGGTACTCTTCCATGGATCAGTTTCGCGAATGTCCCCGGTGTCAGCAGGAGACCTCGGATTGGTTGAATACCGTGGAGTTGACAAAGATTCTCACCGGGTCTTTTGACTGAGTATATTCGCGTAAATGCAGTGAAGCATTCTCCAGATCAAATTCAGCTTAGAGCATTCAAGAGACCACTATCTCTTGTATGGACGTGGGATAAGCGTCAGAATTCTTGACAATTCTAATACGGACCGGCTATCCACCCAGAATGAGGTAAGTGAGCAAGCGTATACAAAAGAGCACAATCGCTAGTATCGCAATTATTCCCACTATGCGGTGCACTCTCGAAGCCAGGATCGAGAGTCTCTTTGCCGGCCCCCCGTGGACCTCACCGCGGTTGGCGAGAACAAAATCGATTGCAAGCCCACACACTATCAATACGAGAAGTATGATTGCATATTTCATGAATGAACGCGAAGAACCCTATGCCCGAGCGGGCGTGATTCTAACGGCCGATCGGTGAGTTTTACCGGAGAAGTTATGGAAGTATCTTTCCTCAAAATGCACGGCACTATGAACGATTTCGTCATTTTTCACGACCTGAACGATACTGTGAGTCTCGCTGGTGACCAGGTCGCCAAATTATGCGATCGGCGGGCCGGAGTCGGAGCAGACGGAGTTATCGTAGTCAGACAATCAAGTATAGCCGATTTCTTCATGGATTACATCAACGCGGACGGCTCCCTTGCGGAAATGTGCGGGAACGGAATACGCTGTCTGGCAAAATATGTTTATGAGAAGGGACTCACTGCAAAAATGCGGTTACCCGTCGAAACGAGATCCGGAGTAAAAATACTCGATCTCATCCCCGGACCGGATGGGACAATCGGAAAGATCAAGGTTGATATGGGTGCACCGGTGTTCGACCCTGAACGTATTCCCGCAGCAGTGAAGCATGAACCGCCTGTCATCGACTTGCCTATTGAAGCTGAAGGGAGGCTGTTCCACGCCACCCTGGTGTCTATGGGTAACCCCCATTGTGTAATCTTCGTGGACGAGGACCCTGCTCCGCTTCCTCAACGATACGGACCGTCACTGGAAAAACACGCTCTGTTCCCGGCCAAGACAAATGTGGAGTTCATACGGGTCATAGATCGGACTCGTTTGGAAATGCGGGTATGGGAGCGGGGGAGCGGTGAGACATATTCCTGCGGCACAGGAGCCTGTGCTGCGGCAGTTGCTGCGAACTTGAAAGGATTGACGGAATCCTCCGCAACAGTCGAGCTGTTGGGCGGTGAACTCGAAATTGAATGGAAAGGCAGTTCTAATCCCGTCATCATGACCGGATCGGCAGTCGTTGTGTTTGATGGTAAAATCACTATTTGATTTGTATGCGCGTGGAAAAGCTTTCTACAGTCCCATGGGGGCGTGCCGCTGCTGTCCACGGGTTGGCACCTCGTGGCTACCATTGGGCCGCCCTTTCAGGGCACAGAATTCCTTATACCCACTCATGACTGAATGGCTGCAATTTGATTATGTTTTTCGAAAGGTTGCTTGACTTTCCCCATGTTCTGAAATAGTACCCTACCGAACAATCCTGGAACGCTGTTGATTCCGGGACAAAAGCGGAACGGCATCGTCTGCCGCTGCAGCAGAAGTCGGGAGATGGGCTCTATGAAATCGAGGAATTCTCAAGCCGGGTTTACATTGCTTGAAATGGCATTTGCCGTTGTAATACTGGCATTACTTTCCGCGATTTATCTGTTACTGGTTGATTCGTATAAAGAAAGACGCATGAGCGAACAAGCCGCAAAAGTCCTCATGCTTGCAGCCAAAGCCCAGGAAGACTATTTCGCAAAAGAAAAGCAGTATTTCGATGCGGAGATTGCGGGTCGGGGCATAGACCTATATCTTACTGCTCCGGACGGCACCAAAACGGATGTGCTGGTTCCGGGAAAAGTAGTACTCAGCATGAAAACCACGGGCAAAGAAAGAAGAGCTTTTACTGCATATGCATTCTTTACCGGAAGCAAGGTGCTCCATCGCTATGATTCTCAAACAGGCAAAATGACTTCAACCTCGCGAGCCCAGGACGATGCCGGATGAGAAAACGTTGGATTGAAACTCTCAGGCGTCACGAGCTTTATCTTGTCACGTCAGTGATAGGCATTGTCTTCGTTTCGGCAATGGCGCTTGTTGCGTGGATGCTTCAGTCTTCAATTGTCACCCCCCCTTATGAAGCACTCAATGAAAGCGACCTGAGAAAAGTTTTTGCAACTGCGTACCTGAGGTTTCGTGAAGACGATCGCAGCCCGTATTTGAAAGTCGAACTGCATAACGGCACGTTATGGTGGATAAAAAGAGTAGAGTTCGATTTCGAGGGACTGAAGTATTCCCTCCGGGAAAATGACGCTTTTAGGCCGCTCCATTTTGGTGCGGTTCGATGCCCTCTGAGAAAAGTGCCTCAAGTAACGGACCGAATCGAATTCGATCTCAAAATCACGAAAGCTTCAGGATACCCCCCGGCTCAGGTCCAATGGGAAAGAGAATCCAGAAAATTTGCCGGCCCCACCGGACTCGGGCCGGAAAAGTCTTATTGATCCTGCGCACACATCTTTCACTAATCTGCAAAGCATATTGTGTAGTCAAGGCCTAATCTCTATAATAAGAAGGTTAGATCTGAGCAAAATACTTCGGCATCCAGCCGTTTTACGGAAAAAATGGAGGGGGCACATGCAACTTGTGCAAGGAATCTCTGCGGAAGATTTTAAGAAAGCTCTTTCAATAGGTCGTCCACCGAACATTGCGAAACTTTTTCCCAACAGCAACGCCCTGATCGTCAGCGGTAAAGTCATCGATCAGGCCATGATAAAAAAAGGCAATGCCATTGCTATTGCAGCCAGCGTGAGAAACGGGTTTGTGATCAAAGGCGCAATGAAGGCTGCGCAACGAGCCAATGCTGCAATTCTCATCGAGATTGCGAAATCCGAAGGCGGTAGAGACGCCTACTGCGCGGTGAATTTCTGGAATATGGCATTGCTCGTGGACCAGATCTGCAATGAAGAAGGAATTACCGTCCCGGTAGCGATTCACGCAGATCACTACGGGATCAAGAAAGATAAGGATATCGACCAGGCAAAGACCGAGATCGTCAGTATGTTCGATGCAGGCGTGACTTCGATAGCAATAGATGCATCTCATCTCCCTGATGCCGAGAATCTGTTAGCCAGTATCGCATTGAATCAATACGTTCCTGACTGGGCAGGTTATGAAACGGAAGTCGGTGAAATCAAGGGGAAACAGGGCCTCTCCACAGTGGACGAAGCACTGTTCCTGATACGCGGCTTGAACGCGCACGGCATTTTTCCCAACTGGATCGCGCTCAACAACGGAACCACTCACGGAATCGAAGCCTCCAGTGCGGGAATCCAGGTCGGACTCACTGGCCGAATACATGAGGCTCTGGAACCGTACAAGGTTTCAGGCGCACAGCACGGAACTTCTGGCAACAGCTTTGACAAGCTCCGGGAAATCGCGCAAAAAACGCGTACCACGAAGGCCAATGTGGCAACGGCGTTACAGATGGTGTCCTGGGGCTTGACAGTAAACGAGTATGGAAATGCACAACTGGATGAGAACGGGAATTTCATCAAATTGCAGGACCATGGCATCGAAGACGACGTATGGAGCGAGATGGTTTCTTTCGCCCAGGAAAAAGGCTGGAGGGGCGGTGACTTCAAGAAGTTGAATCGACCTTTCGAAAATAGGCTGCTCAGCCAGCCTAAAGCAATCCGAGAGAGAATGATCAAAGACGTGGAAGACTTCGTCTACGGCCTTATCACTGACGTGTTTAACGGCGGAGATACCGCTGGGTTGGCAATCGAGACGATTCTCAAAGCGGGTTCCTACGATCCGGGCCCCAAAGCCGAAAGAATTGAAGATCCCGCTGAATGGACAACCGAAAAAATTCGAGAAAAAGGCGCACTGATCAACTCCGACAAAGGACCTGAAGGTGACTTCGAGGATTAATGCCTTTTTCCCAATAACGGATAGAGCAAACGGCCCGGCAATTCAGCGCTGGGCCTTTTGATTTTGTTCGTTCAGGCGCATCCGTCACGTCATAGGAATTGCCAAAATCAATGTCCGGTTGAAGATTGGAGTATTGGTGGGTGCCGTGCTTTCGTGCCGACACATCTTCAATCTGATCGATGAGCGTAATGATGCCGTTTGTTTCCGTAATCATCCCGACGTACAACCGTGCCCACCTGGTGCAGCGGGCAATCCGTTCGGTGTTGTGTCAAAGTTACACCGATTACGAGATCGTCGTGGTTGACGACGGATCGACCGATTCCACACATGAGATCGTGCGGGAAGCTTTTCCTGAAATTGCGGTTATTACGCAACTCCATGCCGGTGTTTCTGCTGCACGAAACAAGGGAATTCAGCACAGTACCGGCAGGCTCCTGGCGTTCCTGGATTCGGATGACGAATGGTTGCCGGAAAAGCTCTCGAGACAGGTGAATCTCTACGGCTCGAATGGAACAGAGTTTATTTGTCATACCGACGAAATCTGGATGAGAAACGGAGAACCCGTCTCCCAGAAAGGTATTCATCGTAAGCAAGGCGGAAAGTTCTTCGAGCGGGCTCTGGAACGCTGTCTCATCAGCCCGTCATCTGTCATGATTTCCCGTGGCCTGTTGGACCAAGTGGGATGGTTCGACCCGGAGCTCCCAGCAGCGGAAGATTATGACCTGTGGCTGCGCATAACCGCTTTTCATTCTGTGGATTTCGTTCCGGAGAAGCTTGTCGTCAAACATGGCGGCAGTGGAGATCAACTCTCCATGACTACGCAGGCGATCGACATTTTTCGGATTCGCGCAATTACGAAAATTCTCGCGAACGCTGATCTGCAACCGGAATATCGCCGGGCTGCGGTAAAAGAATTAGTCCGCAAGTGCCGCATTGTCGCTCTGGGGTGCTCAAAACGAGGAAAAGAACACGAGGCTGATACGTACCTTGAACTGGCTCGATCATACACAAACAGCGATGGTGAACCCGAATGCAGTGGATCTTGACGATGTAACGTACCTGATCCCGCATTTTTCGGATATCGATCCTCTCAGAAAGTCCATCGAGCGGGTTGGACTCATCAATGCGCCCGTCGTGCAGATGTCCCCGAGTGGCGTGATAATTCCCGTGATGGGACGTCGCCGCATGCAGTGTTTGCGCGAATTGGGGAAATCCGAAATTCCTGCAAAGGTGTTGCCAAAACATATGCCCGTAGCCGACGGATTCGCTCTGGCTTTCTGGGACAACGCAGCGCATCGGAATTTCGATCCCGCAACCCGAGCATACATTGTGAAACGCCTGCTGGAGCTGAATTCAAGAGAGACCATTGCGAGCGATTTCCTGCCCGTTTTAGGGGTTGCTCCCAAGGGTCCGAGACTCGAGCTTCTCAAACGCATCGGGAGCATGGAGCACTCTGTTCTGAAAGCACTCGCCGATGCGAGGATCAATGAAAAAACGGCAGCGCTCCTCTGCGATCTGGATTCCCACGATCGTATTCGGCTCCTGGAATTGATGGAATCACTTCATCTCAATACCAACAAAATATTCGAGGTCATAAGCTGGCTCGTGGACCTTTCCGTTGTCAACGAGAAGACCATAGACGAATTGCTTGCCCGGCAAGAAGTAGGATGCATTCTAGCGGATGATTCACCACTGGTCGAACGGGCAGAACGGTTCCGCAACCTTGTCAGATCATGGAAATTTCCTGAATTGGTTTTGCGAGAACAGGAATTCCATGCCTGGGCGAAGAACATTGCTCAACCCGGAATATCCGTGCGCCCTACTCCCATGTTCGAGAATCCCCAATGCGTGGTAGAGGTACATGTACATTCATTGGATGAAGCGGAATCAGTGGTTGATGCACTGAAGCGGAAAGAGGAATCGAGGCCGTGAATTTCCCGATTCAAGAAATCTGGATAGATACGGAGGCTGCAGATGCTTCCCTGACAAAGAATATCGTCAGGAAATTCCCGCAAGCCAAAGTCATTGAAACAGATCAGAAAAATGCCTCACGGCTCATGCGGGAACTGGAATTGGCTGCGGATCCGTTTTCCAGGGGCAAGAAGATTTTACGGCTTATCAGGCATAGAGGGGTTTTCGTCAAACCGTGTCCCGGCACCCCGGAATACGTCTGCTGCGGTCTGAAAATACTGCATGTGGGCCAGGGATGCCCGATGGATTGCCGGTATTGCGCTCTCCAGGCTTATTTCAATCGGCCGGTTTTGGAATTGTTCGTGAATGTGGAAGATCTCTTCTCTGACCTCACACAGTATCTAAAGCAGAACGGGGACACTTTCCAGAGACTGTGCACCGGCGAATTCACCGACTCGCTGGCACTGGATAATCTTACCGGATTGGCACCGCGTTTGGTGGAATTCTTTGCATCCGTGCCAAACGCTTCGTTGGAGATCAAGACGAAGACCGATGCGATAGATCCGCTCCTCGATGTCGATCCGAAGGGGCGTGTGATTATGGCCTTCTCAGTGAATGCACGAGGGATCACCCGGCGCGATGAATTGCGGGCTGCTCCGCTGCAGAAAAGGCTTGAGGCAGCGCTTCGGACGCAGAAAAAAGGATATCTCTTGGCATTCCACTTCGATCCGATCGTTCCCCTCCAGGGATGGTACGAAGAGTATAGCTCAACGGTTGATTCGATTTTTCGTACGGTCGATTCCAGTCGCATTGCATGGATTTCTCTGGGTGTTCTCAGGTTCGTTGCCGGTCTCAAAGAAGTGGCGGAAGCCAGATTCGGAAAAATACCGTACTTTCATGATGGTTTCCTCAGAGGCCTGGACGGCAAATGTCGCCTGCATGCGGATCGTCGCATCGAGGTTTACAGCCGCGTGGCGGACCGCATCAGAAGACATGCTCCGGATGCACGTATTTACCTGTGCATGGAATCGCCCCACGTTTGGAAAAAAAGCCTCGGCATAGACATGCAGCACGATCGGGATTTGGAAGCTTATCTCAATTCAGCCCTGCAGAAGGAAGTAAGACCGAATCAGGGAGGAACTTCTTGTAAGAAGTTCCTCCCCGAACCCCACCTCAAGAACTTTTAACACTCGCAGGAACGCGAATTTCCTTGTCGGAAATTGGCGTTCCTGCGAATGCTATAAGTTCCTTGAAGGTTTGGATGGCGGACATTCGTTTCAATGAGATCCACCCAATGTTCGCTCTTCCAAGCGCTGTAGAGTATTACTCCGCGAATTGCCTGAGTATCCGAAATGGAAAAAGTATCAGAAAAGTCTCTTGAACAACCCCGCTCGTGGAACACCCATGCGCTGCTCACCCGCATGGCATTGGATGAAGATCATGAATCCATGCTGAGGAGCCAGGTTCAGGTCACTGCAATTGAAGAATTCTTTACGCGGGCACAGGACGACATTGCCCGGTCGGCAAAGTTGTTCAGAGATCTGGTGAGCGAGAAAACCGGCTGTAAGTCGATCGAGACGAAACTATCTTCACATCCGTCAGCGACTCAAATTCTCGAAACGCTCAGACTCAACCCCACGTACATGTTTTCGTACGTCCGAATCCTCAGACCTGAAGAGGTTTCCCCCCTCACTCTCCACGACCCCGGACGAAATGGACCTCCGGGAGGTATGTACGTACCGACTGCTCAGGGGACTGACATTTCGGTAATTGATATTTTGTCGACGTATGCTGACGAGCCGGATTGGGGAATGGACCAGAATCTGTTTCCTATTGACGAATATGGATTTGGCAAGGCACCCTTTGGAATGGAAAGGGGCAAGAGCTCTCAAGCTCCGTTTCATATGGCATTCTTGCACGAGCACGTCATGGTCGGGAGAATTGTGCCCGATCTGAAGAAGAGTTTCATGTCCGAGCGTATTACGTTCTATTTTGCCCTTGCACGGATAGCGTTTTCTCATGGGATACACTATTGGGGATGGCGTTTCACAGCCTGGGCCATGCATTATCTCCAGGATCTTACGCAACCGTATCATGCAAAAGCATGGCCCGTAGTAATCCGGCCACTCATAGCTCCCGGGTTTTTGCTTTCCAAGGTTGCGAATCGCACGCTGAATCTCGGACTTTACCTCAAGAATCATCATCTGCTCTTCGAGGCAGTCATTCATTTCATGTTGAATAAAATTGTGAAAGAAGATCCACCCCATCCGTTCAGGAGCGCTCTCCTGGACGAAAACCATCTTGCTTTCGGCAATCTTGCATTACTCATGGCAGGATGCTCTGACTTTGCTGCAAACCATGCCGGCATGATCGATTCACTTCTGGTCCGGCTGATATTGGGCTCCAGTTGGAAAGACCCTGAATATTTTTTCGTGCAGGATCGCGATTTTCACGTCGAGACTCTTCTTCCTGAAGTCTCGATTGCGCGGCCGCATTTATTGGATCAATTTGTCGAACTCGTGAGCAAATGTCTGGCCGTTACCGGACAGGTCACCAGAGACGCCGTGCGCTCCGCTTCTCATTGAGCGATTCCAGACACAATTCTGGACTGATTTCATACCAGTGCGCGTTCAAGAGTAATCCCGCCATCGGCGGGAGCAAATCCGGGACCGGCATGCCTCCGAAGCGAAGTCAGCCACGCCAAGGCGTGGCGTTCGTAGCGAAGGAGATTTGCCGGGACCGGCAAATAACAGGTTTCTCAATATTCCCTCTATGAAAGCACATTGGTATCATGCAGCGTCCGAACGGTCGGAAGATGAGCCGGATGCTCGTGTATCGTCCTGCTTCCAGATGGGCGCCATCAGTCGCGTCATGGCGTCGATGTGCTCCCTGAGCCATTTGTCTGAAGGAAATCTGCCTCTGGAAACACTGTTGCGCATCTCCTCCACGAGCGGATGTTTCGGAAAGCGCTTTTGAAATTCCTCGTAAGCTGCGGTAAACTCACGGAACAGAGAGGCCATCACTATCTCCTGATTATAAACGCTTTGTTTCTCAACCTACTTATCTATAGACTCTAAAATTAACATTAGGTTTCATGATTTTTATATTGTGATTATTTTTGTTTTTATCAAAATTACGGCAGATGTCAGACTTTTTGTCCGATTGCGAAATGCGCTTCTCGGAAATCGGTAGGTGCCGTGCCTCCGTGCCGGCACATTTCTCATAACAAATCGACCAGTTCGGCCCGGCAGAGACGCCGGTGCCCTACCGTTTCTTATAAAGGATAGGGTGCCTAAAAGTTCAGAAATTATCTCAACTGCTGTATCTATAGTTTCGCGATTCTTGCATGGTCGAGTCCGCGCGTGGAGCGCGGGCCGTTGAGTTTTTCGAACTTATTGATTCGGCTGGCTTTCGAATAAATTCTCAGCGAGAAATGACTCCTTCGAGCTGCTGCCAGCATGTCTGAAAAGGTGAACGACTTTTTCCGGCAGTACCAGGGAGCCGGGTCGGCAACGAGGTTCTTTGCAGTGACGAATTGCCCAACGAACCAAAGCACTACAAAGCAGTAGGCCCAGTAAGCAAACATAGGGGCACGGGTTACCGAGGTCTCTTTCCGACACTGAGGTTCAGCCGCACCCAGGAGGTTCTTGGTCTCTCGATTGGTCATCTCAATGCTAAAGCGTGCAGCGTAGCGCTCGATAATCTGCTGTGGTGCAGCCTGAGGGTCCGTATCGAAAAACACCATATTGGCATGGTGGCCGGCCGGGTCATGGCACAACACGATCGAAAGAGGCTGTTGCCCTGCGCTATGATACCATAGCGCCGTGAACTGATGTATCAGGAGCTTAGTTTGTTTTCCATAGCAGAAGACCCTAATCTCATTCCACCCCAGATTGGGGTCCTGGAACATCGTTTCCAGGGAGGGCAGTCGAGCGCCTCTCTTGCGAGGTCTGCCCATCACTGTAAATGGAGCAGGTTCCAGCACAGCGAACAAAGCTGCATCCTTTCTCAGCCTCCCTGTAATGTGCACATTCTTGGGTCGTGCTTTGAGGATGGTATCGCAGCAGTATCCCAGGTCGAACACAATTCTCAGTCTTTCTCCCTCTTGGAGCCATGAATGAGTCAGATTTATAAGATCCAATCCAAGTTCGGGTTTTGTCTTGTAGGGCAGGCTCTTGGGATTAAACTTGGCCTTTGGCGGCCACCAAAGGCGGGCAGCGTATGGCAGACAAAACATGCGATCGCTGATGCCGGGAAGGCGAATCGCCAGTCCTATGATGACAAAGCACACTCCATACCCCTTTTGCTTAGTATGCTTTGGGAGTGAACCATCATGCTGCCAGCCCGCGCCACAGATCTTCTTGCCAGTGTGCTTGTTCAAGGTGTCGTCAATCACCACAAGGATCTCGATCCCTTCTGCAATCAGCGTTTCTACCAACATTCTGAAGACGAAATAGGAGACAAAGTCAGTCTCCCATCGTCCCTTGCCGAGGAATCGGTAGATGCTGGCGAAGTGCTTGGATTCATGGAGTCTCATGGTCAGAATCACCTGGCTGATAGTGTGCTTGCCCATAGTGAGCACCCAACCGACCACCAGCGCAACGAAGATACGGAAACTCGGTGCGCTGAAACACGCTCTGAAATGAATCTCGTCAATCCCGAACGGATCTGGTATAGATCTCTTCAACTGGCGTTCCTCCTTCCCAGAATCTTTCACAAAACCGGGTATGTGCGGAACGCCTTATTTTTTCAAGGATTATCTCACCATCTAACCGTCCAGAATACAAAAAGGGCGAAACTATAGGCTGTATAGCTGTTATCGAAAGTCTTGACGGAATCCAATGCCTGCAATGGGAAGAATCAGTAGCGCCGGCGTCCCTGCCGGCGATAACTTATTGCTTTGTTTGGTGAATTGTTCGCCGGCACGGAGGCCGGCGCTACCAATTGCTGGGAACTGCTCTTCACAATCCGTGATTACTTTCGAGAATCGGTATAGATGAACGAGAGGGCTGTGACCTGCAAAGCATGATGAGCCGGAACAGAAGATGCTCGAGGAGTCGGACGCAAGAACAAAAAAAGGCGACCCGAAGGCCGCCTTTGTGCGAGGGGAACGAACTGACTAAGAAACTCGGAACTTGTATACTTCGTTCGTCTTGGGATCTATCACGTGGACAGCGCACGCGATGCAGGGGTCGAAGGAGTGCACTGTACGCAGGACTTCCAACGGCTTCTTGGGATCGGCAACCGGTGTACCGATAAGAGCGTTCTCAACGGGTCCCTTCTGGTTCTTGCCGTCACTCGGACCAAGGTTCCAAGTAGAAGGCACCACTTGCTGGTAATTCTTGATCTTGCCCTTTTCAATGTTAACCCAGTGTCCGAGGGAACCGCGTGCCACGTCATTCATGCCTGCACCCTGGCCATTGGTGCTCTCATCCATTTTGTACGGCGTGAAGGTTTTGGTGTCACCCTTCTTGATGTTCTCGACGAGTTCCATAGTCCACTTTTCGGCAGCCTTGGCGTTGACGAGGCACTTGATGCCACGAGCGGCAACTCGACCGAGAGTGGAGAACAGTGCATCAGGACCGACTTCCAGCTTCTTCAGGACGCCATCCACGGTGTCTTTGATCTCTTTGTTTCCGCCAGTGTAGGATACGAGACACTGAGCCAGAGGACCGACTTCCATGACCTGTCCGTCGTATCTGGGTGCCTTGATCCAGCTATACTTGCCGTCTTTGGACTTGGTGTCGGGAACAGCGCCTTTGAGCTTATCGCCCGTGAGAGGCTTGGTTTCTCCGACTGAGGGATGCAGAGGTTTGTCTCCCTCATACCAGGACCGGGTCACTTCTTCGGTGATTTTCGTGGGATCGACCTTCACGAGTTTCAATTCGCCATTGACGATGGCGCCGCGCGGGAAATAGAAGCTGTCGGGCTCGACATCGGACTGCGGGAAGTCGCCATAGGCGAGAAAATTCTTGTTACCGCCGATCTTTGCCCAGTCCTTGTAGAAAGAAGCCACTGCCAGAAGGTCCGGAATGTAGACTTCTTCGATGAATGCAATTTGCTCTCTCAGCAGGAAGAGATACTGAGAAATGCGGTCAGCATTGAGCTGCTCGGCAACGGTGACTCCGCCGGGAAGATGTCCTTGAAGATGCGGGTTCTTGGCACCCCAGATAGCAGTCATCTGAGCGGCAAAAACCTGCTGGCGCAAGTTATCCAGGTAATGGCCGACTGCCATCAGGTTGGCTTCCGGGGGAAGCTTGTATGCAGGATGTCCCCAGTATGCGTTTGCAAAGGGTCCGAGTTGTCCGGAATCGACGAAAGCCTTCAGTTTGCCCTTGAGACCTTCATAATATTTTGTGGTCTGGGGTCTTCCACTCACTGCACCGGACAGATCCGAAGTCTTCTTGGGGTCTGCGCTGAGCGCTGAAACCACGTCGACCCAGTCGAGAGCGCACAGTTGATAGAAGTGCACCGGATGATCGTGCATGTTCTGAGCAGCATGGGTAAGATTTCTTACCAGCCGTGCATTGGTCGGGACCTTTATCTTCAGGGCATCTTCAACCGCCCTGACAGAAGCGAGTGAATGCACCAGGGTACAAACACCGCAGGATCTCTGGGTAATGAGGTGAGCGTCTCTCGGATCTCTGCCCTGGAGGATAATTTCCAGTCCGCGGAATAGTGTTCCGGTGCTCCAGGCGTCTTTCACCTTTCCATTTTCGACTTCGACTTCTATGCGCAGGTGACCCTCAATTCGTGGGATCGGGTCAACGACGACTCTTGCCATTTTTTTGCTCCTTTTGAAAGGTTTACCTCACTGGAGGGCTTCGAAAAGTTCGTATTTATTTCGCGACGTAGAATGGCGCCATTTCATCCCAGAATTTGGGTTCGCTGCATCCGATGCAGGGATGCCCCGCTTCGATGGGCCAGTTTGTGCCTTGATTCCATTTGATTTTCGGACAGTTGTGATAGGTCTTGGGACCTGCGCAACCGACCTTGAGCAGACACCAGCCCTTGGCAGCTCCTTCGTCTCCGAATTCTTGCACGAACTCTTCGTTCTCGTAATGACCTCTTCTGGGGCAATTGTCGTGAATCAGGTATCCGTAAGCAAACAGAGGGCGACCTAGATCGTCGACAGCCGGCATCTTCCCGAAGAGCAGGAAGTGCACCACAGTGGCGACCATGTTGTCGGCATTGGGCGGACACCCTTCGAGGTTGACCGTTTTGATCCCGATTGCTTCAGCGACGCTCTTGCATTCGGTGGGGTTGGGTTTCGCAGCGGCAACACCACCTGAGCAGGCGCAGTTTCCGACTGCAATTGTAGCCAATGCGTTCTTACAGACGTGATTGCCGATTTCCAGGAATGTCTTTCCATGAATCTTGCCGTACACGCCCTTGTCTTTTGTGGGGATCGCACCTTCAGCGATACAGATGAACTTACCCTTATTGTCCTTGACGGTTTTCTCGAGGATCTCTTCGGCCTGATCGCCCGCTGCGGCCATAATCGTTTCGTGGTAGGCCAAGTCTATGGTATCGAGTATGATATCAGCGGCCCAGGGGTGAGTAGATCGGATGAAAGACTCGGTGCATCCGGTGCATTCGGCGAAGTGCAACCATACAACCGGGGGTCTCTTCGCTACAGCATGGGCAATTTTGGGAACAAATGACATGGGAAGTCCCAGGACTGTCGCCATCAGTCCGCAGAACTTCATAAAGTCCCTCCGGGAAACGCCTTTCAATGCCAACCGTTCGGGAACATCAATAAAGCTGTCCATTAGTAACCTCCTTGCATGGACTGGTTGAAAAACTATCCCTCACCTGGAGAATCCGTTTTACTCCATGAGAACCAATGCGAGTTCCAAACCTGTTTTAGACTACTGTAAGAAAGTCGGTAATATCGGGCAAAAAAGTACCATACTGCACCCGCCGATTCTTTAGAATACTTGGCCTGAGCCCGAAAATCAAGAAAAATACGCTGTAATTTCAGCGTGCTACATCTTGACAGGACGTGCCACCAGCCGTAGTTCCTAAATACTTCCCCTTACCGCATCCAAGGTAGCGTCTATGTCCGCATCACTGTGAGTAACATTCACAAACCAGGCTTCAAAAGCTGACGGGGCAAGATACACACCGTTGTCCAACATTGAGGCAAAAAAACGGCTAAATTCAGTGCGATCCGCTCCAAGAGCTTCTTCGTAACACGTTATGGGACCAGGGTGAAAAAACAGCGAAAACATCGATCCCACCCGATTAATCGTATGTACCACTTTCTTCTCATCTAATATTTGCTTCAATCCATCAGTAAGGCGAGAGGCCTTAGCTTCCAGCTCAGGATAAGGATTGTCCCGTTTCAGAATCTTCAACATAGCCAATCCCGCAGCCACCGCAAGTGGGTTACCGGAAAGAGTACCTGCCTGATACACACCTCCTACCGGAGCCAGATGATCCATAATGTCGCTGGAGCCTCCGAAAGCTCCCACCGGAAGCCCTCCCCCGATAATTTTCCCCAGGCACGTAATGTCCGGCGTCACACCGTAGTATTCCTGAGCACCCCCAGGAGCCAATCGAAATCCCGTAATCACTTCATCGAAGATCAACAGCGCCCCATCCCGGGTACAGAGCTTTCGAAGACCCTCCAGAAATCCTGGATTCGGGGGAACCACTCCCATGTTTCCGGCGACCGGCTCGACGATAATTGCTGCCAGACGATTCGGGTTATCTTCGATCTCGGATCGCACCGCCTGCAGGTCGTTAAAAGGTACTACGACCGTCTGCTGTACTACGTTTCTCGGAACCCCCTGAGAATCGGGAACCGAAAGAGTTGCCGCACCGGAACCTGCGCGAGCGAGCAGGCCATCGCTATGACCGTGATAACAACCGGAAAACTTCAGGATCTTTTCTCGTCCCGTGACTCCTCTGGCCAGGCGGATGGCACTCATGGCCGCTTCAGTGCCCGAATTCACGAGCCTTACTTTCTCTATGGAAGGTACCATGTCCGCGATTGTCTGCGCCATTTCCAGTTCCTGGCGAGTAGGCGCACCGAATGAAGTGCCCTTACGCATGGCATCCGAAAGTGCATCGACGATTTCGGGATGCGCATGTCCTAAAATGAGAGGGCCCCACGATCCCACGAAATCTATGAATTCGTTTCCATCCACGTCCCTGATTTTCGAACCGCTTCCCGATTGTATGAATCGCGGAGGCAGGCCGACGGATTTGAAAGCTCGCACAGGCGAATTTACACCTCCGGGTATGACCGCTTGAGCTTTCTCAAAGAGCGCTTCTGAAGTGCTGTTGTTCTTCATGCAAAATCACCTTATATCAGATCTTCTTCATCGAAATAGGTCATGCTGACCTTCTTCAATTCCCGTTCGCTGAACAGGATTTCATAGTCCGTTATCCCCGTTTGCTCGGACATGCTCTTTATGGTTTCGAGACAACCTTCTTCGGATGCAGCGTGCACCATGGTAAAGAGTGTAAAACCTTTGTCCCCGAACGGAGGTCGTTCGTAGCAATGGGTAACTTCTGGAAATGAGGCAAGGAGGTTTCCCACCTCTTCCACACGTTCAGGTTCAACCTTCCAGACCACCATCCCATTAAAACCGATTCCAGCCTCGATATGGCGGATCATGGCGCCAAGACGCCTTATTATTCCCTGGTCGAGCATACTTTTTATCCGACGAATCACTTCATCTTCGCTCACATCCAATTCACGGGCCATGCAGGCGTACGGTTCAGGTGAGTCCCCCAGGTCTCCCTGTAAAGCAATCAGAATCTTTCGATCGACGGAGTCCAATTCCATGCGGCAATACTCTATGATATTCTATGCATAATCCGATTACTATACACCGTTATGCCCGTGAAAAACAGTGAAAATACAGATTACGTCTGCATAGTGTTTCCCATGGGAATGGAACAGTTTCCGTTTCTGCAGAGGCTCGAGGTCCGCAAACGTTGGAGATCGGGACATGCCGTTTATCGCGAAGCCTACTTCGAAGGCCGTACGATTCTCGTAGTGCGATGCGGAATTGGGCCGGAAAAAGCTGCAGCCGCCATCAGAAAGCTCGCAACGAAACCGAAGGCCGTGTTGAGCGCAGGGACTGCGGGGGGACTCGTTCCCACCCTGGAACGGACTCATCTGGTAGTCTCGTCGGAAACCGTATATGGACACGATCCGGCATCCATCTTACACTGCGATGAAGACCTGGTGAGAGATGTCTCCCGTGCGTGTACGCTTGAATCATGTTCCATGAGTGTTGCGCGCCTCGCAACCGTGCGAGAAGCCGTGTTCCCCCAAGAGGACCGAAAAAGATTACACGTGGAAACCGGAGCTCTAGCGGTAGATATGGAGAGCCATGCTATCGGAATCGAAGCATGCAGATTGGATGTTCCTTTTGTATCTCTTCGGGTTATTTCCGATGATTTTCATTCTCACCCTCTGCCCGGCATCCGGGAGACTCGCATACAGTGGAACGCCCCCTGCAGTTTACCCGGCGTTCTCAGGGCCAAATGGCATCGTCATCTTTTTCTCAGGAGATTTGCTTCTTCCATAGAAATACTTCACCCTGTGCTTGTGAGAATAGTTCGACAAATCTGTCCCCCGCCTCGATTAAGTGGATAGGGTGTCCAAAAGGTTAAAAATTATGTCAACTGCTATATAGCCGTTGATATACTTTATTCAAAATTGAACAATTATGCCATCAAGGCAAAATAAAAAATTGACTTCTTGCATTCCATTGTTTTAAGGTAACATTGCTAGCCTTGAAATTCGCCCGGCGGAACGACCGTATCCTCCTTGTTGGAGCCATACCCTTTTGTCTTAGCCGTCGGGCTTCTTTTTTGGCAATTCCATGACATCCGGCATGCTACAAATTCTTTCGATCAAATGTCACATATACAGATGAGGGTCACTGCCGATCAGTGAGAGAAGGACGGTACAGAGTGCTATGAGTGACGACAGTTCGACTCCCAATATAGATCCTGAACAGCCGACGGTTCAGGAAACCACAGCGCAGGAAATGCATTTGCGCGAGAGTCGAGCGGATCTCGTACTTTTCCTTGGAATCCTTTCTCTTTTCATGTGCGGTCCTCTGGGAATTATTGCCTGGATAGTCGCCAATTCGGACCTGAAAGGAATTCGGGCCGGAACGGTGTCTCCCCGACGGACGCGAATGCTTAAGACCGGAAAAGTTCTAGGCATACTGGGGGCAATTCTGTTCGTGGTCGCCATTGCAGGCGTTACCTTCACGGTACAGAAATATGATGGATTACCGGAGCTGTTGGGACCGCGACCATTGAAATCGAATCAATTCCCTTTTGTCGGAGAATGGTACGGAAACCAGGGAACGTATATTAAGATTTATCCTTCAGGCAAAGCAGATTATGTAACAGCGAATTCCCGGGTGCGCGGGGGAACTCTTACTATCACGGAACAAACATTGAGCATCGGATTTTTCGGGTTTTCAAAAACCTGGCATATAGAACGTCTTCCGGAGCATGCAAACGGATACTATGCAATGCAGTTGGACGGTGAGATATTCGTGAAAAAGAGTGAAGATATTCTGGTCCGATTCGACTGACCCAGACTAACCGAGTCCGTCGAATCGGTGTAAATGCATGATCTATTTTTTCAACAACTTTCGGAAGTGATAGCCGAATATCGCGTGGGATACTGCTTCTCCGAACGACTGACGATGAAAGAGGAACGCCTTTATCAAGAGCTTCCAATAGTAAATTTTGTTCTTGCCCTTGTCCAGAATACCCAGATAGAGAATTGAGTTAAAAAATGCCCTGATCTCCAAAAGCTGAAGACGTCTTCTGCGTACGGGCCGGTAATCCTTGAGGAATTCCAGAACCCTGTCATAGTACTCTCGTGGTGAGTAAATATAATTCAACACCGTTTGGTACCCGTCTCGTAAGATCTGAGCATCCATTTTGGGAATAAAATTCAGCGAACCGTCACAGTTATCACCAGTACAACCCTGTATAAGACGGCCTTCCGATTGCAGTCTCTTGTACAGGCGAGTTCCCGGAATAGCATTCAGAAGACCGATCATTGCCTTGGAAATGCCGCTATTCTGAATGAACTTGATCTGGCGCTCGAAGATGTTGGGAGGATCGTTGTCAAATCCGATAATAAAGCCGCCCATTACCTCCATGCCATGTCGCTGAATAGTCTTCACCGCCTCAAGGAGGTCTACGGATCTATTCTGGTGTTTGCCGCATTCCATGAGACTTTCTTCAGCCGGCGTTTCAAGTCCCAAAAATACACTGTCGAATCCCGCGGAGGTCATCAACTGCATGAGTTCCTCGTCCTGGGCGAGATTCACTGAAGCTTCCGTAAACAGAGAGAACGGATATTTTTTCGCTATTTGCCATTCGGTAAGGGTTCTTAGCGTAGACTTCACTTTCACACGATTACCGATGAAGTTGTCGTCAACGATGAAAAGGCGTCCTCGCCATCCCAGGTTATACAGGATTTCGAACTCGCGTACCATCTGTTCGTTGGATTTTACCCGCGGCCGGCGACCGTTGAGATTCACTATGTCGCAGAATTCGCAGTCAAAGGGGCATCCTCGTGAGTATTGCACGGACATGGATGCATACAATTTCATGTTGAGCAGTTCCCATTTGGGAAGAGGCGTTTTCGTGATATCCGGTTTAATATCCGAGTCATACACGCGTTTGGCACGCCCTGCTTGAAAATCCTCGAGAAACAAAGGAAGCGTTATTTCAGCTTCGCTGAGCACGAAATGATCTATTTCATCGAATTCATTCCACATGCTGGAAAACAGCGGACCGCCTGCAATCACCAGTTTCCCGGCGGCTTTGGCACGCGAAGCAACGTCCTTTACGGATTCCCGTTGAATCACCATAGCCCCGATGAGCACCACATCGGCCCAGGCAATATCGCGATCGCTGAGATCCTGCGCATTCATGTCAATGAGACGCAACTGCCAGTCTTCGGGAAGCATGGAAGCAATGGTCAACAGACCGAGAGGAACATGGGCCGCTCTCTTGCGGATGAATTTCAATATGTGCTTAAAGCTCCAGAAAGTATCCGGAATAGCCGGATACACAAGTAATGCTTTCATTGTTAACTCCTTACCGCTGACTAATTCGTTGAAGTAGATCGTTTTATAAGAGATTCAAATAAAGCCGGTGCGACAAGGCGCCACTCAATTCTATTTTTGTCCTTTACCCGGTAATTGCTTGAGTTGTTGACCGAGCGGAGAGTCAAAATACTTAAGCAATTCGGAATCAGGCCGCAACATCAAAGAAGTTTCTGTTCCGAAAATCTTTTTGTACGCTTCAAGATGCCTTGTGAAAGAGAAGAAATTCTCGTCTTTTCCGTACGCATCTGCATAAATTGCAGTAGCTTCTGCATCCCCTTCTCCGGATAAGACTTCGGATTGCCGGTACGCTTCCGCGAGAATTATCTCCTTCTCTTTGTTGGCGTTTGCGCGGATTTCCTTTGCTTTCTCCTCACCTTCAGCCCGGTAACGTTTTGCTATCCGCTCACGTTCGGCTTTCATGCGGGCGAACACGCTATTTTGTACCTCTTCCGGTAAATCGACACGTTTAATACGGACGTCAATTACCGAAATACCAAATTTCGACGCGACATCGGCGGTGCCAGCCGTTACGTGGCGCATGATCCGTTCGCGTTCCTCTCGGATGAAATCTTTGAAGAAATGATTTGCGATTTCCTGTCGCAATCGCGCTGAAATAATATCATTCATCCGCGCAATTGCTCCCTGATAATTCTGGACTGTCTGATAGAAAATCAGTGGGTCTTCGATTTTCCAGCGTGAGACGGTGTCGACCGTGAGTCGCTTCTTATCGAGCGTAATGTATTCCGCAGGCCTTGCTTCTGCCACAAGGATTCGTTTGTCCAGTAAAATGAGATCCTGAATGAGCGGATACTTGAAGTACAATCCCGGCTGACGAATAATGCGCATGGGCTTTCCGAACTGCAGGATCATCCCCTGCTCACCTTCAGAGATGACGAAAGCCGATTGAGCCAGGACCACCAAAATTATGATTATGGCGAGTACTACTCTGATCATGTCCTAATTGCCTTTCTTTTCCGTCGACTTTTCTTGGTCGGCGGGACTGGACTGCATCATCGCAGCACTGGGGGGCGTAAGCGGAAGAACAGGCAATACTCTGGAACTTCCATTCTCCATTATGTACTTCTTGGTTCCAGGAAGGAACTGCTCGGCGGTTTCCAGATAAAGGCGCTCTCGCGTGACACTCGGCGATTTCACGTATTCCCGCAGGACAGTCGTGAACCTTTCTGCATCGCCTTTTGCACGGATAACACGCTGCGCTTTGTAGGCTTCAGCTTCGCGAATGGTTTGCTGCGCCTGACCTCTGGCTTTGGGGATGACGTCTTCTCTGAATCCTTCAGCTTCTTTTATCAGGCGTTCGCGATCTTCCCAGGCTCGAACAACATCATGAAATGCCTCCTGCACTTGAGCAGGAGGATCGACCACGAGAAGTCGTGCCTGAGTAACCTTCAGCCCTGTATTGTACGAATCGAGAAGTCGTTGCAGGTATGTCTCAACCTTCTGCTGAATCTCAAGGCGGCCCTCTGTCATCGTATGATCGATGGTGTTTTCCCCGACGACTCCACGAAGCGCCACTTCAGCAGAGGTCTTCAGCGCATTTTCGGGGGCATCGGCACCGAACAGGAACTTGACCGGATCTTGGACCAAGTATTGAACAAACAGTTGAACATCCACTATGTTTTCGTCACCAGTCAGCATGAGCGATTCCACGGGAACAGTCCGCGTCCTGTTGCGGTCGGACCTGAACCCGATTTCTGCACGCCGGACCTTGGCAATATCCACAACAGTATGGGACATGAAAGGTTTAGGCAGCCGATATCTTAATCCTGGATCGGTGATGGAGTGCACTTCTCCGAACATGAGGACCACGCCTTTTTCGCCGGGTCCCACGATATAAATGCCCGAAGCAAGATATACAAGGAAAAGAATCAAAATAAAAAAGAAAAGTCCGCGGCCTTTCAGGAACCGGTCCATTAAAGCTCTGAAATCTTCTACGCCGCGTTGTAGATCGCGCACAGGGTTAGGATCTTCTCTCGGCCTGAATTGGTCCATTGTCCCTCCTTTGAACCACCATCCCCCTTTTATAGTTCATGACCGATGGGAAAGCAAATATCTCGTACCTTCGTTCCCAAGGGTCTGATATAACAAAATCAGGCAACGATCCGACTTGACGCTCCACAGATCACGGATGAATACTGGTGCGACTTCTAATACCATTTCGCAGTTATGCATATATCTATAGTTTCGCGATTCTTGCATGGTCGAGTCCGCGCGTGGAGCGCGGGCCGTTGAGTTTTTCGAACTTATTGATTCGGCTGGCTTTCGAATAAATTCTCAGCGAGAAATGACTCCTTCGAGCTGCTGCCAGCATGTCTGAAAAGGTGAACGACTTTTTCCGGCAGTACCAGGGAGCCGGGTCGGCAACGAGGTTCTTTGCAGTGACGAATTGCCCAACGAACCAAAGCACTACAAAGCAGTAGGCCCAGTAAGCAAACATAGGGGCACGGGTTACCGAGGTCTCTTTCCGACACTGAGGTTCAGCCGCACCCAGGAGGTTCTTGGTCTCTCGATTGGTCATCTCAATGCTAAAGCGTGCAGCGTAGCGCTCGATAATCTGCTGTGGTGCAGCCTGAGGGTCCGTATCGAAAAACACCATATTGGCATGGTGGCCGGCCGGGTCATGGCACAACACGATCGAAAGAGGCTGTTGCCCTGCGCTATGATACCATAGCGCCGTGAACTGATGTATCAGGAGCTTAGTTTGTTTTCCATAGCAGAAGACCCTAATCTCATTCCACCCCAGATTGGGGTCCTGGAACATCGTTTCCAGGGAGGGCAGTCGAGCGCCTCTCTTGCGAGGTCTGCCCATCACTGTAAATGGAGCAGGTTCCAGCACAGCGAACAAAGCTGCATCCTTTCTCAGCCTCCCTGTAATGTGCACATTCTTGGGTCGTGCTTTGAGGATGGTATCGCAGCAGTATCCCAGGTCGAACACAATTCTCAGTCTTTCTCCCTCTTGGAGCCATGAATGAGTCAGATTTATAAGATCCAATCCAAGTTCGGGTTTTGTCTTGTAGGGCAGGCTCTTGGGATTAAACTTGGCCTTTGGCGGCCACCAAAGGCGGGCAGCGTATGGCAGACAAAACATGCGATCGCTGATGCCGGGAAGGCGAATCGCCAGTCCTATGATGACAAAGCACACTCCATACCCCTTTTGCTTAGTATGCTTTGGGAGTGAACCATCATGCTGCCAGCCCGCGCCACAGATCTTCTTGCCAGTGTGCTTGTTCAAGGTGTCGTCAATCACCACAAGGATCTCGATCCCTTCTGCAATCAGCGTTTCTACCAACATTCTGAAGACGAAATAGGAGACAAAGTCAGTCTCCCATCGTCCCTTGCCGAGGAATCGGTAGATGCTGGCGAAGTGCTTGGATTCATGGAGTCTCATGGTCAGAATCACCTGGCTGATAGTGTGCTTGCCCATAGTGAGCACCCAACCGACCACCAGCGCAACGAAGATACGGAAACTCGGTGCGCTGAAACACGCTCTGAAATGAATCTCGTCAATCCCGAACGGATCTGGTATAGATCTCTTCAACTGGCGTTCCTCCTTCCCAGAATCTTTACACAAAACCGGGTATGTGCGGAACGCCTTATTTTTTCAAGGATTATCTCACCATCTAACCGTCCAGAATACAAAAAGGGCGAAACTATAGATATATAGGAATTGCCAAAACCAATGCCCGATTGAGGACAGGGATACTGGTAGGTGCCGTGCCTCCGTGCCGGCACGTCTTCAATATGATCAATGAT
Organism: Desulfomonile tiedjei DSM 6799; assembly: GCF_000266945.1. Lineage (NCBI taxonomy): Bacteria > Pseudomonadati > Thermodesulfobacteriota > Desulfomonilia > Desulfomonilales > Desulfomonilaceae > Desulfomonile > Desulfomonile tiedjei. The sequence continues at coordinate 4,391,964 of NC_018025.1, forward strand.
ATCGCTAAAATGGACCGGCAGGGACGCCGGTCCCCACCAATATCCTGTAATTCCACACGCGGGACAAACGACGAAATTTTTGGCACTGACTATAAGATAGCGAAGGCTCGGGGATGAGTTGGTAAAGCGCTCTGCTATACATGAAAGGTCAAGTGAACGATAAAAAAAAGGGACGAAATAGGGATCGTCCCTTGAGGAATTGTAGCGATCAGCCGAATGGTGGGTTATTCGCGAATATTTGTTCCTTTTGAAGAGTGCTGTTACGGCATCCGTCCGTTTCGAATTTCCAGGAGGGCCCTGTTAAACATTTCTCTTGCCTGTAGCTTTCTTTCCTGAAGAGCGGCTCGCCACGCGTCTACTTTCTCAATTGCTTCTTCTTCCCAGGGTAGCCAGCTTGAAGCTTCCCGTTTTCTGATACCTTTTTCCAGGTCTTCCGGTATTGGAGGGTTACAGCATTCCTTATAGTGGCCCTCAATTTTGCGGAGAAACTTGAAAAGCTGCTTCATCTGCTTTTTTGTCAATGTGCGATCAGGCTCATCTTCTCCGAACACTTCCTTGCGAAAGCTTACGCTGTTTTCCGTCTTCAGTTCCTCAATAAGCTTCTTCAGGTACTTGTAGTTACGATTAAAATCATACGAATCCAGAACCCCTGCGGAGGAGACGTGAGACGCGCTCTGAGTCATTGGGCACTCCTTTAGACTGTTATTTATATGTGTACTGTAATGATTACTGACAGAATGTAGAGTTGAGCGAACCCCATACACCTAATCATATCACCGGAGACGCACTGGTTGGCGTCTCAAACTCATGGGGTGGGCTCCTATCACCCCGTTCGCGGCGAGTCAAGAAATTATTATTGCTCAAACGCGAATATTGTATCTTTTATCTTTTTCTATTTCGCGAATATACCTTAACTTATTTCTCTAAATCGCGATACATTGAACCACTTTTCGCGCGGCGCGACACAATCGCGCTTAGCACTTTTGGGAGCGTATTTCCCACCGCGCGCATTTTCAGAGCGGCGAGAAGACTGAACTTTCATGTATCTATTCCCCCCGTTTCCTGAAATCTCATTGTTTTGGATGTACAGGAAATGGTGCTCCAGGACTGGATAAGGGTAGAAATTGCCGGAATTATATAATATCCGGTTGAGAATAGGAGTCTTGGTGGGTGCCGTGCCTCCGTGCCGGCACATCTTCAATATACAATGATATCGATAAAATGGACCGGCAGGGACGCCGGTCCCTACTAATATCGTGTATTCGAGTGCAGAACAAGCGTCATAATTCTTGGCAAATCGCTCTACATCTGGAGTTTCGGGGAATCCGTCGGACGAGCCCACTCCTGATATCATTACGCGTCTTGCGCGGTTCCGGCGCGTATTGCATCGTCGATCAATCTGTCGATCTCTTGTTCCGTCATCAATTTTTCAGCGAGCACTACTTCGCGGATTGTCTTTCCTTCGAGAAAAGCTCGTTGCGCTACCTTCGCGGCCCTTTCGTACCCAAGGACCGGGTTTAATGCTGTGGCCATGGCAAGGCTCTTTTCGATATTGCTTCGGCATTTTTCAGCATTCGCTGTGATGCCCGTTACACATTTGGACGTGAAGCGTCTGGCCACAGTATCCAGGAATTCAATAGATTGCAGTAAATTGTAAGCTATCAAGGGAAGCATTGTATTCAGCTCGAAATTACCCCACTGGCCTCCAAGCGTTATGGCAGTGTCATTTCCAATCACTTGAGCGCACACCTGTATGACTACTTCAGGAATAACAGGGTTCACTTTTCCCGGCATGATAGAAGAGCCGGGCTGCAGAGAAGGTATGTTGATTTCCCCTATTCCGCAGCGCGGCCCGGAAGCGAGCCAGCGAATGTCATTTGCAATCTTTATGAGACTTACTGCCAGCGTCTTGAGCGCTCCGCTGGTCTCCACTGCTGCATCCTGAGCAGCTTGTGCTTCAAAGTGATTGAGTGCCTCGCGAAAAGGAGACTGCGTTTCTCGAGAGATGAGCTCGATCACTCTTGGAGCAAATTCCGGATGCGCCTGCAACCCGTTACCGACAGCAGTTCCGCCGAGAGCCAATTCTCCGAGCCTATCTTCCAGGGACCGGAGTCGAGCTATGCCTAATTCGATTTGTCTGGCATATCCGCTGAACTCATTGCCCAGCGTAACCGGAACCGCATCCTGGAGGTGGGTCCTGCCGATTTTGTGAATCGTCGAGAATTCTCTCGCTCTATCCGCTAAGGCCTTCTGCAAATCTTCCAGCGCAGGGATAAGACGGGTACGCAGCAGGACTGTTGCCGCTATGTGAATCGCTGTGGGAATCACGTCGTTGCTGGACTGCCCTTTATTCACGTGATCGTTCGGGTGGACCGGAGATTTACCCCCCCTTTTACCAGTGAGCAGCTCGTTTGCCCTTCCGGCAACAACTTCATTCACGTTCATATTGGTGGACGTCCCGCTCCCCGTCTGAAACACATCAAGCACGAATTGATCGTCCAGCTTGCCTTCGACCACTTCAGTTGCAGCTTGAATAATAGGTTCCGCGATATCCGCGGGAAGCAATCCCAAATCTCGATTGACCATCGCCGCGTACTTCTTGATCATCCCAAGCGCCCTGACAAATGACGGCTGGAAAACAAGCCCGGAGGTGGCAAAGTTCTCCATCGCTCTCTTGGTCTGTGCACCATAGTACGCGTCCTCAGGCACCAGGACCTCGCCCATACTGTCATATTCTTTCCTGTGTCCCATGCTCTGCCCTCCAACAATTCAGGAGGACTCATACTGCATCCCAGTCATAGAAGAAAATCGGGGAGGAACTTCTTGTAAGAAGTTCCTCCCCGAACCCCACCTCAAGAACTTTTGACACTTGCCGGAACCCGAATTTCCTTACAGGAAATTGGGTTCCGGCGAATGATAAAAGTTTCTTGGAGGGGGTTTGGGGAGACATTCTTTACAAAGAAGGTCCCCCCAATATTACTTCTTGACTGTGTCAGTATGAGTCCTCCTGAAGATAATTCCAGTAGCGTAGTCGTCATTGAGTACGAGTTCAAATGCCTTTTTGAAGTCTGTGGGATCGTGGTCTTCCGGTACCGGGTGGACCCATTTTTTGAGGTTTGCCCAGGTTTTGAATGTCTTATCGAAAGTGAGGCAGGTCGAGTAGATATGGAAGAATGCAAAGCCTTCGTGTCTTGTTCCTTCTTTCACCGCCTCGGTTATTCCTTTGGGGTCTCCGGCAAAGAGGCGCGCGATGAAGGATGCTCCGTACGTTAATGCCATGAGCGTTGCATTCAGAGGTTTGTCCTGAGTTCCAAAGGGGCTTGCCTTCGTCTTGGTTCCCAGCGGCGAGCTGGGAGACGGCTGACCTTTGGTGAGTCCGTAGATGGAGTTGTCGAACATGAGATAATTTATGTTCACGTTTCTGCGGCACACATGGGGAAAATGCCCTCCACCGATGGCAAGCCCGTCACCGTCACCTCCGATGACATACACCGTCAGATCTGGATTTCCGGCTTTCACTCCTGTTGCGACGGGAAGCGTGCGTCCATGCACAGTGTGGAGTCCGTATGTACTGGTGAAGAAAGGATAACGGCCGGCACATCCGATACCTGAGACGGTAACGATCTGATGGTGAGGAATTTCCAGTTCCTGGATGCAGGCATTCAAACCCTGGTGAATGCCGAAGTATCCGCACCCCGGACACCAGGTCGGCAAGGCCTCGGAACGTATGTCGAACGCCTTGGATTCTTTGATATGCTCTATTTGCTCCGCTAGAACTTTTGCGGCTGTTTTCATGCCACACCTTCCTGAAGAAGGGCTTCGATTCGCTCCAGGATATAAGCGGGCGACATGGGAGTTCCGGTTACCAGATTCAGCCGAACCACATCGCCTTTATGGAGTTTCCCGATAAGATCCGCGAGTTGCCCTTCGAAATTCAACTCCGGAATAAGAACATAACGGCACTTGTTCATGAAAGTGCGTATTTCGCGTTCATGGAATGGATAGAGCGAGATTATCTTTAGCCCCCCTACCCTCAAGCCCTTTTCCTGAGCAGTATACACTGCCTCTTCGATGGAACCGAAGGTGGAGCCCCATCCGATGACGCCCACATCGAGTTCACCATCCGAAGAGAGTTCTTCCGGAACCGGCAAATCGGCCAGGGCAGACCGAATCTTTCGGAACCGTTTTTCCGTCATTTTCATGTGTATTTCCGGCGAATAGTCTGGCTGCCCGCGTTCTGTGTGCTCAAGACCCGTTGCCACGTACGCAAATCCCTCCATTCCGGGCAGCGATCGAGGCGAAATACCCGATTCCGTATCGAGATACCGGACATACTCATTCTGTGCAGAAGCGTCCGGGTATACCGAACCGTCAGCCTTTTCCTGTTCCGTCGCAACCGGCATCACCAGATTTTCCACTCTGTTATCCAGGTAGAAGTCTGTGAGCACGATTACCGGCGTCTGATATTTTTCGGCTAACTGGAAGCTCTTTACCGTCAGGTGGTAGCATTCGGCCACATTGGTGGGAGCAATCACTATTCTCGGGGAATCTCCGGGTCCGCCGAACACTGCCGCATGCAGATCCGATTGCTCTGTCTTGGTCGGCAATCCGGTGGATGGTCCGCCTCTCTGCGCATCGAGAATCACCGCGGGTATCTCCGCCATTATCCCGTGGGTGGTGAGCTCCGTCATGAGTGCGAATCCGGGTCCCGACGTTGCGGTCATGGCACGCGCGCCGGTATAAAAAGCTCCGAGGACTGCACCAATGGAGGCTATTTCGTCTTCCATCTGAACCACGCGTCCCCCGCGCTGCGGTAAATGCTTGGCCAGGAACTCCATGATCGGGGTGGCAGGGGTGATGGGATAGCCGAAGTAGAATCGGAGTCCTGCATCCAGAGCGGCCATTCCGATTGCCTGATTGCCCGATAGCATCACTTTATTTTTGTCCATAGCCTTCGCATCTACTGTCGAGAAAACCGCTCGCAATCTATCGCGAAATGTTTTCTGGGCGTATACGTATCCTGCATCGAAACTCTTGAGGTTCGCGTCAAGAATCCGCTCACCTTTGGATCGAAATTTCCTGGTGATTACTTCACGAAACCAATCCGGATGAACACCGAAAATCGCTGCAAAGGCTCCGAGAGCAGTAAGATTTCTCCCTCGGGAAGTGCCGGCAGCACTTGTGGCGAGATCGCCCATGGGAAGTCCGTACAGCGCTGTGCCGGGTTCTATTTCTGCAGCTAGAGACTCCTTTTCGGAGACATAGGAAGGAGGCTGATTATCGAAAAGAGCTACTGAGTCTTCTGCAAGAAACGGAACACGTGATTTGGATTGCTTGTCATCCAGCGAGATCAATACGTGAGTCTTATCTTCAAGAGCTACGATGGAGTTCGTGCCGATCCTGGAACGTGTCACACAACGTCCGAACCCGCGTATTTCAGCGGGATAGGAATCGAACCCTAGGACTGAGAAACCGCCAAGAGACATGGCTTCATTAATGAGACCGCCTGCCGCAATGGTACCATCCCCGGCCATTCCGCAGACTTCAATCGTCATATCCACTTTGGGCATGATTAGAACTCCGTCCACCACGAAGTATTCACTGTTATTTCATCGAACTGAAAGATGCCCGGCGCGGCGACATCAGCCGTGACTTGTTCCCCGAGAAGATTCAGAGCAGCCACTTTTCCGAGATTCCTGGCATTCCTGTAACCGATGGAAACCCAGTAGTCTCTTATTCCCGGATGGTACACTTGCGCACAGTCGCCTGCTGCATAGACTCCTTCAAATCGTGTCCGGAGCCGTTCATCCACGATAATGCCGCGTTCTATGGTCAGTCCGCTGCGGGCGAGGAATTTGACATCCGGCATCAGCCCGAAGAAAGCTCCAAATGCGCCTACAGTGAGCTTTCGGGTTTCCGTGTTGACTACTATTTCATTGTCGGAGATCTTTGTGATCCCCTTGATATTTTCAGACTCGATGACTTCCACGCCCTTTTTCGTCAAGGCGCGCGATACCGAGTCATGGATATCCGCATCAAAGCGGACCGGCCAGAAAGCCCCGCCCTGGATCATGAAGAATACTTTCTTTCCCATAGAAAGCAGCGCTTTTGTGAAGCACAGGGAAGTCAGATCTCCACCTACAATAAGGATCGAATCAATCTGCTGAAGCTTCTGAATCCAGGCTTTCGCATCGGGTAGGGTTTTCAGGGGAAGCATGAGGTGTTCGAACACCTGGAGGTGTTCGGGAATACGCGGTTTTCCGCCTGTGGCAAGAATGAGACCGTCGAATCGGATCACTTCTTTGTGCTCCAGAACGATCTCACGGTTGGCGAAATTCACGTCGATGACTTTTTGACCCAGCCGGAGTTTAATGTTTTTTTCCTTGTAGAAATCTAAAGGCTTAACGTGAAGATCGTCTTCTGAAAGCCTACCTGCAATGAAGTCCGGCAGCAGATTCGGTCTGTAGTAAATTGCGTGCTCCTGTCCGATAACGGTGATTCTTACGTGCGGAGCATGCTCTCTCAGTGTGGCCGCAGCTTCGTTTCCGGCAGGTCCGTTTCCGATGATCACAAAGTGCCTGGTATCCATGTCATATGCCTCCGACAGCGCGCTCCGTGAGTTCCACCTTGGATACTGAGATGCAGTCCACAGGACAAACCCGGACGCACTCTCCACAGCGGATACAGCGTTCGTTGTCGATCATGATTGCACTGACGTTTCGCCATGAGTTGGTTTCGACAATTCTTGAGATTGCTCCGGACTCGCTCAGCACGATATCCTCGGCAAGTTTTATGCAATCCCTGGGAGCCGAATCGATGCAAAGCCTGCAATAAATGCAGCGGCTCACGTCTATTTCATAATGGAGGTAGCAGAGATAACAGCGCTTCGACTCTTCATGAGCCAATTCTTTGGGCAACCCCAGCTCAACTTCAATGTTGAAAGGATGCAAACGATGAGGTGGGTCGATTGTCGGCATCTCCTGCCGTGGTATCATGTCCCAGGCACGCTGGCGATCCGTGATCCGAGCGTCTTGTATCCTGACGGTCCATTCCCGGAATTTCTTGCCGGTAAGCGATTCAGCTATCTTCTCCGCGGCTTTTCTTCCTGCAGCAATAGACTCAATCACGGTAGACGGCCCTGTCATGAAATCTCCGGCAACGTATAGTCCCGGAAGAGAAGTCCTGAAGGTTTCCGGGTCTCCTTTGACAACCCCTCGCTTGTCTTTTTCTCCCGGGGATGGTATCGGATCTGCTCCCTGACCGATTGCCACGATAACAGTATCTGCCGATTGAATAAATTCGCTCCCTGCAATCGGTTCGATGCGTCTCCGGCCGTTTGGCAGAACTTCTCCCGGATGCGTGCGGACGAACTCCACTCCTTCCACTTTTTCCGATCCGACGAGTCGCTGTGAAAGCAGCAGTCCTTGAATGGAAATTCCTTCGCGCTTGGTCTCGAAAATCTCCTCGTGAGTCACCCGCAAATCCTGCTCGGTTCCTCGGATACAGATCGAGACCTCTTTCGCTCCGAGACGAAGTGCGGTTCGAGCGCAGTCAAATGCAGTAAAACCTGCCCCGAGCACTATCACTCGATCTCCGACTCGCGGCGGGATTCCGTCTGCAACCCGCATAACAAAATCCAATCCCGGGTAAACACCTACTAGATTTTCACCCGGAATTTCGAGCATCTTAGGTGTGTAACAGCCTGCAGCCAGGAGCACGGCATCGTAACCGGACATAAGGTCCTCGACGGCAACGTCTTTACCGACCCGTACACCCGTTTTGAGCTCAACGCCAAGCTTCAGAATATTGCCGATCTCTTCTCTGAGCACCTGACGGGGAAGCCTGAATTCCGGAATGCCGTACATCAGCATGCCTCCGGGTTCCGCCAATGCTTCGAGGATAGTCACTTTCGCGCCGAGAGTTGCGAGATCGTGTGCAGCCGCGAGCCCGGCAGGTCCTGCACCTACAATACAGATTCGTCTGTTCAGCGAACCGAATAGTCCTCCCACAGGCGGCCCGAATGTGTCTTTGTGATCGTCCGCAGCCCTTTTTATATGGCAAATGTTCACCGGCTTCCCGAGTTCCGGTTCACCATGACGGCATTTCTGCTCGCAGGGGCGGGAGCAGATTCGTCCGAGCACTCCAGGCATAAGATTTACGATTCTGTTCAACTCGTAGGAATTGTCGTACTTGCCTTCGTATAACGATCGAATGTATGCAGGAATGTTTGTATATGCAGGACAAGCGCTCTGGCACGGCACGTTGACGCGCACGTAATCGAAATCCGCCGGACTGGTCGAGTACAGCATTTCCGTTTGGTGTATGTTCGTATCCATTGTTTCGCCTCCATGTGTCCGGCCATTGTGCCCGATGTAGTATTATGCCGTGTTACCGATGAAGAGTGCAGCCGTCTTTCGGTGAAAGCGGGTTCGCATGCCTCCCCTGTTGAACAATTGATGGAAAAGCCCCTGAAAAATGCAATTTCCAGTATAAAGCATTCAGCACAAACCTTGTAACAGCATTCACCGGAGACAGCCGCAATCGGCTGATACTGGACTCTCCGGCGTGCATTGCTTTTCAGGTTCTCGTATCCTCTCGGACCGCGTATTTTCGTATTTGAGGCTGTTCAAAAGTCGAAATTTACCCCAGATCGTGCCACGAATTTGTCATCGTCCTGTTGGCATCATTGTAGGGGCGGGCCTGGTGTCCGCCCAAATCAGGGTAGGCACTAGGCCTACCCCTACAAAAATACCGAATCGTGGCACGATTTGTTGTGTGTTCGAGAATTTTGAGACACTTTCATTTTTCCGGTCCGCTAGAACCTGAATCGAAGTCCTCTTGATTGCGATTCAGTTTTTTTTCGCACGCTAGCTTCCACCACGACCTTGTCGCCGGCCTTTAACTCATTCGTGAAGATCTGAATCCCCTCGATTCCTACAATTCCCACTTTGACAAGTATTGGTTTAATGTTGTTTCCATTTTCCAATTTCCACAATCGACGCTCTCCGGGTTTCAGCTCGGGCAGATTCGTAGGACCGACTATAGATTCCGAAGGGATGAAACGAAGCGCCTGATCCGGGACGATTAGAGCTTCCGGGACTTCGGTCAATCGGATGCGGACATTTGCGGTCATGCCTGGCCGGAGTCTCAGGTCCTTGTTTTCCACGTCCAATATCACGTTGTACGTGACCACGTTCTGTTCGATTTTGGGGTCGTTGCGGATCTGAGTTACTTCAGCAGCGAATTCCGTGTCGGGAAATGCCGGCACCGTGAACGTGGCCAATTGTCCGGTTTTCACTCTGCCGATATCCGCTTCGTCAACGTTGGTATGTACCTGCATGCGGGTAAGATCTTCGGCAATCTTGAAAAGAACGGGAGTTTGAAAGCTTGCAGTAACGGTCTGGCCGACATCCATATTGCGGGCAACTACTATTCCATCAACCGGAGCCTCTATGCGCGTGTATCGGAGTTGCAGTTCTGCTTCCTTGAGCTTGGCTTCAGCCTGAGAGACCTTTGCTTTATCCACCAGCACCTGAGCCTTTGCAGCATCGGCTTTAGTTTTTGCCGCGTCGTATTCTTGCTGGCTGATGGAGCTCTTTCCAATCAGGGTTTCTTTTCTCGCCAATGTCCTGAGTTCGTCTTCCAGGGTGACTTCCGATTTGACGAGATTCGCCTGCGCGGACATCAGGTCTGCCTTTGCCTGTTCGACTTTTGCTGCATAGGTGTCAGGATCGATGAGTGCTACGAGCTGATCTTTCTTAACTTCGGACTCGAAATCGGCATACAATGTTTTAATGGTTCCGGAGACCTGGCTTCCCACCAGAACTTCAACCAATGGCTTCAGCGTACCGCTGGACGTGATCTCAGCTTTGAGCGTGCCCCGCTGAACCGGCGCAGTCATGTATTTGACTTCCGGTTCTTCTTTCGATGAACCGTTGTACACGAAATAGATCCCAACGAGTGCAGCGATGATGACCAGAACGATGATTGCTCTCTTCAACTTTTTCTCCATAAATCGCCAAGCGGTTCGAATGGAAAACAATTCAGTGAAGAACAGATGCGACCTCAAGAGTATACCACTTCTCAGGAATTATGACCTGTTGCTGTTGCCAAACTGTTACGACAATGGCAAGATTCTCAAGCACCTGATCTCGTGATATTTGTTCTTGGGGTTTACATGTTTATAGACAGTCTAAGAACGAAAGGTTTCATTATAATTTGTGCATTATTGTGCCTCGGGATAGTGGGCTCTGCAATACTTGAGGTGTCCGGGGCAGACATCGATTTGACGAGCTGTTTTTACCGAGCCGGCGGTGCCAATGGCGGCTGGACCCTCGGAGCAACTTCTCCCTGGAAACAGCTCTACAGGTACGGCGAATATTCTGTGGTTGCATTCGCTCTGGGTGTGCTCGTTCTGCTGATCGCATCTTGGAAAGGACGGGTTCGGCGAGAATATACCAAACCTGCACTCGTGGTGATTCTGACGGTCATAATCGGCCCGGGAATTCTGGTGAATGGGATCCTCAAAGAGTATTGGGGCCGTCCGAGGCCGGTTGATACCATAGAATTCGGCGGGCAACAGCGATACCGGAGAGTTCTGCAGCCGGGAACTCCGGGGAATGGCAAATCGTTCACGTGCGGACACTGTGCCATGGCTTTTTCGGTGGTCTCCGGCGCCGCTTTCTATCCGCTGCATCCCACAGCCGCAGTGACAATGGTTGCAGTTGGAACAGCATACGGCATCGTCATGGGTGTTGCCAGAATCGCACAAGGAGGACATTTTCCCACGGACGTGCTCTGGTCGGGAATTCTCGTCTGCGTCGTGATTGTCTTTCTCTATTATTTTGTTTTTCGTATTCCGGAACTCTAACGGAGCACCAAGACATGAACGTTGAGCCATCTTACTGCTTCGATGTGTTGGGGATGGTGAAAATCTTGACTCGGTCGTAGATTCTCTCCTAGGATAACAGGATGAAACCACGGGTAAGCGCAAGAGAGTGTAAGCATATGTATGGCGGGGCCGCGTCGATAATACTGGCGGTGATTCTTCTTGGATTCGTGAGTGCTTGGGGTCAGGTTCCCTTTCCGCCGCAACAGCCCATGGGACCGCCGGGGCCGCCTGTCCAGCAGCCACCCCAAGGAATGCAACAACCAACGGAATATGCGTTCCGGCCGGATCTCACCAATCCGCAATTCGGGGAATGTCTGAATTTGGAAAAGCAGTGGAAAATGCTGTACCAGCATTATGTCCAGGAGTACCAGCGTGCACAGATGATGAATCCCCGAGATCCCAATTATGGTATGGTTACCCGTCAAATGCAGAACCTGAAATACCAGCTCGACAATGCCTGGAATACCTTCAGCAGTCGATGCGTGTACTTTCCTCGCCAAAGATAAGTGTCTATGCAGAACAAAGCTGTCTCTCAATCGAATGAACCGGTCCAAGCGCAGGACTCACCGGACAATAGCTCTTTTTCGTATCAACGGGTAATCAGATCCATACTGCTGCTGACTCTGGCGGGCGTCGTCTTCTATGCGGGAGCGACAATAGCCGGAGATTATACGGCCATTTCTCAAGCACTGGCCGGTTTTCCTGCGCAATCACTGGCGCTTGTGCTGGTGCTGGTCCTAGTGGGCTGGTTTTTGAGAGGATGGCGTTTTCATTATTATCTACGGAGCAACCATGCTGACGTTCCGTTTGCCTATTCCCTGGCATCGTTTCTCGCAGGGTTTGCTCTCACTGCTACTCCCGGAAAGCTCGGGGAGGCGGTAAAGGGTGTCTTTCTGAAACAGGATTATGGCGTTCCCGTGACGCAGGTAATGGGAATAGTCATGATGGAGAGATTGATGGATCTCGCCGGAGTATTGCTGCTCGCGTCGTTTTCCGTATTTCTCTTCAAAGGTTGGGAACACCTCTTTTTCCTCTGTGCCGCAGCAATCGTTGTCGGTGGCGCCTTCTTATGCATGGAAAGCCTGTACAAACCCGTGTTGGAGCGGCTCGCAAAACTGCCAGTGCTGTCTCGAATTTGCGACAAGATCCTTATCATTCTCGAAACAGGCCGGAGCCTCATGACTGTCAGAATCTTCATTGTGGGGTTGGTGGTTTCCACCATCTCTTGGGGGATGGAATCGCTTTCCCTGTACGTCATCTTTCAAGGATTCCAGCTCAAGTCTACCTTGCTGGAAGCGAACTTTGCATACTGTATCTCAACCCTTGCAGGAGCACTGACCATGCTGCCCGGAGGGGTCGTTACCACAGAAGGAACCATGGTGGGCGTACTCCACTATATGGGAATCACCTATTCCCAGGGATTGCCCGCGGTGCTACTCATTCGATTGTGTACGCTGTGGTTTGCGGTTGCCGTGGGAGCAGGCTTCATGGCCCTGCTTATGGCCAGGAACAGCCGTTCAAAGAAGTAAGATTTGGGGAACCTTCTTTGTAAAGAAGGTTCCCCAAGCCCTTCCAAGAAACTTTTAACATTTGGTTTAACTATTAATTTCCCAAGGGAAATTAATAGTTAAACCAATATTGGAAGTTCTTGGGATGGGGTTCGGGGAAACACTTCTTACAAGAAGGGTTTCCCCGATCTTACTTCTTAGAACAGTGTGTAGATAAACGGTGCTGCCACTGGCGAGCTTGCCGCGAGTATTATAAAGGCAGAGAGTATTACCAGAACCACCAGAATCGGTGCCAGCCAGAATTTCTTGCGCACCTTGAGAAAATCCCAGAATTCTTTTACCAGGGACATTTCGTTCTTCCTCCTGAATTACACGTCCTAAAATTGTCTCTCGTATCTCTCAATACTGGGGTTCGGCTCTTGTTCCTTTGCCTTCCAGTACGTCGGCGCCAGAGGGTCGAGTTTTCGTTCCATGGGATCTTTGCCGACAAGTTTCATGAACAGACCTGTCGGAGTGATAACTAAAAAGAAGACCAGAGTCAAAATGATTCGCGATATAAAGTACCCGAGCACAACGGATAACTGAATCCACACCCGGTATATTCCTCGGAATAATGGTGGTATCAATCGGCACAGCGCAAGGACCACTCCTGCAACGATCCAGATCCAGCCATTTGCGGAACCTTTCCAGAAAAGCAAATAGCTCCCGATGACCGCGGGGATTACCAGAAACAGTCCAGCCAGAATGGTGAGATCACGGCTGCTGGGCTCTTTCCATGCCGCTCTTACTTCTTCCCTGATTTCTTGGATAATATTCATGTTAACTCGACAACCCGCATTGCACGCATATGTGTATTAAAATCGTTTATTTCCAATGGACTGTTCGAAGAGTATACAATAAAACTTCATGGAAAGGAACAGTCTACACTAACCAAACGTACCTCTTTTCACAGAAAACTAATCAAGTTCAAATTGGCTGCGCCAATCCGAATCTCCTTTGAGCTCCGGTTGCTCCTTTTTATCCAGGAGAAACGATCCGAGCACCAGGTAATCCATTTCCGTACGCATGAAGCACAGGTAGGCATGTTCCGGGCTCATCACGATAGGTTCTCCACGCACATTGAATGAAGTGTTCACAATTACCGGGCAACCGGTTTTCTCGCGAAACGCTGCAATCATCTCGTGATACAGAGGATTAGTCTCTTTGTGCACGGTTTGAATTCTAGCGGAATAATCGACGTGCGTGATGGCCGGGATTTCCGATCTGGCAACATTCAGTTTATCGATACCCCAGAGTTGTTGTTCGTTGTCGGTCATCTTGCGGCGGATCTTCTCGTCCACGTTTGCCACCAGCAACATGTAGGGAGAAGGTCGATCGAGCTCGAAAAATCTCTGCACGTCTTCTGCAAGGATCGAAGGAGCAAACGGTCTAAAGCTCTCCCGATACTTGATTTTTAAGTTCATCTGGGATTGCATCTGGGGATTTCGTGCATCGCCGATGATCGAACGCGACCCGAGGGCACGTGGACCGAATTCCATTCTACCCTGGAACCAGCCGATGACTTTACCTTCGGCAATGAGGTTCGCCACTCTCGAGGGCATCTGACCGTTGCCCATATACTCGTACGGGTAGCCGTGTTTTTCGAGGAATTCTCTGATCTGAGCCTCGTCATAAGCCGGTCCAAGGTAAGAGCCGACCTGCTTATCCATTCTGTCATCTGCAGTTCTCTCATTATTCAGGAGCTGATGCCAGACAAAAAGAGCTGCTCCCAAAGCCCCTCCAGCATCCCCTGCAGCAGGCTGGATCCACAGATCGTCAAAAGGACCTTCCCGCAGAATACGGCCATTGCCCACACAGTTCAGAGCCACACCTCCCGCGAGACAAAGATACTTTTCGCCGGTGACCCTTTTGATGTGCCGGGCAGTTCGGATCATGACTTCTTCTGTCACCACCTGCACGGATTTGGCCAGATCCATCTCCCTTTGGGTAAGCTTCGCTTCAGGTTTTCGTGCAGGGCCGTCGAAGAGTCTCTCAAAGGCCGCACCGGTCATGGTAAGCCCGTACGGATAGGTGAAGTAATCCATATTGAGTTTGAACGATCCATCTTCTTTGAGGTCGATCAACTCTTTCAGGATCGCGTCTACATATTTGGGCTCTCCATAAGGGGCAAGTCCCATTACCTTATATTCGCCGGAGTTGACTTTGAAACCAGTGAAATACGTGAAAGCGGAGTACAGGAGACCCAGGGAATGGGGAAATTGGATTTCCGAATCGATCCGAATTTTATTGCCTGCGCCTACGCCGTAGCTCGTTGTGGTCCACTCTCCCACACCGTCCATGGTGAGGAAAGCGGCTCTTTCGAATGGCGATGGAAAGAAAGCGCTTGCAGCATGGGATTCGTGGTGTTCGGGAAATAGTATTTTCCCTTCGTAATCCAGGTTCTTCCGTATGAGGGTGGGCAAATGGAGCTTCTGTTTGAGCCACGACGGCATAGCCATGAGGAATGATGTCCATCCCCGCGGAGCATAAGAGATATACGTTTCCAGGATTCGCTCGAATTTAATCAACGGCTTGTCGTAAAAAGCGACATAGTCCAGTTCCTGAGCCGTAATTCCAGCCTCTTTCAAGCAATAGTCAATCGCATCTTTGGGAAAGGCGTGATCGTGCTTGATCCGGGTAAATCGTTCCTGTTGAGCGGCTGAGACAATGATCCCGTCTCTCACGAGACAGGCTGCACTGTCATGATAATATGCTGAAATTCCGAGAATATTCATGGGTTCTACCGATATACGCTCAGGGAGCGGAGTCGAATGGATCGCTCTGCGACGCGAATTGGTTTGTATCGTACAAAACGGGCCTGTACTGGTTTAGCTGCATAGTATTCGAAACCCGGCCAACGGGAAAAACTGTCCGTTTGCTGACTTGTCGCTCGCACAAACGGTTCCCACTGTTTTTCATCCAGAGATGTTTCCATTTCCCATTCATGAGGAACCGATGCTTCATCGGCCCAAACAACTCTGATCCTGCTCATGGTATGAGCTTCTCCAAAATCGAATACCATTTCGAGTGGCTGGTCTTTTACCGAACGGGCGGAAAAGAGAACCTCTCCGGGATAGCCTCGAAGCACATTTTCCGGTCCTACATCGGAGCTGTCCGGAGCAGGTGCGTACTTGACCGTGCCGGACGCTGCCAGATCCCAGAAGAAACTGTCTTTTTCCTTTATTTTATCCGTTTCATCCAGAGGTCTGGCGAAAATATGCTCTTTTACGAGATTTGCCAGCTCTTTCGCAAGGAGAAAATTAGCTCCCGGGGTAAGATGACACCAATCGGTGAAGACCCACTCCGTGACATCGTCAAAATAATCCGAAAAGTCCACCAGAAAATAATTTGTTCTTTCAGCGCTCTGTCGGGCGCGTTCAAGATATAGCTGGTACATTTTGTCTGATGGAATCCCGTAATATGTCCTGTACCCGCTGAGGGAATCGAGTATTTGCTCTTTTTCGTGCTTCTGCTTTTGGCTCAAGTAGAACCATGGCTGAAGCGCTATGATATGCGGTATTCCGTCATTCTGAAGCGCTGCGTGATAATCCTCCATGACGCGAACAACTGCAGCTATGTTGCGATCAACCCGTCTCGATTTCTCTTCCACGGAAAGATTTGCGAATGGATCGGTTCCGAATGTCTCGGACAACCCTCTTTGCATGTGAATGCCTTTGTTCAATTCCTGAAAAAGATCTCTTCCGTTCCAAAACAGTGTCACGAGATAGGAATTGTTCTTGAACCACAACGTCAGATATGAAGAAAGCCCCGGCCCGTTATACGCGAAGACCTCTTCCAGGATATTATGAAATTGTCCTTCTCTGAAGTAGTTCCAGTCAGGAGTAAGTTTACTGATCATCGGCAATTCGTTTGCGCCGTCCAGCGAGATCACGAGATCCGGCGAGTAATCCCTTAATTTCGTCATGTATCGCATGAGGAGGTGTTGATACGCGTGACCCCATACGGCCGTGTTGTATACCTTGATGGTCTTTCCCTCAATGGGAGCAGTCGCATTCAGAATCATCTCGAGAGCATGGGAAATAGTCTCGCGATATTCGATTCCGTAATTATTCATTGCAAATGCGGCTTCACCCACGGGTCCCATACCGAACGCGGTCGATCCTCCGGTAAGAAACACACGGTATTCATCAGCCGGTTTTTCTTTGGGAATATCTCGTGGCTCGCGAAATCCCGCATTGTTTGCATACTCGTACCGATTTCCCTTGGAGATGTTGTACTCAAGGCAGACTCCGGGGACAAAATCGTAATCGTAATGCGATACGGGCATGGTGAAGTCCCGTCGCGCCATAATGAGGTTTCCCGGATAAATCGAGGAGACGTAGGTTTTGCCTAACGACCAGTAAGCCACTTTTTCCAGAGCGAGCAGAATCAGAACAACACTGGCGATCAAGAAAACTATATATAACGGAACCCTGAGAACAGGCCAAACGTACCTGCCCAAAAATCCTGATTTCTTCTGAACAGATTGAAAAGACTCAGCAGCGGATTCTGTTTCCCGTGCGACTTTTTTCAGCTCCAGTTCTGCCTCGGCTTGCCCCACAAGACTTTGGGTATACTTCTCGGTCATGGCAACTCTGTTTATATCAAAAGAGCACGCAGGGCAAGAGGTCAGATGTACGAGAGTCAGACAGCGCTATTTCAATTTTTCGATTCCCGCTGCCGTTATGGGCTGTCCCGTTTGTACGAAATCGATGAAGAGTTCTGAAACCTGTTTTTCATAATTAAAACGATTGCGGCCGTTTTCTTTGAATACGGCGTATCCGTCTCCGCCTGCTGCCAAGAAGTCGCTTATCGCTACGGAATACTCGGAACTTGGTTTGAACGGCTTGCCGCCTACGGAAGCGATCTTCACGGCTCCATTGCCAACAGAATAGTCAATGCCATGAATCTGTAGCTTTCCGCCGCTCCCAGGCTCAAGTTCGACGCTTCTCTGGAGCACCGAACGGAGTTCTTCGCCGGAAAGAGTCATCTTTACAACAATGTTGGAGAACGGAAGCACGGTATAAATGTCCATCAAGGTGATCGGTCCTTCGTTGATGCTTTCCCGAATGGAGCCACCATTGATGAGTGCAACATCCGTCTTCGCGTATTCAGCCATCAAGTATGAAAGGATGCTGCCCAAGTTCGTCGTGCGATCGGACCTGACGCTGCGCTTGCTTCCATCGAGGAATATTTCGGCCTTACCTATTGGGCGCCGCATCTCCGGTCCGAAGACTTTCTGATGTTCCTCAATAATGGCCGTTATTTGTGGATCTTCTTTGATATCCGGACCAAGCGCCATTAATTCCCCGTGATATTTCACCACGTTTCCGCCTGAGACTTCCAGGTCTAGTTTGCCGACGTACTCCGAATAGGCGTCTGCCTGCACGATAAGAGTGTTCCCCACCTTCAGGGGCTGTGGCAAGTTTGTATGGGTATGGCCTCCTACGATTACGTCTATCTCGGGCACGGCTTCAGCGAGCTTCACGTCTTGGTCTACGCCAATGTGGGTCAAAGCGATAACGAGATCCGAATCCGCGGTATCCTTGACAATTTCTTTGGCCGCTTTAATGGGGTCCTCAAAAATCAGACCTTCCACGTTCCGCGGGTGCGTCGTAACAGGAGTGTCCTTGGTCGTGAGGCCGAATATGATTACCCGAGTGTCGGATTTGGGAAATTTCTTTGTGATGGACGCTTCGAACACTCTGTCACCTTTTGAGGTCCTTATATTTGCACTGAGAAGCGGAAATCCCATTTTGGGGAGCAGGTTTTTCATCAGGTTTTCCTGCCCATAGTCAAATTCATGATTTCCAACAGCCATGGCGGTGAAGCCCATGACATTCATGAGCTCTACGCCCAAAGAGCCTTTGAAGACCGCTGAAAACGGTGTTCCCGTGAGGAGATCTCCTGCCATGAACGTGAGCGTCTCTTTTCCCTGCTCTGCATTTGCCGCTCTCACCTGGTTCATCACCGTAAGCGCCTTTCCGAACCCACCCATTGCACTTTCTTTCTCTTTCTTGGGGACGTAATGAGCGTGCGGATCGTTCATGTGGAGAATGGTAAGATTCAGAGTCTCGGAGGCAAAGGATCCCTGAGTTACGAACAATCCGAGAAAGACGACAATTAACCAGAAACACCAAACCGGTCTGCGAAAAAAGGCGCAGAATTCCATCGCTTACCTCTCAATTATTTTGAAAAAGTCTTTTGAATCAGATGCAAAGAGGATGCGGACTGATGCATGGTCGGGGTGGCCGGATTCGAACCGGCGGCCTCGTGCTCCCAAGGCACGCGCGCTAACCAGGCTGCGCTACACCCCGAATTGGATGTTTATAGCCCGTGAAGATAAAAATCGCAACAGCAAGAAGATCTCTGCTGTTCCGATTCTCAACTCACGGATATTTATGATGCAGGAAATCCCCAACCTGTTTCAATGCCTTTCCACGATGGCTCACTCTGTTTTTTGCCGTTCGGTCCATTTCCGCAAAGGTTTGTCCTGCTTCCTCGTACAGGAAAATGGGATCGTACCCGAACCCCTCAGATCCCCGAAGCTCATGGATAATCTTTCCCTCGCAAACACCTTCAAAGGTGCGTTCCATTCCGTTCGGGTCTACAAGAGCCATGACGCACACAAAGCGCGCCGTGCGAAGCTCGTCAGGTACTCCATCCATTTCATGGAGCAGACGCCTGCATTTCTCCTCGTCAGACAAATCCTCCCCGCCGTATCGAGCGGAAAGCACCCCGGGCCGACCGTCCAGAGCATCGACGCAGAGCCCCGAATCGTCCGCCAGGGTAATCAGTCCTGTTTCCCGAGAGAGAGTTCGAGCCTTCTTCAGCGCATTCTCCTCGAATGTAACGCCGTCCTCTTCAACGTCCGGGAGATCCGGAAAATCAGTCATGGATCGGAATTCTATAGGTAAACCCTGTACCAGGTCTCGTATCTCTTTCACCTTGCCCTTATTCCGAGTCGCAATGAGAATGTGTGTGTCGCTCGTCATAAGCACCTCAAAACAGTAGATTCGCGGTACCTTTTTTATGCTCGGTTCTCGAGAATGTAAATCGTGGAATCCTCCCATAGGCATCAAAAAAAGAAGTGTCATAGGATGCTGATGAGCGGAGCGAACCGCAAACATTTTTGCCAGGGAGTCCCCTCCGTGCATAACTGAATGATTACAGGAGGTCTGGGTTTTTTATTGACAGAGTACAGGGCTGCAGTTAGTATTAATGGTTTAAGCAATCTCGCGTCCCAGAGGAATCCGCCATGAGGGTAGGACTCAAGATCTTCTCAGGAAATTCGAATCTGGATCTGGCACACGCTATTACGAGATATATGGGTATCCCGCTCGGCGCAGCTATGGTCGCTTCGTTCAGCGATGGCGAAATTCAGGTGGAATTTCGTGAAAACGTCAGGGGAATGGATGTATTCGTCCTTCAATCCACCTGTTGCCCTGTAAACGATAATATCATGGAACTTCTGGTTATGATTGATGCTCTGAAAAGAGCTTCCGCCAGTCGAGTGACGGCAGTGATGCCCTATTACGGATATGCTCGGCAGGATAGGAAAGTAGCCAGTCGCGCACCCATCACCGCAAAACTCATTGCAGATATCATCACAGCCGCAGGTGCCGATCGCGTGCTCACCATCGATCTGCATGCAGGGCAGATCCAGGGATTCTTTGACATCCCCGTGGATCACCTCTATGCGAGCCCCATCATGGCAGAAGCCATTAAAACGGATCTTACCACCAGCGAATGCACTGTGGTGTCCCCTGATGCGGGCGGTGTGGAGCGCGCCCGGGCTTTTGCAAAGAGGCTGGGAAGCAACCTCGCGATCATAGACAAACGCCGGTCTAAGCCGAACGAGTCCGATGTCATGCACGTCATCGGCGATGTGAGCGGAAGAGACGCAATTATTCTCGACGACATGGTAGATACGGCAGGGACTCTCTGCAAAGCCGCCGTTGCTCTGGGACATGCAGGAGCACGGAACATCTACGCGTGTGCGACTCATGCTGTTCTGTCGGGAAGCGCGGTTGACCGGATCAATCAGTCCCCCATCAAGAAACTCTATGTTACGGATACAATACCGACTCATCAAAAATTGGCTGCTTGTTCCAAGTTGCAGACAGAATCCATAGCGCCTTTGCTTGGTGAAGCAATAAGCAGAATACACCGAGAGGTTTCGGTCTCGGAACTTTTCGTTTAAACAAAGATCACGTGTCGCCGGGAAGTGGATTGAGAAAACCCGGCAAGCATGCCGGAGGAAATGATGAACAAAGTTCTTATTGAGGTTGAAAAGCGAACGGAAACAGGAAAAGGACCGGCCCGAAGATTGCGGGCAGTCGGAAAAATACCTGCAACACTATATGGCAGGAAGTCCGAACCGATTAGCCTTTCATTAAATGAACATGAATTCAGGAAGATTTATGAACGCGCCGGGAGTACTTCTCTTTTCGATTTGCAGATAAAGGGAGACGGCAAAGTTTTCACCCGAAGCGCACTTATCAAGGAACGCCAGATTCGCGCGTTTGACGGGACAATTCTGCACCTGGATTTTCAGGAAATTCTCATGGACGAGGCCATTGAAATGGCTATCCCGGTGGAATTCGAGGGCAAACCCATTGGCTTGGAAAAAGGAGGCGACTTCCTTATTACCACGAGAGAAATCCGCGTATCCTGTTTGCCCGGCAATATCCCGGAAGCTATTGTCGTCGATGTCTCCGGTCTCGATTTAGGACACTCCATCCATGTCGGGGAAATTACCCTTCCTGAAGGTGTCAGCGCAGTGGTTGAAGCAGGAGTTGCTCTTGCCAGTGTAACCGCTCCAAAGAAAGAAGAAGAGCCTGAGGAGCCCGAAGAGGAAAAAGCCGAATAGTATTGTTTCCTCCTTGTTCTCTGCTTCCATTCTCTTCAAATTCTGTTTTGCATCACAACATTTGAGTGGGACTTTCCTTTTGTGAAGAAAGTCCCACTCACCCGGATACCATTACCGATCCGAATCCGAATTTGCTGCGGATATCGTCCAAAGCACGGTCTCTGCGGATACGAACTTCACTTCCAGCATCGAACAGGTTTTCCTGAAAAATCGGCAAACCGATACCTGAAAGCTTGACTCCGACCTGACGTACTCTCGCACTTTTCTTCAAAAGTTTTGCCAGTAGTTCATCTACAGTTGTGAGGATTTCACCATTCGTGTTCATGGGGTGACTTCTGCTGAGACTTTTGCTGATGTCCGTAAAATCCGAGTACCTGATCTTCAGGGTAACAGTAGACGCCCCTACTCCTTCAGATCTCAGTCGTGCTGCCAGTTTTTCTCCCAGCTCCCGGGCCATGGATCTTATAAGTTTGCGGCTGATGGTGTCCTTCTCGAGAGTGCGCTCCTTGGAATAGGATTTCTGCATGTCGTCCGAATCCGGCTCGATGGGCCTGCCCTCTCCGCCCTGAGCCATTTCGACCAATCGTTCGCCCCATTTCCCCAGGAGAGCACGAACATCCTGTTTCCCTGCCGACACAAGGTCGCTCAATGTATGAATTCCCGCCTGCTTGAGAATCGCTTCAGCGCGTGCTCCCACTCCAGGAATGGATTCCACAGGGAGATGCTGCATGAGAACGAACGCATTGGGTGAATCAAGAAAGAGTAATCCGTTCGGTTTCGCGATACCTGCGGCAAGTTTTGCCCAACATCTGTTGGAAGCCAGACCTCCGGACACATTAATTCCGAGCGTTCCACGTATACGGAGAAGAATACGATGAGCGACTTCCCAGGGAGGCGCTTTGTGTAATCGCAATGTTCCCGAGAGATCCACGTATCCCTCATCCACACTGGTGACTTCGACGAGTGGAGAGAATTCCCTGATTATGGAAAACATCTGTCTGGAGAAAAGACTATACGCAGAAAAATTCGGCGCCAGAAAGATCCCGCGCGGACACAATCTTCTCGCTCGGGTCACCGGCATTGCAGAACGCACACCGAATCTCCGGGCCTCGTACGATGCTGCTGAGACCACCCCTCGGGAAGATGCGCCCACGATCACCGGCAACCCTTTTAACTCAGGCCTCAGCGCTTGTTCCACCGAAGCAAAGAACGCGTCGGCATCGATGTGGAGAATGAGCCTTTCTGTCTGCATCTGAGAAGCCTATCTGGCATATTTTCTAAGAATGCCGACTACTACTCCTTGAATGGAAATCTCCTCTTCATCGTAAATCATCACCGGGTACGCCGGATTCGCCGGTTCAAGCCGTATTTTCGACCCGTCCCGTCGAAAACGTTTCAGAGTCGCTTCGGAATTCCTCACCAGAGCCACTACCATATCCCCGTTCCTGACAGTCGGCCTTTTCTCGACAATGACGTAATCGCCATCCAGAACATGATCGTCCTGCATCGAGTCTCCTTTGACCTGGAGTACGAATGCGCTGTGTCTTCCCAGCATATCCGAAGGCAAGCTGATGGTTTCGGTGTCCCGGACTGCTTCGAGAGGTATTCCTGCTGCAATTCTCCCTTCAAGCGGGAGTTCGACCACCTGAGCAACCTGTTCCTCGGATGTCAGATCGATGGAACGATTTGCGTTCCATTTTTTCGTGAGGTAACCTTTTGCTTTCAGATTCTCTATATGCGCGTGTATGGTAGAAGGAGACGATCGACCTATTCCGCGTGCAACTTCTTCATAACTCGGTGCATGTCCGAATTCCTCGATGAATTTTCGGATATAATCGAGCACCATCTTCTGTTTTTTCGTGAGTGTCTGCATTTGTGTCGCCGTTAAGGTTCGAAATCGGACATGATCCGCTTTCACCAAATAGAAGCGCTTGTGTGATTCTCTCGGGAATCAAGATGGAGATTATATGAAAATAAACCGAAAGTCAAACGAATTTGTTCCGAAAGTGTGACCATTGATCTACCCGGGGGACAGATGTCTTTGCCCCGAAGGGGCTGCCCGTGAATAGCCGTGGGTGCAAACCCACGGAAAAAGCAAGGCAAACCTTTTGCTTCGAGGACCCTGGAAGGGTCCACCAAAACATCCTGCGATCATTGCCTGTTGGGCGACCCATTCAGGGTCGTTGACTCAGGGTTATGGGCGTGTCTGTGTCCACGGGTTGACACCCGTGGCTACCGTTGAACCGCCCTTCCAGGGCGCAGAATTCCTAGTGCCCGCTCTTAACTGAATGGTTGCCCGAAAGTCAGATCGCTCGTACATAATGTTCCGTAATCTCACCGAAATGGATTGAAAATGCCGAGATTTATGCACCTCAGAAAAAAGCCCTGGTTCATCGTCTTTGAAGGAATCGACGGCTCTGGTAAATCGACGCAGGCTCGACTCCTTGCTGACAAGCTCCACCAGGCTGATATTCCTGTCATTCTCACTGCAGAGCCGTCTGAAGGTCCCATAGGGTGTCTTATTCGAACCCTGAGGACTCGTCCCTCTCCTGAGGAAGAAAGGCAGCTTTTTACTCAGGATCGCAAGGATCATATTTCCCGCGTCATCGCTCCTGCGTTGAAGAATGGCATTTCCGTGATTTGTGACAGGTACGTGTATTCATCTGTTGCGTACCAGGGTGCCCGGGGAATCGACCCACGACAAATTCTGGAAGAGAATCGCACCTTCGCCCTGGAACCGGATGTTACGTTCTTGCTTCGTATCGGGGTTGACGAAGCGCTTTCTCGGATTTGTGAGGGGAGAAAAGAGGCGTTCACCATATTTGAAGCAAAGGCGAACCTTGAAAGGGTCGCGGCGATATACGATGCTTTGGATGATTCGCATGTGAAAAAGATTGACGCAAGCATGTCACCTGAGGAGATACATCGAGAGATTTTGGATTATTTGCGGCTTGCATTCACGAATTCTAGCGCTTAATCTATTTAATAAGTTGCGTATTTTTTAGGTACTTTTACATCATTTTTAGACGCCAACATGTTGACAAAATACTTATTTTTCTGTTATGATGAAATCAAGGATTACGATTTGCCATGCAAGGAGAGATCATGCGCTCCATTCGATTCATCTTTGCTTTCATGCTGTTAGGAGTTTTGTGTGTTTCCGGCATTGCGTCGGCTGCAGATTACAATTCCAGGTTCGTGCGCAACTATCCTCCAGGGTATCACGGGATGTGGTACTATGCGGAACGTTTCTTTGACAAGCCCGATAAGAGCCGCACAGAAGAATACCGCTGGGACAAGTTCACCGCGAGAATCAACAATATTCAATATCCATTCCTGCCTCATCCGTATGCATGGAACTACGGCGATCATCGTAGCTTCAATCTTCCCAACTACAATTCCAACGACTGGTAATCCGTTTCACATCCAAATGTCGGGGGGACGAACAAATACAGCTCCCTCCGGCGTTCTTCGATAAATCACATCCTCATGAAACGATTTCTGTTACTATGATATAATCAGAAGAATACGTGGGTTATTTCGGGCGGATTTTTTGTGATGGCGGAGAGAGAGGGATTCGAACCCTCGGAACACCTTGTGGGCATTCACGCGATTTCCAGTCGCGCCCCTTCGGCCACTCGGGCATCTCTCCTGGACAATCCGCACATCTTAAACCATATGCTTGTACGTGGTCAAGGAGATTTCAATGGAACCTGAGCAATCCCAAGTGTTTCGCAGCGGGATTGTCGCCCTGGCGGGAAGGCCCAATGTAGGAAAATCCACGCTGGTAAACACTATCCTGGGGAGGGAGTTGTCTATTGTAACGCCTAAGGCGCAGACTACGAGAAATCGGATAACCGCGATTCATACCATGCCTGAGGCACAACTCGTATTGCACGACACCCCAGGAATTCACGATCCCAAGACTCCGCTCAACAGAGCGCTCGTGGCCATAGCAGCAAAGACTCTCGAAGACGCGGATATCATCCTCCTCATTACGGAACCTCTCGAAGAGATTCATCGAGAAGATTTACAAATCGTAGATATGATCGGAAAAACCCGTACTCCCGCGGTACTCGCGCTGAACAAGATCGATACCGTGAAACCTCAAGCATTGCTCCCGGTAATCGAAAACTTCAACCGGCTCGAGCGATTTGAAGAAATCGTGCCAATCAGCGCGCTGCATGGAGACGGCGTGACGGAGCTGGTGAATATTCTCATAAGAATGCTTCCTCCAGGACCGGCCCTTTTCCCGGAAGACGAGATCAGCGATTTGCCTGTCCGGTTTTTTGTGGCTGAAATCGTGCGAGAACAAATAACGCGCATGACCGGAGAAGAGATCCCGTACAAAACGTCGGTTGTTGTCGAATCATTCAAGGAGGAAAGCGAGCGTATCCTTATCCATGTGGATGTGCACACGGAACGTGACAGCCAGAAGAAGATCCTCATCGGCAAAGGCGGCAGAATGATCAAACAGATTGGCATTGCCGCGCGGAAGAAGATCGAGGACTTTCTTGAGGCTCCCGTTCGCCTTGAGCTATTCGTGAAAGTAACCCCGAATTGGACCAAGAACGAAAGGATGCTTCGGGAATTCGGATATATGTGATACCTGTTCGAGACTCCTCATTCCACCCGGAAGAAGGAATCGTCAAATTCCGGTTTGCCCTCGTACTTACGTAAATAGAATCCCGGAGCCTGGTCCATGTGCTCGAAAACCGCCGGATTGAGATCGATGCCTACTTGCTGAAAAGCTTTCAAAATCGCATCAGGACGCGGGGGACATGTCTTTATGGTGATCATCTTGCCGATATCAGGGTGATTCTTATTGGCCTCGTACAGGCATTTTCCGATAAGAATGGAATGTTTCTTCCCGGGAGTGGGCTTCATGAGCTTGCCCGTCAGCACCTCCACATCGTCCCAGGCAACTCCTTTCCAGGCATACGCTACTGCGGTGAGTATTATCCCCGTGAGTAACGAGCAGTAGGTGCACATGGTGAGATCGTATTTCCAATAGGAGAGTCCCTCGATTCCCATTTTCTTCATCGGCAGCGGCAGACTGTTGTCTTCATTGTAGGGGAAAGAGTATTCCAGCTTGAGAGCCAATTCCTCCAGCGGGACTCCTGACAACTCAAGATCCGAAAGATCGGTAGTTCGTCCACTTCCGGTCGCGGCCAATGCTATGTGCGGAACGTCCGAAGGTTCGTATCCGAGAAGTCTTGCGCCTACTTTATCAGCCGAAAGCGTGTCCGAAGAGGCCACGAGGATGTTGCTTCTCCTCATTTTCCCGTCAAAAGCCGGGCCGCGTTCGTTCGTGAAAATGCCATCCAGAAGAGTGAATCCGGGCGGGATGCAATCCGATAGTTTGGACACCATGTAGTGCAGATCTTTTCCAGGGTCGATCGAGTGGCATTTTTTCCGGGAATTTATATCGAGCAGGCCTTTCAAATTCTTAATTCCCAGGCTCACTTTAGTCTGAGCATGAGTTTTGAGAACCGGTATATTCACGACGAAATCGCTCTCGAGAATATCTGTATTCACGTTTACCGTGATTTCGGAATCCAGGTTGATTTTCTGGAACGGTCGTTCGTGAACGTTGATTACCTTTACCCCGTACCGCTTTTTCAACTCGTTGTATCCAAGGCTCTCAAAGGCGTGCCACGACGTCTCCTTATCTTTGGGATCGAAAACGACACCGCCTTCGCCTATGGTAATGTCTTCCACCCCGCGTTCACGAAGAATACGGACCATGTCCTGAACAACGCGAGAGGTGGTAATCACGCCATATTTGGGGAAAAGTGTCGAACGGGTCCAGAAGACAACGTTCGGTTTGATGAAAACCCGGGAACGTGAAGAAACACCTTCGAGACCCCGGGAAAGTTCAACCGCCTTGCGCACGGATTCATAAGGTTCTTCATAGCGAATTACTGCTACTTTAGGTTTGGCCACGCTGAAACTCCTCAGACTATTGTTGCTTACGGGAAAATAATGGGAATGAAATACCGCTGAATTATATACCAAATGTCAGAATTTTTGTCTGATTGCGAAAAGCGCTTCTCGAAAATTGGTGGGTGCCGGCCTCCGTCCTGGCATATTTTCAATATGATCAATAATATCGACAGAATGGACCGGCAGGGAGAAACTGTCTCAAAATCAATGAATTTACAGAAAATCGTGCTACGATTCGACATCGTTGTAGGGGCAGGTCTCGTGCCTACCCTCCCGCAATGACCGGCACGGAGGCCGGTCACTACTGGGCACCCACGAGGGGCGCCCCTACAATCAGGCCGTGAAGATGATGAGAATTTCGTGCCACGATCTGGGAAAAATTTCGACTTTTGAGACAGCCTCGGGACGCCGGTCCCCACCAATATCTTGTATTGGAGCGTAAGATAAACGCCAGAATTTTTTGGAAATCGCTCTAAAGCCTGACGGCCAGGCGATGCGCCAATTCCACTAACGTATGAGGCAATTCGCGCATACGATGCCCGAGACTTTTCAGGATACGAAAAACTCCGATCTGGGCTTCGCCTAATTCAATGCGGCATTCGATTCGCTCACAGAGATCGAGAAACACAATGATTTCTGCTGCGACAGCAGCGTTTCCCTTGGATTTTTGCAGTTGTCCGGTTAACTGCACAATCCTTGTTCGTATCAGCCGATCGATTTCGCCCAGATCCAGGTTAATCTTCCAGAATCCTGCTTCCTGGAGAATCGCTTCAAGCCCGTCGGGGAATTTGCCATTCGAGAGTTTGTCAATCTCTTCGATCAGCCTTCTGTTCAAGGAAAAGCGGGCCACGGCAACGAAAGTGTCGGGAAGATAAGCGTCCTGCTCCACGAGCAGCTTTGCAAGATCCCGGTTTTTTTTGTAATGCGTTTCGAAGAGGCCGGCTTCTGCCTCGTACATCGTGCCCGTGATAGCGTTCAGAACCCTGCGGCGCTCTTCAACGAAAAGATCTTTCGCTGAGTAGTATGCTTCTGAAAAATGACGATCCATCTTTCGGCCGAGTTCCGTGACGGATTGGCTTCTGAACGCCTCGAGCAACTCTTCTTTCGCCTCCGCGTACCGGTATTCGCTTATGTACTCGGTTACCGAGCATCTGACGTCCACTCCACCAAAATAGTGTGCTGCAACTGCAAGCTTCATACTTTCGGTGGTTATCCTGCTCAGTACGGTCATGGCGGCAACCAGCAGGGTCCTGTCTCCGCTTTGTTCTTTCGTGAAGTCGTGCAACGCTATTTCGTAACAGTACAGTCTTTTCTTGGGGGGCACATCCTCGAAAACGGAAAGAATGGCTCCATGAGCAGCCACTCTGGGCAAGCCCGAAACCTGAGTAATTATCTTGTCCCGGAAAATTTCATCACCTGCTGGATAGGGTTTGAAATTGCTTTTAGCGTTCTTCAACACGGACAGGAAATCTTCAAGGATGTCAGGATCGAAAGGATAGATGATTTGGATAGCTCTGGCCGCGTACCTGAGAACCTGAAGGCTCTCTATTCCGGAGATATCATCGAAAAACCAGCCGCAACTCGTGTACATGAGCATGCGGTTTCTCTGAAGCTCCAGCAACTGCAATCCTTTTATCCGGTCTTCTTTCCTGAGCTGTTTCAGCCCGTGTTTCTTGAAGAAGGGCCCAATCTTGGGGCGGTTTTCCAACAAGACCTGGATATAATCGTTACGAGCTTCCCACGGATCTTTGAAAATACCTTTGCCCTGCTCTTCATACAGAGAGTCGGCCCGATCCCGTAGAAGGTCGAGAGCTTCTCTAAGAGGCGCTCTCCATTTCTGGTTCCATTCGGGTTTCTGTGAAATGGAGCAGCCGCAATCGCCGGACCAGCGACCGACCCCGTGGGCGCAGCTCCACGCCGAGTTCTCGATTATTTCTACTTCAGCTTTGGGCGGATGGAGTGCAAGATACTCTGCATAGTTGGTTACTCGAACGTCATGCCTTCGGAAGAGTTCTTTGAGTGCATAGGAGAGCGCCATTTCACCGAATCGATGATGATGTCCGTAGGATTCACCGTCTGTGGCAATGTTGATAACCTGTGGGCGGTCGTCTGTTGTGAATGCGTTCAAAAGGCGGTTTTTCAGCTCTTCTCCGTTATCGAGCAGTTTTTCGAACGCTATTGCCCTGGATATCGGGCCGTCGTAGAAGAAAATCGCTATAGAAAGCTTTTTGGACAATCGGCATAGATACGGTCTTGAGGGATCGATCGCTCCGTTGTGCAGAGTCTCCCATTCATGCTTTGGTGCCAGCTTGAATCTTTGCGCCTGAGTTTGCGAAAGGATCGTGAATTTGATGCCCTGTGTCGCCATGATCCGCAGGGACTCAAGATCGACGGCAGTTTCCGGCAACCACATGCCTTCGGGATCACGCTGGAATCTCCTGCGAAAGTCTTCAATTCCCCAGATTATCTGAGTAAACTTATCCCTGGACGATGCCAAAGGCATGATCATATGATTGTACGCTTGAGCCAGAGCGTTTCCATGGCCGGAGCGTTTTTTCACGCTGGCTGCATCCGCATCGAGGATAGCCTGATAGGTATCCGGATCGTGTCGGTCCAACCAGGAAAGCAGCGTAGGCCCGAAATCGAAACTGATGTACTCGTAATTATTCAGTACGTCTCTGAGACGACTGTGCCGATCGAGAATTCGTGCTTGCGTGTTGGGCCTGTAACACTCAAACGCAATTCGCTCGTTCCAATCGTGGAAAGGATGAGCGGATTGTTGAATTTCAATCTTTTCCAGCCATGGGTTTTCCCGGGGCGGTTGGTAGAAGTGCCCGTGAATGCAAATGTATTTCCTTATCATGCACTTATCTCAGAAGAATGCGTGGCAAGCAGTCTGCAGCCGTAAAGATTTCTCATGGGGCCGCCCTCTCCCGAATCCGCACGAAAGCAACAAAAGAATAGCCATACGGTTCCTCCCGGTCAAGAAATGAATGCTGCACTGTATCCATTCGGTTACGCGTGGAAGAGCTTTCTGCAGCCCCATAGGGGCTGCCCAAGAGTAGCCGTGGGTGCAAAACCCACGGAAGCGATATGGCTAGTCCTTTTGTCTTCAAGACCCTGAAGGGGTCCACCAACGACATCTGAGAGTTATTGTCTTGTTGGTCGACCCCTTTCAGGGGTCGTTGAACTATGCTTACGGGCCGCCGCTGTCCACGGGTTGACACCCCGTGGCTACCATTGGGCCGCCCTTCCAGGGCGCAGAATTCTTAGTGGCCGCTCACCGAATGGTTGCGCTGCATTGGCTTTGGTTCAGTAGAATTCTCAGCAGACAGAAATGTCGCGAAATGCGGTCAGTGCCTGACTCGCAAATCGTCTGATTTTGTCAAAGTTTCTGGAGCCGTCCGGATTTTCAACACCTGTGTGGACATCAACCCCATGCGGACGGACGGTGAGCACAGCTTCTCGCACATTCTCAGGGGAGAGTCCTCCGGCCAGGATTACCGGGACGGAAGCGATGCGCACTATTTCAGCGCTTAGACGCCAGTCATGAGTCTTGCCGGTTGCTCCAATCCTTCCGGTCACAGGATCGAGCGAATCCAAAATAATTGCGTCCCAAAGCGGAGACTGGAACCGTGGAACGTGTTGCAGAGAAGAATCTCCGTTTACGGTTATCCTCCCTATGCTCATTACGTGGGGAAGATGTTCCCGAAAACGCTGAATTTCATGGTCGGAAATTTCCCCATGAAATTGAATTGCTCGGCCTCCGGTTTTACACAGCAGCTCAATAGCTGCATCGGCTCGATTCAGATAGGTGATAATAACGGGCAGCAAGTCACTGGGAAGATCCCGAATTATGCACTTGGTTTTCTCCACATTCAAATCGTCATGGAGCCCGTGTGGCAATTCCAGGGTAAAGCCTACCGAATTCACCCCGCATTCGTGGCAGAACAGAGCCTCTTCAACGGTCGACACACCTGCTACTTGCACTATCGGACACCAGTTCAGAATTTGGCCTTTTATCATGCGAAAGCCCTTACAGAGTCCGGTCTTGTAATCGGAAAAGCCTGGACACAAAAAGGATTGTTGGATATGTTATCGAATACAAAAAAACATAATTCAAGCCATCTATGTCAAAAAAAGCCACATACGAACGTCCCAGGCTCATCGAGTTCGGTCCCAATCTCGAAGCATCTGCAGCCTGTTCGACCGGCTCGACGCATGGTTCGGGCAACTGCAATACCGGATACTCCGGTGCGGCATGTACTGTTGGCGGCAATGTGGGTGCAGGAAATTGCGCAAACGGAAGCGGAAACTGGCTGGTAAATTGTGTTGAAGGTGGAATAGCGATACTTGGACGCTGCACATCCGGGGGCTTTCGCTAGAACGGAATTATCCTGCTCTGGGACTGGTAATTCTAGAATTCTCGATATCGCGGATGTCAATCGACGCTATTTGGAGCCACATTAGCAGATAACTTGGTACTCGAGAGATGACCTGTCTTTGCCATTTCGATTGACGTACCTTTGCATTTCATGCTAAAAGAGACGGAATCCTAAATAGTTAGGCAAACGAGAGTGCACAAAGTCTTAAAATATTTTACCTTGGCCAGTTGCATGTTTTCACTCTCCGTTATGGCAGGCTGCGCGGGCAAGCTCGCTACAGCAGGGGCTGCACGCGTTGTTCAGGTCGCTCCCACTGGAGTCATGCTTCTGCAATATGAGGATGGAAAGACCTCCTGGAAATTGATCAATCCTGACAGCCCGCGAATCGATACGCAGACTGCTGAAAAGAATGTCTTGAAACCGGCTCGTTATGTTGAAACCAAAAAGGGCAGCACCCTGACTTTTCCATCCGGAGACACTATTCTATATAAAGACATCCCAACCGATAAGGAAAACTGACGACGTTTATCTTATAAACGGGTTGCAACTTTTTTATCGGAAGCGCATCTTGGAATGATGAAACGGACAAGGAGGAATTTCTTTTATGCCAATATATGAGTACCGCTGCGACGAATGCCAGGTTGAATTTGAGAAGCTGGTCTTTGGGAGTGACGTAGTGTCATGTCCCAAATGTGGAGGAGAGGTTCACAGAATGATGTCTTGCTGCACTTTCAAGAGTGCTGCAGGGGATTTCAAGACTTCGGGAACGGGAAAATCCGGGTGCAGCGGTTGTTCGGCCACTTCTTGCGCAACATGTCATTGAAATTGCACATGCTTCCGTTTCGAATACCGAAAGGAGGTCTGCATCGATGATGGACACCGAAAATCCGCACCTGCGGTTACAACAGCAGATAGATTGCCAATTGGAAACGAATCCCCGGGAAGCGCTCAAATCCTGGGAACGAGCCGGCTGGAACGAAGAACCCGGCACAGATGTAGACGAAGCCCCACTGAAGTATATGGCTTTAGTACTGCTCGATGCAATTGAAGAGCGCGCTGCTCGATTTGCGGTGGAGAAAGACGAAGGAGTCACCGTGTACGCGGACTCCACCTACACGCTTCCCCAGGCTCCCCCTCACGTTATCGCAAGGGGATTGGAGTTGATGAGGGAAATGGTCGGGCTGGAAGGCCCCTCAGGCGAGGGAACTCTTTCTCTCGGCATACGGAATGATAGTCTTGAGCTTGTCATTCAGAAACAGGCCGGTTTGCATACGATCAATATTCCCGACATGGGACCGGTGACCTGATTGGCTTCATGATTTCGCAATGAAAGTGAAAGAAATCGGAGAGGGATTGTGAATTCCTCTCCGATTTTTACTGCAAGTGTCTGAAATTTTGTCCGATTGCCAAAAGCGTTTCTCGAAAATCGGAGGATGCCGTGCCTCCGTGCCGGCACGTTTTCATAATAAATCGACGAGTTCGGTCCGGCAGCGACGCCGGACCCTACCGTTCCTTATAAAAGGAAGGTGTTCAAAAGGTCAGAAATTATGTGATGCCAATTGCCATAGACAGCGTCTATGCTCCAAGACGTTTCTTTTCGAGCTCTTTGGCCTCATCCCATAATGCATCCATCTCTGCGAGATTGACCTGATCCCAAGACTTGCCCTGTTCCTTGAGCTTCTCCTCAATAAATCGAAAGCGTCGCTCGAATTTGTCCGAGGTGCTGTGAAGCGCAGATTCACTGTGCACGTCCAAATGTCTGGCAGCATTTACCGTCACAAACAGAAGGTCTCCCAGTTCTTCCTTCACGTGCCGGGAATCTCCTGATTGAACTGCCTCTTTTAACTCAGCCAATTCTTCATCTAGTTTCTGAAACACTTCCTCCGGGCGTGTCCAGTCGAATCCCACTCTTTGCGCTCTGCGTGCCAGTTTTTGAGCGCGATTCAGAGCGGGTAGAGATCGTGGAATGCCGTCCAGGAGAGATTCTCGATGTTTAATATTCTCTTCCGATGCTTTGATTTTCGCCCAATTCTCGATTACTTCTCCGGCGGTTCTGGCTTGTGCATCGCCAAAAACATGCGGATGCCTTCGCGTCATTTTCTCGATGACGCCTTGCATGATGTTTTTCAGTGTGGCCGTTCCTTGCTGTTCGAACATGTACGCAGTGAAGACCACCAGGAACAATAGATCCCCGAGTTCGTCCGAGATCTCATGCGCGGAACCGGTTTCCATAGCTTGAACGAGTTCATGATACTCTTCGAGTATATAAGGGTGAAATGTTGCAGGAGTCTGTTTCTTGTCCCACGGACAGCCGTTTTCAGATCGAAGGGTCGCGATCAGTTTGAGCATGTTTTGAAAAGCGGCGGAAGCTTCGTCAAGAGATTCTGATTTCATCGTGATGTTCCCGGAAGAGGTTCTGTATTATCTTCCTGCCGGAATGCGGATAAAGCGCCGGGATATTCGCTATATGCTGCAGATCTTCTGCCCCGGAGATCGTTATCCGATTGTCCTCAGGAGTAAGTAATCTCACTCTATACTCCCGATATTTGCGGTTCAAGAGCTTGGCATTGATTATTTTGCAGAAGAGATGATATTATTCTCAGAATTTTGAATGCTGATAAAGTCTAATTTGAGAGGCTCAATCAGTGACCGGAACCGCCGGCCACGAAGACATGTTGGTTCAGGAGCACATGGAGGCTTCTTGGAAATGCAATCCGTGGAGCAAGGCCAGCGGTCGCCCCGTCGCGTTAGTTTCGACAATATCGGGGCTCTCCAGGCGCTTGTCGGGGAATTAAGTAAGAACATCAAGTACATTGAAAAATGTTTAGGGGTCAGCATTTCTCTCAAAGGTAACACCCTCAGTATTTATGGGGACTCGCCTGTTGACGAACTGGCAGAAAGGCTGATCAAACAGCTTTACTCAATGGCTCGAGAAGGATATCCTGTAAATCCGGCTGACATCAGCCAGAGCGTGCGTTTGCTCGATCAGAATCCGAACGCCAAGATTAAGGACTTTCTGCGGGATACAGTTTTCACGTCACCCGGCAAACGGCCGATTACCCCGAAAACCATCATGCAGAAAGAGTATGTCAAGGCGATTCTCACCCATGACATTGTTTTCGGAATAGGCCCGGCAGGAACGGGAAAAACGTACCTTGCAATGGCTGCGGCCATGGCGGCCTTTACAAAAAAGGAATTACGAAGAATCATACTTGCACGGCCTGCGGTGGAGGCCGGTGAGCGACTCGGTTTCTTGCCGGGAGACTTGTACGAAAAAGTGAACCCGTACTTGAGACCTCTTTACGATGCGTTGCACGACATGATCGATTTTGAAAAAGCTTCGAAAATGATAGAACGCGGTGACATCGAAGTGGCGCCTCTAGCCTTTATGCGAGGAAGAACCTTGAATGATTCCTTTGTGATACTCGATGAGGCTCAGAACACCACTTCAGAGCAGATGAAGATGTTTTTGACCCGCCTCGGGTACTCGTCAAGAGCCGTAATTACGGGCGATGTAACGCAAATAGATCTTCCCGAAGGCACCAGATCAGGCCTCGTAGAAGCGCGAGAAATTCTTAGTCATATAGAAGGCATTGCTTTTGTAACGTTTACCGATCAAGATGTTGTGAGACATCCACTGGTTCAGGAGATCATCAAGGCGTACGAAATGAAGTCCTCCGGTTCCGAAGGTCGAACCCGGAAATAATGCAAATGCCAGATTCTCAGCAAAAAAAACCGTCATCCGAAGGAATCAAAGATCGGCTCTCCACGCTGCGGAAAACTCTGGAGAAAAGGCTCCCTAAATGGGCGCACAATTTTTCCGAACCCAAATGGCAGCGATGGGCTATCATAGTAGGGACATCTCTCCTCGCGGCATTAATGATCGCACCGAAATCTTTCCGGGTGTACAACCTCACTGTCGGTGAAACCGCCCCTGAGACCATTATCTCTCCCCTCACATTCGAAGTCGTGGATCAGGCCGCGACTCAGAAGTACAAAGATGACGTTATCAAATCAGTTCTCCCGGTGTACGACTTTGATGAAGAAATGGTTCACGATGTACAGACCCGCATCACCAATGCATTCAATTTCATGTCGGAATACCTGGAAGCTGAAGCGATCCATCAGTCCAAGGAGATAGAAAAATCCAAGGAGCGTTCTGCAGGCTCTCCCGGAGAACCTGTCACTGCCGCACCGAAACAAAGACCATTCCAGGTGTTGGATGAAAACACGCTGAGGACACGGTTTGAGAATCTCCTTGGAGCGAATGTGTCGCCCTCCAGTTTTGCAGTGCTCAAAGCTCACGGTTTCAACCAGAGAATCCAGAGGGATCTGAAATCATTGGTAGTCCCGGTTCTCATGAAAGGCATTGTTCTGAGCCGGGATCTGGTCATGAGAGACGGAAAATCGGGCATACTCTTAAAAGTCAAGAACAGAGAAAAACTTGAACCGCTCAAGGATCTCTCCCAGATTTTCGATTTGAAAGAAGCGGTCAATTTTATCAATGTCGAAGAGCAGGATCCGTCGCGTGATTCCGCAGTTTCCAGAACCATTCGGCGTCTGGCGATGGATCTGGTGAATGTGAACATTACGTCCAACCGAGAACGCAGTGCGCAGCTCAGACAGGAGGCACTTGCTGCCGTCAAAGACGTATCGTTCAAGATTCCTAAAGGCGAGCCCATTATTAAAGAAGGTGAGCCGGTCAACGAAGGTCACCTGAAGAAGCTTGCCGGTTTGAACAAAGAGAACCCCGTATACAGCCGTTACATGATTGTGGCAGGGTTCTGTCTGATTCTCGTTCTCCTGTTGAGATTGGGTTTATATTTCTCGGAAAAGCACCTGGACAGAACAAATCATGCAACCGACGATCTGCTTCTGTTCTGTTTGCTGCTGATCGGTACGATTGTCCTGGTCCGATTTGTCTCGTCACTATCTCCCATGCTGACAGCAGCCGACAAAACCATTAGTGCCAGAACGATCACCTATGCCGCTCCAGTTGCGACCGGGTCCATGTTGATGGCACTTATGGCGGATGCGAGAATCGCTTTTATCTTTGCGGCCCTCGCTGCGGTGACTTCCGCTTTGGCGGTTGAAGGCGACATCTACCTCTTCGCGTTCTATTTCATCTCAGGCATTGTGGGACTCCACGGAATGTCACGGATTACCGATCGCACTTCCGTTTTGAGAGCAGGTTTGGTGGTCGGGCTGGTGAACATGGTGTCCATCCTCGCTATCAAAATGGCGCTGGGCAAGCTTGAGTCAGTGATGGATTTCTATGACATAGGTCTGGGATTTCTGGGGGGCCTGGTATCCGGACTTCTTGTATCAAGTCTGGCGCCCTTGCTGGAGCCTCTGGGCTATGTCACCAATGTAAAGCTGCTGGAGCTCGCGAATCTCAACCATCCGCTCCTGAAAGAAATGTCACTGCTGGCTCCGGGCACGTACCACCATTCGATTATGGTCGGCGGTCTGGCTGAGGCAGCAGCAGAGTTGATCGGAGCAAATCCGCTTCTCGCACGGGTCGGCGCGTATTACCATGATATCGGTAAGGCGGGCAAGAAAGCCAAGCCATCGTATTTCATCGAAAACCAGGAAAGGGGATACAATCCCCACGATAAACTGGAACCAAGTATGAGCGCTCTGATCCTGGTTGCGCACGTGAAACACGGCGTGGAAAAAGCGCGGGAGCATAGGCTTGGCACTCCCATCGTTGATATCATTCAGCAGCATCACGGGACCAACCTTATCAAGTTTTTCTACAACAAAGCCTTGGAACGAGCAGACAAGAATCAAACCGTGAATGAGGACAAGTACCGCTATCCCGGACCGCGCCCCCAATCGAAAGAAGCGGCGCTCGTCATGCTTGCTGACGTAGTAGAAGCTGCATGCAGGACTCTGGCGGACCCGACTCCGGCACGGATTCAGAAACGTGTTCAAACGCTCATTATGGGGTTGTTCTCCGAGGGACAGCTCGATCAATCGACGCTGACGCTGAAAGATATTCACGCAATAACAAAATCATTCGTAAGGGCTCTCCAGGGAATAATGCATTCCCGCATAGACTATCCTCCCGAAGCCCTGCCTCAGGAACGCACGAATGGAGATACTCATAAACAATCGCCAGAAAAGGATAGAAATCGACCTGCAAGAACTACAGAAGAAAACGGAAAGAATATTAGAAGACTTGGGCTGTAATGCCGACACTGTGGTTTCCATCGCGGTCGTAGACAATCCGGAAATGGCTGAACTGAACTTCCAGTATCGCGGGAAAGAGGGACCGACGAATGTACTCTCGTTTTCTCAGAGAGAAGGAGAAATACAATCCGCACATCCCCATCTTCTCGGAGATATTGTAATTTCCGCCGATCGGGCTGCAGACGATGCTCAAGCATTGAATTATACAAATGACGAAATGGTTTTATACCTTTTGATTCACGGCATTCTCCATCTTGTGGGGTACGAGCACCAGGAGCCTTCGCAAGCCTTCACTATGGAGCAAATGGTGGAAGAAATCTTTCGGAAATTCTATCCTTCCCTGCCTGAATAAATGGGCCTAGATCTACATAACAATAAAATGAAATTGGTTTTTTTATGAAGATCAGATTTCGCCAAACGGGCGGCTTTGCCAATTTGATCCAGAGTTGCGAAATAGACACCAAGACGTTGTCTCCCGCTCGAGCTGCCGAGATCGAGAATTTGGTCAGGAACAGCGGTATCCTGACTGTCAAAATCCCGTTTTGGAGAAAGGTCGCTCGTTGGCAGAGAATAGTAGCTTGCGATCTCTTCTATTACAGTATCTCAATTGAGAGCAGTGAAGTTACTTTTAGCTTGGCATTTGACGACTCCAGTATTCCCGACGGCAGTCGTCCTTTGTTAAATTACCTCAAGAACCGTGTACGGTCGCAACCTCGATAGTTTTTCTGTTTACCGTTATCTATCGTTTTTCATAGAGATTCAGAACGCATCGAATTTGCGTTTCCAGAGAGGGTCCGCTTGTCCTGAAGGTGCTCCTGCATTCTGGCCCTTACCCTTAACATCTTGAAAGAACTGCTGCACATTTTCGTCCTGCATAATTGTTTTCACCACATGAGACCCTGCTTTCCAACCGGCGCCCAAAGCAAAACCCGCAGCAGCCCAGCCCAATATTTTTATGGGGAACAATAGGAAACTCGCCATCGGTCTTCTCCTCGGTTTTCGATAAAGCCTGAATTCACTTTGTGTGCACCGTAACCGATCTTTCCATGTGAGTTGTCGGCACAGTGACGCGTACTTATTTCCTGTCGTAACATAATCATATCATTTCGTTTCGAAAAAGAACAGCTCCGTCCGACACAAGGGGGCGAAACTTGACCCTGAGCATTATTTATGCTTAAATAATTGAATCTTAGAGAGAAGATGTACACCATGTTCCCTACATTCAAGTTTCTGATTCTTCTCGTGACATTCTGTATGTGTACTTCGGGTTGTGCCTCAACTGCGCATTCTATGAAAGACAGTATTCCGCTCCTGAAGTCATTTGGTCGAGGCGAGGAAACACAGTTCAAGAAACCCGGAGAGAGCTCACCATCGCAGAAATCCCCGATCATAAATCCGTTGGTAGAAGCTTATATGGAAACGGCTTAGCGTGATGCTTTCGGGCATTCACTGCTCGTGAAAATTCCGAACATTCAGCGTTCCGCCGGTCAAGGAGAAAGGTATGGCCCGAAAAAAGCAATCGCAAACAACTGTTCCCGGGAGAAGCCTGCTTGGACGAGGCGATATCATCACGATCATGGAAAAAGGATCGCCGCTCGAATGTAAGGTCTTGTCGTGTATCTCGGCGGAAGATGGCGCGTGCCTGGCTAATCTTGAGATCCTGGAGGGAGAAAGAAAGGGAGAACGCATTTCGACCAAACTGCGCGCGGGCGGAGAGAAAAAGGTTGAAGAGTGAACGAGTATTCGGTTGAAAATCAACTACCGGACTCTGCAAACTTCCTGTCTGATACGTGTATTTTCAGTACGTAAATACTGCCGAAATCCCGCCCTGAATTTCCCGCAATAAACTTTCAAAATTGCTGAACGGTCATTCCGGGGAAAGAAAACTTCTTACAACAATTCGTTCTTAGAGTAATTCTCGAAAGCAATGGAGAGCGATTCGTCGAAATTGGTAGCCACCGGCCTCCGTACCGGTGGACAATATATAAACAAATCAGTTAATTGTGCCCGGCAGGGACGCCGGGCGCTACTAACAGTTTTCATCACAGGTATCGGATTACTTCAAAACTTTTGAGAAACACTGCAAAAACCCAATTCAGTCGGCACGGAGGCCGCTCGCTGCCGGCCGCGTCGGGTTAGCAGAGTTCGTATCCAACCTCCGTGCTAACCGATCGCTGTTGTTGTTCCGGATGCGATGAGCTGATTTCGTGCAGCGGAAAGCATGCGGATATGATCCATTTCGGCCATTATGAGTTTGTCGATTTCGCCTCTCCCGGAAACATCAGGCAATATCTCTTTCATTCCGAGGAAAAACGCGACGGAATCCTTTTCGAATTGAAGCGCCATATTCAGGACTTCCAAAGGCTCATTTGCGGATTTCAGTCTACTGGAAGCCGCCTCCACAGTAAAAATGTGCGTGTCAGCGGTAGCCTGCAAATACCCTTCCGCAAGTCCCTCCGGGTCCCACACCGCATCGGGAAAAGAAGCCGGG
The DNA here is from genome assembly GCF_000266945.1 of Desulfomonile tiedjei DSM 6799. NCBI lineage: Bacteria > Pseudomonadati > Thermodesulfobacteriota > Desulfomonilia > Desulfomonilales > Desulfomonilaceae > Desulfomonile > Desulfomonile tiedjei. The sequence continues at coordinate 4,432,291 of NC_018025.1, forward strand.
AGTTGCCCTCTCAAATCTCTGAATGCTTTTACGTGGCTTTCTTCCATGAAGGCAAGATCTTCAAGCAGTTTCTTCACTGCAGGGTCGTCAGCTTTTTTTGCGGCCGCTGCATAGAACTGATGGCCGTTCTCTTCTATGCGGACAGCCATTGCGAAAACATCGTCTGCGGTTCCAAAAATGAACATACATCCTCCTTGGTCAATGAGACTCTGAATGGTCCAATGTGCCAATCCTGAACGTTATCGTAAATCGGTTGCTCTGAAGTTGAACGGTAATTCACCACCGTCAACATATCTTTTTAAGACAAACTTCGCGCTGGAGCAAGTTAGATCGGTAATACTCGAAAGGTCTTCTCTGTTTTTTTCCTTCCGATCTTCGGAAATGAGGGGGGGCAGCCGCATAGGCGCTAACCTAGTTTCCAATTCTTTGTCCCAAAGGGACTGAAGAAAATAGCCCGGTAATTCATTGCCGGGAATCCATTGATCAGTCGTCCCTCCTGGACTCGAAGATCATTACATCTTTCCTTAACCGGCAATGAATCGCCAGCCTATTTCCAGTTGTTCCTCCGGAACAACGAACCAAAAATACTTTAGGTTAGCGCAGATGGGGGGCAACCGGTCACGTGTACGTAGAGTTCATACTCGCGGCAATCTCCTCAAAACAGAGGAACAGGTTGCCTCGCTTATCAGAATTCAGCGCTACGCAGTCAATTTCAATCGATTTTCCTGTACACGTTGAGTCCGATTTTTTCACTGGATCCGAAGACCAGTTGATTGCCTTCAGACGAAGCTATAATTACGGTCTTCCCGGATTTTGACGGACCGAATTCCTTTGAAAGATCTACTGTGATAGTTAGTATTGACCCGTCAAGCTTCATCTCCATATTTTTGAAGGCATTCTTGCGTCCTGTTGCAGCCTTCTTGCCCTCCTGCTTGTAAACATTGAGCCCGATCTTCTCCGAACGGCCGGGAACCGACTTATTTCCCTCCGTGGATGCGACAATTGTAGTTTTTCCCGATTTTGACGGACCAAAATCTTTTGATAGATCGATCTCAACAGTGAGTATGTCGCCGTCAACCAACATTGCTACATTCTTCATGCGTGCAGTTGCTGCTTTAGCGACCCGGGCGGCAACTTTCTTCTGCGATTCTTCTCCCGGAACCCGCTCCTTCGAAGATTTCGGGATTAATTCCGCAGGGCTCTTATCCAGTGCGGGCCCCGGCAATTCCGCACAATTGGCCTGAATGAGCAGAGATCGTATTTGCGGAGATGCTTCAGTAACTCTCTTGATGTCACGCTCGGACACAGTATCCGGATTGCAGCCCAATTCTTCCAGATTCCTCAAGAGCTCACGAGGCTTGACGGACGGTTTCGCTTCTACCGCTCGAGCCAGCGATCTCACCACGGAACGAGCCTTTTCGAAATCCTGAACGCATACTTCAAAGGTATGGATAATGTTCATCACCTGCTCAATAAGACGAGAATTCACTGTTCCGTTGACCGGGTCCGTGATCAGGTGGCTCCAACGTTCAGGAGTGGGAGTATTCTCCTCCTTGTAGTAATTTCGAAAGTCCTCAGCGCTCACAAAAAATTCGAATCCGTCCGTAGTGCGTACGAGATACGGGGATGTGGAATCATCAAGCAGTTCTACCGAAATACCCGGTCCAACACCGAGGAACTGCTGGTAATACTTCGCCATTTGATCTCCTTTCGTCCAAGGAAAAGCGTAATTCTATAGAAAACTCTCCCCAAGGTCCAGGAATCCTGTCAAAGGAGAAGAATTTGGGGAAACCCTTCTTATAAGAAGTGTTTCCCCAATTCTTACTCTTTAGTCCAGAGTGCGGCGGTAGCGTTTCGCGCCGATCGCCAGGGCTATCACGGTAAAGAGCCCTATTTGCCACAGGTCCACGACAACATCCGCAACACCGTTTCCTTTGAGCAGGATACCCCGTACTATGCGGAGAAAATGGGTAAGTGGCAAGAGCTCACCGATCATCTGCGCCCAATCGGGCATGCCTCGAAAAGAAAAAGCGAATCCTGACAATAATATATTCGGCAAAAAGAAGAAGAACGCCATTTGTATGGCCTGGCGTTGATTCTCCGCAATGGTGGAAAAAGTTACGCCCATTGCCAGGTTTGCAACGATGAACAGGAATGTGACAGTCAACAGGAGGGTCAGACTGCCTTGCATCGGGACGCCGAAAAGAAAATGTCCTGCCAGGAGAATCAGTGCAACCTGGATATATCCTACGAGAATATAAGGGATAATTTTGCCGATCAGAACTTCGACCGGTCTTGGGGGCATTGAGAGAAGGTTTTCCATGGTACCGCTTTCGCGTTCCCGCGTAATGGCCAAAGCAGTAATCATCACCATGGTCATTGTCAGAACGACACCGAGCAGGCCGGGTACGATGTTGTATTGCGTTATAACCTCAGGGTTGTATAGCGCGTGGACCCGCAATTCTACGGGACCGCTCGTGCCTGCAAGAAAACTGAGAGGTCCTTTCAGATCGTTTTGCAGTGCAGTCGTCAGCAAAGCATTCAATGAGCCGATAGCATTGCTCGTGGTGCCGGGATCGGTAGCATCCGCTTCTATGAGGATTGCAGGTTTGTCGCCCCGGAGCAGATCTCGGCTAAAATTCTCCGGAATATTGATCACAAACTGGACTTCTCCCCTCGCGAGAGCTTCACGGCCTTCCTCTTCAGTTTTCACCTGTCTGACAAAATGGAAGTACCCGCTATTCTGAATCGCATACAACAGAGTTCGTCCCTGTGGACCGTTGTCCGCGAGAAGCACCGCTGAAGGCAGTTGTTTCGGATCGGAGTTGATTGCATAACCGAAGAGAATAAGTTGGAGCAGCGGGATTCCCACCATCATTCCAAACGTGAGACGATCCCGACGCATTTGAATGAATTCCTTTACTACCATTGCCCAAAGTCGTGCGGGCGAGAATCCCTGCCATTCTTTCATGATGAAGGCCTGCCTTTCGCTTTCTCCATCAGATGAATAAAAATATCCTCCAGCCCGGACTCGACCTCCTGCCACTTATATCCCTCGGAACGAAAAGGAGCGATAGCTTTTTCGAGTTTGGCGGCATCGACTCCGCTGACGTGCAAGGCGCTCCCGAACGCCGCAGCCTGCTCCACATCCGGAAGTTTCCGGAGCCTTTCCGCAAGCTCAGTCAATCTGGGACCGCTCACAGACCATGTTGTGAGTCGGGTTTTCTCAATAACCTCGGAGATTGTCCCCTGAGTCAGGAGAACGCCATTGAGAATGAAAGCAAGGCGATGGCAGCGCTCAGCCTCATCCATGTAATGCGTAGCAATAAGGAACGTGAGCCCTTGACCTGCAAGCCGGTGAATCTCCTCCCAGAAATCGCGGCGAGCCTGTGGATCCACGCCCGCGGTAGGTTCATCCAGGAGCAGGAGTTTTGGATCGTGAATTAGACACGCTGCCAGGGCCAGGCGTTGTTTCCAACCACCGGACAATTCTCCTGCAAGCTGGTGCTGTCGTGCTTCCAGCCCGAGACGTTGTATGCTTTCACGTACGACTTCAGACCGGTTTTTCATGGAATACAAACGGGCGACGAAATCGAGATTCTCATAGATACTCAGGTCCTCATAAAAGCTGAACCGCTGAGTCATGTACCCGACCTGGCGCTTTATAATCTCACTTTCGCGAATCACATCGTATCCAAGGCACGTACCGCTTCCTTCGTCTGCACGGAGTAAACCGCATAGCATGCGGATAAATGTGGTTTTCCCGCTGCCGTTCGGGCCCAAAAAACCGCAAATTTCCCCTGTCCGGACCTGAAGATCGATATGATTCACCGCGGTTAGATCCCCGAACCTCTTGGTCATGCCGTGTACATCAATTGCGAGTTCGTCGGTCATTTATTAGGACCTATCTGCACATCCACCGGTTGCCCCGGATGCAAGAGCGCCGCTGTTTTATCGTCGAAACGCAGCTCGATCATGATCACCAGCTTGGAGCGGCTTTCCCGGCTATAAATAACGGGTGGCGTATATTCCACCTGCGGCGAGATGAAACTTACCTTCCCCACCATAGGCTCGGGACGTCCGTCAACGTACACGTGAAGCTGATCTCCATATTGTATGGTGCCAATCCTGGTCTCAGGAACGAAAGCACGCACTTTGACATTCGACGGCGGGAGCAGAGCGACCACAGGCCTGCCCGCTCCAACCCATTCGCCCTCGCGATACAGCGTGTCAAAAACGACACCGGCTTGAGGTGCATTCTGGCGCTTCTGTGCAAGATTCCACTCCGCCCGTGCGAGTGCTGCTTCCTGGGCACGCACGGTCGCCTCTGCTGCGGCAATCTGGTCGGCCCGAGCCCCGAGACGGGCGGTTTCAAGATCTGCTTCAAGCTGCGCAACTCTTTTCTTATCCTGATCGCGTGTTGAACGCGCACGGTCGAGGTCTTGCATCGCCTGTGCTCCGGTTCTTTCCAGTTGGACCAGGCGTTCGAAATTCTTCTCAGAGAAGACCAACGCAGCGCGAGCTTGTTCCAACTGCGCTTGAATCGATTCAATTTCCGTCGGGCGCCGTGGCTTCTTCAGATCCTCCAAATTTGACCGTGCCTGCACGAGTTGCTGGCTCGCCTGATCGCGAGCATCCTTTTCAGGTTGACTATCGAGGGCGAAAAGAGGGTCCCCCGGTTTCACCCACTGGCCCCGTTGCACATACAACGATTCCAACTGACCGGAGAGAGGCGATGCAACATAGACAAATTCTCCCTCGACATACCCCTGTATGCGATTCGTAGACTGAGAGCTGCAACCCGTCAGAAGGCCCAATGCCATAAGCGTGACGCCAACCAGGAAGAGCGGATTTCCTGCATTAAAAGTGATCATAGTATCGCTCTCCCCGTTTCTGTAATTATGCCTTCCAGAATCACCGAAATGATGGCGGAAAATCCGGCCTTCGGAGATATATTGAGATCCGTCAGTTTTTCCGGATTCATAATCGCCTCTGTTGCAGCCATCAGGATCTCTATGATCAGGATGACTGGTACATCCTGACGAAAAACTCCTGCGGATTGGCCATCGTGAACCAGCTTGCCGAAATACTGATACACGACCTCTCGGCGCCTGATTTCTATGACTTTGAAGATTTCCGGCGCATCTCTCCGGAGGTCACGCAGAAAAGGTGGCTGCACTTCTTCGAGATGTTTCTGAATGCGCGGGAGTAATTTATGGAGCGCAGGAATAAATTCGGATGAAGACTCTGACGTGATTTGCTTCAAATCAGCCTCGACGCTCTGAATTTTATTCAGGAGCACAGCCTCAACAAGCGCAATCTTGCTCGGAAAATGTACATAGAGCGTCTTCTTACTGATACCGAGTTCTCTCGCAAGATCGTCCATGGTTACGGCACGGAAACCATAGGCAAAAAAGTGACGACGGGCTGCGGCAACAATTCGTTGTCGGCCGGGGTTCTCCTCTGCAGAAAATTCATGCTGTTGCATCGATGCTGTCCTTCATTGACGCCTTCTCTGTCCCGAGACTGAATTGGCAGCCGGGAACTAACACTCAGGAAACTAATAGAGTATAATCAGTTTCCACCATACAGTCAAATTAAATACGCATTTTCGTTAAAGCCTTTATTTCCTGTTGACATTCGAGTGATCGACTTCTAAGGAATATGGTCAGACCTTGGAAGGCCTTATTTTAGGACTTTCGAGTGACAATATAAAACGAGGTGATCAGGTATGGATTATTTACTCACAGAAGAACAAAAGATGGCTCGAGATATGGCCAGAAAATTCTCGGACAATGAATTGAAACCCATCGCGGACCGATTGGATCGCGAACATACTCACTCCCCCGAAGTACTCAAAGCTCTTGGTGAAATGGGAGTAATGGGCGTGGCGGTTCCCGTTGAATACGGGGGGGGAGGGATGGACTATATATCCTATGCCATGATCGTAACAGAAATATCCCGGGGATGCGGTGGCACAGGGGTGATCGTGGCTGCCCACAACTCATTGTATTGCTATCCGGTGCTGAAATTCGGGACCGAGGAGCAAAAAGAAAGGTTTCTCACTCCTTGCGCTTCAGGGGAATCCGTTGGTTGCTATGCGTTGACGGAAGCAGACGCAGGAAGCGATCCTGCAGCCATGAGAACCACAGCGGTGCTCGACGGCGATTCATGGGTAATCAATGGAGAAAAAAAGTTTATCACAAATGGAAACATAGCAGATTATTGCGTATTCGCTGCTATCACTGACAGATCCAAAGGCTACAAAGGGATATCCCAGTTTGTGTGCGATGTAAGGGAGACTCCGGGATTCAAAGTCGGAAGAGTGGAGGAAAAGCTCGGAATCAACGCATCAGGAACCGCTGAACTGGTTTTTGAGGACGCACGGATTCCGAAAGACAATATTCTTGGAGCGCCCGGTGCAGGTTTGCGCCAGATGCTCGAGACGCTGGATAGCGGACGAATCAGTATCGCTTCCCAGGCATTAGGTATCGGCCGAGCAGTCCTGGAGGAAGCCACTGCGTACGCGTTGGAACGAATCCAGTTCGGCAAACCGATTGCCGAGTACCAGGCTATTCAATGGAAACTTGCCGATATGGCAACTCAACTGGATGCTGCAGAACTCCTCATATGGCGTGCAGCCTGGCTGGAAGATCACGGAATGCCGTTCGAAAAAGAGGCGGCGATGGCTAAACTGTATGCGTCGGATGTCGCGATGCAGGCATCCATAGAAGGCATCCAAGTACTGGGTGGATACGGGTATTGCAAAGAATATCCGATGGAGAGACATATGAGAGATGTCAAAATCACCCAGATCTATGAAGGAACCAACGAAATTCAACGTATGGTAATCGCAAGGAATATCCTTGGTAAACGTAAGTAGTTTCACAACATGAACACCCCACTGGTTCAAAAGGTATTAGAGGGAAACATCAGGGCCACTGCCCAGCTTATCCGGAAGATCGATGACGGAGATCGCGAAGTGTTGGACGATCTTTCCGTCTTGTATAAACATTCCGGACGTGCACATATTATCGGCGTCACGGGGTCTCCCGGCGTGGGTAAATCCACTTTGGTGGACCGGCTGGTTTCACAGTTCAGAGAAGAAGACAAAAAAGTTGGCATTCTGGCTATAGATCCCACGAGCCCTTTTACCGGTGGGGCTATTCTTGGCGACCGTATTCGCATGCAGAAGCATTTCCTTGATGAAGGTGTATTCATCCGCTCCATGGCGACTCGCGGCAAATTCGGCGGTCTCACGCGTTCTACGGCGGATGCAATAATTGTACTGGATGCCATGGGAAAGGACGTGATAATCGTCGAGACCGTCGGAGTCGGGCAGGATGAAATCGACATAGCCCACAGCGCTCATACAACCGTGCTTGTCACCATTCCAGGTATGGGAGATGACATTCAGGCCATAAAAGCCGGCCTTATGGAAATAGGCGATATATTCGTCGTGAACAAGGCGGATCGGGAAGGGGCCGGTAAAACGGTCCGTGAGTTGAAATTCATGCTCCAGATGTCTTCGGAACGCCTTGAGGCGGCAGGATGGGATCCCCCGGTAATCGAGACTGTGGCAAGCCTCAATCAGGGAATCGAACAGGTCCATGAAGCGATACTCAGGCATCGGGATCATCTTCTTCAACCAGGTCACGATCAACTCAAGAAACGGGAAGAAGTGAGAGTTCGCAATCAGCTTTTGGATCTTTTAAAGGAAAACCTCATTGAAACCGCGCTTGAACGCATTGGCGGAGTCGCGGGGTTGAACGGATTTGTTCGAGAAATCGTGGAGAGAGAAAAAGATCCTTACGGTGTAAGTTCAGAACTCCTGGAAAAGCTTATGAAAGGTCCCTCCAGTTGAATCCTCTGAGAGCGCTCCAAAAGACCGATCTCGATCCTGTGTGGTTGTCCAGGATCTTCACCATCATTCCCGTGGTTCTCATTCTCCTTGCAGGCACTGCAGTGCTGTGGATCTATTTCTTCGTTCTGTCGCTCCTTCCTGAAAACCAATCTGTCGTAGAGACGCCGGGCATCATGGCGGACGTCAAAGTGGTTCGCGATCCGAGCGGAATTCCAGGGATAATTGGTGAACGTGAAGAGGACGTTGCTCTTGTCCTCGGGTACGTCATGGCCGAAGATAGGCTCTGGCAAATGGATTATATGCGTCGAGCCGGCCAGGGCAGACTTTCGGAAATTCTTGGATCGGACTATTTGGAAAGGGACTATCTTGTCCGCATGGTTATCGCTGGAAGACCCAAAGAGCAGGCTGCAAATCTCGATGCCCGGGAACGCCTGTGGCTCGAAAAATTCGTGGAAGGCGTGAATCGTTACATTACCGACCAGGGAAGTAAGCTTCCGGTGGAGTTTTCTCTTCTCGAATACAGACCGGAGTTGTTTTCGGCCGACGATGTATTTGCGATTCTGCACGGACTCGTATGGGAGAGTTCCACTGCACCGAAATTGGACGCCGTTTTGACGAAAATCCTGGGAAAGCTGGGGAAGGAAAAGGCGTTTCCCCTGTTTCCTTCAGATCCCGCTGCTTCAGCACCATTTGTGGCTTCCGAGCTTATCGGCTGGGAACCTAAAGGCCCATTGCTCTCGCCTCTGACGTTGAAGACGGTGGTTCCTGCGCTGTACGGAGGTATCGGCTGGGTCCTGGGCAAAGAGAATACTCGCAGCGGAAAACCCATTGTAGGGTCTGCGATCTACCAGGGAATTGCCGCACCCGGATTCTGGTATCGAGCACGAATAAGCACACAGGATTTCAATCTCACGGGAGTATTCATCCCCGGAGTTCCTGCAGCAATTGCGGGCAGTAACGGTAAGCTTAGCTGGAGCTGCATTCCTGCTGCTTCTGACGATTCCGATCTGTTCATCGAGAAACTGGATGATTCTCAGCAACAGTACTGGCGCATAGACAGATGGAAGAGAATCGAAGAGGCTGTGGAACACTTCAGGATCAAAGGCGGCGATCAGGAAACCAGAAGAATAGCCTTAACCGAGACCGGTCCGATTGTCTCCGACATTCACAAGTCCTGCGCATTATCGCTGCGTTGGACCGGCCGTGACGGGACGTCGCTGTTTCCCTGCATGTTCGCACTCAACAGAGCTCATGATGAAAAGGACATAACATCCGCAGCCGGCCGTCTTGTGGCTCCATGCATGTATGTGTTGTGGGCGGACGAGCAAGAGAATTGCGGCATACGCTGGGCTGGCGCAGTTCCGGTTCGTGCGCCGGGAAGCGACGGAATAGTGCCGCTTCCTGCGTGGACGGCCGTACACGACTGGAGCGGATATTTCTCCCCCTCTGAAATGCCGGCAGTGACCAACCCAAAGGATGGTCTATCCATTGTGAGCGAGGGCAGGCCCGGAGGGCAACATTTCCCGCTGTTTGTAACATGCTATTGGAGTGATGACAGCAGGAGCACTCGTATCAGGGAGATTCTGAACAAGTCCTCGGATCATTCACGAGAACGGCTCCAGTCAACTTTTGGCGATACGGTATCCCTTGTTGCCAAGGGGTTCACACCTCTGATTCTCAATGCCGTTGCGCAAAAGGGCCTGGCAGATTCTTCAGAAAAGGAAGCTGCACGCGTGCTCGCGTCGTGGGATTTTCAGATGAACAGGGATTCTGCAGGTGCGGCAATATTCGGCCTGACCTGGCAGTCCCTGACAGAAGAGATCCTGCTGCCTCTTCTGGGTGAAGATTTGTTTAACGCGTACGTCGCTCATCATGCATTGCCAGATCGGCTGATAAAAAGCCTTCTCCTGATGCAAGACAGGAAGCTTCCCGGTCAAAAAACCGTCGAAGAGATGCTCTCTGCCAGCTTCAGAAAGGCTGTGGCACATGGGAAAAATCTCATGGGGCTGAAGCCTGGGGAATGGAGATGGGGGGCGATTCACAAAATCCAATTTCACCATCCCATAGCCGTGCGTTCACGTTTTCTTGAAGCGCTGTACGATGTCGGTCCCATGGGAGTATCCGGATCCTTCGACACGATTGCTCAATCAGGCTGGTCACAGTCTCGACCGTTCTCCGTGCAGGACAGCATATCCCTGAGTCAGATTACGGACATGACCCAACCTCCCGGACTTTTCTGCCTGACTCACATGGGCGCTTCGGCTCATTTCTTCTCTTCCCATTACAAGGACCAGATTTCCGCGTGGCTGGCAGGGCGATATTTCCGAGAACCCACCGATGTAGCGGATATACGAAAAAGCGGCTTTGATCCGGTGGTGTTCAAGTCCAAGTCCGGTCGAGCGCTCAGTCTTAACTAGTCAGAATTCGATAGTCTTAAGGCCACAAAAGTCCCGAAGGACTAACCATGAGTAGCCATGGGTGCAAGAAACTGTCTCAAAAGTCAAGAATTGATCCCTCATCGTAGCACGATCTTCTCATCATCCGCCCGGTCTGACTGTAGGGGCGCCCCTCGTGGGTGCCCGGTAGTGACCGGCCTCCGTGCCGGTCATTGCAGGAGGGTAGGCACGAGACCTACCCCTACAAGGATGATGAATCGTGGCACGATTTGTTCTGCATTCGAGAATTTTGAGACAGTTTCGGGACGCCGGTCCCCACTAATATCTTTGTATTCGGGCGCTGGATAAGCCAGAATTTTGAGCAAATCGCAATAATAGGCTGGTATTGATTTCATTTTCTCGATTTGAAAGAACGTAACCAGGTTCAATTCCTAAAGAGACTGCCTTTGCTGGCGAAAAGAGGCTCGCGTTCTCCGAAGTTGATAAAATGCGTGAATTTTAGTATAATAAATACATATCTTTTTTTATGAATTGCTTGTCTGGAGGTAAGAATGAAATTCCGTGTGTATTTCACGGCTATGGTTGTAGTGGTATTTCTCGCATCCTGTCTCATAGCAAATGCAGCTACCGCACCAAAAGGAACGTACACCGTATACGATGCCAAGAACAAATGCCAGGTCGTTTGTAAAGCTCCGAAACCGGCTTTAGAAATTCTGGAAGACGGTTTGGCGTACTTACTTGACATCCCACTGGCGATTCTCAGTCCCATCACTTGTCCGTTAGTTACCCCGGTCCTGGATAGGATCGATCCGGTGGAAGCAAGGAGTTTTCCACGTCGAATCAAATAGATGACGAAGAATTAGTTCATCCTGTCGATAAGCTCACAACCCAGGATAAGAACCGCATCTATTTCAGTAGGGTTGTCGATCTGGCCGTGGTGCAAGGATTGCTCGAAGCCGATCCGGACTCCGAAATAGGCCACTTTGCTTTTTCGCGCCATTACTTTACGGGAAAGAAATTGGACTTCGATCTGCAAGTGGCCATCCGGCAGTTCGAGCAAAGGCATCCGGAAATAGTCGGAGAAAGACACGATCGACAAGACCATCTTTTTGGCGGGATCGTTACTGCCTTTTCCAAAGAGGCACGCTCCGAAAAGCTTCGCGATCTCATTATACTGGGTGCAACGTACGGAATTTGGCCCGTAGGCACTTCTTTTGTCCTGACGTATCCCTGGGATTTGGACGGTCGCGGACGGCTTGTTCGTTTCAGGTCGGACCTGTCGGATTTCATGAAACGCCGGATAATAGAAATACTCAAAAAAGCCGGTAAATTAAGACACGAAAATCCATTCGGGGATTGATCTTATGCCAATGTGCTTTCAAAGCAGTAATATCCGGGAACCTTTTTGTAAGAAGTGTTTCCCAGATTTTATCTCTCTGAATGCAAATCAGTATTACATTGCCTTTCAATCACTTGAGCACGAAACATTTTTCGTCGCTCAACTCGCCTTTCAGGTCAAATTCAACCTGTTCTTGCGCCAGGTCCGGGGCGTTCCTCGTCGGTTCCCATTCACGCGTCTCTTTGTTCCAGATAAATTGTTGGACCGACACCCGCTTCTTCTTACGGACGTACAGCATCATATTCCATACTCCGTCGAGACGTGAAAAACACGTCTTCACATGAAGGACGTCCCGGACGTTCTTTTCGGCAAATTCGAGAGCAGCTCGATTCACTTCATCTTTGAGCCGTAGGTCTGCGGGTGGTTCCTCGGGTCTGGAATCTGTCCCCTTCGCTACTGGCGGTAGCTGAGTTTGCCCATCTTTGGATCTCTCATTCACTCCCGGCTCGGGAAGGGGTTTTGATTTAAGATCCGCGGGACCGGGAGATGATTTTGTATTCTTCAGCCCCGACAGACAACCGCACAAGGCGATCATCACCAGAAATGCAATTCCTGTATTCAAAAGAATCTTCATACATTATTCCGTGTGAAGTGGAAGGAAGCAATCATAACCATACCATGTGATATTCACATAAACAAGCCGACTATTCATCAGCTAAAGGTAAACCGAAATGCAAATGAACTACAAACAGCAGAGACTACATTGCGGAAACTATGAACATCCGCTGGTTGCTCCGCAGTTGAGGCAATTATAGCACGAGCCTTCCCTTACCATGATCGCTCCGCAGTCATGGCATGCAGGCGCATCTGATTGCAGATGGAACGGGTATGCAGTCTGTGTTCTTTGGTCGCCGCCGGATGCAGGCACGCCGGAATTCGGATTACCCTCACCCGGAGGCAATAAACCTGCCGTAACCTGCTGGTCTTTGTTGAGAAAACGGATCCCCAGGAATCGGAAAATATAATCAGTCAATGATTTCGCTATGGGAATCTCCCGATTACTGGTGAAACCGGACGGCTCGAATCGCACATGGCTGAATTTATTCACCAAAGCTTCCAACGGGACGCCGTACTGCAAAGAAATCGAGGTCAAGGTCGCTATGGTGTCCATGAGCCCGGAAATGGTGCTTCCTTCTTTTGCCATACGAATGAAGATCTCGCCAACTTTTCCGTCCTCATAGAACCCCACATGAATGTAGCCCTTCTGTCCCGCAACCTCGAATTTGTGCCGAAAACTTTTGCAGTCCACGGGCAAACGTTTCCTCACCGGCTGAGATTCGAAGAGTGCCTGGGAAGTGACTACAGGCTGAACAGCCTTGCATCCGTCCCGATATACCGCGATGGACTTCAGTCCCAGCCGCCATGCAAGCGTGAAGATGCGCTCGATCATTTCTACGCTGGCATCGTTCGGCAGGTTTACGGTTTTAGAGATGGCTCCGGAAACAAACGGCTGGACGGCAGCCATCATGCGAATGTGGCCTTCCGGCGAAATATTGCGTTTGCCTTTCAAAGGGCGAAATGCGCAATCAAAAACGGGCAGATGTTCCTGAGCCAGTTCGGGAATGTGTTCCAGGCTCCCAGTCTCCGCCAATTGCACGGTTATTTCATTGACTTGAGAGGTCGAATACCCGAGGCGCTCGAGCGCTCTGGGAACCGTGCGATTTACGATTTCCAGCCGCCCTCCCCCTGACAGGGATTTGTATTTGATGAGAGCCAGTTCCGGTTCCAGTCCTGTGGTGTCGCAGTCCATCATGAATGCTACGGTGCCGGTGGGTGCAATTACCGTTACCTGGCAGTTTGCGTATCCGTGCGCCGAGCCCAGAGCCAGAGCCGCATCCCACACCTCTTTGATTTCTTCCAGGAAGGGTTTCGGCAGAGCAGGCCCATCGATCATGGATGCCTTATCGCTGTGAGCACGAATCACGCCCAGCATGGGTTCCCTGTTTTTTTCAAATTCGCTGAAAGGACCGCGAACCGCGGCAATCCGGGCAGACTGGCTGTAGGCTTCCCCGGTCATGAGTGCAGTAATGCCCGAAGCCCAGGCACGACCTTCATCCGAATCGTAAGGGAGTCCCATGGACATGAGGAGTGCCCCCAGATCGGCATATCCTAGTCCCAATGCTCTCAGATTTCTGGAATTTCGTGTTATCGCAGGCGTGGGGTAACTTGCTTTATCAACAATAATGTCCTGTGCCGTAATCATGATGTCTACAGCGTGCCTGAATGCTTCGGTATCGAATCCGTTCTTGTCCGCAAACGCCGTGAGCTTCAATGAAGCCAGATTGCACGCGGAATCGTCAACATGCATGTACTCGGAACAGGGATTGGAAGCTCGTATGGGAGCAGTCTCAGGACAGGTGTGCCAGCGGTTGATGGTCGTGTGGAACTGAATACCGGGGTCGCCGCATGCATGAGCCGCCAAAGCCATTTCTCTCATGAGGTCCCCTGCCGGGTACGTGTCTGCGACTTTGCCTGAAGCAACGAATCGAGTCTGCCATTTTCCGTTGGTTTCGACTGCTCTCATGAACTCGTCCGTGACCCGGACCGAGTGATTGGAATTCTGAAATGCTACGGTAGAGTACGCTTCACCTTCAAGCGATCCATCGTACCCCGCGTTTACGAGCGCCTGGACCTTCTTTTCCTCCAGCGCCTTGGAACGGATGAATGCCACGATATCGGGATGATCGATATCGAGAATCACCATTTTCGCAGCTCTTCTCGTCTTGCCGCCTGACCTGATCACTCCTGCGGAAGCATCAGCGGCCTTCATGAACGACAGGGGCCCTGAGGCAAGACCGCCTCCACTGAGAGGTTCCCTGCAGGAGCGGAGCTTCGAAACGTTTACCCCCGATCCGGACCCTCCTTTGAAGATAATGCCTTCCTGGGTGTACCACTGGAGGATCGATTCCATGGTATCGTCAACACTGATGATAAAGCATGCAGAACACTGCGGATGCGGATCCGCGCCTATGTTGAACCAGACCGGACTGTTAAATGAAGCCTTCTGATGCAGTACGAGGAACAATAATTCGTCACGGAACACACGGGCATCTTCTGGCGACGCGAAGTATCCCTGATCCGTTCCCCAGACGGCTATGGTGTCCACCACCCGTGTGAGCAACGATTTTACGCTGGTTTCTCTTTCTTCCGAAGAAAGCGTTCCTCGGAAATAGCGGGAAGCAACCACCGTCAGAGCCATATCGGACCAAAACTCCGGCGTCTCTATATCGGTCTGTTCGAAAATCAGTTCGTTCTTCTCGTTGCGAATTGCAGCAGTGCGCTTCTGCCACACGACCGCATCCAGAGGGTCCCGCCCTTCTACCGTGAAAACACGGCGGAAAACCAGACCGGAATCCGACGATCGTACAGGCTGAACGCTTTTTTCTCGGGCCCTACGTTTGCTGCCGTTTGGCTTTCGCATTTTTTCTCCTGATCGGCGTTTGCGCTGTAACTCAAAGTAGCGTAATGCAAGCCCTCGTTTCAGGCAAGAGCACTTATCAAGAAGCTGCCGCGGCGTATCTGATTTCTGCTACCCAATCGGGGACCTTTCTCACGAGTCTGCGGAGATTAAGTTGTCTGCATCTCGGGCATTCACTGAAATGGAGTGATGAAATAAATCCGCACGTGCCGCACTCGTACTCGTACTGTGAGCTTTCGATTTCCACCAGGGGAATGTGGGCAGTGCTTCTTCCGTTTCGCAATTCTATGCGTCTGGCCAAGTCCTGCGTGTTAAGAAATCCTCCATAAAAGAGCTTTGAATAGACTTTTCCGAGCTGTTTCCAGGTAAGACCGAATTTCCGCACTATTTCCTCATCCGACATGTCCTGCATGATGCAGGCGAGAACCTCGGCGACTCTAAGGACACGTGTGGTCTTCGAAAACATTACAAGTTTCTTTTTCATTTGGGGGCTCCAATTATGATTATACTTTAATTTTATCATTTTATTAATTGATATTTCAAGTTATTTTGTGATTAATAATCAAGAGCAGACACGAGGCCTGCCCCTACAAGGATGGCGAATCGTGCCACGATTTTTGCGCATTCGAGAATTCTGAGACAGTCTAGGCGAGTAAGGCGAGTGTGCCCCTACCTGGCATCGGAACAGCCGATTCAGCAATTCTGTCAAATATTGTCATTGCGAGGAGCGCAGTGACGTGGCAATCTCCTGATTCAACCGGTTAATTTCAGGCGATTGCTTCGCTTCGCTCGCAATGACACCCCCGAACTGAATCTCGCTTTCCGGAAAATCAGTCGACAGTCCAGCTAAATGATTCCTGAATTTCTTTGACAGACGTATCGGGAGGGAATCCCCCTTTGAAGAGTTCGTCTACGCTCGTGACAATCCGTTCTCCTGAACGGCCTTCAGCAACGATAAGAATGTCGCGGCCTTCCAGACGGGCGAATTCCTGCAGGTATTGGAGACACGTGCCGCAGGGCAACAGGGGTGCGTACAGATCCGAAACCACGGCCACTGCGATGAAGCTTCGTGAACCGTGTATCAGCGCATGATTTACGGCATTTCGTTCGGCGCAGACGCCCAGAGCAGGAATTAAGCATTCAGTATTGCAGCCCTCGAAGATTTCTCCATCCGTTGTGAGAACCGCAGCGCCTACGCGGAATCGGCTCAAAGGAACAGAGGCATTGTCTCGCACTTGAAGAGCGGCAGAGATAAGTCGATCGATGTTCATGGATAAGATCTCGCGATGTACATTTCGAAAAAAGTATAGGGGACCCTGGATAGCAATAAAGGATTGAAGGGTCAACAACTTCCTTTAGTCATAAATGCCAAAACGGAGATGCGAGAACCTCTTCCGGTCTTGTTCGGACACTTCAGAACCTATTCGAGCCATAAAGAGATTCTCCTCCCTGAGGGATACATTGGGCTCGTTCGTGTAGTAATCTCGAAATCCGTAGTTTTTCAGCAGATTCAGCATGAGCTTGCGATACTCGAATTTGGTCAGTCCGGTTCCGTCGAGATCCCAGTGCCAGGAGAACCCGTTCATATACGCTATTTTCGATTCCAGGGAGTCGTCGTTGGATAAGGTTATATCCAGCATTTTGGAAGCTATTCCGGTTTTCCTGAAGTTGCGGCTCACCTCGATTGCGCCCAATTCGTACATGAGCTCACCCAACCTGCTCCACCGTTCCGTTTCTTCCGGAAACCAGCAGGCAAGATATCCCACCACAACACGTTCATCGCGAAGCGCCAGAGAAACGCGTCCGCCCTTTTTTGCAGCAATCCTCTCGAACACTTCGAGTTTCTGAATTATGGACGAATAATGAGCAAAGTTGCCCAGACCCGGGTCCAGTTCCAATCCATGGAAATCTTCCGCCGGAAATCGAGGATGGATGATGATGCCATTCGCTTCTTTATATGCCGGTAAAGGTTGTTTACGGGGAACAGAGATTGTTCCCACGTCCAGATTTTCCATCAAAAGTCACCCCAGTCCCGCTGCAGGGTTTTGAGCATAATTATGAGGTCGCGATACTTACCCTGTCGGTCTTTTACATAGTCTTTCAGGACGGCCTGTTCACGAAAGTCCAGTTTATGCGCCCCGTTCTTCGCTGCGTCCTCCACGCCGGAGACAAATTCTGCGACGAGTATCTCAATACCTATATTCATCGCGAGTTTGATTGTGTCAAGGAGCATCCATGTGCCGATCCTCTGTTGTCGATACTCCGGATCGACGTTTATGCGGAGATGTGCAACGTGCGACAGGCAATCCGAGGGACGTTTATGAAGCCGAACATTTGCGATGATAGTTCCATCCGGCGTGACTGCCACCAATGGCAAGAGCCGGCTGAAGTCGAGGTGCTGTATCCATTCATGCATTACATCAGGATCAGCCAGGTTCTCTCTCAAGAACCATCTCTCGTCCTCCGGAATTCTTGCGAAGAGTTCCAACAGCTTGTGTTCGTCTTCCGGAACGAGAGGTCTCAAGAGCACGGGGAGTCCATCTTTGGTTATTATTTCCTTCGGGTAGTCGTCAAACATGGCTGGCTCCTTGCACAAAAGGTTCATCAGAACATATTTTTTTAACAAAGGCCGGGAATCTTGGCAAACGCAAATTCGGTCGAGAATGGGACTCCCGGATTCCGATTCCATGTCTTAGACAGGCAAAATGGTTGCACAACCGTTCATGTGGTACTACAATGCGGTGCCGTCATAAGCGACGATTTTCTCCAGGAGGCACTTATGGACGAAAAAGAAATAACCGTACTGAGCACTATGAAAAATTTGGGAAAGCCCGTGAGACCGGGTGACGTGGCAAAAGCATTGAATCTGGACTCAAAGGAAGTATCAAAAATAATTGACGGTCTGAAGAAGAAGGGAATGGTCATTTCTCCCAAACGCTGCTATTACGCTCCTTCGGATTCTTGAAAAGAATGAGTCCTCCAGCGCCAAAAAAAACACTCAGCGGAGGACTCACGAATCTCCCCATCGATATGTTTGAAAAAAGCTCTGGGCGCATAAGCAACATCTATGGACAATTCCACGTACAGCCATGAAATTCCGAGGCTTATATCCCCACCTGCCCATATTCATCTCATGGGAATCTGTGGCACGGGCATGGGATCGCTGGCAGGAATGTTTCACTCAAAGGGGTATCGCGTTACCGGATCGGACCAAGCCGTGTATCCGCCTATGAGCGATTTTCTGAGGAATCTTGGGATTCCGATCATGGAAGGCTATCGGGCTTCCAACCTCCAGCCGAGACCTGACCTCGTCATCGTAGGAAACGTGATCCGCAGAACCAATCCGGAAGCAGTGGAGCTTGAGAAATCAGGCATACCGTATGTTTCCATGCCTCTGGCCGTTACACACTACTTTGCCCGGGACAAGACCCGCATAGTGGTCGCAGGTACCCATGGGAAAACCACGGTAACGGCAATGATCGCGTGGATACTCGCTTCTGCCGGACGCGATCCGGGATTCATGATTGGAGGCCTGCCGAAAAACTTCGGCCTGAATCACAGGGTAACGGACGGCTCGGTTTTCGTGATAGAAGGCGACGAGTACGATACAGCATATTTTGATAAACGCCCGAAGTTTCTCCATTACAGTCCCGGCATCGGAGTTATCACTTCCTGCGAATTCGATCATGCGGATATTTATGACAACTTCGATCAGATTCGAGAACAATTTCGTCTTTTTGCGGGACTTATTCCCAAAGAAGGCCGGCTCGTGGCCTTCGTCGATGACGTAAACGTCCGCGCGATCGCGGAGGCATGCAGAGGCCCTGTTGTCACGTACGGGTTCAGTTCCGTCGTCCAATGGTCCGTAACCGATGCAACCCCTTCAGACGGAGGTTTTTCCGTTGTTCTGACGAATCATGGGATGAAAGTAGCTGCAGGAAGACTTGCCGTCATCGGGATGCATAATGTCCTGAACGCAGTCGCTGCGGTTGCCGCATGTGTTCAGGTAGGACTCGATCCCCAGGAAGCTCTGGACTCGCTAGCCTCCTTTCAAGGCGTAAGAAGACGTCAGGAGATTTTGGGCGAGTATCGCGGCATCACCGTCATAGATGACTTTGCGCATCATCCCACTGCCGTACACGTTACGTGCTCGGGTGTGAAAGCTGCGTTTCCCGGCAGACGGCTTGTTGCGGTATTCGAACCTCGGACAAACACGAGCAGGCGGGCATTCTTTCAGAATTTGTACGCTTCTGCTTTCAGCGATGCAGACTTGGTTCTGATCCGAACCCCGCGCGATGTTGAAGATGTCCCGCGCTCCGACAGATTCGATTCCGAGAGGCTGGCACGGGATCTGTGCACTCAAGGTAAAGAGGCGCGGGCCTTCGGTGATACTGAAGAAATTCTCCACTTCCTGTTATCCAACCTCCGGCAAGGGGATGTAGTGCTTATTATGTCTAACGGGAGCTTCGACGACCTTTGCAGGAATCTTCAAAAAAGCCTCCAGGAGGCATGTCATGAAGGAAGCAACTCTCTACGATAAACTCGAATCCAATGCGGTAAAATGCAGGCTATGCCGCCACGGCTGCAAAATAGAGGACGGCAAAAAAGGTCTTTGCTCGGTACGTCTCAATCAGAAAGGCACTTTATACACGCTGGTCTACGACAAAGTTGTGTCCACCAACGTCGACCCAATCGAGAAAAAGCCTCTGTACCACTTTGCCCCTGGGACCAAATCGTTCTCCATAGCAACGGTAGGCTGTAATTTCTTCTGTACTTTTTGTCAGAATTATTCCATTTCCCAGATGCCTCGCGACAGGGACAGGATTATCGGTGAGGAGTATTCTCCGGCCCAGATAGTGGAAATGGCTGTGGAAAGCGGCTGTCGCAGTATTGCGTACACGTATACGGAACCCACGATTTACTACGAGTTGGCTCGTGAGACCATGGAAGAGGCTCATCGGCGTGGTCTCCTGAACGTATTCGTGACGAATGGATACATGACCCGTGACATGCTCGACGATTCAAAAGGTCTGATCGATGCGGCAAATGTGGACTTGAAAGCATTCAACGATAAGTTTTATGTTCGCTATTGCAAAGCCAGGCTGGATGGAGTCCTCGATTCTCTCAAGTACATGCGTGAACTGGGCATCTGGTTGGAAGTCACAACACTCCTGATCCATTCGCTGAATGACGAATTTCTCGAAATTCGCGAACTCGCGCGATTCATACGGAAAGAGCTCGGGGCACATGTTCCATGGCATGTCTCCAGATTTTATCCGCAATACAAAGAGCAGGATATTGCGCCCACCGATGTGGAAATCTTGCGAAAGGCGCGACAAATCGGCCTTGACGAGGGACTCAAATATGTCTACACCGGCAACGTTCCGTGGGACCCTGGGGAAAAGACTTTTTGTCCGGAATGCTCCGGGCTCTTGATCGATCGAGTGGGATATTCCATAAAAAAATACGCACTTAAAGAAGGCCGCTGCCCGAAATGCGGCTTCGAGCTTGATGGCATCGAGCTCTGACAGTGTTGACATTGGAGTGCAAACCGGCTTTAAAAGACCCGAGTCTTTTTGGCGCTTCCGTCTCCAGACGAGTGACCCGAGCCTGTCCCGACGGACTCCCGGATGATCGCCGAAATCTGTCGGAGAAGAGAATCTCATCGCAGGCCTACCATGTCCCAAAGGAAATAGTATGAATCGTAGAATTCTTGTATCCCCGTCAATCTTGTCCGCTGATTTCTCAAAACTGGGCGACGAAATTAAAGCGGTCGAACAAGCTGGGGCGGATTTCCTGCATATTGATGTGATGGACGGTCACTTCGTGCCGAATATCACGATTGGCCCTATGATTGTGGAAGCCTGCAAGAAGATTGCGACTATCCCGCTGGACGTCCATCTCATGATTGCTGAGCCTGACAGGTACCTCGAAGATTTTCACGCGGCTGGAGCAAACATTTTGACGGTTCATCCCGAAGCGACTCATCATCTCCATAGAACTCTGACGCGTATACGAGAGCTGGGAATGCAAGCAGGAGCCGCTCTAAATCCTTCAACGGGGCTCGAAGCAGTCAGATATGTGCTTGCGGAACTGGATATTCTCATGATAATGACCGTTAATCCCGGTTTCGGAGGTCAATCGTTTATTCCCACCATGCTGGAAAAAGTAAGATCCGCACGGGAGATGGCGGACAAATCGGGATATCCCATTCGCATCGAAGTGGATGGTGGAGTAGCTCCTTCGACTGCGCCTGACCTTATATGTGCGGGCGCCGATATATTTGTCGCCGGAAGTGCGGTATTCCTTCGTCCGCCGTATTCCGACGCAATCAACCTTCTTCGCAGTGCGGAAACACAGTGCCGTACGGGCGAATGAGTCAACCAGGCCGGATTCAGAACCATTCACTTTCAAGAGAAGGTCAAAGCATGAGAAAATTGCTGTTGATTATTGCAGCCCTGAGCGCGGTCGTTATGCTCGCCACCGATTATTGTTCCGCTGCCAAAGCCAAGAACAAAGTCCCTGAAGCCAAGTCAATTACGTATCCGGATCTGGAAAAGGATCCCGGTTTCTTCTTTATTCTTGCAGAACAGGCGGAGCTTGCCGGAGATACTGAAGGTGTAGTCCGGAATCTGAAAAAAGCGCTCCAATTGGACCCAGGTTCATCGTACCTGTACACGCGTGTGGGAAATGTACTGGCCAGGAACAGAAAAATCGCCGATTCTCTCATTATGACCCGCATTTCGGTGCTTTTGGAACCCACCAATGACGAAGCGTTCACGCTCCTGGGGAAAATCTTCACGGTCACGGGGGATCGTCATAAAGCCATAGAGGAATACAGTCGTGCGCTGGAGTTGAAACCCGACGAGCGAGAGCTCTACGTCTTCATCGGATCGTTGCAGGTCTCTCAGAGGCTTTTTCCAGAGGCTGAGAAGACGTTTACGAAAATGACGAAACAGTTTCCCGATGAAAAGGAAGGTTTCTTTTACCTGGGAAGAGTTTTCGTTGAAGGCAAAAAGTTCGACGAGGCAATAGAAACCTTCGAATCTCTGCTGGACAAAGGGGTTGAAAATCCTGCTCAGGTACATACGGAACTTGGCGGCATCTACCTGCTCATGAACAAACACGCCAAAGCGGAAGAACATTTCAGGGAATCCGTCGAGCTTGACCCTACCAATGTGACGTCTCGACTCAACCTCGGACAGGCTTTGGCCAGTCAGAAAAAATACGCCGAGGCGTACCAGGTTTTTGAAGATTTATCGAAACTTGCCCCCTCAAATCTTGGAATTCAGATCAAAATGGCCATGATTCTGGCCGAACAGAAACAATACGATACAGCGATAGAAATTCTGCAGAAAATTCTCCTGACAAAACCCGGATGGGATCAGGTCCGTTTTCAGTTGGGAAGGGTGCTCAAAGAACAGGGCAAACTGGACGATTCAGAAAAGGAATTTATCCAGATTCGCAAGGGCCAGCCTACTTTTCTCCATTCCCGCATCATACTGGGACTGATGTTTCTCAAAGTAAAGGATTACGGCAAAGCGCTCAGGTACGTTGATGAAGCGATTGATACGGATGTTAAGGAACCGGACCTTTTTCACATCAAGGGCTCGATTCTGGAGGAGTTGAACAGATATACCGAAGCCCTCGTGATGTACGATAAGGCTCTTGAACTCGACCCAACAAATGTCAGGATTCGTTATTCAAAAGGAAATGCACTGGAAAAAAGCGGGCGTCGCCAACAGGCACTGGTTGAAATGGAGAGAATCATCGTGGAGAAACCGGACGACGCGAGCGCTCTGAATTTCGTCGGATATACGCTTGCAGTCGGCGGAAAAGACCTCGGGAGAGCCGAAAAACTTGTCCGCAAAGCACTGGAGCTGAAGCCGGACGACGGGTACATTATGGATTCGCTGGCCTGGGTCTTGTACAAATCCGGAAAAACCGACGAAGCGCTGGATCTGCTCCTGAAAGCTATTGAAAAAGTGCAGACCGACCCTATTTTGGCCGAACACCTGGGGGACGTGCTGCTCGAGAAAAAGCGCGGTTCAGAAGCAGTTGAGGCGTACAAGAAATCTCTCCAACTGAATCCCGAAAACATCGTGGTACAGGAAAAACTTAAGAAATTGGAAAAGGAGAGTGCCGCGAAAAAATAGCGGAGCCCGAGAATTCGATCGAGCGCAGGGTGCTCCGTTCGAGCTGATGAGATTATGAAATATAGAACGATTCTTGAATCCAAGTGGAGCCGGAATCTCATTAAATGCAAAAGGACCGGAATTGTCGTTGTCGGGCTTGTTCTTTTCATGGCCCAAGCGCTGGCAGTATCGGTCGAGGCAAGAGGACCTCAGAAAGAACCTTCCCCGAGTTGCGTCAGATATTCTATTCCTCCATCCCTGCTTGAGAAGCCATTCTCATTTGCCGGTAGGATTGTACCCCTCCAGAGACCGGATGTACAGTCGAGAGTCCTTTTTCAGATAAATTTCCTCCTCCTGGATGCAAGGAGTGTTCTCACCGATTGGCTTTCGGACAAGAATCGCTATAGCTGGCTTTTTGAAGAGATTCTGGCCAAGGAAGGCATTCCGAAAGATTTTGTCTGGCTCTCTCCCATACTATCCGGAGCAAATCTCAAATCGCAATCCCGGCAAGCCGGTGTGGGCTGGTGGTCCCTCGAGAAGGTCTGTTCCGCATCTGAAGGCGTGGCAATGTCGGAAGATACATGGCATGACGATCGCATGGATCTGGAATTGTCAACCCGATGCTTCAGCCACACGATCAAAGATATCCGAAAAGAGTTGGGAAATGGGGACTGGCTCATAACCGTTGCGGCTTACATGCTTGGGCGTAATACGGTCAAAGAAGCTATGCAGAAATGGAATACCCGGGACTTTTGGGACTTGCCGCTTCCCGAACCGGCGGAAGAACTTGTGGCGAGATGGATTGCGCTCAAGATCATTGCCTCTGAAAGAAGTTACTTTGGCCTCGATTTCAAGGAATCCCACCCGTTTGTTTTCGATCAGGTCGCGGGGATTCGTCTGGCCAAAGATCTACCTGTCGCTAAAGTAGCAAAAATTCTGAACATGCCTGCCCGTGAAATAATGGAGTTGAATCCCAAATTACGGCCCTCATCCGGTATATTTCCGGCAGAGGTAAAAGGAACGCCTCTAGTGCATTCCATATCGGTGCCCCGGGGCAAGGGCTCTCTTCTGCTCCGGGAACTCGGCAAAGAAGGATATATAGCAGCTCCGCCCAAGTCGTAGGGACACCTATTTGGACTTGACTAGAGGCGGAAAAAGTCTTAACCTTGTCTCAAGAGTACAAGAATTATGCCGAAAAATTGAGACCTTAACTCGGGAGCAGGGAATAAATGACTCTCAATAAATGGGATCCAATCAAAGATTTGCTAAACATGCAGGAAAAGTTACATCGCATCATGCACACCGGATCGGCTGAATCCTGTCTCCCTCGTGCCGGATATTGGTGCCCTGCTGTTGACATTCTGGAAACGCAGGAAGCGTACATATTCAGGGTGGAGTTGCCGGGAGTAGGCAAAGAAAACATCAATGTGGAAGTCAGTAACAGCGCATTGGTCATCTCCGGCCGAAGGCCTTCCGACAAGGATCCTGAAATCTCGAATTATCATAGAATCGAGCGAAATCAGGGATTTTTTCAGAGAAGCTTTACCATTCCCGGATATGTCGACGTAGAGAATGCCGTGGCAAAATATGTGGATGGTATCCTTGAGGTAATTTTGCCCAAATCCGAGAGAGGCATTGAGCACAGCATACAGGTGATGTGTCTCCTTTGATCTCCGCCGATCATAGCTATACTAGACATTCCGAAGTAAGCGACAAAACATGCGAAAACGCGATCCCTATAGTGTGCTTGGTGTGGGGAAGACGGCCTCCGAAGAGGAGATCAAGCGGGCATATCGTAAGCTCGCCCGACTGTACCACCCCGATATGAATGGCGATAGCAAAACTGCCGAAGCCAAATTCAAAGAATTGAGCGAAGCGTACGAAATTCTTGCCGACAGAGAAAAGCGACGGATGTACGACACCTTCGGTCATGACGGTTTGGATGGCCACTTTCGCGATTTTTCCGGCACCAGGTACGGCAGCCCCGGTCAAAAGAGAAATACGTACCATTTCGATTTCAGCAACTTCTCGAGGTCCGGTGATTACGGTTTTTTTGACGATGTTTTTTCCGACTTCTTTAAGTCCGACGGTAACCGTCGTACCAGGAAATCAGGATCGGCTCGCGGCACGGACCTTGAATATCGTCTGACCGTGGACTTTTTCCAGGCTTTTCATGGTGTGTCGGCTATCGTTTCAGTCATGGATCGAAAAATCAATGTGCACGTTCCCGCGGGAGTGGATTCCGGTTCGAGGATCAGGGTTCCAGGACAGGGGGCGCCCGGATTGAGAGGGGGGCCTCCCGGAGATTTGTTTCTTGACGTGACGGTTACTCCACATCCTTTTTTCCGGAGGGAAGGTGACGATATCTTTACGACACTGCCCATAACCATTTCCGAGGCAGTTCTGGGCGCGAAAATCGAAGTTCCGGCTCCGGACGGGCGGCTCGTGCTGAAGATTCCGCAAGGCACCCAATCGGGAACGAATTTTCGGTTCAGGGATAAAGGCTTTCCTTCCATCAGGGACAAAGAGCGGGGAGATTTCTATGTGGTAGCTCAGATTATCATTCCGTCCCACATCGATCCTGTGTCTCGGGAACTTCTCGCAGAATTCGAGCGTCGAAATCCTTCCAATCCGCGACATGGTATCTGGGGGGATGGTTTCTGACGCTTTGATCGTGACTCAATCACGAATTTTTTGGATCATTCCGTACGATCTATACAATTGTTTATACATTGGAGGAGCTGATGGACGAATCTGAAAAATCTGAATTCACTATACGTGATAAACGAAGATTCACTACTGAAGGGGAGTCGAAAGCAACATCCGCAGATAAAGAACCGGAAACTCCACCTGAACAGCCAAAAACAGAAGCCCCTTCGGAAAAACCTGCCGATAGGAAGAGAGAAAGAGAATATCAGCCCCTTGATTTCAACTCTTTCGTGTTAAGCCTTGCCAATACTGCTTTGCTGCAGATGGGAATGATAAAATTCCCGGATTCCGAAACGGAACGGGATCTTTTTGGCGCCCGCCAGACCATTGACCTTCTGGCCTTGCTTCAGGACAAGACTCGTGGTAATCTGTCCGATCAAGAACAAAAAGTTCTCAATGAAACGCTCTTTCAATTGAGAATTGCTTTTGTTGAAGCTGCCAAAGAAAAATAGCGCCCATGTGAAAAGGAGAACCGACAAATGTCCCGCATTTGCGAAGTGTGCGGCAAACGACCGCTGAAGGGGTATAATGTGAGCCATGCACACAACCGTACCAAGAAAATATCATATCCTAACCTTCAGAAAGTCAGGGTCCTGGAATCCTCCGGCCGCGTAAAAAGGATGAAAGTGTGTACCCGATGCATTCGATCGAATATGATAACGAAAGCCCCCTGATGTCCATCCAATCAATTGCGCCGTAGGTATAAACTTGCGGCGCTTCCGCCACTTTCAAACTTTCAACCCTTCCTGTCCGACGACTTAACAACAAGATTGACTGTTGCGAAAAAGTGTGTGAAAAATCCAGCAACCCATACATTCTACTGGGAGCCGCACTATGAGTGAAAAAAGTTCTGATGCCGTGGAGTGGGCCTACAACCGATATATTAAAGGCAATCCCGAGAGAAAGGCTTCGTTCGAAGAAGCAAGCAGACAATCCGATCTCGCTCAACAAATCTACGACATTCGGAATAAGCTCCGTATGACGCGGGAGGACTTGGCTGAATTCTCAGGGCTTACCCCAGAGATCATTGAAGACATAGAAGAGTCCGATTATTCCGGCGATTGGGATGAAACCACAACTTTGATTAACAAAGCGTTCCGCGCCTGGGTTTCAGAAGTCATTATCCCCGTAGCCCGGATGAACCCTGATGACTATTCAGTAAAGGCGGTGAATGCTTGAAGATTATGTGTCCGACTGCAGCATTCCTGCTGACCAGGTACCCGCGTCAGTGCATCCATATAAGTCGCATGAGACCCAGAGGGGCACGAGCGTGCCGCTCGGTCTATGATGAATGAAACCCATTATGCACTGAGGAGAAGCACTGACATCACAGATTGGAATCCTGAGTGTGAGAGCGGAGAAATGGGAGACCGAAGAGCTCGAACTCTTTGACGGCTTCCTTCACATGAGGAGTAACCCGTGACCGTGCGACTTCAGGAGAAATCGGGATTGTCTGCGCGATAATGTATGCCATAATTTGGTCTTGTGAGGCACACAACGGCAATTCCTCAATCGCCCACCACCAGTCCTTTCCCCGTGACAATTCACCCAAACGGCACAAGTACTCATGCTCCAACCCCACCTCTTCCGGTCGAGCGAATGACGGACGCATCGTTAGTTGCGGAAAGCGCCCCATCGTGGACCAGCCAAGCTCAATCGTAAATGCTTCACGTTTTTGGTCCGGAACAAGAACCACCCACAGGTGCCGGCTGTCGGTAACAGCCCAACGATACGCGCGTTCACCCTGAAAACCAGCCAATGCAGAGTGCTTTTTTACCAGCGCAAAGAAAGGACAAGCACTGGTGAAGATTTGAGTAAACACTTCACGTAATGCGGCTCCATATTCTTTCCTCAATTTCGTTCCCTCTGGTCCAGTGCTGTAATTTCTTGGAAAAAACAGATCACATGATTGCCAGCCGATCGACTTTCTTTACTCCGCGTGTCGTTCTCAGGGCATTCATCAGAGAATTGAGGTGATCTACATTCTTCACGGATACGACAAAAACGCCTTCAGCATAGTTGTCGTTGACATTCTTAATGTTCGCTTGAACTATATCCGAATCATTCGACGAAATTGTGCCGCTCACCGCAGCGAGCATGCCCATCCTGTTCTCGACCTGTAAAGCGAGCTTTGCGGTCCGGCGAATAGGCTGATCTTCATCCCAGGTCACATCGATTACTCGTCTGACATCTGTTCTCGCGAGGTTGGGGCAGTCCTGATTGTGGACCGTTACGCCTCTTCCTCGAGTGATGAATCCACGAATGCTGTCTCCGGGAAGCGGATTACAGCATTTCGCGAAAGTTACCATAACGTCCGTCAGGCCCTGCACTCGCACGCCGCTCTTGGCAGTGGAATGGTTCTTTTTGATCTGTTTTTCTTCGACCAGCGATGCTTTTGCTTTTTCACGCTCTGCAGGCGGGACCAGCTTGGTAATGATGACTTTGGGTGAAATGCGGCCGTAACCGATGGCTGCGTAAAGATCGGCTTCGGTCTTGAAGCTGAACTCCTGGGCAATCTTGAGTATCTCCCCTTCTCTTTCGACCCGGGATATCTCCATACGCCACTTGCGAAGTTCCCGATCCGTGCTTTCTCTCCCGATCTGAATGGACCGTTCTCGCTCCTCGGTCAGCACATAATGGCGTATTTTAGTCTTGGCCCGACCGGTTTTGACAAATTTGAGCCAATCTTTGCTTGGTTTCTGGTGAACGGAGGTAATAATTTCAACGCTGTCGCCAGTTCGAAGCTGATATTTGAGAGACACCATTTTCCCATTGATCCTCGCGCCCACACACCGATGCCCCACTTCGGTGTGAATCGCATACGCGAAATCAAGCGGTGTCGCTCCTTTGGGAAATTCCCTTACCTCTCCTTTCGGCGTGAAAACGTAGACCTCATCAGGGTACAAATCGACCCTGACATTCTCGAAAAATTCGCGAGGGTCGTCCAGATCCTGCTGCCATTCCATCATCTGGCGCAGCCAATTCACCACTTTAGCATCTTCCGCTTCGGGAATCCTGCCTTCTTTGTACGACCAGTGGGCTGCTATACCTTCTTCAGCAATGAGGTCCATTTCCGTGGAACGTATTTGGATTTCTATGCGCAGTCCTTCCGGACCGATAACGGTAGTGTGGAGTGACTGGTACCCATTGCTTTTGGGCATGGCAATGTAATCTTTGAATCTGCCCGGGACCGGCCGCCACAGAGAATGGATCAAGCCGAGCACAGCGTAACATTCGCTGACATTATTCAGGATGATTCGAAAAGCAGTGAGATCGTGGATTTGGTCGAAATCAAGGTGCTGAGTGATCATCTTTTGATGAATGCTGAAGATTTCCTTGTTTCGTCCCTTGATTGTGCCCTTTATATTGTACTGCTCGATCTTCTCCGTGATGATACGGAGTACATTATTCGCGTACTCCTCTCTTTGTTTCAGAGATTCCTCGAGACGCCTTGCAATAGTGGAATATCGTTCGGGATTTACGTACCGAAAGGCAAGGTCCTCCAGCTCGGTACGCATCCAGTAGATCCCCAGTCGAGCTGCTAGAGGCGCGTATATATCCAGAGTCTCACGCGCAATGCGGACCTGTGCGTCGGGGGGCATGGGGCCGAGAGTTCGCATATTGTGCAACCGGTCAGCCAATTTCACCATCAATACGCGAATATCCCGGCTCATCGCCAGAATCATCTTTCGGAAATTCTCTGCCTGTCGTTCTTCTTTTGACTGGAATTCTATTTTGCTGATTTTGGTGACCCCATCCACCAACGCAGCAATTTCTTTCCCGAAGAAACGCTCGATCTCCTCAAGCGTGGCAAGGGTATCCTCTACTGTGTCGTGAAGCAGGCCCGTTGCCACGGACGCCTCATCCAACTTCATCTGGGCCAATATCATCGAGACAGCGACGGGGTGGACGAGATAGGGCTCACCGGAACGTCGTGTCTGCCCAAGATGGACCTGAGCGGAATACACGTACGCCGCGCGGATCAGATCCAGGTCAGCATCCGGATAATATGATTTGACTAAATCCTGGATTTCACCAAAACGGACTATGGTCTTGCCCGTCTGACTCACGTTTGATCCAATTTGTTGTGCACTTGTGGATACCTTTTGTTCCATTCGGAAAAAACTCGTTTGTCCCTGCAAAATATTACGACACCCGATAAGACAAGGGCAACCCCCGACATCGGCATATTAGACGAAGCGCTTCCTTGAACCCGGCCGTCGCGGTTTCTTGGCTTGCTCCTGATCGGAAAGCCTGCCCTGTCTTTTCTTCAAGACGAGGCGCAGGGGGGAACCACGAAAATCAAAGGCTTCGCGCAACCGGTTCTCGAGAAATCGTTTGTACGAAAAATGGATGGATTCCGGATAATTGCAAAAAAACATGAATGTGGGCGGAGCAGTACGAACTTGCGTCAGGTAGTAGATCTTTATGGGTTTTTTATGATGCATACCCGGTGGATGACTTGTCGTTGTTTCTTCAATGAATTTGTTCAGTTCCGCAGTGCCTACCCGTTTCCTGTACACGGATTCCATTTCTTCGATAAGACCGAAAAGTTTTACCGCACGCGTACCTTTAAGTGCCGAGAGCGTCAGTATAGGCGCATACTGGAGATATTTCAGGAATTCCCTCACATGAGCGGTAAAGGCATGGATGGTATTACTATCTTTTTGCACCAGGTCCCATTTATTGAGCAAAATGATAACCCCCCTGCCCTTTTCGTACGCGTACCCTGCAATACGAGCGTCCTGATCCGTAACCCCTTCCGTTGCGTCCAGAAGCACCAGGACAATATCGGCCCGATCGATGCTCTGGAACGCTTTGATGACACTGTATTTCTCAACCCTGTCGACGATCCGTGCACGGCGCCGTATACCTGCGGTATCGATAAACACGTATTCTTTGCCGTGGTATTTGACAACAGTGTCTATAGAATCCCGGGTGGTTCCCGGCGCAGGATTAGCTACAAGCCGCTCTTCTCCCAGGAGCAGGTTGATCAGTGTGGATTTGCCCGTATTAGGCCTGCCCACCACCGCAATTTTCGTCAACGGCTCCCCGGCCGGTTCAGAAATCGATTCCGGAATTCCTTCCAGTATGGCATCGATGAGTTCATCAGCCCCATAGCCCGTAATTGCACTTACCGGATAGATGGGCTCGACGCCGAGCCCGAAGAAATCCACCGCGAAATTTTCCTGCTTCTCTGAATCGACTTTATTGACCGCGTACAAAACTGTCTTATCAGTTCGCTGCAATGTACGGACGATCTCATAATCAGACGGTGTTATCCCAGCCTTTGCGTCGCCCATGAAAACGATGATGTCCGCTTGTTCCACTGCCACCAGGGTCTGTGTACGCATTTGGGAAAGCATGACATCTTCGGTGGTCGGCTCGAATCCGCCGGTATCCACGACTATGAAAGATTTGTCTCGGATCGTGACTTCCCCGTAATTACGATCTCTGGTGAGTCCGGGAGTGTCTTCGACCAACGCCCGGCGTGTCCCTGTCAGCATGTTGAACAGAGTAGACTTGCCGACATTCGGCCTGCCTACAAGAGCAACAAGTTTTTTACGTGTACTTTTCGCCATACCAAAACTATACCATACAATAGGAAAAGCGGTCACTTCGGCGGGAGTCCTTCATTTCCCCGGGACGAAATCACCGCTTAAATTGTGGTGCTTTTTGCTATCTTATATTGACAAATAGTCCTTTCCGCTCAATCGCACAACATGCAATCAGCCACTACCTCTCCTCTCTTACGCTCGCATTCTTCCTTTGTGATCTTTACACATTGCGGTTTTGCATTGGGAAGGCAACTGCAAGGCCGGATGCAACAGTTAACGATTTCCTGATCCTGAGAAATCGCAACAGGGGAGGTCATGAGCACGATTGCCATTGCGCCTATAAGAAGCCATCGGAACATTTCGTATTACCTCTGATTCGAAATCACGGGGAGAAACATACCACATTCTCGGTTTTGCCATAGGATTAAATGTTTTTGTTTTTTCACATCTCCATTCGATCTCAGATTCTCGCGGATTCAAGGTATTCGACTCGTTCGCGAAGTGGAGGATGAGAATAATAGAACCACACATAAAAAGGATGAGGATTCAGGTTCGAAAGATTATGGCCTGCCAGTTTTTTGAGCGCGGTCGCAAGAGGTCCTGAGTTCATCAGGAGTCGCAATGCAAAGACATCTGCACTTCGTTCGAATTTCCTGGAAATGGCTGCGCCTATAGGCCGGAGAAAATAGCCGGCTTTCTTCCAGAAAATTGCCACTATGACGAGCGCCACGTAATTGCTGACCGGATCGAGATGAAACGTCTCGTACATTAAAGGCCAGTTCAGGATACGATATGTTGCATAAAAGACGACGAGTGTGGTTGCGAGGCTCAGCAGGTATGATTTGAGCACGTGGTTCATTTTGAAATGCCCGAGCTCGTGAGCAAGCACCCCCAGGATCTCGTCCTGCGTATGGGTGTCGATGAGTGTGTCGAAGAGCACTACCCTCTTGGTTTTTCCCACACCGGTAAAATATGCATTGGAATGCGTGCTCCGTTTCCCTGCATCCATCCGAAAGATACCTTCTGTCCTCATCCCTGTTTCTCGAACCAGTGACTCAATTTTTTCTGCCAATTCGGTATTGGAAAGAGGTTCAAACTTGTTGAATAACGGTGCAATCAGAACAGGGTACAGAACAATAAGAAAGAACTGAACCACGGCAACAATCACAAATCCCAGGAGCCACCAATAATCAGGCGAAAAAAGTATGCTCCACAAGAGCGGCCCTATGGTAATTACGGCAAATACAGCGGAAATCCCGACCGCTTTTACGTTATCCAAGAACCATGTTTTTATATCCGTTCGGTTGAACCCGTATTTTTCCTCAAGAACGAATGTGGCGTAGTAATCGAAAGGGAGATCGAGTACGAAAGAAATGGCTCCGAGCATCAGGAAGAAGCACAGTCCTGCAACAACATAGGAGTAAGAGACAAAAAGACCTCCAAGCCAGGGGAATAATCCGAAAAGGATCGCCGCAAGCAACAGAGAATCACCCGTCAATTTCTTCACAATGTACAGATTGCTGGTATCCAGACTGTACTGATTCATCCGCAAGAGCTTATCCCTGTCGACAAACCCTTTCATGCTCTCAGGTACATCAGAGCCTTTCTGCACAAGGTGCCTGCGATTGAGCATCTCCATACCGATTGCGAATGCAAGCTGCAGAAGATAGATAGCGCCGAACACGATTGAAATGGAATTCCACTCAACTACCATAGATTGCTCCAATAAAGACTTCGTTTTTCATAAAATATTCTGACAACCGGCTGGATGTACTTCCACATGAGATCTATAGTATTAGCAATCCTGTTGATTTTTCCTGCCGTTTCGATGCTTTCGGATTCGGGAGAAAAACATGCCGCTCTATGATGCAACATTGGCCCTGCACGAAAAAATGGCCATTTTCCCCGGCGACCCTCCTTTCAAGATGACTCCCCTTTTTCAGACAACCATGGGAGATAAATTTAATCTATCCACCATTACCATGGGAACACATACGGGTACTCATGTCGATCCGCCGGCGCATTACCTGAATTGGGGGTATACAGTCGACGAAATTCCTCTAGAGACACTCATCGGTCCGGGGAAAATCCTGGATTTGACGGGCCACCCCGAGCTGAATCGAGATGTCCTGCATTCATGTGACCTGAAGGGCGTTGCCCGGGTTTTCTTCAAAACCGACAACAGCCGGAAACTTCTGGAGCCCGATTTTCATGAGAATTACGTGTCGCTTACGAAGGATGGAGCCTCTTATCTATCCGAGTCAGGCATCAGAATGGTTGGAACGGATTATTTTTCTATAGAAACGTACCACAGCTCGGCAGCAGAGGTTCATCACATATTGTTGCAGGCAGGAATTCTTGTTGTGGAGAGTCTCAATCTGGGGCACATACCTGCAGGCCCGTGCACGATCTACTGTCTTCCACTGAAGATTTTAGGGGCGGACGGAGCACCTGCTCGAGTACTCATAGAAATGGACTGACAAGCGATCGATTTGGGCCGCTTAATTGCGGCGCTTCGCGACTCTCACAAACCCAATAGTCACGCGAGGGAGTAGAGATCATCGTTTCTCGTGATCGCGGTACTGTGAGTTCTTAAATCCCCCCTACGCCCCTTTACTAAAGGGAACAGTGTCGCTTTTTTGCCCCCCTTTAAAAGGGGGAGCGGGGGCATAGGCGTTAAAATAAGAATCCGACTCAGGATGTGATGATCAAAGCGAACTGCATCGTTTTTGCCAGAGTGTCTGAATGACTGTCATTGCGAGCAAAGCGAAGCAATCGCCTGAAATTAAGCGCCTGATCCCAGGCGATTGCCACGTCGCTGCGCTCCTCGCAATGACAAGGATCAGGTTAGTTGCTGAATGGTGGATTCCTCGCTGTTCGCGGGCGTTTTCCATCAACATGGGTCGGCAGAGACGCCGACCCCTACCAAAGCGCTCGAGATGGGAATGTCCTTATTTTAACGCCTATGGGGGCGGGGGGATTTTCCCCGCGAATAACTGAATGCATACCCTTGTTTGAATATTTTCCTTGTGATGGCACAACGAGTATAAGGCCCGACCGGGTGTCGGGCCTTTTTGATGGGCATCGCCGTGCTTCAGGGTTCCCGAATTTCGAGGTACCGCCGGTAGAGTGGACATTCAACCTTCGGAAGGAACGCGCCCCGTTGCAAGTTCGGGAACCCGATTGACGACGCCCTTCCTCAATTGCGGTTGAGATGTTTCCAACAGGACCGGACCTTAGAAAATGATTCCTACAGCAGCCATAGCTCCTTCGAGGCTTATCTTATTTACGTTGCACGGCTGATCGATTTCCAACACTACCCAGCGCCAACCTGCCTCAATGTAGCCGTATCGTCCATAGTTCATCGGCACGGATATTCTTCCTGCCGCATATCCGTCCCAACCGAGGTAGCCTTCAAGAAAATCGATGGACCACTTGCAGTGAACAGAGGCTACACTCGTCCCGAGATATCTGACGAATCGCTCAAAGCTCATGCCTGCGGTGGCGAGATGCGCGGCCTGATTTCGTGTCCTTGTCTGGATCGTGTCACTTACCGTAAGCTTGTCATCAACCAGAGTATAGCCGGCAAACAAGCTTGATATTGCATGGGGTTGCTTGAACCAGTCATACACGAGGGCTGCTCGGTAAATGTTGCGGTCCCAAATGGTAAGCGTGGAAACGAATGCCGGATATAGAGTATTTCCGAAGTAAAACATTGATGATGGAATGAAGTTGTCCCGATAGCGGATCGGCATGAAGGAAACCCGAATGCCCCAATTGGGCTTCACCTGACACTGAGCCTCGTACTCGGACAGGTACTCGTACTTCCGCAGTCCAAGATTCTTGGTCAAACTCAATTGAGGGGCTTCGCCGCCGATTGCATTACTGCCCCATACGATCGTAGAGGAGTTGAGATTTGAATACCAGATTTTGGCATTCAACTGGAACTTGCTGCACCCCATTCTCGGGAGAAAAGGAGGTGGAGCACACGGTCCGTATCCAAATCCCTGGAGACCGAAAAGATTGGAAAGTCCTCCGCCCTGGGGAAAAGGCCCGCATGCAGACCCCGGACCCGGATTGCCCGGTGGGCAGACGGCACCCTGGGACGGATTTCCCGGATAGGCTACAGGGGGAGCGGAGTAATAACTCCTCCTGGCAGTGTACCCCGAAGAAACCGCCGATTGTTGCGTACGCACCGGTGCCTTGGAACGATACTGTGGATTTACCCGCGGTTCTGCGGACAAAGCATCGCCCTGGATCACAGTCGAGCCCGAAATATCGCTGTAGGCCCAGCTAACCGTGACGGTGGCTGCAGTTATTAGTGTTAGCGACAGAACACATAGACAAACCAATAGCTTCAAGGGCTTTACTATCACCATACCATCCCTCCTTGACTGAATGTCCTGGGATGGTGTCATTATTCAACCGCGAAATTATGTCAAGTGAATTCTGAGAAAAAGTTATACTTTTTTCAGAATAATTCTCTAAAGCCCTGTCTTTTCTAAGACCGAAAATCCGCTAAACGCTAGTCATATCCTTGAAAAAACGATCAATGTCCCGGTTTTTCGAATTAAAAAGCGCGATGCTGATAAGTAACTTGAAGGAGCCTCTGATTTCACCATCAGGGGGGGCGTGCTTGACCTCGATGCGTCGAAAACGTATCATTGCTGCCGATCTGAAGTCTCAGGCTCCGGGCACCCTCAACAAGAATATGCCGCGTAAAGCTATTTTCCTCGACCGGGACGGTGTTATTAACCACAAGTTACCGGAAGATCATTACGTTTCTTCTATAGAACAATTCGTTTTCCTGGACGGGGTCGCGGAAGCGCTTCGTCTCTTGCGCGATATGGGGTTCGTTCTCGTAGTGATCACGAATCAGCGGGGAATCGCTCGAAATTTGATGACTGAATCGGATCTCGAAAAAGTGCACAATCATATGCGTTCAGTATTGGCTCGAAACGGCGTGGTTCTTGATGCTGTGTATCATTGTCCCCATGAAAAGGACGAACTCTGCAATTGTCGAAAACCTCAACCTGGCATGATCCTGCAGGCTCAACGGGATCTTGGCATCGACCTGAATTTGTCTTACCTGGTGGGGGATTCTCCTTCAGATATGGAAGCGGGAAGCAGAGCCGGAGTTCGCTCGGTGCGGATAACCGATGGGCAGGATGATACTGCTCATGCAGTGTTCAAGGATTTATTGGATTTTGCCCGTGATCTGGCAAACCGTCAAAATACCGTCCAGGATGTGACCGTTTGACCCCTTGCCAATAGGAAGAAAGCGTCAGGAGATAAATATATGAGTAATGTTCAGGGCTGGCCTCCTCTGGACGCGAATGCCCGCTTGTCTGTAGAAAGCGAGTTTTGCTTTGGGTGCGGACCGCACGTTCCCTGTTTTACCGAGTGCTGCGGAAAACTGGAACTGCTGCTTACTCCTTATGATGTACTGCGGTTGAAGAATCGGCTGCAGCTCACATCAGAGGAGTTCCTGGACCGGTACACCGTCATGCGGTGGCGCACTGCTCACGGATTTCCCGAAGTCCTCATGGAAATGGACTGTGCTTCGGGGAAACGATGTCCTTTTGTTACCCCCACGGGCTGTTCCGTGTACGAAGACAGGCCTGGAGCGTGCAGGATTTATCCGCTCGGGCGGGCTTCCACATCTCATGTTATGGATGGATCTCACAGGGAATTCTATTTTACCGTACGCGAGGATCATTGCAGAGGCTTTGAAGAAAAGAAATCATGGAAAGTCTCCGAGTGGCTGAGCGACCAGGGGATGGAAGATTATAACCGAATCAACGATCTCCTCATGGAATTGTACGTAATGCGGAATCGCGGCAAATCCGTTGAATTCAGCCCCCAGCATCTCCAGATGTTCGTCATGTCCTGTTACAATTTGGAGAAATTTCGGCAATTCGTATTCAAGAGTCGATTTCTGGATAAATTCGAGCTTGATCCTGAGATGGTGGCCGAGATCGAAGCAGACGATACCAAATTGCTCGAATTTGCGTTTCTCTGGCTGAAATTCGCTTTGTTTCGGGAACCGGTTCTGAAGCCGAAGTCATAACCTTGCTGTATATGCGAGAGAACCAGATAGCGTAGGACGGTGGTGAGCAAAGTGAACCGCTCATTGTGGTCGAAGAACGTCCGAATGGGTGTTATTGCGAGCGAAGCGAAGCAATCCCCTGAAGGTGCAGGCATAAGTCAGAAGATTGCCGCGTCGCTTCGCTCCTCGCAATGACAATCGTTAGATTTGTTGCTGAATGGTAGGTTCTAACGCTGTTCGTGAACGTTTCCGGCAAATGCGGGTCGGCAGAGACGCCGACCCCTACCAGGAAAGTTGGAAGTAGTCTGACCTTATTTCTTGACGCCTATGCTTTGGCCCCCGTTCATAAAAGGGGGAATATTCCACCAAGTTAATGCCTGTGGGGGGTGCCACTGACCTGGGAACAGGTCAGTGTTCGCATTCCTAAGGATTAGCGTTTGTATTGTTTCTTCAGTCTATTGATATGGCCGCGTCCCAATCCTTTCACTTCGCAACCCAGTTGAAAGTATTCCTTTATTTTTTCGTCATCGAGAATTCCGAAACAATCGATCACTGCCAGCGGTCCACCTGCTGCTTTCACCACATCTGCGGGAGGGAGATTCAGGAATTGCTTGTGGCGTACCGCAAAAATCACGACATCCGCATCCGCGAGCGCTGTATCAAGATCTGGTTCCATGCGCATTTCGGACAATTTCTTCTGGCTTCTGAAAAAACGCCCCCGACTCTTTCCCGGCGTCGGGTACGTTTCCTGGGCCTCGAATTCCCACCAGTGATCCACATATGGATCGTAAACACAGATTTCAGCACCCATTTCCACGAGCCGCCGGATTATCACTTCGGAACCGCTGTATCGCGTGTCTCCCACATCCTCTCGATACGATGCACCGAGGATAGTCACTTTTGAGGCAGCGATGTACTTGCCCATATTTCGCAGCGCGTCTCTGGCCAGTTCCGGGACGTGAAGAGCGCGCGTATCGTTGATGTTGATCGCTGCAGGAGTAATCTTGAACAGATCGTCCTCGAATCCGAGGAGATGTTTGTACGCCCACACAGCCAATCCGCCATCTTTGGGGAGGCAATAGCCGCCGATTCCCGGGCCGGGGAAGATGATATTGGAATGGGTAGGCCTCACTTTAATTGCCTGAATCACTTTTACAAGATCCACTCCATTGCGCTCGGCAAACAGGCTCCATTCATTGAGAAACGCAAGAATGCTGGCGCGAAAGCTGTTCTCGACTATTTTGGCGGTCTCAGATTCAATGGGGCGTTCGAGAACCGTGAGAGGAAAATTCTTTGTGTCCAGGACTTCAGTGAGGAATTTGATAACCCGTTCCCGCGATTCCGAATTCACTCCGCTGCATACTCTCCAGAAATTTCTTATGGAAGAAACGTAATCCTTGCCGGGCATGACCCGTTCATAGCTGTGCGCGAGGAGAGGTTCCGAGGTTATTCCCCTCTTCTTGAATGCTTTTTTCACTAATGGATATGCCACCTGTTCGGTCGTACCCGGAGGAACGGTGGTTTCTATGAGCACCAGGGCATTCGAGGGAATCAGTTCTCCCGTGATCTCAAGAGCCTTTTCCAGATCTTCCATCTGAACGTACCCGGTGCTCACATTATTCAAGGATTCTTTGATGTAATCGCATTGCACGTCTACAACTACGACATCAGCGAGCGTCAAAGCCTGGTACGTATACGAAGCAGTAAGCGATTCTTTTTCGACAACACAGCGATGAATGATTTTCTCGACTTCAGGGTCTTCAGCCTTCATGGGAGCAATTCCTCTCTGGATCAGAGGAATTTTCCAGTAACTCCGGGTGCTGGGTCGTTGCATTCCGATGACGAATTTGCCCGGTTTTCCCGAATCATCCGTAGAGTCCGCAATAACTGCAGCCATCACAGCTCCGACGAACCCCATGCCCAACACCACGACAATTTCTTGCCCCATCTGCCTGTGCCGGTCAGCTAGGTCCTGGAGTCGTCTGAATTCTTTTTGGTAATCTTCATCTGTGGGAAGAGGGAATTTCTCTCCCTCGGGACTCACGGAAAAAGTCTGCATAGTGTTCTTCCTCAGGGGGAGGCCGGACGCGCCTCACATCGAGTCGAGTTTCATCCCGGGCTTCGGGATTCAACCCGACACCTTAAATCCCAAAGGCCGCGTCCGTCAACAGGAAAGGCGCTCTCTCCGTAAAGCTTCAGTTACATGCGGAATGCGATGAATGCCCCGAAGGGGCAGCCCAATGATAGTCGTGGGTGTCAGAGACTGTCTCAAAATTCTCGAATACGCAACACATCGTGCCACTATTATCCATCGGAGTAGGGGCAGACCAATGCGTCTGCCCACATTTGGGCGGACTCGCAGGTCCGCCCCTACAATCAGGCCGGGAAGACAATGAGGAATTCGTGTTACGATCCGGGTTAAATTTCGATTTTTGAGACAGTTTCGTCAACCCACGGAAACGATGTATCGAGATCTCGTTATTGCCGACCCTGGAAGGGTCTCCCCAATTATACTCCTGGAATTGTTGCGTTCTTGGGCGACCCCGCTAGGGTCGTTTGCCAGGGATTGAGGCATCCTGTTCCACGGGCTGCACCCGTGGCTACTGTTGGTCCGCCCCCTCCGGGGCTTGAGTCCTTTCTTCTCGCCGATCACTGAATGGATACCTCTCTCCTCTAGCGGCAAGTCGAGAAGAATACTTTCGACAATGCATATATGAACCATGATCCTCATTCCACCGTGTTCAGGGAATAAGGATGCATTGAAGCAACCCGATGTGTGTGCTATGAAAGGTGTTTTGAGCATTCAGACATGTTCGTCCGATCCGAAAATGAACTGAATGCTATCGGAACAATGGAGGAACCATGGAACGTAAATACAACCCAGAGGCAATCGAGAAAAAATGGCAGAATTTCTGGGATAAAGAAAAACTCTTTAAAGTGGAGCTCAATTCCTCCAAGGAAAAATACTACCTGCTTGAAATGTTTCCCTATCCTTCGGGACGCATCCATATGGGGCACGTAAGAAATTATTCCATCGGCGATGTTGTGGCACGTTTCAAGATGATGCAAGGGTTGAACGTCCTCCACCCCATGGGCTGGGACGCATTCGGTATGCCCGCGGAAAATGCAGCCATAAAGCACGGGTCTCATCCTGCAAAATGGACTATGCAAAACATCGACGAAATGCGCAGGCAACTGAAACGCATGGGCTTTTCATACGATTGGGACAGGGAAATAGCCACCTGCCACCCTGAATATTATCGATGGGAACAATGGCTGTTCGCGAGGATGATGGACAGAGGTCTGGTGTACAGAAAGAAATCCATCGTCAATTATTGTGAGCCCTGCCAGACGGTCCTTGCCAACGAGCAAGTGGAAGATGGGGCATGCTGGCGCTGCGGCACGCCAGTCGTTCATAAAGATCAGGAAGGCTGGTTCTTCAAGATCACCGATTATGCGGCAGAGCTCCTTGAATGGTGTGACAAGCTCCCAGGCTGGCCGGAAAAAGTTCTCATTATGCAGCGGAACTGGATCGGTCGG
The DNA here is from genome assembly GCF_000266945.1 of Desulfomonile tiedjei DSM 6799. NCBI lineage: Bacteria > Pseudomonadati > Thermodesulfobacteriota > Desulfomonilia > Desulfomonilales > Desulfomonilaceae > Desulfomonile > Desulfomonile tiedjei. The sequence goes on from NC_018025.1 coordinate 4,473,359, forward strand.
AGTGAAGGAGCCAAAATTCTGTTTGGAATCGAGAATTCCGATGAATCCATAGAAGTATTTACCACAAGGCCGGACACGCTGTACGGCGCCACTTTCATGAGCCTTGCTCCGGAACATCCGCTTGCATTGAGGCTGTCGAAGGGGACTCCTCAGGAAACCAAGGTGCGGGATTTCGTTCAGAAAGTTCTGCAGCAGGAATGGGAAAATCGCGTGGGCGATCAGGCCGAAAAAGAAGGCGTATTCACCGGAGCTTACTGCATTAACCCGGTTACCGGCTGGAGGATGCCTATCTACGTTGCCAATTTCGTCCTCTACGAATACGGCACGGGCGCTGTCATGGCGGTTCCGGCACACGATCAAAGGGATTTCGAATTCGCAAAAAAATACGGCCTGAGAATAGTAGTGGTCATTCAGCCTGAAGGCCAACCCCTCAATGCAGAGACCATGACGGAAGCGTACGTGGACCCTGGAGTTCTGGTCAATTCCAACGGCTTTGATGGCACGGAAAATGAGTCTGCAAAGAAAGCGATTTGCGATAAGCTGGCTTCCGAGAATAAGGGCGGCGCAACAATCAACTACAGGATTCGAGACTGGGGAATTTCCAGGCAAAGATACTGGGGCGCTCCCATTCCGATTATCCACTGTCCGAAATGTGGAGCAGTCCCCGTTCCTGATGCAGATTTGCCCGTTGTGCTGCCGGTTGATATAGAGTTTCCCACGAACGGTCGTTCTCCCCTCCCCGACCTGGACTGGTGGGTGAATGTGCCCTGCCCCAAGTGCGGTGAACCTGCACGACGTGAAACCGACACCATGGACACGTTTGTGGAATCTTCATGGTACTTCGACCGGTATGCCTGTCCGAGGTACGACAAGGGAATTATCGACCCGGAAACAAACGAGTACTGGTTGCCTGTAGATCAGTACATCGGGGGGATCGAACACGCGATACTCCATCTGCTGTACTCACGGTTCTTCACCAAAGTCCTGAGGGATCTCGGCATCAAAAAGTGGGACGAACCTTTCACGAACCTGCTCACCCAGGGCATGGTCATTAAAGACGGTGCGAAGATGTCCAAATCCAAGGGCAATGTGGTGGACCCCGAAGAGCTCATCGATAGGTACGGCGCGGATACGGTCAGGCTGTTCTGCCTGTTTGCCGCTCCGCCGGAGAGGGACCTCGAGTGGACGTCAGAAGGAGTCGAAGGTTCGTACCGGTTCATCGGACGTGTGTGGAATCTCGTCGCACAACTGGGGAACTACAGAATTCCGAAAACTGCCGCGGAAGACACGGATCGCTCCAGGCAGATCAGACGATTGACCCACAAAACCATCAAGAAGGTCACTGACGACATCCAGAATCGTTTTCATTTCAACACTGCGGTTGCTGCGGTAATGGAAATGGCAAACGAGATCGGGAAAACGATGCAGGAAGAAGCCCAGCCGGCTCCAGCCATTGCCTTGGCTTTACATGAGGCCGTGCGCAGTATGATTATTCTCTTGTCGCCTTTCATCCCCCATGTGTGTGAGGAGCTGTGGGAAGCTCTCGGAGAAAAGCCCGGAATGGTCCGCATTCCCTGGCCGAGTTACGATCCCGCTTTGCTGGAGCAGAACCAGGTGGTTCTGGTGGTCCAGGTGAATGGGAAGAAACGGGGAGAAATCGTGGTCTCAGTGGATGCGTCAGAGGAGGAGATCCGTACCACGGCTTTGGAGCAGGAGAATGTGGGAAAATTCCTTGAAGGCAAGTCCATTCGCAAGACTGTTCTGGTGCCGGGACGCATTCTCAATCTGGTGGTGGGATGATTGCCGACATTTGAGATTTCTCGCAAAAATTTGGATTTCCTTCAGTCAGTTCGGGAATAATTTGCATGGAGGCGAAATATGAAGAAAGCTGTGTGGCTTACGTTCGACCTCAGTGTGACCGGCGATTATGAAGGCATGTACACATGGCTGGCCAATCATGAGGCCATCGAGTGCGGAGATAATGTTGGATTCATCCAGTACGATTCGTCAGGGGACCTAATTAACGAGCTCAAGAATGACATCCGTGAAAATGTTGATATAACCAAGAAAACTCGCGTGTATGTCATATATCGCGATGACGATCAAAAAGTGAAAGGCAGTTTTCTTTTCGGGAAACGGCAGCAGGCTCCCTGGACCGGTTATGGTTCTGTTCCGGAAGGGGAGGCCGTGGATGAGTTATAGAATCGGTCGAACGGCTCTTGTAGACACCGGATTTTGGATATCCCTTCTGGATAAACGTGATCCGCACTATACCGAGGCGCAACCGAAAGCCGAAAGACTCTTTCGTTTCCACTGCATTTTTCCGTGGCCCATCTTGTACGAGACCTTGCGAACGCGTTACGTGCGACGACCACTGGCTGTGCGAAAGTTCGAGTCTTTTTTGAAACGTCCCGGAGCGACACTCCTCGATGACACAAAGTACAGAGACGAGGCTCTGACCGTGACTCTGGAAGACGAGTTGCGCGGTGGTCGAGGTCTTAGCTTGGTGGACAACGTCTTGCGCATGATTATCGAGGATCCCGCCGTCAGGGTGGACTGCATTTTCACTTTCAACACGGGTGATTTTGTCGACGTTTGCACGAAGCATCGAGTAGAAATGATTTAGGTGGGACGCTTTTTTGTGTGTGGATCAAACATTGTCCCGTCCGGAGCCGTGCCCTTATTCACTGAAAGTCAGCACATAATGCTTCCAGCCCGTCCGCTGTCCCCATATCGCAGATTAGCAGCATTAATCGTGCTGGGCGGGACTATGCTCGTAATGGCTTCCTGCGGGTACCGCTTCAGTGGAGCTCTGGAAGAATCAAAGTTTCCTTCTGACGTGAAGACCTGTGTGGTCGAGAGCGCAAAAAACCAGACGACGGTGACGGGAATTGAGACTGAACTCACCAACGATCTTCGGAATGAGTTCGCTCTCGGAACCCGACTCACTCTTGTGAGGGATGGGGGTGACGCAATCTTCAAAACCGTTATTCATTCGTATGAAGATACTCCTTCCATGTACCGGGCCGACGGAAAAGAACTTACCCGGTCCGGCGTGTTGCGGGTACTTTGCGTTCTCGAGCGATCGGATTCAAAAAAGGTCCTGTGGAAAAAGGACATCTTCGCATCCAGCACGTATGATGTCACCGATACTATTGCCGGTACTCTTTCCAATCGACGTCGAGCGATATCCCGGATAATCAAGGATCTCGTACCCAGAATTCATCGATCGATGTACGATAATTTTTGAATCCCACACAGCAGCAAGGTGTCTCGTTTCAATGAGCGTTGTTTAGTGTCGAGTTTTTTTGTCGAAGGGAAAACAAGAGTCTTCAAAATTAGGATTGCTTTCCCTGTGATTCTGGCCTAGGAATTCTGGTGTCTCCAAAGAATTTGCGGGTGGAAATATAGATTGCCGAGTCGCAGTACAGGATTACTGCTATTTTCACTTTGTGCAGCGTTGATGGTTTACGTCATGGGCCATTGGACTGCCATCATCGACCCGTACGTGATCAATGACGATGTGAGGCAGCAGCTCTATTGGATGCAGAAATGGTCGGATGAGGGAATGTTCAAAGATGACATCCTGACCGACTATGCCCGATATTACGTCCCCTGGGGTGTGAAGGCCGTCTACAGGTTCGGCGCTCTGTTCATGAACCCTGTCCAGTTCTCCAAGGTAGTGACCGGCATCCTCTTTGTTATCACTGCGGGTTTCATCTTTGGATTGGGGCAGCAATTCAAGAACGACTTGACCGGAGTGGTTGCTGTCTGTTTTTACTTCTTTTTCACGGGCTTTCTCCGCAAGATCTCCGGTGGCTTGTCGCAAAGCTTCGGATTTCCGCTGTTAACAGCGTATCTGTTCTTCCTGGCCAGAGGGAATCTTTTTCTTTCGGCTCTGGTAATTATGGTGGCTTCTGTTCTCAACCCGTACATCTTTCTCCTCTGTCTGACCACCCACATCCTGTATATCGTCGTTCAGTACGGCCCGGCACTCCTTGAGAAGCAGCATGCCTCGCTCCCCCCGGAAGATACTTCCGGAATCAAACCTATTCAACTACAACCATTGAGAAAATTACTCCTCATGCATATGCCGATACTCATCGGAATAGGCATGATGGCTCTTAGATACATTTTCCTGAAGCCCGAAGGTATAGGCGATCTGGTCTCATGGGCTCAAATGCTGAATCACGTTGAATATACCGCAGCCGGACGTTACCCGATAATTCCGGTACGTCCGATTCTCTATGAAATCGGCATGCCCTGGTTCCATTTGTTCCCTTTTGCCGAATGTGGACCCGTTGCCGGCTGGAGCGGAGTTGCCATTATATGCGTGTTGGCGGTGTTCGGATGGATACGAAATGGTTTTTCCTTTGACATGACAGGATTCCGGGTGTTCGGCTATTTGTTCCCGGCATCGCTTTTCATGTGGTGCCTTTCATATCTGCTCATGTTGAAACTCTTTCTCCCCGAACGATACGTAGAGTTCTCCCTAACTATTTTTTTCTGTTTATTCAGTGCCGTAAGTGTCCTGGCTGCTATGGAGGGAATGGGCCTGAGACGAATCATATTCCCGTGGTTGATCGTTTGCGCAGTCATTGGAGGTGGATTTCGGAGCTATCAGATAGGTGTATACGATTATTCGGATCAGAAGAACTTGTACGAGTTTCTCAAGACTACCCCTCAGTCTTCTCTCATTGCGGGGAATCCCGAGGTGATGGACACAATTCCGACCTTTGCCTGCAGAAAGGCTTTCGTCACGTACGAGTTGTCGCACACCTGGATTGACAAGTACTGGAGCATTATCAAGAAGCGGACATTCGATTTCTTCAAAGCATATTACGCTGAAGATCCTGAAGAGATACGAAAGTTCGTCCGATATTATGGCGTCGACTACATTGTAGTAAGACAACGGGACTTCGATCGGACTAATCTTGAAAAAGGAACTGTCTATTTCGAACCCTTTGGCAGTTGGATTAAAGAATTAACAAAAGATCGAACGCATTTTGCTCTATTCGATTCCAAAGAGTTTCCTGTAGTGTTCACAGGGAACGGTGTCTTCGTTGTAAAGACAAGATGACGCTATCATCTGTGTTGAATGCATCGGATTGTACATCTTTCTGTAAATCGAAATTGAGAGACTCCGGTTTGCATTGACACTGTTCACCCAGGGAGCATAATGAGTGCCTTGCACTGATTCCTTTATGCCGCAACAGCGCAGGTCTACGCCAATTTCAGGTGGTTTGTCCAAGTGAATTGGAGAGGCTTGCATTGATATCAATCATTAGAGTCAATTGGAGGGCCGCTACATGGGTAAGAAGAAAATCACAGTGGTTGGATCGGGAAACGTTGGTGCGTCCGTGGCAGCGTATGCTTCGGCGCAGGAACTCGGCGATATTGTGCTCCTTGATGTTATCGAAGGTATGCCCCAGGGAAAAGGTCTCGATATGTGGGAAGCAACTCCGGTTCTCGGAGTGGACACCCGCGTCCTCGGTACAAATCAGTACGAAATGACTGAAGGTAGTGACGTCATCATCGTTACGGCCGGCATTGCACGGAAACCGGGCATGAGCCGCGACGATCTCCTGGCCACCAATGTGAGAATCGTAGCTGAGGTGGCGGAAAAGGCATCGAAATTTTCTCCTGACGCGATCATGATCATTGTGTCCAATCCACTTGATGCGATGGTGTATACCGCATGGAAGAAGTCGGGCTATGACCCCGCGCGGATTCTCGGTATGGCCGGTGTACTCGACACTGCCCGTTTCAGAAGCTTCCTTGCCGAAGAAATCGGAGTTTCGGTGGAAGACATACACGCTCTCGTCCTGGGCGGCCATGGTGACACCATGGTTCCCCTCACCAGATATTGCTTCGTTGGCGGCATCCCTATCACCAATTTTATCTCCGAGGGCAGACTGGCAGAAATAGTCCAGAGGACGCGTCAAGGCGGGGCCGAAATCGTCAACCTGCTCAAGACAGGAAGTGCATTCTATGCTCCTGCCGCCTCTTCCGTTGAAATGGCAAAATCGATCCTGCGGGACAAGAAACGTCTCCTGCCCGTAGCTGCGTACCTCAATGGCGAATACGGGGAAAAAGGCATATTCGTGGGAGTACCCGCGATACTCGGCACATCGGGAGTGGAAAAGGTAATCGAAATAGAACTACTCCCCGAAGAGCAGGAAGCATTCGACAAATCCGTCGAAGCCGTAAAGGGTCTCGTAAAAGAGGTGGACGCCCTTCTCTAAGCGTTCGATACGGATAATTCTACCATCTGCAAGAAATTGGCATCGATGTTGCAACTTGAATAAGTCAACAACGACTCCTTAACCATACCCTCAGCCCTCCTTGCATTAGGCGGGCTATTTTTTTGTCCGCACTGTCGGCGGGAATCCCGGCCTTAGCGGAAAAGTAACAGGGCCGCGCATAGTCTTTTGTGGAGAATGACTTGTGAGCAAGACGCGCGCGATATTTTCACGGTTCATAGAATTTCGCGCGAAAATTTTTCCTTTTGTCAGGATGACCGGGAAACTTTTTCACAATCGATTTGGCCCTACTGTTGACGATCTATCGTATCCATTCCATGATGGTCCAGAATACTCGAAGCTATGCCAATTCGTATTCAAAATCTCCCCATTCCCCATAGGCGTTAAAATAAGAATGGAGACATATCAAAATCAATGGGTTAGAAAAATCCCCCCTCGCCCCCCTTTACCAAAGGGGGGAGCAGAAGTTGGCTTTCCGCCCCCTTTTCTAAAGGGGGTTAGGGGGATTTTGGTAAATCAAGCACGTTATTTTAACGCCTATGCCCCCATTCTCCCCTTTAATAAAAGGGGGTTAGGTGAAATCACGTGACTCGCAGAACGTACTATATAGAAACATACGGTTGCCAGATGAACGAGCATGACTCGGAAAAGATGGCCGCAATGCTCGATAAGCTCGGAATGTCCGCCGCTTCAGCCCCGGATACGGCCGAGGTGCTCATCATTAACACCTGCTCGATCAGAGAAAAAGCCGAACACAAAGTGTACAGTGCGCTTGGTAAATTCAAATCTCTCAAGACGAGAAAACCTGACACTGCAATCATTGTTGCAGGGTGCGTCGCACAACAGGAGAAGAACAAGCTTCTCAAGAAAGTCCCTCATCTGGACGCGGTACTAGGCACTCACCACATTTCCGAACTTCCGCGAATTCTGGATAAAATCAGAGCGAAAAAATCCCGGATCACCAGCACGGATTTCGTTGAAGATGTACAGTCACTTCATATGGTTGCACCGCTCAAAGGCGCGAATCCGGTGTGCTCGTTTGTCACTATCATGCAGGGGTGCTCGAATTTCTGCACGTACTGCGTCGTTCCATTCACTCGAGGGCCCGAGCAAAGTCGACATATGGACGAAATTCTTGAAGAAGTTACCCGACTTGCGGGCACGGGAATCCGAGAGATCACGCTTCTCGGACAAAATGTGAACGCGTACGGCAAAGATCTGGCTCGTGGTTACGCATTCGCGGATTTGCTCAGGCACCTCGACGGAATACCCGGTCTGGCGAGAATTCGATTCACCACTTCTCACCCCAGAGATTTCGACGATTCCATCATCGCGGCAATGACAAATCTGGAAACCGTTTGCGAACACATACATCTTCCTCTGCAGAGCGGCTCTGATAGTGTTTTGTCGGCAATGCACAGAGGATATTCTTTTGCCGAATATCTGGCTAAAGTAGACAGTCTGCGCGATTCCATCCCACACGTGGCAATTACGACGGATATGATCGTGGGGTTTCCCGGTGAAACCGAGGCAGATTTCATGAAAACTCTGGAAGCTTTGGAAAGGATCCGTTTCGATCAAATATTTTCGTTCAAGTACTCTGCCAGGCCTTCTACTGCAGCTCAATCCATGCCCGACCATATTCCCGAATCGGTGAAAATCGAGCGGCTGTCACGCGTCCATGAGCTTCAGGACCAAATCACGGAGCAATATCACCGATCCGCTGAAGGATCTGTCGAAGAGATTCTCGCAGAAGGCATTCGTCCCCAATCGTCCCAGGTGTTCGGCCGAACCCGTACGAACAAAATTGTCAATCTGGAAGACCCGGATTTGATCTGCCCGGGAGAACTGGTACGCGTACGCATCACTGAAGGGCTGAAACACTCGCTAAGAGCAGTCCGCGCGGTTTGATGAACCTTTCTTGTACATGCTGAGACGTGCCGCCCGAAGCCCCAGCGGGGCGATCCAAATGGTAGCCATGGGTGCAACCCATGGAAAGAATTATAGCATGACCAATAAGTGAGGCCCCTGGTAGGGCATAGGCGCTAAAATAAGAATCCGGCGTAGGATGTGATGAGCGAAGCGAATTGCATCGGTCGCGAAAGACCTCGACTGATGCGGTTCCCGCTGGTCACCGCATACGCTGGCTCTTTAGAGACATTTTACCTTGTCACGTGCGCATGAGAGGGAAATGGCGTATCCAGAATGGCCCGCATGATTCGCTCTCCGTAATCGATAAAATGCTGTACCTTACTATTCCCGTTCACAATTATGGCAAAAGTCAGCGGCTTTCCATCCGGTGAAACTGCATATCCCGCAAGTGCATTTACTCCTCGCAAATTTCCTGTTTTAGCCCTGAGTCGCCTCTTCAATTTCGCGTCGGTAAATTTTTCCTTCAGCGTACCGTCTACCCCGGCGACCCCGAAAGAAGCCATGAATTCCGCATTGTACGTGAAATCGCGGGCAGCGGTCTGCAAAACCTTCACCAGTGCAGCAGCGGAGATTCGATTATTGCGGGATAATCCGCTGGCTTCACTCAAGGTAAAGGAGGATTCAGGAATACCACAGGAAAGCAAGTGGTCTCTGATGACCGCAAGCCCTTTTTCTCTGGTGCCGGGCACCCCGTTCACCTGGGCCCCCAGTGTCAGATTGATCTGTTCCGCCATGAAATTGTTGCTGAATTTGTTAAGTCCATAGACGATCGCGGATAAGGGCCGTGAATTCGTATGCTCCCAGTAGGGTACAGCATTGGTCGGAGCCCTGCCCTGCACTATTTTACCCTGAACCCTGATGCCCTCACGGAGGAGAAATTCCCTCAATGCCTCCCCGGCATACAGAGACGGAGACGACACATTCACATACCGATTCTTTATTGGAGCATCTTCCCCGATAGTACCCTCCACACGGATGGTTTCTCGATACTTCTGCCCCCCGTTCCTGAAGATCTCTATCTGTGCGGGTTTGTTGCCCTTCACGGTCTTCACCGCTGATTTTACCTCTGCGTACTCTGAAATTGGATCGAGCGCAACTTCCGCCGGCTCACCTGCGCGAACACCGGGCCTCACGATCACTTTGACGGAGTTAAAATTCAGGGAAAGAGCGCTGTATGGGGCATGATACGCGCGAATTCCGATTTTCTCGTTTTCATCCAACGGTGGGGCTGGCTCAAAGAACGAATCATCCACCGCAATATTGCCTCGCACCTCCTTGAGTCCCCGTTCCCTGAGCTCCCTTGCCAGGACGTACAACTCCTCGGAAACCAGGTACGGATCTCCAAATCCCCTCACGTACAAATTCCCCACCGAGCCCCCCCGGGCATTATCGACCGTTACTTCCGTAACGAACACGTAATCGGGTTTCAACACGCTCAGAGCTGTCGCACTGGTTGCGATCTTCATGGTGGAAGCCGGCACCAGCGGCATGTCCGGATTCTTTTCCATGAGTACGCGGTCCGTATCCGATTCCACCACCTGCAGGGTTACGGAAAAATCAGCCGGGAGTTCTCTCTTGAGAATTGCTTCGAGCTGACCGTCAAAACGTGTTGCTAAGGCTGTACTGGGACTGAAGAGCAATTGGTAGAACAAAACCGCCACGACGAACAGCATCCAACCTGCTCTGGTCGGTCTTTTGAAACCCAGATTAACGTATGTGAATAATTTCAGCCTCAGCATCAGCATATTGACCTTCTCCTCCGGAATCACGGTTTTTTCGTCGTTGTTGTTAGGAATCCTGTTGTTTGCTGTCCCAAGAGGGGGGCGTTTCATTTCAACAACATAATTGATGACATAGCGTTATCGCATTCGCAGTACCCTGTCAAGCTTGAGCGCTTTGTTTTGGTTAAAGCCCCCTTGTTCGCGGGGTGGAGCGCGCTGCGCGCCCTCGAATTATGTATAGCTATTTCAATACGTTCCATCCTAGCATCCACTATATTCTCGTTTTTTTTATCAACCACTGGAAAATTATGTTTATTTTTTTCTTGACAGTAAAAAGGGGTTCCTATTAAAGGGATCTTCAACATTTCGAGCTGGGAGGAAGGGTATGTTGAGAAGAATACCTTCTACGCCGTTGGTATGTCTATGCATTTTCCTGTCAACCATTTTCATCTCTGCCGCCTGGGCTTCTGCACCTGATGAATCATTAGAGGTCCTTTTGAGACCCAATCAGGTCGGTGGCCCTCCTTCTCCTGTGGTCCAAAGAACGTCTGCCAAGCCTGCTAAAGTAAGAGCAGTTACCGCTCAGGGCATGGCCGTTTTAGGATGTCCACCCGTGGGAATCACAAAGGTGAAACAGCCTCTGTGCGCTCCCTATCCCGGAGTATTCGCTCCACCGTGCATTTTGCCGCAGCCGCGTCCACGTCAGTGGGAACTCAGCGTCCAGGCGTTCTTTGCCAGATCCAAAGGGTCTATTCAGTGGCCCAGGAACAACTGGATGTGGGGCGGTTACAGTGGCTGGCAGCGAGACGTCGATTTGAACGACGATCTCCAATTGCCTGCACACAACGTATTCGTAGAGTTCAACGCAAAGTACCAGTTCAGCCCTACCTGGTCCATCAGGTACTCGGTATTAACCGACGAAATCAATGGCGGCGGCTGGCCTGCGTGGAACACTTACGGTTTTTGGTTCGGAAACTACTTCTACAGTTATGGGCAGCCCCTCAGTACCAAATGGGAGCATACGTATCAGCGAATCGGGCTGGCGTATGATGCAGTGAAAAGCTGTTCCGCAAATGTGAGCATCTTTGCTGGATGGATGCATGCTGACGACAAGATCGGCGTGAACTGCTGGTATTGCGGAAATTACACGCAGACTTTCAGCAAATCCATGGATTGCGGGATAGCAGGCATCGAACTGCAGCGCTGCCTGAAAACTGCTGCAAACGGAGCGACCCTCTCGTGTGACTCCAAAGCTAGTGTCATCTTTCTGGACGATGCAGAAGGATACGACATCCAGGCAGGAGCCAGATACTCCATTCCCTTGAACGCAGGACGCTGGGGCTTCGTCAAGGGAGGTTACCGAATCGTGGAGCTCAAGAAAACAGTAAACGAGTACTACTTCAAGAATTCGCTGGAAGGCGGTTACGCGGAACTCGGATTCATCTTCTGATCTCTCTGGGTTTGTGTCCGGCCGGTGGAAAAGAGGATTACCATCGTCACCTTCGGGGCTTCCCCACTCTCAATTGCAACGGCCCTGAAGCTATAGGACGGGGGATACGCTAGCACTCTCATTTCACCGGCATTCCTTTTTAGTGAGCCCGGCCGTCTGACGGTGTCTCCCAGCTCGACCCTATCGGTCGGGCTTTTTTTTTCGATTATATCCTCGGTTCAGTCGAGAGTCGGTTGGAGATTCCGGTAATCATCATTGTCAGTCCGACGGGTCGTGTGGTATGGGATGAGCTAATGGCCTTATCGATACGTAGCTATTACCATCTTCGCAGTTATGAAGGTAAGACAGCGAAGGCTGGAGTGTCCTGAGCGGAGTGATCGGACGACTTTGCGTCGTCTGGAGCGAAGGATACCTCCAGCCTCCCGGATTATAAAAAGAAAAGCGAATCGGCATAATACTATTCTTTGAGTACATTGATCGGCGCAAGACCGTCATCTACGAGCTCGTGGTGAACAACCTTAAATTATGGGATTTTTTGACGGAATCGGGAGCAATGACTTCATCTGAACGATGGTTATCCGGAAACTCCTTTCAATAATTGCTCATATTCGGTAATAATAAGGGTTATTCTTTTGAAGCGGGGAAACCTGCGGAAACACCCCCGGAGGATTTGATGAGTCAATCCGATCGGTCCACGCTCCAGTCAGTGGACGAAAAATCTAATTCCGGACAGCGCGATAGCGTAGATGTCACTTCCACTTCCCGTCCGACCACCCCGAATTTCGGACGGAGATTGCTGCGATTCTTTTTCCTTTGCCTGTACATAGGGTTTCTTACTGCTATTGTGCTCGGGGCCCTGGCCGCGGTCGAATACTATGCTTACCTCAAGATCAAATCTTCTCCCTTGGGAGAAGCGTACAAGGGAAGAGATCTGGATCAGGCGCGTCAAAGTTCGCAAAAAGTAGCTCCTCAGTACGGGTATGAGCCGACGCCGGGTTTCGTTGCTGTTCGCAACACGCGCCTGGGCAATTCTTATGAATATATCAATGATGAGAGTTTCAAAGATTTCGACGATGTCCCTCAGGACAAACCTGCTGACGAATACAGGGTCATCGTTACCGGCGGTTCCGTGGTGTACGGTCGCGGGCCGGTGCCTCCGGCTGATGTAGTCGCGGATTTTTACGAAGTGACGTTTCGGTGGACCATTCCCCACGTAATAGAGCAGATCATGAACGCGGATCCCGATATCAAGGCGAAAATCGGCGGAAAAAAGGTCCGCGTGATAAATGCCGGAGTACCGGGATACGTGTATCAAAACAATCTCATGCGGTACCTGGCCAAGCTGCGTCTTTTCAAGCCTGATCTCGTAATTGCCCTCGATGGTGCGAATGAAGTCCATACGGTGGCAAGGCCGCTCAAGGACTGGAATTACTTCACCGAAGGCCCTTACTATGAAGTCATCACGGATGTCATGGATATGGGCTCCAAAGGTCTCGTGAATTATGTGACTCTGTGGCTCAAACGAAATACGTATCTCTTTACCTGGCTCGCAATGAAAGAGGGTGAAGGCCCCGGAATTCTCATGGAGAATAGAGGATTTTCGGCTCATCCACAGGATGCAACCCCAGAGATGATCGAGTATCGGAACCGCAATATTCGCCAGGTCGCAGACGTCATGGCCATATACCATTCCACGCTTCAGTCTGACAAAGTGCCCCATGTGTTTGCGCTGCAACCGATGTTTCGCAACTGCAAAAAGAAACGCACTCCCATGGAGGAGAAAATAGAACAGGTTACCGGCATGCAGAAGATCGGCTTCTACGATGCTGCAGAAACCTACGACGTATTCGTAGATAGCATGAAGAAGCGTGGCAATGAGGTAGGCTTTGAAGTCGCTGACCTCACCGGGATTTACGACAACGTCAGTGAATGGGTCTTCACCGATTGGTGCCATCTTACCAACGGGGCTAATTACATTCTAGCCAAAGAACTGGTGAACCGGGTGAAGACAACCGTGCTTGGACTTCCCCTGAATCCCGATGACGCATTGAAAAATCCATCGGATTCCTATTTCAAGGATTATGCGAGAACCGCCACTATTCTGGTGAACGACCGCCCCGCAGATCGCGGTCTGCAGATCCTCAAGGGATACCCGGGGTCCGAGGTCCTGGAAGTCTCGCCCGGTGGCGGATCCGCGGCAGTCGTCATGGACATAGGAGAAACAGCGCCGCTGTCCAGGATGAGAATTGTCTGGGGCGATGAAAAATCTGTACCCAAACAGTGGGCTATGGAAATCTCCAGTGATGGAAAACAGTGGGAACCATGGATGAAGGCCACAGATACGGTAACGGATAATTACGATCAATGGCCGGGATACGAACATTACGCGAATCGTGAAAGCCAGGCTAGATACATCAGGTACAGTCAATCCGGCGACGATGCAGCCAAGCCGATCCGATTAAGACAGCTCAGTGTTTTCCGGTAATCCGGAAAAAAATGATTTTTTTTGAGCGAAAATATTTGTCAAGCCGGGTTGAGTGGAGTATAAATAAAAGTTTAATATTGTATGCTGCGGCCCGACGGGGTCGATTCCAAGAATGGAGTTCCAGTATGCCGAAAATCAAGAGCAACCGCGGGGCCGCCAAGAGGTTCACGATTCTCAAGAGTGGTAAAGTCAAGCGAAAGAAAGCTTACCACAGCCATATTTTGACGAGCAAATCGACAAAGCAGAAAAGAAATCTGAGAGGCGCCGGGTACATTGACGACACGAATCTAAAGCAGATTCACCGACTTCTGCCCTACGGATAGAAAATACTCTCTCGCCGATTAAGATGCGGCGGTTTTACCGAGAAGGAGCCAAGAATGCCGAGAGCACGCAGTTCGCCCGCCAGTAGGGCTAGACGTAAAAAGATTATGAAGGCAGCGAAAGGATACTTTGGCGGCCGTAGCAGAACCCTGAAACAGGCCAAAGAGACCGTTGAACGCGCCTGGTGTTACGCATATCGCGATCGAAGACAGAGAAAACGCGATTTTCGCCGACTCTGGATCATCAGAATCAGCGCCGGGGTCAGACAGAACGGCCTCTCATACAATCGTTTCATCGAAGGCCTGAAGAAAGCGCAAGTAGCTCTGGACAGAAAAGTGCTCGCGGACCTCGCAGTGATGGAGCCCGCGGCTTTTTCCGCGATAGTTCAGCAGGCCAAAGCAGCGCTGGAAGTTTAGGGACTCCGTTTTCCTGGAGCGGATCTAATACGCATTCGCAATCAAAGAGATAACATCTGGGAAACCCTTCTTGTAAGAAGTGTTTCCCAGGCCCTTCCCAAGAACTTTTAATATTCGCCTAAGCATAGAGTTTTTCAATAGAAAAACTCTATGCTTAGGCGAGTGCTAAAAGTTTTTTGGAGGGGACGGGAACCTTTTTTACAAAAAAGGTTCCCGGGATATTACTGCTTTGAAAGCGAATTGGTATTAAACATCCGCAGCAGCCATCCGCTTCGGGAGACAAATTCCTGCGGACGAACAGCGGTCTTTTTTGGCCGCTTTTTTTGTGGCTTATTGCCGGCGTCTTTGTGCAAGATTATTACTGTGCCTCTGAAACCGTATCATACCGATTGGTAATCGAAGAAGGAATGTTCAGGTCCCGCTGAAGCGAGATCTTAACATAGTTTTACGGGATCGAACCTCTTCCGAAGAACTTGTAGCATTCGTCTGAGTTGTTGTTTTTTCAGTCGAAAAAACAACAACTCAGACGAAGTGTTGAAAGTTCTTTGGAGGGGTTTGGGGAGACTCTTTTACAAAAAAGGCTCCCCAAATCTTACGATGAGAGGGATCATGAAACAACAACTCGAAAACCTCAGGTCCAAAGCCGCGGAACTCATATCCGACACAAAGGATCAACGGATACTCTCGGAAATCCGTACTCGCCTGCTTGGCCGGAAGGGTGAACTGACGAGCATACTTCGCAGCCTGAAAGATCTGGCTCCCGATGAACGAGGCCAGGTGGGGCAGCTTGCGAACAAAATCAAAGCGGAGCTCGAAACCCTTTTCGATCGTGCAGAGACTGCGCTTCAACAAAAGGCGGAAAGCGCCAAGCTGGCGACGGAATTCGTGGACATAACTCTGCCTGGGCGACGATTCATCCCAGGCAGAACTCATATACTCAACAGGGTCGCAGACGAGCTTATCGAAGTATTTGCAGGGCTCGGTTTCCAATTGGCGGAAGGTCCGGAAGTCGAGCTGGACTACTACAATTTCGAGGCGCTGAATATTCCTCGGGATCATCCCGCGAGAGATATGCAGGACACCTTTTATTTTTCCGATAATGTTGTCCTCAGAACTCACACTTCTCCCGTTCAGATCCGGACCATGGAAAAACAGAAACCTCCGGTACGGGTCATCTGCCCGGGAAAAGTGTACAGAAGAGATGCTGATATCACGCATTCGCCCATGTTCATGCAGATTGAAGGACTTTGGGTGGACAAAGGCATATCCCTGTCCGATCTCAAGGGAGTCCTCACGGAATTCGTGCATGTGTACTTCGGAAAGGGAATCGGGCTGCGTTTCAGGCCCAGCTTCTTCCCGTTTACCGAACCGTCTGCAGAAGTGGACATTCAGTGCGTGATTTGCGGCGGCAGCGGTTGCAGAACCTGTTCACAAACAGGGTGGCTCGAAATACTCGGTTCGGGAATGGTGGACCCGGAGCTCTACAAGTTCGTCAATTACGATGCTGACATATATACCGGTTTTGCGTTCGGGATGGGTATCGAAAGAGTTGCCATGTTGAAGTATGGCATTCCTGACATCAGGACGTTCTACGACAACGACATGCGCTTTCTTACCCAATTCTGAGGAGGATTCCCATGCTGGTCAGTTTCAAATGGCTTAAAGAATTCGTTGATTTCGATCTCTCCCCTGAACGGATCGCAGACCTGTTGACAATGGGAGGAATCGAAGTAGAAGGCATTAAACCGGTCGGGCAAGGACTGGAAGGAATCCTCACTGCGCGGATCGTCCATATTGAGAAGCATCCTCATGCCGACAAACTGAGCCTTGCTGATATCGAGCTCGGGCAAAAAACAGTGCGGGTCGTCTGTGGCGCTCCCAATATTGCAGTGGACCAGACGGTTCCCTATGCAGGGCCAGGCGTAGTGCTTCCTTCAGGCCTGGAGATTGTGGAACGCGAGATCAAGGGCGTATCGTCGCCGGGAATGCTCTGCTCCGAAAAAGAACTTGGATTGGGCGAGGATGCATCCGGTATTCTGGTATTCGATGGGGAA